>NZ_WLYN01000036.1:0-421 GCF_009707615.1 Serratia sp. YC16 | reverse complement strand
CACGCAGCCGGCGCCGATGGTCAGGGTCACGCCCAGCGTGCCCTGAATGGTGCCTGCCGCGTAGGTGGCACCAGAGGCGCACAGCAGAATAGCTGCCGAGGTTAATGCCGCCAGAGTCTTTTTCATCATGGTTCCTTGCCGTAGTAGAGAAGCCTGCCAAAAAGCCCGAAAAATGAGTCAAATGCATTAATCTATTTACAGATTAATTAATAGAATAAGAACGCGAGAATGTCTCGCTAAAAGATTAAAAACTTTATTTATTTTTAAGCGGGTCGCAGGTTTCATGCAAACAAGGCGTCAGCCTGGATGAACTGGTTTGGGATAATGAAAATGATGAATGGGAATATTATTACTCGAATGAATAAAGGAGCGCCACGATGGCGCTCCAGAGTCGGCGAGATTACCAGGCGACGGTCATGGT
>NZ_WLYN01000035.1:0-580 GCF_009707615.1 Serratia sp. YC16 | reverse complement strand
GTGTTTCGCGCCAACGGCGAGCCGCCGGCGGAGCATGAGCCAGCGGCCGGGCTGTACCATCTGGCCTGGGAAGTGGACAGCCTGGAAGAGCTGGAGCGCATTCGTCACCAGTTGGCCGAACGCGGCATTCTCGGGCTGGAAGAGGATCACGGCGTGCACAAAAGCATTTACGGCCACGATCCGGACGGGCTGCTGTTCGAGGTGACCTGGTTTATTCCCCCGGCGTTGCTGACCGAAGAGGACAAAAACCAGCAGGATATTCGTCCGCTGGATTTCGCCGCCGAGAAGCGACGTTTCGCCGGCCGGTAAGCGGCCATGCGGGGCGCTGCGGCGCCCCGACCATCACAATACCTTGTTGAGGAAATTGACGGTGCGCGGATGCTGCGGTTGGGCCAGCACCTGCCTGGCGTCGCCTTGCTCGACGATCTGGCCGTCGACCATAAACACCACCCGATCCGCCGCTTCGCGCGCAAAGCCGATTTCATGCGTCACCACCACCAGCGTGACCCCCAGATCGGCCAACCCCTTAATCACATCCAGCACTTCGCCGACCAATTCGGGATCGAGCGCGGAGGTCGGC
>NZ_WLYN01000034.1:0-768 GCF_009707615.1 Serratia sp. YC16 | reverse complement strand
GGCGACCGACAGCCAGTTCGGCGCGATATCCGGCACAAAGTAGGCCAAGCCGCTGATCACGTCCGGCTGGTTGTAGTTGCCGTCGTTGCCGGCGGCGAACAGCACCAGAATATTCTTGCGCGCGGCGTCGATAGCGCCCTGATAACCTGCGCCGGCCAGGCTGCCGAGCAGCGGTTTGACCTGATCGAACTGTTCCTGCGCATCCTTCAGCTCAAAGTGCAGCGCATTAGGATCGCGGCCGCCGTCGGACAGAAAGTCGGGAATGCTGACGCCCCAGCTGTTGTTGATCACCCGCGCGCCGCTCTTGATCATCGCCTGCCAGCCGGCATTGGTGACGGCGCCGTCCAGACCGAGGAATTCTCCGTAAGCCGGGCCGTCGTTGTCGTTATCGACGCTGATCACCTGCGAATCGAAGGCCACGCCGTGCATGCCGGTGCCATCGCGGTTGGCCGCGCTGATCCCCGCGACGTGCACCCCGTGGTTGCTCAATGTCGCCCCGCTATAGAAATGGAAGGTGCCGTCGAAGTAAAAGCGATCGCCGGCGTTGATCCCCGGCCGGTGCGGGTCGGTATAGGCGCGGTAGCCTTCGGTGACGACGTTGATCAGTTTGCCGTCGCCAGCGAACTCGGGATGGTGGTTAACCGGGGTGTCGAAAATGCCCACCTTCTGCCCTTTGCCGGTATAGCCGGCGGCGTAGGCCTCATCGGCATGGATCGCCCCCAGCCCCCAGTTGGCATTGAACTCGGCGCTGCGCCAGCTGGCCGGATC
>NZ_WLYN01000033.1:0-771 GCF_009707615.1 Serratia sp. YC16 | reverse complement strand
CCACGTTGACCACGGTAAAACTACCCTGACTGCAGCGATCACCACCGTACTGGCTAAAACCTACGGCGGTTCTGCACGTGCTTTCGACCAGATCGATAACGCACCAGAAGAAAAAGCTCGTGGTATCACCATCAACACCTCTCACGTTGAGTATGACACCCCGACTCGTCACTACGCGCACGTTGACTGCCCAGGGCACGCCGACTACGTGAAAAACATGATCACCGGTGCTGCTCAGATGGACGGCGCGATCCTGGTTGTAGCTGCGACTGACGGCCCAATGCCTCAGACCCGTGAGCACATCCTGCTGGGTCGTCAGGTTGGCGTTCCTTTCATCATCGTATTCATGAACAAATGCGACATGGTTGATGATGAAGAGCTGCTGGAACTGGTAGAAATGGAAGTTCGCGAACTGCTGTCCGCTTACGACTTCCCAGGCGACGACCTGCCAGTAATCCGCGGTTCCGCGCTGAAAGCGCTGGAAGGCGAAGCTGAGTGGGAAGCGAAAATCATCGAACTGGCCGAAGCCCTGGACAGCTACATCCCAGAGCCAGAGCGTGCTATCGACAAGCCGTTCCTGCTGCCAATCGAAGACGTATTCTCCATCTCCGGTCGTGGTACCGTTGTTACCGGTCGTGTTGAGCGCGGTATCATCAAAGTTGGCGAAGAAGTTGAAATCGTTGGTATCAAAGACACCGTTAAGTCTACCTGTACTGGCGTTGAAATGTTCCGCAAACTGCTGGACGAAGGCCGTGCTGGTGAGAACGTAGG
>NZ_WLYN01000032.1:0-1224 GCF_009707615.1 Serratia sp. YC16 | reverse complement strand
GCTGCTGGTGCGCCATCCTAATGCCACTTATTTCGTGCGCGCCAGCGGTGAGATGGAGCGAGCAGGATGGATCAGGCACTACCGACAGATTAAGAAACTGAGCATCCGAGAAACAGCAGACGCGATAGGCTACAGTACTTCCCAAGTTTGTCGCATTCAGGCCTTCTATAAAGAAGTTGAGACTGATTAAAAAGCAGCCTTAATGTACAATAATTTTCGATATCCAAACTGACCCCATGAACAATCAATGAGTTAGAGGTGAAAGATGATTTCATACAAAAAAACCATACCTGCTCTTGTCATATTCGCTTTATCTAATGCTGTGGCATATGCGAATGATTTCGACAAATCAAATGAAGCGATGGCAATTTCAGCAATAGGTTTTTCTGGCTCAAATGCTCGTGTTGCACATGATGTTTGTGGGGCAACCAATGAGAAAATTGATAAATATAAAAAACAAATAAAAGACTCATTAACTAGAACATTAAAGTATGAACAGTCAGGGTTCGATACGCATTGGGATAATGGTTGGAAAAATGCTGATTTTTTGGTTAAGTCATTAAGTAATGATGAAGCCTATAAAAAAGAATATTGCCAAGAGGTTTTAGATGGAATTAATAATCCTGAAATGAATTAAGGATTATTCCTTATTCGGGGTTCTACGCCGGAACTCCAGATTTTTCCGTCCGCTAAAATTATCCCCGGTTGAGCCGCTTTATACCGTCAGCTCGCAGTGGGCCATCAGGGGAAATGTGGCGGTACAGCGTTTGTCGGGTTATCCCAAGCTCCTGGCATAACGTACTGACTTTCGTCTCTGGCCGTCCCATTGATGCCATTGCCAGTCGCAATTTTATTGGCGTCATTTTGTAAGGCCGTCCGCCGTTCCTCCCGTGGGCTCTTGCTGAGGCAAGGCCTGCCGCTGTTCTTTGCGGCGCTGTACGCAGCAGAGACCGACGGCCGCACGCGACTGGCTCGACACCCGCTTAGTCCCGCCCTCTGGTCAAATGCAGGCTGACGTGTACAGCCTGCAGGCAGAGGATTTCGTCTGGCAACCGGGATCGCCCGCCGTCGGCGCCGTTCGCAATGACAATCCCTCACTCATCCTGCCCATCGATACGCCAACGGGCTGAGTGCTGCATTATCCACAGTTTTGGTGGGTATCATGTGTGCAAACACACGTGAAGAACGCCAAAAGTTGCAGGAAAAATCACTCAGAAAATTATT
>NZ_WLYN01000030.1:0-1498 GCF_009707615.1 Serratia sp. YC16 | reverse complement strand
GCGATGGCGGCGCGCTGGCGCTGGATAGCCTGACGGTGCTGGGGGCCGGCGGCATGAGCGTCAACGACTGGGTTTACGACGAACCGCGCTCGGTCAGCGTCATCAGCCGCGAACAGATGGACAACCGCCCGGCGCGGCACGCGGCCGATATTCTGGAACAGACCACGGGCGCCTATTCCAGCGTCAGCCAGCAAGATCCGGCGCTGTCGGTCAACATCCGCGGCATACAAGACTATGGCCGGGTGAACATGAATATCGATGGCATGCGGCAGAATTTTCAAAAGAGCGGTCATGGCCAGCGTAACGGCACCATGTATATCGATTCCGAGCTGCTGTCCGGCGTAACCATCGACAAGGGCACCACCGGTGGCATGGGCAGCGCCGGCACGCTTGGCGGCATCGCGACGTTCAATACCGTCAGCGCGAGCGATTTCCTGGCGCCGGGCAAAGAGCTGGGCGGCAAGCTGCACGCCAGCACCGGCGATAACGGCACCCACTTCATCGGCAGCGGCATACTGGCATTGGGCAACGAAACCGGCGATATCCTGCTGGCCGCCAGCGAACGCCACCTCGGCGACTATTGGCCCGGCAATAAGGGCGACATCGGCAACATTCGTATCAATAACGACACCGGCAATTACGATCGCTACGCCGAGAGCATCAAGAACAACAAAATCCCCGACACTGATTACCGCATGCACTCGCGACTGGCCAAGGTGGGCTGGAACCTGCCCGCCAACCAGCGCCTGCAGCTGAGTTATCTGCAGACCCAGACCGCGTCGCCGATCGCCGGCACGCTGACCAACCTGGGCACCCGGCCGCCCTATGAACTGGGCTGGAAGCGCACCGGCTACAGCGACGTGATGGCGCGCAACGCGGCGTTCGACTATAGCCTGGCGCCGGAAGGCGTCGACTGGCTCGATTTTCAGGCCAAGCTGTATTACGTCGATACTCAGGACGACAGCGATACCTACAGCACCAGCACGCTGCTGAACAACGGCTACGCGACGCGCACTCGCCTGCGCACCTATGGCGCACAGGCGCAAAACACCTCGCGTTTCAGCCTGGCACCGGGGCATGACTTCCGCGCCAACTACGGGCTGGAGTTCTATTACGACAAGGCCACCAGCGACTCTTCCCGTCAGGGCATGGAAGGGGTAACACCGGCCGGCAACCGCTCGGTCGGCAGCCTGTTCGCCAACCTGACCTACGACTACGACGGCTGGCTGACGCTGGAAGGCGGGCTGCGTTACGACCGCTATCGCCTGCGCGGCCAGACCGGTCTGAGCTACGCCGACTTCCCGTATACGGCGGAGAATCCCTGTAAACAGCTGCGGCTGCGTAACTGTCTGGCGACCACCACGCAGCAGGAGTGGAACGTCGATCGCGATCAGGGCAAGCTGTCGCCGACGCTGGCGCTGGCGGTGCGTCCCGGCGTGGAGTGGCTGGAGCTGTATACCACCTACGGCAAATCCTGGCGGCCGCCGGCGATCACCGA
>NZ_WLYN01000003.1:0-517346 GCF_009707615.1 Serratia sp. YC16 | reverse complement strand
CTGAGCTATCCGGGCAACGGGCAGCATTAAACCGTATTGGCATAAAGCCGTCAACGGCTTTATGCGTGAAAGACGCTAAAATGCGTCCGGTTGCTGGCTTTTCAGGCAAAGGGCGCAAAAAATGCGCCTGTCAGAGAGAGCGCCTTGGGTTGGCTGCGCCGCCGACCCTGCAGATTCAGCTCAGCGCCCCGTTACGGCGGCATTGCGCCACCTGCAAGATGTCTTCCGCCAGCCGTTTGGCGACCGATACGTCCTGGAGCTGGCGTTTTACCAGCAGTTTGCTCAGGCAACCTTCCTGAATCAGCTCCATTTGCTGCGCCACCATATCGGCGTCGTCGGCGTCCATGTCGCGCAGCAGTTCGCGGGTCAGCTCCAGCGAAGTCAGCTTTTGCTGCTCCGCCAGTTGGTGGATCGGGTGATCCGTTTCCGGGAAGAAGCTGCAGGCGGCGATAAACAGGCAACCGGGGTAGCGGTCTTGCTGCACGTATTCCGCCAGCACGTCATAGCGCGCCAGCAGCTTTTGCTGCGGGCTCAGATTTTCGTCCAGCAGCAGCTGGCGGCGCCAGGTGTCTATCTGCTGGCCATGATAGCGCAGGCAGTCGTACAGCAGCGCTTCGCGATCCGGCCAGAACCGTTTGAGATCGCCGGGTTGAACGTCGAGTTTTTCCGCCAGCATCTCTAATGTGGCGGTCGCCAGGCCCTGTTGTTCCAACAGGCCCAGCGCGGTATCAAGGACGTGTTCACGTTGCACTTGTGCTTCCTCCTCTTCGGTTCAGAACCTCAGTGTTATTTATCGCATCACTTTCTGCAAATGCGCGTTGAAGGCTTCCGCCTTCATAAAGCCGGTGACCCGCTCGGCCGTCAGCTCGCGGCCTGTCGGATCGAAGAACAGGATCGTCGGCAGCCCCAACACCTGCAGATGCTTCAGCAGCGCAGCCTGTTCTGCGCTGTTGGCGGTCACGTCCGCTTGCAGCAGCACCGCGTTGGCCAGGCTCGCCTGTACCGCCGCATCGCTGAAGGTGTATTTCTCGAACTCTTTACAGGCCACGCACCAGTCGGCGTACAGATCGAGCATCACCGGCTTGCCCCGCGCCTGTTGCAGCGCCAGATCGAGCTGTTCGACGTTGTTGATACGGGTAAAGGCCAGGTGCGGCTGAGCGGCCTGCTGCGCCTGGTCGGCGCCGAAAGCCCAATCTTGCAGCGGCCGTGCGGCGATCACCGCCGCCGCCAGCAGCAGCAGTTGCAAGGCGCGAGCCCAGCCGCGCGCGCTTCTCAGGCTCAGGGCGAAGGCCCAACCGAAGAATGCCAGGCCGAGCAGGCTCCACAAACGCATGCCCCACAGATCGCCGATCACTCGCTCCAGCAGGAACACCGGCAGCGCCAGAATGACGAAGCCGAAGGCCTCCTTCACGTACTGCATCCACGGGCCGCTGCGTGGCAGCAGGCGGTTGCCGAACAGGGTGACGATCACCAGCGGAATGCCCATCCCCAGCGCGTACAGGTACAGCGTGCCGCCGCCGGCCCACAGATTGCCGCTCTGGGCGATATACAGCAGGATGGCGCTGAGCGGCGCGGTGGTGCAGGGCGAGCAAATCAGCCCGGCCAGGGCGCCCATCAGGAATACGCCGGTCAGCGAGCCGCCGCGCTGGGTGTTGCTCCAGTTAGCCAGCCGGGTTTGCAGTGCGGAAGGCAGCTGCAGGGAATAGAGGCCGAACATCGACAGCGCCAGGGCGATGAACAGCACCGACAGGCCGATCAAGACATAAGGATGTTGCAGTGCCGCCTGGAACTGCAGCCCGGCGGCGGCCACCACCAACCCGAGCAGGGTGTAGGTGAGCGCCATGCCCTGCACGTAAACCACCGCCAGCGCCAGAATGCGGCCGCTGCTTTGCGGCCGGTCGCGGCCGAGAATGATGCCGGAGATCAGCGGGTACATCGGCAGCACGCACGGCGTGAAGGCGATACCGATGCCGATCAGCAATGCCCACAGCGGCGAAAACGGCAGGCTGGCCGGTGCGGCGGGCGCTTCAGCCGGTGCAGAGGCCGAAAGCGGTGCGGCTGCTGCGGCGCTGACCGCGTCCAACGGGATCACCCGGGTTTCCGGCGGATAGCAGAAGCCGGCCTCGGCGCAGCCCTGATAGGTGACGCTGAGGCTGGCGTTGGCCGCCGCCTGTTGCAGCGGCACCTGCAGATTAAGCTGCTGCTTGAAGATGGCGACTTCGCCGAAGAACTCGTCCTTGTGGCTCAAACCTTCCGGCAGGGTAAAGGCGCCGAGCGTCGCCTGTTGCGGCACCAGTTTGATCTGCTGACGATACAGGTAATAGCCGGGGCGGATCTGCCAGTTCAGCGTCACCTGGCTGCCTTGCTGTTTGAAATCGAAAGCAAAAGCCCGATCGACGGGCACGAACTGGCTGCCGCCCGTCGGTGCGAACAGCGAGGCCTGCGCCGCCTGCGGCAGGAAGAACAGGCTGCACAGCAGCAAAATCAGTTTAATGAAGCGTTGATCCATGACAGGTAGTCTTTATCTCCGGCCATCACCGGCAATACCAGCAGCTCGGGCGTCTGGTAGGGGTGATGTTGTTTCAGGGTGTCGAGCAGGGCCTGCTGACGGCGGCGATCGCTTTTGAACAGCATCTGCACCTCGTATTCCTGTTCCAGCTTCCCTTCCCAGTAATACAGCGAGGTGGCGCCGGGCAGCAGCGTGGCGCAGGCCGCCAGCTTATCGCCCAAGACCCGCGCCGCCAGTTCCTGGGCGCTGGCTTCATCGGGTGCGGTACAGAGTATGACGACAGCTTCGCAATCAGACATCTTCAGCCCTCTCTTCGGTTCGAATGGGCACTATACCCTGAAGGCGGATTGGCTAGAAGGCGAGTTTATCGCCAGAAGGAAAACCGGGGCCGCAGCCCCGGTCGAAGCGTTACAGCATGATGCTGCCGAGCAGGAAGCCGAATACCACCGCGAAAATCACGCCCATGGTGCCGGGAATGAAGAACGGATGGTTGAACACGAAGCGGCCGATGCGCGTGGTGCCGGTATCGTCCATCTGCACCGCGGCGACCAGCGTCGGGTAGGTCGGCAGGATGAACAGGCCGGATACGGCGGCGAAGGAGGCGACGGCGGTCAGCGGCGACACGTTCAGCGCCAGCGCCATCGGCATCAGCGCCTTGGCGGTGGCGGCCTGCGAGTACAGCAGCGCCGAGCAGAAGAAGAAGATCACCGCCAGCAGCCACGGGTGAGCCTGAATGACGCTGCCTGCCGTCTCTTTGATCCAGTCGATGTTGGCCTGCACGAAGGTGTCGCCCAGCCAGGCGACGCCGAGGATACAGATACAGGCGCTCATGCCGGCCTTGAAGGTGCTGGAGTTCAGCACCATGTCGGTGTCGACGCGGCACAGCAGGGTGGTCAGCGTGGCGACGCTCAGCATGATGATCAGGATGGCGTTGGTGGTGTTCATCAGCGGCTTGGCCACCAGGCCCAGGCCCGGGCTGTTGATGATGGCGTAGGCCACCACGCACAGCACGCCCAGCAGGAACAGCAGCACCGAGGCTTTGGCGCGCGGTTTGATCTCCAGCGCGTTGTTGCCGCGCAGGGTGATCAGGCCTTCTTCCAGGCGTTTCAGGTAGACCGGATCGTTAGACAGCTTGGAGTCGAACAGCCAGGTCACCAGCAGCGACATCACCAGCACGGCGCAGAAGGTGGACGGGATCACCACCATCAGCAGATGCAGGTAGCTGACGCCGTGGCCTTCCATCACCGAAGACATGTACACCACCGCGGCGGAGATCGGCGAGGCGGTGATGGCGATCTGGGCGGACACCACGGCGGTCGACAGCGGCCGGCAAGGCTTGATGCCCTGTTCTTTCGCCACTTCGGCGATCACCGGCAGCGCCGAGAGCGAGATGTTGCCGGTGCCGGCGAAGATGGTCAGGAAGTAGGTGACGATAGGGGCGAGAATGGTGATGTGCTTGGGGTTCTTGCGCAGCAGCTTTTCGGTCTGCTGTACCAGATAGTCCATCCCCCCGGCGACCTGCATGGCGGAGATCGCCGCGATCACCGCCATGATGATGGAAATCACGTCGAAGGGAATGCTGCCCGGCTTGACGCCGATCAGCGCCAGGACCAGAACGCCCAATCCCCCCGCGAACCCGATACCGATACCGCCCAACCTGGCCCCTAAAAAGATGGCCAGCAGAACGATAACCAATTCCAAGGCTAGCATAGTGTTTACTCCTTAAAATGAGATTTCCCGTCATCCTTGAAACTGCATCGGTGTTGGCTGCGATCACTGACCCCAGTCACTTACTTGAGTAAGCTCCTGGGGACTTGCGCTCTCGCCGCCTTGATGCAGTCCCAATGATTTAGGGTGTAAATTGAAAATAAAACGTTAAAATTTTGTGGGCGCCGGAAAGTAAAAAGGCACGCTATCCAGAGGATTTAGCGTGCCTTTCAGGGCTACCGGGTAGGTCTGTTATTGTTCATTTTCATCCGTATAGCGTTTGGCTTTATAGGCCGGGTGCATCAGGTTCTCCACGGAGAAGATGTCATCCAGCTCGGCTTCGGTCAGCAGGCCGCGTTCCAGCACCACTTCACGCACGCTCTTGCCGGTTTCGGCGCAGATCTTCCCGACGATGTCACCGTTATGGTGGCCGATGAACGGGTTCAGATAGGTGACGATACCGATCGAGTTGAAGACGTAGTGTTCGCAGACTTCTTTATTCGCGGTGATGCCGTTAATGCATTTTTCCAGCAGGTTGTAGCACGCGTTGGTCAGGATGTGGATCGACTCGAACATCGCCTGGCCGATCACCGGCTCCATCACGTTCAACTGCAGCTGGCCCGCTTCGGCCGCCATGGTAACGCAAGTGTCGTTGCCAATCACCTTGAAACACACCTGATTGACCACTTCCGGCACCACCGGGTTCACTTTGGCCGGCATGATGGACGACCCCGCCTGCAGCTCCGGCAGGTTGATTTCGTTCAGGCCGGCGCGCGGGCCGGAGGAGAGCAGGCGCAGGTCGTTACAGATTTTGGACAGTTTCACCGCCAGGCGTTTGAGCGCGCTGTGCACCATCACGTAGGCGCCGCAGTCGGAGGTGGCTTCGATCAGGTCTTCCGCCGGCACGACCGGCAGGCCGCTGACTTCCGCCAGTTTTTGCACCGCCAGCGGTTGATAGCCTTCCGGGGTGTTGAGCGCGGTGCCGATGGCGGTGGCGCCCAGGTTCACTTCCAGCAGCAGCTCCGCGGTGCGGTGCAGGTTGCGGGTTTCTTCGTTCAGCAGCACGCTGAAGGCGTGGAATTCCTGGCCGAGAGTCATCGGCACCGCGTCCTGCAGCTGGGTGCGACCCATCTTCAGGATGGTTTCGAACTCTTTCGCCTTGCGATCGAAGCCTTCGCGCAGTTGGTTGATGGCGTCGATCAGCTTCTGGTTGGAGGCGTACACCGCGATGCGGAACCCGGTCGGGTAGGCGTCGTTGGTGGATTGGCATTTATTGAGGTGATCGTTCGGGTTCAGGTATTGGTATTCGCCTTTTTGGTGGCCCATCAGCTCGAGGCCGATGTTCGCCAGCACTTCGTTGGTGTTCATGTTCAGCGAGGTGCCTGCGCCGCCCTGGAACACGTCCACCGGGAACTGATCCATGCATTTGCCTTTATCCAGCACCTCGTCGCAGGCCTGGATGATCACGTCGGCGATTTTGCGCGGGATGGTTTTAAGTTCTTTGTTGGCCATCGCCGCGGCCTTTTTCACCATCACCATGCCGCGAACGAACTCGGGGACATCGCTGATTTTGCTGTTGCTGATGTAGAAGTTTTCAATCGCACGCAGAGTATGAACTCCGTAGTAAGCGTCTGCGGGGACTTCACGTGTTCCTAACAGGTCTTCTTCGATACGAATGTTGTTTGACATGAGAACCTTCTCTATCTCTATGTGTTGCTGCCGAATTAATAATTTGTCAGGTCAAGGCTAAAGGGCACAGCCTAAATTAATATTGCCGAAGGCTTGGGGCGTGAAACGATTAACCAAATCGCCCGTTGCTGCCCAGATCATATGCTGGTTGGTAAGAAATGACTGAATCCAGATCACCTTATGGTGTTTAAGGATATGCCCTTTTCCGGTTCTGTGACTTCTTTCACGTTTGTGAACTTTAGCAATAAAAACCGGCTCTCGGTTGAAATGAAAGGGTGATGTCCCCATTGTAGTGGTGTCGGCCGTTTACGGCCTCTTTTTTCGCGCCGTCGCCCCGTGGCGGCCGCGCTTTACCTACCGATAGGAGAACCAGGTGCGCTGGTTACCGCTACTGCTGATATTTCTGCTGGCTTACATAGAAATATCGATCTTTATCAAAGTCGCCGCCGTGCTCGGCGTCGCTGTCACCCTGCTGCTGGTGGTGTTCAGTTCCTGCGTCGGCATTTCGCTGGTGCGCAATCAGGGTATGAAAACCTTCGTGCAGATGCAGCAAAAACTGGCGGCCGGCGAAAGCCCGGCGGCGGAAATGGTGAAAAGCGTTTCGCTGGTGTTGGCAGGCTTCCTGCTGCTGATTCCGGGCTTCTTCACCGACTTCCTCGGCCTGCTGCTGCTGCTGCCGCCGGTGCAAAAATCGTTGACGCTGAAGCTGATGCCGCATCTGTCGGTGTATCGCCCCGGCGGTTGGACGGGCGGCGACGCCGCCAACGGCAACACCTTCGACGGCGAATTCCAGCGCAAGGACGACGAACGCCCGGTGCTGGAACACCGCCCGGACGAGGAGCGCAAGCCTCACGATCGTTAACAAAACGCGGCCCAGGCCGCGTTTTTCATCTCTGTAGCCTCCGTTCGGCCAAAAATGCGAAATTTTTTTCGTTAGCCCCCTTGAAGGGGGCTGGAACGCCCCCATCTCAAATGCCACGAGGCCGGTAATAACAACCATCCGGTGTACAACCCTAAATCTGATAGAGACCTTCTTACAGGAGAGCGTTCAATGAGTATTCGTCCATTGCATGACCGCGTTATCGTCAAGCGCAAAGAAGTTGAATCAAAATCTGCTGGCGGCATCGTCCTGACTGGCTCTGCGGCGGGTAAATCCACTCGCGGTGAAGTGGTTGCAGTGGGTAAAGGGCGTGTGCTGGAAAGCGGCAACATCCAACCGCTGGATGTGAAAGTTGGCGATATCGTGATTTTCAACGACGGCTACGGCGTGAAAGCAGAGAAGATCGACAATGAAGAAGTGTTGATCATGTCCGAAAGCGACATTCTGGCAATTGTTGAAGCGTAATTGCGCTTTATCTTCTGAACTGAACGAGTTGAAGGGAAATACCAATGGCAGCTAAAGACGTAAAATTCGGCAATGACGCTCGCGTGAAAATGCTCCGCGGCGTGAATGTTCTCGCTGATGCAGTAAAAGTGACCCTGGGCCCGAAAGGCCGCAACGTAGTGCTGGATAAATCTTTCGGCGCACCAACCATCACCAAAGATGGCGTTTCCGTTGCGCGTGAAATCGAACTGGAAGACAAGTTCGAGAACATGGGCGCTCAGATGGTGAAAGAAGTGGCCTCCAAAGCGAACGACGCGGCGGGCGACGGCACCACCACTGCAACCGTACTGGCTCAATCCATCATCACCGAAGGTCTGAAAGCGGTTGCTGCAGGCATGAACCCGATGGATCTGAAGCGCGGCATCGACAAAGCGGTTGTCGCTGCGGTTGAAGAACTGAAAAAACTGTCCGTACCTTGCTCCGATTCCAAAGCTATCGCTCAGGTAGGCACCATCTCCGCCAACTCCGACGAAACCGTGGGTAAACTGATCGCGGAAGCGATGGAGAAAGTGGGCAAAGAAGGCGTTATCACCGTTGAAGAAGGCACCGGCCTGCAAGACGAGCTGGACGTGGTTGAAGGTATGCAGTTCGACCGCGGTTACCTGTCCCCATACTTCATCAACAAGCCGGAAACCGGTTCTGTTGAGCTGGAAAGCCCGTTCATCCTGCTGGCTGACAAGAAGATCTCCAACATCCGCGAAATGCTGCCGGTGCTGGAAGCCGTTGCCAAAGCAGGCAAACCGCTGCTGATCATCGCTGAAGACGTTGAAGGCGAAGCGCTGGCGACCCTGGTGGTCAACACCATGCGCGGCATCGTGAAAGTCGCCGCCGTTAAGGCGCCTGGCTTCGGCGACCGTCGTAAAGCCATGCTGCAGGACATCGCTACCCTGACTGCCGGTACCGTTATCTCTGAAGAGATCGGTCTGGAGCTGGAAAAAGCCACCCTGGAAGATCTGGGCCAGGCGAAGCGCGTTGTCATCAACAAAGACACCACCATCATCATCGATGGCGTGGGCGACGAAGCGACCATCCAGGGCCGCGTTGCTCAGATCCGTCAGCAGATCGAAGAAGCGACCTCTGATTACGATCGTGAAAAACTGCAGGAGCGCGTAGCGAAACTGGCCGGCGGCGTTGCCGTTATCAAGGTTGGCGCAGCCACTGAAGTTGAAATGAAAGAGAAGAAAGCCCGCGTTGAAGACGCCCTGCACGCGACCCGCGCCGCAGTGGAAGAAGGCGTGGTTGCAGGCGGCGGCGTAGCGCTGATCCGCGTTGCAGGCAAAATCGCCGCGCTGAAAGGCGACAACGAAGACCAGAACGTGGGTATCAAAGTTGCGCTGCGCGCAATGGAAGCCCCTCTGCGTCAGATCGTGGTCAACGCCGGTGAAGAAGCTTCCGTTATCGCCAACCAGGTGAAAGCGGGCGAAGGCAGCTACGGCTACAACGCTTACTCTGAAGAATACGGCGACATGATCGCGATGGGTATCCTGGATCCAACCAAAGTCACCCGTTCTGCTCTGCAGTACGCGGCGTCCGTGGCTGGCCTGATGATCACCACCGAATGCATGGTCACCGACCTGCCGAAGGCTGACGCACCGGATCTGGGCGCAGCAGGCGGTATGGGTGGCATGGGCGGCATGGGCGGCATGATGTAATCATCCCCCACACGCTTGTGTGCTGAGAACCCCGGTCAAGTGATCGGGGTTTTTTTTATCTTAAAAATCAATAAAAAGAATGTTTGTTTAGCGCGTTATTAGTTCACTGAATGAATTATTGCATTATTTTGTTTTTACCCTAAACCGTTGTCGTTTCGTACCGATATAGCCCCTACCGGGCGGGGAATTTTCCCCCGCCGGGGTGACTGTCAACGGAGACGACTTATGCTGAAAAATGTGAAAATAGCCACCTGGCTGATGTTAATGCTGTTGCTGCTGGGCTTGATGCCCATGGGAACCGGCGCCATCGCCTTCTATTTCATGCAGCAAAACGGCAACAGCATCGGCAGGATGAGCACTTTCTCCGACGAGGAAGCGGCGCTGAACCGCAGTTGGCGTGCTTTGCTGCAAACGCAGACGCTGATCGACAACATGGCGTTCGAGCGTATGGCGCAGACCAGCAGAGCCGATATTCAGCAGGGCATTGATGAGGCGCGCGGCGAGCTGCGCGGCGCCGATGTCGCTTTCAACCTGTTCTGGGATACGCCGGGTTTGACGGTATCGCGCCCGGAGCTGGGCGAGGCGATGAAAAAGGTTTACCTGGCGCAGCAGGCGGTGCTGAAGCAAGAGTTGACGCTGCTGGCCGACACGCCGCAGGTGGCATTGATCGAGCGGCTGCACGCCATGGCGGCCGAGAAGCGTCAGGTGCGCCAACGGTTGGACAGCCAGTTTGCCGACTATATGCGGGCGACGGTCGCCGCCCACCGTCTGGCGGTGGAGGAGGCGGAACAGACTCAGAAAGTGTTCGCTCGCCTGCTGAGCGGTACCCTGGCGGCGATCCTGCTGCTGCTGGTCGCCGTACAGCGCGACTTCCGTCGGCGCCTGATCCTGCCGCTGCGCCAGATTGCTGAACACTTGCAAAAGGTTGGGCGCGGCGATCTGCGCAGCAAGATCGTGGCGCGCAGCAACGATGAGATTGGCATGTTGTTCGCCAGCCTGCAGGCGATGCAGCAAGAGCTGAGCGCCACCGTGCAGCAGGTGCGTGATGGCGTGGAGTCGATCAACCACGGCACGCATGAGATCGCCGTCGGCAACGCCGATCTCTCCAGCCGCACCGAAGAGCAGGCCAGCGCGCTGACGGAAACCGCCGCCAGCATGGAACAGATCACCGCCACGGTGCGGCAAAACGCCGATAACGCCAACCAGGCCGCCGGGATGGTCAGCCAAACCGCCGACATCGCCCGCAACGGCGAAACGATGATGGCCAGCGCGGTCGACAAAATGCGGGCGATCAACGACAGCGCGCGTCAGGTGGGGGACATCACCAGCGTGATCGACGGCATCGCCTTCCAGACCAATATCCTGGCGTTGAACGCTGCCGTGGAGGCCGCGCGCGCTGGTGAGCAGGGGCGGGGGTTTGCGGTGGTGGCCGGCGAGGTGCGCAACCTGGCGCAGCGCTGCGCGACTTCGGCCAAGGAGATCAGCGGCCTGGTCGACGGCGTGACCGGCGATATCGCCGCCGGCGTGCGGCTGGTGGAACAGGCGGGCGAAACGATGAATGCCATCGCCGGTTCGGTGAATCAGGTGATGTCGCTGATGGATAACATTTCGTACGCGTCGCAAGAGCAAAGCAAGGGCGTTGAGCAGGTCGGGGTGGCGGTGACCCAGATGGATCAGGTGACCCAGCAGAACGCCGCGCTGGTGGAGGAGGTGGCGACCACCGCCGTCGGCGTGGAGGAGCAGGCGGCGCTGCTGGCGCAGGCGGTGGCGGTATTCCAACTGGCGGAGGAGGAACCGCGTCAGGGCGAAGTGGAGGCTCAGGCATCAGCGGCCGCTGCCGGTTGGGCATAACGCCGCCGCACTGTATTTGATGATATTTTTGCCGCCCGGGGCGATTTAGCTGGTAGACTGGTTAGTTATCAGCTGTCGCTCAAGACGTTGGCCCGCTAGCGTGGCAACGGATGCTTAAGAGATGGCATCGCTTTCTGATAAGCTTTTGCGTAATTCTCAACATCGAATGGGGAACAAGATGCGGATTAAAGCCTTACTGGGTCTTTCGGCAGCGATGCTGCTGGCGGGTTGCAGCACCACTCATGAACTGACCGCTGCGGGTCAGCAGATCAAGTTCACCGACAGCAAGCCGGCGGCGGAATGCCAGCTGCTGGGTGAAGTGACCGGCACCCAGAGCAACTGGCTGTCCGGCAACGGCGGTGAAGGCAGCTCCATGCGCGGTGCGGCCAACGATCTGCGCAACAAGGCTGCGGAGATGGGCGGCAACGTCATTTACGGCGCCAACAGCCCAAGCCAGAATCTGCTCTCCAGCTTCGCGCCGTTGGACAGCAAAATGGTCGGCCAGGTTTACAAGTGCCCGTAAGGCGCTGAGGCCAATCGCCGCAGAGAGATAAAAAAAGAGGAATGCCACGGCATTCCTCTTTTATGGGAATGTTAATTATCACTCTTTAAACTGAAAATAATTTCTATGCCATTCAAGGTATATCTGTGCTTCCGTGCTGAAATTAATTTGTGTATTTGCCTCTATTTTCAATGCTCTAATCGTTTCTTTCACGATATCATCTTTTTTTAAGAGCATTTTTCCTTTTTTAGAGAAGCTGATATGACCTTTGTCAAATAAAACATCAATGTGTGCGGATAGAATAATTCCGTTGTGAGGATCTAAGCGCTCAGTGTTATTACTTTCTCTCCAGGGTTTTATGTGACTGGCTCTTAGCATGTCTGGCATGGTTACTCCAGTTACTGGACACCTTTTGAAAATCTCAATAACTTGTTTTCTGAAGTTCCCTTGGCCTATTCTAGCCTCTATTAACGCTTTTCTTGTTGTTTCACTAATACTATTGTCTTCTTCTATTTTTTTTATTTCATACAATAGTGTTCCTGAGTACTCCCTTATCTTATATTCTCCATTTTCCTTATACATTTGCCATATGCCATGTTTTTCAGGAGAATATATCTCATAAAGTCCGCGGCCTATCTTGAACAGCCTGTCACGGGGGAAACCTTCGTTAGATAGGCGTTCACTTAAACTTGAATGGTGATTGACCCTACCGGGAGAGTTTACGGTCAACATGCTTATATTTTGTGAGGTATTTGTTTCTTTGTAGTTGGGTATCTCATTTTTTATATAGTTAGTTACTTCTTTAAGTGTGACTGGGCGATTATAATGTACCATTGCCTCTAGGGTTATCTCCCAAAGATATCTTTTTTTAGCTGTTGGCATATTCTTCGATCTCTTGTGGTGGTGTTGAGTACTGCAGGAAAATAAAGCATAAGATGTATTAATGCAAGTGATGCCAGGTCGTTTTTATTGCTGCGTAGTCTTCCTGTGAGTATGTTAAATAATGAGCTGTATTTTGGCTGTTTTTTACGGAGGAGCAGCCGCTGGATATGGGTTAGATAATTATCAGATGGGTTCTTTATCTAGTTTCTGATGGTTTAATATCGACATTCGCTTGATGCTTTAATATCGTCAGTTACATTAGATGTGTGGACTTGGAATTCAGAGATGTATAGAATGCATAAAGATATAAAGTGTTTGAGAAATTAGAATGGGCTCTCAAAATGGGAAAGCCCTTTTTTCTATTGGAGTGTCTGACGCGCCTCACTCCTGCATCAGACGCAGGTCGATCGGCGTTTTGCTTGGTTCGCCGCCCACCTCACGCGTCAGGCGCGGCACCAGATAACCGGACACCTTGCTCAGCAGCGCCTGCATGATGGCGCGCGCTTCATCGTCGCTGACCATGAAGTGCGCCGCGCCCTGCACTTTGTCCAGCACGTGGATGTAATAGGGCAGGATGCCGGCGTCGAACAGCGCGTTGCTGAGCGCCGCCAGCGTATCGGCGTCATCGTTGACATCGCGCAGCAGCACGCTTTGATTGAGCAGCGTGACACCGGCGAGGCGCAGCTGGGCCATGGCGCTCTGCAGCTCGCGGTCAATTTCGTTGGCGTGGTTGATGTGCGTGACCATCAGCACCTGCAGGCGCGAGGCCGACAGCAGGCGGCACAGCGCCGGCGTAATGCGCGCCGGGATCACCACCGGCAAACGGGTGTGAATGCGCAGGCGTTTCAGGTGCGGGATGGTCTCCAGCTCGCCGACCAGCCACTCCAGCTCGCTGTCTTTGGCCATCAGCGGATCGCCGCCGGAAAAAATGATCTCGTCCAGTTCCGGGTGTTGGCGGATATAATCCAGCGCCTGCCGCCAGTTGTTCTTATTGCCCTGGTTGTCCTGATAGGGGAAGTGGCGGCGGAAGCAGTAACGGCAGTTGACCGCACAGCCGCCCTTGACCAGCAGCAACGCGCGATTGCGGTATTTGTGCAGCAGGCCCGGCACCACGCTGCGCTGCTCATCCAGCGGATCGGTGGTGAACCCTGGGGCGTTGATGAACTCCTCTCTGGCGGTCAGCACCTGGCGCAGCAGCGGGTCGTTGGCGTCCCCGGGGCGCATGCGCGCAGCGAAGGCGCGCGGCACGCGCAGGGCAAACAGCCGACGGGCATCGCGCCCCTGCGGCAGTTCCGGGTGCGTATTCAGTGACAAAAGCTGCAGTAATTCATCAGGATCGGTAATAACATCGGCGAGTTGATGCAACCAATCTTCTCTATGTGCCGTACTTTGGGTTATAATGTGTGCCATTTTTTTGGCTAAGCTACCAGTTCAAATATTCAGAGGGCCATCATGGCGACTTATTCTAGCAACGATTTCCGTCCGGGTCTTAAAATCATGTTCGAGGGCGAACCTTACGCCGTCGAAGCCAGTGAGTTCGTTAAGCCGGGCAAAGGCCAGGCGTTCGCGCGCGTGAAAATGCGCCGTCTGCTGACCGGCACCCGCGTGGAAAAAACCTTCAAGTCTACCGATTCTTGCGAAGGCGCGGACGTGATGGACACCAACATGAACTACCTGTACAGCGACGGTGAGTTCTACCACTTCATGCACCCTGAGTCTTTCGAACAGCATCAGGTTGACGGCAAAACCGTCGGCGACGCGGCCAAATGGCTGCAGGATAACGCAGAGTGCATCATCACCCTGTGGGATGGCCGTCCAATCGCCGTTCAGCCGCCGAACTTCATCGAAGCGGAAATCACCGAGACCGATCCTGGCCTGAAAGGCGATACCGCAGGGACTGGCGGCAAGCCGGCTACCCTGAGCACCGGCGCCGTGGTTAAAGTGCCGTTGTTCGTCCAGATCGGCGAAGTGATCAAAGTTGACACTCGCTCTGGCGAATACGTCTCTCGCGTTAAGTAAGTTTCAAAACAGAGGAACCCCAGCGGTTCCTCTGCTTTATCCCTTCCCCGTTCGTTGGCAGAAAATCCGCATGTTCAAGAAAACGCTGTTGGCCGTGCTCTCCCTGTTGTTCCTTTTCTCCCTTAGCGGTTGCAATACGTTTCGCGGTTTCGGCGAAGACGTTCAGCATCTCGGCGGCGCCATCTCCCGCACGGCCAGCTGAACCCGCCTTTAAATCGATGTATTTGCGCTACAAAGCCGGTTGCGATCCCACGCCTTCCGTCAATTTTGACTACGCTTAGAAAGCCGTACTTTTTCATCAACGACAAATAAGGACTTTCTTATGCTGAAGAAAAGTATTATCGCGATCTTCTCTTTGATGATTTTGGCCTCGCTGACCGCCTGCAATACCACCCGCGGCGTGGGTGAAGACATTCAGGCCGGCGGCAAGGCCATTCAGCGCAGCGCGGAATAATCCGTCCTCATCCGGCGGCGCTTCGCCAGCGGAGGCCGCCGCACTACTTGTCCTTGCCTATCTGTTTGCGCTGTTGCTATGCTGCCGCGGTGCGGGCGAGGTTGCCCGCCGTTCATCACCTGGCTGAACGGGACGACCCGTTTACGCGTCATTTCATCGGGGACGACCCCAGTGGTAGGGAGGCCGTCTCATGGCCTGGATTATTCTGCTTGTCGCCGGTTTGCTCGAAGTGGTTTGGGCTATCGGTCTGAAATATACCCACGGTTTTACCCGATTGACGCCGAGCATCATCACCATCGCCGCGATGGTGGTCAGCATGTTGCTGTTGGCCAACGCCATGAAAACGCTGCCCGCCGGCACCGCTTATGCGGTGTGGACCGGCATCGGCGCGGTGGGCGCGGCGATCATGGGCATGGTGCTGTTGGGCGAGTCGACCAATATCGCGCGCATCATCAGTCTGTGCCTGATTGTGGTCGGCATCCTCGGGCTGAAGTTCAGCAGTCACTGATCGGCGGACTGTTGCACCCAGATCAGCGCATCGGTGGCGAAACCGTAGCCCTTGGCCGTCTGTAATAAGCTGTCGCGTGCGTTGGCGTCAAGCGTCGGGGTGCGCGACAGGATCCACAGATAGTCGCGGTTAGGGCCGCAAACCAGCGCATAGCGGTAGTCCGGGTCCAGGGCAATCACGTTATAGCCGCCGTAGAAGGGGCCGAAGAACGACACTTTCAGCGCCGCGACCTGCGGTGAACCGATAAAGTAGGCTTTGCCTTCGCTTTCTTGCCATTGCTGTTTCTGCGGATTGAAGCCGCGATTGATGACTTTCAGCCCGCCGTCGGCGCGTGGGCTGTAGTGGGCGGTCACCTGCTGCAAACCGCGTTCAAAACGATGATCCAGACGCGCGATTTCGTACCAGGTGCCGAGATAGCGCTGGCTGTCGAAATTGTTCACGACCTTGATGTCTTTGGGCGGGGAGACCTGCAAGCGACGGAGAGCAGGGCGGAAAGCATGACGTTAAGCTTTGACCATAAACGCATCGGTGGCTCCTGTTTACCGGGGGCGAGTAGACAGTGTAGCCGATGAGAAAAGGGCGGCCAACGGGCGTTGGCCGCCTGAGCGGTTTACAGCGTGACGACGCCGATGACGGTGACTACGCTGAGGATCGCCGCCAGACCGTAGAATACCCACTTGCCGGCCGGCACGTGGATCTTCAGATCGTGCATCGCATGGTGGATGCGGTGCAGGCCGCACCACAGCGGCAGAATGATCATCAGCAGCAGGAACAGGCGGCCGATCAGGCTCTGGCAGAACGCCAGCACGCGCTCGTAACCCAGCGCCTCACCGGGGAACAGCCCCAGCGGCAGCAGAATGCCGACCAGCAGCACGATGGCCGGCGCGACGATCGCGCCCCACATGCCGCCGGCGCCGAACAATCCCCAGAAAACCGGCTCGTCGGAGCGTTTAGGTGCTTGATTTATCATGTTTCCTCCGGATTAGATCAGGGCCACGGCCAGGATGACCACGCTGACGACGATGGTGACGGCCCACAGTCCTTTCACGATGGGGCCCGGCCCCATTTTCTCGCTGTTGACCACGATATTGGCGGCCTTCGGCGCCAGATCGAACCAGGTTTTGGTATGCAGCGCCGCCGCCAGCAGGGCGACGACGTTGATCAACAGCACCAGCGGATTCTGCAAGAAACCGACGAAACCGGCCCAGCTCTCGGCGCCGCCCTTCAGCGCAAACACGCCGTACAGCAGCACGATGCTGAACCACACCGCCAACACCGAGGTGCCTTCGCGCAGCATATAGAAACGGTAGAAGCCGAGCTTTTGCCACCAGGTGGGCGTCATGGTGCGCACATAGGGCTTACGTTGAGTTGTCATGGCAATTTTTCTCCCTTATTGCGGCTTCAACATGGCGATCATGAAGTCTTTGGCGCTCTCCACCTTGCCCTGCTGGATGGCGGCGGCGGGATCGACGTGTTTCGGGCAGACTTCAGAGCAATAGCCGACGAAGGTGCAGCTCCAGACGCCGTTTTGGCCGTTGAGCTGCGGCATGCGCTGTTTCTTGCCGTGGTCGCGGTTGTCCAGGTTATAGCGGTGTGCCAGCGTGATCGCCGCCGGGCCGATAAACTCGGGGTTGAGGCCGAACTGCGGGCACGCGGCGTAGCACAGGCCGCAGTTGATGCAGCCGGAGAACTGGTGGTACTTGGCCATCTGCGCCGGGGTCTGCACGTTCGGGCCATCTTCCGGTTTGCGATCGTTGCCGATGATGTAAGGTTTGATCGCCTCCAGGCTCTCGATGAAGTGGGTCATGTCGACCACCAGATCGCGCTCGATCGGGAAGTTGCCCAACGCTTCGACCTTCATGCCGCCGACGTAGTCGCGCAGGAAGGTTTTGCACGCCAGCTTCGGCACGCGGTTGACCATCATGCCGCAGGAGCCGCAGATCGCCATGCGGCATGACCAGCGGTAGGAGAGATCCGGCGCCAGGTTATCCTTGATGTAGCCCAGCGCGTCGAGCAGCGAGGTTTGTTCATCGTAAGGCACGGCGTAGGTGACGAAATGCGGCTCGGCGTCGGTTTCCGGGTTATAGCGCATGACGTCGATCTTCAGGGTTTGCATCTCAGCCATTTGCCTGCTCCTTATTCTTTTTCTCCTGCGCTTCGGCTTCTGCGCCGTAGACGCGTTTGGCCGGCGGCAGCTTGGTGATTTTCACGTCGCTGTATTCGAGACGCGGCGCGCCCTGCGGGTTATGGAACGCCAGCGTATGTTTGAGGAAGTTGACGTCGTCGCGCTCGGTACAGCCTTCGTCCAGGCGCTGGTGGGCGCCGCGCGACTCTTTGCGGTTAAGCGCGGAGTGCGCCATGCACTCGGCGACGTCCAGGCCGTAACCCAGCTCGATGGTGTACAGCAGATCGGTGTTGAACACGCTGGAGTTGTCGGTGATTTTGACGCGCTTGAAGCGCTCTTTCAGCTCGGCCAGCTTATCGATGGTTTTTTGCATCAGCTCCGGCGTGCGGTAGATACCGCAGCCTTCTTCCATCGACAACCCCATTTCGTCGCGGATCTTCGCCCAGTTCTCGTTGCCTTCCTGTTTCATCAGGTTGCTCAGGCGGGTTTCGACGTCGCGGGTTTGCGCATCCAGCGCGGCGCCGTTGGCCGGTGCGGTTTCCAGCGCGCGGCGCGCCGCGTGTTCACCGGCGACGCGGCCGAACACCACCAGTTCCGCCAGCGAGTTGGAGCCGAGACGGTTGGCGCCGTGCAGGCCGACGGAGGAGCATTCGCCGACTGCGAACAGCCCTTTGATGCGGGTTTCGCAGTTTTGGTCGGTTTCAATGCCGCCCATGGTGTAGTGCGCGGTAGGGCGCACCGGGATCGGATCTTTCACCGGATCGACGCCGACATAGGCCTTGGCCAGTTCGCAGATGAACGGCAGCCGCTCCAGCAGCTTTTTCTCGCCCAGGTGGCGCAGATCGAGGTAGACCACGTCGCCGCGCGGGGTGGCGATGGTGCGGCCGGCACGCCATTCGTGCCAGAAGGCCTGGGACACCTTGTCGCGCGGGCCCAGCTCCATGTATTTGTTCTTCGGCTCGCCCAGCGGGGTTTCCGGGCCCATGCCGTAGTCTTGCAGGTAACGGTAGCCGTCCTTGTTCACCAGGATGCCGCCTTCGCCGCGGCAGCCCTCGGTCATCAGGATGCCGGAACCGGGCAGGCCGGTCGGGTGATACTGCACGAACTCCATGTCGCGCAGCGGTACGCCGTGGTGGAACGCCATGCCCATACCGTCGCCGGTGACGATGCCGCCGTTGGTGTTGTAGCGATAGACGCGCCCGGCGCCGCCGGTGGCCATCACCACCGCGTTGGCGCGGATCTGCACGCGGGTGCCTTCCATCATGTTAAGCGCCACCAGGCCGCGCGCCTGGCCGTCATCCACCAGGATATCCAGCACGAAGTGCTCGTCGAAGCGTTGGATTTGCGGGTATTTCAGCGAGGTTTGGAACAGGGTGTGCAGCATGTGGAAGCCGGTCTTGTCGGCGGCGAACCAGGTGCGTTCGATCTTCATGCCGCCGAAGCGCCGCACGTTGACCGAACCGTCCGGTTTGCGGCTCCACGGGCAACCCCACTGTTCGAGCTGGGTCATCTCGCGCGGGCACTGATGCACGAAGTGATCGACCACGTCCTGCTCGCACAGCCAGTCGCCGCCGGCAACGGTGTCGTGGAAGTGGTAGTCGAAGGTATCGTGATCCTGAGTGACGGCGGCGGAGCCCCCCTCGGCGGCGACCGTGTGGCTGCGCATCGGGTAGACCTTAGAGATCAGCGCGATTTTCAGTTGGGGATTGGTTTCCGCTGCGGCTATTGCTGCACGTAAACCAGCGCCCCCGGCCCCAATAATGGCAAGATCGGCGTTAAAGGTTTGCACTGCATTCCTCCAATGTTCTTATTAAGAACGGCAAGTTAAATATCTATGCTTAAAATTTAGCGAACTCTTCGGGTGCTAACTAATTGAACCGATTAATGTTGCTTAAAGGTTAAGGATAGATATCTCCCACCAATAATGGGGAATTAACTATACCTAAAGTTAAGTAGTCGAAATTTGATGTGATCGATTGTTTTGTCGATTAACGCTCGACCAACAGGCTTGCCTGCCTTTTCGCGTGTTCGGCGTGCTTTACCCTTTTTAGCGCGCTTTTGCCGCCTATTTATCGGAAATTGGCGTTATCGCCGGTTGCGCATCGTGAAGAATTTGTTTGGCTGCAAGGATGCGAGTAGACTGCATCCCCTGTTTGATTTCGGAGTTAATTACCATGAGCGAAACGGCAAGCTGGCAGCCTAGTGCACCCATCGCCAATTTGTTGAAACGCGCAGCGATTCTGGCTGAGATCCGGCGTTTCTTCGCCGATCGTGGCGTGCTGGAAGTTGAGACGCCCACCATGAGCCAGGCAACGGTCACCGACGTTCACCTGTTCCCGTTCGAGACGCGTTTCGTCGGGCCGGGGGCGGCAGAGGGCCTGACGCTATACATGATGACCAGCCCGGAATATCACATGAAGCGCCTGCTGGCGGCGGGCAGCGGCCCGATCTACCAAATGGGGCGCAGCTTCCGCAATGAAGAAGCCGGGCGGCATCACAACCCGGAATTCACCATGCTGGAGTGGTACCGTCCGCACTACGACATGTACCGCCTGATGAATGAGGTGGACGATCTGCTGCAACAGGTGCTGGACTGCGAGAGCGCGGAGACCCTGTCTTATCAGCAGGCGTTCCTGCGTCATCTGGACATCGATCCGCTGTCGGCGGAGAAGGCGCAGCTGCGTGAAGCGGCGGCCAAACTCGATCTGAGCAACATCGCCGATACCGAAGAAGACCGCGATACGCTGCTGCAGCTGCTGTTCACCGTGGGCGTGGAGCCACATATCGGTCGTGAAAAGCCGGCGTTCGTTTACCACTTCCCGGCCAGCCAGGCGGCGTTGGCGGAGATCAGCACCGAGGACCACCGCGTGGCGGAGCGTTTCGAGGTGTACTTCAAGGGCATTGAGCTGGCGAACGGTTTCCGCGAGCTGACCGACGGCCGTGAACAACAGCAACGCTTCGAGCAGGACAATCGCAAGCGCGCGGAGCGCGGCCTGCCGCAGCAGCCTATCGACTACAACCTGTTGGCGGCGTTGCAGCACGGCATGCCGGAATGTTCCGGCGTGGCGCTGGGCGTGGATCGTCTGGTGATGCTGGCGCTGGGCGCCGAGAGCCTGAGCGACGTGTTGGCCTTCCCGGTCGGGATCGCCTGACGTTTCAGGCGGTGAGAAAAGCAAAAAGGGTCGGCAAATGCCGGCCCTTTTTTTATCGCGAGAATCCCTTACAGCCCTCCGGCGTCGCGCTTGGTATTCGGTGCCGGCGTGGACGGCGGCGTACGGCCGTTGTTGGTCAGCCGCGACAGCGTCTCGGTACGCACCTGGAACGGTGGGTACGGCAGCGTGATGCCGTGCTCACGGTAGCCTGCCAGGATCAGCTGGTGGATCTCGTGGCGCAGCGGCATGCGGTGGCCCATCTCGGCGGCGTAAATACGCATCTCGAAGATCTGGATGCCTTGCTGCAGGTCGACCAGGTAGACCTCCGGCGCCGGGTTATCCAGCACCAGCGAGCAGCGCTCGGCGGCGTTCATCAGGATCTTGGTCACCTCTTCACTGTTGGCTTCGCCCGGCGCCGGTACGGTCAGCACCACACGAGTCAGGTTATCCGACAGCGACCAGTTGACGAACTGCTCGGTGATGAAGGCTTTGTTCGGCACGATGATCTCTTTGCGGTCCCAGTCCGAGATGGTGGTGGCGCGGGTGTTGATCTTGGTGACGGTGCCGGTCAGGTTGCGGATCGTCACGGTATCGCCGATGCGGATCGGCTTCTCGAACAGGATGATCAGGCCGGAGATGAAGTTGGAGAAGATCTCCTGCATGCCGAAGCCCAACCCCAGACTGAGCGCGGTGACCACCCATTGCAGTTTCGACCATTCGATGCCGATCCAGGCGAAGCTGAGCACTGCGCCAAACAGCAGCAGCAGGTACTTGGTGATGGTGGTGATGGCGTAGCCGGTGCCTGGCGACAGATCGAGGTGCTGCAGCACCGCCAGCTCCAGCAGCGCCGGCAGGTTGCGCACCAGCTGCATGGTGATGATCAACACCAGAATGGCGATCAGAACCGCGCCGAGGGTGATCGGATGGGCGGTTTCCACGCCGTTCACCGTCGAGGTGACGTCCCACAGCGAGATGTTTTCCAGGAAGGCGAACGCGGAGTGGATCTCCGACCACAGCACGATCACCGACACCAGCGCGATCAGCGTCAGGATCGAACGCACCAGCCGCAGCGACTGGGCGCTGATGGTGTCCAGATCGAAGTCTGAATCGTCCGGATCGATGGATCCTTCGGTACTGTTCGGGGTATGCGAAGTTTCGTCTTCGCCGCGGGCGCGCTGGGCCAGAATGTCGGCGCGGCGCTGTTTGGCGCGATCGAAGGCGATGCGCCGCCGCTGGATCAACATCCAACGGCGAATGATGTGGTAGATGACCAGCAGCAGGAACCAGATCGCCACCGAGGTTTCCAGGCGCGCCAACAGCGCCTGCGCGGTGGTGAGGTAACCGACGGTCGACGCCAGTGCCGCCAGCAGCGGCGCCGACAGCAGCAGCCCCCAAAAGGCGCTGTTGAGCATGTTGTCGCCGGAGCCGTTTTTATCCAAATACAGCGGGATGCCGGCGCGTTTCAGGCTGTGGGTGACCAGCGCCAGCGCCAGACACAGCAGGATGAAGCACAGCCGCCCCAGCGTGTTGGCGAACTCGCGCTCTTTCAGGCTATCGAAGGTGATCAGCGCCATGATCAGCGGCACGATCAGCCAGATAGACATTTTGTAGTAGCGCATGGCGCGCGAAACCTGCTTCGCCGGCCAGCGGAAGTGCACGATGAACAGCCCCTGCGGGTGGGCGAAGGCGGCGCAGATCATACAGATCCACAGGATCGGCAATGTGGCGGTCACCCCTTTGCCGATCGCTTCCGCCACCGGGTAGTTCCAGGCGCTTTGCAGGCCGTAGCCGAGTGCGGCCCACAGTACCGGCAGCGGCATCGCCACCAGAATCGACCAGAACACGGTGCGCACCGTCAGGAAGAATTCATCCTGCGTCACCTTGCCGACGCGGCTGCTGGCGCGCTCGAGGAAGGCGTGATAGTGCTTGCGCGAACTGATGCTGAAAATCACCAGCAGCAGGGCACCGAAGATCGGGATCAGCGTTTCGCGGCTGGTCACCATCATCATGAAGGCGCCGCCGAGCTGCGACAGCGTATCCAGCGACAGGACGCGCGTCAGATCGTGCGCCACGTTGAGCGGGTAAGAGAAGTTGATCGGATTGACGTCCGGCACCCAGAACAGGTAGCGGTGGGTGGCGTCGCGAATTTCGTTCAACGCTTCGATCAACTGGGTGTTGGCCACCTTCAGCTTGGTCAGCTCGAGAATTTGGGTGTCGCAACCGGACAACAGCGAGTTCAGCAGCTCGCGCTGGGTGCGCAGCTGGGCATCGACGATGCGCTGCTCCTGGCTGCTCAGCGCGCTGCCGTCGTCGCGTTTGAACTCGCGCTGCGACAGTTTTTCCAGCTGGCTTTCAAACTGCAGGCGCTGCACGCGCAGCTGGGCCATGTCGCCGTCCAGCTGTTGCGGTTTGGGCATTTCCGGCAATGTCGCCACCTGGGCGCGCAGGGTTTCCCCCAGCGCCGACGACGAACCGAGCCACTGGGCCTGTTCGATGATGGTGCTCAGCGCCTGGCGCACCTGCAGTGTCTGCGCCGCCGCCTGCCGCTGCTGCGATGAAATCAGATCCATGCGCTGCGCCTGGTTGTTCAGCGCGGCGGACAGTTCGCGGTTGATCTGCAGCTGTTGGCTGATGCTCTTCGGCAGATCGCCGTTCTGCTCGGCCAACTGCTCGGTTTTTTCCAGCGCCAGTTCCGCTTCGCGTTGGCGCTGGGCGTTGAGGTTGTTGCGCAGCGCCTGCAGCTGAACGTCTATTTTCTCGTGGCGCTTTTTATAGACTTCGGCGCGCATGCGCGCCAGCTCCTGGCGATTGTTGGCCGACAGCTGCGCCAGCTCCAGTTCGTCTACTTTGGCCTTGCGCGCCGCGGCTTCGGTCTGCAGCAGGGCCAGGGCGGCCTGCGCGTACGGCGTGGTCGGGTTGGCGGGCTGCGCCTGCAAACGGCGCTGCACTTCGGTCAGCGCGCGGCGGGCGTCGGTCTGCTGCTGCGGCAACTGGCCGAGCGAGTCGCTGATTTCCCGGGTGCGATCCTGCTCTTGCTGCAGCAGGCGTGCCTGTTCCAGCAGCAGGCTGCTGGTTTGCAGGATCTGCTGCTCCAGATCGGCCGCCGGGAGATCGTCGCCGTTCGGCAGGATCTTGTTGCTTTCCAGCACCAGCTGCCGGCGCAACTCCTGCGTCATCTTCGGGAAATCGTCGATCACCCTCTGATACTGCTCGGAGCGAGTCTGCGACTCTTTACGCTCCGTCAGCCAGTTGAGAGCGCTTTGCAGCGCTTCGGTGGTCTCCGCCTGATTCGGCGCGTTTTTGCTGCTTTCCGCCTGCTTCAGCTCCTGTTTGAGCTGGTTCTCGGTCGGCACGGGGGCGGCCAGCGCCGGTTGCCACAGCAGGCAACCGAGCAAAAGCGTGATGATCAGGCGCACGGCGTCGATTCCTTTAGAGCGGGGTCTGTGGTGTTTCAGCGGCGGCCGGAATTTCGGCGAAGGCCTCACCCATGCGGGTGACGGTGCCGTTATGCAGCTGCGGCGCGAACTGTACGCTGCCTGCGGTAAACAGGTTGATCACCGTGGAGCCGAGCTTGAAACGGCCCATCTCGGCGCCTTTTTCCAGCGCGATGGCACCTTCTTCACCGGCGGCCGGGTAGGTCCAGCGCTTGATGATGCCTTCGCGCGGCGGCGTGACGGTGCCGGCCCAGACGGTTTCGATGCTGCCGACGATGGTGGCGCCGACCAGGATTTGCACCATCGGCCCGATGTCGGTGTCGAACACGCAGATCACGCGCTCGTTGCGCGCGAACAGGTTAGGCACGTTGGCGGCGGTGAGCGGGTTGACCGAGAACAGATCGCCCGGCACATAGATCATCTCGCGCAGCACGCCGGCGCACGGCATGTGTACGCGGTGGTAATCGCGCGGCGCCAGATAGGTGGTGGCGAACAGGCCGTTGCGGAACGGCTCGGCCAGCAGATAGTTGCCGGCCAGCAGCGCTTCCAGACTGTAATGGTGGCCTTTAGCCTGGAAGATTTGATCGTCGCGGATCGGACCGAGCTGGCTGATGGCGCCGTCGGCGGGCAGCGCCAGCCAGTTGGCGTCGGCGATGATAGGGCGCGCGCCGTCGCGCAGCGGGCGCACGAAGAAGTCGTTGAAAGTGGCGTAAGACGCCAGGTCCGGATTTTGCGCTTCCTGCATCTCCACGCGGTAGTAGCGGGCGAAGGTCTTGACCACCAGTTGGGTCAGCCAGCCAGCCTGTTTGTCCGCGCCCCAGCCCGCCAGGCGGGTCAGCGCCAGCTTAGGCAGCCAATATTGCAATTTAATCTTGATGCTATCCAGCACGTTAACCTCGTGAATCAGGGTAAAGGGCGCGCATTGTAACGAGGGCTCCGCCGTCGTCAATCCCGCCCGTTAGTGTCAGTCTGCGGCGTCCGTGAAGTTCTTGCGAACCTTCACCTGCGCCATGCTTTCCAGAATGCGGTGATAGTTGTCGAAACGCTCTTCCGCGATATCGCCTTTCTCCATCGCCTCGCGAATGGCGCAGCCGGGATCGGTATCGTGGCGGCAGTCGCGGAATTTGCAACCGCCTAAATAATCACGGAATTCGACAAAGCCGCGGGTGATTTGTTCCGGCTCCAGGTGCCACAGGCCAAACTCGCGCACCCCTGGGGAGTCGATCACATCGCCGCCGTGCTGGAAATGGTACAGCCGCGCGGCGGTGGTGGTATGTTGCCCGAGGCCTGATACGTCGGAAACCTGATTTACCAGAATTTGCTCTTCGGACGGCGGCAGCAGCGCGTTCAGCAGGCTGGACTTGCCGACCCCGGACTGTCCGGCGAAGATGCTGATGCGCCCGGCCAGCGCCTGTTCGAATTCCGCCATGCCTTCCCGCGTCTGGCTGGAGACTTCCAGCACCCGGTAGCCAATCTTGCGATAGATATCCATCATGCCGTCGACCAGCTTACGCGCTTCGGCGTCCAGCAGGTCAATCTTGTTGAGCACGATCAGCGGCTCGATTTCGAGCGTCTCGCAGGCCACCAGATAGCGGTCGATGATGTTCAGCGACAGCTCGGGCAGGATCGCCGACACGATGACGATCTGATTGATATTGGCGGCGATCGGCTTCACGCCGTCGTAGAAATCCGGGCGCGTCAGCACCGAGGTGCGTTCGTGCACCGCTTCCACGATGCCTTTTACCCCTTCATGGGCGCCCAGGCCGGGGCGCCACACCACGCGATCGCCGGTCACCAGCGAACGAAGCGTGCGGCGGATGTTGCAGCGGTGCTGAGTGCCATCCGGCGCCTCAACGTCGGCGTGCATGCCGAAACGGCTGATGACGACGCCTTCCTGCGGCTCGCCCAGTTGGGAATCATCAGGTTCCGGTTTGTTGTCAGCGCGCTTCAGACGGCGCTGATGGTTCGCCTGCACGCGGCGTTGCTGGCCTTTGGACAGTTTGTTCTTACTCACTGCGCCTCACTTGAATCGGTTTTATACCTTTACGTATACGCACAGCTGCGGCGGGGGACTTTCCCCGGGCGCAGCCTTGAACCCGTCAGGGTATATGTCGCCCAGGGCGACCAAAAAGACTATGATACACGCTATTTTATATTAAATAACCGTTGTTAGCCGCCGGCTGCGGCGCGTCGCCACCGGCGGCACCCGCCGTCTCGTCCGCGCAGCGTTTTTCTCTCGGCTTTTAGGCAGGAAACATCATGACAGGAAACGAAAATAACCTGATTTGGATCGATTTGGAGATGACCGGGCTGGATCCCGAGCGTGACCGCATTATCGAAATCGCCACGCTGGTCACCGACGCCAACCTGAACATCCTGGCGGAAGGGCCGGTGATCGCCGTGCATCAAACCGATGAGCAGCTGGCCCTGATGGACGAGTGGAACGTGCGCACCCATACCGGCAGCGGATTGGTGGAGCGAGTGAAAGCCAGCCGCCAGGACGATCGCGCTGCCGAGCTGGAAACCATCGCCTTCCTGCAGCAATGGGTGCCGGCCGGCAAATCGCCGATCTGCGGCAACAGCGTGGGCCAGGATCGCCGTTTCCTGTTCCGCTATATGCCGGAACTGGAGGCCTACTTCCATTACCGCTATCTGGATGTCAGCACGCTGAAGGAGCTGGCGCGCCGCTGGAAGCCGGAAATTCTCGGCGGCTTTAAGAAGCAGGGCACCCATCAGGCGCTGGATGACATCCGCGAATCGGTGGCCGAACTGGCTTATTACCGCGAACATTTCATTCAGCTTTAAGGCGATAGCAGCCCCTGTGGAGAAAAAACGCCGTTTTTAGCCGCTTAATTCGCCAATCTGGCGCTTTAATCGGCAATCAAACAAAAAACGCGTTTTTTTGCTTTCAGGGGCTTGCGACAAAAAGGATTTCTCGTATAATGCGCACCCCGTACCGATGAAGAATTTCGTAACGTTCCACCATCGATACGCCGGGCGGGAATAGCTCAGTTGGTAGAGCACGACCTTGCCAAGGTCGGGGTCGCGAGTTCGAGTCTCGTTTCCCGCTCCAAATTCAACAATGTCGCGATGCGGCATGATGAATAAATAAAGCAGTATCAAGCAGTATCTATGCGACGCGGGAATAGCTCAGTTGGTAGAGCACGACCTTGCCAAGGTCGGGGTCGCGAGTTCGAGTCTCGATTCCCGCGCCAAATTCAACAATGTCGCGATGCGGCATGATGACTAAATAAAGCAGTATCAAGCAGTATCTATGCGACGCGGGACTAGCTCAGTTGGTAGAGCGCACCCTTGCCAAGGTTGAGGTCGCGAGTTCGAGCCTCGTTTCCCGCTCCAAAAATTCAAAGGTCACGCCAGTGTTTGGTGGCCGGATGCCAAAAGCATCTCAATGCGGGAATAGCTCAGTTGGTAGAGCACGACCTTGCCAAGGTCGGGGTCGCGAGTTCGAGTCTCGTTCCCGCTCCAATTTTCTCTTCGTTTCAAACTCAAATCCAACGCCTTGTCGGGCGCGGATTTTTGTCCCGTTTTACACACCCGGTAAAAACGTTGTGAACAGAGTTATCCACAGCCTCTGTACATAAACCCGCCTGCCTGAAAAATCAACGTCATACAAATTAAATATTTATTGCTTTGATTTATAAGCTTATTTATTTATGCCGAAACGTTATGCCGATCACTTGCTCTTTTTGTTGCAGTTGAAAGACAACGTGTTTTTATTTTTATACACAAATCCACAGAGTGAGTCGCTCGGGCGGCATGACTGTGCGATGTACGCCCTCAGGCGTCGCGCGGCAGGCCTTTTTCCACAGCCCGTATCAACCGTTTTTTCTGCGCCGTCTGCACCTCAATGCCCTGCGCTTCGCGGCGGGCGAGCTGTTGCGCCAGCGCCCAGTGGATATGTTCGTCCAGCATGGCGTCCTGCTCCAAACGCGCGCGCAGTGCGAGTACGATGCTGTCCTCATAAGGCGCGTTGCCCAGCGCCACCGCGATATTGCGCAGCCAGCGCAGGTGGCCGATGCGGCGTATCGCCGAGCCTTCGGTGATGCGCAGGAATTTTTCTTCCGTCCAATTGAACAGATCGATCAGCTGCGGCGCATGCAGCGCGGCGCGCGGGCTGAAGTCGTCTTCATCGGTGAGTTGCGAAAAGCGGTTCCACGGGCAGATCAGCTGGCAATCGTCGCAGCCGTAGATGCGGTTGCCGAGCAGCGGGCGGAACTCTTCCGGGATCGCGCCTTCCAGCTCGATGGTCAGGTAGGAGATGCAGCGCCGGGCGTCGACGGTATAGGGCGCGACGATGGCACCGGTCGGGCAGGTGGTGATGCAGGCGACGCAGCGGCCGCACTGCTCTTCCTGCGGCTGATCCACCGGCAGCGGCAGATCGATCAGCAGTTCACCGAGGAAAAACCAGGATCCGGCTTCGCGGTTGAGAATTAGTGAGTGTTTACCAACCCAGCCAATACCCGCTTTGGCGGCCAGCGCGCGCTCCATCACCGGCGCCGAATCGACAAAGGGACGGAAATTCAGCTCGCCGCAGTATTCCTGGATTTGATCGCCCAGCTTTTTCAGGCGCTGGCGCAACAGCTTGTGGTAATCGCGCCCCAGCGCGTAGCGGCTGACGTAACCCAACTGCGGGTTTTGCAAGGTGCTGGCGAACGCCGCCTTGGCCGGCAGGTAGTTCATGCGCACGCTGATCACCCGCAGCGTGCCCGGCAACAGCTCGTGAGGGCGCGCGCGCAACATGCCGTGGCGCGCCATCCATTCCATCTCGCCGTGGTACTGTTTGTCGAGCCAGGCCTGCAGCTTCGGCTCTTCAAGGCTCAGATCGGTATCGCAGATGCCAACCTGCTGGAATCCTAGCGATTGCCCCCATTGCTTGATATGTTGGGCGAGTTGATGGAGATCGAGGGGGTGCGTCATGACGGGCCACAGTGAAAAAGCATACGTTGACAGTTTACCACACTCTGTCTGGCCTGCGGACTGGATCCGGCGTTCGGAACCTGCGGCGGCGGCCTCGCTCGGTATTTCTCTTTACGATTTGATGCAGCGCGCCGGTCAGGCGGCCTACGCGCTGGCGCGCAACGCTTACCCCTCACGCGACCACTGGCTGGTGCTCTGCGGCCACGGCAACAACGGCGGCGATGGCTATGTGACGGCGCGCCTGGCGAAGGCGGCGGGCGTGCAGGTGACGGTGATCGCCTGTGAAGGCGCACGGCCGTTGCCGCCGGAGGCCGCTGAAGCCCGCCTGGCCTGGCTGGCCGCCGGCGGCGATATTCTGCCGGCGCACAGCCGCTGGCCTGAACGAGTCGATCTGATCATCGACGCTCTGTTAGGCACCGGTTTAGGCAGTGCGCCGCGTGCGCCTTACGATGCGCTGATCGAAGCCGCCAACCGCCATTCGGCGCCGGTGGTGGCGCTCGATATCCCGTCCGGCCTGCTGGCAGAAAGCGGTGCGGCGCCGGGGGCGGTGGTGCGTGCCGCACACACCGTCACGTTTATCGGTCTTAAGCCGGGGTTGCTGACCGGCCAGGCGCGCGATTGGGTCGGGCAACTTCATCAGAATACGCTAGGCTTATCGGGTTGGTTGGCAAAGCAACCGGAGCAGATTCAGCGGCTTACCGCCGAAGTGCTGCCGCGCTGGCTGCATCCGCGCCGTCCCTGCGCCCACAAGGGCGAACATGGCCGTCTGCTGTTGGTGGGCGGCGACCGCGGATTCGGCGGCGCCATTCGCATGGCGGCGGAAGCGGCGCTGCGCAGCGGGGCGGGATTAGTGCGAGTGCTCACTCACATTGAACACGTTGCGCCGCTGTTGGCGGCCCGACCGGAGTTGATGGCACAGGCGTTGGACGAAGCGACGCTGCGGCAGGCGATGCAGTGGGCGGATGTGCTGGTGGTTGGCCCGGGGTTGGGCCAGACTGAGTGGGGCAAAAACGCGTTGAACGTGCTGCAAACCAGCGATAAACCGGCTTTGTGGGACGCCGATGCGCTGAACTTGCTGGCATTAAATCCCGAGAAACGGCAGAATCGCGTGATGACTCCGCATCCCGGGGAGGCGGCGCGGCTGTTGAGCTGCAGCACCGCCGACATCGAGAGTGATCGCTTACTTGCCGTGCGTAACCTGACGGCGCGTTATGGCGGCGTGGCGGTGCTGAAAGGCGCCGGAACGCTGATCGCCGATGAGCGGGGGCAGATGGCGATCGCCGACGTCGGCAACGCCGGCATGGCCTCGGGCGGCATGGGCGATGTGCTGTCGGGCATCATCGGCGGTTTGCTGGCGCAAAAGCTCTCGCTGTATGATGCTGCCTGTGCGGGCTGCGTCGTACACGGCGCGGCCGGCGATCGCGTAGCGGAAAGACAAGGTACAAGAGGCATGTTGGCGACCGATTTACTGCCGGACATCCTTCATTTCGTTAACCCTGAGTGGGCAAAATAGACTTTATCGAATGAAAGAACTCGTTTTACCTCTGCCGGACGAGGCAGCGACTGTCGCTTTGGGCACCACTTTGGCCAAGGCTTGCGATCGCGCCAGCGTCATCTATCTGTACGGCGACCTGGGCGCCGGTAAAACCACCTTCAGCCGTGGCTTCCTGCAGGCGTTGGGGCATCGGGGCAACGTCAAAAGCCCGACCTACACGCTGGTGGAGCCTTATGCCCTGCAGCCGCTGGCGGTGTATCACTTCGATCTGTATCGCCTGGCCGATCCGGAAGAGCTTGAGTTTATGGGCATTCGCGATTACTTCGCGCAAGACGCCATCTGCCTGGTCGAATGGCCGCAGCAGGGCACCGGCGTGCTGCCGGAGCCGGATCTGGCGTTACATCTGCGCTATCAGGGCGAAGGACGAGAGGCGCAGATCGAGGCGATTTCCGCTTACGGCGGCCAATTGTTAGACCGTATCCATGGATCACAGGGATGATGCTGCAATGACGCATGCGTTGAAAAAATTTGCGATCGTCATGTTGATCGCCGTGCTGGGGCCGCTCGGCGCGCTGAACGCGCTGGCGGCGTCTTCGCTGTCCGATATCAAAGTCTCTAACGCCCAGCGCGAAGCGACGGTGTCGGTGAGTTTCAATGGCCCGCCGGACTACGCGTTTTTCCCGCTGCACGGCCCGGATCGCGTGGTGTTGGACGTCAACCAGAAAGGCAAGGTCGGCGGCCTGCCGCTCAATTTCAGCGGCCAAAACCTGGTGAAAAGCATTCGCTCCAGCGCGCCGAAAGACGCCCAGAGCGTGCGCCTGGTGTTTGATCTGACCCAGCGCGCCAAAACCCGAGTTTCCACCCGTCAGAACGGCAGCGTGCACACCGTGGTCTTCACCATTACGGCCGAAGGCGGCGCCAATGCCGTGGCGCGTAAAGCGCCGGTGCAAACGCCTGCGCCGGTGGCGGTCAGCCAACCGCCGCGTCAGGCGCCGGTCGCGGTGCGTGAAGCGCCGGAGCCGCCGCTGCGCAAAGCGCCGCCGGGTTCAAACCCCTTTACCAATAAACAGAGCGTGGTCGCAGGCACCGCCACCGAGGTGACGCCGCGCAGCAGCCGCGTTTCCGCCGGTTCCGGCGATCGGGTGGTGGTGGCGATCGACGCCGGCCACGGCGGTCAGGATCCGGGTGCCATCGGCCCGACCGGCCTGAAAGAGAAGAATGTCACCATCGCCATCGCGCGCCGTCTGCAGGCGATGCTGGACGCCGATCCGCAGTTCAAGCCGGTGCTGACGCGTAACGGCGACTATTTCATTTCGGTGATGGGGCGTTCCGACGTCGCGCGTAAGCAGGGCGCCAACGTGCTGGTTTCCATCCACGCCGACGCCGCGCCGAACCGCAGCGCCAGCGGCGCTTCCGTTTGGGTGCTGTCCAACCGCCGCGCCAACAGCGAAATGGCCGGCTGGCTCGAACAGCATGAGAAGCAGTCCGAGCTGCTAGGCGGCGCCGGCGATCTGCTGGCCAACAGCCAGGCCGACCCTTATCTGAGCCAGGCGGTGCTGGACCTGCAGTTCGGCCACTCGCAGCGCGTGGGGTACGATGTGGCGGTGAAAGTGCTGCAGCAGCTGCAGAGCGTCGGATCGCTGCATAAACGCCGGCCGGAACACGCCAGCCTGGGCGTGCTGCGTTCGCCGGATATCCCATCGCTGCTGGTGGAAACCGGATTTATCAGTAATAGCACGGAGGAGCGGCTGCTGGGCAGCAGCGCGTATCAGGAGAAGATTGCCAAGGCCATCCATAACGGTCTGCGCAGCTACTTCCTGGCGCATCCGCTGCAAGCCGACCCAAAGGTGGAAAACCGACCGCTGGACGTCGCAGCGGCGGTTAACACCTCAACACCAGACGTGCGCCAGCCGGAGCCTATCGTCAGCTCGGCCGGCGCGAGCCGCAGCCAAAGCGGCAAAACCCAGATCCACGTGGTGAAGCGGGCGGAGACGCTGTCCGGCATCGCCGACAGCTACGGTACGACCATGGCGGCGCTGCGGGATCTGAACAAACTGAAGAAAGACGGCGTATGGGTCGGGCAACGCCTGAAGGTGCCGGCGGGGAAAAACGCCGCCATCACTACCGTCGCCAAGGCGAAAACGCCGGCGAAGAAGCCGTCCAAACATAAAGTGGCCCGTGGGGATACGCTCTCCTCCATCGCTTCTCGTTACGGCGTCAGCGTCGGCGATCTGAAACGGGTCAATAATCTGAAGTCGGACGTCGCGCCGCTGGATCGGACGCTGACCATTCCGCAGGCCTAGCGCCATCGCTACAGGAGTCAGCATGCCTATCCAGGTGTTACCGCCACAGCTCGCCAACCAGATCGCCGCCGGAGAGGTGGTTGAACGCCCCGCGTCGGTGGTCAAGGAGCTGGTGGAAAACAGCCTGGACGCCGGCGCGACGCGTATCGACATCGATATTGAACGCGGCGGCGCCAAGCTGATCCGCATTCGCGACAATGGCTGCGGCATCGGCAAGGACGACCTGGCGCTGGCGCTGGCGCGGCATGCCACCAGTAAAATCAGCACGCTCGACGACCTGGAGGCGATCGTCAGCCTCGGTTTTCGCGGCGAAGCGCTGGCCAGTATCAGCTCGGTTTCCCGTTTAACCCTGACGTCGCGCACCGCCGAGCAGAGCGAAGCGTGGCAAGCCTACGCCGAAGGGCGTGAGCAGGCGGTGACGGTCAAACCCGCCGCGCATCCGGTCGGCAGCACGCTGGAAGTGCTGGATCTGTTTTACAACACCCCGGCGCGTCGCAAGTTCATGCGCACCGAGAAAACCGAATTCGGCCATATCGATGAAGTGGTGCGGCGCATCGCGCTGGCGCGTTTCGATGTGGCGATCAACCTCAGCCATAACGGCAAATTGATCCGCCAATACCGGGCGGCGAAGGAAGAAAGCCAACACGAGCGCCGTTTGGGCAGCATCTGCGGCCCGGCGTTTTTGCAGCATGCGCTGAACATCGACTGGCAGCACGGCGATCTGAGCATCCGCGGCTGGGTGGCGGATCCGGCCGGCGCGCGTCAGCTGGGTGAAATGCAGTATTGCTACGTCAACCGCCGCATGATGCGCGATCGGCTGATCAATCACGCCATTCGTCAGGCCTATCAGGATCAGTTGAAAGACGATCAGCAGCCCGCTTACGTGCTGTACCTGGAGGTCGATCCGCACCAGGTGGATGTCAACGTTCACCCTGCCAAGCACGAGGTGCGTTTCCATCAGGCGCGGCTGGTGCACGATTTTATTTATCAGGCGGTGACCACCGTGCTGCAGCAGGCCGGCCAAACGCCGCTGCTGCCGCTGACGGAAACGCCTGACGAAGAACCAGCGCCGGTCTGGCAGCAGGAAAACCGCGTCGCCGCCGGCGGCAACCATTTTTCTCAGCCTGCGCCGCGCCGCGAAACGCCGCCGCAGGCCGGCGTCGCCCGCGAGCGCGCACCGCAGCCGGGTTGGCAAACGGCGGGCGGTTACCAGAAACGCGAAGGCGAGCTGTACGGCAAACTGATCCAGCCCGCCGCAGAGCCGCCGGCCGACGCCGAGTCGGAAACCCCGAGCAAGCCACCGCTGTTCCCGCCGGTGAAAGCCGCAGCGGAAGTACCGCTGGCGGGCGGGCAGCACAGTTTTGGCCGGGTGCTGATGATTTATCCGCCATGCTATGCGTTGATTGAGCAGCGCCAACTGCCGGCACTGCTCAATCTGACGGTGGCCGAACGCTGGCTGCGTCAGGCGCAGCTCAACCCGTCGGCGGAGGGGCTGCGGCCGCAACCGCTGCTGATCCCGATCAAGCTGACGCTGAGTAAAAACGAAGCGGCGGCCATTGCGCGGCATCAGACGCTGTTGGCGGCGATGGGGCTGGATCTGCAGACAGATCATGGCCGTGTGACGTTGCGCGCAGTGCCTTTACCATTACGCCAACAAAATTTACAAAAACTGATACCCGAACTGTTAGGCTATCTGGCCGAACATCAGGAGATGTCGCCCGCGGTGCTGGCTACCTGGCTCGCTCGTCGCCTTGGCAGCGAACATGAACAGTGGAACACCTCGCAAGCGATACAATTGCTGACCGACGTTGAACGACTTTGCCCGCAGCTGGTCAAATCGCCACCGAGCGGACTTTTACAACCCGTTGATTTACAGGCCGCACTGGCGGCCCTCAAGCATGACTGAAACTGAAATGACACCACGTCCCCCGGCTATTTTCATCATGGGGCCGACCGCCTCGGGCAAGACCGCGCTGGCGATCGCGCTGCGCGAACGCCTGCCGGTGGAGCTGATCAGCGTCGATTCCGCGCTGATTTATCGCGGCATGGATATCGGCACCGCTAAGCCGAGCGCCGAAGAATTGGCGCAGGCGCCGCACCGGCTGATCGATATCCGCGATCCCGCCGAAGCTTATTCGGCGGCGGAGTTCCGCGCCGACGCGCTGAAAGAGATGGCCGACATCACCGCCGCCGGGCGCATTCCGCTGCTGGTGGGCGGTACCATGTTGTATTTCAAGGCGTTGCTGGAAGGATTGTCGCCGCTGCCGTCCGCCGATCCCGCAGTGCGCGAGCGCATCGAACGGCAAGCGGCGGAGCTGGGTTGGGAGGCGTTGCACCGGCAGTTGCAGGCGATCGATCCGGTCGCGGCATTGAGAATTCATCCGAATGATCCGCAGAGACTGTCCAGAGCACTGGAAGTTTTTTTTATTTCGGGTAAAACTTTAACGGAACTGACTCAAATTTCGGGTGAATCGTTACCGTATCAAGTTCACCAATTTGCGATAGCGCCGACCAGCCGTGAGTTGATCCATCAACGCATCGAGCTGCGGTACCATCAAATGTTGGCGGCGGGTTTTGAGACGGAAGCGCGTGCACTTTTCGCACGGGGTGATTTGCATACGGACTTGCCCTCCATTCGCTGTGTCGGTTACCGCCAGATGTGGTCATACTTGTCTGGTGAAATTAGTTACGATGAGATGGTTTATCGTGGTATTTGCGCAACACGTCAGTTGGCTAAACGCCAGATGACCTGGTTACGGGGTTGGGAGTCGGTCCATTGGTTGGACAGTGAAAAGCCGGGAGAGGCTTTGGACTCGGTGACACAGGTTGTTAGTGCATAGGTTGGGTGATTGTGTACAATTGCTGAGTATTCAGCGCGCAAATTTTTACGTCGTTTATTTTAGAGCCGACAGGTTCTTAGTTACAAACAACAAGCAAATAAGGAAAAGATAGAATGGCTAAGGGGCAATCTTTGCAAGATCCGTTCCTGAACGCATTGCGTCGTGAACGTGTTCCGGTTTCTATTTATTTGGTGAATGGTATTAAGCTGCAAGGCCAGATTGAGTCTTTTGACCAGTTTGTCATCCTGTTGAAGAACACGGTTAGCCAGATGGTGTACAAGCACGCTATCTCTACCGTTGTCCCGTCACGTCCGGTTTCGCATCACAGCAACAACCCGAGCGGCGGTTCAAGCAACTATCACCATGGCAACAATCCGTCTGCGCAGCAACAGTCGCAGCAGGAAAGCGATGACGCTGAATAAAGCGCGTTGCAAGTCAACCATGACGGGGAGCATAAGCAGCCGCGCGCTGTTTATGTCCCCCAAACTCACGGTGAGTGTCCGTTTGAGAGGTTGCACGCTTGTTTGACCGTTATGAAGCCGGTGAGCAGGCCGTACTGGTTCATATCTATTTCTCGCAAGACAAAGATACGGAAGACCTCAACGAGTTCGAATCGTTGGTTTCCTCAGCCGGTGTCGAAGCTTTGCAAGTGGTGACTGGTAGCCGCAAAGCCCCGCATCCGAAGTACTTTGTCGGCGAAGGAAAGGCCGAAGAAATTGCAGATGCGGTGAAAGCCAGCGGCGCGTCTGTTGTCCTGTTTGATCATTCCCTTTCCCCGGCGCAGGAAAGAAACCTTGAGCGCCTGTGCGAATGCCGGGTGATCGACCGCACCGGGTTGATTTTAGACATCTTTGCCCAGCGTGCCCGCACCCATGAAGGTAAGCTGCAGGTGGAGCTGGCGCAGTTGCGTCACATCGCCACGCGTCTGGTGCGCGGCTGGACGCACCTGGAGCGGCAAAAAGGGGGGATAGGCTTGCGCGGGCCGGGGGAAACCCAGCTTGAGACCGACCGTCGCCTGTTGCGCGATCGCATCAGCTTGATTCTGCGCCGCCTGGAGCGGGTAGAGAAGCAGCGTGAACAAGGCCGACGCGCGCGGACCCGCGCCGATGTGCCGACCGTATCGCTGGTGGGCTACACCAACGCCGGCAAATCCACCCTGTTTAACCGAATAACGTCTGCCGAGGTGTATGCGGCGGACCAGCTATTTGCCACCCTGGATCCTACGTTGCGGCGCATTGATGTGCCGGACGTGGGAGATACCGTGTTGGCGGATACCGTAGGCTTTATCCGGCACCTGCCGCACGATCTGGTGGCCGCCTTCAAGGCGACGCTGCAGGAGACGCGCCAGGCATCGCTGCTGCTGCACGTCATCGACGCGGCGGATCCGCGCGTCGATGAGAACATCGAAGCGGTGAACACCGTGCTGGCGGAGATCGACTCGGATGAAATCCCTACACTGTTAGTGATGAACAAAATAGATATGCTGGACGATTTTGTGCCGCGTATCGACCGCAACGACGAAAACCTGCCGATCCGGGTGTGGCTGTCCGCCGCCAGCGGAGAGGGTATTCCGTTGCTGTATCAGGCGTTGACGGAGCGCTTATCGGGGGAGATCGCGCATTACGAATTGCGCTTACCGCCACGGGCAGGCCGTCTTCGCAGCCGTTTTTACCAGCTTCAGGCGATTGAAAAAGAGTGGAACGAGGAGGACGGCAGCATTGGCGTGGTGGTGCGAATGCCGATCGTCGAATGGCGTCGTCTCTGCAAGCAAGAACAGGACCTGATTGACTTTATCGTATGATCATATCCTGTTACATTTATGCTTCGCGAAAGCCTGAAGTACCCAATCACAGAATATGGAGCTAAAACATGGCGTGGAATCAGCCCGGTAATAACGGACAGGACCGCGACCCGTGGGGGAGCAGCAATAACAATGGCGGCAACTCTGGCGGTAACAACAAAGGCGGTCGTGATCAAGGGCCACCTGATTTGGACGATATCTTCCGCAAACTGAGCAAGAAATTGAGCGGTTTCGGCGGGGGCAAAGGCTCCAACAGCAATAGCGGCGGCACCGGCACCTCTGGTCCGGGCTTCAGCGGCCGCATTATCGGTATCGCGGCGGTCGCCGTGGTGGTGATCTGGGCCGCCAGCGGCTTCTACACCATCAAGGAAGCCGAGCGCGGCGTCGTGACGCGTTTCGGCAAGTTCAGCCACCTGGTGCAGCCGGGCCTGAACTGGAAACCGACCTTCATCGACGACGTGCGTCCGGTAAACGTGGAATCCGTGCGCGAGCTGGCGGCGTCCGGCGTGATGCTGACCTCCGATGAAAACGTGGTGCGCGTGGAAATGAACGTGCAGTACCGCGTGACCAACCCGGAAGCGTACCTGTTCAGCGTCGTCAATGCCGACGACAGCCTGAGCCAGGCGACCGACAGCGCCCTGCGCGGCGTGATCGGTAAATACTCGATGGACCGCATCCTGACCGAAGGCCGTACCGTGGTGCGTAACGATACGCAGCGCATGCTGGAAGAGACCATTCGTCCTTACAACATGGGCATCACGCTGCTGGACGTCAACTTCCAGGCGGCGCGTCCGCCGGAAGAGGTGAAGGCGTCGTTCGACGATGCGATCGCCGCGCGTGAGAACGAGCAGCAATACATCCGTGAAGCGGAAGCTTACGCCAACGAAGTTCAGCCGCGTGCGAACGGCCAGGCGCAGCGTCTGCTGGAAGACTCCAAGGCTTATAAAGACCGCACCATCCTGGAAGCTCAGGGTGAGGTGGCGCGCTTTGCCAAACTGTTGCCGGAATACAAGTCCGCTCCGCAGATCACCCGTGAGCGTCTGTATATCGAAACCATGGAAAAAGTGCTGGGCCATACCCGTAAGGTGTTGGTGAGCGACAAAGGCAACAACCTGATGGTGCTGCCGTTGGATCAGATGCTGCGCGGCCAAGGCGCGGCACCGGAGAGCGGCAACAAGGATACCAGCCTGATTCGCCTCAATCCGAATCCTGCGCCGGCTGCCAACAGCAGCGCTCCGCGCACCAGCGGCGGTTCGATTATGGATCAGCGCCGGGCGAATGCGCAGCGTGACGACACCACTCGCGTAGGGAGAGAGTAATCAATGCGTAAGTCTTTTGTAGTTATTGTCCTCGCGGTGCTGGTGGTGCTGTACGCTTCGCTGTTCGTGGTGCAGGAAGGCCAGCGCGGCATCGTGCTGCGCTTCGGCAAGGTTCTGCGCGACGGCGAAAACAAGCCGCTGGTGTATGCGCCGGGTCTGCACCTCAAGATCCCGTTCATTGAAACCGTGAAGAACCTGGATGCGCGTATCCAGACCATGGACAACCAGGCCGATCGCTTCGTGACCAGCGAGAAGAAAGACCTGATCGTCGACTCCTATCTGAAGTGGCGCATCAGCGATTTCAGCCGTTACTATCTGGCGACCGGCGGCGGCGACGTCTCCCAGGCTGAAGTGCTGCTGAAACGTAAGTTCAGCGACCGTCTGCGTTCCGAAATCGGCCGCCTGGATGTGAAAGACATCGTGACCGACTCGCGCGGCAAGCTGATGTCCGACGTGCGTGACGCGCTGAACACCGGCACCGTGGGCGACGGCGAGGAAGTGGCGACCACCGAAGCCGATGACGCTATCGCCTCTGCGGCGGCGCGCGTTGAGCGGGAAACCACCGGCAAACAGCCGCAGGTGAACCCGAACAGCATGGCGGCGCTGGGCATCGAAGTGATCGACGTGCGTATCAAGCAGATCAACCTGCCGGCCGAAGTGTCCGACGCCATCTACCAGCGTATGCGCGCCGAGCGTGAAGCGGTAGCCCGTCGTCTGCGCTCGCAAGGCCAGGAAGAAGCCGAGAAGCTGCGCGCCAGCGCGGACTACGAAGTGACCCGTACCCTGGCGGAAGCCGAGCGTCAGGCGCGTATCACCCGCGGTGAAGGCGATGCCGAAGCGGCCAAACTGTTCGCCAATGCGTTCAGCCAGGATCCGGACTTCTATGCCTTTATCCGCAGCCTGCGCGCCTATGAAGCCAGCTTCAAGGACAACCAGGATGTGCTGGTACTGAGCCCGGACAGCGATTTCTTCCGCTACATGAAGTCGCCTGATACCCTGCGCAAATAAGCGCGGCAGGCAATCTGAACGAGGGCCCGTTTACGCGGGCCCTTTCTCGTTTTTGGGGGATGCATGAACTCAACGATTTGGCTGGCGCTTGGGCTGGTTCTGGTACTGGAAGGATTGGGGCCGATGCTGTTTCCGCAGGCCTGGCGCAAAATGATTGTGGCGATGTCGCAGCTGCCGGACGCGACGCTGCGGCGATTTGGCGGTGGAATAGTGGTTGCGGGCTGCGTGATCTACTACATGTTGAGCGGCCGCACGGGTCTTTAAAGTCTAGCCCAAAATTTATGCAATCGTATGCTAAAAGTGCTGAAAATCGAAAATTACGGTGGTAGAATCCATTTTTAAGCAATCGGTGATTTTGAAAAATGGGTAAGAACGTCGTCGTACTGGGCACCCAATGGGGTGACGAAGGTAAAGGCAAGGTTGTAGACCTGCTGACTGAACGGGCTCAATATGTTGTGCGCTACCAAGGTGGCCATAACGCTGGCCACACTCTGGTAATCAACGGTGAAAAAACCGTCCTTCATTTAATTCCTTCAGGTATTCTGCGTGAAAACGTCACCAGCATCATCGGCAACGGTGTTGTTCTGGCGCCGGACGCGTTGATGAAAGAAATGGGTGAACTCGAAGCGCGTGGCATCCCGGTACGCGAACGTCTGTTACTGTCTGAAGCTTGCCCGTTGATCCTGCCTTACCACGTTGCGTTGGATAACGCGCGTGAGAAAGCGCGCGGCGCGAAAGCGATCGGCACCACCGGTCGCGGCATCGGCCCGGCTTACGAAGATAAAGTGGCTCGTCGCGGCCTGCGCGTCGGCGACCTGTTCAACAAAGAAACCTTCGCCGTTAAGCTGAAAGAGATCGTCGATTACCACAACTTCCAGCTGGTCAACTACTACAAAGTTGAAGCCGTCGATTATCAGGCGACGCTGGACTATGTGCTGTCTATCGCCGACATCCTGACCGCCATGGTGGTTGACGTTTCCGAACTGCTGGACGGCGCGCGCAAGCGTGGCGATCTGATCATGTTCGAAGGCGCTCAGGGCACCCTGCTGGATATCGACCACGGCACCTATCCGTACGTGACCTCTTCCAACACCACCGCAGGCGGCGTAGCTACCGGTTCCGGCATTGGCCCACGTTATGTGGACTACGTGCTGGGCATCGTGAAAGCTTACTCTACTCGCGTGGGTGCAGGTCCGTTCCCAACCGAACTGTTCGATGAAACCGGCGAGTACCTGTGCAAGCAGGGTAACGAGTTCGGCGCCACCACCGGCCGTCGTCGTCGTACCGGCTGGCTGGATGCCGTAGCGGTGCGTCGCGCGGTGCAGATCAACTCCCTGTCCGGCTTCTGCCTGACCAAACTGGACGTCCTGGACGGCCTGAAAGAAGTGAAGATCTGCGTGGGCTACCGCATGCCGGACGGCCGCGAAGTGGACACCACTCCGCTGGCGGCAGAAGGCTGGGAAGGCATTGAGCCTATCTACGAAACCATGCCGGGCTGGAGCGAAACCACTTTTGGCGTGAAAGAGCACAGCAAGCTGCCTCAGGCTGCGCTGAACTACATCAAGCGCATCGAAGAAGTGACCGGTGTACCGGTAGACATCATCTCTACCGGCCCGGATCGCAGCGAAACCATGATCCTGCGCGACCCGTTCGACGCATAATCAGGCTTTGCGGCACTAAACAAACCGGGCGCGTCCCGGTTTGTTTTTATCCTGACTCCCTCCGATTGCGGTTTCACGTCAAAAAATCCTTTCATAAACCCGCCTTAGGGCGCGGGATTCGCTAAATAATTAGCGACGAACTCTCCGGCTGGTTTATTATCCAATGAGTAATCTTTTGAATAGCGCCGAAAAGCGGCGTATCAGACGGGTAAAGTGATACCCAGAGGTAAGATGTGCAGTTAACAAGTTTTACTGATTATGGCCTGCGGGCGTTGATCTACATGGCTTCGTTGCCGCAGGACAAGATGACCAGCATCTCGGAAGTGACCGAGGTTTACGGCGTGTCTCGCAACCATATGGTGAAGATCATCAATCAGTTGAGCCGGGTGGGTTTTGTCACGGCGGTGCGCGGCAAGCATGGCGGCATCCGTTTGGGCAAACCGGCCGAGAGCATTCGCCTCGGCGACGTAGTGCGGGCGCTGGAGCCGCTTGCGCTGGTTAACTGCAGCAGCGAGTTTTGCCACATCACCCCTGCCTGCCGACTGAAGCAGGTGCTCCAGCAGGGCGTACAGAATTTCCTTGAAGAGCTGGATAAGCATACGTTGGCCGACATGGTCGAAGACAATCCGCCGCTCTACAAGCTATTGCTTGTCGAATAAAACGACGTTGAGAAGACAAGGCTCAACGTCATCCTGCTGATGACAACGGAGGAACCGCAATGTCACAAGATCCATTCCTGGAACGAGAAGCAGAAAAATACGAATCCCCCATCCCCAGCCGTGAATATATCCTGGCCCATTTGGCGAAACGAGAAACGCCGGCCAGCCGCGAAGAACTGGGCAACGAACTGGGCCTCAGCGGCGAAGAGCAGCTGGAAGCGCTGCGCCGCCGCCTGCGCGCCATGGAGCGCGATGGCCAGTTAGTGTTTACCCGCCGCCAGTGCTACGCGCTGCCGGAACGTTTGGATCTGCTGCGCGGCACGGTGATCGGCCACCGCGACGGCTACGGCTTCCTGCGCGTTGAGGGCAGCAAAGACGATCTGTACCTGTCCGCCGAACAGATGAAAATGGCGATCCACGGCGACGTGGTGCTGGCGCAGGCGCTGGGCGCAGACCGTAAAGGGCGTCGCGAGGCGCGCATCGTGCGCGTGCTGGTGCCGAAAACCAGTCAGATCGTCGGCCGTTTCTTCATGGACGCCGGTACCGGCTTCGTGGTGCCGGACGACAGCCGTCTGAGCTTTGATATTCTGATCCCGGCGGACAGCGTCAGCGGCGCGCGCATGGGCTTTATGGTGGTGGTGGAGCTGACTCAGCGTCCGACCCGCCGCACCAAGGCGGTCGGCAAGATCGTCGAGATCCTCGGCGACAAAATGGGCACCAGCATGGCGGTGGACATCGCGCTGCGCACTCATGAGATCCCGCATACCTGGCCGCCGCAGGTGGAAAAACAGGTGGCCGATCTCAGCGAGCAGGTGCCGGAAGCGGCCAAGAAGGGCCGCGTCGATCTGCGCAAGCTGCCGTTGGTCACCATCGACGGTGAAGACGCGCGCGACTTCGATGATGCTGTGTACTGCGAGAAGAAACGCGGCGGCGGCTGGCGCCTGTGGGTGGCGATCGCCGACGTCAGCTACTACGTGCGTCCGCGCACCGCGCTGGACGACGAAGCGCGCAGCCGCGGCAACTCGGTCTACTTCCCGTCGCAGGTGATCCCGATGCTGCCGGAAGTGCTGTCCAACGGGCTGTGCTCTCTGAACCCGCAGGTCGATCGCCTGTGCATGGTGTGCGAGATGACCATCTCCGCCCAGGGGCGCCTGTCGACGGCCAAATTCTACGAGGCGGTGATGAGCTCTCACGCCCGCCTGACCTATAACAAGGTGTGGCACATTCTGCAGGGCGACCAGGAGCTGCGCGAGCATTACCATCCGCTGGTCAAGCACCTGGAAGAGCTGCACGCCATGTACAAGGTGCTGGATAAGGCGCGCGCCGAGCGCGGCGGCATCGCGTTTGAAACCGAAGAAGCCAAATTCATCTTCAACGCCGAACGTCGCATCGAGCGCGTGGAACCGACGGTGCGCAACGACGCCCACAAGCTGATCGAAGAGTGCATGATCATGGCCAACGTGGCGGCCGCGCGCTTCGTCGAGAAACGCAACGAGCCGGCGTTGTACCGCGTGCACGATCGTCCAAGCGACGACCATATCTCCGCGCTGCGCAGCGTGCTGAGCGAGCTGGGGCTGACGCTGGGCGGCGGTAACAAGCCGCAGCCGAAAGACTATGCGGTGCTGATGGATGAAGTGTCCGAGCGCCCTGATCACGAAATGCTGCAAACCATGTTGCTGCGCTCGATGAAGCAGGCGATTTACGATCCGGAAAACCGCGGCCACTTCGGCCTGGCGTTGGCGTCTTACGGCCACTTCACCTCGCCGATCCGCCGTTATCCGGATCTGGCGCTGCACCGCGCCATCAAATATCAGCTGGCCAAAGAACACGGCGAGCCGAAAGAGCGCTGGACGCCGACCGGCGGCTGGCACAGCGAATTCGAAGAGATGCTGCAGCTGGGCGAACACTGCTCGATGACCGAGCGCCGCGCGGACGAAGCGACGCGCAACGTCGCCGACTGGCTGAAGTGCGACTTCATGCAGGATCACGTCGGTGAAGTGTTCAGCGGCATCATCTCCAGCGTGACCGGCTTCGGCTTCTTCGTGCGCCTGAACGATCTGTTCATCGACGGGCTGGTGCACGTATCAACGCTGGATAATGATTACTATCGCTACGATAATATCGGCCAGCGCCTGATCGGCGAGTCTTCCGGCACGGTCTATCGTCTGGGGGATACGGTGGAGATCCGCGTGGACGCGGTGCATATGGACGAGCGCAAGATTGACTTCGCGCTGGTGTCCAGCACCCGCAAAGCGCGCGGTGAAGGCAAAACCGAGCGCGATCGCGCCAAGAATGGCGGTCAGCGTACGCTGCGCGACAACGGTGGCGCAGGGCGCGGCAAGCGCCGCGGTGGCAAACCGCCGGCCAACTTCGAGCCGGACAGCGCCTTCCGCAAGCAGGATGACGCCAAGCCCGCCGACAAGGTGAAGAAGGCGAAGAAGAAGGCCAAGAAGGCGTCCGACAAAACGCGAAAAATCGCGGCGGCGACCAAAGCCAAACGCGCAGCCAAGAAGAAAGGTGCCGAGCAGGCCTAACCTGCCGCACATCGTTACCATCGGCCGGTTATCGCCGGCCGCACGAATTTAAAAGAGCATCATGAGCGAAATTATTTACGGCATCCACGCCGTCAAAGCCCTGTTAGAGCGCGATCCGCAACGCTTCCTGGAAGTGTTTATCCTGAAAGGCCGCGAAGATCGCCGCCTGCAACCGCTGATCGCCGAGCTGGAAGCGACCGGTATCGTTATTCAGGTGGCGAACCGCCAATGGCTGGATGACAAGGTTGAAGGCGCGGTGCACCAGGGGATCATCGCCCGGGTGCGCGAAGGGCGTCAGTATCAGGAAAACGATCTGCCGGGCCTGTTGGAGAGCGTGGAAACGCCATTCCTGCTGGTGCTGGACGGCGTGACCGACCCGCACAACCTCGGCGCCTGCCTGCGCAGTGCCGACGCCGCCGGCGTGCACGCGGTGATCGTGCCGCGTGACCGTTCCGCCCAGCTGAACGCCACCGCCAAGAAAGTGGCCTGTGGCGCGGCTGAAAACGTGCCGCTGATCCGCGTGACCAACCTGGCGCGCACGCTGCGTTTGTTGCAGGAAATGAACGTCTGGGTGGTGGGTACCGCCGGTGAAGCCGACCATACGCTGTATCAGAGCAAAATGACCGGCCCGATGGCGCTGGTGATGGGCGCGGAAGGCGAAGGCATGCGCCGCCTGACCCGTGAACACTGCGACGAGCTGATCAGCATCCCGATGGCCGGGACCGTCTCTTCGCTGAACGTGTCGGTCGCCACCGGCATCTGCCTGTTCGAAGCGGTGCGTCAGCGCGGCTGATTCTCCTGACGGGGGCGCAGTGCCCCCGTTAATTCCCCCTCTTGTGATCCCGCCTGCGGCAGAAATCTCTGTGCCGACCATACTTACCCCTGACGCTTTTTTCAGGGAGCACTCTCATGGTCTGGACTACGCACACCGTTTTTAACCAACCCAAGCCGCTCGGCAACAGCAACCTGTTTCTCTCCGATACGCCGCTGCGCGAAGCGTTGCAGCGCGAGCAGGGCGGTTGGGACGCCGAGGTATTGGCCTCGCTGGGCCAGCAGCTCGGCACTCAGGAGTCGCTGGAGCTGGGGCGGCTGGCCAACGCCAACCCGCCTGAGCTGCTGCGCTACGACGCCACCGGCCAGCGGCTGGACGACGTTCGCTTTCATCCCGCCTGGCATATCCTGATGCAGGGGCTGATCGCCAACCGGGTGCACAACCTGCCCTGGCAGGAGGATGCGCGCATCGGTTCCTTCGTGGCGCGCGCCGCGCGCTTTATGCTGCATGCTCAGGTCGAGGCCGGCACCCTGTGCCCGGTGACCATGACCTTCGGCGCCACGCCGCTGTTGCTGCAGACGTTACCGGCTGAGTTTCGCTCCTGGTTGACGCCGCTGCTGTCGGATCGTTATGACGCTCATCTGCTGCCGGGCGGGCAAAAACGCGGCCTGCTGATCGGCATGGGCATGACGGAGAAGCAGGGCGGCTCCGACGTATTGAGCAATACCACCACTGCCACGCCGTTAGGCGCGCGCGGGCCGGGCGAAGCCTACCGGCTGGTGGGGCACAAGTGGTTCTTCTCGGTGCCGCAGAGCGATGCGCACCTGGTGCTGGCGCAGGCCGAAGGCGGGTTGTCCTGTTTCTTCCTGCCGCGCATTTTGCCGGACGGCAGCCGCAACGCCATTCGCCTGGAGCGGCTGAAAGACAAGCTGGGCAACCGCTCCAACGCCAGCAGCGAAGTGGAGTTTCAGGACGCCACCGCCTGGCTGCTGGGCGATGAGGGCGACGGCGTGCGGCACATCCTGAAAATGGGCGGCCTGACCCGTTTCGACTGCTCACTGGGCAGCCACGGCCTGATGCGCCGCGGGCTGTCGGTGGCGCTGTATCATGCGCTGCAGCGGCAGGCATTCGGTAAGCTCCTGATCGAACAACCGCTGATGCGCCAGGTTCTGGCGCGCATGGCGCTGCGGCTGGAAGGGCATACCGCGTTGCTGTTCCGGCTGGCCCGCGCCTGGGAGAGCCGCAGCAATGAGGGCGAGCTGATCTACAGCCGCCTGCTGACGCCAGCGGCCAAATACAGCATCTGCCGGCAGGGCATGCCGTTCATCGCCGAGGCGATGGAGGTGCTGGGCGGTATCGGCTACTGCGAAGAGAGCGAGCTGCCGCGTCTGTACCGCGAGATGCCGGTCAACAGCATCTGGGAGGGTTCCGGCAACATCATGTGCCTGGACGTGCTGCGCAGCTTGCACAAGCTGCCGGGCGCGCTCGAGATGTTGCAGTTCGAGCTGCAGCCGGTGCGCGGTCAGAATCGGCTGTTCGATCATGCCTGGCGGCAGTGGCAGCAGCGCGCCCGGCAACCGAGCGAGGAGATGGGGCGGTTGCTGACCCAGCAGCTGTTCGATCTGTGCTGCGCCGCGCAGCTGCTGCAGCACGCCAGCCCGCAGATCGCCGATGCCTGGTGTCACCTGACGCTGGATCACCGCGGTGAGAGCCTGCTGTCGGCCGAGGTGTGCGAGCTGCTGTTGAACCGCGCCATCGGCGGCTAGGGAAAAGGGTGGCGCGCGGCGGCGAAAACCTTTTTAATTCAGCCTCACTCTGACAGGAAAATGCACATGGATATTCTCAGCGCGTTGGCGGCGTTCGCCTCTTACTTCTTCAGCGGTTTCGCCATGATTTTGGTGTTTCTGTTCGTCTATACCCGTATCACTCCGCACGACGAATGGGCGCTGATCAAGGCCGATAATCAATCCGCCGCCTTTGCTTTCATCGGTGCCTGCCTGGGGTATGTGATCCCGTTGGCCAGCGCGGCGATCAACTCGATCAGCCTGCTGGATTACCTGCTGTGGGGCGTGGTGGCGCTGGTGGTGCAACTGCTGCTGTTCGCGGCCGTGAAGATCTACATGCCGCGCATCAGCGACAAGATCGAAGCCAACCATCTGGCCGCCGGGATTTTCCTGGGGGGCGTCTCCGTCAGCGGCGGCGTGTTGAATGCGGCTTGCATGAGCTACTAAAGGTATAAGATCGCCGAGGCGCGCCAGCCAGGCGGGTGCGCCTGCTCTTCCATGCGCAGGATGCGGTAATAGCTGGCGCCGTGTTGGTCGGCGGTGCGGGCGATGGCCAGTTCCGCCTCCTGCGGTGAGCCGGGCAGATCGTTGAAGGTGATCTCGGCGATTTCACTGAGCGGCGTCACGCGATCGGCGGGCGCCAGCTCGGCGGACTGTGCGCCGGTGCTGAGCAACCCCATGGAAAGCAAGAGGGAGGTGAGTGCGGTGGAGCGTTTCATGGCGTTCCCCTTCGTCAGATCCTGATTCGACACCCGCAACATGCGGCATGCTGTCCCTCAGTGTGCAACACCCTGCTTCAGCCAGTGCAAAGCCAGTGTAAATCTGCTTAAAAAATCCTCACCTTAGCGATACAGGATCGCTTGGGAATACCATTGGCCCGGCACGACGGTCTCGCTGTTCATAATGATCACGTAATAACGAGCGCCGGCGGCGGTGGCCTTGCGCTGGATCTCCGCTTCCACGTCCATCGGGCTGCCGCGTACCACGGCGGTGACGGTGCCGGTTTTCACCAGCTCGGCGGTTTGCGCGCGAACGATCTCCTGCGCCTGTGCGGTGGGTGGCGGCGGCGGTTTCGGCGTGGTGGTCATGATGCCGCAGGCGGAAAGCTGTGTGGCCAGAGTCAGGCTAATGAGTGTACGGACAATCGTCATGGTGACCTCGGAAGCGCCGGTGCGATGGCTTCAGTGTAACGCAATATAAGCTGTAACAGATTGAGCTATCGCTGCTTCGTGCAAGTTTGTCATGATGAATGCCAACAGGTGATTGAGGATGAGCGGATGATCGAAATTCATGACGAGCGGGCGGGCGATATTGCGGTGATCCATGCGGTGCCGGCGGGGCAGTATCATCGGCCGCTGCCGACGGTGTTCTTCTGCCATGGCTATACCTCGTCGAAAGAGGTGTACGCCTACTTCGCCTATGCGCTGGCGCGTGCCGGTTTTCGAGCGGTGCTGCCGGATGCCGATCGGCACGGCGAGCGGTTCGACGGCGATGAGACGCGGCGCCTGGCATCGTTCTGGGAGATCTTGCGCAGCAATATCGACGAACTGCCGCAGGTCAAAGCGCATTTTGAGCGGCTCGGCCTGATTGCCGACGGACGCATCGGCGTCGCCGGCGCCTCAATGGGCGGCATGACCGCGCTCGGCGCCTTCGCGCGCTTCCCGTGGATCCGGGCGGCCGCCAGCCTGATGGGCTCCGGTTATTACCGTTCGCTGGCGCGAACGCTGTATCCGCCGTTGGGCGAACGGGGCGAGGCGCTCTCGCCGGCGGCGTATGCCGCGCGCACCGCCGTGCTGGCGGAGTATGAACTGGAGGGGCGTTTGGCGCAGATCGCCGGGCGGCCGCTGCTGCTGTGGCACGGCGAGACGGACGACGTGGTGCCGGCGGCGGACAGCCTGCGTTTGGCGGCCGAACTGCGGCGGCAAGGCGCGGACGGCCGTTTGACGTCGCTCGTCGAGCCGGGGGTGAAGCATCGCATCACGCCGTTGGCGCTGTCCGCCACCACCGATTTCTTCCGCCGCGAGTTGTAATGCGCATCCAGGCGCGATGCAGGGAATTACAGCGCTCTGCGCAGGTTGTTTCGGCCATCGTTTGGCCGCCCGAAGGGGAGAATGTCAGCGTGAATTCTTTCTGGGGCAGCAAGGAGCAGGGCATGATAAAGGGTATCAGCAAGACGGCCGACGCCGATCGCAGTTTGATGGGAACGATAAAAGCGCGCGCCGAGGTTAAATCAGCGGCCTTCAGCGAGCTGTTGGGCGCCGCCGACGGCAAAGCGCGGCAAAACAAGGCTAATCCGCTGTCGCGCATTACCGCGCATACGGTGCAAAACATGACGGCACTGTTCTCTTTCGCGCCGAAAGCAGCGGCCACTCACACTGCGGCGGCGGGGGCGCTCTCTTTCGAGCAGCGGGCGACCCTGGCGGAAAGTACCGAGCTGCTGCAAACGCGCACCCACTATTTGCGAATGGCGTTGCAGTTGCACAATCCGGGCAAGGCGCTCAGCGCGCCGGCGTTGCTCAAGCTCTGATTGGCATGGGAAGTAGTGGAGCGCCCAACGTGCGGCGCTCCTGAGTGGACTTAACGGGCTCTCTGGTGAAGCCCTGGGGATTTCCCTGGCGTGGCGTGTCTCTTTAGCGGTACAGCTCGGCGCTGACGTGCATTGTGCTGTTGTCGCCCGGTTCGTGCAGGGCGATGATGCGATAAGAGGTTGCGCCGCGTTGATCGGCGATTTTACTGACCTGGCTGCTGGCGTCATCCGGCGAAACCACGTTCTGGTTCAGGGTGACGAAGCCGACGCTCTGGCGTTGATCGGCCTGGTGCGAGGTGATCTCCGTCGCGGCCATTACGTTGGCGGAGAACAGGGCGGCCAGCGCCGTCGCGAGCATGATGCGTTTCATAGTGCCTCTCTTAACTTCTTGCCGTTACGGCCTGACAGCGAGTGTCGCTGCGGCAAAAAGTCATTTATCTGCATTGAATAACCTGGAATCTTTTTCGTCGCGCTGTCTGCGGCGGATATGATTAATTTTAGTCCGTTGCGGCGGATTAAAAAGCGGGGCGTTTTGATGACCTTTTTCAAAAAAAATGAAATAGATTTGTGACTCAGCGCTGATTTCATTGAAAGATTTTTGAAACCGATGGATCGGCGTACATAGGTTCACCCACGAGCAAATCGTGCTATTTCCCATAGCGCCTCGCATTAACGCGAATAAAACCCACGCAGTCCTTGAGTTTCCCGCCCTGCGTCAGTATGATTACGCGTCATTTTTCAGCCGCACACTAAACACGTTCCTTGCTTCCATGGGCCGCGGTTGACCCTGACAGGAGGCTGAATAATCCGTAAGGAGCAATTCGATGCGTCATTACGAAATCGTTTTTATGGTCCATCCTGACCAAAGCGAACAGGTTCCGGGCATGATCGAGCGTTACAGTGCTACCATCACTAACGCGCAAGGTCAGATTCACCGTCTGGAAGACTGGGGCCGCCGTCAGCTGGCTTATCCGATCAACAAACTGCACAAGGCTCACTACGTTCTGCTGAACGTTGAAGCGCCGCAGGAAGCGATCGATGAGCTGGAAACTAACTTCCGCTTCAACGACGCCGTTATCCGCAGCATGGTTATGCGCGTTAAGCACGCGGTAACTGAAGCATCTCCGATGGTTAAAGCGAAAGACGAACGTCGTGGCGATCGCCGCGAAGACTTCGCTAACGAAACCGCAGATGATGCAGATGCTGGGGATTCTGAAGAGTAATTGCCGCCGTGACGGCTAATCGTCTGGTTTTGTCGGGCACTGTGTGCAAGGCGCCGGTTCGAAAAGTGAGTCCTTCCGGGATACCACACTGCCAATTTGTGCTAGAGCACCGTTCGCAGCAGATGGAAGCCGGATTCAGCAGACAAGCATGGTGCCGAATGCCCGTGGTTGTCAGCGGACAACAGTCACAAGCACTAACTCAAAGATTAACGGTCGGCAGTCAGATTACCGTGCAAGGCTTTGTAAGCTGCCATCAAGGGCGCAACGGGCTGAGCAAATTGGTTCTGCATGCCGAGCAGATTGAATTGATAGATTCTGGAGACTAGCCAAATGGCACGTTATTTCCGTCGTCGCAAGTTCTGCCGTTTCACCGCGGAAGGCGTTCAAGAGATTGACTATAAAGACATCGCTACGCTGAAAAACTACATCACCGAAAGTGGTAAAATTGTACCGAGCCGTATCACCGGTACTCGTGCAAAATATCAGCGCCAGCTGGCCCGTGCTATCAAGCGCGCGCGCTACCTGTCTTTGTTGCCGTACACTGATCGTCATCAGTAATCGGCCACTGTCCATTAACGACTTTGAGAGGATAAGGTAATGCAAGTTATTCTGCTTGATAAAGTAGCAAACCTGGGCAGCCTGGGTGATCAAGTTAACGTTAAAGCGGGCTACGCTCGTAACTTCCTGGTACCACAGGGCAAAGCTGTTCCTGCTACCAAGAAAAACGTTGAGTTCTTCGAAGCACGCCGTGCTGAACTGGAAGCCAAACTGGCTGACGTTCTGGCTGCTGCTGAAGCTCGCGCAACCAAGATCAACGAACTGGGTTCAGTGACCATCGCTTCCAAATCTGGCGACGAAGGTAAACTGTTCGGCTCTATCGGCACCCGCGACATCGCTGACGCAGTGACTGCGGCAGGCGTTGAAGTTGCCAAGAGCGAAGTTCGTCTGCCGAACGGCGTTCTGCGTACCACTGGTGAGCACGAAGTGCACTTCCAGGTACACAGCGACGTGTTCGCACAGCTGAATGTAGTTGTGGTTGCAGAAGCGTAATTTACGCTGCTGTTAACCCGGTTAAAACGCCAGCCTCGCGCTGGCGTTTTGCTTTTCTGCGCCCGGCAAAACGCGCTACGCTTGAACTCGGGATGAAAAGGAGAGCGTGCGATGGCAAAGATTACTCTGCAACGGGTTTACGACTTCAGCGCGCCGGCGCCGGCGCATTGTTATCTGATAGATCGGCTATGGCCGCGCGGCGTCAGCAAGGAAAGGCTGGCGGGCGTGCAGTGGCTGAAACAGGTGGCGCCGGATGACGAGCTGCGCAAGTGGTTCCATCAGCATACCGACCAGTGGGCGGTCTTTGAGGCGCGTTACCGCCAACAGCTGGTGGCCAATGATGCCTGGCGGCCGCTGGTAGCGCTGTTGCGGCAGGGGGAGGCGCTGACGCTGCTGTATGGCAGCAAGGATACCGAGCACAATCAGGGCGTGGTGCTGCGCGAGTTTCTGCTGGCGCAGCTGTAGGGATTAGCGTTCCCGGCGGTAGCTGCCGTCGGCCTGGCGGCGGAACAGCACCTGGCTGTTGTCTGCGGTGGTGACCGACAGCGCGTTAATCACGCCGTTGGCGTCGCGTTCGATACGCACTTCCTGGCCGGCTTTCATGTTGCTCAGCGGCTTGTCGCCGCCTTCCACCTGCGCCATGGCGAACACTTCATTCACCGGCAGGTTGTTGTCGCGAAACAGCTGGGCCAGCGTCTGGCCGGGCTGGATCTGATAACGCTGCCAGTTGCCCGCCGGCGCAGTTTCGTTGGCAGACGTGGTGCCGCCGTTTTGCAGTTCGGCCTGCAGCGGCACGCTGGTTTCCTGCTGAGATACCGGGAACGGCTGTCTTTCGGGCGAGTAAGGCCACAGCAACGCCAACAACAGAATGATGCCGAAGATCAGCACCCAGCGGCGGTGGAAGTAGGGCAGCGGCTCCATCCAATGGAAACCGTCCGGCAGATGCCAGACTTTGGCCAGCAGCGCTTTGACCTGCTGCATTTTGTCGTTGGCCGACGGCGGTTCCGATGGCGGCTCCGCGCCTTCAGACGCAGGTGCGGCGCCCGGTTTCAGGCGCTGGCTGACGTTCAGCCAGGTGCGCAGCAGCGGCTGGTAGATGCGGGTGGTTTTCCTTCTCCTGGGCGCGATTCTGCCCATGGTGACCTCTCTTCGACGGCGTAATAATTAGCGCGGCGCGACAAACGCGTCGCCTGCCCGGTATCCTGCTTTCAGTATAGTCCGCTAACTGATTGAAGTGAAAGGCGGCTGAGCGGCAGAGCCGAGGTTTGCGGCTGCGGGCGTTAACAGAAGGTTATTGTTTCTTTTTCTACGACAAAAGTCATCATTCTCCACACAAGATTTTACCCGGCATTGACGCGCTGTTATGCTGCGCTTTCGACTTTTTACAGACTTAAGGAAAACCCCATGACAACCCCTTCTTTTGACAGCGTTGAAGCGCAAGCAAGTTACGGGATTGGTTTACAGGTCGGCCAGCAGCTGCAAGAGTCCGGGCTGGAAGGTTTGCAACCGGAAGCTTTGCTGGCGGGTCTGCGCGACGCGCTGGAAGGGAATGCCCCGGCGGTTCCGGTAGACGTGGTGCACCGTGCGCTGCGTGAAATCCACGAGCGTGCGGACGCGGTGCGCCGCGAGCGCCAGCAGGCGATGGCCGTTGAAGGCCAGAAGTTCCTGGACGACAACGCCAAACGCGACGACGTGACGCTGACCGAATCCGGCCTGCAGTTCTCCGTGCTGGAGCAGGGCAACGGCCCAATCCCGTCCCGTCAGGATCGCGTGCGTGTGCACTACACCGGTCGTCTGATCAACGGCGACGTATTCGACAGCTCGGTTGAGCGCGGCCAGCCGGCGGAATTCCCGGTCAGCGGCGTGATCCCAGGCTGGATCGAAGCGCTGACCCTAATGCCGGTCGGCTCCAAATGGCAGCTGTATATCCCGCACAACCTGGCCTACGGCGAGCGTGGTGCTGGCGCGTCCATCCCGCCGTTCAGCGCGCTGGTGTTCGACGTCGAGCTGCTGGAAATCCTGTAATCCCACCGAGGATTGCTCTGGGCGCCTTCGCGGCGCCCTTGTTTTATGCGCCGCGCAGCGCGCGCGGGAACAGCAGATTGTTCTCCAGACTGATGTGTTCCATCAGATCGCCGATGAACTCGTCTATGCCGTTGTACAGCGCTCGCCAGGTGGTGCAGGCGCCCTCCGGCGGCGTGACGTTATCGGTGAGGAACTTCACCACCTCCAGTTGCTCGCCCGCCTCGTCATGTTCATGTTCCATCACCGAAATAGGTCCGGCGGCCTGTGGCCCCATCCCCTGTTTGATCAGCGGGAACAGGATCTGCTCCTCTTTCATCATGTGATTCTCCAGATCCAGGCGGATCAGGTTCAGCTGCTTCGCCAACCCGCGCGGGCAGGCGGGTTTGTCGCCGTGCACGCGTTCAACTTTTTCCGCCATCAGCACCAGTTCGGCCAGCTGTTCTCGGTGCCGCTGATGAAAGCGCGGCAGAATGTAGTCGATCACTTCATCGAGCGGGGCCGTGCGCCAGTCACGGTTTTGTACCGGCGTGGCGGCCAGAGCGGCCAGTTCGTTCTCCAATCTGTCGATATCCAGGCCTTTGCGCTCGGCGGCGCGTTCCAGCGACTGTCGGCCGCCGCAGCAGAAATCCAGCTGGTGTTGGCGAAAAAGACGGGATGCCCGGGGAATGGCGATAGCGAGCGCGCCAAGGGATTGGTTGCGGTAATCCATGGTAGTGCCTCTTTAAACGAAGGAATTTTATAACATGCATTTTAAATGCAATTTAAAGGGCGCGCCAGCGGGAAAATAGCGAAGATGGCCGGGGGATTGCCCCGGCCTGGCGATTATTTTGCGCTCAAATCGATGCGATAGACCGCGAAACCGATGCGGTCATTGCCTTCGGCGGTCATCGGGTATTGAGCGTGCTCTTTGATAAATGCCGTTGCTTTGTCCGATGGCGAGGTCTCGAAGCGAATATCCAGCGGCTGCTTGCTGCTGAAGGTCGCCAAACGCCAATTGTTGTCTGCCTGCGGATGCACTGCGCCGCGCCGTTTGGTTTCGGCGCTGATGTAGGCCGCCAGCACCGAACGATTCTCATCCGGCGAAGCGAAGGCGATATGTTGGTCGCCGGTGCCGGCAAACTTGCCGCCGTAGGCGCGGTAGTTGTTGGTGGCGACCAGGAAGGTGGCGTTCGGATCGATCGGCTTGCCGTTGAAGGTCAGCTGCTTGATGCGCTCCGCCTTATCGTTGATCAGCTGGCATTCGCCGTCATAGCGCGCCGGCTGGCTGACGTCGATCTGGTAATTGACGCCGTCGATCACGTCGAAGTTATAGGTGCGGAAGCCGTCCCAGTTGATCAATCCTTGCGGCTTGGCGTTATTGACGTCTATCTGGTTGAACTGACCGGCGGAGCACTCCAGCCACTCTTTCACCTCTTTGCCGCTGGCCTTCACCACCACCAGCGTATTGGGATAGAGATAGAGATCGGCGGCGTTGCGGAAGGTGAGCTGGCCCTTTTCCACTTCGACGAAGCTGGCGGGATCGTTCTTGCGGCCGCCGACCTTGAACGGCGCCGCCGCCGACAACACCGGCAGATCGGCAAGATCCGGGTCGCCCTGGATGTAATGTTCGACGTAGGCCTTCTGCGCATTGTTGACGATTTGCACCGTCGGATCGTCCTGCACCAGCGCCAGATAGCTGTACATGTTGCCGTCGGATTTGCCGATCGGCTGGCTGACGAACTCGCGCGTGCCCTTGTGATCGTCCGCCAATACTTTCACCAGCGCGGCGTCTTCAGCCGCCAGCGATTTCTTGTTCTCTTTGTCGTAGATCGGCCGCGCTTCCGCTTTGGCGGCGGTCACTTTCCAACTGCCGCCATCGTTGTTGAGCTGCAGGTCGACCACGCCGAGATGATCGCCCCACTGGCCCGGCATGACCGCCGGTATGCCGTTCAGCAGGCCCTTATCGATATCCGCGCCTTTGATGTTGGCGAAGTCCTTGCTCGGGAACACCGCATGGGCGTGACCGAACATGATGGCGTCGATGCCCGGCACCTGGCTGAGGTAATAGACCGAGTTTTCCGCCATCGCCTTGTAAGGCTCGCTAGACAGCCCGGAATGCGGGATCGCCACCACCAGATCGGCGCCCTGTTTACGCATTTCCGGCACATAGCGCTTGGCGGTGGCGGTGATGTCGTCCACCGTCACTTTGCCCTGCAGGTTAGCTTTGTCCCATACCAGGATCTGCGGCGGCACGAAGCCGATGTAGCCGATGCGTAGCGTATGCGTCTTGCCGTCGCGGTCTTTCACCGGCGTATCGACGATGATGTACGGCGTGAACAGCGGTTTTTGCGTTTTGGCGTCGAGGACGTTGGCGTTGATATACGGGAATTTGGCGCCGGCGATGGCGTTCTTCAGGTAATCCAGCCCGTAGTTGAACTCATGGTTGCCGATGTTGCCGACCACATAGTCCAGCGTGTTCATCGCCTTGTAGACCGGGTGCACGTCGCCCGGCTTCAACCCCTTGGCCGCCATGTAGTCGCCGAGCGGGCTGCCCTGAATGATGTCGCCGTTGTCCACTAACACCGCGTTGGTGGCCTGCTGGCGCGCCTGTTGGATCAGACTGGCGGTGCGCACTAGGCCGAATTTGTCGGTCGGGGTGTCCTTGTAGTAATCGAAGTCCATCATATTGCTGTGCAGATCGGTGGTTTCCAGCACGCGCAGATCGACGGTCGCCGCCTGCGCCGAGGCGCACACCAGCAGCGCAAGCGCGGACAGCCTCAGTGGATGCTTCATCATTGGGGGTCTCTCCATTCCATTATTCGAGTGTTATCGCAGAGGGAAATGTAATTAACATTGCTTGCCACAGCAAACTGTGAAGTTTGACAGAAAACGGCGGTAGGTAACGCGGGGAAGTTCACAGTTGCGCCCTACAAGATCTGAGCAATTCCCGAGGCTTAGGCGGTTGAGATGGATATTCGGCGCAAAAAAAACTAGTCTGCTAGCAGAGACAGAGGGAAATTTCCCACGGAGATGCGGAGTTGAGGTGCATGATGTTAGAGCGAATTTGCCAACTGTCCCGCGAGGCGGGAGCGGCGATCATGGCGGTGTACGATGGTGAACAACCGCTTGATGTCGCACAGAAAAAAGATGATTCACCGGTGACGGCGGCCGATCTGGCGGCGCACCATATCATCAAGCGCGGCCTGGCGGCGCTGACGCCGGAGGTGCCGCTGCTGTCGGAAGAGGATCCGCCGGCGTGGGAAGAGCGCCGCAACTGGACGCGCTACTGGCTGGTCGATCCGCTGGACGGCACCAAAGAGTTTTTGCATCGCAATGGCGAGTTCACGGTCAATATCGCCCTGATTGAAGACGGGCAGGCGGTGATGGGCGTGGTGTATGCCCCGGCGATCGACGTGTTGTATCTGGCGGAGCGCGGCAAGGCCTGGAAAGAAGAGAAGGGCGTGCGGCAGGCGATCGGCGTCAGCAACGCGCATCCGCCGCTGGTGGTGGTGAGCCGCTCGCATATCGACGACGAACTGAAAGACTATCTGCAGCAGCTGGGCGAGCACCAGACCGTGTCCGTCGGTTCTTCGCTGAAATTCTGCCTGGTGGCGGAAGGCAAGGCGCAGCTCTATCCGCGCTTCGGGCCGACCAACATTTGGGATACCGCCGCAGGGCATGCGGTGGCGGTGGCCGCCGGGGCGCAGATTCACGATTGGCAGGGCAAGCCGTTGCTTTACACCCCGCGTGAATCCTTCCTCAACCCCGGCTTCCGGGTTTCGCTGTTCTGAGTTAGTTCGCCAACAGCTGGTGCAGCTTGGACATCACCTGCTGCACCTCTTCCGGCGTCAGCGCGCCGTCTTTGGCGAACTGGATGCGCCCTTGCTTATCCAGCACCACAATAGCTGAGCCTTTCGGCTGCAGATCCCAGGCTTTGCGCACGTTGCCGTCGCTGTCGACGATAAACTGCGACCATGGGAACTCCTTCTTGCTGTCTTCAATGCTGCTGCGCACGAACATCGCGGTGCCCATCAGGGCATCGTCGGTGTTGACGATTGTCGTCGTTTGGTAACGATCGTGTGGTAGCTTCGCCTTCTTGATCGCTTCAATCAGTGGGTCGTTCATGTCTTTGGCGGAGCTGCGGCCGGCAATATGTTGTATCACCCGCACTTTTCCACTGAGCTGCGCGCTGTTCCAGTTTTGGTAGCTAAAATTACCGTCAGCGTAATTGAGTTCTCCTTTGTCGCTGACGCCGACCGGCGCCACGCGCTGCTGGAGCTGGAAGTTGTGTGCGGAAGCGAAAAGCGGGGCGAGCAGCAGGGATACCATCAGCATGCGACTTGTTTTCATGCTTTCTCCTTGTAATGGGGGGAATTTGTGCGACAGCACTTCGACAGCCTAAAGCATAGGATGTGATAAGAGGTCTGTCCTGTTAACCGGATCGCAGATTTTCCCTTGGTTCGCTAATCATCAGATTTTGAAGGGATATCCTGAAAACGTTATAAATTATCATATACAATTCTGTCAAAAAGTGTAAATCCAGCGTAGATCACCGGGCGAAAGTGAACGTTCTGGTCTTTACTGGGTCTACTACATGCAATCAAGTTGCGTTCTGAATTTCGAGGCTGCCACCTTTGGCGGCTCGCTGAGCGCATGGATCAACGGGAGGAGCGTAAAAGAATGAGAATCTTCCAGCGTTATAACCCTTTGAAAGTGGCAAAGTACGTTAAGACCCTGTTTCGCGGAAGGCTATATATCAAGGACGTAGGCGCATTTGAATTCGACGAGGGGAAAATCCTGCCGCCGAAGATTCGCGACAAGCGCCATTTCAGCGTGATGTCTGAAGTGAACCGTCAGGTGCTGCTGTTGCAGGCCGAGTTCGGTTGAACACCGTGCTGACAGCTGAAAAAAATGCGGCCCCGATGGGGCCGCTGATGTTTTTGTCCCGCCGCCGTCAAGCCGACGGCGTGTCTTCCGGCGCCTTCGGCAGCACCGCCGCCGGTTTGTCGCTCAGCCGGGTGACCAGCAGCTGGTCTATCTTGTAGCTGTCGATATCCACCACTTCAAACTTGTAGCCGGCGTATTTGACGAAGTCGGTGCGTTTCGGGATCTTGCGCAGCATATACATCATAAAGCCGCCGATGGTCTCGTAGTTACCCGCCTGCGGGAATTCGTCGATATCCAGCACGCGCATCACGTCGTCGATCGGTGTGCCGCCTTCAATCAGCCATGAGCTTTCGTCACGCGCTACGATCTGCTCTTCCTGACCCTGGCCGACCAGGTCGCCCATCAGCGTGGTCATCACGTCGTTAAGGGTGATGATGCCCACCACCAACGCATATTCATTGAGGATCACCGCGAAGTCTTCACCGGCGGTTTTGAAGCTTTCCAGCGCTTCAGACAGCGTGAGGGTGTCCGGCACGATCAGCGCCGAACGGATCTGCACGCCGCTGCTCAGCACCAGGCTCTGGTTGCCCAGCACGCGGTTCAGCAGGTCTTTGGAGTCGACGTAGCCGACCACCTGATCGATATGGCCGTCGCACACCAGGAACTTGGAGTGCGGGTGGGTCGAGACTTTCTCCTTGATGCTCTCTTCGCTTTCGCGCAGATCGAAGTACACCACGCTTTCGCGCGAGGTCATCGAAGACGGCACGGTGCGCGATTCCAGTTCGAACACGTTTTCAATCAACTCGTGCTCCTGCTTGCGCAGCACGCCCGCCAGGGCACCGGCTTCCACCACCGCGTAAATATCATCGGAAGTGATGTCGTCCTTGCGCACCATCGGCAGCTTGAACATGCGGAAGATCAGGTTGGCCATGCCGTTGAAGAACCACACCAGCGGGCGGAAGATCATGATGGAGAAACGCATCGGGTTGATGATCCGGACGGCGACCGTCTCTGGTGCAATCATACCGATGCGCTTCGGGGTCAAATCGGCGAACAGGATAAACAGGCTGGTCACCAGCACGAAGGAGCAGATGAAGCTGACCTGTTCCGCCAGTTCGGGGGACAGGAATTTAATAAAGAATTGTTGGAAGGTGCCGGAAAAAGCCGCGTCGCCAACGATACCGCCGAGGATGGCTACGGCGTTCAGGCCGATCTGCACCACGGTGAAGAAGATGCCCGGAGTTTCTTGCAGTTTAAGCACTCTGGCGGCGTTGATGTTGCCTTCGTCCGCCATCAGCTTCAGTTTGATCTTGCGCGAGGCGGCCAGAGAGATTTCCGACAGTGAGAAGAACGCACTCACCGCGATCAGAAAAAGAATCAGTAAAATACTGTTTAACATAATCTATCCATACGTGCCGACGGGATGCCGGCGCTCTTGAGGAAGGGTAGTACATAGTAAAAAAAGCAGCGATAACAACCAGAAGGGAAGCTATCGGGCCGCAGAAGCGGCCCGCATAGTATAGCAGTTGCCCCACAGGGGCCGCCAGCGGTTAAAAAAGTGCCGCCGGCCGGCATCGGATCAGCCCTGCGGCGGCAGGCACACGCCGATGCCGCCCAGCCCGCAGTAGCCTTCCGGGTTCTTGAACAGGTACTGCTGGTGATCGTCTTCCGCGTAATAGAACGGCAGCGCCGGCGCGATCTCGGTGGTGATGACGCGCTTGTCGCCCGCCGCGTCCATCGCCTGCTGGAAGCGCTGCAGGCTGCTTTCGGCTTCGGCCTGCTGTTCCGGGCTCAGCGTATAGATCGCCGAGCGGTACTGCGTGCCGACGTCGCCGCCCTGGCGCATGCCCTGCGCCGGATCGTGATTTTCCCAGAACAGCTGCAGCAGCTGTTTGTAGCTGACGACCTGCGGATCGAACACCACGCGCACCACTTCGGCATGGCCGGTCTGGCCGCTGCATACTTCACGGTAGGTCGGGTTCGGCGTGTAGCCGCCGCTGTAGCCGGCGGCGGTGCTGTAGACGCCCGGCTGTTGCCAGAACAGGCGCTCTACGCCCCAGAAACAGCCCATGGCGAAGATCGCCACTTCCATGCCTGCCGGCACCTGGGTCATCGAGTGTTCGGTGACCACGTTGAGCGTTGCGACAGGCATTGGCGTGGTGCGGCCAGGCAGCGCGCTTGCCTTATCGACGGTTTGTGATTTATCAAAAAATGGCACCACGGTTGACTCCTGTTGTCACAGTAAGAATTGACCCTACATGGCGGCGGTTCGGTTGTATCTCACCGCGTCTTTGCCCACAATAAGTGGCAAGTTGGATTTTGTATAAGCTTAACGCAGTATTTTGAGCGCCAAAAGTGAAGAATTCGCCTGTTGCGCGGCGGTGGCAAAGCGCGGCGGGCGGCGTCCGGAACTAGGCTGAAGAGGGCTGCCGTCATGATAGCGCGGAGTCTGCCCTGGCCCCGGAGCGAACACCATAACAGGAAAGTAAAATCAATAAGGAGAACACGTGCCAAAGTACCCGGTCATGTGCTTGATAGCTGTGTTGCTTGCAACACCTGCAGCCTACGCGGCGAACGTGCGGTTGCAGGTGGAAGGGTTAAGCGGAGAATTGGAAAAAAACGTCCGGGTGCGGCTGTCGTCGATCACGCCTGAAGAAGTCGGCACCGACGGCCGTTTTCGCGCGCGGGTGGATGAGGCGGTGCGCCAGGGGCTGCGCGCGCTCGGCTATTATCAGCCGACCATCGAGTTTACGTTGGACGACAGGCCGGGGATGTCGCGCCCGGTGCTGCATGCCAAGGTCAATCCGGGCGAGCCGGTGCGCATCGCCGGTGCCAACATCGTGCTGGAAGGCGGCGCAAAGACCGATGAGGACTACCTGGCGCTGGTAAAGAAGGACCGGCCGACCATCGGTGAGATCCTCAACCACGGCAAGTATGACAGTTTCAAAGGCTCGCTCACCGGCCTGGCGCTGCGCAAAGGCTACTTCGACGCCGACATGACCAAAAGCCAGCTCGGCGTGGCCGAAGATCTGCACAAGGCGTTTTGGGATATCGATTTCAACAGCGGCGAACGTTATCGCTTCGGCAAGGTGAAATTCACCGGTTCGCAAATCCGCGAAGACTATCTGCAAAATCTGGTGCCCTTTCATCAGGGGGATTACTACAGTTCAGAGGATTTGGCCGAGCTGAACCGCCGTTTGTCCGCCACCAACTGGTTTAACTCGGTGGTGGTGTCCCCTGATTTCAACGATGCCAAAGAGAACAAGATTTTGCCGTTGGACGCGCTGGTGACGCCGCGCACGCGCAACACCGTCGAAACCGGTATCGGTTACTCCACCGACGTCGGCCCACGGGTGAAAGGCACCTGGAAAAAGCCCTGGCTCAACGATCGCGGGCATAGCCTGGAAACCAGCGCCAGCGTGTCGGCGCCGGAGCAGCAGCTGGATCTGACCTACAAGATCCCGCTGCTGAAGAATCCGCTGGAGCAGTATTACCTGCTGCAGGGCGGGCTCAAGAACGTCAATCTCAACGACACCAAATCCGTCACCTCCAAAGTGGTGGCCTCGCGCAACTGGGATCTCTCCAGCGGCTGGCAGCGGGCGATCAACCTGACCTGGCGCTGGGATAACTTTACCCAGGGTAACGTCAGCAACACCACCATGCTGTTGTATCCCGGCGTCAGCTTCAACCGCACCCGTTCGCGCGGCGGCCTGATGCCGACCTGGGGCGACAGCCAGCGCTACTCCATCGACGTGTCCGACACCACTTGGGGCTCCGGCGTGGACTTCGCGCTGATGCAGGCGCAGAACGTCTGGATCCGCACCCTGGCCGACAAGCACCGTTTCGTGGCGCGCGGGCAGGTGGGATGGATTGAAACCAACGATTTCGACAAGGTGCCGCCGGATCTGCGTTTCTTCGCCGGTGGCGACCGCAGCATTCGCGGCTACAAGTACAAAGACATTTCGCCGCGTGATAACGACGGCAAGCTGACCGGTGCCTCCAAGATGCTGACCGGATCGCTGGAGTACCAATACAACGTGACCGGCAAATGGTGGGGGGCGATGTTCGTCGACTCCGGTGAAGCGGTGAACGATATCAAGCAGAGCAACTTCAAAACCGGCGCCGGTGTCGGCGTGCGCTGGCAGTCGCCGGTGGGGCCGGTGAAGCTGGATATCGCCGCGCCCGTGGGGGACAAGGACACCCACGGGATGCAGTTCTACATCGGTTTGGGGCCTGAACTATGAGCCTGGTTAAAAAGATTTGTCTCGGATTTCTGGTCGTCTTGCTGTTGCTGATCGGCGGTCTGGCCTTCCTGGTGGGCACCACCACCGGTTTGCATATGGTCATCAACGGCGCGGCGCGCTGGGTGCCTGGGCTGGAGATCGCCGGCGTCAGCGGCGGTTGGCGCGATTTGACGCTGAAGGGCGTGAAGTATCAGATGCCGGGCGTGACGGTCAACGCCGGGCAGTTCCACCTCTCCCTCGATCTGTCCTGCTTTAAACGCAGTTCGCTGTGCGTCAACGCCTTGACCGCTCAGGACGTGGACGTGGCGGTGAACACCAAAGAGATGGCGCCTGCCGCGCCGGTGGAGGAGAGCAGTGAGCCGACCACCAATCTCAGCACGCCTTATCCGATCACGCTGCGCCTGTTGGCGCTGAATAACGTCAAGGTCACCGTCGACGACACCGCCATCTCTCTGGCCGAGTTCCGCACCGGTGCACACTGGCAGGAGCGCGCGCTGACGCTGATGCCCACCAAGATCGGCTCGCTGCTGATCGCGTTGCCGAAAACCCCGCAAAACCCGTTGCCGGAAGCGGTGCAACCGGCGGTAGAGGTGGCGAAAAAGGTCGGCGAGCAGGTTACCGAAGCGGCGAAACCGGCGCCGCAGCCGGAAGAGAAGCCGCTCGGCGAAACGCTGAAGGAACTGTTCGCCAAACCGCTGTTGCCGGATCTGCCGGACATCCGCCTGCCGCTGGATATCACCGTCAAAGAGATCAGCGGCGAGCAGCTGCGCTTGACCGGCGATACCGACGTGCTGATCACGAGCCTGTTGCTGCAGGCCAGCACGCAGGACCAGCATATCCAGCTGGACAACTTCGACGTGAAATCGCCGCAGGGCACGCTGTCGGTGCAGGGACAGGCGACCCTGACTGGCGACTGGCCGGTGGCCCTGACCGCCAACAGCGCGTTGAATATCGAGCCGCTGAAGGGCGAGAAAGTGAAGCTGAACATCGGCGGCGGACTGCGTGACGAGCTGAAGGTGGCGCTGAACCTGTCCGGCCCGGTCGGGGCCCAACTCGATGTGCAAACCCGGCTGGCCGAAGCCGGCCTGCCGCTGGCGCTGACGCTGCAGAGCAAGCAGCTGAAATGGCCGCTGAGCGGCGAGGCGCAGTATCAGGTCAACGATTTCCGCCTGCGCTTTAACGGCAAGGCGACCGACTACGCGCTGTCGACGCGCGCCAATCTGAAAGGCCAGGATCTGCCGCCGGCGGTGTTGACGCTGGACGGCAAAGGCAACGTCGAGCAGTTCAAGCTGGAGCGCCTGCGCCTGGCGGCGCTGCAGGGCAATACCGACCTCACCGCGCTGGTGGACTGGAGCAAGGCCATCAGTTGGAACTCGCAATTGACGCTGAGCGGCATCAATACCGCCAAGCAGTGGCCGGAATGGCCGGCGAAGCTCGACGGCAAGATAGTTACGCGCGGCAGCCTGCACGGCGGCAGCTGGCAGTTGCAGGTGCCGGTGTTGCAGCTGGACGGCAACGTGAAGCAGAACAAGGTCACGGCGCGCGGCACGCTGAGCGGCAACGCCGCCGGGCAGTGGAAGATCCCCGGCATCGATCTGACGCTGGGGCGTAACCAGCTGAACGTCAAAGGGCAGCTGGACGAGAAGAGCTGGAATCTGGACGCTAACATCGACGCGCCGCGTCTGGACGGCGCGCTGCCGGGCCTGGGCGGCACCGCCAAAGGGCTGCTGAAACTGCGCGGCAATCTGCAGGCACCGCAGCTGCTGGCGGATTTGACCGCCTCCGGCTTGCAGTGGCAGGCGCTGCGCATCAACCGCGTGAAGATCGATGGTGATGTGCGCTCCACGGATCAGATCCAGGGGCAGTTGGCGGTACGCGTCGAGCAGCTGAAGCAGGACGCGCTGGAGGTCAGCCTGCTGACCCTCGACGCCAAAGGCAGCGAGAAACAGCATCAGCTGCAGTTGAAGATCGACGGCAAACCGGTCTCCGGCCAGCTGGCGCTGCAGGGCAGCTTCGATCGTCAACAGCAGCGCTGGCGCGGCAATCTGAACAACACCCGCTTCGATACGCCGGTCGGGGAGTGGCGCCTGACGCGCGCCATCGCGCTGGACTACCTGAACACCGAGCAGAAGATCAGCGTCGGGCCGCACTGCTGGCAGAACCCGAATGCCGAACTGTGTGTGCCGAAGACCATTGAAGCCGGCCAGAGCGGCCAGGCCAGCGTGGTGCTTAACCGGTTCGACCTGGCGATGATCAAACCGTTCCTCGGTCCGGAAACCGCCCTCAGCGGCGTGTTCACCGGCCGTGCCGACGTCAGCTGGAAACCAGGCGGCGCGCTGCCGGAGGCGAAAGTCACGCTGGCCGGCAACGGCGTCAAGGTGGTGCAGCAGGTACAGGGCAACGCGCTGCCGATCGCCTTCGATACGCTGACCCTCAACGCCGGGCTGAACAACGGCCGCGCGCAGGCCGACTGGCGGATCAAACTGACCAACAACGGCCAGTTCGACGGCAACATCCAGGTGGCGGATCCGCAGGTGCGGCGCACCATCAGCGGCAACGTCAATATCACCAACATCTCGCTGGCGCTGATCAACCCGGCGCTGATGAAGGGCGAAAGCGCGGCGGGCATGCTGAACGCCAACCTGCGCCTGGGCGGCAGCGCGCAGAAGCCGCTGGTGTTCGGCCGCCTGGCGTTGGATCGGGCGAAGGTGCAGGGGCACTGGATGCCGTTCGACATGACCGATGCGCGGCTGGCGGTGAATTTCAACGGCATGACCTCGACGCTCGAGGGGCTGCTCAGCACCACGCGCGGTCAGCTGAATCTGGCGGGCGACGCCGACTGGCGTGACATCAATGCCTGGCGTGCGCGCATCGCCGCCAAGGGCGACAAGCTGCGGGTGACGGTGCCGCCGATGATCCGCATCGACGTGTCGCCGGATCTGGTGTTCGAAGCCACGCCGCAGCTGTTCTCGCTCAACGGCAAGGTCGATATTCCCTGGGCGCGCATCACGGTGCAGGAGCTGCCGGAAAGCGCGGTGGGCGTCTCTTCCGACGAGGTGATGCTGGACGATCAGCTGAAGCCGATTCAACCGAAGACGGCATCGATCCCCATTAACAGCAACCTGATGATTCACGTCGGCAACGACGTGCGGCTGGATGCTTTCGGCCTCAAAGCCCGCCTGAAGGGCGACCTGAAGGTGGTGCAGGACAAGAAAGGGCTGGGCCTCAACGGCCAGATTGACATCCCTTCCGGTCGATTCCATGCTTATGGTCAGGATTTGATCGTGCGTAAAGGGCAGCTGATGTTCTCCGGTCCGCCGGATCAGCCGCTGCTCAACATCGAGGCGATCCGCAACCCGGAATCCACCGAGGACGACGTGACCGCCGGCGTGCGCGTGACCGGCCTGGCGGATGCGCCGAAGCTGGAAGTGTTCTCCGATCCGGCCAAATCGCAGCAGGAAGCCTTGTCTTATCTGCTGCGCGGCCAGGGTTTGAGCAGTTCCGGCGCCGACGGCAACGCCATGACGTCGATGTTAATCGGCATGGGGGTTGCACAAAGTGGTCAACTTGTGGGTAAAATCGGCGAGGCATTCGGCGTGAGTAATTTGGCCCTGGACACTCAGGGGGTTGGCGACAATTCCCAGGTTGTCGTGAGCGGCTATGTCCTCCCAGGCTTACAAGTAAAATATGGGGTGGGCATTTTCGACTCGCTGGCCACGCTGACGTTGCGTTATCGCCTGATGCCTAAGTTGTATCTTGAAGCGGTGTCTGGTCTCGACCAGGCATTAGATTTGCTCTATCAGTTTGAGTTTTAGCGATGCGAATAATTGTCTACGGCAGTTTACGACGCAAACAGGGAAACAGCCATTGGATGACCAACGCCCAATGGCTCGGCGAGCACGAGCTCGAAGGCTATCAGATTTATAATCTGGGCCATTACCCGGCGGCGATCCCTGGAGAGGGCACGATACATTGCGAGGTGTATCGTATTAACTCATCGATTCTGGCAGAGCTGGACGAACTGAAAAGCAACACCAAGGACTATAAGCGCGAGCTGATTCAGACGCCTTATGGGAGTGCGTGGATCTACCTGTACAAACACAGCGTGGACGGTTACCCGCGAATTACCAGCGGTGACTGGCTGAAGCGTCTCGAAGAACAGTAAGAAAAAAAACACCGCTCATTGAGCGGTGTTTTTTCATCGGACGGCGGCGAGAATTACTTCTTGGCGGCGCGTTCGAAGGAGGCGATGATTTCCGCTTTAGCCGCGGCAGCGTCTGCCCAGCCTTCCACTTTCACCCATTTGCCTTTTTCCAGATCTTTGTAGTGCTCGAAGAAGTGAGCGATCTGAGCTTTCAGCAGCTCCGGCAGGTCGTTCACGTCTTTCACGTGATCGTACTCTTTAGTCAGCTTGCTGTGCGGTACCGCAACCAGCTTGGCGTCTTCACCGGCTTCGTCGGTCATCTTCAGCACGCCAACCGGACGGCAGCGGATCACGGAACCCGGCTGCAGCGGATATGGCGTTGGGACCAGCACGTCAACCGGGTCACCGTCCAGAGACAGGGTGTGGTTGATGTAGCCGTAGTTGCACGGGTAGAACATTGCGGTGGACATGAAACGGTCAACGAACAGCGCGCCGGTTTCTTTGTCGATTTCGTATTTGATTGGATCGGCGTTGGCCGGGATTTCGATTACTACGTAGATGTCTTCCGGCAGGTCTTTGCCAGCAGGGACCAGATTCAAGCTCATGTCGGTTTCCTTTAATCATCAAACCAGAAATGGAGTGGCGGCTATTATAGCGGACTCTTTTGCGATTTCCTGCCCTTTTCATCGTCGAAAACCCAGTGCCTCTGTGCGCGGAGAATTTCCAGATTAATCCCGCCACGGCATGAAGTTTTGCCTGCGGCTGCCGATAACTTCAACAAACAATAATGAGCCAGCAAAGCTGGCTCCGCGTTTTGCCACCCCTACTACGTCTGATCTCACTATTCTGAAGCCGGGAAGAACTCATGCTAAAAAAGATTACGGTGAAGGCTGGGCTGATCGCCCTGCTGAGCCTGATGACCATGCTGCTGATCATGGTCAGCATTATTGGCGTCAACGCGATTAACGAAGGATCGCGCTCGATCCATACCTTAAACCAGATCCTTGGCGAAGAGCTGGGCTCGCTGGCCAACAGCTCCAACCTGACGCTGCGCGCCCGAACCGCTGCCTCGCTGGCGGTGCGCCAACGGGAGATCGGCCAGACTGATGTCTCCGACGCGACCGTCGGCCGCATCTACGGCTACCTCGAGCAGTCGAACAAGGAAATGGCGCGCTTTGTCGGCGTCGGCACCGTGACCGATCGCGGCCGCGAACTCTCCAACCGCCTGCAAAACAGCTATCGCGCCTATCTGGAACAGGGCGTGAAGCCGATGGCCGCCGCCATCAAGGCCGGCAAGATTGATGAGTATTATCATATCCAGGAGACGCGCATCTCCGCATTGAGCATCGCGTTTGAAAAGGATCTCACCGATTTCCGCAGCTTCGCCATGAAGCTCGGCGCCCAGCAGGTGCATGACGCGGAAAGCAACGCCAGCACCAAGATCTCGCTGATCGTGGTGGCGGGCCTGCTGAGTGTGCTGCTGGCGGTTCTGGCCTGGTTCGCGCTGCGCGTGATCATTCTGCGCCCGTTGGACGAGTCCATCGCGCAGCTGGAACACATCGCCGGCGGCGATCTGACCCATGAGATCCACGGCGAGGGCGATACCGAAATGGGGCGCCTGATACGCGCGATGCAGCGCATGCAGCGGGCGTTGGCCAGTTCGGTCAGCAAAGTGCGCGACGCCAGCAGCCAGATCGACACCGGTTCACGCGAACTGGCGGCCGGTAACCTGCACCTGGCGCAGCGCACCGAAGAATCGGCCGCCTCGTTGGAAGAGACCGCCGCCAGCATGGAGCAACTGACCTCGACGGTGAAAATGAACGCCGAGAACTGCGAACAGGCCAACCAACTGGCGCTGAGCGTGTCCGATATCGCCAACCAGGGCAGCGACGTGGTCAGCCAGGTGATGAGCAAGATGCAGGCGATCACCGACAGTTCACGCCGCATCGCCGATATCATCAGCGTGATGGACGGCATCGCCTTCCAGACCAATATCCTGGCGCTGAACGCGGCGGTAGAAGCGGCGCGCGCCGGTGAACAGGGCCGCGGCTTCGCGGTGGTGGCCGGCGAAGTGCGCAATCTGGCGCAGCGCAGCGCCCAGTCGGCGAAAGAGATCAAAGGGCTGATCGAAGCGTCGCAGAACCGGGTGCAGGAAGGCGAGCAGATGGTGGAGTCGGCGGCGCAGACCATGAGCGGCATCACCGGCGAAGTGGGCCGGGTGACGGCGTTGATGCGTGAGATCTCGGCGGCGACGCGCGAACAAAGCAGCGGTATCGAACAGGTGAACCTGGCGGTGGCGCAGATGGATCAGGTGGCGCAACAGAATGCGGCGCTGGTGGAGGAGTCTGCGGCGGCGACGCGCTCGCTGGAAGATCAGGCTCAGCTGCTGGCGCAGAGCATGGCGGCGTTCAAGCTGTAAGGCGATAAGGGTTCGGCAAGGCGCCGAACCCTACAAAAAACGCGTTACTCGTCCGGGTTTTCGGCGATGAAGCGTTCTGCGTCTTCTACCATCGACTTAGTGCCGACGAAGAATGGCGCGCGCTGGTGCAGTTTCACCGGCGTGATGTCCAGAATGCGGTTTTTACCGTCGCTGGCCTTACCGCCGGCCTGTTCGGCCAGGAACGCCATCGGGTTGCATTCGTACAGCAGGCGCAGCTTGCCCTGTGGGTGGCTGGCGGTGCTTGGGTAGATGTAGATGCCGCCTTTCAGCAGGTTGCGGTGGAAGTCCGCCACCAGAGAACCGATGTAGCGCGAGGTATAAGGGCGCTGCGTCGCTTCGTCCTGCTCCTGGCAGTACTTGATGTATTTCTTCACGCCGAGAGGGAACTTGATGTAGTTGCCTTCGTTGATGGAATACATGTTGCCGCTCGCCGGGAAGCGCACTTTCTCGTGAGAGAGACAGAACACGCCCAGAGACGGGTCGTAAGTGAAGGCGTGGACGCCGTAACCGGTGGTGTACACCAGCATGGTGGACGAACCGTAAACCACATAACCCGCTGCGACCTGGGCGCTGCCCGGCTGCAGGAAGTCTTCTTCGGTCACCGGCGTGCCGACCGGCGTGATGCGACGGTAGATAGAGAAAATCGTACCGACCGAGACGTTGACATCGATGTTGGACGAACCGTCCAACGGATCCATCAATACGACATACTTGGCATTTTCAGCACGCTCGCCGTCGAATATCACGATTTCATCTTCTTCTTCGGAAGCGATACCCGCAACTTCACCGCGCGCTTTCAACGCCGCTTTCAGTTTTTCGTTCGCGTACAGGTCCAGTTTCATCTGAACTTCGCCCTGTACGTTGGACACCCCGCTGGTTCCCAGAATATCAACCAGGCCAGCCTTGTTGATGTCGCGGTGGATGATTTTGGCGCCCAGTTTAATGGCAGAAAGTAACGCGGTCAGCTCGCCGGTGGCGTGCGAGAAGTCGTGCTGTTTCTCGACGATAAATTCGCCTAACGTTTTCATGACACAATCCCTGAATCTACGGATGGATAGCGGCCTGTTAACAAACCGCCAACGTTTTCGCGTGCAGTGTAGCCCAAAGATGCGCGCCATTCATAGGCAAATCCATTTCTTCTGGACGATTCTGAGCGTTAGAATATGCCGACATTCGATGCACTCACATGAGAAACCTATGCGCATTCACATTCTTGGGATCTGTGGCACCTTTATGGGCGGGTTGGCGATGCTGGCGCGCTCACTGGGGCATGACGTCACCGGTTCGGACGCCAACGTCTATCCGCCGATGAGCACGCTGCTGGAGAACCAGGGGATCGATCTTATTCAGGGTTATGATCCAGCCCAGCTGGATCCGGCGCCGGATCTGGTGATCATCGGCAACGCCATGACGCGCGGCAACCCGTGCGTGGAGGCGGTGCTGGAGCGTGGCATCCCTTACGTTTCCGGTCCGCAGTGGCTGCACGACGCCGTGTTGCGCGATCGCTGGGTATTGGCGGTCGCCGGCACCCACGGCAAAACCACCACCGCCGGCATGGCGACCTGGATCCTCGAGGCCTGCGGTTACCAGCCCGGCTTCGTCATCGGCGGCGTGCCGGGCAACTTCGAGGTTTCGGCCCGCCTCGGCGGCAGCCCGTTCTTCGTCATTGAAGCCGACGAGTATGACTGCGCGTTCTTCGACAAGCGCTCCAAATTCGTGCATTACAGCCCGCGCACGCTGATCATGAATAACCTGGAGTTCGACCATGCCGACATCTTCGACGATCTGAAAGCCATCCAGAAACAGTTCCACCATCTGGTGCGTCTGGTGCCGGGCAAAGGCAAGATCATTCTGCCGGACAACGACAGCCACCTGAAACAGGTGATGGCGATGGGCTGCTGGAGCGAGCAGGAGCTGGTGGGGGAAGAGGGCACCTGGCGCGCGCAGAAGCTGACGCCGGACGCCAGCCATTACGCGGTGTTCCTCGACGGCGAGCAGGTCGGCGAAGTGAACTGGGCGCTGGTGGGCGAGCACAACATGCATAACGGTCTGATGGCCATCGCCGCTACCCGCCACGTCGGCGTGCAGCCGGCGGACGCCTGCCGCGCATTGGGCGATTTCATCAATGCCCGCCGCCGCCTGGAGCTGCGCGGCGAAGCCAACGGCGTCACCGTTTACGACGACTTCGCGCACCACCCGACGGCGATCCTGGCCACCCTGGCCGCGCTGCGCGGCAAGGTAGGCGGCACGGCGCGCATTCTGGCGGTGCTGGAACCGCGCTCCAACACCATGAAAATGGGCATCAGCAAAAACGATCTGGCGCCTTCGCTCGGCCGCGCCGACGAGGTGTTCCTGTTCCAGCCGCATCACATTCCGTGGCAGGTGGCGGAAGTGGCGGATGCCTGTGTGCAACCGGCGCACTGGAGTGCGGATCTCGACACGCTGGTGGACATGGTGGTGAAAACCGCACAGCCGGGCGATCACATTCTGGTGATGAGCAACGGCGGTTTTGGCGGCATTCACGATCGCCTGCTGGACGCGCTGGCGAAAAAGCAGGAACCGAAGGTGACCTACTGATCGCTTAGCCGCATCAGCCAACACAAGGGCCGCATTCGCGGCCTTTTTTACGCCCATAAAAAAGCCCTCGCGAGCGAGGGCAACGGGGTTCGTCGGATAGGACGACGAGAGGGTCTCTGGGAAATCGGCGTTTGCGTCAGAACTCGGCAGTGGCAGTGACGAGGGTAATCAGCTCTGCAAAGCCGTTCCCAGAGTTGTTATTTGTAAATCTCGGCGGTGGCGTGGTAGTTGCCTTCGTTACGCGCTTCGATTACGCGGTAGGCGGTCGCGCCTTTCGCGTCGGCTTTCTCCGACAACGCCTGGCGAATGTCGGTCGGCGCGCCGTCGATGCCGCTGACGGTAATGGTGCCGATAGATTGCAGATTGGCGGTCTGATCGTTAGTCACCAACTGGGCGGCGGAGGCGCCGAAGGAGATGACGGACAGCAAACCGAGTGCAGCAACAGTAGTTTTCATGTTCATGATAGCGATCCTTGGTCATAACAGCCTGGAAGGGCTTGGCCGCGATTTTTATTCTTGAAGGCCGTTATGACAGCGTTTGGTTCCAGAGATGTATTGCCCGTTGCCGGGTAATGCCGGTACTTATTTGTAGATTTCAGCGGTCGCGTGGAAGTTGCCGTCGTTACGCGCTTCGATCACGCGGTAAGCGGTCGCCCCTTTGGCGTCGGCTTTATCGGACAGCGCCTGACGAATGTCGGAAGGTGCAGCGGCGACGCCGCTCACGGTGATCACACCGGCGGGCTGCAGTTTTGCGGCCTGGGTTGCATCAACAGATTGTGCTGCGAATGCGCCGAAGGAAAGCATGGACAGAACGCTCAGGGTTGCAACGGTAGCTTTAATTTTCATCATCTCACCTCATCGTATTCTTTTATCAGTTCCAACGAACTGTGACTTAGTTCACGGAAATGAGTATACAGCTAGTAACGCGAAAAATTAATAGTTCGCTAACAGTTGCTAGTGAAACTTTAAACCGGTGAACCTTCTTTTTTATAACCGTAAGGAATAAAAAACGCTTATAAAACGATCTTTCGATGTTAATTTTATGTAATTTCAATGAGGTAAGTGCTTTTGACCAAAAGTGCGGAAGATCACAGTGGGTACTGCTGGCTACATGGAGATGTCATGGAAATGTGTTGTGGCGGGATAAAAAAGCAGTGTTAAACGCGGTTGAGGGCCGAGAAGGTAACGCAGGGGTTAAAGAAGCGCTAACAAAATGCGAACGGTAGCCGCACTTTGTTAGCGCCAGGTTTCACAGCTCTTGCTCGAACACGCCCAGGATCGCTTCATGCAGCTTCTGAGCGGTAAAGCCGCTGGACGGGGTGACGAAAATCGTGTCGTCGCCGGCGATAGTGCCAAGGATGCCCTGGGATTTGCCCAATGAGTCGAGCAGGCGGGCGATCAGCTGTGCGGCGCCGGGGCTGGTGTGGATCACCACGACGGCGTCGTTATGGTCGACGTCCAGCACCAGGTTCTTTAGCGGGCTGGTAGTGGTCGGCACGCCGAGTTCGGCCGGAAGGCAATACACCATTTCCATTTTGGCATTACGCGTACGTACCGCACCGAACTTGGTCAGCATGCGCGATACTTTGGATTGGTTAATGTTTTCGAAGCCTTCTTCTTGCAGCGCCAAAACGATCTCGCCTTGAGAACTGAATTTTTCTTCTTTCAATAACGCTTTGAACGTCTTGATCAGATCTTCCTGTTTTGCGGGATTACGCATTTTGCACCGTGGAAAGTTGATAGTGGAAGCCATGATTATGCATATAGATGAATTTTTATGCAACAGAGGCCGACCCAAAGAAAATAAACATGACCGGGCGGCGAGGAAAGGGCGGCATTTTAACAAAATCCGGCCGCGATGAATATGCCCTTTTGACGACGGAAAATCGGCCCGCAGTAGTAAATAAAATGTTATTAAAATGATGTTGTTCTGATGTTGCGTAAGGGTGTAATGTAACGGCCGGTTAACTTGCTCGTGAATAACCTCGCATTATTTTTGATTAGTGTGCGCTATGCCCTTCATGCGTAAGCGATTTAATCTAAAATGGGCGCGACAGCGGCCATTTTATTACACTGGCAGGCAAGAATTGGCTAATTTATTGTTTTTAAAGGTGTAATAATTTAAGGTCCGTAACCAACACATTCACGGTGCTTTATATATTTAAGATAATAAAGGAGTATAGGATGAAAGTTGCAGTTCTCGGTGCTGCTGGCGGTATCGGCCAGGCCCTCGCCCTTCTACTCAAAACCCAGCTTCCTTCAGGTTCTGAACTCTCTCTCTACGACATTGCCCCCGTTACCCCAGGCGTTGCCGTCGACTTAAGCCACATCCCAACCGCAGTTAAAATCAAAGGCTTCAGCGGCGAAGACGCGACCCCGGCTCTGCACGGCGCGGACGTGGTGCTGATTTCCGCCGGCGTGGCCCGTAAGCCAGGCATGGATCGCTCCGACCTGTTCAACGTTAACGCCGGCATCGTGCGTAACCTGATTGAGCAAGTGGCGAAAACCTGCCCGAAAGCCTGCATCGGCATCATCACCAACCCGGTAAACACCACGGTCGCCATCGCGGCGGAAGTGCTGAAAAAAGCCGGCGTTTACGACAAAAACAAACTGTTCGGCGTGACCTCGCTGGATATCATTCGTTCCAACACCTTCGTGGCCGAGCTGAAAGGCAAGCAGCCTGAAGAACTGAACGTGCCGGTGATCGGCGGCCACTCTGGCGTGACCATCCTGCCTCTGCTGTCGCAGATCCCAGGCGTGAGCTTCACCGATCAGGAAGTGGCGGATCTGACCAAACGCATTCAGAACGCCGGCACCGAAGTGGTGGAAGCCAAAGCCGGTGGCGGATCTGCAACGCTGTCCATGGGCCAGGCGGCCGCACGTTTCGGCCTGTCTCTGGTGCGTGCGCTGCAGGGTGAGAAAGGCGTGGTGGAATGCGCTTACGTTGAAGGCGACGGCAAATACGCTCGCTTCTTCGCGCAGCCGCTGGTGCTGGGCAAAAACGGCGTTGAAGAACGCAAAGATATCGGCACCCTGAGCGCCTTTGAACAAAAAGCGCTGAATGAGATGCTGGACGTGCTGCACAAAGATATCGAGCTGGGCGAGAAGTTCATCAATAACTGATCGTCGCCGCGAGTCAGCCGATAAACGCCGCCGGACGCTGTTCCGGCGGTTTTTTTTTGCCCTGCGTTCACGACTTGATGCGCGCTTTGCGATCCAGCAGGCAATCGCTGTGCGGATCATAATAGCGGCTTGGCCAGATCTCCGAGGGGTGAACGCCTATCGCTTCGGCGATCAGCCATTCTCCTTTCGGCCATGGGCGCGACAGCGCGTTGGCCAGCGTTGATGAGCTTAATCCTGCCTTGCGTGATACCGCCGCCAGCGTGGTGCCCTGCTTGCGTAACGCCGCGATGATATCTGCCGTGTGCCAGTCCTGCTTCCTTGAATTCATGTTTACATTCCTTTTCTGATTAGCCAAAGTTGCGTTAGTGGTATAACTAACGGGTCAAGGTTAGGCGTTTGAACAACGTGAAACGCTTATTCGGAAATCAGAATACCATTAAATTTCCAAAAAATGACCTAAACAGTTTCCAAATAAATGACTTTGCCCACTACTGCCCAGAGATAATGGCTATGAAAAACGAGTGGTTTGCCGCCAAGGAGCTGACAGGCATCGCAGGATTACCTTCCTCACCACAGGGAATCAATCTGATGGCCCGGCGCGAAGGCTGGATCAGCCGCAGGCGCCAAGGCGTGCAGGGAAAAGCGTTGGAGTATCATATCGACAGCCTGCCGGCAGGCGCGCGCAATCTGCTGATGCTGAGGGAAGACGGGGCGGCATATGACCTGGAGCGCCAGGATCCGTTGGCGGTTTGGATCGAGTATTACTACCATCTGACGGAAAGCGAGCGCGAAAAAATGGTGGCTTTCCTGATGCGGGAAGGGATCGGCGGCCTGCTGGCGCGCATCGACGAAGAAAACGAGAGGTAGTCAGGCCCGTGGGCGCGGGCCTGATGAGAACGTTAAGAAACCCAGGTTTCTTAAAATTCGCGCTGTACCGCCAGATGGGCCAGGCCTTCCAGCGCCGTGCGGTGCTCCGAGGCCGGCAAGACCTGCAGCGCGGCGATCGCCTTGTCGGCTTCCTCTTCGGCGCGTTGGCGGGTGTATTCCAGCGAACCGCATTGCTGCATCGCCTGCAATACCGGCTCCAGCAGGTGGCGGCCGTTGCCTTGCTCAATCGCGCCTCGGATCATCTCACGCTGCGCGTCGTCGCCGTTGTGCATCGCGTGCAGCAGCGGCAGGGTCGGTTTCCCTTCGTTCAGATCGTCGCCGGTGTTTTTACCGAGGGTGCTGCCGTCGGCGCTGTAATCGAGCAGATCGTCGATCAGCTGGAAAGCGGTGCCGAGGTAGCGGCCATAATCTTGCAGCGCCTGCTCTTGCTCGGCGCTGGCGCCGGACAGGATCGCCGACGATTGCGCCGCCGCTTCAAACAGACGGGCGGTTTTGCTGTAGATCACCCGCATATAGTTTTCTTCGCTGATGTCAGGATCGTGCACGTTCATCAACTGCAGCACTTCACCTTCGGCGATGACGTTGACCGCCTCCGACATCAACGCCAGCACGCGCAGTGATTCCAGGCTGGTCATCATCTGGAAGGCGCGGGTGTAGATAAAGTCGCCGACCAGCACGCTGGCCGCATTGCCGAACGCGGCATTGGCGGTGGCTTTGCCGCGGCGCATGTCCGATTCGTCGACGACGTCGTCATGCAGCAGCGTGGCGGTATGAATGAACTCGATCAGGGCGGCGACGGTGACGTGCTTGTTGCCTTCATACCCCAACGCTCGCGCCGCCAGGACGGCGATCATCGGCCGGATGCGCTTACCGCCACCGCTGATAATGTAATAGCCAAGCTGATTGATGAGCGTGACATCGGAATTCAGCTGTTCGAGAATTGTTGCGTTCACGGCCGCCATATCTTGCGCGGTTAACTCGGTAATTTGCTCTAGGTTCATTGTATTTTTTTCAGCTGTGTTTCTCTTCACCGCGTTGAGATCGCTGCTCACATCGGTACATGGCGGTAACTGTCCCTATGATTGTACTTGAAAAACGGTTCAGATAAACGCCACGAAAGAAACTGTGTTTTTTTTCTTCTTTTTTGTTCATCTGGTCTTATTCTGCTCTTGTCATGCGCCGCTTTTTTGCGTAGAATTCGCGCCCTATTGTGAATATTTATAGCGCGCTCTGAACTAACACAGTCGGGCACGCGGAAAGCGGAGTTTTATATGTACGCGGTTTTCCAAAGTGGTGGTAAACAACACCGAGTAAGCGAAGGTCAGACCGTTCGCTTGGAAAAGCTGGACATCGCAACTGGTGAAGCGGTTGAGTTTGACCAGATTCTGATGATCGCTAATGGCGAAGATATCAAAATCGGCGTTCCTTTCGTCGATGGCGGCAAGATCAAAGCTGAAGTCGTTGCTCACGGTCGTGGCGAGAAAATTAAGATTGTTAAGTTTCGTCGTCGTAAACACCACCGTAAGCAGCAGGGCCACCGTCAGTGGTTCACTGACGTTAAAATCACCGGCATCAGCGCTTAAGTTAGGAGAGCGGATTAATGGCACACAAAAAGGCTGGCGGCTCGACTCGTAACGGTCGCGATTCAGAAGCTAAACGTCTGGGCGTAAAACGCTTTGGCGGCGAAGCAGTACTGGCAGGCAGCATCATCGTTCGTCAGCGCGGCACCAAATTCCACGCTGGTACCAACGTGGGTTGCGGCAAAGACCACACTCTGTTTGCTTTGAAAGACGGTAAAGTCAAATTCGAAGTTAAAGGCCCGAGCAATCGTAAATTCATCAGCATCGAAGCTGAATAATTTTTCGAGCCTTACGAAATAGATGTAAGCCCCGCAATTCGTTGCGGGGCTTTTTACATTTATGGGCTGCTCAGGTGCGGCCCCGTCAGCGTTGGCGAAGGTGATATGGATACGAAGCAGCAGGTCGGCGTTGGCATTTCCCTGGCGTTAACTACGGCGGTTTGCTGGGGCGCGTTGCCGATCGCGATGAAAGAAGTGCTGGCGGTAATGGAGCCGTTTACCGTCGTCTGGTACCGCTTTACCATGGCCGCGATCGGTTTGGGCGTCATCCTCGCGGTGCGCGGCAAGCTGCCGCCGCTGACGATGTTCCGCCAGCCGCGCTGGCTGCTGCTGTTGGCGATCGCCACGGCAGGGCTGCTGGGCAACTTCGTGTTGTTCAGCTCATCGCTGCAATACCTGAGCCCGACGGCGTCGCAGGTGATTGGCCAGCTGTCGCCGGTCGGCATGATGTTCGCCAGCGTGCTGATCTTAAAAGAGCGCATGCGGGTTACCCAGGCGATCGGCGCGCTGATGCTGATCGGCGGCTTGATGCTGTTCTTCAACGTCAGCCTGGTTGAGATCTTCACCCGGCTGACGGACTATACGCTGGGCGTCATGCTGGGCGTGTGCGCGGCGATGGTCTGGGTGAGCTACGGCGTGGCGCAGAAGGTGTTGTTGCGCCGGCTGGCGTCGCCGCAGATCCTGGTTATGTTGTACACTTTATGTGCGATAGCGTTGTTTCCTCTGGCCAAGCCCGAGGTGATTTTCCAGCTTAGCGGCTGGCAATTGGCGTGCCTGCTGTTTTGCGGCGCCAATACGCTGATCGGCTATGGCGCGCTGGCGGAAGCGATGGCGCGATGGCAGGCGGCGCAGGTGAGCGCGTTGGTGACGCTGACCCCGCTGTTTACCCTGCTGTTTTCAGATTTATTGGCGATGGCCTGGCCTCAGGCGTTCGCCGCGCCGACGTTGAACCTCGTCGGCTATGTTGGCGCGTTTGTGGTTGTGGCGGGCGCTATGTTTTCCGCAATTGGTCACCGGTGGTGGCCGCGACGGGCAGAACCCCCCCAGGTTGCTCCTTTGAAGCAGCCCGGTGAATGATTTACGGAGACGGTAAATGAAGTTTGTAGATGAAGCAGCGATTTTGGTCGTTGCAGGCGACGGCGGCAACGGATGCGTCAGCTTCCGCCGCGAAAAATATATCCCCAACGGTGGGCCTGACGGCGGCGACGGCGGCGACGGCGGCGACGTCTACCTGCTGGCGGACGAAAACCTCAACACCCTGATCGACTACCGTTTTGAGAAGTCTTTCCGCGCCGAGCGTGGCCAGAACGGCCAGAGCCGCGACTGTACCGGTAAACGCGGTAAAGACGTCATCATCAAGGTGCCGGTCGGCACGCGCGTGAAGGATCAGGGCACCGGCGAGATCCTCGGCGACATGACCCGTCACGAGCAGAAGCTGATGGTCGCCAAGGGCGGCTGGCACGGTCTGGGCAACACCCGTTTCAAATCTTCGGTCAACCGTGCGCCGCGTCAGAAGACGCTGGGCACCGCCGGCGAAGCGCGCGATCTGCTGCTGGAACTGTTGCTGCTGGCCGACGTGGGCATGCTGGGTCTGCCGAATGCCGGCAAATCGACCTTCATCCGCGCGGTGTCCGCCGCCAAACCGAAGGTGGCCGACTATCCGTTCACCACCCTGGTGCCGAGCCTGGGCGTGGTGCGCATGGACCACGAGCAGAGCTTTGTGGTCGCCGACATCCCGGGGCTGATCGAGGGCGCATCCGAAGGCGCGGGCCTGGGCATTCGCTTCCTGAAACACCTGGAGCGTTGCCGCGTGCTGCTGCACCTGGTGGACATCGCGCCGATCGACGAATCCGATCCGGTGGAAAACGCCAAAGTCATCATCAACGAATTGAACCAATACAGCGAAAATCTGGCGCAGAAGCCACGCTGGCTGGTGTTCAACAAAATTGATGTGATTGGTGAGGAAGAAGCCGCCGAACGCGCCAAGGCGATTGTGGAAGGCATGGGCTGGGAAGGGAAGTACTACATGATCTCCGCCGCCAACCGCGAAGGCGTCAACGCGCTGTGCTGGGACGTGATGAACTTCATCAACACCCAGCCGAAAGCGATGGCGATCGAAGAAAGCGCACCGGAAAAAGTCGAATTCATGTGGGATGACTACCACCGTGAGCAAATCGCGGAAGTGGAAGCCGAAGCGGAAGATGACTGGGATGACGACTGGGACGAGGACGACGACGAAGGCGTCGAAATCATTTACCAGAAGTAATTCGGTGATCAAGGGCTCAGCAACGCTGGGCCCTTGTTATTTGAGCGCTTTTTCCGGCAGCCAGCACTGGGCGTTCAGGCCGCGTGCATCGCGGCGGTTTTCCAGCGTCAAACGCCCCTGGTGCAGCTGCACGATGCGGATCACGATATTCAACCCCAGCCCGCTGCCGCCGTAGCGTTGATCCATGCGGCGAAACGCCTGCGTCAGCTCCCCGACCATCTCTTCCTTGATCCCCGGGCCATCGTCGATGACCTGCAGCAGATAGCCGTTGTCCTGTGGCGTTAACTGTACCAGTATCGCGCCGCCTTCCGGGCCGTAGCGGTGGGCGTTTTCGACCAGGTTGCGCAGCAGCAGCCGCAGCAGCACCGGATCGCCGTTCACCGCCGCGGCGGCCGGCAATCGCCAGTCCAACGTCTGCCCGCGTTGAGCGGTCATTTCGCCGAGCTCTTCGCGCAGCGGCTGGATCACATCGGCCACCCAATCGAAATGCTGGTAATGGCCGCTGGCGAAGTCTTGCCCGGCGCGCGACAGCATCAACAGTTGCTCGACGGTGTGCATCAGCAGATCGATGCGGGCGATCAGCGCCTGGCTGCCCTTGACCCCCTGTTTTTCCATCAGTTCCAGATGCAGGCGAATGCCGGCCAGCGGCGTGCGCAGCTCATGGGCGGCGTCGGCGGTAAACAGGCGTTCCTGTTGAATGGTGTTGTCCAGCCGTGAGAACAGCTGATTGAGCGCATTGGTGACCGCCACCATCTCCAGACTGTCGCTGTTGATCGGCAGCGGCGTCAGGTTATCGGCAGAGCGCTTTTCCAGCCGCTGCTGCAATTGGTTGAGCGGACGGGTGATCCAGCTGATGGCCCAGAACGACGCCAGCAGCGTGACGATCATCATGATCAGCGAAGGCGCCAACAGCGACGCGATGGCCTCGGCGATCTCGGTATCGACGCGTTCGCTGCGCACTTTGGCAGACAGGGTTTCGTCCACCAGGAAACTGATCTGTTCCTGGCTTTCGTGCCACAGCCAGAAGGCGCTGATGAGTTGCGTGACCAGCAGGATCAGCGCCAGCATCAACAGCAGGCGGCGGCGCATGCTGATCATGACGAAGGTTCCAAACGGTAGCCGATGCCGCGCACGGTGCGGATACGATCCTTGCCCAGTTTGCGGCGCAGGTTGTGGATGTGCACTTCCAGCGTGTTGGAACCCAAATCGTCTTGCCAGGTGTAGAGATCTTGCTGCAGGAGCTCACGGTTAACCGTCTGCCCGGCGCGCATGATCAGGCGCGCCAGGATGGCGAACTCTTTCGGCGTGACCTCCACCGGCTGCTGTTGCAGGTAGACTTGCTGGCTGGACAGGTTCAGCTGCAGGTCGTCCACCTGCATCAGATTGTCGCTGTGGCCCTGGTAGCGGCGCAGGAGGGCGCGCACGCGTGCCTGCAGCTCAACCAATGCGAAGGGTTTGACCAGGTAGTCGTCGGCGCCGGCGTCCAGCCCGTCGACCCGGTCTTCCAGGGCGTCGCGGGCGGTCAGGATCAGCACCGGCAGATCGATCTGCTGGCGGCGCCACTGCCGCAGCAGTGCGGCGCCGTCCATGTCCGGCAGGCCGAGATCCAGGATCACCATGCTGTATTGGCTGGTGATGAGCAGGCTGTTGGCCTCCGCCGCCGTGGCGGCGCAGTCGCAGACATAGCCTTCGCCGGTCAGCGCCAGCGCCAGCCCCTGTTGCAGCAGTTCATCATCCTCAACGACCAGCAGCTTCATGACGATCCTCAGTTGTTTTGGTAAATATCCCGATACAGGCGGCTTTCGAAGCGCACCAGCGGCGCGCGGCGCTGCTTTTGATCTTCCGGCGGCACGGCGTAGCCGGAGAGATACTGCACGAAGGCCATGCGCTGGCCGCTGGCGGTGGTGATGAAGCCCGCCAGGTTGTACACGCCCTGCAGCGCGCCGGTCTTGGCCGACACTTTACCGTCGACACCGGCTTCGTGCAGGCCGCCGCGGTAGCGCAGCGTGCCGTCATAACCGGACAGCGGCAGCATCGAGATGAAGTTCAGCTCGTTGTCGTGCTGCGCGATGTACTGCAGCGCCTGCATCATGGTCGCCGGCGCCAGCAGGTTGTGGCGCGACAGGCCGGAGCCATCGGCGATGATGGTGTTGCCCAGATCGATACCGGCCTTCTGGCGCAGCACCTGCCGAACCGCGTCGGACCCCGCTCGCCAGGTGCCCGGCACGCCGAAGCGTTCGTGGCCGATGGTGCGGAAGACGGTATCGGCGATCATGTTGTCCGATTTCTTCAACATGATCTTCAACAGATCGTGCAGCGGCGCCGACTGGGTTTGCGCGATCACCGTGCCGGTGATGCCGGGACGCGTCTGGCGTTTCAAATGCCCGTCGATCTGGATGCCGGCCTGCGTCAGTTCGTCTTTCAGGATCGCACCCGCATAGCTGGCGCCGTCCTGGATGGCGAAGGCCAACGGCAGCGGTTCGCTGCGCTGCGTCAGGCAGCCGGTCAGGGTAAAGCGGTTCAGTTCGCCCGGCACCACGTCCAGCTCGCAGTACTGCGCGTCTGCGGAACCGCGCGCCAGAGTGCGCACCTGGCTGAACATATTGACCGGATAATAGGAGGCGACGCGGATAAACGCCATGTCGCCCGGGTTCGGCGCGCTGTACAGCGAGACCGAGAAACAGTTGCGATCGACGATGGCGGCGGCCGGCGGCGCGCTGAAGCACTGCGTCAGATCGTTCCACGGCCAGCCGGGCGCTTTGTCATGGCTGGCGAAGACCGAGGTATCGACCAGCACGTCGCCGCTGATTTGGCGCACGCCCTGTTTCTTCAGGACGGCGACCATATTGCGCAGGCTCTGACGTTTGAAGGTCGGATCGCCGCTGAAGCGGGCGATCAGGTTGCCGCGCAGTACGCCGTCGCGGATATCGCCCTGGCTCTCCAGCGTGGTGGTGAAACGGTAATCGGGCCCGAGTTGCAGCAATGCCGCCAGCGCCGTCAGCACTTTTTGGGTACTGGCCGGCAGCGCCATTTGCTGAGAGTGGTAATCGATCGTCGGCGAGCCGGCGCCGATCTTCTGAACGACCAGGGCAAGGTTGGCCCCATCAGGCAGATATTGTGTGTACTCTTCAACCGGGGCCGCATTCGCATTCAGAACAAATGCGCAAGCCAATGCACTGACAATTCGTGAAAAACGCATAATCTCGGGATAACAGCTGGATAACGTGCCGTCATACTACGGTGCAATCAGGGAAAAAGTAAACGATGACCCTCAAGGAACTCTAGGCTAAAATGCGTATCAAAATGCAAAACCGATCTTGGCTTGGGCCCCGTTCCGAGTCAGGTTTCTTTTGTTTGTCGCCTGGAGGCGGGTGGCGCTATGCCAACCGTGTTTTCATACGAATACGTCAGGATGACGGTTATTTGAACAGGAAAGATTTAGAGGTATTTATACGATGAACCAAATTCCGATGACCTTGTTTGGCGCTGAAAAACTGCGCGAAGAGCTCGAATATCTGAAAAGCGTGCGCCGCCCGAAAATCATTGCGGATATCGCTGAAGCGCGCGAACACGGCGATCTGAAAGAGAACGCCGAGTACCACGCCGCCCGCGAACAGCAGGGTTTCTGCGAAGGCCGCATTCAGGAAATCGAAGCCAAGCTGTCCAATGCTCAGGTGATCGACATCACCAAAATGCCGAACACCGGCCGGGTGATCTTCGGCGCCACCGTATCGGTGATGAATCTGGATAGTGAAGAAGAAGTGACTTACCGCATCGTTGGCGACGATGAGGCCGATTTCAAGAAAAATCTGATTTCGGTAAACTCGCCGATGGCGCGCGGACTGATCGGCAAAGAGCAAGACGATGTGGTGGTGATCAAAACCCCAGGCGGCGACGTCGAGTATGAGATCCTGAAGGTTGAGTATCTCTGATCGAGGCCGTTGGTCATTAATGCGCCAACGTTTTGTAAAGATAGGAAAAAGGCCGCAAGCGGCCTTTTATCTTCGTCAGGCGCATGGCACCTTTTCTTTAACCTGATGGTTATTAACGCGGTAGACTGATCTTGCGCTCTTTCGAAGGGCGGTAAAGAATAAGCGTACTGCCGATAACCTGCACATTGCAGGCGCCCGTTTCGCGCACGATAGCGTCGGCGATCAGGGTCTTGGTTTCGCGATCTTCAGCGGCGATTTTTACCTTGATCAGCTCATGATGCTCCAGAGCCTGTTCAATTTCAGCCAGCACCCCTTCGGTAAGACCGTTATTGCCCAGCATCACCACCGGTTTTAACGGATGCGCCAGGCCTTTCAGGTGCTGTTTTTGTTTATTATTCAGATTCATTGTCTTTTTTGCTTAAGTTGGGATTGAAAACGGTACATTCTACCGCCATCTCATGTATATCACCAAATCGGTCTTCACCGGTGTGAGTCTACGTGAGCAGCGACCCTGACATAAGACTCTTTTTATGATAGTTGGAAAACGAGATGGCTAATAAAAAGCGTTCGGCTAGCTCCAGTCGCTGGTTACAAGAACACTTTAGCGATAAATATGTGCAGCAGGCGCAGAAAAAGGGACTGCGATCCCGTGCCTGGTTTAAACTTGATGAAATACAGCAGAGCGACAAACTGTTCAAGCCGGGCATGACCGTGGTTGACCTGGGCGCCGCGCCGGGCGGTTGGTCGCAGTATGTGGTCACCCAAATCGGCGGTACCGGTCGCATCATCGCCTGTGATATTTTGCCAATGGATCCTATCGTTGGCGTCGATTTCCTTCAGGGCGATTTTCGTGATGAACTGGTGCTGAAGGCACTGTTGGAACGAGTAGGCGAGAGTAAGGTTCAGGTGGTCATGTCCGATATGGCCCCGAATATGAGTGGCACCCCGGCCGTCGATATTCCAAGGTCGATGTATCTGGTGGAGTTGGCGCTGGATATGTGTCGTGATGTCCTCGCACCAGGCGGAAGTTTCCTGGTGAAGGTGTTCCAGGGAGATGGCTTTGACGAGTACCTACGGGAAATTCGCTCCCTGTTTACGAAGGTTAAGATTCGTAAGCCAGACGCTTCCCGCGCCCGTTCGCGCGAAGTGTACATTGTAGCGACAGGGCGCAAACTGTAGTACCCTAACGCTGTTTGTTAACACAGTTGTAAGATGAGGTTAATCCCTTGAGTGACATGGCGAAAAACCTAATTCTCTGGTTAGTCATCGCAGTAGTGTTGATGTCTGTATTCCAGAGCTTTGGGCCCAGCGAGTCGAATGGCCGTAGGGTGGATTACTCTACCTTCATGTCCGAACTGACCCAGGACCAGGTTCGCGAAGCGCGAATCAACGGGCGTGAAATTAACGTTACCAAGAAAGACAGTAACAAATACACGACCTACATCCCTGTCAACGATCCGAAGTTGCTGGATACGTTGTTAACGAAGAATGTAAAAGTTGTCGGCGAGCCGCCTGAAGAGCCGAGCCTGCTGGCTTCTATCTTTATCTCGTGGTTCCCGATGCTGTTGCTGATCGGGGTCTGGATCTTCTTTATGCGGCAAATGCAGGGCGGCGGCGGCAAGGGCGCGATGTCCTTCGGCAAGAGCAAGGCCCGCATGCTGACGGAAGACCAAATCAAGACCACTTTCGCCGACGTTGCCGGTTGTGACGAAGCGAAAGAAGAGGTGAGCGAACTGGTGGAATACCTGCGCGAACCGAGCCGTTTCCAGAAGCTGGGCGGCAAGATCCCGAAAGGCGTGCTGATGGTTGGCCCGCCGGGGACCGGTAAAACGCTGTTGGCGAAAGCGATCGCCGGCGAAGCGAAGGTGCCGTTCTTCACCATTTCCGGTTCTGACTTCGTCGAAATGTTCGTCGGCGTGGGTGCATCCCGTGTGCGTGACATGTTCGAACAAGCGAAAAAAGCTGCGCCGTGCATCATCTTCATCGATGAAATCGACGCCGTCGGTCGCCAGCGTGGCGCCGGCCTGGGTGGCGGTCACGATGAGCGCGAGCAAACCCTGAACCAGATGCTGGTTGAGATGGACGGTTTTGAAGGCAACGAGGGCATCATCGTCATCGCGGCTACCAACCGTCCGGACGTGCTTGACCCTGCGCTGCTGCGTCCAGGCCGTTTCGACCGTCAGGTCGTGGTCGGGCTGCCGGATGTGCGTGGCCGTGAGCAGATTCTGAAGGTGCACATGCGCCGCGTGCCGTTGGCCGCCGACATCGACGCCTCCGTCATTGCGCGCGGTACGCCGGGCTTCTCCGGTGCTGACCTGGCTAACCTGGTCAACGAAGCGGCGCTGTTCGCCGCCCGCGGCAACAAGCGCGTGGTGTCGATGGTGGAGTTCGAGAAAGCCAAAGACAAGATCATGATGGGTGCGGAACGTCGCTCCATGGTGATGACCGAAGCGCAGAAAGAGTCGACCGCGTATCACGAAGCGGGCCACGCCATCATTGGTCGCTTGGTTCCTGAACACGATCCGGTGCACAAGGTCACCATCATTCCTCGTGGCCGTGCGCTTGGCGTGACCTTCTTCCTGCCGGAAGGGGATGCGATCAGCGCCAGCCGTCAGAAGCTGGAGAGCCAAATCTCCACCCTGTACGGCGGCCGTCTGGCGGAAGAGATCATCTACGGGCCGGAAAAAGTGTCTACCGGCGCGTCGAACGACATCAAAGTGGCGACCTCCATCGCCCGCAACATGGTGACCCAATGGGGCTTCTCCGAGAAGCTGGGGCCGCTGCTGTATGCGGAAGAAGAGGGTGAAGTGTTCCTGGGCCGTTCCGTGGCCAAGGCGAAGCACATGTCGGATGAGACCGCGCGTATCATCGACCAGGAAGTGAAGTCGCTGATCGAACGCAACTACACGCGTGCTCGCTCGCTGCTGATGGAAAACATGGACATCCTGCATTCGATGAAGGATGCGCTGATGAAGTATGAAACCATCGATGCGCCGCAGATCGACGATCTGATGAACCGCAAAGACGTGCGTCCGCCGGCAGGCTGGGACGATGCGAACAAAGGCAACAGCTCCGACAACGGTGGCACCCCGAAAGCCCCGACGCCGGTAGATGAGCCGCGCACCCCAACGCCGGGCAACACCATGTCCGAACAGCTCGACAAGTAACAACGGCTGTGTAATAACATCAAACCCCGGTAAGCCGGGGTTTTTTTTTGCCCGGCGGGCAGTGAACCAGGCAACAGTAAGGTGGATCAACCATGCAGTTAACCGTGCGCGACATGACGCTCAATCTCTCCCATCCGCAGGTGATGGGTATCCTCAACGTGACGCCGGATTCGTTTTCAGACGGCGGCCGTCACAACACCCTGAACCAGGCTCTGCTGCACGCGCACGCGCTGATTTCAGCCGGCGCCACGATGATCGACGTCGGCGGCGAATCGACAAGGCCGGGGGCGGCGGAGGTGAGCGAAGAGGAAGAATTGGAACGGGTCGTGCCGGTGGTGGAAGCGCTGGCGCAGCGCTTCGAGGTCTTTATCTCGGTCGATACTTCGAAGGCGGGCGTGATCCGCGAATCGGCGCAGGCCGGCGCACATCTGATCAACGACATCCGTTCTCTGCAGGAGCCGGGCGCTCTGACGGCGGCGGCGGAAAGCGGCCTGCCGGTCTGCCTGATGCACATGCAGGGGCAGCCGCGCACCATGCAGCAGGCGCCGCACTACGACGATCTGATCGCCGATGTTCAGACGTTTTTTGAACACCATATCCGGCGCTGCAATGAGGCGGGGATAACAAATCAGAAATTGCTGCTCGACCCCGGCTTCGGTTTCGGTAAAAATTTGGCGCACAACTATCAGCTTCTGGCTCGGTTGTCGGAGTTTCATCGGTTCGGTTTGCCGCTGCTGGTCGGCATGTCGCGCAAATCGATGATTGGACAACTGCTGAACGTGCCGCCGGATCAACGGGTTATCGGCAGCGTGGCCTGTGCAGTGATCGCGGCAATGCAGGGTGCGCAGATTGTCAGAGTGCATGACGTTAAAGAAACCGTCGAGGCGATGCGTGTCGTCGAGGCAACACTTTCAGCAAAGGGACAGTAAGACATGAGCGAGCGCAAATATTTCGGCACCGACGGCATCCGCGGCAAAGTCGGGGACAGCCCCATCACCCCGGACTTCGTGCTGAAGCTGGGTTGGGCGGCCGGTAAGGTGCTGGCGCGCCACGGTTCGCGCAAGATCATCATCGGCAAGGACACGCGCATCTCCGGTTACATGCTGGAATCCGCGCTGGAAGCCGGCCTGGCAGCCGCGGGGCTTTCTGCCTCTTTCACCGGGCCGATGCCGACGCCGGCGGTAGCCTATCTGACGCGCACCTTCCGCGCCGAAGCGGGTATCGTCATCTCCGCCTCGCATAACCCGTTCTACGACAACGGCATCAAATTCTTCTCGATAGACGGCGCCAAACTGCCGGACAACGTCGAAGAGGCGATTGAAGCCGAGATGGAAAAACCGCTGACCTGCGTGGAGTCCGCCGAACTGGGTAAAGCCAGCCGCATCATCGACGCCGCCGGCCGCTATATCGAATTCTGTAAAGGCACCTTCCCGAGCGAGCTGAGCCTGAAAGGGCTGAAGATCGTGGTCGACTGCGCCAACGGCGCCACTTACCACATTGCGCCGAGCGTGCTGCGCGAATTGGGCGCCACGGTGATCGCCATCGGCGTTGAGCCGGACGGCATGAATATCAACGAAAAATGCGGCGCCACCGACGTGCGTCAGCTGCAGGAGCGCGTACTCAAAGAAAAAGCGCACGTGGGCCTGGCGTTCGACGGCGACGGCGATCGCGTGATGATGGTGGACCATTTGGGCAACAAGGTGGACGGCGATCAGATCCTGTACATCATCGCGCGTGAAGGCCTGCGTCAAGGCCAGCTGCGCGGCGGCGCGGTCGGCACCCTGATGAGCAACATGGGGCTGGAGCTGGCGCTGAAGCAGCTGGGCATTCCGTTCGCCCGCGCCAAGGTGGGCGACCGCTATGTGCTGGAGAAGCTGCAGGAGTTGGGCTGGCGCATCGGCGCGGAAAACTCCGGCCATGTGATCCTGCTGGACAAAACTACCACCGGCGACGGCATCGTGGCCGGGCTGCAGGTGCTGACCGCCATAGTGCGCAACCACATGAGCCTGCACGATCTGTGCAGCGGCATGAAGCTGTTGCCGCAGATCCTGGTCAATGTGCGCTTCGCCGGCGAGCATAATCCGCTGGAATCCGAAGCGGTGCGTAAAGTCACCGAGCAGGTGGAAGCCGAGCTGGCCGGTCGCGGCCGGGTGCTGCTGCGCAAATCGGGCACCGAACCGCTGATCCGCGTGATGGTGGAAGGCGAGGACGAGCAGCAGGTGACCGCGCTGGCGCATCGCATCGCCGACGCGGTGAAATCCGCAGGTTAAAACAGACAGTTAGCCGCCGGGCTCGGCAACGCTGAGCCCGAACAGGCGATTGTTGGCGTTTTTTTCCGCAAACGCGCCGGCGGCTGCAAATTGCCCTTGCGCGGGTTGGCGGCTTTGGTTAGTATTCACACCCGCTTCAGTAGGCAGTTTGTAAAAGCGCCTGCTTGATGAGTGTGAAGCATTTGGCATGCGGTTAGGCCGCAAGGATACGGGTACTACTATGTACGAAGCTCTTCTGGTAATTTTCCTGCTGATCTCAATCGGGCTGGTTGCTCTGATTATGCTGCAGCAAGGTAAAGGCGCTGATATGGGAGCCTCTTTCGGAGCAGGTGCATCAGGCACGTTGTTCGGTTCGAGTGGTTCCGGTAACTTTATGACCCGCATGACTGCTGTGCTGGCGACGCTGTTCTTCGTCATCAGCCTGATTCTGGGCAACCTCAGCAGCAACCAAAGCAAGAAAGGCAGCGAGTGGGAAAACCTGGGTCAGCCAGTGAAAACTGAGCAGACAACCGCGCCGGCGGCACCAGCCAAACCGAGCAGCGATATCCCGCAGTAAGCCGCAACAGAGTTTGAAAACGGTGGTTGTGAACTCGAAAGAACAACGGCCGTTAGCAGTAAGAATCAGTACCGAGGTGGTGGAATTGGTAGACACGCTACCTTGAGGTGGTAGTGCCCTAACGGGCTTGTGGGTTCGAGTCCCATCCTCGGTACCAAATCCCAGAGATAACTTGCAATTTTGCGATTATCGGCGTAGTATTTGCCACGTTTTCGGACGCGGGGTGGAGCAGCCTGGTAGCTCGTCGGGCTCATAACCCGAAGGTCGTCGGTTCAAATCCGGCCCCCGCAACCACTTTCCTTTAAGTGTTTATTTTCAAATACACTTTTCGATTGAAACCCGCTTTTCTCGATCAACATTTGAAAATGACACTTGCTCGAAAGTTGTACCGAGGCCGCCTAGCGGCAAACAGGGTCCAGTTGCATAAAGCCCCGATTTTTCGGGGTTTTTTGTTATTTGGCAACAGAATCACTGGGCTATTTAGCCCTTTTTTTATGTCTTGGGGGTGGGCTTGTCCACATTAGAGCAACAGTTAACAGAGATGCTTTCGGCACCCGTAGAAGCGTTGGGCTTTGAGCTTGTAGGCATCGAATTCATTCGTGCGCGCCAATCGACGCTCCGCATCTATATTGATAGTGACAACGGCATCAATGTTGATGATTGCGCTGATGTCAGCCACCAGGTCAGCGCTGTATTGGACGTCGAAGATCCAATCACGGTCGCTTACAACTTGGAAGTCTCCTCTCCTGGCCTTGATCGCCCGATGTTCACCGCAGAACACTATACGCGTTACCTCGGTGAAGAAGTCAGCCTGGTCCTGCGCATGGCGGTACAGAACCGTCGCAAGTGGCAGGGTATTATCAAGTCTGTCGAAGGCGAGATGATCACGGTTACTGTGGAAGGGAAAGATGAAGTGTTCGCGCTGAGCAACATCCAGAAAGCGAACCTGGTACCCCACTTTTAAAGTTTGGAAGAGGCAACTAGGATGAACAAAGAGATTCTGGCTGTTGTTGAAGCAGTTTCCAATGAAAAATCCCTTCCGCGCGAGAAGATTTTCGAAGCGCTGGAAACTGCATTAGCCACCGCAACCAAGAAAAAATACGAGCAGGAAATCGACGTGCGCGTCAGCATTGACCGCAGAACCGGCGATTTCGATACCTTCCGCCGTTGGGTCGCCGTAGACGAAGTGACTCAGCCAACGCGTGAAATCACGCTGGAAGCCGCTCAGTTTGAAGATCCGAGCATCGAGCTCGGCGGCTACGTCGAAGATCAGATCGAATCCGTGACCTTCGACCGTATCACCACCCAAACCGCCAAGCAGGTTATCGTGCAGAAAGTGCGCGAAGCCGAGCGTGCGATGGTGGTCGACGCTTTCCGTGAACACGAAGGCGAGATCGTCACCGGCGTGGTGAAGAAAGTGAACCGCGACAGCATCGCGCTGGATCTGGGCAACAACGCCGAAGCGGTGATTGGCCGTGAAGACATGCTGCCGCGCGAAAACTTCCGTCCGGGCGACCGCATTCGCGGCGTATTGTACGCCGTGCGTCCTGAAGCTCGCGGCGCGCAGCTGTTCGTCAGCCGTTCCAGCTCGGAAATGCTGAAAGAACTGTTCCGCATCGAAGTGCCGGAAATCGGCGAAGAAGTGATTGAAATTAAAGCGGCAGCCCGCGATCCTGGCTCCCGCGCGAAAATTGCAGTGAAAACCAACGACAAGCGCATCGACCCGGTCGGCGCTTGCGTAGGCATGCGCGGTGCGCGCGTTCAGGCCGTGTCGAGCGAGCTCGGCGGCGAACGTATCGACATCATCCTGTGGGATGACAACCCTGCGCAATTCGTCATCAACGCCATGGCGCCGGCCGACGTCGCGTCGATCGTGGTAGACGAAGATAACTGCACCATGGATATCGCCGTTGAAGCCAGCAACCTGGCGCAGGCGATCGGCCGTAACGGCCAAAACGTGCGTTTGGCTTCCCAGCTGCTGAAACAACACCGCGGCGACGATCGTTGGGAACTGAACGTGATGACGGCGGACGACCTGCAGGCCAAGCACCAGGCCGAGGCTCATGCCGCTATTGATACCTTCACCAAGTATCTTGATATCGACGAAGATTTCGCCACCGTACTGGTTGAAGAAGGCTTCTCCACGCTGGAAGAGCTGGCCTACGTGCCGATCAAAGAGCTGTTGGAAATCGACGGTCTGGATGAAGATACGGTTGAAGCATTGCGCGAACGCGCCAAAGCTGCATTGACCACGCTGGCCCTGGCACAAGAAGAAAGCCTGGGCGACAACAAACCGGCCGACGATTTGCTCAACCTGCCGGGTCTTGAGCGCAGCATGGCCTTTAAACTGGCCGCGCGTGGGGTTTGTACGCTGGAAGATCTTGCCGAGCAGGGTGTTGACGATCTGGCTGATATTGAAGGGCTTAGCGATGAGCAAGCCGGCGAGCTGATCATGGCTGCACGCAATATCTGTTGGTTTGGCGACAACGCGTAATAACTGTAGCAGGAAGGAACAGCATGACGACAGATGTAACCGTAAAATCGCTGGCAGCAGAGATTCAGACTCCGGTTGATCGCCTGGTACAGCAGTTTGCTGATGCAGGGATCAACAAGTCCGAGTCGGACTCTGTTACCCAGCAAGAAAAAGAAACATTGCTGGCGCACCTGAACCGTGAACACGGCAGCGCGCCGGGTAAACTCACTTTGCAGCGCAAAACGCGCAGCACCTTGAATATCCCGAGCACCGGCGGTAAAAGTAAATCGGTGCAAATTGAGGTCCGCAAGAAACGCACTTATGTAAATCGCGATACGCAGGAAGCCCAGTTGGCTGAAGCGGCAGAGCAGGCACAGCGTGAAGCGGAAGAGCAGGCACGGCGCGAAGCGGAAGAGCTCGCAAAACGCGAAGCGGAAGCGAAGCGCGCAGCCGAAGAGCAAGCCAAACGTGAGGCCGCGGAGATTGCTAAGCGTAATTCAGCGGAAAAAGAAAAAGTGACCAATCAACATACCGACGAAATGACCAAGCCAGCTCAGGCGGAAAAAGCACGCCGTGAAGCCGAAGCCGCTGAACTGAAACGCAAAGCGGAAGAGGAAGTGCGCCGCAAGGTTGAAGAGGAAGCCAAGCGCGTGGCGGAAGAAGCCCGTCGCATGGCCGAAGAGAACGGCGAGAAGTGGGCCCAGGCCGACGCGGCAAGCGCTGCGGTTGAAAGCGCCGACTATCACGTGACCACCTCTCAGCATGCCCGTGCCGCTGAAGACGAAAACGACGCCAAAGTTGAAGGCGATCGTCGCAGCCGCACCCGCGGCGGCAAAGCCACCAAGCAGAAGAAAGGCAACAAGCTGTCCGAATCCAAAGCGGATCGCGAAGAAGCGCGCGCCGTTACCCGTGGCGGTAAAGGCGGCAAACGCAAGCCTAGCGCTCTGCAGCAGGGCTTCAACAAGCCGGCGCAGGTGGTTAACCGCGACGTGGTGATCGGTGAAACCATCACCGTAGCCGAGCTGGCCAACAAGATGGCGGTAAAAGGTTCTCAGGTCATCAAAGTGATGATGAAGCTGGGCGCCATGGCCACCATCAACCAGGTTATCGACCAGGAAACCGCACAGCTGGTTGCCGAAGAGATGGGCCACAAAGTTATCCTGCGTCGTGAAAACGAGCTGGAAGAAGCGCTGATGAGCGACCGTGATACGGGCGCTGCGGCTGAACCGCGTGCGCCGGTCGTGACCATCATGGGCCACGTTGACCACGGTAAAACCTCTCTGCTGGACTACATCCGCTCCACTAAAGTGGCGGCGGGCGAAGCCGGCGGCATTACCCAGCACATCGGTGCCTACCACGTAGAAACCGAGAACGGCATGATCACCTTCCTGGATACCCCGGGTCACGCCGCGTTTACCTCGATGCGTGCTCGCGGTGCTCAGGCAACTGACATCGTGGTTCTGGTGGTGGCGGCTGATGACGGCGTGATGCCACAGACCATCGAAGCTATCCAGCACGCGAAAGCGGCGCAGGTGCCATTGGTGGTTGCGGTTAACAAAATCGACAAACCGGAAGCCGATCCGGACCGCGTTAAGCAGGAACTGTCTCAGTACGGCGTTATGCCGGAAGAGTGGGGCGGCGAAGCGCAGTTCGTCCACGTATCCGCGAAAGCCGGTACCGGTATCGACGAACTGCTGCAGGCTATCCTGCTGCAGGCCGAAGTTCTGGAACTGAAAGCGGTACGCAGCGGCATGGCGAGCGGCGTAGTGATCGAGTCCTTCCTGGATAAAGGCCGTGGCCCAGTGGCTACCGTGCTGGTTCAGGAAGGTACGCTGAACAAGGGCGACATCGTCCTGTGTGGCTTCGAATACGGCCGTGTGCGTGCGATGCGCGACGAATTGGGCCGTGAAGTGACCTCCGCCGGTCCGTCTATCCCTGTGGAAATCCTGGGTCTGTCCAGCGTGCCTGCAGCGGGTGACGAAGCGACCGTAGTGCGTGACGAGAAGAAAGCGCGTGAAGTGGCGCTGTATCGTCAGGGCAAGTTCCGCGAAGTCAAACTGGCGCGTCAGCAGAAGTCCAAGTTGGAAAACATGTTCGCCAACATGACCGACGGCGAAGTGTCCGAGCTGAACATCGTACTGAAATCCGACGTTCAGGGTTCTTGCGAAGCGATCAGCGACTCGCTGCTGAAACTCTCCACCGACGAAGTGAAGGTGAAGATTGTCGGCTCCGGCGTAGGTGGTATCACCGAAACCGACGCGACGCTGGCTGCGGCTTCCAACGCCATCATCCTGGGCTTCAACGTGCGTGCCGACGCTTCTGCGCGCCGCGTGATCGAAGCGGAAAGCCTGGATCTGCGTTACTACTCCGTGATCTATAACCTGATCGACGAAGTGAAGCAGGCGATGAGCGGTATGCTGGCGCCGGAATACAAGCAGCAGATCATCGGCCTGGCCGAAGTGCGCGACGTGTTCAAATCGCCTAAGTTCGGCGCTATCGCCGGCTGTATGGTTACCGAAGGGACCATCAAGCGTCACAACCCAATCCGCGTACTGCGCGACAACGTGGTTATCTATGAAGGCGAGCTGGAATCCCTGCGCCGCTTCAAAGATGACGTTAACGAAGTCCGTAACGGCATGGAATGTGGTATCGGCGTTAAGAACTATAACGACGTGCGCGTCGGCGACATGATCGAAGTGTTCGAGATCATTGAGATCCAACGCACCATCGCTTAACGATTGCACATCTGCTTATATCTGTTTACGGGGGGCCTTTGTGCCCCCCGATTTGTCTGGAGAATCCAAAATGGCAAAAGAATTCAGCCGCGGTCAACGCGTGGCGCAAGAGATGCAGAAAGAGATTGCGATCATTCTGCAGCGTGAAGTGAAAGATCCGCGCGTCGGCATGGCGACCGTTTCCGGCGTGGAAGTGTCCCGTGATCTGGCGTACGCCAAGGTTTACGTCACCTTCCTGAACGTGCTGACCGAGAACCACGATCCGGATCTGGTCAACAACGGCATCAAAGCGTTGCAAGACGCTTCCGGTTACATCCGCACCCTGCTGGGCAAAGCGATGCGCCTGCGCGTGGTGCCGGAGCTGACCTTCGCCTACGATAACTCCCTGGTGGAAGGCATGCGCATGTCCAACCTGGTGACCAACGTGGTGAAGAACGACGCCGAGCGCCGTTCCGCCTCAGGCGATGACAAGGAGGACTGATGAGTCGCCCTCGTCGCCGCGGCCGTGATATCCACGGCGTGCTGTTGCTGGACAAGCCGCAGGGTTTGTCGTCCAACGATGCGCTGCAAAAAGTAAAGCGCCTGTACAACGCCAACCGGGCGGGTCACACCGGCGCGCTCGATCCGCTGGCGACCGGCATGCTGCCTATCTGCCTGGGTGAAGCGACCAAGTTTTCGCAATATCTGCTCGATTCCGACAAGCGCTATCGGGTGATCGCCAAGTTGGGGCAGCGTACCGATACCTCGGACGCCGACGGTCAGATCGTGCAGGAGCGCCCGGTGAACTTCACCCAGGCGCAGCTCGACGCGGCGCTGGACACCTTCCGCGGCGACATCCAGCAGGTGCCGTCGATGTATTCGGCGCTGAAATACCAGGGCAAGAAACTCTACGAGTATGCGCGCCAGGGGATTGAAGTGCCGCGCGAAGCGCGCAGCATCACGGTGTACGAGCTGCAGTTTATCCGTTGGGAAGGGGATGAGCTGGAGCTGGAGATTCACTGCTCGAAAGGCACTTACATCCGCACCATCACCGACGATCTCGGCGAGCTGCTGGGCTGCGGCGCGCACGTGATCTATCTGCGTCGCCTGCAGGTGGCGACTTACCCGATCGCGCGCATGGTGACGCTGGAACAGCTGAACGCCTTGCTGGCGCAGGCGCAGGAACAAGCGATCGCCCCCGGCGAGCTGCTCGATCCGCTGCTGATGCCGATGGACAGCCCGGTTGAGAACTATCCGGAAGTGAATTTGCTGCCGGTGGTGGCGGGCTACGTCAAGCAGGGGCAGCCGGTGCAGGTGGCCGGTGCGCCGGCCTCCGGTATGGTGCGTATCACCGAGGGTGAAGAGCGGAAATTCATCGGCGTTGGCGACATCGCCGAGGATGGTCGCGTGGCGCCGCGCCGCCTGGTGGTCGAACATTTCGACTGACGGCGGGGCACTGCGTCGCCTTGCGATCGCACTGCGCTAAGAGTAGAATGGCGCAGCTTATGCATTGGGTTGCTGAATTAGAGATCGGCGCCTGTTTTTATTATCTATAATCTGGAGTATTACAATGTCTCTAAGTGTTGAAGCTAAAGCTCAAATCGTAGCTGATTTCGGTCGTGGTACTAACGACAGCGGTTCTACCGAAGTTCAGGTTGCCCTGCTGACTGCGCAGATCAACCATCTGCAAGGCCACTTCTCCGAGCACAAAAAAGATCACCACAGCCGTCGTGGTCTGCTGCGTATGGTTTCTCAGCGTCGTAAGCTGCTGGACTACCTGAAGCGTAAAGATGTAGCACGTTACACCAGCCTGATCGAGCGTCTGGGTCTGCGTCGCTAATCTAGCAAGTTTCAGTGGAAAGGGGCCTATTTTGGCCCCTTTCTTCTAGGAAGCATAAGCAAATCAGGTTAATGTATTACTGATGTTTCCAAACAGGTTCTTCCGTTACAGAGGTTCGCGCGGCTAATGAGAGGCTTTATCTCCCGCCTGAGATAAGGATTGTCATTAGTCGCGAGGATGTAGTGAGAAGGCAAATCGAGTCACAGGCGTGTCGAGTCGTCAATGCGATTGCGCGCCGCTAATCAAGGATATAATTTTGCTGACACCGATCATTCGCAAATTCCAGTATGGCCAGCATACCGTCACCATCGAAACTGGTATGATGGCTCGTCAGGCCACCGCCGCCGTTATGGTGAGCATGGATGACACCGCCGTCTTCGTTACCGTTGTTGGCCAGAAAAAAGCCAAGCCGGGCCAGAGCTTCTTCCCGCTGACCGTTAACTACCAAGAGCGTACCTACGCCGCTGGTCGTATCCCGGGCAGCTTCTTCCGTCGCGAAGGCCGTCCGAGCGAAGGCGAGACCCTGACTTCCCGTCTGATTGACCGTCCGATCCGTCCACTGTTCCCGGACAACTTCCTGAACGAAGTTCAGGTGATCGCGACCGTGGTTTCCGTTAACCCGCAGGTGAACCCGGACATCGTTGCGATGATCGGTGCCTCTGCCGCCCTGAGCCTGTCCGGTATTCCGTTCAACGGCCCAATCGGCGCAGCGCGCGTAGGTTACATCAACGATCAGTACGTGCTGAACCCGACGACCGACGAGCTGAAAGAAAGCCGTCTGGACCTGGTGGTTGCCGGTACTGCCGGTGCGGTGCTGATGGTTGAATCCGAAGCGGACGTGCTGAGCGAAGATCAGATGCTGGGCGCCGTGGTATTCGGCCACGACCAGCAGCAAGTGGTTATCGAGAACATCAACGCTCTGGTTGCCGAAGCCGGCAAACCGAAGTGGGATTGGCAGGCGCCAGCGGTCAACGAAGCGCTGCACGCGCGCGTGGCTGAACTGGCCGAAGCTCGCCTGGGCGACGCTTACCACATCACCGAAAAACAAGAGCGTTACGCTCAGGTTGACGCGATCAAAGACAGCGTAGTTGAAACCCTGCTGGCGCAGGACGAAACGCTGGACGCCGGCGAAATCCAGGACATCCTGGGCAACGTCGAGAAGAACGTGGTGCGCAGCCGCGTACTGCGTGGCGAGCCGCGTATCGACGGCCGTGAAAAAGACATGATCCGTGGCCTGGACGTGCGCACCGGCGTACTGCCGCGCACCCACGGTTCCGCGCTGTTCACCCGTGGCGAAACTCAGGCGCTGGTTACCGCGACCCTGGGCACCGCGCGCGACGCCCAGAACCTGGACGAGCTGATGGGCGAGAAGACCGACAGCTTCCTGTTCCACTACAACTTCCCTCCGTACTCCGTAGGCGAAACCGGCATGGTCGGTTCTCCTAAGCGTCGTGAAATCGGTCACGGTCGCCTGGCGAAACGCGGCGTATTGGCTATGATGCCTAAACCGGAAGATTTCCCGTACACGGTTCGCGTGGTGTCTGAAATCACCGAATCCAACGGTTCTTCTTCCATGGCTTCCGTGTGCGGCGCGTCTCTGGCGCTGATGGACGCCGGTGTGCCAATCAAGGCCGCCGTTGCGGGTATCGCGATGGGCCTGGTGAAAGAGGCCGATAACTTTGTGGTTCTGTCCGACATTCTGGGTGACGAAGATCACCTGGGCGACATGGACTTCAAAGTGGCCGGTAGCCGCGACGGTATCACCGCGCTGCAGATGGACATCAAAATCGAAGGCATCACCCGCGAAATCATGCAGGTGGCTCTGAACCAGGCCAAGGGCGCGCGTCTGCACATCCTGGGCGTAATGGAACAGGCTATCAGCACCCCGCGCGGCGATATCTCCGAATTCGCACCGCGTATTCATACTATCCGCATCAACCCGGATAAGATTAAAGACGTGATCGGTAAGGGCGGTTCCGTTATCCGCGCGCTGACCGAAGAGACTGGCACTACCATCGAAATTGAAGATGATGGTACAGTTAAAATCGCAGCGACCGACGGTGAGAAGGCGAAATTCGCTATCCGTCGTATCGAAGAGATCACGGCAGAGATCGAAGTGGGCCGTATTTACCAGGGTAAAGTGACCCGTATCGTTGATTTCGGCGCGTTCGTCGCTATCGGCGGTGGTAAAGAAGGTCTGGTGCACATTTCTCAGATCGCCGACAAGCGCGTCGAGAAAGTGACCGACTATCTGCAGATGGGTCAGGAAGTGCCGGTTAAGGTACTGGAAGTTGACCGTCAGGGCCGCGTGCGTCTGAGCATCAAAGAAGCGATGGCGCCGGAAGCAGGTTCACCTGCGCCTGAAGCAGAATAACTGTATAGATAGTTTTACAGCTCCCCGCCATGGGGTTGGGAGCTGTTCGTATCGCGCGGGTAGGATGCCCGCGTTTTAGCAAACGGAGGACAGGACGTTCATCCAATGTTTGTCTTCGGGAGTGGGAAATGAAGCCTTTCTTGCGCTGGTGTTACGTTGCGACAGCACTCATGCTGGCAGGATGCAGCAACCATGATTGGCGTAAAGACGAAGTTTTGGCAATCCCGTTGCAGCCAACGTTGCAGCAGGAAGTGATCCTGGCGCGCATGGAACAAATTCTTGCCAGCCGGGCACTGACGGATGACGAACGCGCACAGCTTTTATATGAGCGCGGTGTGCTGTATGATAGCCTCGGGTTACGTGCATTAGCGCGCAATGATTTCTCGCAGGCGCTGGCGATACGTCCCGACATGCCGGAAGTTTTCAACTACCTGGGCATTTACTTAACGCAGGCAGGCAATTTTGATGCTGCCTATGAAGCGTTTGATTCTGTACTAGAGCTTGATCCAACTTACAATTACGCGCGTTTAAACCGGGGCATCGCACTGTATTATGGCGGCCGCTTCCCGTTGGCGCAGGATGATCTGCAGGCGTTTTATCAAGACGACCCAAACGATCCCTTCCGTTCGTTATGGCTGTATCTGGTGGAGCGAGAAATCGATCCCAAGAAGGCCGAGGTAGCGCTTCAGCAGCGCTATGACAAAGCGGACAGAGGGCAATGGGGATGGAATATTGTCGAATTCTACCTGGGCAAGATCAGCGAAAAAACGCTGATGGAACGCCTCAAGGCAGATGCAACGGATAACACTTCGCTCGCTGAGCATCTCAGTGAAACTGACTTCTATTTGGGTAAACACTACCTGAGTCTGGGGGACAAGGACACCGCTTCGGCGCTGTTCAAACTGACGGTGTCTAACAACGTTCACAACTTCGTTGAGCACCGCTATGCATTGTTGGAATTGGCGCTTTTGGGCCAAGAACAAGACGACCTATCGGAATCGGACCAGCAATAGCTGACGAACACCTATCAGCCTGATGGACATTGGTTTTTAACCAAAGTTATCGCCTTAACGGGCGAGGGCTTTTTTGTTCGTTTTATAATCTAATTTGAGCCGGTTCACACTTTTCAATGAAAATGACTGAAAATTTTCTCGACGAGTTATGTAGACTGGCTGCCATTATTAATGAGGCACGTGTACATGACGACTGAGTTTGAAACCTCTTTTGCTGATCTGGGGCTGTCTGCTCCAATCATTTCCGCCCTGAACGATCTGGGCTATGAAAAACCATCTCCGATCCAGGCTGAGTGTATTCCTCACCTGTTGAACGGCCGCGACGTGCTGGGCATGGCACAGACCGGTAGTGGTAAAACTGCAGCGTTCTCGCTGCCGCTGCTGCACAACCTGCAGGCAGACCTGAAAGCACCTCAGATCCTGGTGCTGGCACCGACCCGCGAACTGGCGGTTCAGGTTGCTGAAGCGATGACCGATTTCTCCAAACACATGAACGGCGTCAACGTGGTAGCCCTGTACGGCGGCCAGCGTTACGACGTGCAGCTGCGCGCTCTGCGCCAGGGCCCGCAAATCGTTGTGGGTACCCCAGGCCGTCTGCTGGACCACCTGAAGCGCGGCACCCTGAACCTCTCTAACCTGAGCGGCCTGGTGCTGGATGAAGCCGACGAAATGCTGCGCATGGGCTTTATCGAAGACGTAGAAACCATCATGGCTGAGATCCCGGCTGAACATCAGACCGCGCTGTTCTCTGCTACCATGCCGGAAGCGATCCGTCGCATCACCCGCCGCTTCATGAAAGAGCCGCAGGAAGTGCGCATCCAGTCCAGCGTGACCACCCGTCCAGACATCAGCCAGAGCTACTGGTCGGTCTACGGCATGCGTAAAAACGAAGCGCTGGTGCGTTTCCTGGAAGCCGAAGACTTTGACGCGGCGATCATCTTCGTTCGTACCAAGAACGCGACCCTGGAAGTGGCCGAAGCGCTGGAGCGCAGCGGTTACAGCAGCGCCGCGCTGAACGGCGACATGAACCAGGCGCTGCGTGAGCAGACTCTGGAGCGTCTGAAAGACGGTCGTCTGGATATCCTGATCGCGACCGACGTTGCGGCCCGTGGCCTGGACGTTGAGCGCATCAGCCTGGTTGTCAACTACGACATCCCGATGGACTCCGAGTCTTACGTTCACCGTATCGGCCGTACCGGTCGTGCGGGCCGCGCCGGCCGCGCGCTGCTGTTCGTGGAAAACCGCGAACGCCGCCTGCTGCGCAACATCGAACGCACCATGAAGCTGACCATCCCTGAAGTGGAACTGCCGAACGCAGAACTGCTGGGCGAGCGTCGTCTGGCCAAGTTCGCCGCGAAAGTTCAGCAGCAGCTGGAAAGCAGCGATCTGGACCTGTACCGCGCACTGCTGACCAAACTGCAGCCGGAAGAAGAGCTGGATATGGAAACTCTGGCCGCAGCGCTGCTGAAAATGGCACAGGGCGAACGTCCGCTGATCCTGCCGCCGGATCCGGTCTTCAAGCCGCGTCAGCGCCGCGAGTTCAACGACCGTGACGATCGTCGCGGTGATCGTGGCGACCGTCGTGACAGCCGTGATGGCGATCGTCCGCGTCGCGAACGTCGTGACGTTGGCGAGATGCAGCTGTACCGCATCGAAGTGGGCCGTGACGATGGCGTTGAAGTTCGTCACATCGTTGGCGCCATCGCTAACGAAGGCGACATCAGCAGCCGTTACATCGGTAACATCAAGCTGTTCGCTTCCCACTCCACCATCGAGCTGCCAAAAGGCATGCCGGGCGAGATCCTGAATCACTTCACTCGCACTCGCATCCTGAACAAGCCGATGAACATGCAGCTGCTGGGCGATGCACAGCCGTTCGAACGTCGCGAGCGTCGTGACGGTGGCAACGGTGGCGAGCGTCGCGGCAACGGTCGTCCGTTCAACGGCGAACGTCGCGAAGGCGGCCCGCGTCGCTCCTTCGGCGAACGTCGTGAAGGCGGTAACGGCGGCGAGCGTCGTGGCGGTAACTACAACCGTGACGGCAAGCCAGCGCCACGCCGTGATGACGGCGCACCGGCAGCACCACGTCGTCGTTTCGGCGACGCGTAATCGCTGATTCGCCGTTCGCGGTGAAGCGCTCTGAAAAACCAGCCTGCGGGCTGGTTTTTTTATGCCTGAAAGTTGCCGTCAAACGCCCCTGAATGGCGTATCATTCATAAGGTTTTTTCTTACGGATGATATGCACGGGAGATGCCATGAGTTGGCAGCAGTTTAAATCTCAATACCTGGTGCGCTTTTGGGCGCCGCTGCCGGCGGTGATCGCCGCCGGGATCCTTTCTACCTACTACTTCGGCATGACCGGCACCTTCTGGGCGGTGACCGGCGAGTTCACCCGCTGGGGCGGCCATGTGCTGCAGTGGTTCGGCCTGCACCCCGAGCAGTGGGGCTATTTCAAGGTCATCGGCCTGCAGGGCACGCCGCTGGAGCGCATCGACGGGCGGATGATCATCGGCATGTTCGCCGGCTGTATCGCCGCCGCGCTATGGGCCAACAACATCAAACTGCGTCAGCCGCAGCACCGCATTCGCATCGTGCAGGCGCTGCTGGGCGGCATCATCGCCGGCTTCGGCGCACGCCTGGCGATGGGCTGCAACCTGGCGGCGTTTTTCACCGGCATTCCGCAGTTCTCGTTACACGCCTGGTTCTTCGCGCTGGCGACCGCCGCCGGCTCCTACTTCGGCGCCAAATTCACGCTGCTGCCGATGTTCCGCATTCCGGTCAAGTTGCAAAAGGTGAAGGCCGCCGCGCCGCTGACGCAGAAGCCTGAGCAGGCGCGTCGCCGTTTCCGGCTGGGCATGGCGATCTTCGGCCTGGCGGTGGCCTGGTCGTTGTGGACGCTGTTCGATGCGCCGAAGCTCGGCATCGCCATGCTGTTCGGCATCGGCTTTGGCCTGCTGATCGAGCGCGCGCAGATCTGCTTCACTTCGGCGTTCCGCGATCTGTGGATCACCGGCCGCACCCACATGGCGAAAGCCATCATCATCGGCATGGCGGTGAGCGCCATCGGTATCTTCAGCTATGTGCAGCTGGGCGTGGCGCCGAAGATCATGTGGGCCGGCCCGAATGCGGTGCTCGGCGGTTTGCTGTTCGGCTTCGGCATCGTGCTGGCCGGCGGTTGCGAGACCGGCTGGATGTACCGCGCCGTGGAAGGGCAGGTGCACTACTGGTGGGTGGGGCTGGGCAACATCATCGGCGCTACGCTGCTGGCCTATTACTGGGACGACCTGGCGCCGGCGCTGGCGACCGACTACGACAAGATTAACCTGCTCGATACCTTCGGCCCGATCGGCGGCCTGCTGGTGACTTACCTGCTGCTGGCGCTGGCCTTCGCTGCCATGCTGTGGTGGGAGAAACGCTTTTTCCGCGCCCGGCCTGAGGCGCAGGTGGTGAATTTGAGGAGCATGCCATGAAAGAGACGACGATAGTGCCGGACTACCGGCTGGACATGCTGGGCGAACCTTGCCCGTACCCGGCGGTGGCGACGCTGGAGGCGATGCCGCAGCTGAAGCCGGGGGAGATCCTGGAGGTGATCAGCGATTGCCCGCAGTCGATCAACAACATCCCGCTCGATGCGCGCAACCACGGCTACAAGGTGCTGGATATTCAACAGGACGGGCCGACCATCCGCTATCTGATTCAGCGTTAACGCCAAGGCGGTGGGGTTTCCACCGCCTTTTCGCTTTTTAGCCCTTCACGATGTCGCCTTTCACCCCGGCGACAATCTCGAACGAACGCAGCCGCGCCTGATGATCGAAGATCTGGCCGTTGACCATGATCTCGTCGGCATCGGTTTCACGCAGCAGCGTTTGCAGCCCGTGGCGCACCGTATTTTCGTCGCCGACGATCGACATCCGCAGCGCCTGCTCGACGCCGTATTGCTCACCTGCGGTCCACAGCGCGTGGATGTTATCCACCGGCGGCGGCAGCGGGCCGGGCGAACCGCGGCGCAGATTGATGAACTGCTGTTGCATCGAGCTGAACAGGAAGCGCGCGTCGCGGTCGCTGTCGGCGGCGATCACGTTGACGCACACCATGGCGTGCGGCTGCGCCAGCTGTTTGGACGGTTTGAAGTTCTCGCGGTACAGCTGCAGCGCCTGGAACAGCATATCCGGGGCAAAGTGCGAAGCGAAGGCGAACGGCAGGCCGAGCTGTGCCGCCAGCTGCGCGCTGTAGAGGCTGGAGCCGAGCAGCCAGAGCGGCACATGCAGCCCCTGGCCCGGCACCGCCTGCACCGGCTGGCCGGGCTGCGCATCGCAGAAGTAGTTTTGCAGTTCCTGCACGTCGCGCGGGAAGGTATCCACGTCGCCGGACAGGTGGCGGCGCAAGGCCATCATGGTGCGCTGATCGGTGCCAGGCGCGCGGCCCAGCCCCAGATCGATGCGGCCGGGGTAGAGCGATTCCAGCGTGCCGAACTGCTCGGCGATCACCAGCGGCGCATGGTTCGGCAGCATTACGCCGCCGGAGCCGAGGCGAATGCTTTGGGTGCCGGCGGCCAGATAGCCCAGCAGCACCGAGGTGGCGGCGCTGCCGATGCCGGTCATGTTGTGGTGCTCGGCCAGCCAGTAGCGCTGGTAGCCCCAGCGTTCGGCGTGTTGCGCCAGATCCAGCGAACAGTGGAAAGCGTCGCGCGCTTTGGCCCCTTGCGGGATTGGCGATAAATCCAGTACCGACAGCGGTACGGCAGTGTTTTCAGTCATGACATCGTCCATCAGAGAGTGGATCGCTTAAAGGGCGATTGCAGAGGTCTGCATACCAAAAAGCCGAAAATGATGCTTTTTAGTGTTAAAAGCATAATCCAATTTATAGTTATAAAAGAGGAGATATGTGCTTGTGATATCCTCATGAGAGCAATGGTGTTTTTTGGAGCAATTTGAAATATGGAAATGATGATACTCGCCCGCCGCTTACCGTTCCGGGAACTGACATAATGAAAAAAAAGACGTTGTTTACCCTATTGCTGATGATGGTGGCGATCGCATTGGCGATCCTGTTCCGTGCGCACAACCAGGATTTGTTGCTGCAGGGTGAAGTGGATGCACCTGAAGTGATCGTCGCTTCCAAAGCGAAAGGCCGGGTGGTTGAACGCCTGATTGAGCGCGGCGACGACGTGAAAAGTGGTCAGCTGATCATCCAGCTCGACAGCCCTGAATTGATAGCGCAACTGCGTTCCGCACAGGCGACGCGCGACGAAGCCAAGGCGCAGCTCGACCAGTCGCTGAACGGCACTCGTGAAGAGAGTATCCGCAACCTGCGCGCCAACCTGGCGCAGGCCGAAGCGCAGTACCGCAATGCGCAAAATGACTACAACCGCAACCTGAGCGTGGCCGGCAAAGGCTATATCTCGAGGTCCGAGCTGGACGCTTCGCGCCGCGCGCGCGACACCGCCTTCCAACAGGTACAGGCGGCCAAAGCCAATCTGGATGAGGGCATCAACGGCGATCGCGTCGAGCTACGGCAACAATATGCGGCGGCGCTGCGGGCGGCGGAAGAGAACCTGCTGCAGATCCAGGCGCAGACCGACGACCTGCAGGTAAAAGCGCCGGTGGATGGCGAAGTGGGGCCGATCCCGGCCGAAGTGGGTGAACTGCTGAACGCCGGCAGCCCGCTGGTGACGCTGATCCGGGTGCCGGACGCTTACTTCGTGTTTAACCTGCGCGAAGACATCCTGGCCCACGTGCGCAAAGGCGACAAGGTCAAGCTGCGGGTGCCGGCGCTGAAGGACAAAATGATCGACACCGAGGTGCGTTACATCGCGCCGCTGGGGGATTACGCCACTAAACGCGCCACCCGCGCCACCGGCGACTTCGACCTGAAAACCTTCGAAGTGCGCCTGTATCCGTCACAGCCGGTGGACGGCCTGCGTCCGGGGATGAGCACCTTATGGCAATGGAAAGAGTAAGGGCCGGCTGGCGCTGCTTCAGTCACGCGTTCGACAAAGAGTGCCGCGTCGCCTTTCGCAGCCCGGTGGTGCACTGGCTGAGCTGGATCTTTCCGCTGATCCTGTTTGTGCTGATCAGCAGCAACTTCTCCGAAGGCACGCTGCTCGATCTGCCGGTATCGGTGGTGGATAGCGATCACAGCCCGCTGTCCAAATCGCTGACGCGCCGGCTGGATGCGGGTTCGCACGCCCACGTCGAGGCTTACGGCGGCGGATTGCCGGAGTCGCTGAACCGCCTGCGCAGCGCGCAGGATTACGCGTTGCTGTACATCCCGCCGGACTTTGAGGCCAACGCGCTGTCGGGCAAGCAGCCGAGCGTGGTGATGTACTACAACGCGCTGTTCTACGGCGCCGGGCTGTACTCCACCCAGGACTTCGGCGGCCTGATGAACGAAATCAACGCCAGCACCCGCAGCATCATCGCCACCGAGATGGGCAAATCGCTGCCGCCGCTGGCGGACGTGACGCTCTCCTACGGCAGCCTGTTCAACGCCAGCGGCAGCTATATCTACTACCAGCAGTTCGCCGCCACTATCCACCTGCTGCAGCTGTTCGTGGTGACCTGTATGATCTACGTGCTGGCGCGCAGCAAGTCGCTGCTGCAGGCCAAGCCGTTCAGCCTGGCGCTGCTCGGCAAGCTGGCGCCCTACACGCTGTGTTTCACCACCCTGCTGATGGTGGAGATCGCGGCGCTGGTGGGCATCTTTGACGCCCGCGTCAGCGGCAATCCGCTGTTTATGCTTATGATCGGCCTGTTCTACGTGATGGCGGCGCAGAGCATCGGCCTGCTGCTGTATACCTTTACCGGCAGCACCATCACCGCGTACAGCCTGATCGGTATTTTGGTCAGTATCGCAATGACTTTCTCCGGCATGGCGGTGCCTGAGCTGTCGATGCCGCTGCCGGCGCGCATCATTTCCAACATCGAACCGTTGACCCACGCGCTGTACGCGATGTTCGACGTGTTCCTGCGCCAGGTGCACGCTAGCGCCATCTTCAGCGTGTGCGCGCTGCTGGCGGTCTATCCGCTGGTGGCCGCGCTGCTGGTGCGCAACCGCCTGCCGGCGCGGCTGGCAAAAGAGGGGAACGCCGGATGAAGCTCTATTGGCAAACCTTCGTTAAGGTGCTGCTCGGCATGCTGGAGCGGCCGGTGTGGCTGATGCTGATCCTGTCGCTGTGTATCATGAGCCTGGTGTACGCCAACCGCACGGTGTGGGATCTGCCGGTGGGGGTGATCGATCAGGATCACAGCACCGCCAGCCGCCAGCTGATCCGCCAACTGGACGCCACCTCCAAGATCGCCATTGAAACTTACGACAGCCTGGAGCAGGCGCAGCGCGATCTCGGCTGGCGCAAGCTGTTTGCGGTGCTCATCATGCCGGTGGATCTGGAGAAGAAAATTCTCAGCGGGCAGAACATCGTGGTGCCGATGTACGGTGACGCCACCAACCGCCTGGCTAACGGCCAGATCCAACAGGACGTGGTGGCGGCCTACCAGCAGTTGTTGACGGAGTACAACAACGGGCTGCTGCTGCGCAGTGGATTCAGCGAACGGCAGGCGCAGATATTGCTGACGCCGATACTGGGGCAAACGCTGGACGTGTTCAACCCCGGCATCAGCTTCGCGGCGATCATCTTCCCCGGCCTGCTGGTGATGCTGTTGCAGCACTCGCTGCTGATCGCCTGTATCCGCGTCAATATCGCCATGAAGAGCATGCCCGGCGGCAAGGCGCCGCTGGCGGCGCACCTCGGCGGGCTGACGGCGCTGCTGCCGATCTGGCTGTTCCTGTCGATCGTGCTGTTCGTGCTGTGGCCGTGGGTCTTGGGCTATCGGCAGACGGCGAACATCGCCGAACTGCTGCTGCTGACCTTCCCGTTCCTGCTGGCGGTATTGGGGCTGGGCAAGCTGGTAACCGAGTGCCTGCGCAGCGTCGAGATGATCTACCTGACGCTGGCGTTCATCACCACGCCGATCTTCTACCTGTCCGGCACCATCTGGCCGCTGCAGTCGATGCCGGCCTGGGTGCGCGCCATTTCGTACAGCATTCCCTCCACCTGGGGCACCAAGGCGATCGCCGGCGTCAACCAGATGGGGCTGTCGCTGAATGAAGTGTGGGGCGACGTGGTGATGATGTTGATACTCGGCGTGGTCTATACCCTGCTGGGCTTCGGCGTGGGTTTCTTGCGCAACAGCGTGGCGCTGCGCGGGATGTTCAGGAAGCGGCGAGTGTAGGGGATAAATAAAGGCGCCATTTTCGGTGCCTTTATTATTTCATATTATCTATGTATTTAATTTGTTTTGTTTTGTTTAGTTGGTTGCTGGTTTTTTTTGATTTTTTATCTTTCCTTTGGTAATTATAATTGCCGATAGATTTATGGAATTAATGGTCGGCGTTAATTTTATCTGTAACGTGTTATTTAAAGGATGGAATAATATGTCAACAATAAGAACGCTTACATTTGACGAGATGAAACTGATTGGCGGTTGTGGCGATGGGCATAACGGCGGCGATCGTGACAGCCCAAGCAGAGGTGCACCAAACTCTTGTGCCAATCAGGTTGGAATGGGCATTATCATTGGCGCATTTACCGGTTTTTCCGGCGGCCCGCCAGGGATGATAGGCATGGCAGTTGCCGGCGGCTTGATGGGGGCAGTTTCTTGCGCAGATAACAGCCCAGCAAGAAGCAATAAGAATAACGATGGTGCTTTGGGAGGCAATAAAAATGCCAATAGTGTTAATGGGCAGTGTCGCCGGTGATGTGAGTGTCGTTTCTGGGGCATCAAAATAGAGGTTAGAATGATGGCCAATAAACGGCTGGTCAACCTGCTTTGCAATATGGTGGCCTTAACATTGAGCATATTGCTTATTTCGTTCTCCTCACTGCATATTATTTCATACGGAGAACATTTGGCAGATGCGGCCATTGCGGTTTTCACATATTTTGGTATCAGAAGCTGCTGTCTGATGGGGGTAAGCTTATTCCAGTGGTTCCACGGTGGGAATAATCGCATTCCTCTTGATAAATAAACCATGCCGGCAGCGTCTGCTGCCGGCATTGTCTTTGCTAAGATACCAACTCCAGCCCTGCCACCCGGCGCCAGTAACCGTTGCAGTCGGCGTGATCGGTCAAGGCCAGCGGCTGCTCGCCGCGTTCGTTGGCGCGGAAGGCGTCGATTTGCGCCAGCGTCTCGGCGCCCTGCGGCGATAGCCGCACGATGTCCACCAGCCCTTGCATGCTCGGCAGCTCGTTGCCGAGGTTGTAGCAGTAACCGCTCATGGTCTGGATGCCGTTGAGCACGAACACCTGCTGTTGCTCCTGGGAGCGCATCATGCGGCCCTGCGGATATTTGATGCAGCAGGTTTCGCACTCGTCCTTGCCGCGGTTCTCCGAGCGGGCGGTGAAGCAGCGCGCCGAATAGGCCAGCGGCAGATGGCCGTAGCTCAGCACCTCCACCTCGAAGTCGTGGCGGAAGCCCAGCTCGTCGCACTGCGTCAGCAGGTTGGCCAGCCAGTCGCGGGATAACTCGACCGGCATGCACCAGCGCACCATGCCCTGGCGGCGCAGCAGGCGCAGCGTATAGGCGTTGTAGCAGTTCAGCGCATGGCCGGCGACGAACGGCAAACCGCGTTCCGCTGCCATGTTCACCGCGCCCAGATCGTTGGCTTCAAGCAGGAACTCGCCGTTCTCCACATAGCGTTTCAGCTCATTCAGCTCGGACGGCGCCTGCAGCAGCGCCAGCGTGGAGATCACTACCTGTTTGCCGCTGCGGGCGATTTCGCGCGCCAGCGCCAGCCAATCGCCGACCTTCATCTCGCGCCGTTTGGTGCAGACGCTCTCGCCGAGGTAAATGATGTCGGCGCTGCTCTCCGCTGCCTGTTGATAGAACGCCGCGATGTCGGTTTTCGGCCAGTAGTAGAGTACCGGCCCCAGTGCGTATTTCATGTTTCCTCCGGCTACTGCCATTTGCGGTGATAGGCGCCCAGCGTGGTCTGGGTGCCTTCGGACATCGCGCCCAGCGTCTCCATCCAGGCGGCGTCGGCACGGTAGGCGGCGGGATTGGCCTGGCAACGATCGATCGCCTGGCGCCAGACACGCGCCACCTGGCTGACGTAAGCCGGGCTGCGCTGGCGGCCTTCGATCTTCACCGAGGCGATGTTGGCGGCCAGCAGCTCCGGCAGCAGCTCCAGCGTATTGAGGCTGGTGGGCTCTTCCAGCGCGTGGTAGCGCACGTCGTCCACCAGATAGCGGCCCTTGCACAGCGTCGGGTAACCGGCGTTTTCATGATCCTGGTAGCGATCGATCAGCACGTCGTTCAGGCGCGACTCCATGCCCTGCGGGGTTTGCTGCCAGCGCACGAAACGCGCCGGCGAACAGGCGCCGACGGTGTTCGGCGACTCGCCGGTCAGGTAGGAAGAGAGATAGCAGCGCCCCTCGGCCATGATGCACAGGCTGCCGAAGGCGAACACTTCCAGCGGCACCGGGCTGGTGCGCGACAGCTGTTTCACCTGATGCATCGACAGCACGCGCGGCAGCACCACCCGGCCCACCTCGAAGTTGCGCTGATAAAAACGGATCGCCTCCTCGTTGGTGGCGGAAGCCTGCACCGAAACGTGGCGCTCCAGCTGTGGGTAGCGCTGGGCGGCGTATTCCAGCATCGCCAGATCCGCCAGAATCAGCGCGTCGGCGCCCAGTTGGGCCGCCATATCCACCGCGCGCTGCCAGCGGGCGTAGCCGTCGGGATGGGCGAAGGTGTTGATGGCGATATGCAATTTGCGGCCGTGGCGATGCACGTAATCAACCGCTTCCTGCAGCTTTTTCTCGGTGAAGTTGAGGCCGGCGAAGTGGCGCGCGTTGGTATCGTCTTTCAGACCGATGTAAACGGCGTCGGCGCCGTTATCCACCGCGGCCTTCAGGGCCGGCAGGTTGCCGGCGGGACAAAGCAGCTCCATAGATTTATCCTGGCTTAGCCGTACGCCCGGCCGGGCGCACGCTGTCTTTAAAGGTTGCCGACGGCGGTGTTCCGCCGGCAAACGCGATTTGGGGAGGCCATTTTAGGCAAAGGGGCACGCACAGGTTTTGATTTGGGGCAGCTTATGGCGTATTGATAAACATGGCGGTGAAATGCACTATTTGTTGATATAGACCGCTGAAGCCGCGCGCCAGTGTGGCAAAATAGCGGTAGTCCGTATTGAAAGGAGTGGATGACCGTGTTGGAACAACTACGAGCACGCCTTGTGCGCCAGGGGCCGTCGCTGCTGCGCGTCCCGCTGAAATTCACGCCGTTCGCTCTGCAGCGCCAACTGCTGCAGCAGGTGCTGAGCTGGCAGTTCCGCCAGGCGTTGGCGGATGGCGATCTGGAATTTCTCGAATCGCGCTGGTTGAAGATCGAAGTTCGCGATCTGGCACTACACTGGTTTATGACGGTAGAAAACGACAAACTGGTAGTCAGCCAGCACGCCGAAGCGGACGTCAGCTTCAGCGGCGACGCCAACGATCTGATCCTGATCGCGGCGCGCAAGCAAGATCCGGATACGCTGTTCTTTCAGCGTCGGCTGCAGATTGAAGGGGATACCGAATTGGGCCTGTATGTGAAAAATTTGATGGACGCCATCGAGCTGGAAAGCATGCCTGCGCCGCTGCGCATGGGGTTGCTGCAGTTGGCTGATTTTGTCGAAGCAGGGCTGCAGGAGGGCACGGCGTCGGCTTCCCGTGTGGCGGTATCATGCTGATCCGCGTAGAGATCCCGGTAGACGCAGCGGGCATCGACGCCTTGCTGCGCCGCGCCTTTGGCCGCGACGACGAAGCCGATCTGGTGCAGCAGCTGCGCGAAGACGGCCTGCTGACGCTGGGCGTGGTCGCCACTGACGACGAAGGCGGGGTAGTGGGTTACGCCGCGTTCAGCCCGGTGGATGTGGCCGGCGAAGATCGCCAATGGGTGGCGCTGGCGCCGCTGGCGGTAGACGAAAGCCTGCGCCGTCAGGGGCTGGCTGAAAAGCTGGTGTACGAAGGCTTGGATTCGCTGAACGAATTCAGCTACGCCGCGGTGGTGGTGCTGGGCGATCCGGCCTACTACGGCCGCTTCGGCTTTAAACCGGCTGCCTCCTATGGCTTGAACTGCCGCTGGCCGGGCACGGAAAGCGCGTTTCAGGTGTATCCGCTGGCGGAAGACGCCCTGAATGGCGTCAGCGGCGAAGTGGCTTTTTCGGCGCCGTTTAATCGCTTTTAACCACCGGCAACAAATACTCCAACGACAGCGGCGGGTGATTCACCAGCCGCTCTTTTTGTATTTTGCTCAGCTGTTTGACGCGGTATTCCAGCTTCAGCGCCGTTGAGCGATCCCCCACCTGGCAGTGAAACGCCAGCGTCAGCTCCCCTTTGCCGCGCAGCGCCTTGGCGCCTTTGCCGGCCTGATGCTGCGCCAGGCGGCGCGCCACGTCGGTGGTGATGCCGGTATACAGCATGCCGCTCGGTAAACGCAGCATATAGAGGTGCCAGGGAGTGGGGGAGGTGTCGGTCATCGTACGCCGTTTTGGTGGCCAGGGTCGGCGTATGATGGCATGTTCGCCATCACAATCCCATCCCCGGCCGCCGGTGCCTTACCGCTTTACCCCTTTTTTCCCGCCAGCTCGAAGCGCGGCGAAACGATGCCGTACAGCGTCCAGCCGAGGAAGGTGGCGATGGCGCCCCACATCATCGCTTCTTCACCGGAGCTGTAGAGCGCGTAGAAGCTGTACAGCGCGCCGATGCCGGCGATGATATTGGCGATGCGCGCCTTGTTGTCCGGCACCTTCGCCACTTTCTGAATAATGACCAACGCCGCCATCGACAGGATGTACGGGATGATGTTGGTCACCACCGCCAGGTTCACCAGCACGTTGAACTGCTTGTTCAACGACGGGCTGATGGTCATCAGCGACAAACCGCTCTGGATGACGACGATGGTCAGCATGCCTTTAACCGGCGCATCGGCCTTGCTCAGCTTGGAGAAGATTTTCGGGAAGAAGCCGCTGTCGGCGGAGGATTTGAACACCTGCGCGATGGTGAACTGCCAGCCGAGCAGCGAGCCGACGCAGGACATCACCATCAACGCCATGATGATCTTGCCGACCGTCGGGTTGAACATGTGGGAGAACGCCAGCCCGAACGGGGCGGTGGAGTTGGCCAGATCCATGTTCGGCACGATGCCGGCGATCACGTTGGTCGAAACGATATAGATCACCGCCGCGCTGAGGGTGCCGCCCAGTACGGCGATCGGCACGTTGCGCTCCGGGTTTTCCACCACGTCGGTGTTGGCGCAGGCGGATTCCAGCCCCAGGAACGCCCACAGGGTCATTGAGATGGAGGCGCCGATGGCTTCGAAGGTCGGCACCTGATGCGGGTTCCAGGCGGCGACGTAGGCGCTGCCGCTGAACCAGTACCAGCCGACGATCGAGATGCCCACCACCGGAATGATCACGCCCCAGACGGTAATGCCGCTGATTTTGCCGGTGATGCGCGCGCCACCGAAGTTGGCAACGGTCGCCAGCCACAGCACGCCGATGGTGGCGATGCAGATCCCGAGCGGGCTGAGCGTGGTGTCGAACAGCTCGGTGCCGTAGCCGACGGCGGAAATGGCGATGGCGATGTTGGCGATCAGCAGCGAAACGCCGTAGGTGTAGTTCGCCATAAAGTTGCCTGATTTACCGAAGGCATACTCGGCGTAGCCGCCCATGCCGCCGGATTTACGGCTGAACATGCCGCATTTGGCGAAGGCGTAGGCCAGCGCCATCGAGCCGACGGCGGTCACCAGCCAGGAAACGATCGAAATCGTGCCCACTTCGGCCAGCTTGGTCGGCAGCATAATTATGCCGGAACCCATCATATTCACGGCGGTCAGGATCGTTAATTGCACGACCCCCATTTTATTATTGGACTTACTCATGATCATTTTCTCTTTTAGGATGCGATCCGGGCGGCGAGAATAATCGCCGCCCCGTAAGGTGATTAATTTTTCATGACGTAGCCGTAAGCGCGGTTCCAGCCATCCTCATCCTGTTGGATATAAACGCCCTGCAATTCCGGTGCGAATCCCGGCAATAAGTTGATGCCTTCTTCCAGTGCCAGGAAATAACGCTGCGCGGCGCCGCCCCAAATTTCACCGGGCACCACGCACAGCACGCCTGGTGGGTAAGGCAGGGCGCCTTCGGCGGCGATACGGCCCTCGGCCTTGGCCAGCGACACCAATTCCACATTGCCGCGCACGAACTCGGTATTGGCGTCCTGCGGGTTCATCACCACGCGTGGGAAATAGCTTTTGCGGAACATCTCTTTTTGCAGTTCTTTAACGTCGTAGCTGACGTAAAGGTCGTGCATTTCCTGGCACAGCTGGCGGATGGTGTAGTTTTTGTAGCGCTGCTGGTGGTTTTTATAGACCGCAGGCAGCACCTCGCTGAGCAGGGAGTTTTGCTCGATGTGCTTCTCGAAGCGGGCGATCAGGGCCACCAGGTGCTGCATCTTGGCGATGTCTTCCGCCGGCGTCAGCAGGAACAGGATCGAGTTGAGATCGCATTTTTCCGGCACGATGCCGTTTTCGCGCAGGTAGTTGGCCAGAATGGTCGCCGGGATGCCGAACTCGCTGTAGCTGCCGGTGGCGGTATCGATGCCCGGCGTGGTGAGCAGCAGTTTGCACGGATCGACGAAATACTGCGATTCGGCATAGCCTTCAAAGGCGTGCCATTTCTCGCCGGGCACGAAGTTGAAGAAGCGCAGATCGTTGGCCATCGCCGCGGTGTCATAGGCCTGCCACGGCTTGCCGTCGATCTGATCCGGCACGAACGGTTTGATCATCGTGCAGGTATCCAGCAGCATTTTGCGCGCTTCGATGCCCACGCGCACGCACTCCTGCCACAGGCGCTGGCCGCTTTTGCCCTCGTGCATCTTGGCGTTGACGTCCAGCGCGGCAAACAGCGGGTAGAACGGGCTGGTGGAGGCGTGCAGCATAAAGGCGTTGTTGAAGCGCTTGTGGTTGCAGTAGCGGCTCTGCCCCTTGATGTGCTTGTCTTTTTTGTGGATCTGCGAGGTCTGCGAGAACCCGGCCTGCTGTTTGTGCACCGACTGGGTGACGATGATGCCGGGATCGTTTTCGTTCAGTTCCAGCAGCAGCGGCGAGCAGTCTTTCATCATCGGAATGAACTGCTCATAGCCCACCCAGGCGGAGTCGAACAGGATGTAGTCGCACAGGTGGCCAATCTTGTCGACCACCTGACGGGCGTTGTAGATGNACTGGGTGACGATGATGCCGGGATCGTTTTCGTTCAGTTCCAGCAGCAGCGGCGAGCAGTCTTTCATCATCGGAATGAACTGCTCATAGCCCACCCAGGCGGAGTCGAACAGGATGTAGTCGCACAGGTGGCCAATCTTGTCGACCACCTGACGGGCGTTGTAGATGGTGCCGTCGTAGGTGCCGAGCTGGATGATCGCCAGGCGGAACGGGCGAGCCTCGTTGGCGCGTTCCGGCGCCACTTCGCGGATCTGCTGGCGCAGGTAGCGTTCGTCGAAGCAGTGCGCGTCGATGCCGCCGATAAAGCCGAACGGGTTGCGGGCGGTTTCCAGATACACCGGCGTGGCACCGGCCTGGATCAACGCGCCGTGGTGGTTGGATTTATGGTTGTTGCGGTCGAACAGCACCAGGTCGCCGCGCGTCAGCAGGGCGTTGGTCGCCACCTTGTTCGAGGCCGAGGTGCCGTTGAGCACGAAGTAAGTCTTGTCGGCGTTGAACACCTTGGCAGCGTGCTGCTGCGCGGCGCAAGGCGCGCCTTCGTGGATCAACAGGTCGCCCAGTTTGACGTCGGCGTTGCACATGTCGGAGCGGAAAAGCGTTTCGCCGTAGAAGTCGAAGAACTGGCGGCCCGCCGGGTGTTTGCGGAAGAACTCGCCGCCCTGGTGGCCGGGGCAGGCGAAGGTGGCGTTGCCCATTTCTACGTATTGCGTCAGCGTGTTGAAGAACGGCGGCAGCAGCTCGCTCTCATATTTGGCGGCGGCGGCCTCCAGCTGTTTGCCGTAGAACTGGGTATTCTTGCCGCACAGTTCAAACACGCCGTGCAGCGCCGGCAAGACGGCGTTATCCAGCTCTTCTTCGCAGCAGACGGCGACGAACAGCGGGATGTTCAGGCCGTGTTCTTCGATGCGCGTCACCATGCCTTGCGCGACGTCGTCTACCGACAGCACGATGGCGGCGACGTCATTGAAATCGCTGTGATGCACATCGACGATGTCGCGTTCAGTTTCAAAGCAGCCGAGGGTTTGGGTGTTGGCGGCAATTTTTAATTTTTTCATTTTTCTCATTCTTCAGGTAAAGGCAGTCCGCCGGCAAATAATTCCATTTGCCGTTAACGCCTTCACGAAAATAAAGGTGTGCGAGAACCCAGTGATGCCGAAAGGCATTAACTGTGTTCGTTGTTTTATTTGGCTTGGATGCGCTTGGCCGAAATTAAAAATGCATTGCGTGTCCTTCCCGGTTAGCGAGAAAGAGACATTATCACCGGAGTGCGGAGAATAAAGTGAAACGCAAAGACACTCTTATCAACGGCGTAAGAGCGAAGGGGAGGGTTATCTGTAGTTGAAGAATGCGAAGCTAAAGCAGCTGCGATGAGCCATCATCATAATATGGGTTGTACGCCTGATGTGTGCCATTTTTCGGTTATTGTTTTCCATTTTCTAATCCACCTTGCTGAGTGAAAAGATGGCGCTATTTTAGCGCAAGATTCGCTGAAAATCGTGATGAGAATCACATAAATGCCGGTTTTGATAAATAACTATTCACCGGTTATGCAATGTGTTGCATAAGTATCATCCGGGTGCAGAGGTTGGCATGTAAATGAATTGCTAATGTTCGCGAGCCCTGAACGCTTAATTTCAATGGCGCTCGGGAAGGAATAAAAAAAGCGGTCAAATAACCGGCTGCATAACGATCAAATAAATCTGTATTGTGTTATTTATGTTATCAACCTGCTTTATGCTGAAATAAATAAAAATTCACTATCTGTGTTTTTATATTCATTTTTGTTTTTTGGCGATTATCGTTATTTGTGACTCGCTTCAACAACGCAGGGTAAGATGAGGCGAGTGAACAGGGAGGCGATTGACCTTGAATACCCCAGAACAACGGCAGCAGATTGCGGATTTCATCGGTAAGCAACACGTCTTGACGCTGTGCGCCGGCGACGGCCTCGACATGTGGTGCGCCAATTGTTTTTACGTGTTCGACGCCGCGACGATGGCGCTGTGGCTGATGACCGAACCGCACACCCGCCACGGCGGGCTGATGCTGAACAACGGCCGGGTGGTCGGTACCATCGCGCCGAAACCGAAAAGCATCGCGCTGATCCGCGGCGTACAGTACCGCGCCGAGGCGGTGCTGCTGAGCGGCGAAGAGGCCGAGGCGGCGCGCGCGCGTTACTGCAAGCGTTTCCCGATCGCCAGGGCGATGAAGGCCTCGGTTTGGCGGCTGGATCTGCACGAGGTGAAGATGACCGACAACACACTGGGCTTCGGCAAGAAGCTGCACTGGGCGCGGTCTATACTTTAAGTCGACGTATTGATTACAACGGGAGATCGCATGGCGCGAGCACTGTTAGTCGGCGCAACCGGGCTGGTGGGGCGCGAGTTGTTGCAACGGTTGCAAAACGATCCGCAGATAACGGCCATCGTGGCACCGACGCGCACGCCGCTGCCGCCGCACGGCAAGCTGACCAATCCGGTCGGCGACGCGCTGTTCGAGTTACTGAGTAGCCTGCAACAGCCGGTCGATTTGGTGTTCTGCTGCCTGGGCACCACCCGCCAGGCAGCGGGCAGCGCCGATGCCTTCCGCTATGTCGATTACCAGTTGGTGGTGGAGAGCGCGCTGACCGGCCGCCGGTTGGGGGCGCAGCACTGTCTGGTGGTGAGCGCGCTGGGCGCCAACGCGGATTCCACCTTCTTGTATAACCGCACCAAAGGCGAGATGGAGCAGGCGCTGCGCGAACAGCACTGGCCGCGCCTGACGCTGGTGCGGCCTTCCATGCTGGTGGGGGATCGCCCTGCGCCGCGCCTGATGGAGCGCCTCACGCTGCCGCTGTTCAGGCTGTTGCCCGGCAAATGGCGGGCGGTCGCCGCCAAAGACGTGGCGCAAACGCTGCTGCAACAGGCGTTCACGCCGGGTGAAGGGGTCAGGGTGCTGGAGTCGGATCGGCTGCACTGCTACCGAGGCTGACGCTGAGGTGATCGAACGCCAGCTCCAGCCCGGCGGGCAGTTCGTGGTCCAGTAGCCACCGATCGAGATGATGGCTGATGTGCGTCAGCAGCGTGCGTTTGGGCTGCAGCAAGCGCTGCGTCTCCTGCGCGCGGGTCAGATCGTTGTGGTTGCGCGGCGCCTGCGGCTGAGGCGGCAGGCTGCAATCGAGCACCAGCAGATCCAGCGCCACGTTCTGCAGATAGTCGGCGGTGGCCGGCGGCAGGCCGACGGTGTCGGTCAGGTAGGCCAGTGAAGCGCCCGCCGCCTGGATCAGATAGCCGTGGGTCAGTTTGGAGTGTTGCAGCGGCAGCGGGGTGATACGCATGCCGCCCAGCTCGACGGTGGCGAAGGGCGCCAGCGGCGGCTGAAACGCCAGAATGCCGGGGTGTTTGAACAGATCGTCGCAGCCCTGTTCATCCGGCGGGCCATATACCGGAATGGAATTTCCGCACCCCCAACGCAAAGGAAATAACCCCTGAACGTGATCCATGTGGTAATGTGTCAGTAAAAAACGTTGAATTTGCCCCGCCGAAAATCGCCGCTCCAAAGCCGGTAATCCCGCATCCAATAAGGTCGTTTCCCCCTGATAGTTGAGCATGGCGCTGCACGCTCGCCGCCGAAATGCCGGCTCGCGCCGCGCCCGTTGGCAGATCGGGCAGTCGCAGCCGAACACCGGCACCTGCTGCGCGCCGCCGGTGCCGAGAAAGGTCAGTTGCATCGCTCCCCTCCGTTAAAGGTACTGCTGCGCAAAGCGGTTGATGTCGCGAAAATCCGCCAGCCGCGCCTGCAGCGTAGCGTGATCCCAGTGCCACCACTGGCTGCGTTCGATGCGTTCTATCAGCACGTCGTCAAAGCGCATGCCGATCTTTTTGGCCGCCACGCCGGCGACGATGCTGTACGGCTCCACGTCCTTGGTGACCACCGCCGCGCTGCCGATCACTGCGCCGTTGCCGACGCTGACGCCCGGCATCAGGATGGCGTTATGGCCGATCCACACGTCGTGGCCGACGGTAACGTGGTGCTCGCGCCGCCAGTCGAAGAACGCCGCGTCATCTTCCCCCAGCCCGTATTCGGAAGCGCGGTAGGTGAAGTGGTGCTGCGCGATGCGCTGGTAGGTCGGGTGGTTGCCGGGATTGATGCGCGCATAGGAGGCGATGGAGACGAACTTGCCGATAGTGGCGTAAAAGATCTGGTTGTGCCCGGCGGTGTAGGAGTAGTCCCCCATCTCCACCTCTTCCAGGATCGCATCGTCGGCCAGGTGCACATACTGGCCGAGCCGGGTGCGGTTAAGGGTCACGTTGTCGCCGATTTTCGGCTGGGCGAAGTCGTTCATGGCGTCGCGTCCTGAGTTTGTCGGGTAGTGGTCGGCAACAGCGCCAGCAGCGCCGCCAGGGTGTCGTCGAGTGGGCCGTCGTTGTGCAGCACCCGGCAGCCGGCGGGCAGACTCTGCTGATATTCCGCCGCCCGCGCCAGCCGCTGCTCGACCTGTTCGGCGCTTTCTCGTCCGCGATCCTGCAGGCGCTGGCGCAGGATCGCGGCGCTGACCTGCAGGCACACCGGCAGCAGCTGCGCCCCATAGCGCTGCTGCGCCTGCGGCAGGTGGGCGCGTGAACCGTTGACCGCCACGTCGATCCCCTGCAGCAGCCAAAGATCCACCTCGATCCCAAACGCGTAGCGCTGCTGGTGCGCCTGCCAGTCGAGCGCGAACAGCCCCTTGGCGCGGCGGCGCAGAAATTCCGGTTCGCTCAGCGCGATGTGATTCTCGCAGCCGGCGTCCGCCGGCCGGGTGATATAGCGGTGCGCCACCAGCGGCGCGCGGTCGGCGTCGGCCCGCAGCGCGGCCAGCAGGCTGTCCTTGCCTGCGCCGGAAGGCCCCATCAGATAGATGAGCCGCGCCATCAGAACACCTGCCTGCCCTGACGCCACACGTTCTGCACGTAAACGTGCTCGCCGTGCGGCCGTGCCAGCACCAGATCCGCCCGCAATCCTTCGGCGATGGTGCCGCGATCCTGCAGATCCAGCGCCCGCGCCGGGTTGCGGGTGATCATGCGCACCGCCTGGGGCAGATCGTAGGCGTTGCGCTCGTCCGCCGCGAGGCGAAACGCCGCGTCCAGCAAGCTGGCCGGGTAATAATCGGAAGAGAGAATGTCCAGCACGCCCAGCGCCGCCAGATGGTGCGCCGCCACGTTGCCGGAGTGGGAACCGCCGCGCACGATGTTCGGTGCGCCCATCAGTACCTGCAGGCCCTGCTGGTGCGAGGCGCGGGCGGCCGCCTCGGTGGTGGGGAACTCGGCAATCGCGCTGCCCAGCGCGCAGGATTCGGCCACGTGCGCGGCGGTGGCGTCGTCATGGCTGGCCAGCGAGATGCGGCGCGCGCGGCAGTGGGCGGCGATCGCCTCGCGGTTCGGTGCGGCCCAGCGGGCGGACAGGGCGACCTGCTGCTCCTCGTACTCGCTCATCTGCTGGTCGTTGAGGTGGTATTTGCCCTGATAATATTCGCGGTATTTTTCGCGTGAGGCGAACTGGCGCTGGCCCGGCGAGTGGTCCATCAGCGACACCAGCGACACGCCCGGCTTGTCCATCAGCTGTTCGAACAGTGGCAGGGTGCTCTCGTGCGGCAGTTCGCAGCGCAGGTGCAGCCGGTGCTCGGCGCGGTTCACCCCGGCGCGCTGGCTGTGGATCACCGCGTCGATCATCTTCTGCAGGTTTTCCAGCCGGTGGCCGCCGTCGCGCACGTCGCCGATCGCCACTGCGTCCAGCACCGTGGTGATGCCGTTGGCCACCATCAGCGCATCGTGGCTGCTCATCGCCGAATGGGCCGGCCAGTCGACGTTTGGGCGCGGGGTGAAAAACTTGTCCAGGTTGTCGGTATGCAGCTCGATCAGCCCCGGCAGCAGCCAGCCGCCGTCGCCGTCCAGCGCCTGCGGCAGCCGGCTTGGGCCGTCGGCGAAGCTGCGGATCACGCCGTCCTGCATCTCCAGCGAGCCTTGCACCACCTGGTCATCCAGCACCAGCTTAACGTTATTGACGATCATCAGAGGGCCTCCAGCGCCTGCGGCGCCTGCATGTCATAAAGCCGGTCGGCGACCTGTCGGCGGACGCCTTCATCGTGGAAAATGCCGACGATCGCCGCGCCGCGCGCCTTGGCGCGTTCGATAAGCTGCACCACCGCCGCGCTGTTGCGGCTGTCGAGCGAGGCGGTCGGTTCGTCCAGCAACAGAATGGGGTAATCGACGATAAAGCCGCGCGCGATGTTCACCCGCTGCTGTTCGCCGCCGGAGAAGGTGGACGGCGCCAGCGGCCACAGGCGCTGCGGCACGTTGAGCGCAGCGAGCAGCGCTTCGGCGCGTTCACGGCACTCGGCGCGCTCGACGCCCTGTTCCAGCAGCGGCTGCATCACCACCTCCAGCGCGCTGATGCGTGGGATCACCCGCAGGAACTGGCTGACCCAGCCCAGCGTATGGCGGCGCACCGCCAGAATCTGGCGCGCGTCGGCACTGACCATGTCCAGCCAGTCGCCCTGATGGTTGATCCAGGTATGGCCGCTGTCCGGCAGGTAGTTGGCGTACAGCGAGCGCAGCAGGGTGGATTTGCCGCTGCCGGAGTGGCCGTGCAGCACCACGCATTCGCCGCCGTGGACCGTCAGGTTGGCGTCGTGCAGCACCGGCAGACGGGTGCCGTACTGCTGATGCAGCACAAAGGTTTTACTGAGATGTTCAACTCGGATTTGCATAGTCATCTGTTATCGCCTTGGGTTACGACAGCACCGAAGAAACCAGCAGCTGGGTATAAGGATGGTGCGGATCGTCCAGCACCCGGTCGGTCAGGCCGCTCTCCACCACTTCGCCCTGTTTCATCACCAGCAGGCGGTGGGCCAGCAGCCGCGCCACGCCGAGATCGTGGGTGACGATCACCGCCGCCAGCTGCATCTCCACCACCAGATTGCGCAGTAGATCGAGCAGGCGCGCCTGCACCGACACGTCCAGCCCGCCGGTCGGCTCATCCATAAACACCAGCTTGGGGTGGGTGACCAGATTGCGGGCGATCTGCAGCCGCTGCTGCATGCCGCCGGAGAAGGTGGTCGGCAGATCGTCGAGGCGCGACAGCGGGATCTCGACGTCCTCCAGCCACTGGCCGGCCTGGCGGCGAATGTCGCCATAGTGGCGCTGGCCGATGGCCATCAGCCGCTCGCCTATGTTGCCGCCGGCGGAGACCTGCGGCCGCAGCCCGTCGAGAGGATGCTGATGCACCACGCCCCAGTCGGTGCGCAGCAGGCGGCGGCGATCGCTCTCCGCCATGGCGTACAGATCGTGTTCCTGGTCCGCCTGCGGGCGGTAAAGGATCTGCCCGTGCTGCGGCGCCAGCCGCGCCGAGATCGATTTCAGCAGCGTGGTTTTGCCGGAGCCGGATTCGCCGACGATGCCCAGCACTTCACCGGGGTAGATGTCGAACGACACGTCGCTGAAGCCCTTGCCGGGGGCGTACAGGTGGGTGAGCTGGTTCACCGACAGCAGCGGGGTGGTGCTCAAAGGGGTGGAAGTCATCAGTGCTGCGCCTCTTGCGAAGATTGCGCCAGCTGCTGCCGGCAGTAGTCGGTGTCCGAACAGACGAACATGCGGTTGCCCCGATCGTCGAGCACCACCTCGTCCAGGTAGCTGTGGCGCGAGCCGCACAGCGCGCAGGGTTCGTCCCACTGCTGCACGCTGAACGGATGATCGTCGAAGTCCAGGCTCTCCACCTTGGTGAATGGCGGCAGGGCGTAGATGCGTTTCTCGCGCCCGGCGCCGAACAGCTGCAGCGCCGGCATCATGTGCATTTTCGGGTTGTCGAATTTTGGGATCGGTGACGGATCCATCACGTAGCGATCGTTGACCTTCACCGGGTAGGCGTAGGTGGTGGCGATATGGCCGTAGCGCGCGATGTCCTCATACAGCTTCACCTGCATCACGCCGTACTCCTCCAGCGCGTGCATCTTGCGGGTCTCGGTTTCGCGCGGTTCGATAAAGCGCAGCGGCTCCGGGATCGGCACCTGATAGATCAGGATCTGGTCTTCGCGCAGCGCGGTTTCCGGAATTCGGTGACGGGTCTGGATTAGCGTAGCCTCCGGCGTGCGCTCGGTGGTTTCCACCCCGGCGACGCGCTGGAAGAAGCGGCGGATCGACACCGCGTTGGTGGTGTCGTCGGCGCCCTGGTCGATCACCTTCAACACGTCGGCGCGGCCGATGACGCTGGCGGTGAGCTGAATGCCGCCGGTGCCCCAGCCGTAGGGCATCGGCATCTCGCGGCCGCCGAACGGCACCTGATAGCCGGGGATCGCCACCGCCTTGAGGAGGGCGCGGCGGATCATGCGCTTGGTCTGCTCGTCCAGATAACCGAGGTTATAGCCGGTCAATACTTCACTCATCGCGGGCCTCCTGACGCTCGCTGTATTCCTGTCGCAGCCGCTTGAGCAGCTCCAGTTCGGCCTGGAAGTCGACGTAGTGCGGCAGCTTGAGATGGGAGACGAAGCCGGCGGCCTCGACGTTGTCGGCGTGGGCCAGCACGAACTCTTCGTCCTGCGCCGGGCCGGCGACGCCTTCGCCGTAGTCGGGGCTTTGCAATGCGCGGTCCACCAGCGCCATCGCCATCGCCTTGCGTTCGGCGCGGCCGAACACCAGCCCGTAACCGCGGGTGAAGTGCGGCGGATGGTCCTTGGGATCGACGAAGCCGTTGACCATTTCGCACTCGGTCAGCAGGATCTCGCCGATATCGATGGCGAAACCGAGCTCTTCAGGCACGATCTCCACCGAAACGTGGCCGGTGCGGATCTCGCCGGCGAACGGGTGGTTGCGGCCGTAGCCGCGCTGGGTGGCGTAGCCGAGCGCCAGCAGGAAGCCTTCGTCGCCGCGCACCAGCTGCTGCAGGCGCGCCGAGCGCGAGCAGGGGTAAACCGGCGGGTTGCGGGTGATGTCGTCCGGTGTGCTGCCGTCGTCCTGCTCTTCGCGCGCCAGCTGCTGGCGACACAACAGATCGAACACGTGGCTGCAGTTGTCCGGCAGCGGTTCGTCGGCCTGCGGCGCACGCGGCGCTTCGCCTTCCGCCAGCAGCGCGAAGTCCAGCAGCCGGTGGGTGTAGTCGTAGGTCGGCCCCAGCACCTGCCCGCCGGGCAAGTCCTTGTAAACCGCCGAGATGCGCCGCTCCAGCCGCATGTTTTTGCTGGCCAGTGGCTCGCTGACCGCCAGGCGCGGCAGGGTGGTGCGATAGGCGCGCAGCAGGAAAATCGCCTCCACCAGATCGCCGCTGGCCTGTTTGATGGCCAGCGCCGCCAGCTCGCGATCGTAGATGCCGCCTTCGGTCATCACCCGATCCACCGCCAGCCCCAGCTGCTGTTCGATTTGTTCCGCGCCGATCGCCGGCAGCGCCTCGTCGCCGCGCCGCAGCTGTTCCTGCAGCTGATGGGCGGCCTCAATGGCTTTTTCGCCCCCTTTTACCGCTACGTACATCAGCACACCTCCACGCGGGTGGTCCGCGGGATCGCCAGCAGGCGATCGCCGCAGGTCAGCAAAATATCCAGCCCCAGCGGGAAGCGCTGCGGACGGTTGACCAGATAATCCAGCAGCGCCGGCGGCAGGCGCGGTGCGATCAGGCGATGATTCTCGATGCCGGGGCCGGTCAGGCGCAGCACGGCGCCGTTCTCCAGCTCGGCGAGCTGCACCACCACCGTGGCGCCGCATTCCGGCGAGATTTCAGTGCCGTGCGGCAACGCCTGCAGATCGGTGGCCTGCAGGTGCTTATCGAACAGGGCAAAGCAGACCTCCTGCGCCGTGGCGGCCAGCGGCGCGCCGCTGTGAAAACGAATGTTGGTTAGCACTTGCTCACTATTGAGTGCAGCGCACAGCTGCAGCGGCGTTTCCTGATCGGCCAGCGTCAGCAGCGCGGCGGTGCTGGCGGCGTTCAGCGGCGCCCAGGCCGGGCCGTTCGGCAGCGTCACCCGGTGGCCCGGTTCGCTCAAGGCTTTAAGAATCAAACGGAAAGCGTGCTGCGATTGGTCTATCGGTTGTTCAAAACCGGTCAATAAACTCATGGCTTAATCCCCTCGCACCAGCGTAAAGAAGTCCACCCGGCTGGCGGCGATCGCCCGGGCGCGCAGCTGGCGCTGTTCGTGCTGCAGCGCGGCCAGCGGCGCGATCAGCTGTTGTTGCAGGCGTTCGCCGTGTTCCGGCTGTTGCAGCAGCGCATCGGCCAGCGCGCACAGCTCGGCGTGCGCCTTGTCGCGCCCGGCGATATAGCTGTAGCCATAGCCGCCGTTGTCCAGTTGCACCACCGCGCGGGTGACCGTCATGTCCCCCAGCACGAAGCGGCGGCCGGTGGCGCCCATGCGCCCCTGCAGCTGGGCCAGGCCGATCTCCGGCGCGCGGATGCTGCGGTAACCCGGGCTGAGGTTCAGCGCCTGCCAGTGGCTGCGCAGCTGCTCGGGCCGGCTGTGCGCCAGCACCGACATCCAGCGTTGTCTCGACTCTAAGGCGTGCATTCAGTGCTCCATCGTCAGTTCAATCATGTCGGCGCGGGCCAGGCTGACGGAGTATTCCGCCACGTCTTCGCCGCCGCTGCGGACGTTAAGGGTGCGCACGCACAGCAGCGGCGCGTGGGTGGCGATCTCCAGCAGCCGGCTCTCTTTGGCCTGCGCGCGGCGCGCGCTGATGCGCGTCTGGCGGCGGGTCAGCGGCTGCTGGAGGTGCTGTTCGATAAACTGGTGCAGCGAACCGCTGTGGAACTGCTGCAGCGCCGGCCACCACTCCAGATCGGGCAGATAGTGGTCGATCACGCTCATCGGCACGCCGTTGACCCGGCGCAGGGTGCGCAGGTGGATCACCATTTCGCCTTCTTCACGTGAGAGCGCGCTGGCAACATGCCCATTGCACGGGCGCAAGACAGCGAGTAAGCGCTCACTGGTGGGATGGCTGCCCTGCTCGAACAGGTTCTGGCTGAAGCGGGTGTTGGCGTGCAGTGGGTAGTCGTAAGGCCGCATCAGCACCAGAATGCCGACGCCGTGGCGGCGCTGCAGCCAGCCGCGTTCCACCAGCTGATCCACCGCGCGGCGCAGGGTGTGGCGATTGACCTGATAACGCTCGGCCAGCTGCTGTTCCGAAGGCAGGTAGTCGCCGCAGCGGTATTGCGTGCGCAGCTCCTGTTCCAGCTGCGCGGCGATCTGCTGATAGCGGGTGGGATAAGTGGTCGGATGTCTAGATAACTCCATCATAATAAAAACCTCGTCATACCGATGGCTGTGCGATGAAGGCGGAAGCGGTGCGTTTCATCGTGCGTCTACCCTGTGGTTTTCAAGTTGGCATCATGGTGACGGGCGCAGATGACAATCGCGTTACGCCTCGGTGGCGAACAGATGAACTATTTAGGACAGCCCGGGCGTGCACGAGCGGCGGCGGCGCGCTATGCTGGCGCCACTGTTGACTGACTCTGGCCGCTACCATGCCGCAACCTCTGAACGCCCCTGAACACGCCCCACGCGCCTGGCCGCTGTGGAAACCGATCCTGTTTCTGCTGGTGGTGGCCGTCGGCCTCTACTACGTCAAATGGCAGCCTTACTACGGCAAGGCCTTCGTGGCGGCGGACAGCCACTCGATCGGCAAGTCGATCCTGGCCGACGGCGCCGCGAGCCCCTGGCTGGCGGCCTGGCAGTACGCGCTGGTCTACTTCACCGCGGTGTGGAAGGCGGCGCTGCTCGGGGTGCTGTTAGGCTCGCTGGTACAGGTGCTGATCCCGCGCGACTGGCTGGCGCGCACGCTCGGCCACCGGCGTTTTTCCGGCACCGTGCTGGGGGCGCTGATCGCGCTGCCGGGCATGATGTGCACCTGCTGCGCCGCACCGGTTGCCGCCGGCATGCGCCGTCAGTCGGTGTCCAGCGGCGCCGCGCTGGCCTTTTGGCTCGCCAATCCGGTATTGAACCCGGCGACGCTGGTGTTTATGGGGTTTGTGCTCGGTTGGCCGTTCGCCGCCATCCGCCTGGTGGCGGGCGTGGTGATGGTGCTGGGTATCGCCTGGCTGGTGCAGCGCGTGACCGCCAACGATCCGCAACCCGCCGCGCCGCAGCCGCCGCTGATGACGGCGCAGAACGACGAGCAGCCGTTCCTCGCCCGCTGGGGCAAAGCGCTGTGGGCGCTGTTTTGGTCGACCATCCCGATCTACGTGCTGGCGGTACTGGCGCTGGGGGCGGCGCGCGTCTGGCTGTTCCCGCACGCCGACGGCGCCGTCGACAATAGCCTGCTGTGGATCATCGGCCTGGCGATCGTCGGCTGCCTGTTCGTTATCCCCACCGCAGCAGAAATCCCGATCGTACAGACCATGATGCTGGCGGGCATGGGCGCCGGCCCGGCGCTGGCGCTGCTGATGACCCTGCCGGCGGTCAGCCTGCCTTCGCTGCTGATGCTCAACAAAGCCTTCTCCGCCCGGGCGTTGTGCCTGACGGCGGCGCTGGTGGTGCTGTGCGGCGTGCTGACCGGCGTGGTGGGGATGGGGTTGGTGTAACTTACCGTTGCTGATGAGTGGTTCGATGCTGTCTCAAGGGAGGAGATGGCGCCTTTGAACGTTTAAGCACCGGCACAGCGATTTATCTAAGCCATTCGGAGGCAGGAAAACGAATGGCTTTATTCAAAGCGAAGATCCGGGGGCGCTATCGACGAGGGTGTTGAGCTGCGCTAGCTCACAGCTGGACTTACAGTGTCTAGGGGCGCTGTTGGTCGGCTTTGAGCGAGGAATGGACATGCCTCCCTTGCGGTGTAAAAAACTATCTGGTAACAAGGTGGTATTGGTGTATCAGTGGCCGGTATACTTAGGCGCAGCCCCATTTGAAATAATAAAGGATGAAACTTTGAGACTTAATGATGTAATTACTGACTGCATCAATTTTAAATTAAGTGGAACTGCAACGGATAATGTTATTCAATGCTTTGGTGGCAATATACTGAGAAAAGAAAATCCAGTTTTGGCAATTGAAGTTTCGAGCAAAGAAATATTACTTTGGATGATGCAAGGAGCAACGAATGTACATGTTTATATCAGCGCAGGTACTTTTCATGTAAATGCAATGTATGCACCAACTGTCCGCTTTCCAGCAGCCAGAATTTATTTTTTGAAATCAAAAGACCTTTTCTGGTTTGGCCATATTGGTGTTTATCTCGAGCAACACGGAATCAGACTCACTCCAGTAGATGATGCCAGCTTTTCAAAGCTCATTGATGATACGGGGTATGTACAACGTTATAATCCGTGGTACGAAAAAAGGAAATCTGACTCGAGATTATTCGATGGTCTGCTGGGAGGGCGGCTTAAGAATACTGCTGTAGATCAAGCTATATGGCTGTCCTCTGGTGGAAAGTGCTTGGTTTGTGGTGAAAAAACCGATCGCATGGCGACCAGTACTGTTTGGGGGAAGTCAGGCATGATGATTGGTATGCAGCTGTGTTTGACACACGAAGAGGAATCTCAGAAGCAATCAATTCTTCTCAACTATCTCTCGAATCATTTGGGTGGAACAGTTATGTTCTCAAATATGCGTCCACTGACTACTGAAGAAATGCTTGAGCAGACCTGCGAAATACTTAAAGTAAATTTCAAGTGCACTATCATGAAAGTTGTAGGGGAAACTGTAACCGCCCGAAGAACGTCGGGGGTCACCGTAGTAATTAGACACCAATCTCCATCGAATTATGCCTATATAATAATGACCCCTGAAGGAAAACAGTTGTCTAGGGTCGATTCAGCCGATCATCACAAAGTACCTTACGGCCCTGATCATGTACATTCTGATCTGCGCAAATCTACAAAAAATGTCGTCGAGACAAGCTTTACATACGGATATATTTGTCTAGATATGAAACTACTTTTAAAGCTGATCCAAGAAGCTGAAGATAAATTATAAGGTGATCTAATGATGTTTGTAATGTCCGCTCTTGGCTCGCAGCCGATAGGCTGCGTGGCTATCAGGTCCGTTGTGAGCAAGGTGCAGACAGGGGCGGTTGGTTGTTGTATAACGATTTCATTTAGATTGACAGTGTGATGAGAAAGGAAAGATGGGCAAAGAAAACAGAGATGATTTTTCTTCCAAGACTAAGCAAGCTTTAGCTGCAAGAGCGAATTTTAGATGTTCTTTTACAGGCTGTGCCCAGATTACATGTGGACCCAGTAATGAGTCTAGATCTGCGGTGAATAACACCGGCGTTGCTTCTCATATTTATGCTGCAGCTCCTGGCGGCAGGCGATACAAAAGTGATATGACCTCTGAAGAACGTTCCGATATCACTAATGGTATTTGGTTATGCGTAACCCATTCTGTAATGATTGATAGAGATGAAGTAATATTCACTCCCGAAGTATTATTTCAAATGAAAGAGGAACATGAACGTAAGATTCAACATGAACATCTAAAGCTACCGAAAGAAGCCATATCCGAATTGTTTAGGTTAGGTAGTCAATTGATTTTTACTGGAGAATTATTATCAGTTGAACCCACTACATGGAATATAAAAATTGATGAATACATTTCTGGTGATAAGTTTGACATTTTAAATGTGATAAATTGCTTCGACGATCTTACTTATGAAGGGAAATGTATAATTTCGGAATCACTTAGTGATGCCCGTTTACTCACAATTCCCCCTAGAATGGTTTTCACATCTACTGGCCTATTTTTAGAGTTAAAAGTATCACCAAGAACAAAACGAATTAGTGGTCGTAACCTTGGGAGTGATTTGGCTTTAGACGATACTGGTGATCTTCTTATTGAAAATGGTGATATTAAGATCATTTCAGGTATAGATAGACTATCACAGCATCTCATGATCTGCTTATCAACGCAGAAAGGAGAAGTTTACGGACAACCTGAAGTTGGAGTAAACCTTTCTGAATATTATAATTTGTTCAAGTGCACTATTTGGCTTGAGCGGATTTTAAAACTTGAAGTGATTTATCATTCGGCTTTAGGCCCAGAAAACCATTTTCCGGTGGAAAGACAAACCACTCTTGAGTGTATTGATCGAGTAGAGGATTTTTATGTGGTCAGTGACATTTTAGATAAAGATTTCTTTACTGTCTTTATCGGTGTGCAGGTAAAAGATTATGGGCTTTGGGAAGGTGAAGTAAAAATCTATCTTGATAAAAATACTAAATAGTTATCGATTTGACCGACTAGCCTCATAGATTGATAAACATACATATAAATTTACGCCAAAGTCTGTAATTGGCACAAAGCCGCCTATCAGATCAGGTTTAGTTCTGTGCCGTAGCCGTAGCCGTAGCCGTAGCCGTAGCCGTAGCCGCAGCTGTGCCAGGCCTACTTTGGATTAACACGTGTCGAGACACGTACCGCCAGCTCATCGCAACCTATGCACCACCTGGTTGCTGCTGCCGCGCCAGATCAGCGCCGGGTCTTTCAAATCCTGCACGAACTTGCCGTCGATCAGCACGTTGATCCTGTCCACCACCTGCATTTGCTGTGCGTCCAGCTCTGCCAGCCGGTAGCCGGTCCACAGCCAGATATCCTTGCCGGGGCACTCGGCGCGCACCCGTTTCACCAGCGTTAAGATGCTCGGCACGTTGGCCGGGTGCAGCGGATCGCCGCCGGAGAGCGACAGCCCCTGGCGCGGCACGCGCGTATCGTTCAGATCGGCGATGATGCGGTCTTCCAGCGCCGGGGTAAACGGCTGGCCGGAGTTGAGCCGCCAGGTGCTTTTGTTGTAGCAGCCGGGGCACTGGTGCACGCAGCCGGCGACAAACAGCGTGCAGCGGGTGCCGGGGCCGTTGACGACGTCGATTGGGTAATACTGGTGATAATTCATGTGAGGCCTGCCCATCAGGCTATTTTACTGGCCATTTTGCCTCCGGGCAGTGCTGCCAATCCTCACGTACTGCGTGTACGCTGCGGTTGGTGCGCGCTGGCCGAAGGCAAGCTGGCTGCGACAATCACGCCTGATGAACAGGCTTCTGCATAGGCAGCGCGGCGTTTCTCAGCCGAGCTGCCCATTACCGAGGTGTTTTACCCGGCGTTTCACCTCTTCCTGCTTGCCGGCGTTGAACGGCCGGGCATCGGGGCTGCCGAGATAGCCGCACACCCGGCGAGTGACCGAGACCTTGGCCGAGTCGTGGTTGCCGCATTTCGGGCAGGTGAAGCCTTTGCTGGTGCAGGAGAATTCACCGGTGAAGCCGCATTCGTAGCACTCGTCGATCGGCGTGTTGGTGCCGTAGTAAGGCACCCGGCTGTAGCTGTAGTCCCACACGTCTTCCAGCGCCTTCAGGTTGTGCTGCAGGTTCGGGTATTCGCCGTAGCAGATGAAGCCGCCGCTGGCCAACGGCGGGTAGGGCGCTTCGAAGTCCAGCTTGTCGTACGGATTGACCTTCTTCTCCACGTCGAGGTGGAAGCTGTTGGTGTAATAGCCCTTGTCGGTGACGCCCGGCACCACGCCGAAATCGGCGGTGTCCAGCCGGCAGAAGCGATCGCACAGGTTCTCGCTCGGCGTGCTGTAGAGGCTGAAGCCGTAGCCGGTCTCGTCTTTCCAGGCGTCGACGGCGGCGCGCAGCCGCGCGACGATCGCCACCGCTTTGGCGCGCAGCGCTTCGTCGTCATACACGTGGTTTTCGCCGCCGAACAGCGCGTTGATGGTCTCGTGCAGGCCGATATAGCCCAGCGAAATTGAAGCGCGACCGTTCTTGAAGATCTCGGCGATGTTGTCGTCGGCCTTGAGCCGCACGCCGCAGGCGCCTTCCATGTACAAGATTGGCGCCACCCGCGCCTTGATACCTTCCAGCCGGGCGATGCGCGTCATCAGCGCCTTTTTCGCCAGCTGCAGGCGCTGATCCAGCAGCGTCCAGAAGCGCGACTCATCGCCCATCGCCTCCAGCGCGATGCGCGGCAGGTTGAGGCTGATGACGCCGATGTTGTTGCGGCCGTCGTGCACCAGCTCGCCGTCCTGCTCGTAGGTGCCGAGGAAGCTGCGGCAGCCCATCGGCGTTTTGAACGAGCCGGTGACCTTCACTACCTGATCGTAGTTGAGGATATCCGGGTACATGCGCTTGCTGGCACACTCCAGCGCCAGCTGCTTGATGTCGTAGTTCGGATCGCCGTACTGGTGGTTGAGGCCGTCGCGGATGGCGAACACCAGCTTGGGGAACACGGCGGTCTTGCGGTTTTTGCCCAGCCCGGCGATGCGGTTTTTCAATATCGAGCGCTGGATCAGGCGCGACTCCCAGCTGGTGCCGAGGCCGAAGCCGAAGGTGACGAACGGCGTCTGGCCGTTGGCGGTGTGCAGGGTGTTGACCTCGTACTCCAGCGACTGGAAGGCGTCGTAACACTCTTTCTCGGTGCGCGCCATGGCATAGCCTTTGGCGTCCGGGATCTGCCACTCTTCCGCCACCTGCAGGTGTTTGCGGAAGCTCTCGTCGACGAACGGCGCCAGAATTTCATCGATGCGGTTGATGGTGGTGCCGCCATAGATATGGCTGGCGACCTGGGCGATAATCTGCGCGGTCACGGCGGTGGCGGTGGAGATCGACTTCGGCGGCTCAATCTCAGCGTTGCCCATCTTGAAGCCGTTGGTCAGCATGCCTTTCAGATCGATCAGCATGCAGTTGAACATCGGGAAAAACGGCGAGTAGTCGAGATCGTGGTAGTGAATTTCGCCGCGTTCATGGGCCAGCACCACGTCGCGCGGCAGGATGTGCTGCTTGGCGTAGTGTTTGGCGACGATGCCCGCCAGCAGGTCGCGCTGGGTGGGGATCACCTTGCTGTCCTTATTGGCGTTTTCGTTCAGCAGCGCGCGGTTGCTCTGCTCGACCAGGCCGCGAATCTCCTGGTTCAGGCGGCCGCGCAGCTCGCGCGCCACGTCGCGATCGTGGCGGTATTCGATATAGGCGCGCGCCAGCTGTTTGTACTCGCCGGCCATCAGCTGGTTTTCCACCGCCTGCTGGATCTCGTGGATATCGACGCGCGGCTGTTGCTGCATGCGCTGAGCGACCACGCGGGCGACGGTGGCGCAGTAGTCGGCGTCGACTACGCCCACCGCCAGCGCGGCGCGCTCGATGGCCTGCGCGATGCGCGCTTCGTCAAAAGGTACCTGGCAACCGTCCCGCTTAATCACTACTGGTTTCACGTTGTACTCCTTGTTCCCCGAGGGAGCGTTCATACCCGCCTGACGCGGCGAGCAACCGTCAAATTTCGCTTATCCACAGGGCAAAGCCGCAGCGCGCAAGGGCTGTGGCGACGTGTGGATGATTTTGTGGATAACTACTATATATAGGTGTTCACAATTCTTAATGCACTATATATAGATATTGGCGCGATTCTTTTGATGTAGAACAAGGAAAACGGAAGAGCGTGTGCAAGCTGAACAGACGTCAATCGCCCGCCGGCCGATCGCGAAAATGTTCCAGCAGAAAATCGACCCAGGCGCGCACCCGCGGCGGCAGATCCGCCGAAGCGTAATAGAGCCACAGCTGCACCGGGCGCGGCCAGCATTGCGCCAGCACCGGCCGCAGCGTGCCTTGCTCGAAGTGCTTTTCAACGTACCAGCGCGCCAGGTTGACGATGCCGAGCCCGGCCAGCGCCGCATCCAGCAACATCTCCGGCCGGCTGACCACCAGCCGGCCGTTCAGATCCAGCGCCAGGGTTTCGCCCTGATGGCGCAGCTGCCATTTGACGTGGCGGCCGTTGCCCGGGTTGCGGTGCAGCAGGCAGTCGTGGCGCAGCAGATCGTGCGGCGTTTGCGGCTCACCACGCTGCGCCAGATAGTCGGGCGAGGCCGCTAGCACCATGTGCATCGGGTAGAGCGGGCGGGCTACCAGCCGGCTGTCGGGATCGACCCGGCTGCCGATGCCGACGTCGAAGCCTTCGCCCACCAGGTTCACCACCCGGGCGTCCAGCGACAGATCGAGATCGATCTGCGGATAGCGCGCCAGAAATTGCGGGATCAATGGCATCAGCATCTGGCGGCCGAAGCCGGGGATCATACTGACGCGCACCACCCCGGCCGGCGCCTGCCGTTCGCCGCCGGCGCTCTCCAGCGTGGCCGCCAACGCCTGCCACAGCGGCGCCACCTGCGCCAGCAGCGCTTTGCCCTCGTCGGTCAGCAGCACATTGTGGGTGTTGCGCTGGAACAGCCGCAGCGCCAGCTTCTCTTCCAGCGCGCGGATGTTTTTGCTGACCGCCGCCGGCGTCACGCCCAGCTGGCGAGCGGCGGCGGAGAAATTTTGCGCCTGTGCGGCGGCGAGGAAGGCCGGCAGCAGGCGGTGCACGTCAAAGGGCAGCGACATAGTGGTTGATACTTTTGGTTGAAATTGAAGTGACCTTTAACAGCCTACACCCGAAGCGGCAGAAATGGAAAAATGCCCTCATCTTCTTATGACCGAGGAATCGTTATGTCGCGCATTTTAGTGTTAACCGCCCACCGCACCCCCGACGAGTCGCGCATCAACAAAGCGCTGATCGCGGCGCTGAGTCCGTTGCCCAACGTTACCGTTCACGAACTGATCCGCGCTTACCCGGATTACCGCATCGACGTGGCGCGCGAGCAGGAACTGCTGCAGAGCCATGATGCGGTAGTGATGTTGTTCCCGTTTTATTGGTACAGTTCGCCGGCGATCCTCAGCGAATGGCAGGATGCGGTATTAACCTACGGTTTCGCCTACGGCAGCGAAGGCACCCAGCTGCACGGCAAGCCGCTGCAGCTGGTGGTGAGCACCGGCGGCAACGCGCAGGCCTATACGGCGGAAGGATACAACCGTTATCCGGTGCAGGATCTGCTGCTGCCGTTCCACGCCATGGCCAACCTGACCGGCATGGATTACCTGCCGCCGCATCTGGTGCAGGGCGTATTCGACATGAGCGATGAACGCCTGGCGCAAGAGGCCGCCGGGGTGGTGGCGTTGCTGGGGAAATTGTAGGGCGCAGCGCTCGCCGCGCCCTGCGGGGTTAGTCTTCGAGCAGCCACCACACCGCTTCGAACGGCCGCAGCGTCAGCGCCTGCGGCTGGTCTGCCGAGTCGCTGTAGTTGCTCATCAGCGGGCGCCACTGGGCGGAAGGCTCCACGCCCGCCGCCGCCCAGGCCTGCGGCTCGCGGCTCAGGTTGGCCACCACCAGCAGGCGCTGGCCGTTCCAGCTGCGCTGATAGCACCACAGTGCCGGGTGTTCCGGCGCCAGATCCTGATAGTCGCCGTGGGTCAGCAGCGGGTACTGCTTGCGCAGGGTGATCAGCTGGCGGTAGGCGTAAAACACCGAGTCGAGGTCGGCCAGCGCCGCTTCGGCGTTGATCTGCGGGTAGTTCTCGGCGCAGCCGATCCACGGCGTGCCGGTGGTGAAACCGGCGTGCGGCGCGGCGCTCCATTGCATCGGCGTGCGGCCGTTGTCGCGCGATTTGTCGGCCAGGATCGCCAGCAGTTCGGCATCGCTGCGGCCCTGAGCGCTCAGTTCGGCGTACATGTTCAGGCTTTCCACGTCGCGATACTGTTCAATGGCGCGGAAGCCGGGGTTGGTCATGCCGATCTCTTCACCCTGGTAGATATAAGGCGTGCCCTGCATGCCGTGCAGCACCATCGCCAGCATTTTGGCGGCCGGCAGCCGCAGTGCGCCTTCATCGCCGAAGCGCGACACGATGCGCGGCTGATCGTGGTTGCACCAGAACAGCGCGTTCCAGGCGCGGTTGTGCATTCCTTGCTGCCAGTGGCGGAAGATCTGCTTCAGCTCCACATAATCCGGCGCCGCCCGCGTCCATTTTTCGCCGCCGGCGTAGTCCACCTTCAGGTGGTGGAAGTTGAAGGTCATCGACAGCTCTTCGCCGCTCTGTGCCGCGTATTGCTGGCAATGCTCGAGCGTGGTGGAGGACATCTCGCCCACCGTCATCAGGCCGCGCGGCTGGAACACGTCGCGGCTCATCTCCTGCAAGAACTCGTGGATGCGCGGGCCGTCGGTGTAGAAGCGGCGGCCGTCGCCCTGGCTGTCGGACGGGAAGTCCTGCTGTTTGGACACCAGGTTGATCACATCGAGGCGCAGGCCGTCGACGCCTTTGTCCGCCCAGAACTGACACACTTTCTTCAGCTCTTCGCGCACCGGCGGGTGTTCCCAGTTGAGATCCGCCTGCTCGGCGGCGAACAGGTGCAGGTAGTACTGGCCGCTGTCGGCGTGCCACTGCCAGGCGTTGCCGCCAAATTTGGAACGCCAGTTGTTCGGCGGCGTATCCCCCTCGCCGTCGCGCCAGACGTAGAACTGGCGATACGGGCTGTGGCGATCCTGTGCGGCCTTGAACCACGGATGCTCGGTCGAGGTGTGGTTGAACACCATGTCCATCACGATGCGGATACCGCGCCGGTGGGCAGCGGCGACCAACTGCTCGAAGTCCGCCATGGTGCCGTAAGCCGGATCGATGGCGCAGTAGTCCGCCACGTCATAGCCATTGTCCACCTGTGGCGATACGTAGACCGGCGTCAGCCAGATGGCGTCGACGCCCAGTTCCTGCAGATAGTCCAGCCGCCGCGTCACGCCGGCCAAATCGCCGTAGCCGTTGCCGGTGCTGTCCTGAAAACTCTTCGGATAAATTTGGTAGATGACGCCGTTCTGCCACCAGGGGGTTGGGTTGCTCATAGCTGTATACCTTTGAATCGTGACAACGAGCCTGCGCGAGCAGGCTCCTACATTCATATTGCGTCAATTAAACCGGCAGCTCGCCGCGGGCGGCCTTGCGTTTGTAGACCATGATGGTCAGCACCAGCGGGATGACGATCGCTACCAGAATTGCCAGCGAGTAAATCAGCCAGAACTGCGGTTTGATAGACAGGATGCCCGGCAGGCCGCCGACGCCGATGCCGTTGGCCATCACGCCGTCCAGGCCGCAGATAAGGCCGGCGAGGGCGGAGCCGATCATCGCGCACAGCATCGGGAAGCGGTATTTGAGGTTGATGCCGTACATCGCCGGTTCGGTCACGCCGAGATAGGCGGAGATCGCCGCCGGCACCGAGATTTCACGCTCGTTGGCCTTGCGGCTGATGATGATGATGCCGAGCACCGCCGAAGCCTGCGCGATGTTGGACAGCGCAATCAACGGCCATACCGGGGTGCCGCCCATGCTCTGGATCATCTGCATGTCGATGGCCAGCGTGGTCTGGTGCACGCCGGTGATCACCAGCGGCGCATACAGGAAGCCGAACAGCGCAGCACCCACCGGCGCGAAGCTGCCGGTCATCACCGCTTTCACCGCCCAGGCGACGCCGTCGCCGATCATGCGGCCGAACGGCCCGATCAGCGCGTGCGCCAGGAACACCGCCAGCAGCAGCGAGACCACCGGCACCACCACCAGATAGAGATAGTCGGGGACGATCTTTTTCAGCCGGGTTTCGATCCAGCCCAGCGCCATCCCCGCCAGGATCGACGGGATCACCTGCGCCTGATAGCCCACTTTCTGGATCACGAACCAGCCGAAGTTCCACACTTCCGGCGTTTGCTGGCCGAGCAGGTAGGAGTTCATCAGCTGCGGCGACACCAGGGTCACGCCCAGCACGATGCCGAGCACCGGCGTGCCGCCCATCTTTTTCACCGTCGACCAACAGATGGCCACCGGCAGGAACATGAAGATCGCTTCACCCAGCAGCCACAGGAAGTCGTAAACGGTCTTCCACGCCGGGTGCATCTGCGCCAGCGTTTGGCCGCCGGACATCGGGATGTCGCCGATCACGTTGCGGAAGCCGAGGATCAGACCGCCGCTGATCAGCGCCGGCAGCAGCGGGAAGAAGATCTCGGCGAAGTGGGAGATGGTGCGCTCGGTCCAGGTCATGTTCTGGCGTGCCGCCACCTTGGCCTGTTCCTTGTCGGCCTCGTTGACGCCGGTGCTGGCGATCAGCGCCTGATAGTAGTCGCCGACGTCGGTGCCGATCACCACTTGGAACTGCCCGGCGTTGGTGAAGCAGCCTTTGACCATCGGCAGCTCTTCGATTTCCTTTGGGCTGGCCTTGCTGGGGTCATTGAGGACGAAACGCAGCCGGGTAATGCAATGGCTGACGGTGGCGATGTTCTCGCGGCCGCCGACCAAAACAATCAGGCGATCAATATCCTGCTGTTTTACTTTGCTCATTATGGGATACCTGCAGAGGTGTTGACTGAGTAATGATCAAAGCTTAGCCACTCGGCTTTTTGAATGAAATGGGAACGTTCCCAGTTTGGGGCGAGGATCACAAAATGACAAAAAATGGTCAACTTCCAAGCAGATCGTCAGGACAGTTTGCTGGGCACCACCAGGCGGCGGATCCCCTGTTCGCCGCTGAGCTGCGCCAGCAGCTGCTGCGCTGCCAGCAGGCCGGCGCTGCCGTAGCCGAACTCGACAGACAGGGTATCGGGGAACAGGAAGCTGAGCAGCGGGGTATTGCCGATGGCGCACACCTGAATGGCGCGCGCCGGTTGCTGCTGCAGGTATTTGATCGCGCCGAGGGCGATGCTGTCGGAGGCGCAGATCAGCGCGCTGGTGTGCGCATCGATCACTTCGGCGGCGTGCTGGAAACCGCTCTGGTAACTCAGCTCGCCCAGCGTGGCGCGCGGCGTGAGCTTGAGGCGTTCACAGGCGTCGAGATAGGCCTGGTAGCGGCGCTGGCCGGTGGTGGCGTCGCTGAGCTGCACCCCCAGATAGCCGATATGCCGATGCCCCTGCCGGTACAGACGATCCATCAGCAGGTTCACCGCGCCGGCGTCGTCGTAGCAGACGGACGAGAAGCCGTCGTATTCGCGCACCATCACCACCATTTTTTCCTGCCATGGTTTGAGCATCGCCGCGGTCAGGCCGGTGAAACCGAACAGGATCACGCCGTCGACGTTGCGCTGGTGCAGCACGTGCAGGTGCTCCTGCACCAGGCGGGTTTCGAACTGGCTCTCCATCACGATCGGGTCGAAGCCCTGCTGATACAGCAGCGGCAGCATGGTGCGCACCGCCTGGTTTTCCGACGGCGAATCGAGACGGGAAACGATGATGCCCACCACCTTGTCGCTTTGGCCACGCATGGCGCGCGCCGACTTGGAGGGGGTAAACCCTTGCTGACGGATCACCGCTTCCACCCGTTCACGGGTTTGCGGGCTCACGCTGCCTTCATTGTTCAGCACGCGTGAGACGGTGGATTTGCCTACGCCGCTCAGGCGTGCGATGTCCTTGATGGTCAGCCGGTTTTGCATGGTTTACTTGTCGTTTAGGTTGTAAGGCGTAAATTGACGGCCAATAATGAATGCCCGTCAGCATAGCTCATTTTCCGACGCGGATCTTGATGCAAAACGGGATTGTGACATTGCGATGAACGGCCGCTCATGCCGCTCTGTTTTTCCCTTTACCGGAGGTTATACCCCATATGGACCCCGACCCGACTGCTTTAGACACTCACTCGGTTCTCCGGTAAAACCTCTCCGCCTGGCGCTGCTGTTTTACCGGTGAAGTACATCACGGTAACCGGTGGCGCGCGCTTCGTCGTTCGCTCCTGCTGCTGAAAAAAGAATAAGGATCTGCATTGGCAGAGGCTTTTTGGCGTGCCCGCCATCCGCCCGGCCGATGACGATCCCCGTTTACCCGCTGCCGTGAGGCACCGGGCGACGAGGTGCGAACCATGAAACTGAAAAAACTCCCCCGTCAGCTGCTGGGCCTGTTCGCCCGCGGCCTTCCGCGCCGTTTGGTGCACCGCGACAGCCTGCTGGACAGCGTCAGCGGCGCTGCGCGCGATATGCCGGCCGGCCTGGCGCAGCAGCGACTGGAATGCGCCGCCGCAGAGACGATGCAGCTGTTTGAGCGTTTTCACAGCCACCCGGAAGGTATCACCGCCCATGAGGCGGAACAGGTGCGCCAGCGCTGCGGCGAGAACGTCATCGACGATCAGCAGAAAGAGGCCTGGTGGCAACACCTCTGGCACTGCTACCGCAACCCGTTCAACCTGCTGCTGACCGCGCTCGGCATGATCTCTTACGCCACCGAAGATCTCACCGGCGCGTTGGTGATCGCGCTGATGGTGCTGATCTCCACGCTGCTGAACTTCATCCAGGAGGCGCGCTCCAACCGGGCGGCCGATGCGCTGAAAGCGATGGTGAGCAACACCGCCACGGTGATCCGCAGCGATGCGCTCACCGGCAGGAGCGAGCATGTGGAGCTGCCGATCGCGCAGCTGGTGCCGGGCGATATCATCAAGCTGGCGGCCGGCGACATGATCCCAGCGGATCTGCGCGTGCTGTCGGCCAAGGATCTGTTCATCAGCCAGGCGGCGCTGACCGGCGAATCGTTGCCGGTGGAGAAATCTGCGGCGCCGCAGACGCTGGCGGCCGATCCGCTCGATTGCCAGAACCTGTGCTTCATGGGCACCAACGTGGTCAGCGGCACCGCGCTGGCGATGGTGATCGGCACCGGCGGCAGCACCTATTTCGGCCAGCTGGCGCAGCGCGTCACCAGCCAGGATGAACAGCCGAACGCCTTCCAGAGCGGTATCAGCAAGGTCAGCTGGCTGCTGATCCGCTTTATGCTGGTAATGACGCCGATCGTGCTGCTGATCAACGGCTACACCAAGGGCGACTGGTGGGAAGCGGCGCTGTTCGCGCTGTCGGTGGCGGTCGGGCTGACGCCGGAAATGCTGCCGATGATCGTCACCTCGACGCTGGCCAAAGGGGCGGTGAAGCTGTCGCGCCAGAAGGTGATCGTCAAACGACTGGACGCCATCCAGAACTTCGGCGCCATGGATATTCTGTGCACCGACAAGACCGGCACCCTGACCCAGGACAAGATCGTGCTGGAGCGCCACACCGACGTGTTCGGCGCCAGCAGCGAGCGGGTGCTGCGCTACGCCTGGCTGAACAGCTTCTACCAGACCGGGCTGAAAAACCTGCTCGACGTGGCGGTGCTGAGCTGCGCGGAGCAAAATCAGCAGCCGGAGGCGCTGCAGCACTACCGCAAGGTGGATGAGATCCCGTTCGACTTCGTGCGCCGCCGCATGTCGGTGGTGGTGGCCAAAGACAACGAGTATCACGAGCTGGTGTGCAAGGGCGCGCTGGAAGAGATGTTGGCGATTTGCAGCCACGTGCGCCACGAAGACGAGGTGATCCCGCTCAGCGAGGCGCTGCTGGCACGCATTCGCCGCATCACCGACGATCTCAACCAGCAGGGGCTGCGGGTGGTGGCGGTGGCCAACAAGATCCTGCCGGCACAAACCCATGAATACGGCGTGGCGGATGAATCGGACCTGATCCTCGAAGGTTACGTCGCCTTCCTCGATCCGCCGAAGGAGAGCACCGCGCCGGCGCTGGCGGCGCTGAAACAGAACGGCGTCACGGTGAAGATCCTCACCGGCGACAACGAGCTGGTGGCGGCCAAAGTGTGCCGGGACGTCGGGCTGGCGGCCGATCACCTGCTGCGCGGCAGCGAGATCGAGCTGATGGACGACGAGCAGCTGGCGCAGGCGGCGGCGCGCACCACGGTGTTCGCCAAGCTGACGCCGCTGCACAAAGAGCGCATCGTCAAACTGCTGCGCCGCCAGGGGCACGTGGTGGGCTTTATGGGCGACGGCATCAACGATGCGCCGGCGCTGCGCGCGGCCGATATCGGCATCTCCGTCGATTCGGCGGTGGACATCGCCAAGGAAGCGGCGGACATCATCCTGCTGGAAAAAAGCCTGATGGTACTGGAGCAGGGGGTGATCGAAGGGCGCCGCACCTTCGCCAACATGCTGAAATACATCAAGATGACTGCCAGCTCCAACTTCGGTAACGTGTTCAGCGTGCTGATTGCCAGCGCCTTCCTGCCGTTCCTGCCGATGTTGCCGCTGCACCTGTTGATTCAGAACCTGATGTACGACATCTCACAGATCGCCATCCCGTTCGATAACGTCGACGACGATCAGATCACCCAGCCGCAGCGCTGGAACTCCGCCGATCTGGGGCGATTTATGGTGTTCTTTGGGCCGATCAGTTCAATCTTCGACGTGCTGACCTTCAGCCTGATGTGGTGGGTATTCAAGGCCAATACGCCGGAAATGCAGACGCTGTTCCAGTCCGGCTGGTTCGTTGAAGGGCTGCTGTCGCAAACGCTGATCGTGCACATGATCCGCACGCGCAAAATTCCGTTTATCCAGAGCCGCCCGTCCTGGCCGCTGTGCATCATGACGCTGGCGGTGATCGCCACCGGCATCGGCCTGGTGTTCTCGCCGCTGGCCGGCTTCCTGCAGCTGCAGGCGCTGCCGCTCGGCTACTTCCCGTGGCTGGTGCTGATCCTCGCCGGTTACATGGTGCTGACCCAGTGCGTGAAAGGCTGGTTCGTGCGCCGCTACGGCTGGCAATAACCCGTTCGCCCCCTCCGGCCGGGAGGGGGCAATTGTGATCCCGTCCGCTTTTTCACCGCAACGGTTGGACATCTGTTCTGTGCTGAGTCTTTATCTACAGCGTTGGCTGTTTTCCCCTGCGCCTTTCAAGCCACCGCGTTGTTGTTTATCGCCTAGCGGTGGTTTGAAATTCATTGGGGATATTTTGTTTTTTTCCTCTGAGGAATTTCCGATGCACAGACCTTTCCGTTATACGCTACTGGCTTCATCGTTATGGCTTTCTTGCGGCGCGCTGGCGCAGCCGGCGGGCGATCTGCCGCTGATGCCCTGGCCGCAGCAGGTGGAAGTGACGCAACCGGCGGGCAAGCTGGTGCTGGATCACCGGCTGGCGTTAAGCCTCCAGGGCGACGATCTGGGTGACGCCCTGCCACGCTGGCGTCAGCGCATCGAACTGCAGACCGGCTGGACGCTGGCGCCGAGGGAAGAAGCGAACGGCGCGGCGATCAAGGTGGTGATCAAGGACCGGGTGGCGGCGCAGCCGCTGCCGGGCAGCGACGAAAGCTACCGGCTGGCGGTTACGGCGCAGGGCGCTACGCTGACCGCCAACACCCGCTTCGGCGCGCTGCGCGGCATGGAGACCCTGCTGCAGCTGCTGCAGACCGACGGGAAAAACACCTTCCTGCCGCTGGTGGATATCCGCGACGTGCCGCGCTTCCCGTGGCGCGGCGTGCTGCTGGATTCGGCGCGCCATTTCCTGCCGCTGCCGGACATTCTGCGCCAGCTTGACGGCATGGCGGCGGCCAAGCTCAACGTGTTCCATTGGCACCTGAGCGACGATCAGGGCTGGCGCTTCGCCTCCGAGCATTACCCCAAACTGCAGCAGCAGGCCAGCGACGGCCAGTTTTACACCCGCGAGCAAATGCGGCAGGTGGTGGCTTACGCCACGGCGCGCGGCATTCGCGTGGTGCCGGAGATCGACATGCCGGGGCACGCCTCCAGCATCGCGGTGGCCTATCCCGAACTGATGAGCGCGCCGGGGCCGTATCGCATGGAGCGCGAGTGGGGTGTGCATAAGCCGACGCTCGATCCGAGCCGTGACGAGGTTTATCAGTTTGTCGACACGATCGTCGGTGAACTGGCGGCGATCTTTCCCGATCCTTATCTGCACATTGGCGGCGATGAAGTTGACGCAAGCCAGTGGCGGGCGTCGCCGTCGATTCAGGCGTTTATGCAGAAGAACGGGCTGGCGGATACCCATGCGCTGCAGGCTTACTTCAACCAGAAGCTGGAAAAGATCCTCGAGAAGCACCAGCGGCAGATGGTTGGCTGGGATGAGATCTACCATCCGTCGCTGCCGCGTTCGATCGTCATTCAATCCTGGCAGGGGCAGGACTCGCTGGGCGCCAGCGCCCAGGACGGCTATCAAGGCATTCTCTCCACCGGTTTCTATCTCGATCAGCCGCAAAGCACCGCCTATCACTACCGCAATGAAATTCTGCCGCAGCCGCTGGGGGTCGAGACGGCGGTGCAGCCCGGCGAGCAGGCGCAAAGCTGGCGTTTCAGCATGCCGCGCCTGAAGGGCAGCGCGGTGGAGGGCAGCTTCACGCTGATCGAGGGCAAGCAGGGCTGGCGCGGCTTTATCGATTTCAACGGCAAGTCACGCCGCGCGGTGCACGACATCGTCTGGCGTACGCCGCAGCAGGTGACGTTCCGCGTCGATACCTGGATGGGCGACACACGGCCGGTGTTCACGCTGCAACAGGACAAGCTCAGCGGCTATACGCTGGTCGGTAACGTACGCTATCCCACCCAGGGCGAGAAACTGGCGGCGGCACCGGCAGGCAAGATGCCGGTGGTGCCGGATGAGAAGGGGCAGGCCAAGATCCTCGGCGGGGAAGCGGCGCTGTGGGCGGAAAACGTGCGTGCGCCGCTTCTCGATCTCAAGCTGTGGCCGCGCGCTTTTGCAGTGGCGGAGCGGCTGTGGTCGGCGCAGGACGTCACCGATGAAAGCAACATGTATCGGCGGCTGGCGGCGATCGACGCCTGGTCGGTGGTGTCGGTCGGCCTGCAGCAGCACGCGGAAACGGCGCGCGAATTCACCCGCCTGAGCAACAGCGTGCAGATCGCGCCGCTGCAGATCCTGGCCGAGGCGGTGGAACCGGCGCAGTATTACACCCGCCAGCACCTGAAGTTCCAGGCCGGCAACTATCACCAGTTCGAACCGCTGAACCGCTTTGCCGATGCGCTGCCGCCGGAAAGCGAGGCGGTGCGCGCCATGCATGCCCAGGTCGCGGCCTTGTTGCAGGACAAGCGCGATAAGGCCGCGGCGCAGGCGCTGCGTGAACGGCTGCAGCGCTGGCAGACGAACGGCGCGGCGCTGCAGACGGCGATCGCGGGCAACCGCACGCTGCGGGATCTGGCGCCGGTGGCGCAGGACGTTGGCACCCTGGCCACGCTGGGCTTAACGCTGCTGGAGCGCCATCAGCAGGACAAACCGTTGAGCCGGGCCGAGGCCGAGCAAGCGCAGCGCCAGCTGGATGCGGCGGCGCAGACGCGTGACGAAGTGGTGATTGCGGCGGTATACCCGCTGGAGGCGCTGCTGCGTGGTCTTAAAACAGAGTGAGGACAAATAAAAACGGCCAGTCTGCACTGGCCGTGATTCGCATACGTGTCGATTAACGACGCACGGCGATGGCTTCGATTTCGATCTTCACGTCTTTCGGCAGACGCGCCACTTCCACGCAGGAGCGGGCCGGGAACGGCGCGCTGTGCTCGGTGAAGAAGGCTTCGTACGCGGCGTTGACGGTGGCGAAGTCGTTCAGGTCTTTCACGAACACGGTGGTTTTCACGATGTCGGCAACGTTCAGGCCGGCGGCTTCGACGATCGCTTTGACGTTTTCCAGCGACTGGCGCGCCTGAGCGGCCACGTCGTCGGCGACGGTGCCGGTTTTTGGATCGACCGGGATCTGGCCGGAAGTGATGATCATGCTGCCCAGATCAACGCCCTGTACATAAGGACCAATGGCTGCCGGGGCGAGTTCAGTGCTGATGTTACGTGACATGTTTTCTCCTGATAGACCCGTTGTCTTTCACGCCGCCGCGCGGTCGGCCGCAGCGTAAAATTCGGTGGGTAGCAACGTGGGTAGAGTTATTTTCAGGCATCCATTATAGGGAGTGACGCGCAGATTAACAGCGCCGCTCCCGCAAAGGGGCAGAATTCAGTCCGCCTGCAGCACCACCTGATGCTCGAACTCTTTTTCGCAGTAGCGGCACTTCAGGTGCACTTCGCCATCGCGCGGCTTCACGCTGAAGCTCGACGCCACCGGCTCGCTGCGGCTGATGCAGTTGCCGTTCGGGCAGGTCAGCACGCCGTCGATGTGGTCCGGCAGGCTGAGAGTCAGCTTGCGCACCACTTCATAGTTATCGATGCGGTTCACCGTGGCCTTCGGCGCGTACATCGCCAGCTGGTTGGCCTGCTGCTCGGTCAGGAAGGTGTTCTCGATCTTGATGAGATCCTTGCGGCCCAGCTCGTTGGAAGGCAGGTTCAGGCCGATGGTGATGCGCTGGTCGGTGGCGGTCAGCTTGAACAGCGTCAGCAGTTTGAAACCGATCTGCGCCGGAATGTGGTCGATCACCGTGCCGCATTTGATCGCTTCGACCTGCAGTTTGTTGTCATGAGTCATGGCGGTTCCCCCTTAAAGAGCCAAATCTGCGTTGAGCACCAGCGCCAGCAGCGCCTGGCGGGCGAAGATGCCGTTGCCCGCCTGCTGGAAGTAGTAAGCGTGCGGCGTTTTATCCACGTCGGTGGCGATCTCGTCGATGCGCGGCAGCGGGTGCAGCACCTTGAGGTTGGTGCGCGCGCCGGCCAGATCCGCGGCGCGCAGCACGAACTGCGCCTTCACGTTGGCGTACTCGGACGGATCGAGGCGCTCTTTCTGCACCCGGGTCATGTAGAGAATATCCAGCTCCGGCACCACTTCTTCAATGCTGCCGTGCAGGCTGTACTCGATGCCTTTCTCGTCCAGCATTTTCAGGATGTAGGCCGGCATCGCCAACGCGTCCGGGGCGATGAAGTAGAAGCGGTTGCCTTCGAACTTGGCCAGCGCCTGGGTGAGCGAGTGCACGGTGCGGCCGTACTTCAGGTCGCCGACCATGGCGATGCTGAGGTTGCTCAGGCGGCCCTGGGTTTCCTGGATGGTGAACAGATCCAGCAGGGTCTGGGTCGGGTGCTGGTTGGCGCCGTCGCCGGCGTTGAGCACCGGCACGTTGCCTGAGAACTCCGAAGCCATGCGCGCCGCACCTTCCTGCGGGTGGCGCATCACGATGGCGTCTACGTAGGTGCTGATCACCGAGATGGTGTCGGCCAGGGTTTCGCCTTTCTTGCCGAGCGAGGTGTTGCTGCCGTCGGCGAAACCGACCACCGAGGCACCGAGGCGGTGCATCGAGGTTTCGAACGACAGGCGGGTACGGGTCGAGGCTTCAAAGAAGCAGCTGGCGATCACCTTGTGTTTCAACAGCTCCGGCTGCGGGTTGGCTTTCAGACCGGCGGCGGTGCGCAGCACCAGCTCCAGATCCTCGCGGCTGAGATCGTTAATAGAGATGATGTGTTTGTGATACAGCGGGTTGGCCATTTTTCACTCCTCCTCGACGCGTGCCCGTGGCGCGGGACTTTGGGATATTCTCAAGGCAAAAAAAAGCCCCTCAATGAGGGGCTTGAAACGATCGGTTTAGCAACAGGAGAAACAACGGCAGCTGGCCGCCGATAGGCAGTCGGTTTTGTCGATTGCGGCTAACAAAACAAACGTCGTTTTTCATGCTTTCTCCTGGCAAATTGTGGCGCATTATACTCGCGCTTTTCGCCACTGCAAGCGTTAAAACGCCGTTTTTTGCCGCCCCGCAATCGATTGGCCGACGGTGGCCGCCCGCCGGCTATTTGCTGACGCGATCGTAGTAGACCATGTCGGCGTTCAACCCCTGTTGATAGCCTTTGACGTTGTCGCGCAGCACCACTTCGGTTTTAGCCTGATCGATAAACACATACGGCGAACTGCGCTGCAGCTCCTGCTGCATGGCGGTGTATAGCGCACGGCGCTTGGCCGGATCGGCTTCGGCCAGCGCCGCCAGCGTCTGCTTATTCAACTGCGGGATCTGCCAGCCGTTCAGCCCGGCCACCGTGCTGCTCTTGCCGTCGTTGTAGGCGAAAGCGCTGGCGTTGGAGTGGGCATCGAAGTAATCCGGGATCCACAGGCGGATCGCCGCCTGGTGCTGTCTGGCGCGCACGCGGGAGTAAACCTGGCTGCCGGCGGCCGGCAGCAGTTCGACCTTCACGCCGGCGGCGGCGAAGCTGCCCTGCAGTGCCTGCGCAATGGTGATGAACGGCGGTTTGTTCTCCACGTCCAGCGTAAAGGCGGCGTGGGTGATCCCCGCCTTGGTCAGGATGGCTTTCGCCTTGGCCGGATCGTAGCTGAACGGGTTGGTCTCCAGCGCGCCCGGCAGCCCGACCGGCAGGAAGCTCTGGTGCACGAAATATTGGCCCTTCAGCAGATCTTTCGTGATGCCTTGATAATCCACCAGGTAGCGCGCCGCTTCCCAGAAGGCCGGGTTGCTCAGCAGCGGATTGGCGCCGTTGCCGGCGTTGAACACCAGGTAGTTTTGCTCGGCGGACGGGATCTCCAGCACCTTGACGCCGGGCTGATTCTTCAACGTATCGGTCTGGTCGGCGCCCAGTTCGCGGGCGATATCGGCGTCGCCCTGCTGGATCAGCAGGCGGCGGGTGGCCGGGTCCGGCACGTTTTTAATGATGATGTTTTTCAGCTGCGGCTTGTCGCCCGGCGTCGAGGGGTTGGCGTCCAGCACGATCGCCTGGTGCGGCTGATAGACGCGCATCTTGAACGGGCCGCTGCCGGCGGAGTGCATTTTCAGCCAGGCGTTGCCGAAGTCGCCGTCTTTGACGTTGGGCAGCGCTGCCTTGCTGTCGACGATCGAGGCGATCGGCGTCGAGAGGATATTCAGCGCCACCGCCGGGCTGACGTCCGCCGTCCAGCGCAGCTGCACGGTATGTTCGTCGATCTTCTTCAGCTGCGCGTCGATGTTGTCCGGCTGCCAGCCGAGCACGTTGAGGATGAACGCCGGCGACTTGTTCATCTTGACCGCGCGGCTGTAGGAGAAGATCACGTCGTCGGCGGTCAGCGGGTTGCCGGAGGCGAACGCCGCCTGCGGCCGCAGTTTCACCGTCAGCGTTTTGGCCGCCGCATCGCTCTGCCAGCTTTCCGCCAGCACCGGCGCCACCTTGGCCGGATCGTCGCGATCCGCCTGCACCAATCGTTGATACAGGCTGGGCACCGTCTGGATGCTGGAGAGTTCGTTGGCTTCCGCCGGATCGAGGCTGACGATGTCATCCAGCGATTGCACCACCACCAGCGTATTCGGCGGCGTGGCGGCTAACGCGGCGGCGGGCAGAGCGGCGAACAGGAACAGCGGCAAGAGTTTGGCTTTCATCGGTGTATATCCCCTGAAGGCGCCACAAGGCGGCGCTGAGAACGGTTTGTTATCGTTGGTTTTTACGGCGCGGGCGCCGTCGGCCTGTCACGGTAGAACCTTTACCGGCGGTGGGCAAAGGTCAATCCGCTATTTGATATTCCTGGAATATATTAGCCGCCCTGGCCGGGGACGCCAGGGCGGAGGGGGGATTGTCAGAGGGTGTTGCTCAGCGTGGCGACCAGCACCGCCTTGATGGTGTGCAGCCGGTTTTCCGCCTGATCGAACACCACGCTGTGCGCCGACTCGAACACCTCGTCGGTCACTTCCATGCCGCCGTGCAGATCGTACTGCTGTGCCATCTGCTTGCCGAGGGTGGTTTGGTCGTCGTGGAACGCCGGCAGACAGTGCAGGAACTTCACGTTCGGGTTGCCGGTCAGCTTCAGCATCGCCATGTTGACCTGATACGGCCGCAGCAGCGCGATACGCTCCTGCCAGGTCTCTTTCGGTTCGCCCATCGACACCCAGACGTCGGTGTAGAGGAAGTCGGCGTCTTGCACCCCTTCGGCGATGTCTTCGGTCAGGGTGAGCTTCGCGCCGGTTTGCTGCGCCAGCGCCTGACACTCGGCCACCAGCTCCGGCTGCGGCCAGCAGGCCTTCGGCGCCACCAAACGCAGATCCATGCCCGCCAGCGCGGCGGCTTCCAGCAGCGTGTTGCCCATGTTGTTGCGCGCGTCGCCGACGTACGCCAGCTTCACCTCGCTCAGCGCCTTGCCCGGCAGATGCTCCTGTACGGTGAGCAGATCCGCCAACAGCTGAGTAGGGTGGAACTCGTCGGTCAGGCCGTTCCACACCGGCACGCCGGCGTGCTGCGCCAGGGTTTCCACCAGCGCCTGGCCGTAGCCGCGATACTGAATACCGTCGTACAGGCGGCCCAGCACCCGGGCGGTGTCTTTCATCGACTCTTTATGGCCGATCTGGCTGCCGCTTGGGCCGAGATAGGTCACCTGTGCGCCCTGATCGAATGCGGCAACTTCGAAAGAGCATCGCGTACGGGTCGAGTCTTTTTCGAAGATGAGCGCAATGTTTTTGCCCTGCAGCCGGCGCTGTTCCTGCCCCAGCTTTTTGGCCTGTTTCAGATCGGCCGCCAGTTTCAGCAGCGCCTGCAGTTCGGCGGGGGTGAAATCCATTAACCTCAGAAAGTGACGTTGGTAGAACGCATTGCCGGTGCTCATAGTCCGATTCCCTGATTGTATAATTGAATTAAAATTCACTTTATATGTATGAATATTCAATTTCAACCCCGGCATGGAAATCTTTCACGTTTATCGTGGAAGCAACGTCGGCGGTGTGTGAAAATAGAAGGAATGAAGGCCATTTGACTTGAGGATATAGGCATGGCAAACCGCGAATTGCTGGAAGAACAACGTGAAGAGACCCGCCTGATCATCGAAGAGCTGTTGGAAGACGGCAGCGATCCGGACGCGCTCTACACCATCGAGCACCATCTGTCCGCCGAGAAATTTGAGGTTCTGGAGCAGGCCGCCGTTGAAGCCTTCAAGCTGGGCTACGAAGTGACCGACGCCGAAGAGCTGGAAGTGGAAGACGGTTCGCTGGTGATGTGCTGCGACGTGATCAGCGAAGTCGGCCTGAACGCCGAGCTGATCGACGCCCAGGTAGAGCAGCTGGTGGCGCTGGCGGAACGCTGCGGCGTCAACTACGACGGCTGGGGCACCTACTTCGAAGATCCGAACGGTGAAGACGGTGAGGATGACGAAGACGGCGACTACATCGACGAAGACGACGACGGCAAACGCCACTAATTCCTTTCCGATCAATACCTGTGGGCTGGCTTTCGCCGGCCCCTGATATCCCCGTCGTCTTTCAAGCTGCAGCGTTGTTGGCTGCACTCCCTCACCCCAGTCACTTACCTGAGTAAGCTCCTGGGGATGAGTGAGCTGGCCGCCTGGCTGCAACTTGAAATACATAGGGCAATGACGCCATGACATACCAATCCCTGTTAGCCCCGATTTTAAGCTTCCTGCACTGTGAAACTCCCGACGCCTGGATCGACGCCGCGCGCCGTCCGGAAAACCTGCAGCTATTGCTGACCGACCATCTGGTGTGCGAGCTGAAAGCCGCTCAGACCGGCATGTGGCTGATCCGCCGCTACGTGGCGGACAAAGAGAGCGGCGATGCGCTGTTGGCGCTGCTGCGCCCTTACGAGGCGTTTCTGCACGAAGCGCAGGGCGCACCGGACACGCTGTTCCGCCAGGGCCAGTTCACCCGCAAGATCCTGCCGAAAAACGGCTCGGCCTACGGCCAGGATCTGGCGGATCGCATGGTGCTGTTGATCAAGGAAGAACTGCATCACTTCTCGCAGGTGCTGGAGATCATGCAGGCGCGTGGGCTCCCGTATCGCAAGATCACCGCCAGCCGCTACGCCAAGGGCATGATCCGCGAGATCCGCACCCACGATCCGGCGACGCTGATCGACAAACTGATCTGCGGCGCCTACATCGAAGCGCGATCCTGCGAACGTTTCGCCAAATTGGCGCCGCACCTGGACGACGAGCTGAACCGCTTTTACGTCTCGCTGCTGCGCTCCGAAGCGCGGCATTATCAGGACTACCTGACGCTGGCCGAGCAGATCGCCGGCGGCGACATCAGCGAACGGGTGGCGCATTTCGGCCGCCTCGAAGCTGAACTGATCCTGTCGCCGGACAGCGAACTGCGCTTCCACAGCGGCGTGCCCGCCGCCGCCTGAGGTTTAGGCGCGCCCTTACTGCGGCGCGCCCAGCAACAGATCCACCGCCTTTTCCGCCAGCATGATGGTCGGCGCATTGGTGTTGCCGCTGGTCAGTTGCGGCATCACCGAGCAGTCGATCACCCGCAGCTGTTCAAAACCGTGCACCCGCAGCTGCGGATCGGTCACCGCGTCCTGCGGCGACGGCCCCATGCGGCAACTGCCCACCGGGTGATACACCGTCTTGCAGAAGTTGCGCACGAACTCTTCCAGCTGCGCCTCATCGCGCGTCCACTCCGGCTGCGGCATCAGCAGATCTTTGATTAGCGGCTTCAGCGCCGCGGTTTGCAGGAAGCCCAGGCCGAACTTCACCGCGCGCACGCTGCCGGCCAGATCGTCCGGGTGGCCGAGGTAGTTGGCGTGCAGCTTGACCGGATCGCGCGGGTTGCTGCTGCGCAGCCGCACTTCGCCGCGCGCTTTCGGCTGCAGGTAGCCGACCTTGAGCGTGAAACCGTGAATGTTGGGCAGCGGCTCGCCGGGCACGTCGTCCCAGCTGTCCAGCAGCGGTAGGAAGTGGATCTGCACGTCCGGCCGGCCGTCGCCCTGGCTGTCGGTAAAGGCGGCGCCTTCCAGCACGTTGGACGAGAGCACGCCGCTGCGGAACGCCAGCCACTGCGCGCCGTGGCTCAGCGCCTGCAGACCGCGATCGGCGCCGAACAGGCTGATCGGCTCGCGGGTGCTGACGTTGATCGACATGTGCAGGTGGTCGTGGAAGTTTTTGCCCACCGGCAGATCCGCCCGCACCTCGATGCCCAGCTGCTGCAGGTGGTCGCGCGGGCCGATGCCGGACAGCATCAGCAGCTTCGGTGAACCGACCGCGCCGGCGCTGACGATCACCTCTTTGGTGGCGCGCGCGGTGACTTCCGCGCCGCCGTTTTGGCTGTAGACCACGCCGGTGGCGACGTTGCCCTCGAAGGTCAGCCGGTGCGCCAGGGCGTTCAGTTTCACCACCAGCCGCCGTTCGTCGCGCACCGCCTTCAGGTAGGTGCGGGCGGTGCTGGCGCGCTCGCCGTTGTGGGTGGTGGTTTGGTAGAAACCGACGCCGTGCTGGCTGTCGCCGTTGAAGTCGTTGCGATAGGGCAGGTTCAGCTCCTGGCCGGCGCGGATAAACGCCATGCTGAGCGGGTGGCGGTAGCGATTCTCGCTGACCGGCAGCAGTCCGTCGGCGCCGTGGTAGTCGTCCGACAGGCTTTCGTTGGCCTCGGCGCGTTTGAAGTAGGGCAACACCTCGCGGTAGCTCCAGCCGGTGCAGCCGTAGCGTTCGGCCCAGTCGTCGTAGTCTTGCGGCTGGCCGCGCAGGTAGATCATGCCGTTGACCGAACTGCTGCCGCCCAGCACCTTGCCCTGTGCGATCTGCATACGGCGGTTATTGGCGTGCGGTTCCGGCTCCGTTTCATAGGGCCAGCTCTTTTTGGCGATGATCTTGGCCACCCCGGCCGGCATCTTGATGAACAGGTTATTGTCGTCGCCGCCGGCTTCCAGCAGCAGCACCCGCGCCTGGGTGCGGCGGATAAGCTGCGCCGCCAGCACGCAGCCGGCGGAACCGGCGCCGACGATGATGTAATCAAAGGTATTTTCCGACATGACAGCTCTCCGTGCGCGATTGAGATACTGGCAGAGTAACGCGGGGGAAAAGGCGGTCAATTTACGATCGTTAATTTATTAACGAACTTCACATTAAATTTACATCGTGGTTTTTAACGTCAGTTTATCTGCTTGAAAAACGGCGTTATAGCGAGTTTTACTGATTGATTGCGATATTAATAAAAAAGGCGCAGCAAGCTGCGCCCTGATGAAGAGGCAGGGGGCGATTACAGCGTTTTCAGCATGGTGACTTCGCAATCGACGTGGCCGGTGGCGCCCATCGCGTGGTCGATGTGTTCGAAGCCCAGGTGTTCGTACAGCGCAACGGCCTGCGTCAGGCTGGCGGTGGTCTCGAGGTAACAACAGCGGAAGCCGTGCTGGCGGGCGAAATCCAGCGCCTGCAGCGCCAGGCGTTTCGCCAATCCCTTGCCGCGCAACACCGGCAGGAAATACATCTTCTGCAATTCGCAAATATCGTCTGCGCCACCCTGCAGCGGCGCGATGCCGCCGCCGCCGGCGACCTGGCCGTCCACCTCGATCACCCAGTAAGCGCTGCGCGGCAGGCTGTAGAGCTGATACAGGGCATCCAGATTGGGATCGGAGACGGTATAGCCTTTATCCGCCGTCAGGCCGTGCTCGGCGGAGACTTCGCGAATGACGTGAGCAATGGCGGGATTGTCTTCCGCCGTGATGGGGCGCACCAGCAGGCGCGCCGGGGTTGCTGTTGTCATGTTTACACTCGCCATTGAAAGAGACCACGTTCGTTTTTCATTTTTATCGCAGCGCGAAACGCGCCGGGGTTATTTCCCGGCGGCGTCCTTGCGGCAGTAATATCTTGTAATAACATCTAACCCGGCCCGGATGCAACGGCGATAAAAAAACAGCGGGGAAGACCCCGCTGTTTTTCAGGCGTTGGCGTGAGCCGGTGGATTACAGCGCGGCGATGGTCGCCTGCTGTTCCTGCAGCTTCACTTTGCCTTCTTTGCAGGCCGCCAGACGATCGCGCTCTTTGGCAACTACCGCTTCCGGCGCGCGCGCCACGAAGCCTTCGTTCGCCAGCTTGCCTTCGATCGAAGCGATTTCCGCATCCAGCTTGCCCATCTCTTTCGCCAGACGCGCGATCTCGGCGTCCTTGTCGATGAAACCGGCCATCGGGATCAGCAGCTCGGCGCCGTCCACCAGTTTGGTGACGGAGACCGGGCCTTTCTCACCGGCCGGCAGCAGCGCGATGGATTCCAGACGCGCCAGACGGGCGATAAAGCTCTGGTTCTCCTGCACGCGGCGCTGGGCGTCGGCGCTGCAGTTGCGCAGCAGCACGTCGAGCGCTTTGCTTGGCGCGATGTTCATCTCGGCGCGGATGTTGCGCACGGCGATGATGGTTTGCTTGATCCACTCCAGATCGTTCAGCGCCTGCTCGTCTTCCAGCGCGGCGTCGTAGGCCGGGAACGGCTGCAGCATGATGGTATCTGCGGTCGTGCCGGTCAGCGGCTTCACGCGCTGCCAGATGGTTTCGGTGATGAACGGAATGATCGGGTGCGCCAGGCGCAGCAGCGCTTCCAGCACGGTGATCAGCGTGTGGCGGGTGCCGCGCTGTTCCGCTTCGCTGCCGTTGCTCACGACAGGCTTGGTCAGCTCCAGATACCAGTCGCAGAACTGGTTCCAGGTGAATTCGTACAGGATGTTGGCCGCCAGATCGAAGCGGTAGGTATCCAGCGCTTCGCGGTAGGCTTTCACCGTGCGGTTGAATTCGGCCAGGATCCAGCGATCCGCCAGCGACAGCACTTTCTCGCCGCCGTTGAAGCCGCAGTCGTGCGCTTCGGTGTTCATCAGCACGAAGCGGCTGGCGTTCCACAGCTTGTTACAGAAGTTGCGGTAGCCTTCCAGGCGCTTCATGTCCCAGTTGATGTCGCGGCCGGTCGAGGCCAGCGCCGCCAGGGTGAAACGCAGGGCGTCGGTGCCGTGCGGCTCGATGCCGTTCGGGAATTGCTTCTCGGTGCGCTTGCGGATTTTCTCCGCCAGCTGCGGCTGCATCATGTTGCCGGTGCGTTTTTCCAGCAGATCTTCCAGCGAGATGCCGTCGACCATATCCAGCGGATCGATCACGTTGCCTTTGGACTTGGACATCTTCTGGCCTTCGTCATCGCGGATAAGGCCAGTCATGTAGACGGTCTTGAACGGCACCTGCGGTTTGCCGTTTTCATCCTTGATGAAGTGCATGGTCAGCATGATCATGCGCGCGATCCAGAAGAAGATGATGTCGAAGCCGCTGACCATCACGCTGGTCGGGTGGAAGGTTTTCAGCGCCTCGGTCTGCTCCGGCCAGCCCAGGGTGGAGAAGGTCCACAGGCCGGACGAGAACCAGGTGTCCAGCACGTCTTCGTCCTGGGTCAGCACCACGTCGGCGCCCAGGTTGTTCTCGCTGCGCACTTCTTCTTCGCTGCGGCCCACGTAGACTTTGCCGTTCACGTCGTACCAGGCCGGGATGCGGTGGCCCCACCACAGCTGACGCGAGATGCACCAGTCCTGAATGTCGCGCATCCAGCTGAAGTACATGTTTTCGTACTGCTTCGGTACGAACTGGATTTCGCCCTGTTCGACCGCTTCCACCGCCACTTTGGCCAGCGGCGCGGTGCGCACGTACCATTGGTCGGTCAGCATCGGCTCGATCACCACGCCGCCGCGATCGCCGTAAGGCACCGTCAGGTCGTGCGGTTTGATCTCGTCCAGCAGGCCCAGCTGGTCGAAGGCGGCCACTACCGCTTTACGCGCCGCGAAGCGCTCCAGGCCACGGAACTCGGCCGGGATCTCGTTGCAGTAGTCGGTGCAGACTTCGCCCAGGGTGTTGAACACTTCCGCTTCCTGACGGATGTCGCCGTCGAAGGTCAGAATGTTGATCATCGGCAGGCCGTGGCGTTTGCCGACTTCGTAGTCGTTGAAATCGTGCGCCGGGGTGATTTTCACGCAGCCGGTGCCTTTTTCCATATCGGCGTGCTCGTCGCCGACGATGCGGATGCGGCGGCCGACCAGCGGCAGAATGATCTCTTTGCCGATCAGATCTTTATAGCGCGGATCTTCCGGGTTGACCGCCACGCCGGTATCGCCCAGCACGGTTTCCGGACGGGTGGTGGCGACCACCAGATAGTCTTTGCCCTCGGCGGTTTTCGCGCCGTCGGCCAGCGGGTAGCGCAGGTGCCACATGGAACCTTTGGACTCGCGGTTTTCCACTTCCAGATCGGAGATGGCGGTGCGCAGCTTCGGATCCCAGTTCACCAGGCGCTTGCCGCGGTAGATCAGGTCTTCTTTGTGCAGACGGACAAACACTTCGCGCACCGCGTTCGACAGGCCTTCGTCCATGGTGAAGCGCTCGCGCTCCCAGTCCACGGAGTTGCCCAGACGGCGCATCTGACGGGTGATGGTGCCGCCGGATTCCGCCTTCCACTGCCAGATCTTGTCGATGAACGCGTCACGGCCGTAGTCGTGGCGGGTTTTGCCTTCTTCCGCGGCGATCTTGCGCTCTACCACCATCTGGGTGGCGATGCCGGCGTGGTCGGTGCCCGCCTGCCACAGGGTGTTTTTACCCTGCATGCGCTGATAGCGAATCATGGTGTCCATGATGGTCTGCTGGAACGCGTGACCCATGTGCAGGCTGCCGGTGACGTTCGGCGGCGGGATCATGATGCAGAAGCTTTCCTGGCTGGTGTCGCCGTTTGGCTTGAAGTAACCCTGATTCTCCCAGTGATCGTACAGCTTCTGTTCGATCTGTTTTGGGTCGTATGCGGTGTCGAGCTGACTGTTTGTCTTTTCCATTCTTTATCGTATTCAGTGAGTTGGCGGCGTAGCCGTGGTCAAATGGAAGCCGACGCTGCGATAGGCCTTGTAACGGTCGCGCGCCAACTGTTTCAGAGTGTCTTCGTAAGGAACGAAGTCTACCACTTCATGGAAAGCGGTAGCAAAATCGGCAAACTGCGGCAGCAGGGCGATCAGCAGATCGCGCGGGGCATTGCCGCGCTTGCCGGGCCAGCACAGTTCCACCGGCGCGCCGTAGTGCGGCCCTTCGCCGGCCAGGTTGTGCGGCACGAATTCATGCGGCTCGCGCTGCCACAGCGCTTCGTCCAGCCGCTGGGCCTGCTCCTGGCTCTCGCAGGCGATCAGCACCCGCTTGCCGGCGCGCCAGCGTTCGGCGGCAACGGCGCAGGCCACGGCCTCATGGGCGCTGAGCGCACCTGACGGTTCCGCGTTGTCGAGCAAATAAAACGTCGCCTGTTTCATTAAGGATCCACCGCTGCCGATAAAAAAATGTAGGGGCACAGCATGCTGTGCCCCTTGGGATTATACCTGAATTACCGCTCAGATTTAATCGTCGCCGTTCAGACCTGCACGGTTGAGCAAGAACTGAGACAGCAGCGCCACCGGGCGGCCGGTCGCGCCCTTGGCTTTACCGGAGCGCCAGGCGGTGCCGGCGATATCCAGGTGCGCCCAGGTGTACTTGCGGGTGAAGCGCGACAGGAAGCAGGCGGCGGTGATGGCGCCGCCAGGGCGGCCACCGATGTTCGCCATGTCGGCGAAGTTGGAGTCCAGCTGCTCGTAGTACTCGTCGGCCATCGGCAGGCGCCAGGCGCGGTCGCCGGCCTGCTCGGAAGCGCCCAGCAGCTCGTGCGCCAGCGGGTTGTGGTTCGACATCAGGCCGGTGATGTGGTGGCCTAGGGCGATCACGCAGGCGCCGGTCAGGGTGGCAATGTCGATCACCAGCTCCGGCTCAAAGCGCTCGACGTAGGTCAGGGTGTCGCACAGCACCAGGCGGCCTTCGGCGTCGGTGTTCAGCACCTCGACGGTCTGGCCGGACATGGTAGTCAGCACGTCGCCCGGACGATACGCCCGGCCGCCCGGCATGTTTTCACAGCCGGCCAGCACGCCGATCACGTTCAGCGGCAGATTCAGCTCCGCCACCACGCGCATCACGCCGTACACGGTCGCCGCGCCGCACATGTCGTATTTCATCTCGTCCATGCCGTCGGCCGGTTTGATCGAGATGCCGCCGGAGTCGAAGGTCAGCCCTTTACCTACCAGCACGATCGGCTTAGCGTCCGGATTTGGGTTGCCCTTATATTCCATCACCGACATCAATGATTCGTTCTGCGAACCGGCGCCGACCGCCAGATAGGCGTTCATGCCCAGCTCTTTCATCTGCTGTTCGCCGATGACGCGGGTGGTGATGTTGGTGCTGAAGGCGTCCGCCAGTTGGCGGGCCTGCGAGGCCAGGTAGCCAGCGTTACAGATGTTCGGCGGCATGTTGCCGAGATCTTTGGCCGCCTTGATGCCGGAAGCCACCGCCAGACCGTGCTGAATCGCGCGCTCGCCGCTGGTGAGCTCACGGCGGGTCGGCACGTTGAACACCATTTTGCGCAGCGGACGACGCGGCTCCACCTTGTTGCTTTTCAGCTGATCGAAGGTGTAGAGCGTCTCTTTGGCGGTTTCCACCGCCTGACGCACTTTCCAGTAGGTGTTGCGGCCTTTCACGTGCAGCTCGGTCAGGAAGCAGACCGCTTCCATCGAGCCGGTGTCGTTGAGGGTATTGATGGTTTTCTGGATCACCTGCTTGTATTGGCGCTCATCGAGCTCGCGCTCTTTGCCGCAGCCGATCAGCAGGATGCGCTCGGAGAGAATGTTGGGCACATGGTGCAGTAGCAGCGTCTGCCCGACCTTGCCTTCCAGTTCGCCACGGCGCAGCAATGCGCTGATATAACCATCACTGATTTTGTCGAGTTGTTCTGCGATAGGGGACAGGCGGCGCGGTTCGAAAACGCCGACTACAATACAGGCACTGCGCTGTTTTTCCGGGCTACCGCTTTTTACACTGAACTCCATGCACTCTCCTGAATCTTAAAGACAAAGGCGGACGCTACGGCTAGAATAACCGACTCCGTAACGATCTCCTGCCATTTGAGTTAACGGATTATGTTAACCTGAACGGCATAAATTGCTCTGTTTTGGCGACTATAAGCAAGTTCCTATAGGACACCCAAACGGCTTGATGTTGTAATACTATTTTAGCTGTGAAGGTTGCCATATGATGAGAATAAATGGCGGATTAACGATGAAATTATCGATTTTCCTGCAAAAAGACAAGTTTTCACAGGCGTAATAAGCGTGATCATCATAAGATATCTGGTACGGGAAACGCTCAAGAGCCAAATCGCCATCCTGTTCATCCTGCTTCTGATCTTCTTTTGTCAGAATTTGGTCAGGGTGTTGGGCGACGCGGTGGACGGCAATATCCCGACAAACTTAGTACTCTCCCTGCTCGCGTTGGGCGTGCCGAAAATGGCGCAGCTCATCCTGCCTTTGAGCCTGTTTCTCGGCTTGCTGATGACGCTTGGGCGGTTGTATACCGAGAGCGAAATCACCGTTATGCACGCCTGCGGGCTGGGCAAACGCACCCTGATTATCGCCGCCATGATCCTGGCGCTGCTCACCTCTGCGGTCGCAGCGGTGAACGTGTTTTGGGCCGGCCCCTGGGCCTCGCGTTATCAGGACGTGGTGGTGAACGAAGCCAAGGCCAACCCGAGCATCGCCGGGCTGGCGGAAGGGCAGTTCAAACCCTCGCAGGACGGCAACGCGGTGCTGTTTATCGGCAACGTGAAGGGCAGCACCTTCAACGACGTGTTCCTGGCGCAGCTGCGGCCGAACGGCAACCAACGCCCGTCGGTGGTGGTGGCCGAGCACGGCAACATCGTGCAGCAGAAAGACGGCTCGCAGGTGGTGACGCTCGACAAGGGCACCCGCTTTGAAGGCACCGCGCTGCTGCGCGACTTCCGCATTACTGACTTCACCGACTACAAGGCGGTGATTGGCCACCGCACCGTGGTGGCGGACAACACCGAATCCGAACAGATGTCGATGCAGACGCTGTGGGAATCCGACGATCCGGACGCGCGCGCCGAGCTGCACTGGCGCCTGACGCTGGTGGTATCGGTGGCGCTGATGGCGCTGCTGGTGGTGCCGCTCAGCGTGGTGAACCCGCGCCAGGGCCGCGTGCTGAGCATGCTGCCGGCCATCCTGCTGTATCTGATCTTCTTCCTGCTGCAGACCTCGCTGCGCTCCAACGCCGGCAAGGGCAAGCTGGATCCGATGCTGTGGCTGTGGCTGGTTAACGGCATTTACTTGGCGATCGCGCTGGCGCTGAACCTGTGGGATACCGTGCCGATGCGTAAGCTGCGCGCACGCCTGAGAGGAGCGGCCTGATGTTTGGCGTATTAGACCGGTATATCGGTAAAACGATTTTCAACACCATCATCATGACGCTGTTCATGCTGGTGTCGCTGTCCGGCATCATCAAGTTCGTCGATCAGCTGCGCAAGGTGGGCCAGGGCGAATACACCGCGCTGAGCGCCGGCATGTACACCCTGCTGAGCGTGCCGAAAGACATCGAGATCTTCTTCCCGATGGCGGCGCTGCTTGGCGCGCTGCTCGGCCTGGGCCAGCTAGCGACGCGCAGCGAACTGGTGGTGATGCAGGCTTCCGGCTTCACCCGCCTGCAGATCGCCGGCTCGGTGATGAAAACCGCCATTCCGCTGGTGCTGTTGACCATGGCGATCGGCGAGTGGGTGGCGCCTCAGGGTGAGCAGATGGCGCGTAACTACCGCGCCCAGCAGATGTACGGCGGTTCGCTGCTCTCCACCAAGAGCGGGCTGTGGGCGAAGGACGGCAACGACTTCATCTACATCGAGCGCGTCTCCGGCGATAAAGAACTCTCCGGCGTGAACATCTACCACTTCAACGATCAGCGTCGCCTGGAAACGGTGCGCTATGCCGCTACCGCCAGCTTCGAAAACGGCCTGTGGCAGCTTTCGCAGGTGGACACCTCGGATCTGACCAACCCGAAACAGGTAACCGGCACCCAGACGCTGACCGGCGAATGGAAAACCAACCTGACCCCGGACAAGCTGGGCGTGGTGGCGCTGGATCCGGATTCGCTCTCCATCAGCGGGCTGCACAACTACGTGAAGTACCTGAAGCAGAGCGGCCAGGAATCCAACCGTTACCAGCTCAACATGTGGAGCAAAATCTTCTCGCCGCTGTCGGTGGCGGTGATGATGCTGATGGCGCTGTCGTTCATCTTCGGCCCGCTGCGCAGCGTGCCGATGGGCATCCGCGTGGTGACCGGCATCAGCTTCGGCTTCCTGTTCTACGTGCTGGATCAGATCTTCGGCCCGCTGAGCATGGTCTACAGCATGCCGCCGGTGCTGGGTGCGCTGCTGCCGAGCATGCTGTTCCTGCTGATCAGCGTGTATATGCTGCTCAAACGCAAGTAGCGTGGCGATCGGTAGTGAAGAAAGGCGTGGCCGCGGGGCCGCGCCTTTTTTGTTGAGGGGATCAGCCGACGCTCAGCAGCGCAATGCCGGCATCCTGATAGGCCTGCGCGTCTTCCGGCAGGCGATCCAGCACGAGGGTGTCGATCTGGGCAGGGGAGGCGAACTGCGCCAGCGAGGTGTTGCTCAGCTTGGAGTGATCGCACACCACGATCACTTGATTGGCATGTTCCACCATCGCGCGCTTGGTTTCGGCCAGCATGATGTCGGCCACACAGGCGCCCTGTTTCAGCGACAATGCATTGGCGCCCATAAACGCCTTGTCGATGTTCAGCGTATCCAGCAGCGAACGGCCGTTGATGGCGACCGCGCAGTGATAACCCTTTTTGACGATGCCGCCCAGCAGGATGATCTGGATCGATTCGACGTCTTCCAGACTCTTGGCGATCATGAAATCGTTGGTGACCACGGTCAGGTTGCGGCGCTGGCGCAGATGGCGGGCGATCTGCAGGGTGGTGGTGCCGGTATCCAATACGATGATGTCGCCGTCTTCCACCAGGCCGGCGGCCAATTGACCGATTTGCTCCTTGGCGCTGAGGTTCACCTCTTCACGCTGATCGGAGCCGACCTCGAAGCTGGCGCGGGTGCGCAGAATGGCGCCGCCGTGGGTGCGTGTCAGCATACCGGCGTCTTCCAGAATGCGCAGATCGGTGCGGATGGTGGCGCCGGAGACGTTAAAGCGCGAGCTCATTTCCCCCACTGAGAGCTTGCGCTTCTCCTTGAGAATGGCGAGGAGTTTTTCCTGGCGCTCTTCTGCGAACATGCTCACTCATTCACTCCTGACAGGCACAATGGACGTGCGGCTAATATACCCCGCGTATCGGCGGCAGGCAAAGCGCTTGCCGGCCGCCGCTGGCAATATTCCACCGGGCGTTATCCGTGCAAGATGCGAAGGTTACGGCGTACCGATCCTTTTTGGTATAGTCAGTTCAGCGATAGGGTGGGCAGAGGGAGCTGACAGTCAATGGAAGATGAATATAATCTCAGCAACATTATTGGCAAGCGCCTGGAAGCTGCGTTGGGGGAGTTAGGCGATCTCCTGTGGGCGTATGTGGTGTTATCCAAAAAAGACATTGCCTGCATTTTTGGCGTCACCAACTACCCGAGTGAATGGGTAAAAAAGTATCAAGAGCAGGGGTTGCAGTACATTGATCCGGTGGTACTTACCGCCCGCAACCGCCTGACCCCGTTCGCCTGGGACGAGCAAATTATGGCTGACGCAGGGCTGCATTTTCCCGAACTGTTCGAGCAGGCCCGCGAGTTTGGCGTAACGCACGGCTATACCTTCGTGCTGCACGATTACAGCGACAATCTCGTCACGCTTTCCTTTGCCTTCAACGTTGAGCAGAGAGCGGAAGCCATCCAGGCACTCAGCGATCGTAAAGGTGATATTTCGGTATTGCTGGCCTCAATCCATGAGTCCTATCTGGCGCTGTCACCACTGTCAGAAAAAAACGCCGTATCCCTGGAGCGTAACGCTCGTTTTACCGACAGAGAAAACGAAATCCTCTATTGGGCCAGCGTGGGTAAAACCTACCAGGAAACGGCGATGATCCTGGGCATAAAGACCGGCACCATCAAGTTTCATATGTCCAACATCGTCAAAAAGTTGGGGGTCACGAATGCCCGACATGCCGTGCGCCTGGGGATGGAGCTGCGGCTGATTAAACCGGTGGAGTGATGCGCAAGCCGGCCCGCGGCTGGCGTTTCGGTAGGATGCTGCGCCGGCGACCAGGCAGAGCCAAATCAGCCGAGAGAAGCCTAAAGGTAGAAAATACCAGATAGGAAATAGATTCTTTCGATTCAGGAAATGACAGGCGGCAGCCGGTATTGATTTGGCACCGTGGTGATTCTAGAGAAGGAAGTAATAGAGTAGCGGTCCCGATCTCTGCGATGTGAAATAATAACCAGACTGAACTTATAAAGGTCCAGTAAGGGACTGTACTTTAGTCTAACTGGTTTCCCACCCCTCAAGGCGATACACTTCCCCGGTAATGTTTTGATAAAAAATACAAAAAAAAACCTGACCGCGTAGGGCCAGGTTGCCAATATTGGCCAACACCAGGGAAAATTTTCTTACATCATCTTAAAGCTATTAACTCTGAAGAGGCAAGCGATCTCAGCTGGTTTTTAGGCATTAACTAGCCATTTTGTTAGGTATGTACGCTATTTTCTGGTGATTTAAGATAAAACCCTTCTAATAGAATCACTCTTTCGCCTTTGCGAGCGCTATTACGATTTTTTATTTCCCGTCAGATATACATCAATGAAAAAATAGTGTTCTCGGAATGTTACGCAACCTCATTCTTTATTGGCTGACACATTGTTATGCAATTATTTGCAGTGTTGTCATTGCGGCTGGGGATTATTTGGTGCTGCCCGGTAGGGCGATTGAGGAAATGTAGGCGATGGCCGATAAGGTGCATGGCTATGGCGGTAAAGGCTCGTGAGCTGACAAAAAAAGCGAATGAGGCCCGATGGCTTATAACCGCCATCGGGCCTTGTGCTATGTGGGAAGAAACATTACAGCGGTTGGCTGAACTCCACCCGTTCGCCGTCCGGCCCGGCGATCATCAGATAGCGCACGCCGTTGGCACCGCTGGGTTGCAGTGTCGGCCCCTCAATCACCTGATACCCCAGATCCGCCAGCCAACGCTGCGTGGCCGCCAAATCGGTGACCCGCAAAGCGATGTGGTCGATACCATAGGCGCTGGCGGGGCGAATCAGCCCTTCGGCGGGCAGCTGGTATAACTCCAGCGTTAGCTCACCCAACTGCAAAAACTGTACGGCGACGGGGCCGCCGAGCGCCAGCGTTTGCCGGGGTTCGAAACCGAGTGAGCGATAGAAGCCGGCGGCTCGTTCGATATCCGCGCAGCGTAGGCCGACGTGCATCAGTCCGTTAATCTGATGTGCCATATCAAATCCCCTTGCGCGCGCAGTAGAAGCCATAGAAAGCGACGTAGGCGAAGCAGACCAGCGGCACCGCGAAGGCGATCTGCATATCGCCGCCGTTGAGATCGGAGATGATGCCCATGATTAACGGCACCACCGCACCGCCGATGATCGACATCACTACGATCGAACCGGCCACCTGAGTTTCTTCGCCCAGCCCTTTGATCGTCAGGCCAAAGTTGGTTGGCCAGCACAACGCCATACAGAAGTTGACGCCCATGATCGCCACCACCGCCAGCAGGCTTTGGATGTTGACGGCCAGCAGCAACAGCAGCACGCATACCGAACAGAACACGCCGAGCAACCGCGCCGGGCTGAACTTTTTCATCAGCGCGGTGGTGACCACCTTGCCGGCCGAGTAACAGACCAGCGTGGCCAGCAGCCAGTAGGTGGCCGAATGCTCGGTTGCCCCCTGTTCAATCATTTGCACAAACCGAATGGTGAAACTCCACAGCCCTACCTGCGCGCCGACATACAGGAACTGCGACAGCACCCCCAACCGGAAGCGCGGCAGCGCCAGCAGGATCTTCAGCGATTGCATCAGCGGCTTGCCCGCTCCCTGGTGCGAGCGCTGGGTTTTGCAGGCGGGGAATTTCACCGCCACGAAGATCAGCGCCAGGACGATCAGCACGCTGCCGATGATCAGATAAGGTGTGACCACCTGCGACACCATCTGGGAGCGTGCCGCTTCGGCCGCCGCCGGTGGCATCTGCAGCAGCTCGGCGTGGCTGGGATCGTTTTTGCCGAACACCAGCTGCTGGCCGATCAATACGCCAAAAATGATCCCCAGCGAGTTGAATATCTGCGAGAAGTTGATGCGCTGGGTGGAGGTTTCCAGCGGCCCCAGCAGGCTGGAGTAGGTATTGGCTGAGGTTTCCAGGAACGACAGCCCGGTGGCGATCACCCCCAGGCAGGCCAGGAAGGCGCCGTAGGTCATGATCTGCGCTGCCGGGATAAACAGGAAGCAGCCGAGCGCGTACAGGCACAGGCCGATCACGATCGCCACCTTGTACGAGTAGCGTTTGATCACCGCTGCGGCGGGCAGCGCCATCACGAAGTAGCCGAGGAAGAAGATCGACTGCACCAGTGCGGTTTGGGTATCCGACAGATCGAACCCCTTTTTGAACTGGGCGATCAGAATATCGTTCAGGTTGCCGGCCATGCCCCACAGGGCGAACAGGCAGCAGACCAGCATCAGCTGCAGCCAGGGCGTGGCGGGCAGATAGGCACTACGGTCGATACTTTCGGCCGCGGCGTGCTGCGCGATGTCGCCCTTGTTAATCAGAGAGTCGCTCATTGCGGTGTTCCTTCATCCGGAGAAAAAGAGAACGAGCTAATAACATCAAGCTGTTCGTAGAGGGGCTGCGCCTGGCGGTAGAGCTGTTCGAACAGCTCGAAGCAGCGCAGGTAGTGTTCGTGCTGGCGTGGATCGGGGGTAAATTCGCGCTCGATGCTGACGGTGCGGCTCACCCCTTGGGCGAAACTGTTGAACAGCCCGACGCCGACCCCGGCGACTATCGCGCAGCCGGTAGTGCCGTTCTCCTGATTGCGCGTTTGCAGCAGCGGCAGGTTGTAGACCGAGGCCTTGATCTGCAGCCACAGTGGGCTACGTGCGCCACCACCCGAAGCGATCATTGCCTCCGGTTCCTGCGCGTGGCGCCTGAGCTGCTGCAGATTGCGCAAGGACGCCAGTGCCACCCCTTCCAGCACCGCGCGGTAGAGGTGTGGCTGTCTATGCTTGCGCTGCAGGCCGAAGAACTGCGCGCGTGAGTTGGTGTGTTCCGCCAGCCGCTCGCCGGTCAGGTAAGGCAGGAACAGCAGCCCTTCGGCGCCCGGCGGTACGTCGGCCGCCATATCGAGCATCTGCTGGTGGCTGAGTTGGCCGGCGCTCAGCGCCGAACGCGCCCAGCGCATGGCGTCGCCACCGGCGTCGAGCAGGGTGAAACCACCCCAGGCCGGGTTGGCCAGGTGCAGGTTGTTGACGCTGGCAGAGAGCAGCGGGTGCTCCGAGACCACGGTGAGCAACGTGGAGGTGCCGGTGCTGTCGGAGGCGATGCCGGCCTGATAGACGCCGGAACCGAGCAGGGTAGCGGCCATATCCGCCGTGCCCGCTACCACCGGTACGCCCGACGGCAGACCGGTGGCGCTCGCCGCTGCGGGCGTAATGTGGCCAATCACCTCACTGGAGAGATGGATGGCGGGCAACTGATCGGCACGCAACCCGAACTGCCGCAGCGCCTCTGGCGACCACTGCAGCGTGGCGCTGTCCATCAGGTAATAGCAGGAGGCCTCGCTGTAATCAGTGGCGCGTACGCCGCAGAGACGGAAATTGACGTAATCCTTGGGCATCAACACCGTAGCGATGCGCTCCCACTGCGATGGATGATGCTCGCGCAGCCAGGCCAGCTTGAACGCCGGCCAGGCGGCGGTGGGGGGATTATTCAACAGTTCCAGCCAAGGCTGCGGCGGCTGTTGGTGGCTAAAGCGGGCTACCTGCTGCTGAGAGCGTTTGTCGTTCCACAGCATGGCGCGATCGACGACCAGTTCGCCGTCGGCATCGAGCAAGACCGTGCCGTGCATCTGCCCGCAGGCGCCGACGGCGGCGATACGCGGCCAGTATTCGGCGTAGCGCGCGTGTAGCTCCTGCGTACACTGGCAGACGCACTGCCACCACAGCGAAGGCGGTTGTTCCGACCAGCCGGCCTGCGGCGTGATCTGCTCGTACTCGCGCTGCGCGAAGCCAAGGATTTCCCCGGTGTTGGTGACCAGCCCGGCACGGGTGCTGCCGGTGCCGATATCAAGGGTAAGAAGTAAATCTTTCATTGTTATCACTCCCGTGGCGGATGGCGCGGGCCACCCGCAGAAGCGTGCGCTGGGATCGCGCAAGATTAGTTATCGTTCAGTTCCGGGAACAGGCCTGGATCCTGTTCGAGCTGCTCCAGCACACGCTGAGTGGCCGCCGCGCTCATGCCGAAGCGGCGCACGCCCAGCCGATATAGCGCGCGCACCGTGTCCAGATCGCGAATGCCGCCGGCCCCTTTGATCTGAATGCGGCCACGCAACTGATCGGCGATGATCGCCACTTTCTCTACCGTGGCGCCGGTCGGTGCCCAGCCGGTGGAGGTTTTCACCCAGGCCATGCCGATCTCGACGGCGATGTCGCACACCCGACGGATCTGCTTCTCGTTCAGATAGTGCGTCTCCAGAATGACTTTGGCCGGCACCGGCGCGGCGGCCTCGACTACCCGGCGCAGATCTTCGCGCACACAATCGTAATCCCCCGACAGCACCTTGCCGATGTTCACCACCATATCGACCTCGCGCGCGCCCTCGGCGATCAGCTGGCGCACCTCCTGCACCTTGAGATCGGTGGTCTGCCCACCGCCGGGAAAGCCGACCGGCCCGCCAATCATCACGTCCGCCTGGCCGCGCTCCGGCAGCAAAGTGCTGAGGAAACGCGTCCAGCACGGCAGCACGTGCACCGAGATAATGCGATAGCGACTGGCCAGTGCGGCGCAGTGGCGCACGTCTTCCTCGGTATTGGTGGCCTGCACCGCGCTCAGATCGATCAACCTGGCCATGCGTCTGGTTGTTTCATTCATTGTGTTTATCCTTCTTTTGTTTTCATTTAATTTTATTTGCTCACCTTATTCTCTTTCATATGGCTTTAAAATCAGCATTTGGTGAAATTGTGATCGGATCTGCGGTTTTGTTGCGAGGAGGGTGAAAGTGCGGGAGGAAGATGCGGCAAACGCAGCAATAAGAGGGTAAACGGGGGTTGTGACGTTTTTTTCAACATTTAACTCATTGAATGCCTGATAACTCTTGCGCACCGATCGCGGGAAGGTATAATGCACCCGTTTTCCGCATACTACTTCAGTGCCGAAGTGGCGAAATCGGTAGACGCAGTTGATTCAAAATCAACCGTAGAGATACGTGCCGGTTCGAGTCCGGCCTTCGGCACCATTAAGTACCGCGCGAACAAGAAGCCACCGAAAGGTGGTTTTTTTGTGTCTGTAACCAGGCCTTGCTGATGCATAAATATCAAAAATTACCAAATAAATACCGTTACTCTAAACAAGTGAATGTCCTGTAAATATGCATGGGAGATCAATTCCGGCCGATAGCTGAAAAACTGTTTCAGGATGCTTTCAGGTATTTGATATGAGTCACTGCTGTTGTTGTAAATAACATGTAATTATTTGATTTATTTTATGTTTTGTGTTATTGCAAGCATGCTGCTGTCTCAGCAGGTGGATGCTCGAGTTCGAAAGTAGGGGCTGAAAATGGAAGATCGAGAATGGCTCAAGGGTGTCTGTTAAATCTGTTGTTATTCAGGATCATAACTGCATATATAATCAGGCCAGCTGAATGTAGAAACGCTGCTTTTTATATGTTCTGGAAGCCATTCTAGAGAGTCTTGATCGCGGTTTTTAATCCCACATTCCCAGATTTCAAACACTCTCCATCCTAGTGCGTTAAGCATTATTTTTGCTCGGATGTCACGTTGTCTATTGGAGATCAATTTTTCTCTCCAGAATTCTGGACGAGTTTTGGGCATTGTAGCGAATCTGCATCCATTATGATGATGCCAAAAGCACCCATGAACAAAGATGCACAAGCTATATCGTGGCAGTACGATATCAGGAGTGCCGGGCAAGTCCTTCACGTGTAATCGGAACCTGAAACCATTAGTGTATAAAAATTTACGAACAAGCAGCTCTGGTTTTGTATGCTTGTGCCTGATGCCTGACATCATACGAGAGCGCGTTTTACTATCGACAATATCCATCAGCTATGCTTCCTGTTTGCCCTTCTTCTTGGTATCCTGGGCTCCTATTTATCCCACTAATATACATAATTGAGTATGCCTGTGAAGCCGATCCCTGTAGTAGACCTTTTTGCCGGACCTGGAGGATTAGGGGAGGGTTTTTCATCCCTGGAAAATGGCGATACGTTTCAAATATCTGTTTCAGCAGAGAAAGATCCGATTGCCCATGAGACTCTTCGTCTTAGAGCATTCTATCGACTGTTGGTCAGAAACCAACCTGAAAGCCTTGACGACTATTATCGCTTCTGCAATGGTGAAACAACAAAACCTTATACTGGTGAAACAGCTGAACTTTGGGGGCTTGCTGCTAAAGAGGCTATGTGCATTGAAATTGGTAGCAGTATCGGGAATGCTATCCTTGATGCATCAATTCAAGAAGTGCTTGAAAAACGCTGTACTAATCAACCTTGGGTACTGATAGGTGGGCCACCTTGCCAAGCCTATTCCTTGGTTGGACGAGCCCGCAATAAAGGGAAAACGGATTACAAACCAGAAGAAGATCATCGCCATTTCCTCTATCGCGAATACTTGAGAATTATTCAGAATTATCAGCCTGATATCTTTGTAATGGAGAACGTTAAAGGAATACTCTCTTCCAAGATAAATGGCGAAAAAATATTCAATCAGATTCTGAAAGATCTCGCCAACCCTGGTTCTGCACTCAAGGCTACCCAAGATAGTCCATGTTATCGGATTGTTTCGTTAGTCAGTGAACAAGAGTTTTGTGATGGTGAAAACCCTGACTTGCTTGATGCGACAAAATATATTATTCGATCTGAGGACTATGGGGTACCCCAAGCACGCCATAGAGTTATTCTGCTTGGAATACGTGAAGACCGCTATAAAGAGAATCTTCCTAAATTGCAGATTCAAGGTAGTGTAAGTGTCCAAGATGTTATTGGAAGCCTTCCTAAACTAAGAAGTCTTCTGAGTAGGCAGAAAGACTCAAGAGAACAATGGGAAGTTCAGGTAAGTGAGCAGATTAACCGTCTTGCTGCTCATGCATCAAAAGCTATTGAACCCGAAAAATCATTATCAAGCTGTCTTGCAAAAGTCTCTGAGAAAATTGGTCTTGTCAGCAATACTGGGTCCACTAGAATGCCAAAAGACGGCTCTACTGGACGTACTCAGCATAGTTATCTTGATGACTGGCTGCTCGATTCACGTTTGAATGTTTGGTTAAACCATGAGGCCCGAGGACATCGAATCGACGATCTTGCTCGCTATGGATATGCTGCGTGTTTCGCCTCTATTCATAAAAGGTCTCCTAAAGGGCATAAAGAGTTTAACTTGCCAGGTCTCGCTCCTGACCATAAGAACTGGGAAACTGGTAAATTCTCGGACCGTTTCCGGGTGCAGCTTTCTGGCAGCCCATCTACGACAATAACAAGCCATATTTCAAAAGATGGGCATTACTTTATCCATTATGACCCTGTACAGTGCAGAAGCTTGACGGTTCGAGAAGCTGCAAGATTACAAACTTTCCCAGATAACTATTTTTTCCAAGGAGGAAGAACTCAACAATATCATCAAGTCGGTAATGCAGTTCCTCCATTTTTGGCTAAGCAGATTGCACGGATCGTTGCAGATATTTTAATCTGATTTTATTGATGATAAGGTTATAGTTTATTATGGAAATTAATTACTTTAAAATAAAAAACACTGGTTATTTATATGGTGCTTAATTTGACTTTGGTAATTAATTTTGTAGTGCCCCTCCTCCTTGCTGCCTAAAATAAATATTTATTATTTTAAAATATTCCATTAGATAAGTAAGAGGGGCGGGACTTTACGGTTTTAGAGGTTATACTTAAATCCATTTTCTTTGAAGGTAGGGATGCTCATGGCTAATTACAGTATTGACCCGGCGTACGACAAATGCCGCGCTTTCATTGACAGCTGGCGCCTGAAAGGAAAGAGCTGGGATGAAATTGCCGCTCTTGGCCGGTTGGGGGAATCACTCGAGAAAGTCGATTCTTGGTTCCGTATGCAGGAGGAAATGGAAGACTGGCCTTCGTTGGGCAACAGCCCGGAAGAACGCTGTGAATGTTGGAGGGAAATCGTCCGGCATAAGAAACACGCAGAACAACAATCTTTCGCCGCGGCAAGACCCTTGATCGTTGTAGGACCGGAAGAGGCCGAGCCAGGCTTCACTGTGCCGCAAGACGGACGAAGTGCTTGGCAACTCTACAGGAAATACCTGCTCAATCAGGGCTGGAAGAAAACCTCAGTCGATAATATCCAAGAGTCTGCTTTACGTGTACTCAAGCACTTTCGCCAGAACACAAAAGATCGAGTGGCTGTGAAAGGCCTAGTGGTCGGGCATGTCCAGTCTGGCAAAACAGCTAACATGGCGGGCCTTATTTCAATGGCCGCGGACTACCGATGGAACCTGTTCGTCGTACTCACTGGTACGCTGGAAAACCTACGGGTGCAAACCAGCAAGCGACTTGTCGGCGATCTATTCCAGCATGATGGAAACCTCAGTTGGAAGTCGATTGAGCATCCGTCGAGCAATAGCCCTTATGGTGCGCGGGCACAAGATATGCAGTTTGACGCTGGCCGAAGGGACCGTCACTTGGTTGTCTGTCTCAAGAATCCAGCCCGGTTGAAGCATCTCATTGATTGGATCAGTGCGCATCCGCAGGGCATGTCACAAATGCGACTTGTAGTGATTGATGACGAGGCGGATCAGGCAGGCATCAATTCGAATGACGTTTCCAAAGATGAACGTACGGTCATCAACGACCTTATTCTGCGGTTGATCCGTTTGCCGTTGCAAAGCGTGAACTATGTAGCATTTACTGCTACACCAGCAGCCAATTTTCTCAATGAAGGGCCTAGTGAAACGACCCTCTACCCAACAGATTTCATCGCTGCTCTACCACAAGCTGATGAACATTTCGGGCCTGTACAGATCTTCGGATATCTTGAACAAAATAAGGAACCGCTTGGGATCGTTCGTGAAGTTTCTGGCGATGACTTGGAGAAGGTTCGTAGCATTCACAAAGGCGATGACTTAACCCTACCTCAAGCATTGAGAGAAAGCTTGGTCTGGTATCTGTGTTGCGTGGCAGTCATGCGAGTATCCGGTTCTGCAAAACCTGTGAGCATGTTGATTCATACTAGTGCAAGGCAGGTTCACCATGACTATATGAGTAAAGCAGTGCAAGCTGCTCTCGAAACGTGGTCGAAATACAGCAATATTCAGTTGGAACAGGTTTTCAGACAGGTATGGGAAAACGTCTCGTCAGAGCTGGACGTCAACCAGTTTTCTGAGCGTTTTCCTGATTACGGGCGGCTCTCCGAGCTTCATGAGCTGCCGACATTTGATAGTCTTTTGGCTGAGATCCGGACGCTTCTAAGCATGGTAACAGCTATTCAACTCGACGCGGACTCTAGGCGTATATACCACCGTGGGATCCATGTCTGCGTTGATAACTGTGCCAACAATGGGGTCACCGATGAGAATGAAGTCCGGCGGTTGTTCTACCCTGATGATGGGCAATGCATTGATTTTTGCACAGCTTTTATTGTTATTGGTGGCGGCACCCTTTCCCGTGGACTGACGATTGAAAATCTCGTCAGCACCTTTTTCTTGCGTGGCTCGGCCCAAGCGGATTCTCTTATGCAAATGGGACGCTGGTTTGGATATCGCAAAGGTTATGAATTGTTACCTAGAATCTGGATGTCTAATGATACAAGAGCCAAATACGAGTTCATGACGGTTGCGGAGGAAGAACTTCGTGATGATTTACAACGTTTCATGCATGGTGGCTCTAAGCCTGAGGAGTATGGACCACGTGTTCGGGTTCATGCGAGGCTGGCTTGGATTCGCCCTACTGGTGCGAATAGGATGCAGAGTGCGATCGAGGCAGATTTCGACTTTTCGGGCATCAACCGGCAGACTACGGTCTTCCATGATGGCGATGACGCTGAAGTAGTACTTAATGGCAATTTGCATTACACCGAAGAGTTTCTGAACTCGCTTGGTTCGAATTCTGAACAGCCTGAATTGAAGAGGTCTCATAACCTTGTTTGGCGTAATGTTGATGTGAGTCTAATAGCTGAGTATTTGGCTCGCTTGTCATTCCATCCGGGGAATCAGTTTTTCTCCGACATCAACGCTTTTCTGAAATGGCTTGGTGAACATGCTACAAATGCCGGTTATACGAATTGGAACGTCGTTGTTGCTGGCAGCTCTCCGAAACCGGAAAACACATGGGTGATTGGCAGTAATGCGGTTGGTCGGATCAATCGTACTCGCTTTGCTGATAAGCGCTCGGATGATGGGGTGTCCATTGGGGCACTGCGAGATCCAAAGGATCTGCTTGCGGATGTTCTCTATATTGAAGACAGTGATCTTTCAAATGCGACTTTCACTAATTCCAGGATATCAGAGTTGCGTTGCAAAGGTGGTGTCGGAAATACACCTCAATTGCTTATCTACCTTATCGATAAAGTCAGCAAATACGATAGTTTGTCAAAGATGAAGGCTGCGCCGCGCAGAGAGAGAGCATCGCTTAATGCCAAGGCTCACATTATAGGCATCAGTCTTTATCTACCGGGTTCGCAAGGTAAGAAGCAAAACTATGCTACTCATGTGACTGTGCATATTCCAGAGCCTCTTTCTATATTGGAGAATAGCCTCGAGGAAAAGGTAGGAGAGATCTGAACCATGAAGTATTACAGTCTTCCACTGCAGCCAATGCAGGAATCCGGTGCATTTCTGCTTCGCGCACTGCAGAACGAAGAAACTCCATTACTAGATCTGTTGGTACGCGAATCCGTTCAGAATTCCCTTGATGCGGGCCAGAATAGTTTTCAATTACAACCAGTTTCGGTGGATTTTCATATCCGTGAGCATTTGCTGGACGCCATTGCTTCCACGTTCAGTGAAGGTCTCAATCTGCAGATGCTGAAGAAACGCTATCCGCGTCTACCAAAACTACTTGAGATTCGTGATTCTGGTACTGAAGGTCTGACAGGTCCGATGACATTCGATAGCGTGAAGACTAACGGTCAGCATGGAAATTTCCTGAAGCTTGTATTTGAGATTGGTAGAACTCGCACAGATGATGGTGCCGGCGGTTCGTGGGGGTTAGGCAAGACCTGTTATTTCCGCATGGGAGCCGGCCTGGTTATTTATTATAGTCGGATTAAGACTGCGGAAGGCTATGAGGAGCGCTTGGTAGCTTCGTTGGTCGAAGATGAAAGTCGTGAAGACCGCTTGCAGCTTAAGACTCAAACAGGCATTGCATGGTGGGGAGCGGAAGAAGGCTTGCAGGCAATCACTGCTCCTGATCATATCAATGATATTTTGAAGGCACTTGGTGCTCAGCCATTTACTGGCGAAGAAACCGGAACGGCAATCATAATTCCATTGCTCAAGGAAAACCTGCTACCCGTACTCGATCAGGAAAGCGGGTGGGTTCCATGGTGGGAAAGAAGTTACGCAGATTATGTGAATGTCGCGATCCAGCGCTGGTTCAATGCTCGACTGGATAACCCTTTCTTCGCCAGTGGTAGACATTTAAGAGCATCAGTTAACGGGAAAAAAATAGCCAGTGCCGACATGTTGCCGATCTTTCGGGTGGCCCAGTGTTTGTATAATCGTGTGGTTGGGGAGACGCTTGAGGCGAATGATTACCTTACAGCCCGAGGCATCAAGACCAATAATATGCTCATCAGAGCTATTTCATTGCGTGGTGAGTTCGTAGGTAGTAGTCAGGCAGGAAAACTGATTGCAGTGGCGCTAACTTCGAAACAGTTGCAAATGGATGCGCCAGACAATAGCCCGAGCCCGGAAGTTTGCATTTTCTCTAGGATGGACAGTGTTCCGCCCCATCGACCGATCATGACTTTCATGCGCTCGTTAGGAATGAACATCTGTTGGGATGATAGTATTGATTCACGCGGCTGGTCCGGTGGGTTCTCTGGTTTTACAGATGGGCGGTATGTGATAGGGCTCTTTCTGCCAAATTCGAAACAGAAGCTCACTCCATCAGAAACTAGGGGATTGCGTTCGACAACCCAAAACCTAGAAGGATATTTGCGAAGTTGCGAGCGTGCGGATCATGCTACTTGGATCGATGTATATGGAGGAAGAATTGTTGAAAAGATTCGTACGCAATGTGGTCGGGCATGGAAAGACTTCTGTGTACCGTCGCAGCCTAGTGCGAATGTAAAACCTTCGATGCGGATGTCCCGTAAACTGGCTGAGCTAGTGCTGCCCAATCGAGGATTTGGCGGTGATGGGCGCTTTGGTAAACCGGCTTCGCATGCTGCCATAGGGAACGGTTCCAAAAGAGCAAAAAACTCTTCCCCAGTGCTGGAAATAATAGAAATTAGGCATGCAGCATACACTATTTCCATGACATGGCGCTTGATATGGGGAAGGGCGCAAACGAATACCCCGAGGGAAATTACAGTTTCTGTAGATTCTGAGTCCGGACCGATCACCTGCGAGAAGTGGCTTGAAAGTGGACTCAGTACGTTTCCATTTCGATTGGAATCACCTCGAATCATGAGCGCAACCTCTGCTATAAAGTGCTTACAGAGTGCCGACGGGACAAGCTTAAAACTTACCATTGTTGACGCTGCGTTCCTCCAGTCTGACTTGGTACTGGAAGGGAGGGTTCTAGTCAGAATGGATGAGTCCGGAGGCAAGCTCCTACAACCTGTTGTAGGTGTTCGAATCTTGAGTTCCAAGGGAGAGGCGGAATGAGTACACGGTTGCCGCTCTATCGGATGCTGAATGCACCGCTCTCACAAGGGAATGATTCGGTCGTAAGTTTCAGCTTTAGGGCCGATAGCTATTTTGATCCTGGTGTGAAGGCGTTGGCTCAATACCAATATGCTATCGGCAAGGACAGTGATTGGAATCCGGGCGAACATACTCTGGTAGTTCAATGCGTTATCGAACGAATTCCGCTGCTAGAAGCCATCTTTGGTGCTGAAGGAGTAGTGACTGCGGAATCTGAAGTTCTGCTTGCGTTGGAGTGGGCATCTGCGGACTCATGCTGGAGAACACTTGGAACTGCTTATGGATTGCAGCACGTTACCGAAGATGGGTATGTAGTCCTTGAGATCACACTCAAACCTGGAACTGTCAGGGGGAGTGGTCTGATATCAGTTCAAACGTTCTTAGGCCGACACACGTCAGAATTTGTTCCCGGATATGCACATCAGCTAGGGGCACGGTTGGGACTCGTGACACAGCCGATCGAAATCATTATTGACGGTGATGGTTCTCTCTTCCCTGTACTGGAGGAGTCCTTAGGGCCAACGGAGCCTCTGTGGGAGTTGAAAGCGTGCTGGAGTGATCCCCAAGATGAACCGTTTTCCAGCGAATACGTCGCCTTGGTACTTAACAGCTCTCATCCTCATTTCGACCAGTTACGCGATCGTCGTGCTTTAAGTATCGAGCAGTCGCAGTTGATGCGTCAAGTGTTTGCAGCTTGGCTAACCTTGGTTATTGCTCAGGTCAAGGAAGACATGGGGGCAGAGTTCGATACACATCTAGGCGTGACCGATGCTGACGAGGGGATTGGGAGTATTGCGGATGCGATATGCTCATTTATCAGATTAGGTGACTTGGACACTGGCTCCCTTCCAGAGCTGTTCAAATCTATCCAACGTTGGATTGATAGCCGGGTCATGGAATTGGAGGCCGCTAAATGATTTTCCCGACATTGAATCTGAAATTATCGCAGCGTCATTTTGATGAGATGGTAAAAAATGATTCGTTTGCTCCAGACAAACTCCATCCGGAACTGGAGATAATACGCCGCCAGCTGCTTACTGCTATACCGTTATATGATGTGAATGCAAGAGGTAACGCCGCAGGCCCTGGCGCTTATGATATGAAAGTCGGTTTGGTTCTGTTCCAGATATTGTCGGAAGCTGGTATGGACCTTCGTTCCGCGGCAGATGATGGCTGGTGGCGCTTTCTTTCAGTACGTGTATTGCCGGATCTTGTGAAAAGTCGCTGGGATAGCGCCCCTCCAGTTCGTTTCTGGAAAGGGCGAAGCCGTATTTGGTTGCGAGCAGTTTGGTGGACTGTGCACCTCACATGGCAAGGCTCGGAGCAGAATACTCGTAAGGTGTTGGAGAACGTAACCACAGATACGGTTGTGCAATTGGTCGAGCGCCCTGGCAGGGGGGGATTCAGAATTGATCTTACACGGCGGATTTTTGAAATGCGTCGGCAGCGTAACCCTTCACAAGATCAGTTCAGAGCAATTATGAAGCTCAATACGGCACAAATTTTGTTGAAGGAACCTTCATTATGCGAAGGGGGCTTATTCGGTTACGTTGACACGCTTTTTTCAGATGTGGGATGCGTTTCTAAGGACTTGGATAGTACTCATGACTGATCTGTTGAAAGAAATTCAAGAAGGCTTTGCCAACCTTGAGCAGAGTGGCCGAATGCTGCTTATCAAAGCGATGCCAGCAGAGTTTCCTGCGTGGGTTTTTCGAGAGAGCGACAGTTTTGGCGTTGCCATTGAGTGCTCTGAATCACTTGAGATCTCAGAAGAGTTTGCCGGCGCCAGACTTCGGACTGTAGGACGAATTGTTGCAGGTCAGCATAGATGCTTTCTGCGTCTGGAGTCGTCCATGGAATGGCTCCGCAATGAATTCGGGTTGATCTGTGCGCACATGGTAAGTGTCGAGCACAGCAGCGATGTTCGCCAAACGTTACTTGCTGCCCCGCTTGTTTGGTGGGAACGATGGCGCCACCTGCTGGGGAATGCGCTGATCGACAAGCATGGTTATGACGTGCTCGCAGAGCTGCTGGCGTTAGAAGCGCTGGTCATTAAAGGAAATTCTTTGGAGTGGAGTGGCCCTTTCGGCGGCGTGGTTGATATCATGACCCCAGCAACCGATTACGAGATCAAGTCGACGATCAGTCGTTACGGGGCCATAATCAACATATCTGGGCAGTTTCAGTTAGCTGCCTCATCCGGTAAACCGTTGGAGCTGGTTCACTATAGGTTCGAGCCAGTTGATGATGGGTTGTCGATAGACCTTGTCTGTGATCGTCTTGTTGCGCTCGGCGTTGATGCCGTCATGCTGGAAGTCGCCTTGCAGCGACTTGGTATGGAGGCAGGATGTTCTGTGCGGAAAGAGGAATACAACCTGCTTGAGGCGAGGTCTTATAGGGTTGATGAAAGTTTTCCCCGCATAACGCCTGAGAGTTTCAAAGGTGGAGTCATGCCTACAGGCGTTGTTCAGTTGGAGTATGGGATAGATCTTTCTGGTTTAAAGTCCCAGCAGTTTTAGAATGTGGCTCTACTATTTGTAAGTATATCTGTTTTAGTTCTACTTGATTCTATGTTTATATTTTTCAAAATACTAGATGATCTCGCTAGAGGGAGGAGAGCTGAGAACTCTTTTGCAGAAGTTCATTGAAAAGTGCACAGTCCTTCTGTCTATTTTGCCGAATACAGCAAGGCCGACAAGTTGTGATGATGTTAACTGATGCAAGTCTATTCGATTAAACCGCTCACGATCACGATAAAGCTGCTCTCCTACAAAAAACAACAGGCAGGTGAGTTCCTTCCTGCACGCGAATTCGCCGCTGAATTTGCCCTACAGCAAGCAGCAACAGAGCTGCGTCTAGTGTCCCTCCCTCCAACCCCATTAACACCATATGCCCATAAAGGAGCCCACCCACAGGCTCCCATATCCAAGCCCCGTTTACTCCAACCTCCCAATCCTTCCCCGAATCTCCTCCTCCGGCAGATCCACACCAATAAATACCAAGGTGCTCTTGCGCTCTTCCTCAGGCAGCCACTCCCGATCCCAGTCGGCGTTGTACAGCCGCTGTACGCCCTGGAACAGCAGGCGGCGCGGTTCGTCTTCGATAGACAGAATGCCTTTGTAGCGCAGCAGGTTATCGGCGTATTCCAGCAGCAGGCCTTCCATCACCTCGGAGATTTGTATCAGCGGCAGCGGACGCTCCAGCGTCACCACGATCGAGCGGATGTCGCTCTGCGGCTGCGGGATGCGGCGGAACAGCGGGGCGGGCGGCGTCAGGTTCAGCTTGTCGTTCAGCGTGAAGCCTTCGATGTCGAACAGCACGCTCAGATCGATATCGCCGTGCGTCACCTGGTAGACCGGCGCGCGGGCGTTCATCCGCTGCAGCCGCTGGATCAGCGCCTCGCAGTCCGGCGCCACGTCGGTTTTGGTCAGCAGGATGCGGTCGGCGTAGCCCACCTGCGCCTGGGCGATGCTGAACTGGCTCAGCTGCTGCTCGGCGTGCGCCGCGTCCACCAGGGTGATGATGCCGTCCAGCAGGAAGCGCTCGCACAGGATCTCGTGCGAGAAAAAGGTCTGGGTAATCGGGCCGGGATCGGCCATGCCGGTGCATTCGATGATCAGCCGGTCGAACGCCAGCTGGCCGCTGTCGACGCCGTCCAGCAGATCCAGCAGCGCGTCCGCCAGTTCGTTGGACTTGCTGCAGCAGATGCAGCCGTTGCTCAGGGTGGTGATGCGGCTGGCGCGATCGCCGATCAGCGCGTCGTCGATCGGCACTTCGCCGAACTCGTTCTCGATGACCGCAATTTTATAGCCGTGTTCGGCGTTCAGGATGTGGCGCAGCAGGGTGGTTTTGCCGGCGCCCAAAAAGCCGGTCAGGATGGTGACTGCAATGGGTTTCATACGGGTCCTTGTGACTGCGGGTTAACAGCAGCGCATGCCGCCTTTGCCGTCGCCGCCGTAGCGCGCTTGCTGGCGCTCGCGGAAAAATTCTTTATAGGTCATCACCGGCTTGTCCGGGTGGTTGTCTTTCATGTGCTGGACGTAGGTATCGTAGTCAGGCACGCCCACCAACATGCGCGCCGCCTGCCCGAGATACTTCCCCGCCTGGCCGAGATTTCCGAACATAAGCCTTCTCCAACTTTACCCTGCATCACTACAGCGCTTGCTTAAGCCTGATATTAGGAGAAGCCGGGGGATGGGGTTCCCGCAGGGATGCCCCACCTCCGGGTCACCCCGGGTATCTCGATTGCATCGCGCCGTACGCCTGGCGTCTTGCGATGCACAGGCCGTACGGCTTTGGGTACTACTTAACGTTTATTATGCAGGGTATCCGTTAAATCACATCAATGCTGGGTCGAAACTTTGACCTCCCCCTCAGTTACGCCGTCGGCGGGCGCGGCCTGCGGCACCGGCACGTAAGGCGTTTCCTGGTCGGTGCGTTTCGGGTTCTTGTGCGCCGCCATCGCGGTTTTCACCCCGTAGAAGATGATGCTGTACACCACCAGCAGGAACAGAATGCTCAGCCCGGCGTTGGTGTAGTTGTTCACCACGATGTGGTTCATGTTGGCGATCTGCTGGGCGCTCAGCTCGGCGCCGCCTTCGGCGATCTTGCGTTTGTACTCGCCGGCCAGGAAGAAGAAGCCTTCCAGCTGCGGGTTGTCGCTGAACAGCTTCAGGCCCAGCGCGTAGGTGGTGCAGATCAGCAGCCACACCGCCGGCAGTACGGTCACCCAGATATATTGGGTGCGCTTCATCTTAATCAGCACCACGGTACCCAGCACCAGCGCCACGGCGGCCAGCATCTGGTTGGAGATGCCGAACAGCGGCCACAGGCTCTTCACGCCGCCGAGTGGATCGACTACGCCCTGGTACAGCAGGTAGCCCCACAGCCCGACGCAGCCGGCGGTGCCGATGATGCCGGCTACCAGCGAGTCGGTTTTCTTCAGGAACGGCACGAAGTTGCCCAGCAGATCCTGCAGCATAAAGCGCCCGGAGCGGGTGCCGGCGTCCAGCGCGGTCAGGATGAACAGCGCCTCGAACAGAATGCCGAAGTGGTACCAGAAGCCCATGTTGGCGCCCGGAATGATCTGGTGGAACACGTGGGCGATGCCCACCGCCAGCGTTGGTGCGCCGCCGGCGCGGTTCAGCACCGAAGGTTCGCCGATGTCGGTGGCGGTCTGCAGGATCTGTTCCGGGCTGATGACGAAGCCCCAGGAGCTGACCGCCGCCGCTGCGTGCACGGTGACGTCCTTCAGCGAAGCCATGATCATCGGCGCGTCTTCGGTGCCCAGGCGGTGCAGATCCGGCATGGTGATGCCCAGCGCCGCCGGCGGGGTGTTCATGGCGAAGTACAGGCCCGGCTCGATGATGGACGCCGCCACCAGCGCCATGATGGCGACGAAGGACTCCATCAGCATCGCGCCGTAGCCGATAAAGCGCGCGTCGGTCTCATTGGCCAGCAGCTTCGGCGTGGTGCCGGAGGCGATCAGCGCATGGAAGCCGGAGACCGCACCGCAGGCGATGGTAATGAACAGGAACGGGAACAGGGTGCCTTTCCATACCGGGCCGGTGCCGTCGACGAACTGGGTCACCGCCGGCATTTTCAGCTCAGGGTTGAGGATCACGATGCCGATCGCCAGCCCGACGATCACGCCGATTTTCAGGAAGGTGGCCAGGTAGTCGCGCGGCGCCAGGATCAGCCATACCGGCAGTAGGGCGGAGACAAAGGCGTAGCCGATCAGCGTGAAGGTGATGGTGGTGTCTTTAAAGGTCAGCGCCGGGCCCCAGTACGGGTCGTGCGCCACCACGCCGCCGAACCAGATGGCGGCCACCAGCAGTACGATGCCGATGACTGACACTTCACCCACGCGGCCGGGCCGCAGATAGCGCATGTAGATGCCCATAAACAGCGCGATCGGTACGGTGGAGCAGACGGTGAACACCCCCCACGGGCTTTCCGCCAGCGCTTTCACCACGATCAGCGCCAGCACCGCCAGGATGATGATCATGATCAGGAAGCAGCCGAACAGCGCGATGGTGCCCGGTATCGGCCCCATCTCTTTTTTGATGATCTCACCGAGCGAGGCGCCGTTGCGGCGCGAGGAGATGAACAGCACCATAAAGTCCTGCACCGCCCCCGCCAGCACCACGCCGCCCAGCAGCCACAGCGTGCCGGGCAGGTAGCCGACCTGCGCGGCCAGCACCGGCCCCACCAGCGGCCCGGCGCCGGCGATGGCGGCGAAGTGGTGGCCGAACAGCACGTTCTTGTTGGTCGGCACGTAGTTCAGGCCGTCGTTGTTGACCACCGCCGGGGTGGCGCGGCCGGCGTCCAGCTTCATCACCTTGGTGGCGATGTACAGGCTGTAGTAGCGGTAGGCCACCAGATACACCGCCACCGACGCGACGACGATCCACAGCGCGCTGATGTGTTCGCCGCGGCGCAGCGCCACCACGCCGAGGCAGGCTGCGCCGAGTATCCCCAGCAGCATCCACGGAATGTGCTTTAAAATCCCCTCTCGTTTCATGAGGTATCCTTAATTCCAGTCTGCAAAATATGAATGAACTCATCCGCTTGTAAGAGATGTCAGAGTGGCGCGGTGAGCCGTAGCGTCTTTCCCGAGGTAAGGCGGGTTTAGGAACAGCTCATCATCGCTGGGGGTAAGGGGGGAAGACAGGCGTATTTCGCTCAGCGGTCAGATTCGCCGGGTGAACGGTTGGATTGGCGGGGTGAGCGGTTGGCGGCCTGAACCAGAGAGTCGGCCGCCGGCGGGCGGCGGCCTGTCTCCTCAGGCCGTCTGCATGGCCTGCAGCAGGTGGATAAAGGCGGCGCTGAGCGGCGGCGTGGCCGGTTCATGGCGGGTAAAGACGTAAAAGCGCGCGCTGATGTCGATCTCTTGCGTCGGGATTTTCTGCAGGTGCAGCTGCGGGGCGTAGTGCGCGACCACCCGATCGCTCAGCAGCGCGATATAGCCCTGCTGCCTGACCAGGCACCAGGTTGCCAGAAAGGAGTCGGTCTCGACGATCTGGCCGTGCGGCGTGTAGCGTTCGGCGATCTCGCGGATGGCGGCATGCCCCACCGAGCAGGAGCGCGGCACCACCCATTTGGCCTCGGCCGGCGGCTGCCCGGCCGCGCTAAGGTCGCCTCCCTGATAGAGCGAGAAGCGCTCGCTCTTCAGCGCCTGCATCGCCAGATCGGCGCCGCCCGCCGCGCCGTTCAGGCTGCTGACCGCCAAATCCAGCTCGCAGTTTCTCAGCCGGGCCAGCAGGCCTTCCGGGCCGTCCTCCACCACCGTCACCCGGGTATGCGGGTAGCGGCGGTTGAAGCCTTCGAGCACCTGCGGCAGGTAGCACAGCAGCGGATCGACGCTCATCCCTACCCGCAGGCGCTTCTCGCCGTCGGCGCTCAGGCCGCGCAGCTCGTCAAACGCGTTGAGCAACTGGTTGGTGGCGGCGTCTATCCGCCGGTAAAACAGTTCGCCGACCGCCGTCAGGCGCACGCCGCGGTTACTGCGCTCCAGCAGCCGCGCGCCGACGGTCATTTCCAGCTCTTTCAGCACCCGGCTGAGCGTCGGTTGCGAGATGGCCAGCTTTTTCGCGGCCTCGTGCAAGCTTCCACAGTGGACAATGTCTTTGAACATCGTCAGATGCGCCAGCTTTGGCATGGTTTTCATGGTTGATCTCCCTGGAAGTGAAAGGCATCAGCCGGAGCCGGCGATGCGGCTGTAATAGGCCTGTTTCATCATGCTGTCGTTCAGCAATTTATTGATGGTCTGGTCGAGCACCGGCGTGGTGACGGAAGCCGGCATCAAGGTGGCGGTGATCTCCACGTCGTCGTCGCCGAAGGGTTCGATATCCAGATGCGAGATAAAGCAGTTTTCCCCTTGCAGCACCTGTTTGAATTTGGCCAGCGCTTCACGCTGTTCATGCTCGAAGGCAATGACGCAAATCTGGTAGGTGGATTCGCCGTTAACGTCATTGAAGGGCTGTTTGTTGACCATATTGACCAGCGGGCGCAACAGGGTGTTGGCGGCGAGCACGAACAGCGTGGCGGCCAGCGCGTCGCCGTACAGGCCGCAGCCGGCGCAGGCGCCGACCGCTGCGGAGCCCCAGAGCGTGGCGGCGGTGTTCAGGCCGCGGATGTTCATCCCTTCCTTCATGATGGCCCCGGCACCGAGAAAGCCGACGCCGGAGACCACGTAGGAGATGACGCGCACCGCGCCGCCGCTGCCGTCGATGGTCATGGCCAGATGGACGAAGATCGCCGCGCTGGTGGCCACCAGCGTGTTGGTGCGCAGCCCGGCGGTGCGCTGGCGGAACTGTCTTTCGTAGCCGATGGCGGCGCCCAGGACGGACGCGGTCAGCAGCGTCAGCAGCGTATGAATGAAATGCATGATAATAACTCGATGTATTATCCGCTTATCATGAGCCACCCGTGGTGGGGTAACTCTTGATAAACAGGTAGTTAAGTTGGCGGGATTCCGTCCCGCCAGTCCAGGACGGCGCTCAGTGCGCGGCGGCGATCTGCCGGCTGAGCGCCTCGCTGATTTTGTCCGTCAGCGGCTGCATCCCCTCGCGGGTGCGCGCCTCGCGGCGCTGCGTGATGTGATAGCAGCCGTCGAGGGTGCCGGCGCCCAGCAGGAGGATGCGGTCAGACATCATCACCGCCTCCTCTACGCTGTGGGTGACCAGCACGATGGAACGGGTTTTGATCTGGCGCGTGCTCCAGATCCGCAGCAGATCGCTGCGCAGGTGCTCACCGGTATAGACGTCCAGCGCGGAAAACGGCTCGTCCAGCAACAGCAGCATCGGTTCAACTGCCAGCGCACGCGCGAAGCCGACCCGCTGGCGCATGCCGCCGGAAAGCTCGCGCGGGTAGGCGTCGCGGTAAGGCGCGAGCCCGACCAGATCGAGCATTTTCAGCGTTTGGGCTTCGACCACCTGCGGCGGCAGATCCTGCGCCTGCAGCCCGAAGGCGATATTTTGGTAGACGTTCAGCCACGGGAAAATGGCGAAGGTCTGGAACACCATGTTGATCTGGGGATTCGGCCCCGAGACTTTTTTATCCCCCAGCATCACGCTGCCCAGATCCGGCGCGATCAGGCCGGAAAGCATGCGCAGCAAAGTGGATTTACCCGATCCGGACTGCCCCAAAATGCTGACGACCTCGTTGTCGTAGAGGCGCAAATTGATTTCATCCAGCACCAGACGTTTTTCTTTACCGGTAGGCTGAACGCTTTTGCTGACGTTATTGACCGTCAGCAGCGTGGTTTTTTTTACCATCATGATCTGTCTCCACCCAATTAAAATATGAGCATGGAAAAAGGGCCGATATTTATCGCCGGGCAGGCGTAAAATAAATGCGAGTGCAAATAAGCCTGACCGTTATCGGGCTGTTAATACGCTTATGCTGGAGGGGGTAGCCCGTCGGGCGTGCCGGTGCGGCGTGCGCGGAGGCCAGAGGCTGAAGGGTAAAGCGAAGGGATGCTATAACTGACTCATATCCTGACACTTTCAGGATGCAATGGGATGACTATTGCTCCTGTGACCTCAGCGGCTCCAACAATAAAATAAACAACCAACTGTCGCCGTCCATATCATTCTCCCGTTATTTTTCGTGTGGCCATAATACGCGTGCTATTGCCTATTGTTCAATGTGGATGCACCGAATTATGGCGGCAAAATGTAATTTAATATGAATGCGGGAAAAATTTTCTTTATTCATTAAACGGGGCGTCAACAGAAAGCGCGAGAATGAATATAGGCGTCATTTTGTGGAAATATAAACCTGAATTAAACGAGAGAATAAGCGGCGGGCGGAAAGTCGAATAATGAACCGGCCGGAGGGTGCCCTCTGGCCGGGATGGGGGTCAGAACTGATACATGATGCCGGTTTCGACGATGTCGTCGGCGCTGGCGCCAGCGGCGTTCTGCCGCTGCAGCAGGTTGAGTTTGTACTCCACGTAGGTCGACATGTTGGCGTTGAAGCTGTAGTTCAGCGCCAGATCCAGGTATTTGACCAGATCGGCGTCGCCAATGCCGGGCAGGTTGCGGCCGCGCGTTTGCAGGTAGGCTACCGAGGGCGTGACGCCGGAATCGAAGTGATACTGCGCGACCGCCTCGACGGCGTCTGCGCGCGGGGCGAAGCCGGCGTAGCGATCGCCGTCGACGTAGGTCATGTTCTCGGTGCGCGCGTAGCTTGCCGCCAGATAGAGGTTGTCCTGGTCGTATTTCAGCCCCAGCGTCCAGGCCCGGGCGCGATCGCCGTCAGCCAGGCCGAAGCGCTGCTGCGCCAGGGTGCGCGCAGAGTTGGCGTAGGCGGCGCCAACGTTGAGCCCCGCGCCGGTGTCGTAAGTGGCGGAAAAGGCGTAACCATCGCCGTTTTGCGTTTGGATATCCTTCGCCCGGTGAGCGTCGTCCCCCCGATTCTTCCCCTGATATTGCAGGCCGAGATCCAGGCCGTCGACCAGACCGCCCAGGCTGCGATTGTGGTAGGTCAGCAGGCCGTTGGCGCGGCCGGTCATAAAGTTGTCGGCCGCTTCGTAGCTGTCGTTGCCGAATTCAGGCAGCACGTCGGTCCAGCCGGCCACGTCATACAGCAGGCCGTAGTTGCGGCCGTAATCCAGGCTGCCCCAGGGGCCGAACGTCAATCCGGCGAAGCCGAGGCGGGTATAGCTGTCGCCCGGCCCGGCGCTTTCCGGCTGATTGAGCCCTGCCTGATATTCCCATTGGCCATACCCCGTCAGCCCGTCGCCGATCTGCGTCTCGCCTTTGAAGCCGAAGCGGGTATAGGAGCGGTCGCCGTTATTGTCGGCGTCACTGCTGAAGTAATGCACACCGTTCAGCTGGCCGTACAGATCCAGCTTATTGCCGTCTTTATTGACGATTTCCGCGCCGGTGGCGGCGGCTGGCAGCAGGATGACCAGCGTCATCAGCAAGCTTTTATGGTTCATTTCAATTCCCCAATTGGATGAAAACAGGGCCGTTAACCGACCGATTGCGCTTGCGCGATTTTTTTGTACAGGCAGCTGCGGATCCGATCGGTGAGGTGCCGCAGGCTTTCCCGGTTGCGCGCCGCGCGCGGGAGGTTGACGCTGAATTCGTCGTCGATCCGTTTGCTGGTCGCGTCCAGGATCAGCACCCGATCGGACATCAGCACCGCCTCTTCGACATCGTGCGTCACCATCACCATGGCGCGCGTGCGCAGCCGGTTTTCCCCCCACAGCGCCAGCAGGTCGCCCCGCAGTTTTTGCGCGGTGAAGATATCGAGAGCGGAGAAGGGCTCGTCCAGCAGCAAGAGGTCGGGCTCTACCGCCAACGCCCGGGCGAAGCCCACACGCTGGCGCATGCCGCCCGAAAGCTCGCGCGGCCAGGCGTGCTCATAGCCGGTCAGGCCCACCAGGCGCAGCAGCGCGTCCAGTCGCTCGGCGATCGTCTGCGGCGGCAGTTTTTGCGCCAGCAGCCCGAAGGCGATGTTGTCGTACACCGCCAGCCAGGGATAGAGCGCGTACGACTGAAACACCATACCGGCGTTGGCGCTCGGGCCGTCGACCGGTTTGCCCGCCAGGGTGAGCGTGCCGCTGTCCGGTGGGATCAGCCCGGCCAGCATGCGCAGCAACGTGGACTTGCCCGAGCCGGATTGCCCCAGAATGGTAACGAACTCGCCGGCGTGCACGGTCAGCGATACGTCGCGCAGCACGGGTTTGGGGCGTTTGTTTTCGCCGATAAACGTCTTGTTCAGCCGGCGGGCGCTGATAATTACCTCTTGAGTCACCATGTGGTTCCCCCTTGATCAGTCATATTTGAATTTGGTTTCCGCGATGCGATACAGCGGTTGCCAGATGAAGATGATGCATAGCGCCACCAGCGCGCACATCGCGGCGCAGCCCAGCGCGGACTCCGGGTTCTTGCCGGCGTCGGTGACGACGGAAATGAACGCGCCCAGCCCGGTGGCGCTGAGGGTGGTGCTGCCCCACTGGATCACCTCGGCGGCGATGGCGCTGTTCCAGGCGCCGCCGGCGGCGGAGATGATGCCCGTCACGATGTAGGGGAAGATCGCCGGCAGCATGTAGTAGCGCCACCAGCGGAAGCGGCGCATGCCGAAGGTTTCGCTGACTTCGGTGATCTGCGTCGGAATGGCGGAAACGCCGGCGATCACGTTGAACAACACGTACCACTGAGTGCCCAGCATGATCATCGGAATGGCCCACCAGCCGAGATCCTGGTGATAAATGGCGATGAAGGCGGCGATCAGCGGGTAGAAAATGTTGGGCGGAATAGCCGCCAGGATCTGGATGATCGGCTGGAAGATCTTCATCAGCCGCGGATTCATGCCGATCCAGACGCCCAGCGGCGTGAAGATCGCCACGCTGAGCAGCATGGCCGCAGCCACCCGCGCGGTGGTGAGCAACATCCACTCTGGCAGCATGGCGAAGTACTGTTTGGGGAAGTATTCCCACAACTGATAGCCGAACCACACGCAGGCCAGCACCACGCCGAGATACCACAGGCTGCGCCACAGCCAGTTGCCTTTGGCGGCGAGCCTGAACAGGCGGTGCAGGCCGAGGGCGTACCACAGCCGCGGCAGCTTGAACAGCCACAGGTCAGCCAGCGTGCGCAGCGTGCGGCCGAGCGCCGCACCAACGTGCGAGAAGGCCAGGCTGTTGTAAAACCACGGATTGCCGAGCGGCCGGTTGGCGGTGACGTCTTCGTATTTGAAGCGCGCGGTGTAGCGCACCAGCGGGCGGAAAACCAGCTGATCGAGCAGCACGATGTTGGCAGCCAGCGCGACGATCGCATACAGGATCGCCGGCACGTTCTGCTGCGCCAGCGCTTCGGCGATATAGGAGCCGACGCCGGGCAGTTCGACCGAGCGATCGCCGACCGGAATGGCCTCGGAGGCCACCAGGGCGAACCAGGCGGCGGATTGTGACACCATGGCGTTCCACAGCAGGCCCGGCACTGAATAGATGAACTCCAGCCGCCAGAAGCGTTGCCACGGGTTGTAATTGAAGCTGCGCGCGGCTTCGTCCAGCTCCTTGGGCACGATGCGCAGCGTCTGATACAGCGTCAGCATCATGTTCCAGGCCTGGCCGGTAAACACCGCGAAGATGGCGGTGCACTCCAGCCCCATCACGCTGTGCGGGTAGAGGTTGAGAAAATACACGGTTGTGAAGGTCAGGAACCCTACCAGCGGCACCGACTCCATAAAGTTGACGAAGGGCAGGATCACCCGGCGCAGCGGTGCATAGCGCGCGGCCAGCACGGCGAATACCACAGAAAACAGCAGCGACCAGGCCATGCCGAGGAGAAAACGCATGCTGGTTCTGAGCGAATAATAAAGCAGGTTCCAGGCATCGAGATTAATGGCAGAGACGTTTTGTTCATTGAAGTCAGCGTGCATGTCACCCCAGGCACGAATAAAAAAGGCAATGAAAAAAACACCGATGGCGATAACGATAAAGTCATTTAAATAAGACTTTTTGAAAACAGATGTACCCCGGTTATTTTGCATAACGCAATACCTTATTTTTCCCATAAGAAATCCGTCGCCGCTCGGGGAATATGCCCGGCGACATCAGATAAATACCGCTGTAACGGTTGAGACAGACGTTGTTTTCGCAGCGGGGCGATGGGCGGGCAGGCAGAGCGGGAAAACCGTCAGAAGGGGAGCGGATGCCGCATTCTGTGTCTTTCAGAATGCAACGCGGATGGCATTACTGAAAGACGCCCAATAGCATTAGCGTAAAACTAAAACTTTCATCGCCCATGGGGCCCTCCTCGGTTTAAATATGGCAGGGAGAGGGTAATGTTTTTTACTAATAAAAAGCAATTGGCGGCGTAGGGTTTTTACGGTTGATATGTAACAGGATGAATATTCATTTTTTAATCGCTATATTCATAAAATGAAATAACGCATGGTGATGGCAATAAAAACGGTAAAAATAAATCGCGGCGAAATAAAACGGCGCGCCTGAAGGGGGCGCGCCGCCGTAAATCAATAAACCTGCCTGCCGTTGATGCCGGCGGGGAAAATGCCGGTGGCGAACAGATGCCCGTTGGCCTGGATCTGGTCGTCGGGCAGCATCTCCAGCGGGAACTCGGCCGCCAGGCAGCTGAGAAAGGCGTTGCGATCGTCGGTGGTGGTAAAGCCGATCAGATCGTAGAACAGCAGCGACGCGATCAGCTGGCGATGTTCCGGGATGCGCCGCAGCAGCGCCGCCGACGGGAACGGCAGGTGGAAGAAGAACGCGCAGGCGTTCAGCAGTCCTTGCTCCTTCAGCGCCTGGGCGCAGGGCAGCAGCTGATAGTCGTCGATGCAGACGATGTCGCCGGGGCACAGGTGCTCGCAGGCGATATCGGCAAAACGGCGGTTCAACTGCCGGTAGGCGCGGTAGTTTTCCGGCGTGAAGTGCGCCTTCTCCGGCTGGTTGTGGAACACCGGCCATAGGCCATCGTGGTAATAGCCCTGATAGTGACGGCGGAACTCCTCGATCGACAGCGGGAAGGTCACCTGATCGTAACCGGCGCGTTGGCGGCAGCTGATCGGGCGCTGCGCAAAATTCTGCACGTCGCCGTTCCAGCCCAGCCACAGCCCCGGTTCGGCGTCGGCCGCCAGCGTCTGGCCGGCGCAGGCCAGATCCTTGCCGTCGCACTGCTTGTTCGAAATCAGCACTAAACGAGACATCAGGAGCTCCTTATCAGTGAAGGGCGCGCGGGGCATGCGCCGAACAATCGGCGCGCCAGGGGGCTTGCAGAGCGGGCAGCGTGACGCGCAGGCCGCGTAATGCCGGATGCGCCAGGCAGCAGCGCGTCAGCCAGCTGCCCAGCCCGACGCCGCGGTATTCGGCGCTGACGAACAGTTCGCTCACCGAGGCGAAGGTGGCGTAATCGGTCACCATGCGGGCGAAACCGAGCAGGTGGCGCTTGCGGTACAGGCCGAAGCACAGGCCGTGGTGCACCAGGCGCTCCGCCGCCGCCCGATCCGGCAGGCTGAGGAAACGCTGGATCGCCTCGATGTCCAATAACTGCCGGTCGGTGCTGATATGAAAAACGCCTTTGCGCCAGCAGAGCAGCGGCTGCGCGGGCGCCGGTTGCGGTTGCATATTCATGATTATCCTTAGGTTAATGAACCGGGTGGTTACAGCATCCAGCCGAGTTCGGCGGCGGTGACCTGTTCCTCGAAGCGGCGCAGTTCGGCGCTTTTGCAGGTGTGCCACAGAGTGCAGAACGCCGGGCCGAGCAGCTCGCGCAGCGGATCGCTGTGACGGAACAGCGTCAGCGCCTCCTGTTGGCCGAGCGGCAAGGGGGCGGCGTTGTCACTCTCGCAGCCGTTGGCGGCCGGCGGCAGCGGTAGCGGCTGTTCCAGCCCGTGCAGCAGGCCGCCGAGCATCACCGCCAGCGCCAGATAGGGGTTGGCGTCGGCGCCGGCCAGGCGGTATTCGATGCGCTGGTTGGCGCTGTCGGCGCAGGGCAGGCGCAGCGCCACCGTGCGGTTGTTGTGGCCCCAGGAGGCGCGCAGCGGCACGTGCATGCCGGGGCGGAAACGGCGGAACGCGTTGATATTGGGCGCCAGGATCGCCATCGACGCCGGCATCAGCGCCAGCATGCCCGCCATCGCCTGCTGCATGTTGTCGTTCAGTTCGCCCGGCGCGCCGGTCAGCAGGTTCTCGCCGTGCTCGTTCTGCAGGCTGATGTGAAAGTGCAGTCCGCTGCCGGCGGCGTGGGCGCAGGGCTTGGCCATAAAGCAGGCGTGCTGGTGATGTTGCTCGGCAATTTGCCGCGTCAGGCGTTTTAGCACCATGATCTGGTCGCAGGCTTCCAGCACGCGCCGGCTGTGATGCAGGTTCAGCTCGTACTGGCCGGAGGCGGCTTCGGCCACCACGCCGGTCAATGGCAGGCTCTGCAGCCGCGCGTGCCGTTCGATGTCGCTCAGCAGCGCATGGTGGCGCTCCGGCGCATCCACCGCGAAGCTCTGCGTCGGGCAGGTTTCCGCCTCGGCGGGGTGCTGCGGATCCTGCAGGTAGAACTCCAGTTCGGCCGCCACCACCGGGAAACAGTTGCGCTCGTGCAGGCGCTTCAGCACCCGTTGCAGCACCACGCGCGGCTCCAGCTCGCAGGCGTCGCCATCGGCGTTTTGCATCGTCAGCAGCAGCTGGGCGTGGCGCTCGGGATCGCGCGCGCAGGGGCGCAGCGTACCGGGCACCGGCAGGCACAGCCGGTCCGGCTCGCCCGCCCGCTGCCCCAGCCCGCTTTCTTCTATCACCCGGCCGTGCAGATCCATGGCGTAGATCGACAGCGGGAAGTAGCAGCCTTTTTCCAGCCCAAAGGCTTCGGCGATCGGCAGCCGTTTGCCGCGCAGCTGGCCGTTCAGATCGTGCAGATAAATATCCAGCTGTTCGGTATCCGGATAGCGCTGCAGATAGTGCTCCAGCTCTTTACGGAAGGTGCGCGTCGGCGAAGCGGGCAGCTCCGCCAGCAGGGGATTGAAGCCGATGATATTAGCATGCATGGCGTGCTCCAGAACGAAGACTGGTCACGGCCAGAGGCAGGGATAAACGCATGAGACAACTCTCTTGTGAGGCCATAGCGGCGATGTGAAAAGGGTATCTGCGGCGGCAAAAACTGTCTGTAAAAACGCCGTAACGTTAACGGGGCGCGGAATAAAAATGCCGTAAAGAACGTGGCGGGTTGGCCGGGGCGGCACGGTCTATACTGGCGAGACGGGCCGTAGAAGGAGAGATAACGATGAAGAGAATAGGGCTGCTTATCGCCGCGCTGGCCGCGTTCAACGCCACTGCGTCTTCCCCCCAGGCGTGGGCCAAGAGCGAACGGGCGATGCGCGCCGCCTGCCTGCAAGCCAGCGGGCTAAAAAATGCCAGGGTGGAAGGGGCGATTATTCACTACGGTGACGACGTCGGCTATTCGGCGCTGTTTATCGGCGGGCGCTACTCGCAGCCGTTTATGAAAAACCAGCCGGGCAGGGAGCTGTGCTTATATCAGCGTGCCACGCAAAAGGCGGCGGTGCAGGCGGTGGAGGGGAGCAACGCGTCTGCTCAACTTAGATGATTGATGAGGTAAATAAAAATACAGCCCACGGTGGTAATCATGGCCTCTACGAGCAAAAGTATAAAGTCCATTGCCAGCCACTTCTGTAGCTCAGGAGAGGCGGTTTTTTGCACGAAATCGTAGGTTTTCGCATCGAGCCAAACCTGATCCCTTATTTTTATTTTTTTCCTTTTCAGGATCCAAAGAAACCACTGTGCTTTCAATGAGGTTCCAAGCATGCCGAGGCTATCGGCAAAGGCGACGTAGGGCGGAATAAAATGTCCGCTGCCGGCGTAACGCTGATAGAAAGCATCAAACTCTTTTTTATGGCGACGGTAACCAATGAACTGGATGAAGGTGCTTAAAACCAGCAGCGTTAAGCATAATATGACAAGGGTTTTCATCGAGCAGCCTGAATCACGACATTCTCGTTATCATCATAAAGATCAATGCCATGATGAAGAACAAGCCTTCCAGCGCCAAAAGCGTGCCGTTGTTTTTCATCCAGGTCTGCAAGCGTTCAGATGATGAAAGACGAAAAAATTCATAGGTCTTGGCGGGAAGATATTGGTTTTTCTTCACCTTGATTTTCTTGCCGAAAAGGATCCCTCTGAACCATTGGACTTTGATGGAAGTACCTAAAGAGCCAAGGCCATCGGCAATTGCGACGTGAGCAGGGACAAAGTGGCCCTGTTGGGTATAGCGTTGATAAAAAACATCGAACTCGTGTTTATAGCGACGAGAGTAAATATATTGAGCAAGCCAACAAAGTAAGAGCAGCACGGCTGCAGTAAGTGATGCTATTTTCATAAGCCACCGGCTAAGGTTCAAGGGGCGTTATGCCTTACTCAAAAAAGCAAAAATGCACATTAACGCCAAACACCCCATTTTCAGCACGCTTAAGATGAAGTCTTTTCGAATCCAACTCTTCAGATGTTGAGATGTGTTTTCATTCACGAATTCGTAGGTTTTTGAGCTCAGAAAAGCGTTTTTCCCTATCCTTATTTTTCTGCCATTCAATACCCAACGGAACCATTGCGCTTTAATAGACACACCGAGCAAACCAAGGTTATCCGCGAAGATGACAAATGGAGGCAAGGGATGGGCGCTTTGCACATAACGTTGATAGAATTCAGAAAATTCGTCTTTATAGCGCCGATAGCAAAGATACTGCACCAAGGCGCTAATCAATGTCAGAGTGAAGAACAGGACGATAGCGATTTTCATTATTCACCAAAAATGAAACCAGTAATGCTGTCGGCGGCTACACCGCCACCCCAACTGCCAGCTGCGCCACCCAGAGCAGCGCCTGCTATACCACAAGCTAAAATACCGGTACCAAACGTGGAGGCGCCTAAGACGATACTGCAAGCCGTCATTGCTAACATTGCACCGCCTTCACCCCCCAAAATCCCCGCCGCAGTACTCGCCGCAAAATGACTGTATCCCTTTACCGCGATCTTGGCGCACTCCTGTTCGCGGCCAGTGGTGCAGGCATTGTAGACGTCGTTGGTGGTATTCAGCCCACTCAATCCGATGCCGATCCAGCCGCCGGCTTTCATAAACTTGGCCGCACGGCTGGCGCTGTCGACGTAGTTCGAATAACCCCTAATGGCGCCGACGCCGGCGGTGCTCCATTCATGCACCAGCGATTTACTGGAGAGCCCCAGCGCGTGTTTGATATGCGCATACTCTTTCATATTGAGTTGAGCACGAGTAAGGCGATTCAGTAACGGTTTTAATGTACCGAACAGCCGCGCCCGTTCCACCTGAAACTGGGTGCCAATCAACGCGCCACTCGTGCGGAACTGATTTTGGTAGGTTTTTTCAATCTCAACCAGGATATTTTTGATCTGGCTGAAGTAGCGTTCTCCGGCATCCGAAGCCAGCCCGACGACCGTTTCCCCATAGCTGGTGAAGGCGGCGATAGCGGCGTAATTACGGTGCAAGAAGGTGGAGAAATCGCTGTCACCGGCTTTCACCGCTTTGCTGGTACGTCTCTTGGCCTGCATCAGGGCGGCGATCTGCGTAGATTGATTATGATTGCGCGGATCGGCGACGATCAGCATTTGCCCCGGTTGAACCAGCGGCGTATCGGCATTGAGCTGCATAAAAAAGCGTGCCGCTTCCGATGGCCTGCCACCGAACAGGTAGTTGGCGTGGAAGGCGAGCGGGCCGGTTTGTTGGGCGATGCAATAGCCCGGTGCGATGCTGCTGGACTTCTGTTCCATGTCAAAAAGCCTCCTTATTTTTAGGAAACTTAACATTTTCTACAGGGTGGTAACAGGTTCTGGCTCACGCTCTCGATCGGAGAATCATCTGAAAACATCGGCATTTCGCTAAATTTGCCTCTCCTTTCCTCTATTTGATAGACGATGGTCCTATCGGTTTCTTTTGCGAGTCGCCAAGCAAAACGCCAATGGCGGTCTGGATAAAATTATATATTCCAGTCTATCGTCTTGTCATAGATTGTACTCTATAATCAGGAGATGCCATGTGGACGGTAATGACAACGGAAGAGTTTGATCGGTGGCTCTGTGAGCAGGATGAATCGACACAGGAAAAGGTGTTGGCCGCGCTGGTGATGCTCGAGCGTGCCGGGCCTTCTCTTCGGCGGCCTTTTGTCGACGTGCTGAAAGGCTCGTTGCATCCCAACATGAAAGAGCTGCGTATTCAGCACAAAGGGCGGCCGATTCGCGCTTTTTTCGCCTTCGATCCGGCGCGGCAGGCGATTGTGCTGTGTGCGGGCGACAAAACGGGTAATGAGAAGCGGTTTTATAAAGTGATGCTGCCCATCGCGGATGCGCAGTTCACCCAATATTTGATGTGTGATTTCAAGGAGTAACCCATGAGCACCTTAAAACAACTGCTGGCCTCCCGCACTCCAGAGAGCCGCCGGCGCATCGAGGAAATGGCCGAAGAGATGCTGTTTGAAGCGCACCTGCACCAGCTGCGGGAAGCGCTGAATATTTCCCAACAGGAACTGGCGAAAACGTTGGGCATTTCCCAGCCTTCAGTCGCGGCCATCGAAGGGCGCGGCAACGAGCTGAAGATTTCCACCTTGAAACGCTACGTGGAAGCGATGGGCGGCACGCTGCGCCTGGACGTTGAGCTGCCGGGCGGCAAGCACGTCGGGTTTACGGTTTAAGCGCAGGTTCTGCGCCACTTCCCGCCATCTCCCGTTCGATCACCGTCGCCAGCGCCTGCGCGGCGGAAGAGAGTTGGTGCTGCGCCAGGCGGATCAGGCCCACGCGCCGTTCGATGATCGGGCCGATCAGCGGCACGCAGACCGCTCCCAGCTCATCCATCTGTTGCTCACACAGCGCCGGTACCGCGCTGGCGCCGAGGCCGTTGGCCACCATGCGCCCGACCGTTACCAGCTGGTGGCTTTCAAACGCCACCTCCAGCGTGCGGCCGCTGCGGGCCAGCTCCTGCTCCAGCAGCAGCCGCACCGCCGATGGCCGCTGCAGGGTGATGAAATCCAGCGTCAGCAGCTCCTTCCAGCTCACCTGCGCCTTGCGCGCCAGCGCCGAATCCTTCGGCACCACCGCCATAAAGCGATCGCGGCACAGCGGGGTGAAGTGCAGGGTGTCGCTCGGCTCCGGCTCGAAGGCGATGCCCATCTCCACCCGGCCTTCGCGGATCATTTCAAACACCTGCTCGTTGATGACGTCGTGCACCGCCACGTTGATGCCGGCGTAACGATCGCGAAACGCCTTGAGGATCGGCGGCAGCGGGTTGCCGGCGAACGACGGCATGGCGGCGATCGCCACCTTGCCCATCTGCAGGGTGAAGCGCTGGCGCATCGCCTCTTCCGCGTTGTCCCAATCCGCCAGCAGCTGGCGCGCCATCGGGAAGAAGGTTTCCCCCTCCGGCGTCAGCGTCACCCGGCGGGTGGTGCGCAGCAGCAGCGGCCCGCCCAGCGCGTCTTCCAGCCCACGAATCGCCAGGCTGAGCGCCGGCTGAGAAATATTCAGCCGCTCGCTGGCCTGGGCGAAGTTCAGAGTGTGAGCTACCGCTAAAAACGCGCGTAACTGTTTGATGCTCATTTTCATTTTGGCTGGCGTTAACTCTTTGTTAATTGTCGGTTAACGGTTGATTAATAAAAATTCTAAATGAATGCGGCATAAAAACAAAATTAACAAATCATTTTTGTGACCTGAAGATGCCCTCACGCAAGCCAGGGCATTTCGCCCTGCGCCGCAACATGCAGGGGCAACGATATGGCAGGGCTCGACAAACGCGTCGGCAGCTACCAGGAAGCGCTGGCAGGCCTGACGGACAACATGACGGTGCTGGCGGGCGGCTTTGGCCTGTGCGGCATCCCGGAAAACCTGATCGAAGAGATCCGCCGGCGCGGCGTGCGCGGCTTGACGGTGGTTTCCAACAACTGCGGCGTCGACGGGTTCGGCCTCGGGCGGCTGCTGGAAACCCATCAGATCCGCAAGGTGGTGGGATCGTACGTCGGCGAAAACGCGCTGTTCGAGCAGCAGGCGCTCAGCGGCGAGCTGGAGGTGGATCTCACGCCGCAGGGCACGCTGGCGGAGAAGATCCGCGCCGGCGGCGCCGGTATCCCGGCGTTCTTCACCGCCACCGGTTACGGCACGCCGATCGCCGAAGGCAAAGAGGTGCGCGAGTTCAACGGCCGCCCTTACATCATGGAAACCGCCATCACCGGCGATTTCGCCATCGTTAAAGGCTGGAAGGCCGATCACTTCGGTAACGTTATCTACCGCCACACCGCGCAGAACTTCAATCCGCTGATGGCGACCGCCGGGCGCATCACGGTGGTGGAAGTGGAAGAGATCGTGGCGCCGGGCGAACTGGATCCGGCGGCGATCCATACCCCCGGCATCTACGTCGATCGGCTGATCCAGGGCACCTTCGAGAAGCGTATCGAACAACGCACCCTGCGGGCATAAGGAGAATTCGCATGCTTACCCGTGAACAAATGGCGCAGCGCGTAGCGCAAGAGCTGAGAGACGGTTACTACGTCAACCTGGGCATCGGCATCCCGACGCTGGTGGCCAACTACGTGCCGGCGGGCATGGACGTGATGCTGCAGTCGGAAAACGGCCTGCTGGGAATGGGCGAGTTCCCGACCGAGCAGCAGCTGGACGCCGACATGATCAACGCCGGCAAGCAGACGGTCACCGCGCGCCTCGGCGCGTCGATCTTCGATTCGGCGCAGTCGTTCGCCATGATCCGTGGCGGCCATGTCGATCTGACCGTGCTGGGGGCGTTTGAAGTGGACGTCGAGGGCAACATCGCCTCGTGGATGATCCCCGGCAAGATGGTCAAGGGCATGGGCGGCGCGATGGATCTGGTGGCGGGAGCGGAGAACATCATCGTGGTGATGACCCACGCCGCGAAGGGCGGCGAGTCCAAGCTGCTGCCGCGCTGCACGCTGCCGCTGACCGGCGCCCGCTGTATCCGCAAGGTATTGACCGATCTGGCCTACCTGGAAATTGAAGACGGCGCCTTCGTGCTGCGCGAACGCGCGCCGGGCGTCAGCGTGGCGGAGATTGTCGCCAAAACCGCCGGCCGGCTTATCGTGCCGGAGCAAGTGCCGGAAATGCGTTTCTGAAACGGGAGGTGAATGTGCAACAACGTGAAGTGGTGATCGTAGCGGCGACGCGCACGCCGGTCGGCAGTTTTCACGGCGCGCTGGCGCCGTTGACGGCGGTGGAACTGGGCACGGCGGCGGTGCAGGGGCTGCTGGCGCAAAGCGGCGTGGCGCCGCAGCAGATCGATGAAGTGATCCTCGGCCAGGTGCTGACCGCCGGCTGCGGGCAGAATCCGGCGCGCCAGACCGCGCTGAACGCCGGGCTGCCCGTTACGACGCCGGCGCTGACCATCAACAAGGTGTGCGGCTCCGGTTTGAAGGCGGTGCATCTGGCGGTACAGGCGATCCGCAGCGGCGACGCCGAGGCGGTGATCGCCGGCGGCCAGGAGAGCATGAGCCAGTCGCCTTACCTGATGGCTGGTGCGCGCGCCGGTCTGCGTCTCGGTCATGCGCAGATGGTGGACAGCGTGATCCACGATGGCCTGTGGGACGCGTTCAACGACTATCACATGGGCATCACCGCCGAAAACCTGGCGGAGAAATACGCCATCAGCAGAGAAGAACAAGACAGGTTCGCGCTGCGCTCGCAGCAGAAGGCGCAGGCGGCGCAGCAGGCCGGGCGTTTCGCGCAGGAGATCACGCCGGTGACGGTGCCGAAGCCAAAGGGGGAGGCGCTGCGGGTTGAGCACGACGAGCAGCCGCGCGACACCAGCCCTGAGGCGCTGGCGCGGCTGCGCCCGGCGTTTCGCAAGGAGGGCACGGTGACCGCCGGCAACGCCTCGTCGCTCAACGACGGTGCCGCCGTGGTGCTGCTGATGAGCGCGGAAAAAGCCGCCGCGCTGCGCTTGCCGGTGCTGGCGCGCATCGCCGGTTACGCCTCGTCGGGTGTCGATCCGGCGATCATGGGCATCGGCCCGGCACCGGCCGCGCGCCGCTGCCTGGAAAAAGCCGGCTGGCGGCTGGAGGAGGTCGATCTGATCGAAGCCAACGAAGCCTTCGCCGCGCAGGCGCTGGCGGTGGGTAAAGAACTGGGCTGGGATGCGGAGCGGGTCAACGTCAACGGCGGGGCAATCGCGCTGGGGCATCCGATCGGCGCGTCCGGCTGCCGCATTTTGGTGTCGCTGCTGTTCGAAATGCAGCGCCGCGGGGTGAACAAGGGGCTGGCGATGCTGTGCATCGGCGGCGGGCAGGGCGTGGCGCTGGCGGTAGAGCGCCCGTAAACAACCGAGGAGGCACGATGCAGTCATCTGACTATGCGGTGCTGGGCGCCGGCTTGATGGGGGTGGGCATCGCCACCCATTTTATCCGCCACGGCCATGGGGTGCTGCTGTATGACCCGGATCCGCAGCGCCTGGCGGAAGCGCCGGTGGTGGCGAGCGGCATTCTGGCCGAGCTGAGCGACGTCGGGCAGTATGATAACGATGAGCGCGACGCGGCGCTGGCGCGGCTGCGCGTGACCGGCGATCTGAACGAGGTGGCGCGCGCCCGGCTGCTTATCGAGGCGATCCCGGAACGGCTCGAGCTGAAGCATGCGCTGTATGAGCAGTTGGAAGGGCTGATCGCCGACGACGCGGTGATCGCCAGCAACACCAGCGGCCTGCCGCCGGATGAGCTGGCGGCGCGCATGACCCATCCGCAGCGCCTATTGATCGCCCATTTCTGGCACCCGCCGCACCTGATCCCGCTGGTGGAGATCGTGCCCGGCAGCGCCACCGAACCGGGTCATCTGGCGGCGGTGCAGGCGCTGCTCGGTGAGATGGATCTTGAGGCGGTGCTGCTGGAGCGCGCCGCGCCGGGGTTTGTCGGCAACCGGCTGCAGTTTGCGGTGCTGCGCGAGGCGCTGCACATCGTACACAGCGGTATCGCCAGCGCCGAGGTGGTGGATCAGGTGATGCGCGCCTCGCTGGGGCGGCGCTACGCCATGGTCGGCCCGCTCGAAGCCGCCGACATGACCGGGCTGGCGACGGTGGCGGACATCGCCCGCCACCTGTTCCCGGAACTGGCGACCGGCGACGAGATGATGGCGCTGGTGGAACAGCGGCTGCAGCGCGGCGATAGCGGCCAACGCAGCGGCCGGGGATTTTATCTGTGGGATGAAGCACGCAGGGAACGCATTCAACGGCGCCGGGCGCATCAGCTGCGCTTTGCGCTGAAACCGTAATTTCGCACTCCGTACCTGACAATAACAACGATAGCGAGGTGTCCGATGAGCGTTTTGATTGCCCTGGCAGCACTGGGATTACTGATGCTGGCCGCCTACCGCGGCTACAGCGTGATTTTGTTCGCCCCGATCGCCGCGCTGGGCGCGGTGCTGTTGACCGACCCCGGCGCGGTGGCGCCGACCTTCACCGGGCTGTTTATGGAGAAAATGGTCGGCTTCGTGAAGCTCTATTTCCCGGTGTTCCTGCTGGGGGCGGTATTCGGCAAACTGATTGAACTGTCCGGTTTTTCCCGTTCGATCGTCGCGGCGGCGATCCGCATTCTCGGCCGGCGTCATGCCATTCCGGTGATCGTGCTGGTGTGCGCGCTGCTGACCTACGGCGGGGTGTCGCTGTTCGTGGTGGCGTTCGCGGTCTATCCGTTCGCCGCCGAGCTGTTCCGCCAGAGCGGCATCCCCAAGCGGCTGATCCCGGCCACCGTGGCACTCGGCGCCTTCTCCTTCACCATGGACGCCTTGCCCGGCACGCCGCAGATCCAAAACATCATCCCGACCAGCTTCTTCGGCACCAATGCCTGGGCCGCGCCCTGGCTGGGGCTGATCGGCTCGCTGTTCATCATCGCGGTCGGTCTGCTGTATCTTGAACGCCAGCGGCGCAAGGCGCAGCTGAAAGGCGAAGGGTACGGCACCGAGCTGCTGAACGAACCGGAAACCCCGGACGATATCAACCTGCCGAATCCGCTGATCGCCATCCTGCCGTTGATTCTGGTCGGGGTATTCAACCTTGCCTTCACCCATTGGATCCCGCAGTGGTACGGCGCCAGCCACGAGCTGACGCTGCCGGGGCTGGCCAAGCCGATCACCACCGACGTGGCGAAGATCACCGCCATCTGGGCGGTGGAAGCGGCGCTGGTGTCGGGTATTCTGCTGGTGGTGGTGTTCGGCTTTGGCAATATTCGCGGCCGGCTGGCGGAAGGCAGCAAGACGGCGGTCGGCGGCGCGATTCTGGCGGCGATGAACACCGCCTCCGAATACGGCTTCGGCGCGGTGATCGCCGCGCTGCCGGGCTTTTTGGTGCTGTCGCAGGCGCTGTCGGCGATCCCCAATCCGCTGCTGAACGAAGCGATCAGCGTCACCCTGCTGGCCGGCATCACCGGCTCGGCCTCCGGCGGCATGAGCATCGCGCTGGCGGCGATGGCCGATAATTTCGTGGCCGCCGCCCACGCCGCGCATATCCCGCTGGAAGTGCTGCACCGGGTGGCCTCGATGGCCAGCGGCGGCATGGACACCTTGCCGCACAACGGCGCGGTGATCACCCTGCTGGCGATCACCGGCCTCAGCCACCGGCAGGCCTATGGCGGCATCTTCGCCATCACCCTTATCAAGAGCGCCGCGGTGCTGTTCGTGATCGGCGTGTTCTACCTGACCGGCATTGTTTAAAGGAGCGATACCATGAGTGTACAAGGCAAAACCGCGCTGGTGACCGGCTCGACCAGCGGCATCGGCCTCGGAATAGCGTCCGTGTTGGCCGCCGCCGGCGCGCGCGTGATCCTCAACGGCTTCGGCGAGGTAGAGCAGGCGCAAGCGCAGGTCGCCCGGCTGGGCACCGCGCCGGGGTATCACGGCGCCGATCTCGGCGATGCGGCCCAGATAGCGGACATGATGCACTATGCCGAACGCGAGTTCGGCGGCGTGGATATTCTGGTGAACAACGCCGGCATTCAGCACGTGGCGCCGCTGGATCAGTTCCCGGTGGAGAAATGGAATGCCATCCTCGCCATCAATCTGTCGGCGGTGTTCCATACCTGCCGATTGGCGCTGCCGGGCATGCGCGAGCGCCACTGGGGGCGCATCATCAACGTGGCGTCGGTGCACGGGCTGGTGGCGTCGAAAGACAAGTCGGCCTATGTGGCGGCCAAGCACGGCGTGGTGGGGCTGACCAAGACGCTGGCGCTGGAAACGGCCCGCACGCCCGTCACCTGCAACGCCATCTGCCCCGGCTGGGTGCTGACGCCGCTGGTGCAGCAGCAGATCGACAAACGCATCGCCGCCGGTACCGAGCCGCAGCGGGCGCGCGATGAGCTGTTGGCGGAGAAGCAACCGTCGCAAGAGTTCGTCACGCCTGAGCAGCTCGGTGAGCTGGCGCTGTTCCTGTGCAGCGATGCGGCGGTGCAGGTGCGCGGCGCCGCCTGGAACATGGACGGCGGCTGGCTGGCGCAGTAGTGAGATTTTCCCCGGAGCGCGCAATGCGCTCCGTCGTTATTTCCCGCCTTTAATTAATTCCCTCGCGTGACGGTTTACCTGCGGCAATAATATTTATTTGTTATTTGCTATCATTATTCCCAGATAATCACGCTGGGTTATTTTGGATGAAACGTGCGGATTGGTTTATTTCGTGCTGCAGTTATTACATTGTTTTTCTCCATGTTACAGGTGAACACGTTTTTGCTGAAATTAAATCCAACCTGAAATAATGGCAGGTTATGGCGTGAATTTTTATATCTTGCGTGCGCTGTTCACATCGGGTAATTATTTTGGCGTGGCTTAAGACCACCGTATTTATAAAAATAATTCTTTTTAGGGCAGGGGTAATAATGAGAAAAACCACAACGCCAATCGTCATTGGCGGCGTCTTGCTGTCGGCGATTTCCGCCGGCGCGCAGGCCGAGATCACCATTCTGGATAAAAACCCGCAGAGCAATGTGTTGCTGGCGCCGCTCAGTTTAAAGGTGGGCGGCAGCATTCGCCCCGAGTGGATCTTCAATAACGGCCCGGAGCCGGGCTATGACAAAAACGGCCACGACGGCGGCACGCGTTTTCGCTTCAGCGGCGACTATGCGCTGACGCGGGACACCTCGATCATCGGCTATTACGAGTGGGGCGTCGATCTGGCGCACGCGCTCAGCTGGGACGGGCACTATAACGAAGACGGCAAGCGCGACTATCAGCGCCAGCTGTACGCCGGTTTTAAAGACGATCGTTACGGCACCCTGACCTACGGCCATCAATACGGCATCTATTATTCCGTGGTCGGCATCAAAAGCGACGTCTGGGATAACGATGGCCATGCGGGCGGCACCGGCATCGGTATTTCCGGCGACTACGACGGCGGCAATAAACCGAAAAACAGCATCAAGTACACCAATGATTTTGGGCCGGTGACGCTGTACGCCAACTATTTATTGCCGGAAGACGATCTGCACACCGCGGATAACCTGATTTATCGCCGCAAGGGCGGCGGCGGGCTGGGCTTCGATTATAAGGTGACGAAAGACTTCACCTTCAGCGCCGCTTACAGTTATACCGATGCGAAGATCAAAGATAATCTGTACAGCGAAAAAGATTATCACCAGCAGCTGTCCGGCACCGCGTTAACCTGGCAGCCGAACAACTGGTATATCGTCGGCACCGCCAGCTATTACAAAGACTATGTGCCGAGCACCCGCCAGCGCACGCTGTCGCATTTCTTCGCCGGCGACGGCTACGGGCTGGAAGGCTTCGTCGGTTACACCTTCAATATCGACAAGCCGTTTCTCAAATCGATCCAGCCTTACGTGGCGGCGGACTCGCTGCGGCTGAAGGGTGACGAGGCGTATCACGCCAACCACGTTTACCTCGGCGCGGGCACCACCATCGGTTACGGTCTGTCGGTGTATGTGGAGCGCACCTTGGCCAACAGCAGCGACAATGAGCCGGACTCCACCTGGATTACGGTGTTCTACGACTTCTGATTTTCACCTGCTCCAAGCCGGCGCCTGCGCCGGCTTTTTCACATGGTTATCGCGCCGCCCAGGGTTTCTCCAGAGGCGTTGCGCTCCGCTAGGTAGCGCGCCGGCGGTTTGCCCACCGCCTTTCTGAACATGGTGACGAAGCCGCTGGCGCTCTCGTAGCCCAAATCCAGCGCCACCGTCTGTACGCTCTCGCCCTGCGTCAAGCGCTGCAGCGCCAGCATCACGTGCAGCTGGCGCCGCCAGTGGCCGAAGCTCATGCCCATCTGCTGCTGCAAGGTGCGGCTGAGGGAGCGCTCGCTCATGCCGATGCGCTGCGCCCACTGCCCGAGGGTGGATTTGTCCGCCGGGCTGCTCAGCATGCCTTCGGTCAACTGCCGGATGCGCGCGTCGTCGGACACCGGCAGATGCAGGTTCTCGATCGGCGCGGCCGCCAGCTGGTCCAGCAATACCGCCGTCAGGCGCCCCTCGGCGCCCTGTTCGTCGTAGAGCGGCTCGAAGGTGCTGGCCTGCAGCAGCAGCTCGCGCAGCAGCGGCGAGACCGACAGCGTGCAGCAGTTTTGCGGCAGGCCGGCGGCGGCATGTTGATCGACGAACAGGCAGTAGGCCTCGGTGGAGCCGGCGCCCTGGGCGTTGTGCAACACGTTGCCCGGCATCCACAGCGCGCACTGCGGCGGCACCAGCCACAGCCCGTTTTCCACTTCGCAGCGGATCATGCCGCGTACCGTGTAGATCAGCTGCGCCTTCTGATGGCGGTGCGGCTCGACTTCCCAGTCCTGCTCGAGGGTGGAACCTTGCAAGGCAAACAGCGGGCGCGGCACCTGATCGATATCCAGACAGTGGCGGGGGATCTGTACTTTCATGAGAACAATTCTCAATTTGGCGGAATTGAAAAGTATTATGTCCTGATTGCGCAATGTGGTCTAGCGCCACTGCCGATAAAGTAAGCGCCAGTGCTAAACCCTTTCGTGAGGAAACTGATTATGTCATTGGATACCGCCGATTTTCCGCTGGTGTGGATGCGCCGCAGCGGGCGCGATACCCAGGCCGATTTGGCCGAATTCAGCGCGCTGCTGGCGCGCGCCGAGCCGTTCGTCCTGATGACCGACCGCAGCGTCGGCGATGAAGAAGAAGAGGGGCACGATCGCGATGCCCGTACTCAGGTGGCGCTGTGGAAACGCGATAACCGCGAGGCGCTGAAGCTATGGGTGAAAGGCATGATCATGCTGGAGCCGGACGACGCCAAACGCACGGCGGCGGAAGAGTTCGCCGAATATGGCGCCAAGTTTTGGGGCTATCCGGTGCTGGTGGCCGCCGACGAAGCCGCTGGCCGGGTGCTGGCGCGGACGTTATTGATCAAATAAGGGGAATACCATGCATCAGCAACAGGTGATTGAACAACTGCTGGCCTGGATCGAGCAGAGCCTGGATCAGCCGCTGACGCTGGACGATATCGCCGCCCGCTCCGGCTACTCGAAGTGGCATTTGCAGCGGATGTTCAAACAGCAAACCGGCCATATCCTCGGCACCTATGCGCGCCGCAGAAGGTTGACCGCCGCCGCGCGCGAATTGCGCCTGACCGGCACCAGCGTGGCCTGCATCGCCGATACTTACCAGTTCGATTCGCAGCAGACCTTCACCCGTTGTTTTCGCAAGCAGTTCGGCCTGCCGCCGGCCAGCTATCGCCGCAGTCAGGATTGGTCGAGCTATGGCCTGCAGCCGCCGCTGCGGCTGACCGAAGCGCCGTTGCCGCAGGCGGAAATCGTGACGCTGCCCGCGATGCAGCTGGTGGGGCACACTCAACGCCGCCACTGCACGCTGGGGCAGCTGGCGGCCTCCAAGTGCGAGCTGCGCCGCCACGCCTGGCGGCAACTGCTGCGGCCGCAGGCGCTGCCGGAGGTGATGTATGGCCTCACCAGCCTGGAGATCGACAGGCAGCGGCGCGGCAATCCGCGCATGGCCTACACCGCCGCGTTGCCGGACGAAGGGGCTGTGGGGGAGCGGGTGCTCATCGAACAGGGGGAGTACGCTCGCTTTACCTATCAGGGGCAGGTCGAAGGGTTACAAAACTTTATCGTCCGGCTTTATGACACCGCGATGCCGCAGATGAATGCCATTCGCCGGCCAGGGCAGGATATCGAGCGTTTCTACCCGGCGCAGGAGGGCAGCAGCCCGCTCGGCGGCGCGGCGATCCGCTGTGAGTATCTGATCCCGATCCGGCGGGTGGAGGCGCTGGCTGCCGCCAGTTAGGCGGCGGTTCTCGCAAAAAATCGCCTTCGTGGCGCGTCAGGTTACAAAAAATTGCGATATTACATCGGTAATGGTTCACACTTTGATTGATGTGCACATATAATGCGCATCCGGTCAAATCCCCCCTGGTCTTTCAGGCCGCAGCGCGCTTGGCTGCCGGCTGAAATTCATCGGGGCAAGGTGGCCGTAGAAACCGATACCCATAATCGCCAGTGGCCTTGACCAACACGAAGATGAAAATGAGCATTCGCGCGTTATTAACCCTGTTTACGGCACTGGTTGCATTCAGCCAGGCTGCCTTCGCCGTCGTTTACCCGCTGCCGCCTAAAGACAGCCGCTTGGTGGGCGAGAATATCCAAATCACCGTACCGGAAGACAGCAAACTGCCGCTGGAAAGCTTCGCCGCCCAGTATCAGATGGGGCTGAGCAACATGCTGGAAGCTAACCCGGGCGTGGATCCGTTCCTGCCGAAGGCCGGCAGCACCCTGACCATCCCACAGCAGCTGATCCTGCCGGACGCGCCGCGTGACGGCATCATCATCAACAGCGCCGAGATGCGTCTGTACTACTACCCGAAAGGCTCCAACACCGTGGTGGTGCTGCCGATCGGCATCGGCCAGCTGGGTAAAGACACCCCGCTGAACTGGACCACCACCGTTCAGCGCAAGAAAGATGGCCCGACCTGGACGCCGACCGCCAAAATGCGCGCCGAATATGCGGCAGAAGGCGAAATCCTGCCGGCGGTGTTCCCGGCAGGCCCGGATAACCCGATGGGGCTGTATGCGCTGTATGTCGGCCGTCTGTACGCCATTCACGGCACCAACGCCAACTTCGGCATCGGTCTGCGCGTGAGCCACGGCTGCGTGCGCCTGCGTGCCGACGATATCAAGTATCTGTTCCAGAACGTGCCGGTCGGCACCCGCGTGCAGTTCATCAACGAACCGATGAAAGCCACCGTGGAACCGGACGGCTCGCGCTACGTGGAAGTGCACAACCCGCTGTCGGCCAACGAAGCGCAGCTGCAATCCAAAGATCCGGTGCCGCTGACTATCTCCGCACCGGTCGGCAAAGTGCTGATGGACGCCGGCGTCAATCAGAGCGAAGTGGACGCGGCGATCAAGGCCCGTTCCGGCATGCCGGTGAAAGTGAACTGATCGCCCTCAGGCTGCAGTGAACGAGATAAAAAAGACGCCCGCGGGCGTCTTTTTTTATGCTTCCAGCCGCACGCTGCTGGCGCGGCGAATTTATTGCTTCCCTATCATCGTCTTTAAAACGAAAAGCGCCGATTCATGTTGGTCTTTATTGACCCGTTCGAGATATCTATTATCAATCGCGTCGGCAATGGGGCGGCTGGATTCGAACAGCGCCTGCCCTGCAGGCGTCAGGTAAATAAATCGGCGGCGCTTATCATGCTCGCCGGCTTCCCGTTTTAACAGACCTTTCCCTTCCATGCGGCTGAGCAATTCGGCCAGCGCGGCTTTACTGCTGATCGCCGCTTCCATTAATTCGACTTGTTCAATGCCCGGAGTTTCTGAAACGGTGGCCAGAATGGAATATTGCTGTTTGCTGAGTTCAGGAAGCGATTTTTGCCATTGAGCACTATGATCCTGAAGCAGCTCACGGATGAGATGGAAAAAAGTATTGGCCAGCGTTCTGTTCATACGTTTATCCCAGCGAGAAAAAAGCGAGTAATAATATCAATATAACAAAACCGGTCGGTAAGAGATACTTGCCTTGATAGGTCGTTCGCTTACGAACGGTTACATCTCGCCCACTTGTTTTATCGCCATCTCGGGACTAGATTTGACATATCGTTCGTATACGAACTTTGTGAGGTGTTGCATGAGACTGGTGATCGCGATGACGGGGGCGACCGGGGCGCCGCTAGGCACGGCGCTGCTTCAGGCGCTGAAGGCCATCGAGGGGATAGAGACGCATTTGATCTTGAGTAAGTGGGCCAAAACGACCATTGAACTCGAAACAAACTTCACCGTGCATGAAGTGATGGCGATGGCTGATGTGACACACAGTTCTGCCGATCAGGCCGCCACGATATCTTCAGGTTCTTTTCATACGGACGGCATGATCATTATTCCCTGCAGCATGAAAACGTTGGCGGGTATTCGAGCTGGTTATGCCGAGGGTCTTATTGGCCGAGCGGCGGATGTGATTATCAAAGAAGGGCGGAAATTGGTGCTGGTTCCCAGAGAAACGCCACTGAGCACCATTCACTTGGAAAATATGCTCGCGCTCTCGAAATTAGGAGTGTCATTGGTGCCGCCAATGCCCGCTTATTATAACCATCCTACTCATATCGATGACGTCACCGATCATATTGTCGCACGGGTTCTGGATCAATTTGGCATTGATTACGGCCGGGCAACGCGCTGGGCCGGATTAAAAAAGAATGGCCAAAAAACCACTGACACCGAGGAGGATTAAATATGGCTTATGACGATCTGCGAAGTTATTTAGCGGCGCTGGATAAGGCCGGACAATTACTCGATATCACCGAGGAAGTTCAGGCGGAACCGGATATTGCCGCGGCGGCCAACGCCACCGGCAGAATCGGTGAAGGCGCCCCCGCCATTGCATTCAGGAACATTAAAGGCTTTGAACATGCGCATGTGGTCATGAATACCCTTGGGTCATGGCAGAATCACGCCATAGCCCTGGAGCTTCCGCCGACCACGCCGGTGAAACAGCAAATCGATGAGTATATTCGCCGCTGGGATCATTTCCCTGTCTCTGCGGAACGCCGCGATAATCCGCCCTGGGCCGAGAATGAGGTCAACGGCGAGGAGATTAATCTGTTTGATATCCTGCCGCTGTTTCGCCTAAACGACGGCGACGGTGGATTCTACCTGGATAAAGCCTGTGTCGTTTCCCGTGATCCTGAAGATCCGACCCACTTCGGCAAGCAAAACGTCGGCATCTATCGTATGGAGGTGAAGGGCAAGCGCAAGCTGGGTCTGCAACCGGTACCGATGCACGACATCGCGCTGCATCTGCATAAAGCGGAAGAGCGCGGTGAAGATTTGCCTATTGCCATTACGTTGGGTAATGACCCGATCATTACGCTGATGGGGGCGACGCCGCTGAAATACGATCAGTCGGAGTATGAGATGGCCGGCGCCCTGCGCGAAAGCCCGTATCCGATAGCAACGGCTCCTTTGACCGGCTTTGATGTGCCGTGGGGTTCCGAAGTGATCATCGAAGGGGTGATTGAGGGCCGCAAGCGCGAGATTGAAGGCCCGTTCGGCGAGTTTACGGGCCATTATTCCGGCGGCCGCAACATGACGGTGGTGCGTATCGATAAGGTTTCTTATCGAACACGCCCAATTTTTGAATCCCTTTATCTGGGCATGCCCTGGACAGAAATCGACTATCTGATGGGGCCGGCTACCTGCGTGCCGCTGTATCAGCAGTTGAAAGCCGAGTTTCCGGAAGTGCAGGCGGTCAATGCGATGTATACCCACGGGTTGCTCGTCATCATCTCCACCAAAAAGCGTTACGGCGGTTTCGCGCGCGCGGTGGGAATGCGGGCCATGACCACGCCGCATGGGCTGGGCTATGTGAAAATGGTGATCATGGTCGATGAGGATGTCGATCCCTTCAACCTGCCGCAGGTTATGTGGGCGCTGTCCGCCAAGGTCAACCCGGCCGGCGATCTGGTGCAGTTGCCGAACATGTCGGTGCTCGAGCTGGATCCCGGCTCCAGCCCGGCGGGGATCACGGACAAATTAATCATCGATGCGACAACGCCGGTGGCTCCGGATACGCGTGGCCACTACAGCCAGCCGGTCAAGGATTTACCCGAAACCGCCCTGTGGGTGGATAAATTAACCGCCATGTTGGCTAACCGTCCTTAAGGAGCTCCTATGATTTGTCCTCGTTGTGCCGATAAACAGATAGATGCCATGGCGCATTCTCCGGTCAAGGGCGTGTGGACGGTATACCAGTGTCAACACTGCCTTTATACCTGGCGGAGTACCGAACCCGCTCGCAGAACGGAACGGGAGCATTATCCGCCCGAGTTTCGTATGATTCAGCAGGATATCGATAATGCGCCGGAAGTGCCGACCATTCCTCCTCTTTTGACGAAATGAAACCGCAGGCGGGGAAAGGCCCGCCTGTCCATGGATATGGCAATGATGAAAAATGAAGACGTCGTTTTGCTTGATGCCGCCTGGCAGCCTTGCGGGACGATGCCCAAAAACCAGGTCCACACGCGCCATACGCCGCTGCATTTGGCCTTTTCCTGCTATCTGTTCACCCCAGAGGGCAACGTGCTGGTCACAAGACGCGCCTTGAGCAAAACCGCCTGGCCGGGAGTCTGGACCAATTCCTTTTGCGGCCACCCTTTGCCGCAAGAAGCGCTGGCGCAGGCGGTGATGCGCCGTGCCCAGGTTGAGTTGGGCACGGAAGCCGAGCAGATAACGTTGCTGAGCGACGCCTTCAGTTATCAGGCGACCGACGCGTCCGGCGTGATGGAGAATGAGGTCTGCCCGGTATTTGCCGCGCATAGTAAAGGCGCTCTCTATGCTAATCCGGATGAAGTGGTGGATTATGCGTGGGTCGAGCTCAACCATTTAATGGCGGCGGTAAAATTAACGCCTTTCGGTTTCAGCCCGTGGATGGTTTCGCAATTGAATACCGACGCGATAATTTCAGGCTTGAAAGAATATCGGGATGCGATCGTGACAAAGCGTTAAGCGGGCGACGTAGGGCAAGGACGGCAATAAAATAAATAGCCACCGCAAGGGTGACTATTTATTAATGCTTACAGGCTGCCGCCGACCGAGGTCGAGGTGGAGCCGATAGTTTCGCGGAAATGTTTGGCGTAGTCGGCCACTTCCTGCTGCGTATGCGTCAGACCATAAAGACCCAGCCCCACGCCGCCTGCAACGCCGCCGATGATAGTGCCGACCAATTGGCCGACGGCGCCGGCAATGAAGCCGCCTGCACCTGCGGATTTGCCTGCAATCAGCGCGCCGGTCATTGCGCCATCCAATAGCCCATCCCAGGCCGCGTTCAGATCGCCACCGCTGACGTACTGCTCTTCATATTGACTAAGTACTTTCATATACATTCCTTATAAATAAAAGGGTGACTTAGTGGGTTTAATTAACACCGAGAATAACGCTGTGGCGCTACTCCACTTTAAAAATATAACAGCTGATAATCTGTTGGCAATAATATATCCAATGAGGAATATTGTTTGGTTATATATGCGAACATTTATTTTCTGTCGATATTTTTATGACAGATGTTGGGAATATTCTTGGTTAAAAAAGGCGATATCACTGGAAACGCCGCTGGAAAACTCATCATGCCCTTATTGTGGATGGGCTGAGGCGATTTCTCTAAGGGGGGGGCTTTTTTTCCGCCTTTGCCGCGCGGCCCGCTGTGGCTGTCACTATTTTCACATTTCAGGCTCTGCTACCGGTCAGAGAGTACGTCCGCATTGTGATTATTCCATTAAAAACTATAACTAATTAATAAGTTATATCTCTTCCGCTATCCCCTGCCATTGAAAAAATTCTCGCAAAAAATCCACACTGTGAAAATAAGATCACACAAGCGTAACAAAAGGTAAACAAAGCCCTCCTATATTGGCTGCTTCGCTTTTGGGAGGGAGTGTCATGCGTAACTGGAACGAACCGAAAAAGAATAAAGCGCACATCGAACTGATCCCGATGATCGACGTGATGATGTTCTTGTTGGTGTTTTTCGTCTTGATTAGCCTGAACGTCATTCCGGCGCTCGGGCTGAAAACGCAGCTGCCGTCCGCCGGCAGTGCGCAGCAGCTGAAACCGCAGAAGAAGGCGATCATTACGCTGGGGGCTGATGAGCAGCTGCAGCTGGATGGCCAGCCGATCGCGCTCGACGCGTTGGTCAACACGCTGAAGCAACAGCAGCAGGCCTACCAGACCACCACCATCATCGTCAACAGCGATAAAGGCGTGGCGGTCGAGCGGCTGGTGGCGGTCATGGACAACCTGCGCCAGGGCGGTTTCTTCTCCGTCTCCATCGCGACACGGAAGCTGTGACATGTATCTGCTCTATCGCTCACGTCATCTTTTCAGCTGGTTGCCGGCGCTGATTGTCGCCGGTTGCCTGCTGTTCGCCAGCCAGCAGGCGGCGCTGAAGATCCAGCCGCGCTACGACGAAACCGCCATCGAACTGGCGCTGGTGGAGCCTGAACCGGCGCCTGAACCTCAACCGGAAACGCCGCCGGAGCCCCAGCCCGAACCGCCGCCGCCCGAGCCGGAGCCGATTCCCGAGCCGGTGGTGCCGGCGCCGGAACCGATCGTGGAAGCCAAGCCGGTGCCGAAACCGCAGCCGAAACCCAAACCGAAACCGGTAAAAGAGAAAGCCAAACCGGTGGAAAAGCCTAAACCGACGCCGGCGTCAGCCGCGCCGCGCGCGCTGGTCAGCAAACCGGCGGCGCAGCCCGCGCCGGCCGCCCCCGCGGCGCCGAAGGTGAACGCGCAGGCGATTGAAAACGGCTATCTGCTGGCCTTGCGCCGCGAGCTGGAACAGCGCAAGCGCTACCCGACCGGCCGTCAGGCCTCGCTCGAGCGCCCGCAGGGCAACGTCGAGGTGTGGCTGGAGGTCGATCGCAGCGGGCGGGTGCTCTCTTCCGGCATCGCCAACAAGGCCGCCAGCATGCTGCTGAACCGCGCGGCGATGAGCAGCCTGCAAAGCATCAGTTCAGTGAAGCCATTCCCGAGCGACGCGTTCGCCGGGCAAACAACCAAAAGATTTACCGCGACGTTCAATTATCAGGCGCCTTAGCGCAAGAGTTAATCGTTTGATTTTTAAGGGATGCACACCATGAAATCTTTCAATCGTTCTGGGATCTATCTGGCGGTGATGTCGGCGATGCTGCCGGGCGCCGCGCTGGCGGCCGACGCCACCGATGTCGGCACCATCAGCGTCAAGGGGCAGTCGCTCGGCGGCGGCATGATGGTGCAGGACGACAGCGCCAAGGCGCGCTCCACCGTCACCAAAGAAGCGATGGACAAAATGCCGTCGGCGGCCAACGCCATCGATAAGCTGAAATTCACGCCGGGTCTGAACGTCAACAGCAACGACGCCAGCGGCCTGAGCGGCGTGGACTACACCATGCGTGGCATGAACTCGGATCAGATCGGTCTGTCGATGGACGGCATTCCAATCAACGACTCCGGCAACTACGCGGTGTACCCGAACCTGCTGGGCGACGCGGAAAACCTGGAGGAGGTGTTCGTTACCCAGGGCTCCTCCGAAGCGGACGGCCCGCACATCGGCTCCAGCGGCGGCAATATCGGCCTGGTGACGCGCCGCCCGGCGAAGGATTTCGGCGGTTTTCTCAAGCAGACGCTGGGCAGCAACAGCCTGAGCAAAACCTTCGCCCGCCTGGATACCGGCGAGTACAACGGCTTCAGCAACTGGCTTTCCTATTCGCATACCGAGGCGAAGAAATGGCGCGGCGAGGGCCGGCTGTACTCCGACAAGTTCGAGATGAATTCGCTGTACGAAGACGGCAACGGCAACAGCAGCAATCTGGTGATGAAGTACAACCGCCAGAACAACACCAACTACAACACCCTGAGCAAGGCGCAGTTCCAAAACGACGGCCGTGACACCGACTACGCCACCACGCCGGAATACAACAGCAAAGGGCAGTTGAACAAGTACTACAAGATTGAACGCAACCCGTTCGAGAACTTTACGCTGTCGTTCACCCAGAAGCTGCAGCTGCGCGACAACCTGTCGCTGACCCTGCAGCCGTATTACTACTGGGGCAACGGCGGCAGCTTCACCGGCCAGACGGCGTCGGTGCTGTCCAACACCTCCAGCAAGGCCGGGCAGTACGATCTCAGCAATCTGAAGTCCAACACCTATTACCGCCCGTCGTGGACCCAGACCTGGCGACCGGGCATCACCACCAAACTGAAGTGGGACATTAACGATCAGCACAGCCTGGATATCGGCTACTGGTATGAACGCGCGCGTCAGCTGCAGACCCAGCCGTTCATCAGCATCAAGGGCGACGGCAACCCGTCGCAGATTTGGGGGCAGCCGGGCGGTTCCGATCAGGTGAAGGACGCCAACGGCAATACCGTGCAGGGGCGCAACCAGTACACCATCACCCCGGCGCAAAAGGTGTGGCTGCAGGACACCTGGTTCGCCACGCCGGACTGGACCTTCGTCGGCGGCCTGGCCTATCAGTACGTGGAGCGTAAAGGGGACAACCGCGGTAGCCTGTACAACGTGCCGGAGAAGCGCAAAGCCACCTATCATGAATTCCTGCCGAACTTCAGCGCCAGCTATAAGGTGAACCAGGAAAACCAGGTGTTCTATAACCTGACGCGCAACATGCGCACGCCACCGAACTACGTGCTGTACAACGTCGGCGATTCGCTCAGCACCAAGCCGGAGCTGAGCTGGAACCACGAGCTGGGCTGGCGTTTCCAACAGGAAGACATGCTGCTGAGCGCCACGCTGTTCTACATGCGCTACAGCGATCGCCAGATCTCCACCACCAACTCGTCGGGCGACTACGAGATGATGAACATCGGCAACGTGGAGAACAAAGGGCTGGAGCTGGAGTGGAGCGGCCAGCTGCCGCATAACTTCAACTACTACACCTCTTATACCTATACCCAATCGAAGCAGAAGAGCGACATCGTCAGCAACGGCGGGCTGCCGCTGCCGACCTCCGGCAAAGAGGTGCCGAACGTGCCGAAAAACCTGCTCAACATGACGCTGGGTTATGACGACGGGCTGTATTACGGCAGCGTCAGCGGCAAGTACGTCAGCGCGTTCTACGGCGACTTGACCAACGACGAGAAGATCGGCGGCCGCACGGTGTTCGATCTGGCGGCGGGGGTGCATCTGCCGGTGGACAAAAAAATCGTCAAAAGCGCCGCGCTGCGCTTTGGCATCAGCAACCTGTTTGACAAGGAATACCTGACCTCGGTGCGCACCACTACCTTCAACGCGGCGCCTTACGGCGGCGTGAAGGCCAGCACCCCGTATTACAACGTCGGCGAAGAACGCACCTTCAGCGTCTCGCTGGAAGCCACCTTTTAACTGAACGCCCTGCCGCCTGCCGGGCGGCGGGGCAGAGGAGCCCTGTATGGACGCCAATCTGTTGCACGACATTATTTTCTACGTGATGTACGCCGCGCTGGCGATCGCGCTGGTGATCATCATCGAACGCACGCTGTACTTCGCCTATACCCAGCGCCAGGCGCGCCGGCTGGAGCAGGCGCTGACGCCGGACGTGCGCCGCGCGGCCGATCTGCCGGACGAGCTGACCCAGCGCAACAGCCTGCCGATGGCGGTGATCGCGCCGGTGCTGGCGCAGAAACACCGCGCCGGCGATCGCGAGGCGATCGGCGATCTGATCGACGCCCAGTATCTGCTGAGCAAGCCGCCGATGGCGCGCGGCCTGTGGCTGCTGGAAACCGTGGTCACCGCCGCGCCGTTGCTGGGGCTGCTGGGCACGGTGATGGGGATCATCGAAACCTTCAAGGCGCTGGCCGCCTCGGGCGTCTCCGAGCCGAGCCTGGTGTCGGCCGGGATGGGCACCGCGCTGTACGCCACTGGTCTCGGTATCGCCATCGCGCTGCTGTGCCTGGTGGCCAACAACTTCCTGCAGAGCCGCATGGAGCGCATCAACGAGCTGCTGAAGGTGCTGCTGATCCGCGCCGGTCAACCGGCCAGCCGCCCGGAGAGCGGCAGCGGTGAACAATGGGTTGACAGCGGGGCGCCGCGCTATGCCTAATGGCCATCCAACACGGCGGCCGTTCGGCCGCCTTTATACGGCATTGTGGGGCGGTTGTTTGTTGATGTTGAGCCAGAGCGCTGCGGCGCGTTTTGCGATTCCCGGTTATGAGCTGGTGTATACCGCACCGGTAGAAACTGCGCTGCAGGCCGACGACCTGCGCAACACCGCCGAGGTGTGGCGCGAGATGTTCGACGCGGCGAAAACCCGCATCGATCTGGGGCAGTTTTACGTGGCGAATCAGGACGGCTCCTTGCTGGACGGCGTGCTGCAGCGCCTGAAGGCGGCCGGTGAGCGCGGGGTGAAAATCCGTTTCCTGATGGAGGAGAAAGGCATCCGCAACTCCACCGCCGAGACGCTGGAACAGCTGAAGGCGATCCCCAATCTGGAGCTGCGCATCATTCCTTACCAGAAGCTGAGTGGCGGCATCCTGCACGCCAAGTATCTGCTGGTGGACGGCGAACAGGCGTTTGTCGGCAGCCAGAACTTCGACTGGCGCGCGCTGGAGCATATTCACGAAACCGGGCTGCGTATCAGCGACGCCAAGGTGGTGGGGCAAATTCAGGCGATCTTCGAACAGGACTGGCAGGCGCAGGCGCTGCTGGCGCAGGATAAACCGGTGCCGGCGCTGCCCGATGCGCCGCCGACCGCGCCCCCGCAGGGCGACTATCTGGTGGCCAGCCCGCGCGCCTACAACCCGGCAGGGGTGATCGACTCGCAGGCTGAGCTGCCGCGCCTGCTGGCCGGCGCCAAGCGGCGGGTGCGGGTGCAGGTGATGGATTACGCGCCGCTGTCTTTCGGTCCGGAGCGCAGTCGTCCCTTTTATGCGGTGATCGACAACGCGTTGCGCGGCGCGGCGGAGCGCGGGGTGCAGATCGAGCTGATGGTGGCCAACTGGAACACCAAAAAGCCGGACATCGCCTGGCTCAAGAGCCTGGCGCTGGTGCCGAACGTGCAGATCAAAGTGGTGACCATTCCCCCGGCCAGCAGCGGTTTCATTCCGTTTGCCCGGGTGATCCACAGCAAGCTGATGACCATCGACGATGAGATTGCCTGGGTGGGCACCAGTAACTGGACCGGCGGCTATCTGGACAACTCGCGCAATCTGGAGCTGGTGTTGCACAATGCGACGATGAGCGGGCGGTTGGACCAGCTGTATCAACAGCTGTGGAACAGCGTCTACGCCGAGCCGTTGAAGCTGGATTACGATTATCCGACGCCCAAGCCGGGCGGCGAATCCTGATAAGCAGGGCGCGGTTAATCCCCGCGCCCCGTTTTTTTATCGCCGCCAGCCGGCCTTCTCCAGCGCCGTCACCAGCTGTTCGGCGCTCAGCCCTTCCGCCCGATGGCCGTTGCCGCTGACGCTATTGGCCGCCAGCAGCGCATTGACGATCGCTTCCTCTACCGCTTCCGCCGCCGCGGCGAACAGCGCCGAAATATAGTCGTTGTTCACCATGCGCAGCGGCGTGGTGAAAGCGCCTTTATTGGCGTAGTCGGCGGGCGGCAAGCCGTCGTTGCCGGTGGCGAAGGCGATAAAGATATCGCCGCTCGAATCTTCGGTGCCGCCGCCGGTGCGGGCGATGCCGATGCTGGCGCGCTGCGCCAGGCGCGCGCACTGGTGCGGCAACAGCGGCGCGTCGGTCGCCAGCGCCACGACGATGGAGCCCATGCCGGGATGCGGCAGTTGCGGCGTGAACGGCGAGGGGATATGCCCCAGATGGCGGCCCACCGGGTAACCGCCCACCAGCAGCGACTCGCGCTTGCCGTGGTTGGCCTGCACGATGGCGCCCACCGTCCAGCCGCCCTGATCGGCGGGCAGGCGGCGCGACGCGGTGCCGCTGCCGCCTTTGAATTCATGGCAGATCATGCCGCTGCCGCCGCCGACCGCGCCTTCCTGCGGCAAGCCGCCCCGGGCCGCCTGCTGCGCCTGGCGCACGTGCTCGGCCTTGACGTGAAAGCCGTTGATGTCGTTGAGCAGGCCATCGAAGGTTTCCATCACCACCGGCATATTCCAGTACACCGCGTTGTCGCCCGCGGGCAGCGTTTCGCGTTCCAGCGCGATCAGCGCATCGCGCACCACGCCCACGCTGTGGGTGTTGGTGAAGGCGATCGGGCTGGTCAGCAGGCCCGCTTCGCGCACCCATTCCAGGCCGGTGGCGTCGCCGTTGCCGTTCAACACGTGCACGCCGGCGAAGCAGGGCGCGTGGCGGGCGGAGCCGGGGCGCGGTTCGATCACCGTCACGCCGGTGCGCACGCTGCGCCCGTCCGCCAAATCGGCATGAATGCTGGCATGGCCGACGCGCACGCCGGGCACGTCGGTGATGGCGTTCAGCGGGCCGGGCGTGCCCTGGCCGATGGTGATGCCCAGATCCTGAGCGCGCTGCGTCATGGTTATTCTCCTTCTATTGAGGGGGCGGCGAGGGGCGCCGTCTGGCGGCCGCGCAGATGGTTCAGCGCCAGCCCGAAGCCGACGATGCCGGCAATGATAATAAAGTCTTTCAGGCTGCTGGCGATCAAAATCGTCCACAGCACGTACAGGCAGCACAGCAGCGCCGCCAGCACCGGCAGCGGCCACAGCGGCATCAGGTAAGGATGGTGGAAGTGGCGGCGGCGGCGGCTGATCAGCGCCGCGATCGCCATGATGATGTACACCAGCAGCAGCAGGATCACGGTGAAGGAGGTCAGCGATTCGAGATCGGAGCAAAACGCCAGCAGCGCCGACGGCACGCCGAACAGCAGGGTGGCGATCCAGGGGGTACCGAAGCGCGGATGGATGATTTTCAGCGCCCGGTTGAACGCCGGCAGCCAGAAGCCGTCGCGCCCGCTGGCGAACATCATGCGGCTGAATTGCGCCACGATGGCGATGATGGCGTTGAACACCGACAAGTAAATCGCGCCACTCACTACCCGCGCCAGCGTCGGGCCGCCGAGCTGGGTGACCACATAGCCGACCGGGTCGGCCTGTTTGGCCATCTCCGTCAGCGACGGCGAGCCGATCAGCAGGGCGGTGAACGGCACCAGTTCCACCAGCACCACGATGACCAGCGTCAGCATGATCGCCATCGCCATCGGTCTGCCCTGTTCGCGCATGTCCTCCGCCATGTACACCGCCGCGCCGTAGCCGTTGTAGGAGAACAGCGCGACCCCGACCATCGCGACGATCAGCGGCAGCGACACCGGCGTCAGGCTGCCCTGCGCGTCCAGCATCACCGGCGCGGTGAGGATCTCCGTGCTCTGATGCGGGTGGCTGAAGCCGAGCCAGGCGATCAGCGCCAGCACCGCTACTTCCACCACCAGGAAAGCGCCGGTCAGCAGGGCGTTGGCCTTGATGTTGAAAATGGCGCAGATGCCGCCGACCAGCACGGTGAGCATGCCGGCGGTCGAGGCGTCGAATTGGGTGCCCAGCGCGGTGTTCAGGTAGGGCACCGCGCCGGTGGCCAGCACCGCCGGCACGAACAGCGAGGCGCTGAGGATAAACAGGTAGGTCTGCAGCCCGCACAGGGTGCCGAACAGGCGTTTGATGATGCTGTATTCGCCGCCGGCGCTGGGGTGTGCGGCGCCGAGCTCGGCATAGCACAGCGCGATGGTGGCGGCGACGCAGGCGGCGATCAGGAACGACAGAAAGGCGCCACTGCCGGCGCTGGCGATCGCCAGCGGGGCGATGACGAAGATCGAACTGGCCGGCGTCACGCCGGACGCGGTGATCATCACCACGTCGAGGACGCTGAGATTGCCTTTGAAGGTGTGTTCAGGGGCGGACTCTTGCATGGTTAACGACTCCATTAACGTGTGAGTGAGTTATTGTTTTGCTGCACAGGCTGTACGCAGGAATCAAATGGAGCGCGCGAAATGCCGGGGAGCTTTGCTCCCCGGAAGTTTATTGTTCTTATGTGTTACCCCTGCCCCGACGGGAAGCTGAAGCTGGCGCGCCGGGCGTCGCCGGAAGCCGGCCAGCGCTGGGTCACGGTCTTGCGTTTGGTGTAGAACCTGACCGCGTCCGGGCCGTAGGCGTGCAGATCGCCGAACAGCGAGCGCTTCCAGCCGCCGAACGAGTGGTAGGCCACCGGCACCGGCAGCGCCACGTTGATCCCCACCATGCCGACCTGAATGCGGCTGGAGAAGTAGCGCGCCGCTTCGCCGTCGCGGGTGAACAGGCAGGTGCCGTTGCCGTATTCGTGGGCGTCGATCAAGGCCATCGCCTCCTGCAGCGAAGCCGCGCGCACCACGCCGAGCACCGGGCCGAAGATCTCCTCCTGATAGATGCGCATGCCGGGCGTCACGCGGTCGAACAGCGTTGGGCCGAGGAAGTACCCCTGGCTGGGGCGGCCGTCGGCGTCCGTCACGCTCAGCTCGCGGCCATCCACCAGCAGCTCGGCGCCTTCGGCCACGCCCTGATCGATATAGCCTTTCACCTTCTGATAATGCTGCCGGGTCACCAGCGGCCCCATGTCGTTGCGATTATCGCTGCCGGGGCCGACGTGCATGGCGGCCATCTGTTGCCGCAGCCCGGCGACCAGCGCCTCGGCGGTGCCTTCACCCACCGCCACTACCAGCGGAATGGCCATGCAGCGCTGGCCGCACGAGCCGAAGGCGGCACCCATCAGCGCGCCGACCGCGCCGGGGATATCGGCGTCCGGCAGCACCACCGCGTGGTTCTTGGCACCGCCCAGCGCCTGTACCCGTTTGTTCTGCGCGCAGCCGGTGTGATAAATGTGTTCCGCCACCGGCGTCGAACCGACGAAGCTGATCGCTTTGACGCGCCCGTCATGCAGCAGCGTCTCCACCGCTTCGCGATCGCCGTTGACCACGTTGAGCACCCCCGGCGGCAGCCCGGCTTCCGCCGCCAGCCGGGCGATATACAGCGCGGCGGAAGGCACGCGCTCGGAAGGTTTCAGCACGAAGGTGTTGCCGCAGGCGACCGCCATCGGCCACATCCACAGCGGCACCATCGCCGGGAAGTTGAACGGCGTGATGCCCGCCACCACGCCCAGCGGCTGAAACTCGCTCCAGCTGTCGATGCCCGGACCGGCCTCTTTGCTGTGTTCGCCCTTCAGCAGTTCCGGCACATAGCCGGCGTATTCGATATTCTCGATGCCGCGCTGCAGTTCGCCCAGGGCGTCGCTGAGCACTTTGCCGTGCTCGGCGGTGATCAGTTGGCAGATGGCGTCGGCGTGCTGCTCCAGCAGATCCTTGAGCTTCATCATGATGCGCGCGCGCTTCAGCGGCGGGGTGTCGCGCCAGGCGGGATAGGCCTGTTCGGCGGCGGCGATGGTGCGCTCCACCGTGGCGCGGTCGGCCAGCTGCACCTCCTGCGCCGATTGGCCGGTGGCCGGGTCGTAAACCGGCTGGCTGCGTTCGCCGCCGGCGGCAGGCTCGCCGTTGATCCAGTGGGTGATGGTCATGGTTTTCTCCTTATTCGGTGGCGTTGAGGGCGTCGCCCACGGCGTTGATCAGCGCATCGATCTGCGCTTCGCTGCTGATGAACGGCGGCGCCAGTTGCAGGGTGTCGCCGCCGTAGCGCACGTAAAATCCGCTTTCCCAGCAGCGCATCGCCGCCTCGAAGGGACGCCGCGCCGGTTCGCCCGGCCGCGCCGCCAGCGTAATGCCGGCCGCCAGGCCGATGTTGCGAATGTCGGCGACGTGTTTGGCCCCCTGCAGGCTGTGCACCGCGCGCTCGAAGTAGGGCGCCAGCGCCTGTACGCGCTCCACCATCTGTTCGCGCTGCAGGATGTCCAGCGTCGCCAGCGCGACCGCGCAGCTGACCGGGTGGGCGGAGTAGGTGTAGCCGTGCGGGAATTCGAGCTGGTAGTCCGGCTCGCCGCCGTTCATGAAGGTTTGGTAGATCTCCGGCCGTACCACCACCGCGCCCATCGGCTGCGCGCCGTTGGTCACCTGTTTGGCGATGTTCATGATGTCCGGCGTGACGCCGAACGCCTCGGCGCCGGTCATCGCGCCGCAGCGGCCGAAGGCGGTGATCACTTCGTCGAAGATCAGCAGGATGTCATGCTGGGTACAGATTTCGCGCAGGCGCTGCAGGTAGCCGACCGGCGGCACGATCACCCCGGCGGAGCCGGAGAAGGGTTCGACGATCACCGCGGCGATCGTTGAGGCGTCGCGCAGCGCGATGATGCGGTTGAGCTCTTCCGCCAGCTCCGCCCCCTGTTGCGGCATGCCGCGCGAAAAGGCGTTGCCGGCCAGCAGGGTGTGCGGCAGGTGGTCCGCCTCGGCGCCGGCGCCGAACGTCTTGCGGTTGCCGGCGATGCCGCCGACCGAGATACCGCCGAAGTTAACGCCGTGATAGCCCTTTTCCCGGCCGATAAAGCAGGTTTTGCCTGCCTGGCCTTTGGCGCGCCAGTAAGCGCGCGCCATTTTCAGCGAGGTGTCTGCCGCTTCGGAGCCGGAACCGGTGAAGAACACGTAATCCAGCCCCGCCGGCGTCAGTGCCTTGATCTTGTTGGCCAGTTCGAACGACAGCGGGTGGCCGAATTGAAACGCCGGCGAATAATCCAGCGTCGCCAGCTGTCGCTGGGCGGCGTCGGTGATTTCCTGCCGGCCGTGCCCCAATCCGCAACACCATAATCCGGACAGGCCGTCGAAAATCTTTCTGCCGTCATGGCTGGTGTAATACGCCCCCGCGGCTTGAGTAATGATGCGCGGCTGCGCTTTAAAATTACGGTTACCGGTAAAAGGCATCCAATGGGCCTCTAACCCTTCGGCATCGAGACTATTTAGCGGGTGATTTTCAACGGCCATGTTTTCCTCCGAACAGGAAAATAAGAGCGATTAATGAAATAAACCGAGTTGTTAACGAATTGTTGTGCGAAATTGACTATGTACCGCTTGTTCTCTACTGTGAATAATCATATGTCGAAACTTACTTAAGGTTTTATGCAAGTAAAAAAGCGCGCGCTGTTAGGGCAATTGTCGGATATGGATCTGCGTTTGCTGCGGGTATTCAAGGCCGTGGTTGACTGCGGTGGCATGAGCGCCGCCGAACTGGAACTGAACATCAGCCTGTCGACCATCAGCAAACACATCAAGGATCTGGAGCAGCGGCTGGGCCTGACGCTGTGCCAGCGCGGGCGCGAGGGCTTTGCGGTCACCGACGAGGGGCTGTTGATCTACCAGGAAACGGTCAACCTGCTGGCGGCCACCGAGGCGTTCCGGCGCGGGGTGGACGAGGTGCACCAGCGCATGGGCGGGCAGCTGCACGTGGCGATATTCGACCATACGGTCAGTAATCCGCAGGCGCAGATCGGCCGGGCCATCGCGTTATTCAGCGAGCGCGCGCCGGAGGTTTCTTTGCAAATGTATGTGGAGCCGATTAATACCATTGAACGCGGCGTTATTGACGGGCAATTTCAGGTTGGGGTTATTCCCATGCACCGCAGCGCAGAAAGTTTATCTTATCATTCGTTATTCAGTGAGAGGATGTTCTTATATTGCGGCGCGCAGCATGAATTATTTTCCGCCCGTCATGAAACATTAAATTGGGATCTGCTGCACAATTATGCCTTCGCCGGATTAGGCTATCATTCGCCGAATATGGAACTGAGCCTGCAGCAACATTTGCATCGCAAGGCGACGGGATTTGCGCAGGAATCGATAGCGACGTTAATTCTGTCCGGCAAATACGTCGGCTTTTTGCCCGATCACTACGCGGCGTTTTTTGTGGCGCAGAACCTGATGCGGGCGATCAAACCGGCGCTGTTCCGCTATCACTGCGAATACTCCAGCGTGCTGCGCCGCTCGCCGGTACCGCAGCGGGTGGTGAAGCTGTTCCATGAGTGCCTGCTGGCGGCCCACGGAACAGCGTGACGCTTACTGCTCTTTCTTCTTGCCGAAGATTCTGATCAGCGCGCCGACCAGGATGCCGACCGCGATGCCGGCGAAGATCCAGCCGATGATGCCCATTTCCTTAACTCCTGCTAGTGCGTTGATCTGATTATATAATCATTCGACGCGAAACGCCTCTTCGATCATCCGTTGCCGCTGCGCCGGCGCATAGTCGATCCAGGAATTCTTGCTGTTGGATTTCTCCAGCGCCACCGCCAATTCCTGGCCGGAAATCGGCAGATCGTCCTGCCAGAACGGCGCGATGGCGTGACGGGTGATGAAATCGGTCAGGTAGCTCTCCGGGCTGCCCTGCCAGTGCGGATACAAGCGCGCGGCCAGCTCGGCCATCAGCGCGCGCTGCTGCGGCTGTTCGCTGCTTTCCAGCAGGGCGAGGAACGGCAGCAGCAGGCGGCCGCAGACCTGGCCGTGATGGTAGTCGCGCAGTGCGCCGATCTCGCCGGCGATGCCGTGAATGACCCCCAGCCCGGCGGCGCTCAGCGTCAGCCCCCCGAAGTACGAAGCTTGCATAATCGCTTCGCGCGCCGCGTCGCTGCGGTTGAGCGCCGGCCAGGCCGCAAGGAAGTGGCGGATGCCGCTTAACGACATGTCGCGCGTCATGGCACCGGCGGTTTTCGACAGATAGGCCTCGAACAGGTGGGTGAAGGCGTCGATGGCGCAGTAGGCCAGCACCTTGTCCGGGGCGCCCGCCAGCAACTGCGGATCGAGAATAGCGGTATGCGGCACGAAGTTGTTATGGCGCAGCGAGGCCTTCACTTTGCTGACCTGGGTGTCGGTGATCACCGCGTTCTGCGTCACCTCGCTGCCGGTGCCGGCGGTGGTAGGAATGGCGATCAGCGGCAGGGTGGCGCCGCTGATTTTACTGTCGCCCACCTTTTCCATATAGCGCAGCGTCGGCAGCGGGTGCTCCACCAGCGCGGAGAACGCCTTGGCGGCGTCCAGCACGCTGCCGCCGCCGATGGCCACCACGCGCCGCACCTGGCCGCGCCAGCGCGCCACCCAGGCGTCTATTTCCTGCGGCGACGCCTCGTGGCTGACGATCTCAGTGCCGATGAACAGCGGCGTCAGCGACTCGCGCAGGCCGGCGTACACCGGGCCGTTGAGAAAAGAGCGGCAGCTGAATAGCAGCGTCGGCTGCGGATCGGCCAGCAGCAGCGGCGGCAGCTGTTGGATGCTGCCGTGGCCGAACCAGGTCTGGCGGTTGGCGATGATGTGGCTGACGGACATGAGGTCTCCTTGACGGCGTTGCGGGGCGCGATGCCACAGCATAAGCCAGCGGGCGCGGAGCGGCCACCGCTTTCCCCGCCGTGGCAACCTGTGAGTTGTTTAACATGTAAACGATCTCGTTCTTGCATTTCGGCGCGCCGGATGCTTTTTTTAACAGTACCGGCCGTCATGCGGCCAACCCCATCCGAAATCGGTAGATTGTTAATGTATTAATAATGGCGAGGCGGGTATGGATATTCAGGTTGAACGCTTGTCTGCGGTGATCGATGCGGTGGCCAGCCCGCGTTTTTATCCCAGCCTGCTGAACTGGCTGGAAGGGTTTTTCGCCTTCGACAACGCCATCGTCTATGCCTTCGAACGCGGCCGGCCGCCGCGCTGCCTGATCAAAACCGAGCGGGAAAACAGCGACGCGGTCAACCAGATCTACCAGCAGGGCGCCTATCTGCAGGATCCGTTTTACCGCGCGCTGAACGACGGCGGCGAAGGCGAGGTGCTGACGCTGCGTCAGCTGGCGCCCTGCGGGTTTTATCACAGCGACTATTACCGTAACTTTTATCGCAAGACCGGCTGGCACGACGAGGCCGGGGTGCTGCTGCAATTGACGCCGGAGCGCGGGCTGGGCGTGTTCTTTGGCTCGGCGCGCCGCACGGTGGCGGTGCGCTACCCGCAGCGGGCGGATCTGCGCAGCGCGCTGACGCTGGTGAAAAGCGTGGCGCGGCTGCACGGTGAGGTGGTGGCGGCGCCGGCCGATGCCGCGACGGTGAACGACGACGGCGCGCAGGCGCGCTATCTGCTGACGCCGCGCGAGCGCGAGATCGTCGATCTGATCCTCGCCGGCTGCGGTTCGCAGCAGATCGCCGACCGGCTGTTCATCAGCCTCGGCACGGTAAAAAATCACCGCAAGAACATCTACGGCAAGCTGAACATCGGCTCGCAGGCCGAACTGTTCAGCCTGCTGCTGGCCACCCCGCAGCGACGCAGCGCGTGAATGTTAATTTTTTGTAGCGAATGTCCCTAAGGGGACATAGCGGCACGGCTGCTGCCTCCCGATAATCCGATGTCATGGCATAGGCAATCGGGAGTGCGGCAGTGAACAACGAAATCGAGTCCTTAACCTACTACGCGGCGACCAAAAAATACGATCTGCGCTTCCCGACGCTGGAAGAGGATCTGGACGTCGACGTGGTGATCATCGGCGGCGGCTTCTCCGGTATCAACACCGCACTGGAGCTGGCAGAGAAGGGCATCACCAACATCGCCATCCTCGAAGGCCGCTATCTGGGCTACGGCGGCACCGGACGCAACGGCGGCCAGGTGATGGCCGGCATCGGCCACGATCTGGAGAAGATCAAACGCCACGTCGGCCCGTCTGGGCTGGAAACCATCTTCAAGATCAGCAACCTCGGCGCCGGCATTATCCGCGAGCGCATCAAGAAATATGACATCGACGCCGACTTCTGCTTCGGCTACGGCTATCTCGGCAGCAACGCGCGCCAGGAGAAGACCCTGCGCGGATGGCTGAAGGAGTTCAGGGCGGTGGCGCCGGACGAAGAGATCGAGCTCTACACCGGCGCGGAGGTGAAGCAGGTGGTGGGCTCCGACGCCTATACCTGCGCGCTGAAACACATGGGCGGTGGCCATGTGCATTCGCTCAACCTGTTGCTGGGCGAGGCCAAGGCGCTGAGCGGCTACGGGGTGAAAATCTTCGAGAACAGCAGCGTGCTCAACGTGGAATACGGGCCGCGCATCACGGTGCGCACCGCCATGGGCTCGGTGCGCGCCAACAAGATGCTGTGGGCCTGCAACGGCTTCCTCAACGGCATGGAACCGCAGATCTACCGCAAGACTATCAACACCTACGCTTTCCAACTGGCCACCGAGCCGCTGTCTGACGATCTGATCCGTCAGATCAGCCCGATCCGCGGCGCCTACAGCGACATTCGCCCGGTGATCGACTATTACCGGGTGACCAACGAAAACCGGCTGCTGTTCGGCAGCGCCACTCGCCTGATCGAATATTTCCCGTCGGATCTCAAGGCCTGGAACCGCAACCTGATGCTGAAGGTGTTCCCGTACCTGAAAGACGTGAAGATCGATCTGGCTTGGGGCGGCCCGCTGTGCTGCAGCGCCAACCTGTTCCCGCAGATCGGCACGCTGCCGGATCGCGACAACGTGTTTTACGTGCAGGGCTACTCCGGCTTCGGCGTGACGCCGAGCCACATCGTGTGCAAGGTGCTGGCGGAGGGCATGAGTGAAGGATCCGATCGTTACGATCTGATGAGCTCGATCCCGCACGTCAACATCTTCGGCAAGGACAAGCTGCGGCGAGTGATGACCACCGCCGGTAAGGTTTGGCACCAGACATCCGGCTATTGGAAAGGCCGCCGTTAATCCTCAGAGGAGAATGACATGAAACCGTTACTGCTTAAACAACCGCTGCCGGAACTGCTGGAGATCGGCAGCGTCAGCAACCTCGGCGCCACGGTGATCGCCGGCACGCCGACCGTCGGCGTGGCCAGCATCTTCGGCGAACCGACCGACAATCTGAACTGTGGCGTGTTCAGCTGCACCCGCGGCAGCTTCGTGATGGAATATCCGTTCGCCGAGCACGCCACGGTGTGGGAAGGCAGCGCCACCCTGACCAACGAACGCACCGGCGAATCGGTGCAGTATCAGGCCGGCGACTCCTGGTTCGTCGAGAAGGGCACCCCGGTGCGCTGGGACATCACCTCGGATCGCTTCGTCAAACACTACCTCGCCATCGTCGAGGGCTGATGCCGCCATGCCCCCCTCAGCCCGCTGAGGGGGAGCGCCTTAACCTAACGCCCGCGCAATAAAGTCGCTTACCCGCTTGAGGATCTGATCCTTATTGGTTTCGTTAAAGCTCTCGTGTCGCCCGCCCGCATTGATCATCCGTTCGAAATCGTCGCCCCGCAGGCGATCGAGCGCGGTTTGCGTTTCGCTCATCAGCACCAGCCGATCGTCGTCGCCGTGGATCCACAGCGTAGGCAGCGGGCCGAACCCCGGCCCGGCGTTGATGGCGGCGAGGATCCGTTGCATGGCGCGCAGGGTGGGGCGTTTGAACGGCCCGTGCCACACCAGCGGATCTTCCTGATAGGCCGCGCCAACCGCCGGATCGCGCGCCAGGGTGGCGGTATCCAGCGGCGCGTCGGGGATCGTCGGCAACTCGGCCAGATCGGAGATCGCCGTTCTGTCGCCGAGCAGCGGGCCGGACAGCACCAGCGCGCTCACCTCCTCGGCGTGGCGCTGCGCGTAGCGGGTGGCGATCATGCCGCCCATCGAGTGGCCGATCACCACCAGCGGCAGCGTCGGATACTGTTGGCGAAGATGCTCGACCACGCGCTGAACGTCGTCGACGACGGCGTCATAATCCTCGATCAGCACGCGCTCGCCCTGCGACAGGCCGTGGCCCAGATGATCGGGGCCGAATACCCGTGCCCCCTGCGCCTGCAGCGTGCGCGCCACGTATTGATAGCGGCCGAGATGCTCGCCGTAGCCGTGCACCAGCAGCGCCAGATAGCGCGGCTTGTCGTTTCCCCAGTCATGCAAGGCGATGTCGCCGTGGCGGCCTTTGATAAAGCTGACGGTTTGTTCGGGCATGTTATTGTTCTCATGGTGGTAGGGTTGCCCTTCAGCGTAGCGGCTGGCGGCGAGGTTGTCAGGGGCGCCGGATGCGGCGCCCGCAGAGAGGACATTACAGACCGAACTGGTGCGCCAGTTCGTCGAGCGCTTCGCGCTGGAAGCGATTGAAGGCGTCGCGCGGCTGCTGTTGCTGGATGAACGCCAACAGCGGATCCTGCACTTCAGTGCGCACGCCGCTCAGCTGCTCCATCACCGCCAGCCCGCAGAACGGCACGTAGGATTCGGCGTAGCCGCCTTCATGCACCATCACCAGTTTGCCGCCGCACAGCCGGTCGGCGGCGTCTTGCACCAGCGCGGTCATGGCGCGGAAGCTGTCGCTGTGCAGCTGCATGCGCGCCAGCGGATCGAGCGCGTTGGCGTCGTAGCCGCAGGCGACGATGATCAGCTCCGGCTCGAATTTTTCCAGCGCCGGGATGACGATGCGCCGCATGGCGTGCAGGTAGCCGTCGTCGCCGGCGCCGGCCAGCATCGGCACGTTGACGTTGCAGCCCGCCCCGGCGCCTTCACCGCGATCCCGTTCGCCGGAATAGCCCGCCGGGAAGCAGCCGTCCTGATGCAGCGACAGCGTTAGCACGTCGCCGCGCTGCCAATAGATGTGCTGGGTGCCGTTGCCGTGGTGCACGTCCCAGTCGAGCACCGCCACCTTGCCGAGGCCGTAGCGGGCCTTGGCGCGCTCGATGGCGATGGGAATATTGGCCAGGAAGCAGAAGCCCATCGATTGATCCGGCAGGCAGTGGTGGCCCGGCGGGCGCGACAGCGCATAGGCGTTATCCAGCTCGCCCTGCAGCACCGCTTCCACCGCCGCGCAGGCCAGCCCGGCGGAGAGTTTGGCGATTTCATAGCTGCCCGGCCCCAGCGGCGCCTCTTCCCCCAGCAGCCCGCCGCCGCTGTCGCTCACCTGTTTGAAACGCTGCAGATAGTGGGCGGGGTGGATGCGCAGCAGGTCTTCTTCCGTCGCCGGTTCGGCGCTCAGCAGGGTGAGCTGGCGCGACAGGCCGGACACGTCCATCAGGTTCTTCATGCGCCGTTTGGTTTCCGGCGATTCGGCGTGGCCGGCGCCCGAAGGCGGTTGCACCCAGCCGCCGACCGGCAGGGTGGTGGCGTGCAGGCCGGTGCTGTGCCAGAAACAGCGTTCATCAAACAAGAAACCGGTTGTTCTTTTCACCTTTCTCCTCCTGTTATACGGCGCGGTGTGCGCGGTGAAGCCAGCGAAATCAACAGCAGCGACAGCAGCGCGCAGCCCAGCGCGCCGAACAGCAAGGCGTTGAAACCGCCGGAAGATTCGATCAGATAGCCGGCCAGCGTCGGGCCGATGGCCATGCCGCCGCCGATCACCAGGTTGATGCCGTTCATCAGCTTGCCGTCGTTATCCAACCCGGCGACCCGCGCGAGAATGAATGGCAGCACGAAGGTCCAGGTGAATTTGAACAGCAGGGCCGCCAGGGCGAAGCGCAACAGCAGGGGCTGGCCAGTCAGCAGCGCCACGCTGGCCAGTAGCAGGGCGTAACCGAGCACGATCAGGCGTCCGCCGCCGAAGCGCGCGCCGATCATCGCCGCGGCCCCCGCGCCGACGATGCCGAGCAAGGTGGCGACGGCCAGCACCTGGCCGCTGTGGGCCGGCGACAGCCCGGCGCCGGCGGCGATGCCGCCGATGAAGGTCCAGACCGCACTCAGGCTGATGTAAAAGGTCAGCACCGCCATTACGGCGCACAGCTTGCGCGCCAGCGAAGCCGTGGGGCCGCTGCGGGCGGCGCGGGCGGCGGTGAAGCCGCTGGGAAACGCCGGGATGAGCGGCAGGCAGCACAGCATGATGGCCGCCAAAATCAGGTAGACCGCCATCAGGCCGAAGTGCGCGAACAGCGGCGGCAGCACCAGCAGCCCGACCGCGCCCAGCACCAACTGGCCGAGCACCCAGAAGGCATACACCCGGCTGGGATTGGCAGTGCCGGCGGCGCAGGTGATGCACAGGATCATCAGGGTGCCGCCCGCCAGCGAGGCGATAAAGCGCAGTGGCAGCAGCAGGGTGAAGTCCTGCACCAGCGCCGAAGCCAGGTTGCCGGCGATAAACACCAGCGCCGACAGCGTAGCGACCCGTCGCCAGTTGATGCGCCCGATCCACCACCACGCCGGCAGCGTGGCCAGGCTCATGGCGCCGAGTTCGGTGGAAAACAGGTGGCCAATCTGCGCCGGGCCGAGCTGCCACTGTGCGGCGAGCTGGGCGGCCACGGCGGGGGCGGTCATCAGAATGCCCGGCGCGATGGCGGCGAAGACGATAATGGCGGTCAACAGCCGCGGCGGGCAGGGGAGCGCCGCGCCGACGGCGGGCGCGGAAACCGAATCACTGGACATAAAGCTTATTCCCCAAGCGTTGAGTGACGATGAAATATCCCGCCAGGCCCGATTGCGGGCAGGGGGAGGCCGCGCCATAGATGGCGAATACGTTCTGACGTTATTTTCCGGACGCCGGCGACGGCGGCCGTTATCGGGCGTTAACCGTGGGCGAGAAAGCCGCTGGCGACCAGTTCGGTGCGATTCACCACGTCGGTTTTGGCGAAAATATTGCGCATATGGGTTTTCACCGTAGACAGCGAAATGCCCAGTTTCAGGGCGATGCGCTTATTGCTGGCGCCTTCGCGCACCATATTGACGATCTCTTGCTCTTTGGCGGTCAGCATCTGCGCCTCGCTGTCGGGCAGCAGATCGCGCGTCGCCAGCTCGATCAGCGGCAGCACCGCGCGCAGGCGGCCGCGCTCCACTTCGGTGAACGGCGTATCGCGGATCAATGACACCCCGGCGACGATGCGCTTACGCTGGCGGATGAAAATCTCCGTCATGTCGCGCATGTCGTTCGGCAGCATAAAGTCGTGGTAATAGCGGCGGTTGCCGGCGATCGCCGCCGGGCTCATGCCGACCATGGTGATGTCCTGGCGATGGAAATTGGCCGGCTGCAGCGGGTCAATTTGCTGGAAGTGGTTCAGGTACTGCTGATGCGTTTTATCGGGCATGCCGTGCAGGATGTAGTGATCCGGCCGCAGGTTGCGATCGACCAGATAAAACACCCCGGCGGAGACCGGGATCAGGTGTGTAATGGTCGCCAAACAGCTGTTGATAAAGGCATCGGATGCGGTGCTGTGCATGATTCGTGTTCCTCCCTTTATCGTTCAATCTGGAGAATGTTGGCGGTCAATATATGAACGATACAAGCATAGTTGTAGCAATTTAGCAACACAATAAAAACATGTTAACAACGTGAGGACGATTGCAATAAAACACATAAATAACAAGATGACACTGTGTTAATTAGGGCTTTTTCGTTCGGATTTATCGCGATTTTCATTAATAGGTTAATGAAATAATTCACCGCTTTTCCCGCTGAATTTACAGCGCTTTTCAATGCCTGCCCGGGTGCTGCCCTCGCCGCCCTGCGCGTGCTACAGCCGCCGCTGTCGTCGCCGTCCCTCGTTCTTAAGAACGATAGCCAGGCTTTTCCGCCGCTTTCTACACTGCGAATTGAAGATAGCGCCAGGCGGCGCCAAACGTATAAGACGAAAAAATGATGACCTTTCTCGGGCTGAGGCGTCGGGTTGTTCAGTCCGCATGACCATACAGGGGACGGACGATGCAGAAAAAAACGTTGGCGGTGGCGTTGAGCGGCGCCTTATCGGGCCTGGCACAAGGAGCGGACGCCGATCGCCCCAATGTGCTGATCATTCTGGTGGACGATATGGGCTACTCCGACATCAGCCCGTTCGGCGGCGAGATACCGACGCCCAACTTGCAGGCGCTGGCCGAACGGGGCGTGCGCATGAGCCAGTACTACACCTCGCCGATGTCGGCGCCGGCGCGTTCGATGTTGATGACCGGCAACACCAATCAGCAGGCCGGCATGGGCGGCATGTGGTGGTATGAGAGCACCGCCGCGCAGCCGGGGTATGAAATGCGCCTGACCGACCGCGTGACCACGCTGCCGGAGCGTTTTCGCGACGCGGGCTACGCCACCATGATGGCGGGCAAATGGCATCTGGGCTATGTCGACGGCGCCAAACCAACCGATCGTGGCTTTGAGCGTGCCTTCGCCTTTATGGGCGGCGGCACCAGCCATTTCGACGACGCGAAACCGCTGGGCACCGTGGAGGCGTTCCATACCTTCTACACCCTGAATGGCAAGCGCGTGTCGCTGCCCAAAGATTTCTATTCCAGCAAGGCCTATGCCGACCAGCTGGAACGGTGGATCCGCGAGACACCGCAGAGCAAGCCGATCTTCGCCTATCTGGCCTTTACCGCGCCGCACGATCCGCTGCAGGCACCGGATGACTGGATCGCCAAATTCGACGGCAAATACGACGCCGGCTATCAGCTGGCCTATCAGCAGCGCATTCAGCGCCTGAAAGCGTTGGGATTGATTTCCGATCGCACGCCGATGCCGACGCTAGCGCTGGATAAGGCCTGGAACGCGCTGACGCCGGAACAGCAAAGATATGAAGCCAAGACCATGCAGGTGTACGCGGCGATGATCGCTTATATGGACGATCAGGTCGGCGCGGTGTTGAACACCCTGAAGCAGACCGGCCGCGACCAAAATACGGTGATCGTGTTCGCCACCGACAACGGCGCCAACCCCGCCAGCGGCTTTTACTACGGCTCGAAGCCGGAGTATTGGCGGCAGTTCGACAACAGCTACGCCAACCTCGGCCGCAAGGGATCGTTCATCTCTTACGGGCCGCACTGGGCCAACGTCAGCAATGCGCCGTACGCCAACTACCACAAGACCACCAGCGCGCAGGGCGGCATCAACACCGATTTCATCATTTCCGCGCCAGGGTTGAAGGGCCGCGGCGGTATCGATCGCACGCCGATGGCGGTGTATGACATCGCGCCGACGCTGTACGACTATGCCGGCATCGACGCCAATAAACCGCTGAAGGCCAAGCCGACGCTGCCGATGGTCGGCGTCAGCTTCAAACGCTATTTCAGCGGCGAGGCCGACGGCGTGCCGCGCGCGACCTACGGCGTGGAGCTGCATAACCAGGCCGCCTACGTGGATGGCGTCTGGAAGCTGCGGCGGTTGGTGAAGGCCGGGCCGACGGCGCAGATGGCGCCGTGGGGGCTGTTCAACCTGCATGACGATCCGCTGGAGACGCGCGATCTGGCCGCCGCCGACCCGGAGCGGGTCAAACGGCTGAGCGAGGCGTATCGCCGCTTTGCGCAGCAGAGCATGGTTATTGAAGCCAAAGGTGCAGCGATCGACTATCTCGGCGTCGACGCCAATACCGGCGACTACATCGGCCTGGATCCGCAGACCCACAAACCGTTGCCGCAGGCGGCGCCATGAACCTGGCCCAGCTGCGCGCGCAGCAGATCCCGGTAGAGAGCGAACCGCGCGCGGCGGCGCCTTTTCACCTGCTGGTGAAACCGATCGGTGCCGGCTGCAACCTGGGCTGCCGCTACTGCTACTACCCGCAGCGCCAGCAAGCGCGGACGCGCAAGATGGACGACGACCTGCTGGCGGAGTTTATCCGCGGCTACATCGCCGCCCAGCCGCGCTACAGCCGCGAGATCAACTTCGTCTGGCAGGGCGGCGAGCCGCTGTTGGCGGGGATCGGTTTTTACAAGCGGGCGCTGGCGCTGCAGCGCCGCTTTGCGCCGCCGGGCGTGCGGATCAGCAACAGCCTGCAGACCAACGGCACCCTGCTGAACGATGCCTGGTGCCGGCTGTTCCGGCAGCATCAATTCATCATCGGCGTCAGCCTGGACGGCGATCGCGAGGTGCAGGACGCCCATCGGCCGGACAAGCGCGGCGGCGCCAGCTATGACGCCGCGCTGCGCGGCATCGCGCTGCTGCAGCGCCATCAGATCGACTTCAACCTGCTGATGGTGGTGCACGACGGCGTCGCGGACCGCGCCGAGGCGATCTACGATCATGCGGTGGCGATCGGCGCGCGCTATCTGCAGTTTCAGCCGCTGATGCTGGAAGGGGACGCGCCCGCCGCGGGTTACGGGCTGAGCGCCGCCAACTGGGGGCGTTTCATGCTGGCGGTGTACCGCCGCTGGCGCAGCCGCGGGCACGTCGGTCAGGTGTTTGTGATGAACATCGAACAGGTCTACGCGCAGTATTTCACTCACGTCAGCTCCAGCTGCGTGCACGCCGAACGCTGCGGCGGCAATCTGGTGATGGAGCCGGACGGGCGCCTCTACGCCTGCGATCACCTGATCAATGCGCAGCACCTGCTCGGCCATGCCGATCGGCAGACGCCGCTCGCCACCCTGGCGGCAAAGGCGGCGGAGATGCCGTTCGGCAAGAACAAAAGCCTGCGCCGCGAGTGCCAACGCTGCAGCGTGAAAAGCGTCTGCCAGGGCGGCTGCCCGGCGCATGTGGGCGAAGATCGCTACAACCGGTTGTGCGCCGGCTATTACGCCTTCTTCTCCGCGTTGCTGGCGCCGCTGCTCGCCTACCCGCGCAGCCCGCAGGGGGCGATGCAGTGGCGCGCCGCCGTGAGCGCGGCCGCAGGTTGAAAGCGTCTCGTCCTTAAGGACGATAGTCAGCATTTTCCTTTCCTCTCTATAGTGAGATGACCGCCACTGGCGGTGAAAAACCTGCAAGCACCTGCATGCATCAGGCCAAAACTATAAGAGGAAATAACCATGAACCTGTCGTCGCGGTTGCACGCCCACCTGGCTCGAGGCAAGGTCGGCTTTCCCACCACCCTGGCCAGTTCGGTCGGGGTGATCATGGCCAGCCCGGTGATCCTGACGGTCACCAGCGGCTTCGGCATCGGCGGCGACACCTTCGCGCTGGCGATGCTGATCGCCTTCATCATGATGCAGGCGCAGCTCACCACCTTCTCCGAAGCGGCGGCGCTGCTGCCGACCTCCGGTTCGGTTTACGACTACATCTCCTGCGGCATGGGGCGCTTTTTCGCCATCACCGGCGCGCTGTCGGCCTACCTGATCGTGCATATCTTCGCCGGCACCGCCGAGACCATTCTCTCCGGCATCATGGCGCTGGTGAACTTCGAGCATCTCAACACCCTGATGGAAAGCCACAACGCCTCCTGGATGGTCGGCGTCGGGTTGGTTGTCGTGTTCGGCCTGCTCAATGCGTTCGGCATCGAGGCCTTCGGCAAGGCGGAGATCGTGCTGACCTTCGCCATGTGGAGCACGCTGGTGATCTTCGGCATCGTCGGGCTGCTGTCGCCGCATGCGGTGCCGCTCGAGGGTTGGTTCGGCAGCACGCTGAGCCTGAACGATCCCTTCGCGGTATTCAGCCTGATCGGCATGGCGATGTTCATGTTCGTCGGCTGTGAGCTGGTGACGCCGATGGCGCCGGAGATCAAACGCTGCGATCGGGTGATCCCGCGCGCCATGGCGCTCGGGCTGTGCGGCGTGGCGGTGTGCATGGCGCTGTACGGCGCGGCGCTCAGCCACCAGGTGGAAAACGTGGTGGTCGACGCCGCCAGCGGCACGCGCCTGCTGGAAACGCCGATGGCCATCCCGGCCTTCGCCGGCCAGGTGATGGGCCAGTTCGGCAAATACTGGCTGGGCGTCGGCCTGCTGCTGGCGGGCGCGGCGACCATCAATACGCTGATGGCGGCGGTGCCGCGCATCCTTTACGGCATGGCGCTGGACGGCGCGTTGCCGCGCATGTTCGCTTATCTGCACCCGCGCTTTAAAACGCCGGTGGTCGGCATTCTGGTGGCGGTTCTGATCCCCTGCGTGCACGCCTTCGCCATTCAGGGCAACCTCGACAAGATCATTCCGTTGGTGCTGGCGGCGGTGTGCGCCTGGGGCGTGGCCTACCTGCTGGTGACCTGCTCGGTGGTCATCCTGCGCCTGCGTCGCCCCGATCTGCCGCGCGCTTATAAATCGCCGTGGTTCCCGCTGCCGCAAATCGTCTCCAGCGTCGGCATCGTGCTGGCCATCGTCTACATCACGCCGCCGGGGATGAACCCGAGCGACGTTTACATTCCCTTCGGCTGGATGATCGGCCTGACCGCCGCCTATGCGCTGTTCTGGACGCTGTGCGTGCAGAAAGTGAATCCGTTCAAGCCGGTGCCGGTTGAGCAGGTGCTGGAAAATGCCTTCGCCAAAGGCGAAAACGAGGAGGCGCAGTTTGATCGGCTTACTTCCCTCACTTAATCGCGCCTGGCGGCGAGCGCCGTCGGGCTATCGTCCGGGCGCCGCGCTGGATCGCCTGGCCCGCAACCTGGAACCCTACGCGTGCGAACGTCTGGCGCCGGGCCTGCTGCGGCTGACGCTGCCGCAGGGGCCGCAGATCGAGGTCAGCGAACAGGTGCAGGGGCTGTTTATGGCGCATATCGTCAGCCATCGCTTTCGGTTGCAGGGCGCGTGCGCGGCGCAGCCCCCGCTGACGCTGGACGTAGTGACCGGCGGTTGGCTGCGGCGGCGCGGCGTGCGCTATCTGCTACGCCAGCGCCATGCGGCCGCGCAGCGGGTGCTGGATGGCCTGCTGCGCTACCCGCAGATCGGCGAGACGCTGGCGCAGCTGGATTTTCGCCGCGTGCGGCTGACGGTCAAAGACGGGCGCTGGCAGGTGGATATCGAGCATTTCGCCGCATCGGAGGTGGTCAGCCGTTTGCCGGCCGGCCGCCGCTATCTGCGGCTGGACGCCGAACAGCGGCGGCTGCTGTTGAGCAGCCTGCTGATGATCGGCCAACTGATGGAGAAGCTGAATCATGAATAGAGTGGTTGTGATTACCGGCGGCGGCACCGGCGTCGGCGCCGCCTGCGCCCGTCTGCTGGCGGCGCAGGGCGATCGGGTGTTCATCATCGGCCGCCGCCCGGAACCGCTGGCGGCGCTGGCGCATGAGATCGGCGCGCAGGCGCTGGTGGGCGACGCCGCCAGCGGCGAGAGCTGGAACCACACGCTGCTGCCGGCCATTCTGCGCGACGCCGGGCGCATCGACTGCCTGATCGGCAGCGCCGGTGGCATGGGCTTCAAGCGCATTACCGAGATGACCGACGAGCAGTGGCAAGGGGCGATGGACAGCAACCTCAACAGCGCTTTCGCCAGCGCGCGCGCCTGCTTGCCGGAGCTGATCAAGAGCGGCGGCAACCTGCTGTTTGTCGCCTCGATCGCCTCGCTGGCCGCCGGGCCGGAGGTCTGCGGTTACGTCACCGCCAAGCACGCGCTGATCGGACTGATGCGCTCCATCGCCCGCGACTATGGCCCGCTGGGCGTGCGCGCCAACGCGGTGTGTCCCGGCTGGGTGACCACGCCGATGGCGGACGAAGAGATGCAGCTGCTGATGGACGCCCATCAGATTTCGCTGGAACAGGCTTACCAGATGGTCTGCCGCGATGTGCCGCTGCGCCGGCCGGCCAGCGCCGAGGAGATCGCCCGCGTCTGCCGTTTCCTCTGTTCCAGCGAGGCTTCAATCATTACCGGCGCGGCGCTGGTGGCCGACGGCGGCTCCACCATCGTCGATGTGCCGACATTGGCTTTCACTTCCCTGTAAGGAGCATTTCCATGAGTTCAGAAGCGGTATTCATTCAGGTTGGCGCGCTGGCGGAAGGCTTTGCGCCGCACAGCAATACGCTGGAACGCCAGCACGGCCTGGCGGGCACCACGCTGACGCTGCGCTTTCGCGACGGTGCGACACAGCGCTGCCGGTTCACCGACGAGCAGACGCTGGAGTGGGGAGAGCGGCGCGGCGTCGCCTATCGCGCCACCAGCATTCGCCCCGGCGTGCTGTTCATCGATTTTCTCGACCCCGCACGCGCCAACGCCAGCATTACGCTGGTGTGCGACCGCAATCAGGGCAACTTCACCGCGGTGTACGGCCAACTGCCGGACGAAGCGCAGGCGCGGCTCGACGCCTTCAGCCGGGTGGAGCAGGGGCTGCCGCTGACCGCGGTCGAGGCCGAATTCCGCTTCGGCACGCTGGATGACGCCGACGTGGCGCCGCCGGGTTTTACCGATGAGCTGATCGGCATGCGCAATATGTACACCTACAGCCCGACCGAACGCTACGAGCATATCTACCTGAACGACAACTTCTACGCCTGGCAGTGTCTGGACGGGGTGGAGAAAGGGCTGGCGGACGTCGATCGCTGTCACTACGTGAAGGTGGCGGAGCAGCTTTATCTGTTCGTCTGGCGCGAGAAGATCATTCCGACGCTGGGCGTGGTGATGATCGATCTGCAAGGCATGCGCACCGACGGCAAGATCCTCGGCTATCAGGGCAGCGATTTCAGCGCGCTGAGCAACTTTGCGGTCGGCGCCCACGCGCAGGTGCTGAACACCACGCGCCACCCGCGAGGATAGGCCGATGAACGCAACCTATGCGGCCGACGCCTTCGCGGGGCAGGCGGTGCTGGTGACCGGCGGCGCTCAGGGCATTGGGCTGGCGATCGTCAGCGCCTTCGCCCGGTTGGGCGCCGAGGTGACGATCGCGGACGTGCAGCTGCCGCAGGCACAGGCGGCGGCGCAAGCGCTGCGGGACGAAGGGTTGAGCGTGCAGGCGCTGGCCTGCGATCTGGCCGAGCCGGGGCAGATCGCCGAGGGGGTGGCGGCGGTGGGCGAGCGGCATCAACGGCTGGATGTGGTGATCCACAACGCCGCTTACTTTCCGCTGACGCCGTTCGCCGCCATCGACGCGGCCCTGCTGCAACGCACGCTGAGCGTCAATCTGATGGCGCCGTTCTTTCTGGCGCAGGCGGCGCTGCCGTGGATGCGCCGCTCCGGGGGCGGCAGTCTGCTGGTGACCTCGTCGGTGACCGGCCCGCGGGTGGCCTACCCGGGGCTGGCGCACTACGCCGCTTCCAAGGCCGGGGTAAACGGGTTTATTCGCGCGGCGGCGCTGGAGCTGGCGGCGGAGAAAATTCGCGTCAACGGCGTGGAGCCGGGGATGATCCGCACGCCGGCGATGGCCAACCTGGGCGACGCGCAGGTGAATCAGGCGATCGCCGCTGCGGTGCCGCTCGGGCGGCTGGGTGAACCGGAAGACATCGCTGCGGCGATGGTGTTTCTCGCCTCGCCGGCGGCGGCCTATATCACCGGCCAGACGCTGGTGGTGGACGGCGGCGCGCTGTTGCCGGAAACGAATTCTCCGCTTGCTTGACGCTGCAGCGTTGTTGGCTGCAGACGCCAATTAATTTGAGAATTCCGATGGGTTAAATCACTGCTTGGCAGGATGCGCGGTGACGTTGGCGGGCAGGCTGTCGCCCAGGGTGATCAGCTCGTCCAGCAACGTCATCAACTGGTCCATTTTCTGCCGCGAAAAGGCAGCTTCAATCTCGGCGTAGCCCTGTTCCACTTGGTGGCGCGCCACTTCATACAGATCCTGACCCTGTTGGGTCAGCGACACGTACAGCTTGCGCTGATCGTTGACGGGTTTCAGGCGGAAGATCAGCTTGTCGCGCTCCATGCGCGACAGAATGCCGGTCAGGCTGGGGCGCAGGATACAGGTTTCCGCCGCCAGCTCGTGGAATTCGATCGAACGGCTGTTGGCCAGCACGCGGATGATGCGCCACTGCTGCTCGGTGAGATTGTGGCTTTTCAGGATCGGGCGGAAGAACCCCATGGCGGTTTCACGCGCCTGCAGCAGGGCGATGGTTAACGATTCATGCATAAGTTTGGCCTTAGCTATCAAGGTGTTCGTTATTACGGCGCTCGTTATGGGGGCGCCTGCCCCACAAAGCCCGATTTTGTTAATAACTTAATAGTAGCCAAAGTTACCCGTAGGGATAAAGCAAAAATGCAAGGCACAGCGAAAAATGGTGTGAAAAAGGGTTAATACGTTGAGTAATCACGCTAATGTTCTTGGTTTGTGAATATTTTGTTATCACGATCACAAATCACTCCAAGCGCGTTGCGTAAAAGCTGCACAGCGTATAAAAGTAATCATTAATATATTAATGAATGCCGGTTGTCATGTTTTGCCATTGGAGGAGTTCGCATGAAAGGCACCGTATTTTCCGTTGCGCTGAACCACCGCAGCCAACTGGACGCCTGGGATCAGGCGTTTCACCAGCCGCCGTATCAGACCCCACCCAAAACCCCGGTGTGGTTTATCAAACCGCGCAACACTCACCTCGCCAACGGCGGGGCGATCCCGTTTCCGGCCGGTGAAACCGTGCAGAGCGGCGGCACGCTGGCGGTGATCATCGGCGACACCGCGCGCAAGGTGCCGGCGGCGCAGGTGAGCCGTTATCTGGCCGGTTACGCGTTGGCCAACGACGTCAGCCTGCCGGAGAGCAGCTTCTATCGCCCGGCGATCAAGGCCAAATGCCGCGACGGGTTCTGCCCGCTGGGAGAGATAGGCCAGCTGGAGAATGCCGATCGGCTGGAGATCGTCACCGAGATCAACGGCGTGGAGCAGGATCGCTGGTCCACCGCCGATCTGGTGCGCTCGGTGCCGGAGCTGATCGCCGCCATCAGCGATTTCATCACCCTGCAGCCGGGCGATGCGGTGCTGATCGGCACCCCGCACCAGCGGGTGGAGATCAAACCGGGGGATGAGGTGACGGTGCGCGCCGCCGGCCTGCCCACTCTGAGCAACCGCGTCACCCAGGCAGGAGCCACATCATGAAACATGCCCGTATTCGCCATCATGGCCAGATCGTCAACGTTCAGGTGGACGACCAGCTGCGCGTCACGCTGCCAAACGGCGAGGTGCTGCAGGAGCGCGAAGTGGAATGGCTGCCGCCGGCGCAGGGCACGGTGTTTGCCCTGGGGCTGAACTATGCCGACCACGCCAGCGAACTGGAATTCAAGGCGCCGGAAGAGCCGCTGGTGTTCCTCAAGGCGCCGAACACCCTGACCGGCCATCGTCAGGTATCGGTACGTCCGGCCGACGTGGAGTACATGCATTACGAAGCCGAGCTGGTGGCGGTGATCGGCAAGACCGCGCGCAACGTCAGCCGCGAGCGCGCCATGGAGTATGTGGCGGGCTACACCCTGTGCAACGACTACGCCATCCGCGACTACCTGGAAAACTACTACCGGCCGAATCTGCGGGTGAAGAGCCGCGATACCCTGACGCCGATCGGGCCGTACATCGTCGATCGTGACGACGTCGCCGATCCGCACCGGCTGGCGCTCAGTACCTACGTCAACGGCGAGCTGCGCCAGCGCGGCAGTACCGCCGACATGATTTTCGACATTCCGTTCCTGATCGCCTACCTGAGCGAATTCATGACGCTGCAGCCGGGCGACATGATCGCCACCGGCACGCCGAAAGGGCTGGCCGACGTGCGGCCGGGCGACGAAGTGGTGGTGGAGATCGAGGGCATCGGCCGTCTGGTTAACCACATTATCAGTGAAAAAGATTACGAGGAGAGCCTGCGATGAAAACCATCAACCACTGGATCAACGGCAAGAACGTCGCCAGCAAAGAGTATTTCACCACCACCAACCCGGCGAACGGCGAAGTGCTGGCGGAAGTGGCCTCCGGCGGCCAGCTGGAGATCGACCAGGCGGTGGCGGCCGCGAAAGAGGCTTTCCCCAAATGGGCCAACACGCCGATGAAAGAGCGCGCGCGCCTGATGCGCCGTCTGGGTGAACTGATCGACCAGAACGTGCCGCAGATCGCCGAAATGGAAACTGCCGATACCGGCCTGCCGATCCATCAGACCAAAAACGTGCTGATCCCGCGCGCCTCGCACAACTTCGAGTTCTTCGCCGAGGTGTGCCAGCAGATGAACGGCAAGACCTACCCGGTGGACGACAAGATGCTCAACTACACGCTGGTGCAGCCGGTGGGGGTCTGCGCGCTGGTGTCGCCGTGGAACGTGCCGTTCATGACCGCCACCTGGAAAACCGCACCTTGCCTGGCGTTGGGTAACACTGCGGTGTTGAAGATGTCCGAACTGTCGCCGCTGAGCGCCGATCGCCTGGGCGAGCTGGCGCTGGAGGCCGGTATTCCCGCCGGGGTGCTGAACGTGGTGCAGGGTTACGGCGCCACCGCCGGCGACGCGCTGGTGCGCCATAAAGACGTGCGTGCGGTTTCGTTCACCGGCGGCACCGCCACCGGCCGCCGCATCATCGAAAGCGCCGGGCTGAAGAAATTCTCCATGGAGCTCGGCGGCAAGTCGCCGGTGCTGATCTTTGAAGACGCCGACATCGAGCGGGCGCTCGACGCCGCGCTGTTCACCATCTTCTCGATCAACGGCGAACGCTGCACCGCCGGTTCGCGCATCTTCATTCAGGAGAGCATCTATCCGGAATTCGTCAAACGCTTCGCCGAGCGCGCCAACCGTCTGCGCGTGGGCGATCCGCAAGATCCCAACACCCAGGTGGGGGCGCTGATCAGCCCGCAGCACTGGGAAAAAGTCTCCGGCTATATCCGCCTCGGGGTGGAAGAAGGGGCGACCCTGCTGGCCGGCGGCCCGGACAAACCGGCTGGTTTGAGCCACGGCAACTTCCTGCGCCCGACGGTGCTGGCGGATGTCGATAACCGGATGCGCGTGGCGCAGGAGGAGATCTTCGGGCCGGTGGCCTGCCTGCTGCCGTTCAAGTCGGAAGAAGACGGCCTGCGCATGGCCAACGACGTGGAGTACGGCCTGGCGTCGTACATCTGGACGCAGGATGTGAGCAAGGTTCTGCGCCTGGCCCGCGGCATCGAAGCCGGCATGGTTTTCGTCAACACCCAAAACGTGCGCGATCTGCGCCAACCGTTCGGCGGCGTGAAAGCCTCCGGCACCGGCCGCGAAGGCGGCGAATACAGCTTCGAAGTGTTCGCCGAAATGAAGAACGTGTGCATTTCCATGGGCGACCACCCGATCCCGAAATGGGGCGTCTGAGCCTCAGACCACAATAATAACGAGAGAGATGAGAACAATGACGACAAAACTGACCACTAATGCTGTCCCTGCTCCCGACGTCGTGCGCTGTGCCTACATGGAAATTCAGGTCACGAACCTTAAAGCCGCACGCGAATTTTACGTCGATATCCTCGGCCTGGTCGTGACCGCCGAAGATGACAAAACCCTCTACCTGCGTTCGATGGAGGAGTTCATTCACCATAACCTGGTGCTGCGTGAAGGCCCGGTGGCCGCCGTGGCGGCGTTTGCTTTCCGCGTGCGCACGCCGGAAGACGTCGATCGCGCCGAAGCGTATTTCAAGGCGCTTGGCTGCCGCACCGAGCGGCGGGTGAACGGGTTCGCCAAAGGCATCGGCGATGCGGTGCGGGTAGAAGATCCGCTCGGTTTCCCGTACGAATTTTTCTACGACGTGCAGCACGTCGAGCGTCTGGCCTGGCGTTACGATCTGTATACGCCGGGCGCGCTGGTGCGCCTCGATCACTTTAACCAAATCACCCCAGACGTGCCGCGCGCCGTGGAATATATCCAGGGGCTGGGCTTCCGCGTAACGGAAGACATCCGCGATGAAGACGGCGTGGTTTACGCCGCCTGGATGCGCCGTAAGGCGACGGTGCACGATACCGCGATGACCGGCGGCGCCGGGCCGCGCATGCACCACATCGCCTTCGCCACCCATGAAAAACACAACATTTTGGCCATCTGCGACAAACTCGGCGCGCTGCGCAAATCCGATTTGATCGAACGCGGCCCTGGCCGTCACGGCGTCTCCAACGCGTTCTATCTCTACCTGCGCGATCCCGATGGCCACCGCGTGGAAATCTACACGCAGGATTACTACACCGGCGATCCGGACAACCCGACCGTGACCTGGGACGTGCATGACAACCAGCGCCGCGACTGGTGGGGCAATCCGGTGGTGCCGAGCTGGTACACCGAAGGATCGCTGGTGCTGGATCTCGATGGGCAGCCGCAGCCGGTCATCGAACGCAGCGCGCCCAGCGAAATGGCCGTCACCATCGGCGCAGACGGTTTTTCCTATACCCGCGAGGGCGATACGGAAAAAGGTTTCAAACTTGGCAATACGCTGTAAATGCCGTTGCGCGGGCCTGGCCCGCGCATATTCGCCGTCTGGAGAACGCTATGCCCCATTTTTACGCTGAATGTACCGACAACATCCGCCGTGAGGCGGATTTGCCGACTCTGTTCGCCAAGGTCAACGAAGCGCTGGCGGCGACCGGCATCTTCCCGTTGGCCGGCGTGCGCAGCCGCGCCATCTGGCTCGACACCTGGCAGATGGCCGACGGCAAGCAGGATTACGCCTTCGTGCACATGACGCTGAAGATCGGCCACGGCCGCAGTCTGGAAAGCCGGCAACAGGTGGGCGAGATGCTGTTTGCTCTGATCAAGGAACACTTCGCCGCGCTGATGGCGCAGCGTTACCTGGCGCTCTCTTTCACTATGGAAGAGCTGGATCCGGTACTGAATTACAAACAGAACAATGTCCACGCGCTGTTCAACAAAGCGTGAATAAGGGGTCGTAAATGCTGGATAAAGAGCAGGTTAACCGCGCCGTGCAGCGTCTGCATCAGGCGGAAAAGAGCCGTGAGCAGATCCGCGCGCTGTCGCTCGATCATCCCGAGATCACCATCGAAGACGCTTACGCCATTCAGCGGCAGTGGGTGGAGCTGAAGATCGCCGAGGGGCGCACGCTCAAAGGCCACAAGATCGGCCTGACCTCGCGCGCCATGCAGGTGAGCTCGCAGATCACCGAGCCGGATTACGGCGCGCTGCTGGACGATATGTTCTTCAACGACGGCAGCGACATTCCGATCGATCGCTTTATCGTGCCGCGGGTGGAGGTGGAGCTGGCGTTCATACTGGCCAAGCCGCTGCGCGGGCCGAACTGTACGCTGTTCGACGTCTACAACGCCACCGATTACATCATTCCGGCGCTGGAGATTATCGACGCGCGCAGCCATAACGTCGATCCCGAGACTCAGCGGCCGCGCAAGGTGTTCGACACCATCTCCGACAATGCCGCCAACGCCGGGGTGGTGATGGGCGGGCGGCCGATCAAGCCGGATGCGCTGGATCTGCGCTGGATCTCTGCGCTGCTGTACCGCAACGGCGTGATTGAAGAGTCCGGCGTGGCGGCGGCGGTGCTCAACCACCCGGCCAACGGCGTGGCCTGGCTGGCCAACAAGCTGGCGCCGTATGAGGTGGAGCTGGAGGCGGGGCAGGTGATCCTCGGCGGCTCCTTCACCCGGCCGGTGCCGGCGCGGCGCGGCGATACCTTCCACGTCGACTACGGCCCGATGGGCTGCATCAGCTGCCGCTTCGTCTAATAAGCAGGCTCGGCGAACCGGGCCGCACTAAACCGGGCGGGGGCCATGCGCCGCGCCCGCTTGTCAGGGAGAATGCGATGTTAACCAACCACTTCAAACGTGCGCTGCAGGAAAAACGCCCGCAGATCGGGCTGTGGCTCGGGCTGTGCAGCAGCTACAGCGCCGAGCTGCTGGCCGGCGCCGGTTTCGACTGGCTGCTGATCGACGGCGAACATGCGCCCAACAACGTGCAAACGGTGCTGGGGCAGCTGCAGGCGGTCGCGCCTTACCCCAGCCAGCCGGTGGTGCGTCCGCCGTGGAACGACGCGGTGATCATCAAGCAACTGCTGGACGTCGGCGCGCAAACCTTGCTTATCCCGATGATTCAAAACGCCGAACAGGCGCGTGACGCGGTGCGCGCGACGCGCTACCCGCCGCACGGGGTGCGCGGCGTCGGCAGCGCCCTGGCGCGCGCTTCACGCTGGAACCGGGTGCCCGATTACCTGCAGCAGGCCGACGAGCAGATGTGCGTGCTGGTGCAGATTGAAACCCGCGAAGCGGTGAAAAACCTCGACGCCATTTTACAGGTGGAAGGGGTGGACGGCGTGTTTATCGGCCCGGCGGATCTCAGCGCCGACATGGGCTTCGCCGGCAACCCGCAGCACCCGGAGGTGCAGCGCACCATCGACGACGCCATCGCGCGCATCCGCGCCGCCGGCAAGGCGCCGGGCATTCTGATGGCCAACAAGGCGCTGGCGCAGCGCTATCTGGAAGCCGGCGCGCTGTTCGTCGCGGTAGGGGTGGACACCACCCTGCTGGCGCGGGCGGCGGAAGCCCTGGCGGACGAGTTCAAGCAAGGCGGGGCGTCAGCACCTTCATCGGGAGTCTACTGAACCATGAACCACGTCGATTCGCTGCAGCCGGCCAACCCGGCGCAGCAACATAAAGCGTTAACCGCCGCCGAGCAATCGGTGATTAAAAAGTTGTTTCGGCGCCTGATCATTTTCCTGTTCGTGCTGTTTGTTTTCTCTTTCCTCGACCGCATCAACATCGGCTTCGCCGGGTTGACGATGGGCAAAGATCTCGGCCTCAGCTCGACCATGTTCGGGCTGGCGGCGACGTTGTTCTATGTCACCTACGTGATCTTCGGCATTCCCAGCAACATGATGCTGAGCCGGGTCGGCGCGCGGCGCTGGATCGCCACCATCATGGTGCTGTGGGGCATCGCCTCCACCTGCACCATGTTCGCCACCGGGCCCACCAGCCTGTACGTGCTGCGTATGATCGTCGGTATCACCGAGGCCGGCTTCCTGCCGGGCATTCTGGTGTACCTCACCTACTGGTTCCCGGCGTTCTACCGCGCCCGCGCCAACGCCTTGTTCATGATCGCCATGCCGGTGACCATGGCGATCGGCTCGCTGGTCTCCGGCTATATTCTGGCGCTGGACGGGGTGATGAACCTGAAGGGTTGGCAGTGGCTGTTCCTGCTGGAAGGCATTCCGTCGGTGCTGCTGGGCGTGGTGGTGTGGTTCTATCTCGACGATACGCCGGCCAAGGCCAAGTGGCTGACCGACGAGGAGAAAGCCAGCCTGAAGGCGATGATGGAGGCCGACAAGCTGCAGCTGGTGCAACCCAACGGGCCGAGCAGCCACCGCGCGCTGCAGCAGCGCAGCCTGTGGCGCGAGATCTGCACGCCGATCGTGCTGATGTACACGCTGGCCTATTTCTGCCTGACCAACACCCTGAGCGCGATCAATATCTGGACGCCGCAGATCCTGCAGAGCTTTAACCAGGGCAGCAGCAACGTGACGATCGGCATCCTGGCGGCGATCCCGCAGATCTGCACCATCGCCGGCATGGTGTGGTGGAGCAAACGATCCGACCGGCTGCAGGAGCGCAAGCATCACACCGCGCTGCCGTACCTGTTCGCCGCCGCCGGCTGGCTATTGGCGTCGGCCACCGATCACAGCCTGATCCAACTGCTGGGGATCGTGATGGCCTCGGTCGGCTCCTTCACCGCCATGGCGATCTTCTGGACCACGCCGGATCAGTCGATCAGCCTGGAAGCGCGGGCGGTGGGGATCGCCGTGATCAACGCCACCGGCAACATCGGATCGGCGCTCAGCCCGCTGTTGATCGGCTGGTTCAAGGACATGACCGGCAGCTTTAACTCTGGGCTGTATTTCGTCTCGGCGCTGTTGATCGTCGGCGCCGTGTTGGTGTGGCGCATCCCGATGAAGGATTCGCGCCCGAGAGCGACGCCTTGATGTGCAGATAGGCAGGATTGCAGGAGGTCATGAGGTGCGGAAAAGTACCGGCTTTATCGCCAACATCGATATTTGCAAAGAGTATGACGCGCGCTACGCCGCCGACGAGGTGCATTACGAAACCTTCGCCGGGCTGGCGGCGTTCTTCGGCCGCGACATGCAGGTGCATTGGCACGACTGCTTTTTCCAGGTGCATTTCCTGGAGACCGGCAAGATAGAGCTGCAGCTCGACGATCAGCACTATTCGGTGCAGGCGCCGCTGTTCATCCTCACGCCGCCGTCGGTGCCGCATGCGTTCTTCACCGAACCGGACAGCGACGGCCACGTGCTGACGGTGCGCCAGGAGCTGATTTGGCCGCTGCTGGAGCGCCTCTATCCCGGCAGCAATCTGGCGTTGGACATGCCGGGCATCTGCCTGTCGCTGGCCGACGCGCCGCAGGAGCTGACGGCGCTCAGCCACTATTGGGCGCTGATCCGCCGCGAGTTCGCGCAGAACCTGGCCGGGCGCGAACAGACGCTGGCGCTGCTGGCGCAGGCGGTGTTCACGCTGCTGCTGCGCAACACCGCGCTGGAAGACAGCGCCAACAGCGGCGTGCGCGGGGAATTGAAACTATTTCAACGATTTAACAAGATGGTGGACGAGCGTTTTCGCGAGCACCTGCCGGTGCCGGAGTATGCGCAGGCGCTGGGGGTGACCGAATCGCGGCTCAACGACCTGTGCCGACGCTTCGCCAATCGGCCGCCCAAGCGGCTGATCTTCGATCGGCTGCTGCGCGAGGCCAAGCGCATGCTGCTGTTCAGCGCCTGCACGGTGCATGAAACCGCCTACAGCCTCGGCTTCAAGGATCCGGCCTATTTCGCCCGGTTTTTCAATCGGCTGGAAGGCTGTTCCCCTTCGACCTACCGCGCGGCGCAGCACGCCCTTTCGTAACCGCGATCACAGTTTGCCGCGAAAGCGGCAAACTGACCTGAAAAGTACCGGCGATTGCCGCAAAAGTCTCTTCTCGAAACCGGCTTTGGCAGCTTCAATTAAGCAACCAAAAGAAAACATTATTTTAACAAATGGCCAGCTCCACGGCCTGAAAAATGCCGATGACGAGGAAGACCCGATGAAACCAGAAGACTTTCGTGCCGACAGCAAACGCCCGTTCACCGGCGCCGAATACCTGAAAAGTTTGCAGGACAGCCGCGAAATCTACATTTACGGCGAGCGCGTGAAAGACGTCACTACGCACCCGGCGTTCCGCAACGCCGCGGCGTCTGTCGGTCAGCTGTACGACGCGTTGCACGATCCGGCCAGCCAGGATCGCCTGTGCTGGAACACTGACACCGGCAACGGCGGTTACACCCACAAATTCTTCCGCTATGCCCGCAGCCCGGAAGAGATGCGCCAACAGCGCGACGCCATCGCCGACTGGTCGCGCCAAAGCTATGGCTGGATGGGGCGCACGCCGGACTACAAGGCTGCCTTCGGCTGCGCGCTGGGCGCTTATCCGGAGTTCTACGGCCAGTTCGCCGACAACGCGCGCCACTGGTACAAACGCATTCAGGAAACCGGGCTCTATTTCAACCACGCCATCGTCAACCCGCCGATCGACCGCCATAAGCCGGTCAACGAGGTGAAAGACGTCTACATTCAGGTGGAGAAAGAGACCGACGCCGGCATCATCGTCAGCGGCGCCAAAGTGGTGGCCACTAACTCGGCGTTGACCCACTACAACTTCATCGGCTTCGGTTCGGCGCAGGTGATGGGCGATAACCCGGACTTCGCGCTGATGTTCGTGGCGCCGATGGACGCCGAAGGGGTGAAGCTGATTTCGCGCGCCTCCTACGAGCTGGTGGCCGGCGCCACCGGATCGCCGTTCGACTACCCGCTCACCAGCCGCTTTGACGAGAACGACGCGATCCTGATCATGGATCATGTGTTGATCCCGTGGGAAAACGTGCTGATCTACCGCGATTTCGATCGTTGCCGCCGTTGGAGCACCCAGGGCGGTTTCGCCCGGCTGTTCCCGCTGCAGGCCTGCGTGCGCCTGGCGGTGAAGATGGATTTCATCACCGCGCTGCTGCAAAAGAGCCTCTCGTGTACCGGCGTGCTGGAGTTCCGCGGCGTGCAGGCCGATCTGGGCGAAGTGGTGGCCTGGCGCAATCTGTTCTGGTCGTTGAGCGACGCGATGTGCGCCGAAGCCACTAAATGGGAAAACGGCGCCTACCTGCCGGATTCCGCCGCGCTGCAAACCTACCGGGTGATGGCGCCGATGGCCTACACCAAGGTGAAACACATCATCGAGAAGAACGTCACCAGCGGCCTGATCTACCTGCCGTCCAGCGTGCGCGACATGAACAATCCAGAGATCGACAAGTACCTGGCGCGCTACGTGCGCGGATCGGACGGCATGGATCACGTCGAGCGCATCAAGATCCTCAAGCTGATGTGGGATGCGATCGGCAGCGAATTCGGCGGCCGTCACGAGCTGTATGAGATCAACTACGCCGGCAGCCAGGATGAGATCCGCCTGCAGTGCCTGCGCCACGCGCAGGGATCCGGCAACATGGATCGCATGATGCAGATGGTCGACAAATGCCTGGCCGATTACGATCAGCACGGCTGGAAGGTGCCGCACCTGCGGAACAATGACGATATTAATCAGTTGGATAATCTGCTGAAGTAATTCAGGAGGAGGTTGTATGTCTCAGGAAAATGAACAGCGGTTGCGCTTTCGCGATGCCATGGCCAGCCTGTCGGCGGCGGTGAATATCGTCACTACCGATGGCCCGGCGGGGCGCTGCGGCATCACCGCCACGGCGGTGTGCTCGGTAACCGATACGCCGCCGACGCTGCTGGTGTGCATCAATCGCAACAGCGCGATGAACCCGGTGTTTCAGGAAAACGGCAGGCTGTGCGTCAACGTGCTCAACCACGAGCAGGAGCTGATGGCGCGCCACTTCGCCGGCATGACCGGCGTCAGCATGGAGGAGCGTTTCCGGCTGGAAGAGTGGCAGCTTGGCGCGCTGGGGCAGCCGGTGCTGCGCAATACCCTGGCCAGCCTGGAAGGGGAGATCGAACAGATCCAGAGCATCGGCACCCACCAGATGTACCTGGTGCAGATCAAGCAGATCGCGCTGAGCGAAGCCGGCAACGGTCTGATCTACTTCAAGCGCAACTTCCATTCGGTGATCCACCCGATGGCGGTGCCGGCCTGAGGCGTTGGGGCGCAGCAGCCTGCGCCCCGCGTTTCAACTCTTGTTGGCTGCCAGATCGCTCACCAGGCGGTTGACCGGATCGCTCATGTTGGTGAACTTGCTCAGCTCTGAGCGCGTCACCACCACGAACACCCCGACGTTTTTCGCCGGAATCATTGCCATGTAGGTAATGAATCCGCCGCCGCCGCCGGTCTTCTGAATGATGCCCGGCAGCCCGTCTTTCGGTGCCATATACACCCAACCCAATCCCAGCGCATCCGCTTGCCCCGGCACGTCCATGCCCTTCAGCGACACCAGATCGTGGCGCTGGAAGTACATGGTTTGCTCGCTGGCGGCGGTGGCTTTGCGCGGGCCGCTGGCGCTGGAAGAGAGGAACTGCTGCATCCAGCGCTGCATGTCGCGCGGGGTCGAGTAGACGCCGCCGCTGCCGGCTGCGGCGGTGGTGTCGCGGCAGGCGCTTGGGCCGGCCGCCGCCACCATCAGGCGAGAGCACTGTTCGGGGCTTGGCGTCAGCGTGGTGTCGACCATGCCGAGCGGCGCGGTGATTTTCTCTTTCAGCAGCGCGTTGTAAGGCTTGCCCGCGGCGCGCGACAGCGCATCGGCCAGCAGGTCATACGCCAGGTTGGAGTAGGCGGCGTGCACCCCCGGCGGCACCGTGACGTTGGCGTGCGCCAGCCACTGCCAGCGCTGGGCCTTGGTCGGCCAGGTGAACACCGGCGTTTTCGGCGGCTTCTTGCCCGGCTGCTCGCGCGGCAGCGAACTGGTGTGGGTCGCCAGGTTCAGCAGGGTGATCGGTTGGCCGGCGTTGTAAGCCGGCACATAGGCGCCTTTGGGGGCGTACTTGCGCAGCGGGTCGGTCAGCTTGACCTGGCCATCCGCCGCCATTTTCACCATCACTTCGCTGGTCATCAGTTTGGTGATCGAGGCGATGCGGATCAGGGAATCCGGGCGCGGGCGCAGGTTGTTGCCGGGTTTGGTGTCGCCAAAGCTGCGGTTAACCACCTGATTGCCGTCGATCACCACCAGCGCCATGCCGGTGGCGCCGCTGTTGTAGAAAATATGTTCGGCATACTGGTCGACGATTTGCGAAGCCAGCTGCGGGGGCGTGGCCTGCACGGCCAGCGGCGCGGCGCACAGGCCCAGCGCCAGCAATAAAGCGGAGACAGAGTTCTTCAACGGTCGTTATCCATTTAACAATGCAGCGGGAAAGGGCGTCATTCGTCGCCCAGTGTAATGCGCCCAGGCCCCGGCTGCATGTAGAAAAAAGAGCGGTGACGATAAAATTTTTTAACCGCCGGCGGCCTACTGCGCACGGGCGAAAATGGCGATCACTTCGTCCAGGTGCGCCTTCATCGCCTTGCGGGCGCCGCGCACGTCGTGCGCTTCGATCGCTGCCAGGATCGCCCGGTGTTCCAGTTCGGAGCGGTGCGGCATATCGTCCGGCGTATAGTGGCGCTGCAGCACGCGGAACATGCTGCCGTAGCGGTGGCCGAGCAGGTGGCCGATGATGAACGCATAGGCCGGGTTGCCGCTGGCCTGGGCGATGCGGATGTGGAACAGCCGATCGCCGGGGTGGGTGGCGGAACCGGCCCGGTTATCGCGGCAGTTCTGCTCATAGGCGGCGCGGATGCCCGCCAGTTCTTCGTCGGTGGCGTGGCGCGCGGCCAGCGCGGCGGTTTCCGGTTCGATCAGCAGGCGAGTTTGCAGCAGAGAAAACGGCGGCAGCTCGGCGTTGAAATCCAGCTCGATGTTCAGCTCGTCGTCGATCTCCGCCCACTGGTTGCGGCCGGCCTGGGCCATCACCGGCTCCTGCGACGACGCCAGCGGCGTTGGCGAGCGCACGATCACCCCGTTGCCGACCTTAACGTCCACCAGGCCGATCACTTCCAGCGCGATCAGCGCCTCGCGCACCGACGCGCGGCTGACCTGCAACTGCTGGGCAAGATCGCGCTCCGAGGGCAGGCGGCTGCCCGGCGGAAATTCGTTGTTTTCGATAAGACGTTTGAGCTGATCAGCTATCTGTCTGTAAATTCGTGGGTTTTCCAGTCGGGTAATCGGCATTTTTGACCTTTGACGATTCGGCGTTCAGTGATTTGGCGCACAATTATGCGACAAGGCGCTTGAGTAATCGTTATTCAAGTGTAAAAAAATGGTTAATTGAAATGCGGTTTCAAGGCTGTTTTATTAACTTCTTCCCCCAACGATAACGCGTAAAGCGTCTTTTGTCATGTTAGAGGCCTGACCTTTAATCGCCCTTAGTGGCCTGACCATTAGACCTTTAGGCCGAGGAGTCAAGATGGATTTAACCGGGAAACGCGTACTGATCACCGCCGCTGGGCAAGGGATCGGATTCACCACCGCCAGGCTGTTCGCCGCCGCCGGCGCCGAAGTGATCGCCAGCGACATTAACCTCGAGCGCCTGCAGGGCTGCGCCGGGATCCGCGCGCTGACGCTGAACGTCACCGATCCGGCCGCCATCGCGGCGGCGGCGGAAGCGATCGGCCCGATCGATGTGCTGTTCAACTGCGCCGGCGTGGTGCACAGCGGATCGATCCTCGATTGCAGCGAAGATCAGTGGGCGTTCGCGCTCGATCTCAACGTGACCGCGATGTTCCGCATGATCCGCGCCTTCCTGCCGGGCATGTTGGCGCGCGGCAAAGGCTCGATCATCAACATGTCCTCGGTGGCCTCGAGCGTGAAAGGGGTGCCGAACCGCTTCGCCTACGGCGCCAGCAAGGCGGCGGTGATCGGCCTGACGCGCTCGGTGGCGGCGGATTACGTCACCCAGGGCATCCGCTGCAACGCCATCTGCCCCGGCACGGTGGAATCGCCGTCGCTGCGCCAGCGTATCGCCGAGCAGGCGCGCGAGCAGGGGCGCAGCGAGCAAGAGGTGTATCAGGCGTTCGTCGCCCGCCAGCCGATCGGGCGCATCGGCACCACCGAGGAGATCGCCCAATTGGCGCTGTATCTGGCCTCTGACGCCAGTTCATACACCACCGGCACGGTGCAGATCATCGACGGCGGCTGGAGCAACTGAACCGTCATTTTTGAGAGAGGAAGGCATGAAACTTTTACGTTACGGGCAACCCGGGCAAGAACGCCCCGGCATGTTGGATGCGCAAGGTCGCCTGCGCGATCTGTCGCAGCATATCGCCGACGTGGGCGGCGCCGCGTTATTGCCGGCATCGCTGGCCAAACTGCGCGCGCTGGACAGCGCCGCACTGCCGCTGGTCGAAGGGCAGCCGCGCCTCGGCGCCTGTGTCGGCGGCATCGGCAAGTTTATCTGTATTGGCCTGAACTACGCCGATCACGCAGCGGAAACCGGCGCGGCTATCCCTGAAGAGCCGGTGGTGTTTAACAAATGGACCAGCGCGGTGGTTGGCCCCAACGATCGGGTGGAGATCCCGCGCGGTTCGCAGAAAACCGACTGGGAAGTGGAGCTGGGCGTGGTGATCGGCCAGGGCGGGCGCTACATCAGCGAAGCGGACGCGATGCGCCACGTCGCCGGCTACTGCGTGATCAACGATGTCTCTGAACGCGAATATCAAATTGAGCGCGGCGGCACCTGGGACAAGGGCAAAGGCTGCGACACCTTCGGGCCGATCGGTCCCTGGTTGGTCACCGCCGACGAAATCGCCGATCCGCACAGCCTGAATCTGTGGCTGGAGGTGGACGGCAAGCGCTATCAGGACGGCAACACCAGCACCATGATCTTCCGCATTCCGCAGATCGTCAGTTACCTCAGCCGCTTCATGAGCCTGCAGCCGGGCGACGTGATCTCCACCGGCACGCCGCCGGGCGTCGGCATGGGGCAGAAACCGCAGCCTATCTATCTGCGGGCGGGCCAGACGATGCGTCTGGGCATTGAAGGGCTGGGCGAACAGCGCCAGCAAACCGTACAGGCTTAACCGGGAGCGCTGCCATGACCACCATTACCGCACTGCGGGTTGAAGACATTCGTTTCCCCACGTCGCTGGGGCTGGACGGATCCGACGCCATGAATCCGGATCCCGACTATTCTGCCGCTTACGTGATCCTGGAGACCGATCGCGCGGATCTCAGCGGCCACGGGCTGACGTTCACCATCGGCCGCGGCAACGAGATCTGCTGCGCGGCGATCCGCGCGCTGGAGCATCAGATCGTCGGCGAACGGCTGGAGACGATCGCCGACGACATGGGCGCCTTCTGGCGGCGCTTCACCAGCGACAGCCAGCTGCGCTGGATCGGGCCGGACAAAGGCGCTATTCACCTGGCGACCGGCGCGGTGGTTAACGCGGTGTGGGATCTGTGGGCCAAATCGGTCGGCAAACCGGTGTGGCGGCTGGTGGCGGAGATGACGCCGGAGGAGCTGGTGCGCTGCATCGACTTCCGTTACATCACCGACTGCATCACGCCGCAGGAAGCGCTGGCGCTGCTCAAGCAGCGGGCCGAGGGCAAAGAACGCCGCCTGGAACAGCTGCTGCAGGAAGGGTATCCCTGCTACACCACTTCGGCAGGGTGGTTGGGTTATCCGGACGACAAGCTGCGCCGCCTGTGCCAGGAGGCGGTCGACGCCGGTTTCTCCTACCTGAAACTGAAGGTGGGGCGCGATCTGGAAGACGACATCCGCCGGGTGCGCATCGCCCGCGAGGTGATCGGCCCGGATCGCCGGCTGATGATCGACGCCAACCAGGTGTGGGAAGTCGATGAAGCCATTCCGTGGGTGAAGCATCTGGCGTTCGCCAAGCCCTGGTTTATCGAAGAGCCGACCAGCCCGGACGACGTGGAAGGGCATCGCCGCATCCGCGAAGGGGTGGCGCCGGTCAAGGTGGCCACCGGCGAGATGTGCCAGAACCGCATCATGTTCAAGCAGTTCATCATGCGCGGCGCGGTGGACGTGGTGCAGATCGACGCCTGTCGCCTCGGCGGCGTCAACGAAGTGTTGGCGGTGATGCTGATGGCGGCCAAATACCAGTTGCCGGTCTGTCCGCACGCCGGCGGCGTCGGGCTGTGCGAATACGTGCAGCACCTGTCGATGATCGACTATCTGTGCATCGCCGGCACCCACGAGGGCCGGGTGATCGAGTATGTCGATCATCTGCATGAGCACTTTGTCGATCCTTGCGTAATCAAGGGCGCGGCCTACATGCCGCCGAGCCGGCCCGGCTATTCGATCGAGATGCATCCGGCGTCGATCGAGCAGTATCGGTTCCGCGGGTGAGGCAGGGGGATCCCATGCTGCGCATCGACGCTCACCAGCACTACTGGCGCTACCACCCGCAGCACCACCCGTGGATCGACGAGCAGATGCGCGTGCTGCGGCAGGATTTTGGGCCGACCCAGCTGCGGCCGCTGTTGCAGGCGCACGGTTTCGACGGCGCGCTGGCAGTGCAGGCGCGTCCCAGCGAGGAAGAGACGCTGGCCCTGCTGGCGCTGGCTGAGCAGAGCGAGGGCGTATGCGGCGTGGTGGGGTGGCTGGATATCTCTTCGCCACAGCTGGCGCAGCGTCTGGAGGCCTTGCAGCCTTATCGCGCGCTGCGCGGGGTGCGCCATCAGGTGCAGGACGAGGCGGAGCCGGCAGCCTGGCTGGCGCGGCCAGAGGTGGAGCGCGGCATCCAGACGCTGCAGCGCGCCGGGTATGTATACGAGATCCTGGTGACGCACCGGGATCTGGCGGCCGCGGCGGCGTTCGCCGCCCGCCACGACCAACACTGGCTGGTGTTGGATCATCTCGGTAAGCCGGACGTGGCGCGCGGTGCGCGGCACTGGGCGCAGCAAATCCGGCCGCTGGCGGCATTGCCGCACGTGGCCTGCAAGCTCTCGGGGCTGATCACCGAGGCACCGGGCGGCCGGTGGCGGGCGGAGGAGCTACTGCCGTTCTTCGCCGCCGCGCTGGAGGCTTTCGGCCCGCAGCGGCTGATGTTCGGCTCCGACTGGCCGGTGTGCCTGTTGGCCGGCGACTACCGTCAGGTGGTGCAACTGTGCGAACAGGCGCTGTCGACGCTGGGGGCCGCCGAACAGGCGGCAATTTGGGGCGGCACCGCCTGGCGAATTTACGGTTTAACGGAGTCTGGTTATGGATCTGTATCTGCAAGATAAGGTGGTGTTGGTTACCGGCGGCGGTTCCGGCATCGGCGCGGCGATTTCTCATGTGCTGGCCGAAGAGGGAGCGATTCCGGTGCTGGTCACCAACGCCGCGCCGGAGGCGGCGCTGCTGGCCGATTTGCAGCGGCTGCAGCCGCGCACCGAGGTGATCCTCACCGAATTGTGCGACGAGGCGGCCTGCCGCCGCGCGGTTAGCCAGACGCTGGCGACCTTCGGCCGCATCGACGGGCTGGTGAATAACGCCGGGGTCAACGATGGCGTCGGGCTGGAGGCGGGGCGCGAGGCGTTCGTCGGCTCGCTGGAAAAGAATCTGGTGCACTACTACCTGATGGCGCACCTGTGCCAGGCGGCGCTGCGGGAGAGCCGAGGCTCCATCGTCAACATCGCCTCCAAGACCGCGCTCAGCGGGCAGGGGGGTACCAGCGGTTACACCGCCGCCAAGGGCGCGGTGCTGGCGCTGACGCGCGAATGGGCGGTGTCGCTGCGCCATGACGGGGTGCGGGTGAACGCGGTGGTGCCGGCGGAGGTGATCACCCCGCAGTACCAGCGCTGGCTCAACACCTTCGCCGAGCCGCAGCGGCAGATGGAGAAAATCACTGCGCGCATTCCGCTCGGACAGCGCATGACCACGCCGCAGGAGATCGCCGATACCGTGGCGTTTCTGCTGTCATCGCGGTCATCGCACACCACCGGGCAATGGCTGTCGGTGGACGGCGGCTACCTGCATCTCGATCGGGCGCTGACGTGAGCGGCGCGGCGGCTGGGCGGCGCCGTTTCTGCCAGGCGCTCGATCTGATCGACTCACCGGCGCTGATTGCGGAGTACCAGCAGCATCACCAGCGCATTTGGCCGGGCATCGCCGCGCATTTGCGCGAGCACGGCATTCTGGAGATGGAGATTTACCGGTTGGGCACCCGGCTGTTCATGATCGTGGAGGTCTGCGCCGACTTCGACGCCGCGCGCTTTGACGCCGCCAGCCTGAACAACCCCGAAGTACAGCGATGGGAAGCGCTGATGTGGCACTACCAGGCCGCCACCCCCTGGACGCCGCAGGGCGAAAAATGGGTGGAAATGACGCGGATTTTCTCTCTGCAACAGCAATAACGCCGACATCAACATCGCTAGCCGATACGAGGATATCACCATGCTTGCTGAAAAAAGCGCGGCCTCCGCGCAGCCGGGCGTCCCCGTGACCGCCAACCTGCGCTGGGCCTTTATCCTGGTCACCAGCCTGTTCTTCATGTGGGGGCTGTCCTATGGCCTGCTGGACGTATTAAACAAACATTTTCAGGAGACGCTGCACGTCACCAAGGCGCAGTCGGGGCTGCTGCAGGCGGCCTATTTCGGCGCCTATTTCCTGGTGGCGCTGCCCGCCGGCTATTTCATGGACCGCAAGGGCTATAAGGCGGGCATTCTGGTCGGGCTGTGCCTGTATGCGCTGGGGGCGCTGCTGTTCGTGCCGGCGGCGTCGGCCAACAGCTTCGGCGTGTTCCTGTTCGCGTTGTTCGTTATCGCCAGCGGCCTGGGCTGCCTGGAAACGGCGGCCAACCCTTACGCCACGGTGCTGGGCGACGCGCAGGGCGCCGAACGGCGGCTGAACCTGGCCCAGTCGTTCAACGGCCTCGGGCAGTTTATCGGCCCGCTGATCGGCGGCACGCTGTTCTTCTCCGCCAGCCAATCCGCCGGCGGCGGCGATCAGAGCGCGGTGAAGATGACCTATGTGGCGATCGCCGTGCTGGTGCTGCTGATCGCGCTGTTGTTCAGCCGCACCCGGCTGCCGGCGATCCGCGAAGAGGAGAAACCGGTGCACGGCGTGATAGCGCAGGGATTGTGGCAGCATCCGCATTTCGTCGGCGGGGTTATCACGCAGTTCTTTTACGTGGCGGCGCAGGTGGGCGTGGGGGCATTCTTCATCAACTACGCCACCGAGCACTGGCGCGATGTGTCCAACCAGAGCGCTTCTTACCTGCTGTCGATCGCCATGATCTGCTTTATGGTCGGGCGCTTCTTCAGCACCTGGCTGATGGGGCGGGTCAAGCCGGCGACGCTGCTGGCGGCCTATGCGCTGATCAACATCGCGCTGTGCGGCGTGGTGATGCTGAGCGTCGACGGGGTGTCGGTGGTGGCGCTGATCGCGGTGTTCTTCTTTATGTCGATCATGTTCCCAACCATTTTCGCCCTGGGGGTGAAAAATCTGGGCAAGCACACCAAACGCGCCAGTTCCTTCATGATCATGGCGATCGTCGGCGGCGCCATCATGCCGTACTTTATGGGGGCGCTGGCCGACCGCTACAGCACCGCGCTCTCTTATCTGCTGCCGCTACTGTGCTTCGCGGTGGTGCTGGTTTACGGCCTGCGGCAGCGCCGCGCCTGATTCAACCCGGCGGCGAATCGGCCTTCGCCGCCGTTGTCAGCGTCTGTGGGCGCGTTCGCATCAGGATCGCCAACGCCAGCAGCAGCACCATGCCGGACAGCGCACCGTTTATCGTCAAGCCTCCGGCGTCCACCACCAGCCCGCCCGCCAGCGAACCGCAGGAAATCGCCAGGTTAAACAGCGCGATATACAGCGAAGAGGCGACCTCGACCGCGTCGGGCGCCGCCTTGAGCATCCACGCCATCAGCGAAACGGAAACGCCGCCGTAGGCGATGCCCCACAGCAGGAGGAAGGCGCCGCCGCTCATCGGCGCGTGGCCCAGCAGCGGCAGCAGCAGGACGGCGAGCGCCAGCCCGAGGGCGATCAGCGCCAGGGTGCGGCGCAGCCGTTTGGCGGCGGCCTGGCCGGCGATGAAATTCCCGATGATGCCGGCGACGCCGTAGGCGAACAGCAACGGCCCCATCCAGCGGCCCTCGATGCCGGCAACCGTCTGCAGCAGCGGGCGGACAAAGGTGTAAGCCATAAAGTGGCCGGCGACCAGCAGAAACGTCAGCAGCAGCCCGGTCAGCAGCCGGCGATTCGCACGCTGCGCGGTGAACGACCGCCAGCTCACCGCCTGCGTGACCGGCAGCGGTGGCAGCACGCACAGCAGCAGCAGCAGGGTCAGCGCCGCCAGGACGGCGACGGCCAGAAACGCCAGGCGCCAGCCCAGCGCCTCGCCGAGGAACACCCCGAACGGCACGCCGAACACCGAGGCCGCCGCCACGCCGCCGAAGATGATCGACAGCGCCAATCCGACGGAGGCCGGCGGCACCAGACGTTCCGCCAGCCCGCCGGCGATGACCCAGATACCGCCGATGCAAAAGCCCAGCAGGATGCGAGCGGCGAACAGCAGGGCCATGGAGGTGGCGGCGGCGGCCAGCAGGTTGGCGGCGATCAGCAGCAGCAGAAAGCCCACCAACAGGCGGCGGCGATCCGTGCGCCGGGCGCCCAGCACCACCAGCGGGGCGAACAGCGCGGCGAACAGGGCTGGCAGAGAAATCAGCAGCCCCGCGCGGCCGACCGTCGCGTTCAGCGTGCTGACGATCGGGGTCAGCAGCCCGACGGGTAGCATTTCTGCGGTAACGACGGTGAAGGTGGACAGGCCGATGGCGAAGGTCGCCAGCCAGGGTTTTGCGCCGCCGTCGGCGTGTAAGGCATTCATAAGGATCCTCCCAGCAGATGAATAACCTCAGTGTATCCGCGCCAAAATGGCTGATAAACTGGCCTTGATGCGCAATATTGGGGACAAAACGTGGCTAATTTACCGTCTATGCCGTTGGATAACCTGACCGATCTGCTGGTGTTCATTCGCGTCGCCGACGCCTGTAGCTTCACGCTGGCGGCCGAGAGGCTGGGCATCTCCCGATCGGCGGCGGGCAAATGCGTGAACCGGTTGGAGGAGCGACTGGCCACCCGGCTGCTGCAGCGCACCACGCGCAGCGTCAGCCTGACCGAAGACGGCGCGGTGTTTTACGAATATGCGCAGCGCATCCTGTCGCAGGCCGAAGAGGCGGAAACCGCGCTCAATACGCGGCGGCAAACCCCGCGCGGGCGGCTGCGGCTGGATTTGCCGGTCGCGTTGGGGCGGTTGCATATTCTGCCGATTTTGCGGGAGTTTTTGGCGCAGTGGCCGGAGGTGGACGCCGACGTCAGCTTTTCCGATGATTACAGCGATCTGGTGCGCGACGGCATCGACGTGGCTGTCCGCGTCGGCGGCAGCGACGACAGCCGGCTGGTGCGGCGGGTGCTCGCGCCGCATCGTCTGATCACCTGCGCTGCGCCGGACTATCTGGTGCGGCACGGTACGCCTGCGAAACCGGAGGCGTTGGGCGATCACCAGACGCTGGTCTTCAGCCATCAGGGGCTGCCGGCGCCCTGGCGCTATCGGGTCAACGGTCAACTGCACGAACAGCCGGTGCGCGGCCGGATGCGTTTCAACAACGTCGAGGCCTTGCGGGATGCGGCCGTCGCCGGGGCCGGCCTGTGCCAGGTGGGGGCGTTTCTGGTCGGCGAACAGATTGCGGCCGGCACGCTGGTACCGGTGCTGGAGCGCTATTGTCGCCCAGGGCCGCCGATCTGCGCCGTCTATCCCAGCCGGCGCCACCTCTCCCCCAAGGTGAAGCTGTTCCTCGCGGCGATCGAACAGCGCTGGCAGGGCAAGGCGATTTGGGAAACCGCTTAGCGCGGGCGGCTCACGCCGCTTGCACGGCCAGCGTTCGCCGCATTAAGCGATAGCCGCCGGCCGCCACCGCCATAACCACCAGGCCGGCAATGAGCGTGACGCCGAAGCCGGCCTTGATCCCCACCGCATCGATCGCCAGCCCCGCCAGGGCGGCGCCGAGCGCCACGCCAATCCCCAGGCCGGTCACCATCCAGGTCAATCCTTCCGTCAAGCGTGAAGGCGGCACGAGGCGTTCAACCAACCCCATGGCGACGATCATGGTTGGCGCGAAAAACAGTCCGGCGACAAACATCGCCGCCGCCAGCGTTAAGACATTGTGCACCCACAGCAGCGGCAGCGTGGTGAGTGCGGTGGCGAAGGCGGCGTATAAGAACTGCCGGGGCAAGGGAGACGGCAGCTTTATTGCGCCGAAAATCAGCCCGGCGAGGCAGGAGCCGCCTGCATAAACCGACAGCACGATGCTGGCGGCGGCCGGCTGCCCTTGCTGCTCGGCGAAGGCCACGCTGATGACGTCCACGGTGCCGACGATGGTGCCCAGCGCGATCAGCGCCAGCACCAGGATCTGCATCGACGGCATCGCCAGGATGGCGCGCTGCCGCTGGCGAGTGCGGGGGTAAACCGGAGGCTGAGTGCTTTTTTGCCAGGCGAACGCCGTGACGCCCGCCACCAGAAGCAGCGCGGCCGCCAAAGGGCCGGCCTCAGGGAAGAGTGAAACGCTGAGCCCCACGGCGATCGGCGGGCCGATGATAAAGGCGACCTCATCCAGTACGGATTCGAATGAAAATGCCGTGTGCAGCTGCGGCGTGCCGCGATAAATTTCGCTCCAGCGGGCTCTGACCATCGCGGAGATGCTGGGCATGCCGCCCGCGAGCGCGGCGAAGACGAACAGCGTCCAGTCCGGCGCCCGATAGTGGGTGCAGATCAGCAGCAGCAACAGGGCGAGTGCGCTGACCCCGGTGGCGTAGGGCAGCACGCGGTTTTGGCCGTGGCGGTCCGCCGCGCGTGCGATTTGCGGCGCGAGCAGCGCCATGGAAAAGGCGAATGTCGCCGCCACCGCACCCGCCAGCCAATAGGAGCCGCGTACCTGCGAAAGCATGGTGATGATGCCGATACCGGTCATTGAGATCGGCAGGCGTGCGATCAACCCGGCAGAGGAAAACGCCTTGCTGCCCGGTGCGCTGAACAGTGTGAAATAAGGATTTGCCATGAAAAGGGCTCCTGAATGTTGGCGGCTCGGTCTTCGCGCAATGCCCATCATTGACATACGCCACGTATGTTACGTTAATTGACATACATGGCGTATGTCAATTATAACGTCATCAATGGCGAGACGGGAGTGAATCCATGGCACGTAAAGCGCGCACAGAAATGATTGAAGAAACCCGGCGTAAGCTGGTGGCGGCCGCCCGTCAGCAGTTCGGCGGCGTGGGGTATGCCGAAACGGTGATGGATGAGCTTACCGCGCAAGCCGGTATGACGCGTGGTGCGCTCTATCACCATTTTGGCGACAAGAAGGGATTGTTTTTGGCCGTCGTGCAGGAAATCGACGCCGAAATGGATACGCGCCTGGCCGACATTACCGCGAGCACGCCGGATGACTGGGAGGCCTTCGCAGGGCGTTGCCGCGGTTACCTGATCATGATGACGGAGCCGCATGCGCAGCGCATTCTGTTACGCGATTCGCCTTCGGTGCTGGGAGCCGACTATCTACAGGCCAGCAAGTTGGGTTGCATCACCTGGATGACGGGGGCTTTACAGGCGTTGATGGCGCAGCGGCGTATCGCTACCGCCGAACCGGAAGCGCTGGCGCATTTAATCAATGGCGGCCTGATGGATGCTGCGCTGTGGGTCGCACATCAGCCGGAAAAAGAAACGGCGTTGGAACAGGCGTTAGCCGGTCTGAACCTGTTGCTGAACGGGCTGCGTTTTCCCGTCGCTTAAATGTTGAAGCCGGCCGCCGCGCGTTGCGGCGGCGGCTTAGGAGTGAAGGGGAGCGGGCTGGACGTTTTGCGCCAGCTGGATATTGTTGCGGCCGCTGTGTTTCGCCAGGTAGAGCGCAGCGTCGGCTGCACCGATCGCCGATTCGACGTCCAGCTTTTCCAATGCCGAGATGCCGGCGCTGAGCGTCAGCGTGCCGCTGTGCTGTGGGCTGGCACCGTGTGGGATGTTCAGTTCCGCCACCCGCTGGCGTACCCGTTCTGCCAGCTGCGCCGCGTAGCCTTCGTGCACGTTGGTCAGCAGCACCAAAAACTCTTCCCCGCCGTAGCGCACCACGATATCGCGCGAACGCACCGCATCGCGGATGGCGACCGCCACTTGCACCAGCGCCCGATCGCCCATCGCATGGCCGTAGCTGTCGTTGTAGACCTTAAAGTGGTCGATATCCAGCAGCAATACGTAGTGGCGGCCGGTTTGCGGCTCCAGCAGCATATTGATCTTATTCTCCAGCCCACGTCGGTTATAAAGACCGGTCAGGGGATCGATCATGCTCAAATTATTGAATCTGTCCCGTTCGTTATACAGATTGGCCACCAACGCATGGGTGAAGATTTCGCTGCGTTTCAACATCAGATGATGGAGCGAGAAAGCAATAATAGGTAATACCGTAGTGAATAATATCCGCAGGGTATTATGCATGCCGTCCAGGGCCAGGATCATCATTGCAGAGGGCACGGCGTGCAAACAAAAGGCGGTGAAGTTATCCGTCAGAGAAATAGCGCTGATAAAAAAGATACTGAACAAACTAATTAATAAAAAATCTTGGTTATTCGGTAGGCAATACTGACTTTTGACATAGATATGTGCGGCCCACAGCAGGCCGAGCACGCTGGCGAACAGGTTGAGTTTGCACTGGTATTGCCGCGGTGTGTACAACGAAAATAGCGCCGCCGCCAGACAAAATAACGGTATGCATAATAAAGGCAGAGTAAAAGAAGGGACATCCCTAAAAGGGAACAATAACGTAAATATGGAAGAGGCGGCATTCATCATTAGAAAAATAAATAATGCCAGGCGCTGCTTGCTGTTCAGTAATTCCTGATAAGAACGGGCGTTCATACGGAGGTCACTCTTTGCAAAGTCGTACTGTCGAATAATTAAGGTTGAGAAGCATTCCCTCGGCGCGAAATATCCACTTGAATTGCATGGTTGACCGTTGTGATTATTATCATGCAAACAGGACTAGGAATTTTCTTATGTCAAATTATCATTTTTTCATGCTGGTGTCATCTGGGTTTGGTCACCGTAGCGAAAATGATGCGGCGGCCAAAAAAGTGTTATATGATATTGGTTATCATTATCACTTGAAGGGGGTTGTCATGCTTACTGCCATGATTGCCGCATGCGGGCTGTGGGGCGTCAGTTGGTGCCTCGGCGATCGTCTGGCCAGCGCCTGGGGCGTTTTGCTGCCGTGCGCGCTGATGCCGCTGCTGGCCTTGATCGACCTGGATATGATGCAGTTGCGCACCCTGATCGTGATAGCGATGTTGGCGACGCTGGTGATGTTGTTTAACAGCCGGTTGCGTCACTATCTGCTGCTGCCTTCCTGTATGGCGTTGGCGGGCGGCCTGGCGGCCATCAGTCTGAACTTCAGCGTCGGCTAAACGCCGGAAACGGCAAAACCACGCTTATACGTGTTTATCATCAATGCGTTGGGATTTTTTCGAGGGAACTGCCGGAGAGATCATCAATTGGTGCGAAGAGAGGGACTTGAACCCTCACGTCCGTAAGAACACTCACACCTGAAGCTAGCGCGTCTGCCAATTCCGCCACCTTCGCACAGTCGATGTTGTTGCTTTGATTTATATTACGTCGCCAGATTGGTGCGAAGAGAGGGACTTGAACCCTCACGTCCGTAAGAACACTAACACCTGAAGCTAGCGCGTCTACCAATTCCGCCACCTTCGCATCGATGCTGAGTGCAATATAAATCATGTGGTTATTGGTGCGAAGAGAGGGACTTGAACCCTCACGTCCGTAAGGACACTAACACCTGAAGCTAGCGCGTCTACCAATTCCGCCACCTTCGCGTACCAGAAACATTACCGGAGTAACGTTACCACGGAGGCGAATTCTAGAGATTTTGGCGGACACGTCAATAGTTATTTCCCCGCTTTGCGGGCGTTTGCTGGAAAAACAGCCATATCGCCGCTTTTCTGCTGGTCAAACAGCCAAATCAGCCAATCAATCAACACTCTGACCCGCGGCGCCAGGAAACGGCCGGGTGGATACATGATGTAAATCGGCATCGGCGGAGGCGGCGTTTCCGTCAACACCTCCACCAGCTCCCCCTGTTTCAGCCAGGGTGCCAGCGAATAGCGCGCCGCCTGAATCAATCCCATGCCGGCGCGCGCGCCGGCGATGTAGGCATCGGCGCCGCTGACGCTGAGCCGCGCGGGCAGCTCGCGCAGTTCCAGCTTGCCGCCGCGGCAGAATTCCAGCGGGTAATCGCGGTTGCTGGCCAGGGAAAAATAGCCCACCGCGCGATGCGGCGCCAGGCTATCGATGTCGAGCGGCGTACCGTGGGCCTGCAGATAAACGGGGGACGCGCAGGTCACCTGCGGCAGCTGGGCGATGCGCCGCGCCGCCAGGCCGTCGTCTTCGGTTTCCCAGGCGCGCAGCACGCAGTCTACGCCTTCGCGCAACAGATCGACGTGGGTGTCGTTGGCGCCCAGCGCCAGCGTGATGTCGGGATATCGCCGATAAAAGTCGTCCAGCGCCGGAATCACCACCTCGCGCGCCAGCGAATGGGGCATATCGATGCGCACCTTGCCGGACGGCTGCAGCTTATGCTGGCTGAACAGCGTGTCCGCCTCTTCCAGCGCCCCCAGCAACTGCACGCAGCGCTGGTAATAGAGGCTGCCTTCGCTGGTCACCTGCACCTGGCGGGTAGTGCGGATCAGCAGGCGCACGCCCAGCCGCTGTTCCAGCCGTTTCAGTGCGTTGCTGACCGTGGCGCGCGGCAGCTGCAGGCGTTCGGCCGCCCGGCTGAAGCTGCCCAGTTCGACGATGCGGGTAAAAATGCGCATGGCTTGAACCTGATCCATGTTCACTCCGGATTGTTGGCGATTCTTAAACAGTGATGTGCAATCTGCATTATTTATCTTTGCCGCGTAAACAACCAGACTTTGCTGCGTTATCCATTCACCGCATGAGGGCAGCACAATGCAACAACGTAAACTCGGTTCCAACGGTCCCGTCGTCTCCGCTCTGGGGCTGGGGTGCATGGGCATGAGCGACTTCTATTCCACCGGCGCCGATCGGCAAGAAGCCATTGCCACGCTGCACCGGGCGCTGGAGTTGGGCGTCACGCTGCTCGACACCGCCGACATGTACGGGCCGCACACCAACGAACAGCTGGTGGGGGAGGCGATCAAGGGCAAGCGGCGGCAGGTGTTCCTGGTCACCAAGTTCGGCATTCTGCGCGATCCGGCGGATCCGTCGGCGCGCGGCGTCAGTAGCCGGCCCGAGTATATCCGGCGCTCGGTGGAAGGCAGCCTGCGGCGCTTGGGCGTGGAGGAGATCGATCTCTATTATCAGCACCGGGTCGATCCGCAGGTGCCGATCGAAGACGTCGTGGGCACGATGGCGGATCTGATCCGCGAAGGCAAGATCCGCCATATCGGCCTGAGCGAGGCGTCGGTCGCCACGCTGGAGCGGGCGCACAAGGTGCATCCGATCACCGCGCTGCAGACCGAGTATTCGCTGTGGACGCGCGACGCCGAACAGGGCGTGCTGGCGGCCTGTGAGCGTCTGGGCATCGGCTTTGTGCCATACAGCCCGTTAGGGCGCGGTTTTCTCACCGGCGCTATCCGGCGGCCGGAGGATCTGGCCGAGGACGATTTCCGCCGCAGTAACCCGCGCTTCCAGGGGGAAAACTTCGCCCGCAACCTGGCGCTGGTGGAGAAGGTGGGCGAGCTGGCGGCGCAGAAGGGCGTCAAGCCTTCACAGTTGGCGCTGGCCTGGGTGTTGGCGCAGGGCGAGCACATCGTGCCGATCCCCGGTACCAAACGCCGGCGCTATCTGGAAGAGAACGTCGCCGCGGCGGAGATAACACTGAGCGCGGCTGAACTGGCAGCGATAGAAGCGGTGTTCCCGCTGAGCGCGGCGGCCGGCGATCGCTACGGCGCGGAGTCGATGACCTATATCAACGGCTAAAAAAAAGCGCGGCCTCGGGCCGCGCTCTGTCGTTTTCCGCCAACGGGAACTTATTTCTTCTTCGGCGCGCGCGGCGGGCGGCCGACGGTAGCCTGGTACACCTTGAAGCGGCCGTTCTGCGCCAGCACTTCGTGGCTGCCGAAGGTGGCGTCCAGAATGTCCGGGTACGGCAGGAAGGCGTTGGCGACGATGCGCAGCTGGCCGCCGATCGGCAGATGCTTCACCGCGCCGCGGATCAGGGTTTCCGCGGCGGTCAGGCTGGTCTGCAGCCCGTCGTGGAACGGCGGGTTGGAGATGATCATGTCGAAACGGCCGGTGATGTCGGAGTAAACGTTGCTGACGATCACTTCGCCTTCGATGCCGTTGGCAGCCAGCGTCGCACGGCTGGATTCCACCGCGGCGGCGTTGACGTCGCTGAGGGTCAGTTTCACCTTCGGCGACAGCTTGGCCATCACCGAGGCCATCACGCCGGCGCCGCAGCCGATGTCCAGCACCTTGCCTTTCATGTGTTTTTCCAGCGTCGACAGCAGCAGCGAGCTGCCGACGTCCAGGCCATCGCGGCTGAACACGCCCGGCAGCGTTTTCACTTCCAGATCGTGCAGCTGATAGCTGTCCCACCAGTCGTTCAGATCGAACTCGGTCTGCGCGTCCAGGCGGCCGTGATACAGGCCGCAGCGCCGTGCGCTGTCGATTTTCACCAGCGCAACGTGGCCTTCCAGCGTTGGCTCGGCGCTGCGCACGCCGCTGCGGTTTTCACCGACCACGAACACGTCCACGCCTACCGGCAACAGCGCCAGGAGGTTGCACAGTTGGAATTGCGCCTCCTGCTTGCTCTTCGGCCAGTAGTAAACCAGCGTGTCGCAGTCGGCGACGAAAGCGGGATCGACGGTCAAACCGAACTGCACGTTATCGCCCATCGTCCGGTTCAGTAACTGCCAGTGATGGTAATGCTGAGTGTGGACGCGCACGTCCGCGGCCTCGAATTGGGCCGGCAGGCTGTCCTGCAGGTCGCCGGCAAACAGCACGCGGCGTTCGATAAATTCATCACTGTGGCGCAGCATGACTTCACTGGCGGGGGTTAATGCAGACATCAGATATTGGCTCCTGGAAATGAGACCGGGGATTATAGAGCTTTGTGGCGATATGTTCGACGGGTTTGTTGGCGCGGGCTGCGCGGGTTTGTTAGCATAGCGCGGCGCATGGCAGGCATGGCGCACCACAACGGGTAGGAATCGGCATGGCATCAAAACGCGACTGGCTGTTACAACAACTGGGTATTACGCAGTGGACATTGCGCCGCCCGGGCGTGTTGCAGGGCGAAGTGGCGGTCAGTCTGCCACCCGAGGCGCGCCTGCTGGTGGTCGCGCAGACGCTGCCCGCGCCCGACGATCCGCTGTTTTGCGACGTGCTGCGCAGCCTGGGGCTGACGCCGGCGCAAACCTACAGCCTGACGCCGGAACAGGCGGCGATGCTGCCTGAAGAGACCACATGCAACAGTTGGCGGCTGGGCGTGGCGGAACCGCTTGCGGTCGCCGGCGCGCAGCTACACAGCCCGGCGCTGGCCGAGCTTTCCCAAGACGCGGGGGCCAAACGCGCCCTCTGGCAGCAGATTTGTCATCATGAACACGATTTCTACCCTGACGGCGGCCGACCTGGCCACAGCCTTCACCATTGAGCAAGCCAGCCACGCCTTTCCCTGGACGGAAACCACCTTCGCCAGCAATCAGGGCGATCGCTACCTTAACCTGAAGCTGAGCGCCGACGGGGAGATGGCGGGATTCGCCATCACGCAAATCGTGCTGGATGAAGCCACGCTGTTCAACATCGCCATCCATCCGCAGTGGCAGCGCCGGGGTTTTGGCCGCCTGCTGCTCAACGCGTTGATCGAACAGCTGGAGAGTCGCGGCGTGGTCACGCTGTGGCTGGAGGTGCGCGCCTCCAACCAGGCGGCGATCGCGCTGTATGAAGATCTCGGCTTCAACGAAGTCACCGTGCGCCGCAATTATTACCCGAGCGCCCACGGCCGCGAAGACGCGATCGTGATGGCGCTGCCGTTGGCGTAATCTAAAAACATCCTATTGATTGTTTTCTTCCCTTTAACAACTTAAAAGTTGTTTCCTGATTAATTTACATCAAACAAGTTGTTTTTCGCTGTGACGACAACTAATTTGTTGTTTATTGTTGAGGAAACAATCAATGCGTTGTTTGGAGGTGGGGATGAGAAAATTATCAGAAATATCAGCGTTGCTGAAAGAAAAGCGCATTGAGTTGGGCTGGAGCCAAAAAGACTTTTTGATGAAGATTGGCATGACTCAACAGCAATATCAGCGTGTTGAATCGGGCAGCGATATGCGGATGAGCACGCTGCTACGGATATTGGCGGCGATGGATTTGGAATATGTTATCGTGCCGAAAAGGTCTGTCCGTGATGTGGAGTGCTTGCTGCAACAGACAGTGAGTCATGCACCAGAAGTGAGTAACTTACAGAATTTCGAAGAAAAACTGAAAGATCTCGAGGACTAGCGAATGAAAGGGCGGCGACAGGTTGAATCGGTGCAGGCGTTAGCCTTGATATTGCATGGTGTGCGGGTGGGCGTGCTGGCGCACTACAGCGGCGGCAGAAACATCCTGACGTTTGATCCGCACTACCTCGCTTTGCCGGAGCCTGTTCGTCCCCTGTTTACGCTAAGGCAGAAGGCGCACGCAGGGTATCTTGAGCAAGTTTTACAGTCATCGCAGCGCCTTCCGCCCGTCTTATCCAATTTATTGCCCGAAGGCGCACTGCGCAGTTGGTTGGCCCAGTCGTTGAAAACCCATGTGAATGAGGAGTTTCCTTTAATTGCCTGGGCGGGGGAAAACTTGCCGGGAGCGCTTGAAGCACGGCCGCTGGCCGCAAGTGATATTCCCGCTTGGGCGTTAATGTCGCGCGGAGAGCTGGAAGCCGTGCAAATTGATGTTGGAGTGGTGGCGCAGAAATTTTCTCTGGCAGGGGTACAAATGAAATTTTCCTCTGTGCGCAAAGATGGCCGCTTCAACATTTCTTCTCAGGTGGGCGCTGATAGCTGGATCATTAAAACGCCTTCAACCGTTCATCGTCATCTCCCCGAAAATGAATATACGGCAATGCGCTTGGCGCAAGCCATCGGCGTGGATATTCCCGATATTGAGCTGGTTGAGCTGACACGGCTTGAACACTTGCCTGATATTCGCTTGGCGGATGAACCCTATGCTTATGCCATTCGTCGTTTTGACCGCAGTGAAAGTGGGCGAGTGCATACAGAAGATTTTGCCCAGATATTCGAGATCTATCCACACGACAAATACCGCGGCAAAAATTACGATCAGATAGCGGCTTATCTCTATGAGTTTGGCAGTGAATCTTTAGCGGATACGCAGCAAATGGCGCGCCGTCTGTTGGCGAATATTCTGCTCGCCAATGGCGATGCTCACGTAAAAAATTGGTCCATGATCTATCCAAACCAGGCCGATGTGCGGCTTGCCCCCGCTTATGACATCGTCACTACATTGGTTTATATCCCTGGTGAGTCTGAGGTTGCGCTCAATATGGCGAAGGAAAAACGCTGGGATAGGATCTCAATGCGAACCTTCGAGCACTGGTCTGATCGAGTCGATATTCCCTGGCCCGCAATACGGGTGCATCTCTTGGATGCCATCGACAAGGCGCGAGCTTTGTGGCCGGCATTGTTGGAAAACCTGCCGATGGCGGACGATCACAAATCGATATTGCGTCGGCATTGGGCTGCCTTGTCCCCCGATTTCCGCCTGCGTTAGCGGGAAATCGGATCCATTGATTGTCACCGGTTGGCAAATCGGCGAAAATGCCCGGCTGTTATCTTTTATTCACCGCTTTGCCCGGCGCCGCGATCGGCGCGTTCTGATGATGTCGCAGGGCGGACTAACCGTAGAACCTGAAAACCATGTCTCCTAGTGAATTTGCCCGCGAAGTCTCCAAAAGAAGAACTTTCGCCATCATCTCGCACCCCGATGCCGGTAAGACCACCATTACCGAAAAAGTGCTGCTGTTCGGACAGGCGATCCAGACCGCCGGTACGGTAAAAGGCCGCGGCTCCAGCCAGCACGCCAAATCCGACTGGATGGAAATGGAAAAGCAGCGTGGGATCTCGATCACCACCTCGGTGATGCAGTTCCCGTATCGCGACAGCCTGGTCAACCTGCTGGACACCCCGGGGCACGAAGACTTCTCCGAAGATACTTACCGTACCCTGACCGCCGTCGACTGCTGTCTGATGGTGATCGACGCCGCCAAGGGCGTTGAGGATCGCACCCGCAAACTGATGGAAGTCACCCGTTTGCGCGACACGCCGATCCTGACCTTCATGAACAAACTGGACCGCGACATCCGCGATCCGATGGAAGTGATGGACGAAGTTGAGCGTGAACTGAAGATCGCCTGCTCGCCCATCACCTGGCCGATCGGCTGCGGCAAGCTGTTCAAAGGCGTTTACCACCTGTACAAGGATGAAACCTACCTGTATCAGACCGGTAAAGGCCACACCATTCAGGAAGTGCGCATCGTCAAAGGCCTGAATAACCCGGAACTGGATGTCGCCGTGGGCGAAGATCTGGCGGCGCAGCTGCGCGATGAGCTGGAACTGGTGCAGGGTGCTTCCCACGAGTTCGATCAGGAGGCTTTCCTGAGCGGCGATCTGACCCCGGTGTTCTTCGGTACCGCACTCGGCAACTTCGGCGTGGATCATATGCTGGACGGCCTGGTAGCCTGGGCGCCGGCGCCGATGCCGCGCAAAACCGATACCCGCGAAGTGACAGCGGCGGAAGAGAAATTCACCGGCTTCGTGTTCAAGATCCAGGCCAACATGGATCCGAAGCACCGTGACCGCGTGGCCTTTATGCGCGTCGTGTCCGGCCGTTATGAGAAGGGCATGAAGCTGCGCCAGGTACGCACCGGCAAAGACGTGGTGATCTCCGACGCGCTGACCTTTATGGCCGGTGACCGCTCGCACGTGGAAGAAGCCTACCCGGGCGACATCATTGGTCTGCACAACCACGGCACCATTCAGATCGGCGATACCTTCACCCAGGGTGAAGACATGAAGTTCACCGGTATTCCGAACTTCGCGCCTGAACTGTTCCGCCGCATTCGCCTGCGCGATCCGCTGAAGCAGAAACAGCTGCTGAAAGGGCTGGTGCAGCTGTCCGAAGAGGGCGCGGTGCAGGTATTCCGTCCGATCGCCAACAACGATCTGATCGTCGGCGCGGTCGGTGTGCTGCAGTTCGACGTGGTGGTGGCGCGCTTGAAGAGCGAGTACAACGTGGAAGCGCTGTATGAGTCGGTCAACGTGTCGACCGCGCGCTGGGTCGAGTGCGACGACGTGAAAAAGTTCGAAGAGTTCAAGCGCAAGAACGAGATCAACCTGGCGCTGGACGGTGGGGACAACCTGTCCTACATCGCGCCGACCATGGTGAACCTCAACCTGACGCAGGAACGCTATCCTGACGTGACCTTCCGCAAGACGCGCGAACACTGATAAATCGGCAGGGCGCCCGGTGCGCCCTGCCAACCTCCCTCATCCTCACTCCGCTAATTAATAAAACTTCCTCACCTTTTATGCCGCAAACCGATGTCGCCAGGCAGCGTTCGTTTGGCCTGCGTTTTTCGTCTGATGGTCTATGTTTAACAAGATGCCCACACATTGCTTGAGAGTAAATCACTGTAATGCGTTGGTTATTTGGTGACTTATTCCAATGTGTTGCCGATAGGAGACAGTGTGTTTCCTTGAATATCAATGAGATGGCTGTTTTACCGTTTTGTGTCACTTAGTCTGTCGTCAATAGGCGACAGTTTTTTGATTAAAAATCCGACGCAATGATTTATATATTTGATTTTAAATGTATTTATTGAGTTGGCACGACGGTTGCAGTACTCCTGTCGTGAACGCTTAATCGTATAGCGATGATGAAGTATTTACCGAGCAGGCCGCGTGAAGGCGGCCGCAGGGTTCCGGCGCTCTGGCGCTGAGGGCCCCCAACAAAAGGAAGAGATCGATGAAAAAGACCAAATTTGCACACTCGCTGATGGCTGTCGTATTGGGTTCTGTTTTGGTGAGCGGCAGTGCGCTGGCCGAAGACAGTCTGCTCAACAAGGCGTCTAACGCCGCGGATAGTGCCGGTGCCAAAATCGATAGCTCCATGAAAAAAGTTGACGGTTACATGGATGACAGCGCGATAACGGCTAAAGTTAAAAGTGCGTTGGTGGAAGATAAGACCATCAAAAGTTCTGACATTTCGGTGAAAACCGAAAAAGGCACGGTGACCCTGAGCGGGTTCGTCGGCAGCCAGGCGCAGGCGGAACATGCGGTCGCGGTTGCCGGTAAGGTGGAAGGCGTCAAGACCGTCAGCGACAAGCTGCACGTGAAAGATGAAGCCAACCAGTCGATCAAATCGTATGCCGGCGACACCGCCACCACCAGCGAGCTGAAAGCCAAGTTGCTGGCCGACGACATCGTGCCGTCGCGCAATGTGAAAGTGGAAACCACCGACGGTGTGGTGCAGCTTTCCGGCGAAGTGAAAACGCAGGCGCAGTCTGAGCGTGCGGAAAGCATCGCCAAGGCCATCGACGGCGTGAAAAGCGTGAAAAATGACCTGGTGGTCAAGCAGTAATCCCGCCAGGCGCCCGTAACAAGTCACAACAAGCCGCATCTGTCGGGCCGTGAAGGCGGCCCGACGTGTACCACCAAAAAAAGAAACTGATTTGCCGTCGATGCCCCGTTGTCGGGGCGGGAGACAGCAGCGATTTTTTCACAATGGTAAGGAGAAGCTTATGTTTCGTTGGGGCATTATCTTTTTAGTCATCGCGCTTATCGCTGCGGCGCTGGGGTTCGGTTCGCTGGCGGGTACCGCCGCCTGGGCCGCCAAGGTGGTGTTCGTCGTCGGCATCATCCTGTTCCTGGTCAGCCTGTTCACCGGCCGCCGGCGCCCTTAGCCGGCCGGCATTTTCCTGTAAACTGTAACAAAGCTTAATTCCTTTTCTCACGTCGGGAGGGCCGGCCATGAACAGCGATATCGTCGTCGGACGCTGGAAACAGCTGAAAGGCCAGGTATGGCAGGCGTGGGCCGAATGGTCCGGCAGCGATTGCGCCTGGCTGGCTGGCAGCAATGATTTCCTCGCCGGCGTGCTGCAAGAGGATTACGGAAGAGAGCGAGACGCGGTATCCTCGGAAAAAACGTCTCACTGAGGATGCCAAGTTGGGATACAGAATACCCATCACGCTCGGCAATATAGAACCGCTGGCGTCTAAACCCTTTCGGCCAGGAAAAATGGCGTTGGTCTGTGAAGGCGGCGGCCAGCGCGGCATTTTCACCGCCGGCGTGCTGGACGAGTTTCAGCGCGCGGGCTTTAACCCTTTCGATTTGTTGATCGGCACGTCTGCCGGCGCGCAAAATCTGTCCGCCTACATCTGCGGCCAGATGGGCTACGCGCGTCGAGTGATCACCCGTTACACTACGTCGGCGCAATTTTTCAATCCGCTGCGTTTCGTACGCGGCGGGCATCTGATCGATCTCGATTGGTTGGTCGACACGGCGGCGGCACAGATGCCGCTGGCGATGGACGTGGCGGAACAACACCTCACCGATGGGCGCGAGTTCCTGCTGTGCGCCTGCCGCAGCGATGATTTTGAACCGACCTATCTGCCGGCGCAGCGTGAACGCTGGCTGCCGGCCATCAAGGCGTCCAGTGCCATTCCCGGCTTTTATCGTCAGGGCGTGGAGCTGGATGGCGTCAGCTATCAGGACGGCGGCATCAGCGATGCGATCCCGGTGGAAGAGGCCTACCGTCGCGGCGCCGACACCATCGTGGTGATCCGCACCGTCCCTTCGCAGATGTACTACACCCCGCAGTGGATGAAGCGCATGGAGCACTGGCTGAGCGACAGCAGTCTGCAGCAGATGGTGCGCATCCTGCAGCACCACGAGCAAAGCTACCACCGCATCCAGCGCTTTATCGAGAAGCCGCCGGGCAAGCTGCGCATTTTCGAAATCTTTCCACCGAAGCCGCTGGCCAGCAATGCGCTGGGCAGCCGACTGGGTTCGCTCAATCAGGATTATCATCTGGGGCGCCGCTGCGGCCGTTATTTCCTGGCCACCGTCGGCCAGTGGATGGCGCAGCCGGAGCCGGACGGCATGAAGGTGAAGAAATCGCTGTCGCGCCGTCTGATCCAGCCGGAGAACGTCAGAATGCCTTCGCCGATCGTGACCGATATCGCCATGCCGTCCGATCTGGGCGCGCAGCCGGAGGCCGCGGTGGCGGCGCCGAAAATTATCCTGCCGGGCGATCTGCCGCCGGGTGAAGGGGGCGCGCTGTGAGTTACGCCTTTACCGATACCCACTGCCATTTCGATTTCCCACCCTTTACCGGGCATGAGGCCGAGAGCCTGGCGCGGGCAGCCGGCGCCGGCGTGCAGCGCATCATCGTGCCGACGGTTACCGCCGATCGCTTCGCGCGGGTGCTGCGGCTGGCGCAGGAGCACGCGCCGCTGTTCGCCGCGCTGGGGCTGCACCCGCTGTATATCGCGCAGCATCATGAACCGCAGTTGGAACAGCTGGCGGCGTTGCTGGCCGAACGGCCGCACAAGCTGGTGGCGGTGGGGGAAATCGGGCTCGATCTGTATATGGACAACCCGCAGTTCGAGCGGCAGCAAAGCGTGCTGCTGGCCCAACTGAGGCTGGCGAAACAGCATGACCTGCCGGTGATCCTGCACTCGCGCCGCACTCACGATCAGCTGGCCGCGGCGCTGCGGCGCATACAGCTGCCGCGTCGCGGCGTGGTGCACGGCTTCGCCGGCAGCCTGTCGCAGGCACAGGCGTTTATTCGCCTTGGCTATTATATCGGCGTGGGCGGCACTATCACCTATGAGCGGGCGCAGAAAACGCGCGGCGTGATGGCGCAGCTGCCGCTCGAGGCGCTGCTGCTGGAGACCGATGCGCCGGATATGCCGCTGGCCGGCTATCAGGGGCAGCCGAATCGCCCCGAACGCGCCGCCGAGGTGTTTCAAACGCTGTGCGCGCTGCGGCCGGAACCGGCCGACGAGATCGCCGCCCACCTGCAACGCAATACTCAGGCGCTGTTCGCCATGCCGAACTGAGATGACCATAACGTGACCTGCGTCACGTTATAAGATTTTCATTTGCGTCTCGTTGTATACATTTGTGACATAAATCGGTGCGAGGGTGACCTCGCTCAGTATAATCCCCCGCGAAACTCTCCAATAGCAGACCTCTCTTCATGAGCAGGGATGTATTTTATTTTTTGCAACAGGGAAACTTTGCATGCAACTCATCATGAGTCTGGTTGGCATGGCGGTGCTGATCGCCATTGCGGTGCTGCTCTCCAGCAACCGCCGGGCCATTAAACTGCGCACCGTCGTGTGGGCGTTCATCATTCAGGTCGGCATCGGTGCGCTGGTGCTGTACGTGCCGCTGGGCCGCAGCATCCTCGGCAGTATGTCTAACGGTGTGGCAAACGTTATCGCCTACGGCAATCAGGGCATTTCGTTCATCTTCGGCGGGCTGGTGTCCGACAAGATGTTCGAGGTGTTCGGCGGCGGTGGCTTCGTGTTCGCGCTGCGCGTCCTGCCGGTGATCGTGTTCTTCTCCTCGCTGATTGCGGTGCTGTACTACCTCGGCATCATGCAGTTGGTGATCCGCGTTCTGGGCGGCGGCCTGCATAAGCTGCTGGGCACTTCGCGCACCGAATCGCTGTCGGCGACCGCCAACATTTTCGTCGGCCAGACCGAAGCGCCGCTGGTGGTGCGTCCGTATATCGCCACCATGAGCCAATCGGAACTGTTCGCCGTGATGTGCGGCGGCCTGGCCTCGGTGGCCGGTTCGGTGTTGGCGGGGTACGCGCAGATGGGCGTGCCGCTGGAATACCTGATCGCCGCGTCCTTCATGGCGGCGCCGGGCGGGCTGTTGTTCGCCAAGCTGATGGTGCCGGAAACTGAGCAGACCCACGATAAAGACGATGCGATGAAGCTGATCGCCGAAGAAGATCGTCCGGCCAACGTGATCGACGCGGCGGCTTCTGGTGCGGCTTCCGGCATGCAGTTGGCGCTGAACGTCGGTGCGATGCTGCTGGCGTTTATCGCGCTGATCGCCTTGCTTAACGGCATTCTCGGCGGTATCGGCGGCTGGTTCGATTATCCGCAGCTGTCGCTTGAACTGATCCTCGGCTGGGTGTTCTCGCCGATCGCCTTCCTGATCGGCGTGCCGTGGAGCGAGGCGATGACCGCCGGTTCGTTTATCGGCCAGAAGATCATCGTCAACGAGTTCGTCGCCTACATGAACTTCGGCGCCTATCTGCGTCCGGACGACGTGGTGGCGGCGGAAGGCCTGCAGGTGCTGTCGGCCCACACCAAGGCGATCATCTCCTTTGCGCTGTGCGGTTTCGCCAACCTCTCCTCGGTGGCGATCCTGCTGGGCGGTTTGGGCAGCATGGCGCCTAACCGACGCCATGACATTGCGCGCTTCGGCCTGAAGGCCGTGGCGGCGGGCACGCTGTCCAACCTGATGAGCGCCACCATCGCCGGCTTCTTCCTGGCGCTGTAAGCCATCCCAGAGCCCGCGACGGTGCGACCGAACGCGGGACTCCGCCTATACTCTAAGCAACGCGGGTGCTTGCCGCACCCGCGATCTTCAGCCGCTTCTTTAGCGAATTTGTGAACGATATCGCGTTATTTTGTGATGCTCTTCACATATAATTCCGGTCTGTTACAGTGCTATTTCATATAGTGTGACGCTGAACGCGAATCGCCCCCGGCATTCGTGTTCAAATAGCTATTACTGGCCGGCCGCAAGGCGGGTGGCCATGTGCGGTGAGAAGGATCTCAGTTGCCGCCGCGGGAACGCCGTTCCCCAGCGCTATCTTCATGGAACCAAGTCCGCTCGCCAACACCCAGGTACTCAGTTGGAGAGTTTTATGACCGAATTAACCGCAGCAGCGCAACGTGCGCTGAACCTGATGGATTTAACCACGCTGAATGATGACGATACCGATGAGAAAGTGATCGCGCTCTGTCGTCAGGCCAACAGCCCGGCCGGCCACACGGCGGCCATCTGCATTTACCCGCGTTTTATTCCGGTGGCGCGTAAGGCGCTGCGCGAGCAAGGCACGCCGGACATTCGTATCGCCACCGTGACCAACTTCCCGCATGGCAATGACGATATCGACATCGCGCTGGCGGAAACCCGCGCGGCGATCGCCTATGGTGCGGATGAAGTGGACGTGGTGTTCCCTTACCGTGCGCTGATTGCCGGCAACGAGCAGGTTGGCTTCGAGCTGGTGAAACAGTGCAAACAGGCTTGCCAGGCGGCCAACGTGCTGCTGAAAGTGATCATCGAAACCGGCGAACTGAAACAGGCCGATTTGATCCGCAAGGCGTCCGAGATCGCCATCAAGGCCGGGGCTGACTTTATCAAGACCTCCACCGGCAAGGTGCCGGTTAACGCCACACTGGAGAGCGCCGAGCTGATGATGTCGGTGATCCGCGATATGGGCGTGGCGAAGACGGTGGGCTTCAAGCCGGCCGGCGGCGTGCGCACTGCGGAAGACGCGCTGCATTATCTGCAACTTGCCGATCGTATTCTGGGCGAGGGCTGGGCCGACGCGCGGCATTTCCGCTTTGGCGCTTCCAGCCTGCTGGCCAGCTTGCTGACCGCGCTGGGCCACCAGACCCAGACCGCCGGTGGCGGCTACTGATCGATTTCGTTGGCGGGCGCCAGGCGTGCCCGTCTGCACCGACTCTCGGCGACACAGGGGGATGCCTTGTTCCTGGCTCAAGAAATTATTCGTAAAAAACGCGACGGCCAGCCGTTAAGCGAAGCGGAAATCCGCTTTTTCATCAACGGCATTCGCGACAACGTGGTGTCGGAAGGGCAGATCGCCGCGCTGGCGATGACCATTTATTTCCACGACATGAGCATGCCGGAGCGCGTGGCACTCACCATGGCGATGCGCGATTCCGGCACCGTGCTGGACTGGAAGAGCCTGGCGCTGAATGGCCCGATCGTCGACAAGCATTCGACCGGCGGCGTGGGCGACGTGACGTCGCTGATGCTCGGCCCGATGGTGGCGGCCTGCGGCGGCTATGTGCCGATGATCTCCGGCCGCGGCCTGGGGCATACCGGCGGCACGCTGGACAAACTGGAAGCCATTCCGGGCTTCAATATTTTCCCGGACGATAACGCCTTCCGTAAAATCATTCAGGACGTCGGCGTGGCGATCATCGGCCAGACCAGCTCGCTGGCGCCGGCGGACAAACGTTTTTACGCCACCCGCGACATCACCGCCACCGTGGATTCGATCCCGCTGATCACCGCCTCCATTCTGGCCAAGAAGCTGGCGGAAGGGCTGGATGCGCTGGTGATGGACGTGAAGGTCGGTTCCGGCGCCTTTATGCCGACCTACGCCCTGTCGCAAGATCTGGCGCAGGCGATCGTCGGCGTGGCCAACGGCGCGGGCTGCAAGACCACCGCGCTGCTGACCGACATGAACCAGGTGCTGGCCTCCAGCGCCGGTAACGCGGTGGAAGTGCGCGAAGCGGTGCGCTTCCTGACCGGCGAATACCGCAATCCGCGTCTGCTGGAAGTGACGTTGGCGCTGTGCGTCGAGATGCTGCTGTCCGGCGGCCTGGCGCAAGACGAGGCCGACGCGCGCGCCAAACTGCAGGCGGTGCTGGACAACGGCAAGGCGGCGGAGGTGTTTGGCCGCATGGTGGCGGCGCAGCAGGGGCCGATAGACTTCGTCGAACGCTATGATAGCTATCTGCCGGCGGCGACGCTGAGCAAGCCGGTGTATGCTGAAAAGCCAGGCATCATCAGCGCTATGGATACCCGCGCGCTGGGCATGGCGGTGGTTTCGCTGGGTGGCGGCCGCCGCCGGGCGAGCGACGCCATCGATTACAGCGTCGGTCTGACCGAGGTGGCGCGCCTGGGCGATAAGGTGGATGCCCAGCAGCCGCTGGCGATGATCCACGCCAATGATGAAGAGAGCTGGCAGCAGGCGGCCGATGCGGTGCGCAGCGCGATGACGCTGAGCGATAAGGCGCCGGAAGCGACGCCGGTGGTGTATAAGCGCATCACGGAATAACCCAAGAATCAGGAACGGCCGCGGCTTTTTCGCGGCCGTCCAAAGCGTGAGAACACGCAGGAGAGCACAGATGAAACGCACATTTATTATGGTATTGGACTCCTTCGGCATCGGCGCCAGCGAAGACGCCGAACGTTTTGGCGACCAGGGTTCCGACACTCTGGGCCACATCGCCGAGGTTTGCGCGCGCGGTGAAGCCAACGTGGGCCGTCAGGGCCCGCTGACGCTGCCTAACCTGAGCCGTTTGGGTCTCGGCAAAGCGGCGGAAGAGTCCACCGGCAACTTCCCGCAGGGGCTGGATCGCAATGCCGATATCATCGGCGCTTATGCTTACGCCAGCGAGCTCTCTTCCGGTAAAGACACGCCGTCGGGCCACTGGGAAATCGCCGGCGTGCCGGTACTGTTCGACTGGGGCTACTTCAAGGACGAGCACAACAGCTTCCCGCAGGCGCTGCTGGATAAGCTGGTGGAGCGCGCCAACCTGCCGGGCTACCTGGGCAACTGCCACTCATCCGGCACCGTGATCCTCGATCAGCTGGGCGAAGAGCACATGAAAACCGGCAAGCCGATTTTCTACACCTCCGCCGACTCGGTGTTCCAGATCGCCTGCCATGAAGAAACCTTCGGCCTGGAGCGCCTGTACGAGCTGTGCGAAATCGCGCGTGAAGAATTGACCGAAGGCGGTTACAACATTGGCCGCGTGATCGCGCGTCCGTTCGTCGGCGACAAAGCGGGTCACTTCCAGCGCACCGGCAACCGTCACGATCTGGCGGTGGAGCCGCCGGCGCCGACCGTGCTGAAAAAGCTGGTGGACGAGAAGGGCGGTGAAGTGGTGTCGATCGGTAAAATCGCCGACATCTACGCCAACGTCGGCATCACCAAGAAGGTGAAAGCGACCGGCATCGATGCGCTGTTCGACGCGACCCTGACGGAAATGGAAAAGGCCGGCGACAACACCATCGTGTTCACCAACTTCGTGGACTTCGACTCTTCCTACGGCCACCGCCGCGACGTGGCGGGCTACGCCGCGGCGCTGGAGCTGTTCGACCGCCGCCTGCCGGAGCTGCTGAAGCTGGTGAAAGATGAAGACATCATCATCTTCACCGCCGACCACGGCTGCGATCCGACCTGGCCAGGCACCGACCACACCCGTGAACATATCCCGGTGCTGGTCTACGGCCCGAAAGTGAAACCGGGCTCGTTGGGCCACCGCGAGACCTTCGCCGACATCGGCCAGACCGTCGCCAATTATTTTGGCCTGTCGCCGATGGATTACGGTAAGAGCATGTTTTAATTCGTGAGTCTCAGACGGCGGCGCAGCTGGCCGCCGTCTGACATGCCACGGTTTATACGTTTAACGCTATTTAATACGATTTAAAGGAAGAGAATTATGGCTACGCCGCACATTAATGCTGAGATGGGTGATTTCGCTGACGTAGTACTGATGCCGGGCGATCCGCTGCGCGCAAAATACATCGCCGAAACCTTCCTGGAAGGCGCGGTGGAAGTGAACAACGTGCGCGGCATGTTGGGCTTCACCGGCACCTATAAAGGCCGCCGCATCTCCGTAATGGGCCACGGCATGGGCATCCCGTCCTGCTCCATCTATGCGCGCGAGCTGATCGCCGAGTTCGGCGTGAAGAAAATCATTCGCGTGGGTTCCTGCGGCGCAGTGCGTGACGATATCAAACTGCGCGACGTGGTGATCGGCATGGGCGCATGCACCGACTCCAAGGTGAACCGTCTGCGCTTCAAGGACAACGACTACGCGGCGATCGCCGACTTCGACATGGTGCGCAACGCGGTCGACGCCGCGGCGGCGCAGGGCATTCCGGCGCGCGTGGGCAACATCTTCTCTGCCGATCTGTTCTATACCCCGGATCCGGACATGTTCCAGGTGATGAAGAAGTACGGCATCCTGGGCGTGGAAATGGAAGCGGCCGGCATCTACGGCGTGGCGGCGGAGCTGTATGAAGAGTTCGGCTGTAAAGCGCTGACCATCTGCACCGTGTCTGACCACATCCTGCGTCACGAAGCGACCACGGCGGCGGAACGCCAGACCACCTTTAACGAAATGATCGTTATCGCGCTGGAATCCGTACTGCTGGGCGACAAAGCCTAATACTCCGGCGGGCGTCGTTATGGCGCCCGCCTGTCAATCTATTCACTTCACCTGGCCTGAGTCACTCTTTCTTCGGCGCTTCCTGCTTGTTCTCCGGCGCATCCTCTTCGTCGTCTTCCACGGTATTGCCTTCTGCCAACGGCGTGTTGGCGGTCAACAGGTACGGCGACTGCTGCCAGCGGCTGCGGCGGTGCTGCAGCAGGGTGCGTGCCAGAATGATGCCGATCGCCAGCGCCAGCAGGATCATCAGACGCAGCAGGTTGGTGGTGTTGTCCACCTGTTTGGATTCGGTCGCCAGCACGTGGGTGTCGAGGGTGATGCGGATAAAGCCGATCGGGCCGTCTTTGCCCTGAATGGATTCGACCAACTGGTGGTTGAAGTAGCTGCCGGCGCGTTTGCCGTCGAGCGACAGGCGATCGCGTATACTTATCTGTTCCCCGGCGTGGGAGACCAGTGTGCCGTCCAGCTGATAAACGCTGACGTCGAGAATGCGGCTGTGATCGGTGAGCTGCTTGAGGATGGCGTCGATGCGCGGGTTGTTGCCGTCGTCGTCCAGCAGCGGCGCCAGGCTGTAGGCGACCTGTTTGGTCAGCGTCTGCGCCAGCTCTTCAACCTGCTCGGATCGCGCCATTTGGTGACTCAGGCTAAAATAAGAGGCGCCCTGCATCAGCAACACCAGCAAAGCCAGGCAAATCAGGATAATAGCGGTGCGGTGCAGGCGAAATTTCAGTTTAGCGCGGGCCATGCAGGTTCCTTGGGCATCGGGGACACTTTATGTTGCCAGAACCGCTGGCGATAGGATAGCTTGATGCGTCGTTTTATCATGCAGCGTTTTTGTCCATTCAGGAGTCAATGATGTCAAACAGTCTGACCTATTGCGATCTTCCGGCGGAGATCTCTCAATGGCCGGGTCTTCCCCTTTCGCTTAGCGGCGACGAAGTGATGCCGCTCGATTACCGGGCGGGCAATACCGGGTGGCTGTTGTACGGCAGAAAACTGGACAAGGCGCGCATTACCCAATTCCAACGCAAGCTCGGCGCGGCGATGGTGATCGTCACCGCCTGGGGCGTGGACGACTATCAGGTGGTGCGGTTGGCGGGCACCCTGACGCCGCGCGCCAAGCTGCTGGCGGCGGAGAACGGGCTGGACGTGGCGCCGCTCGGCAAGATCCCGCACCTGCGCACGCCGGGGCTGCTGGTGATGGACATGGATTCGACGGCGATCGAGATCGAATGCATCGATGAGATCGCCAAGCTGGCGGGCGTCGGCGAGCAGGTGGCGGAAGTCACCGAACGCGCGATGCGCGGCGAGCTGGACTTTACCGCCAGTCTGCGTCAGCGCGTCGGCACGCTGAAAGGGGCCGACGCCAACATCCTCAAACAGGTGCGCGACGAGCTGCCGCTGATGCCGGGGCTGACCAGCCTGGTGGGTAAACTGCAGGCGATGGGCTGGCATGTGGCGATCGCCTCCGGCGGTTTCACCTACTACGCCGAACATCTGCGCAACCGGCTGCGGCTGGTGGCGGCGGCGGCCAATGAGCTGGAGATCCGCGACGGCAAGTTGACCGGCGAAGTGCTGGGGCCGGTGGTGGACGCGCAGTTCAAAGCCGATACGCTGCTGCGGCTGGCGGAGAAGCTGGAGATCCCGCTGGCGCAAACCGTGGCCATCGGCGACGGCGCCAACGATTTGAAAATGATGCAGGCGGCGGGGTTGGGCATCGCCTACCACGCCAAACCGAAAGTATATGAAAAAGCGCAGGTGGCGATCCGGCATGCGGATCTGATGGGCGTGCTGTGCATTCTCACCGGCAGCCTGAAACACGAAGTGCGATAACGAAAGATTGAGGTAAGACGTGGCAAAAGCGGCAAAACGGGCATTTGTGTGCAATGAGTGCGGGGCGGACTATCCGCGTTGGCAGGGGCAGTGCAGCGCCTGCCATGCCTGGAACACCATCACGGAAGTGCGTTTGGCCGCGTCGCCCGCAGCGGCGCGCAACGATCGCCTCAGCGGCTATGCCGGCGACGCCGGCGTCAGCAAGGTGCAGAAGCTGTCGGAAATCAGCCTTGAGGCGCTGCCGCGTTTCACCACCGGCTTTCTCGAGTTCGACCGCGTGCTGGGCGGCGGTGTGGTGCCCGGCAGCGCGATTCTGATCGGCGGTAACCCCGGCGCCGGCAAGAGCACCCTGTTGCTGCAGGTGCTGTGCAAGCTGTCTGAACAGATGAAAACCCTGTATGTCACCGGCGAGGAGTCGCTGCAGCAGGTGGCGATGCGCGCTCACCGTCTGGGGCTGCCGACCGGCGGCCTGAACATGCTGTCGGAAACCAGCATCGAGCAGATCTGCCTGATCGCCGAGCAGGAGCAGCCGAAGCTGATGGTGATCGACTCGATTCAGGTGATGCACATGGCGGACATTCAGTCCTCGCCGGGCAGCGTGGCGCAGGTGCGTGAAACCGCCGCCTACCTGACGCGCTTCGCCAAGACGCGCGGTGTGGCGATCGTGATGGTCGGCCACGTCACCAAAGACGGCTCGTTGGCCGGGCCGAAAGTGCTGGAACACTGTATCGACTGTTCGGTATTGCTGGATGGCGACGCCGATTCCCGCTTCCGCACCCTGCGCAGCCACAAAAACCGCTTTGGCGCGGTCAACGAGCTGGGGGTGTTCGCCATGACCGAGCAGGGGCTGCGCGAAGTCAGCAACCCTTCGGCGATTTTCCTCAGCCGCGGCGATGAAGTTACCTCCGGCAGCTCGGTGATGGTGGTGTGGGAAGGCACCCGGCCGCTGCTGGTGGAGATCCAGGCGCTGGTGGATCACTCGATGATGTCCAACCCGCGCCGCGTGGCGGTGGGCCTGGAACAGAACCGCCTGGCGATCCTGCTGGCGGTGCTGCATCGACACGGCGGGCTGCAGATGTCGGATCAAGACGTGTTCGTCAACGTGGTCGGCGGGGTGAAGGTCAGCGAGACCAGCGCCGATCTGGCGTTGCTGATGTCGTTGGTTTCAAGCCTGCGCGATCGGCCATTGCCGAACGATCTGGTGGTGTTCGGCGAAGTGGGGCTGGCGGGAGAGATTCGTCCGGTGCCGAGCGGTCAGGAACGCATCTCCGAAGCGGCCAAGCACGGCTTTAAGCGCGCCATCGTGCCGCACGGCAATATGCCGAAAAAGCCGCCGGCCAACATGCAGGTGTTCGGGGTCAAGAAGCTGGCGGACGCACTGGACGTGCTGGAAGAGTTTTATTAATGTCGCCGGCGGCGAGAGAGATATGCTATTTTGTTTAGCATACTAAACGGAGGTGGCCATGCCGCAATTTGATTACCTGAAGACGTCCATCAAGCAAAAAGGCTGTACTTTGCAGCAGGTGGCGGATGCCAGTGGCATGACCAAAGGCTATCTCAGCCAGCTGTTGAACGACAAGATCAAAAGCCCGAGCGCGCAAAAGCTGGAGGCGCTGCACCGTTTTCTCGGGCTTGAGTTCCCGCGCAAAGAGGTCAAAGTCGGTGTGGTGTTTGGTAAATTTTACCCGCTGCACACCGGCCACATCTATCTGATCCAGCGCGCCTGCAGCCAGGTGGATGAGCTGCACGTCATTTTGTGCCACGACGAGCCGCGCGACCGCGAACTGTTCGAGAACAGTTCGATGTCGCAACAGCCGACGGTCAGCGATCGCCTGCGCTGGCTGCTGCAGACCTTCAAGTACCAGAAAAACATCCATATCCACTCATTCGACGAGCAGGGCATCGAACCCTACCCGCACGGCTGGAACGTATGGAGCGATGGCATGAAGGCCTTTATGGAACAGAAGGGCATCGTGCCGAGCTTCATCTATTCCAGCGAAGCGCAGGATGCGCCGCGTTACCGCGAGCATCTGGGCATCGAAACCATTCTGGTCGACCCCGAGCGTTCGTTCATGAACATCAGTGGCAATCAGATCCGCCAGGATCCGTTCCGCTATTGGGATTACATCCCGACCGAGGTGAAGCCGTTCTTCGTGCGTACCGTGGCGATCCTCGGCGGCGAGTCGAGCGGCAAGTCGACGCTGGTCAACAAACTGGCCAACATCTTCAACACCACCAGCGCCTGGGAATATGGCCGCGACTATGTGTTTTCGCATCTGGGCGGCGACGAGATGGCGCTGCAGTACTCCGACTATGACAAAATCGCCCTCGGGCAGGCGCAATACGTGGATTTTGCGGTCAAGTACGCCAACAAGGTGGCGTTTATCGATACCGATTTCGTCACCACCCAGGCGTTTTGCAAAAAGTACGAAGGGCGTGAACACCCCTTCGTGCAGGCGCTGATCGACGAATACCGTTTCGATCTGGTGATCCTGCTGGAAAACAATACGCCGTGGGTGGCGGACGGCCTGCGCAGCCTCGGCAGCACCGCCGATCGGCTGGCGTTCCAGCGCCTGCTGGAGGAGATGCTGCGCGCCAACAATATCGAGTATGTGCACGTTGAATCCAGCGATTACGAGGAGCGTTTCCTGCGCTGCGTCGAGCTGGTGCAACAGCTGCTGGCGGCGGACGCCGGCCGGTTGAGCGCGCCCGCTTCTCGCCACGCCGCAGGCTGAGCAGAATTAGCGGAATGTGCGATCGCGGCGGCAGAAACGCCACCCGGACGCACATTTAACGGCTTGTTTAAACATGGTTCATTCGACAGCGACTAAGTTAAGATTTTCTTTACAATAACGCTTAGAAGAAGACATGTCTTATCGCTTACTTGCTCTCTGGTTGGTCTGCTATGCCGCAGCCTGGACGCTGCTGACGGTTCATCTTGATCCTACCCTGCCTTACGACGCCGTCGAGGCGCTCAACTGGGGCCTCAACGGCGAGTGGGGCTCACCGAAAAACCCGTGGCTGGTCGGTGCGGCGATGCATCCGGCGATTTGGCTGTCGTGGCTGCCGCTAAACGTTTACTGGTATGGCGGGCACTTCATCGCCATCGCCATCGGCATGTTGGGCGTCTGGCTGTTGGCGCGACGCCTGAGTGGCAGCACCTCGCTGGCCTGGATGGCGCTGCTGACGCTCAACCTGTCCGGCATCATCAATTTCGACATCATTCCCTATAACGACAATTACCTGTTGGTGATGCTGTGGCCGTGGATGGCGCTGTTCTTCCATATGGCGATCTCCCGTTCGGCCAATTGGTGGCCGGCCTTCGCGTTGGTCGCCGGTCTGGCGATGATGGCCAAGTACTCGACCTTCGCCTTCGTTTACTTCGCGGCGCTGTCGACGTTGTTCGTGCCGCAGGTTCGCCGCTGCTATCGCCAGCCGCAGTTCTATCTGGCGGTGGCGATCTGGTTGGCGCTGGTGCTGCCAAACGTGGTCTGGCTGTGGAATCACGACTTCGCCGCCTTCAAGTGGGTGGATTCGCAGATCAAGATGCAGCTCAATCTCGACATGCTGCAGTCGCTGCTGCTGGTGTTCTATCCGTCGCTGGTGCTGTGGTGGATCCTGCGCCGCAGCGGGGCGGTGCTGGCCTGGCCGAAGGCGTTGCCGATGCGGGTGCTGCTGTGGATCTACCTGCTGCCGCTCGGCATCATCACCTTCTGGTTTTCCTTCAACGTCGGCGGCCGGCTGACCGAGTGGCTGCAGCCGTTCTTCATGCTGGCGCCCGCGCTGCTGGTCGGCTGCGTGCGTCAACCGCCGGTGCGTTCGCTGCGCGCGGCGACTATTGGGCTGATGTGCGCGGCGCTGGCGGTCTATCTGGGGTATGCCGCAGTGATGGTGGGCAACGTGCGCAACGCCGGCCAGAAGATGGTGGGCATCAAGGCCTTCAGCAGTGAAGTGGAACAGCATTGGCGAGAGCGCTACGGCGTCGATCTGCGCTACGTCGGCGGTGAGTATCTGTCGCAATGGATGACGGTGTATGCCGATTCCCGGCCACAAACCATTACGCGCTGGTCCAATCATGCGCGGCCAAATATCTACAACGCCAACATCAGCTATCCGCAGATTGCCCAGCATGGCGTCGCCCTGTTCGGCCGGTTGGGTGACGATTGCGCGCACAGCGATTTCGGCGGGGAGCTGGCCCACTGGCCGAAGATGCGCCTCGACTGGCAGCAGAATATGACGTTCCGTTCCGATCCGCACGCCGATGAGCAACGGCTATGCGTCGGGTTCGTGCGGCCGCAGTAACGGCGGCGCTGTGCGCCGCCGCGAGTTGGCTCAGTACGCGATAACCAGCTTGCCTTGCATATGGCCGCCGAGCAGTTGTTGATGCGCGGCGGTCAGCGTTTCCACCGTCAGCCCGTGCAGGGTTTCGCTCAGCGTGGTGTTCAGCTTGCCGTCGTCCAGCAGCTGCGCCACCTGCTGCAGGATCTTGCCCTGCTGGGCGATGTCCGGGGTGCTGAACATGCTGCGGGTGAACATGAACTCCCAGTGCAGCGCGGCGCTCTTCAGCTTCAGCGCGTTTTGGTCCAGCGGCTGCGCGTTCTCGACGATGGTGCAGATATGGCCCAGCGGCGCGACCAGCTCGGCCATCGCCGGCCAATGGCCGTCGGTATCGTTCAGACACAGGATGTAATCCACCTGCTCGATGCCGTGCTGCGCCAGGTTGCCCTTCAAATCGCGGTAATCCACCACCAGATCGGCGCCGCGTTCGAGGCACCAGGCGGCGGATTCAGGCCTTGAGGCGGTGGCGATCACTTTCACCTTGCTGCGCAGCGCGGCCAGCGGGATCGCCAACGAGCCTACGCCGCCGGCGCCGCCGATGATCAGCAACGTCTTGTGCTCCGGCGCGTCCTGAATATTCAGGTGTTCGAACAGCGCCTCCCAGGCGGTGAGGGCGGTCAGCGGCATGGCGGCGGACTCGGCCCAGTTCAGGCTGCGCGGTTTGTGCGCGGCGATGCGTGAGTCGATCAGTTGGTGGCTGCTGTTGCTGCCGGGGCGGGTGATGTCGCCGGCGTACCACACTTCATCGCCGGGCTTGAAGCCGCTGACGCTGCTGCCTGCGCTCACCACGACGCCGCTGGCGTCCCAGCCGAGAATGCGCGGCTGCTGCAGGCCGCTTTTCTGCAGGCCGGCGTGCACTTTAGTATCCACCGGGTTAACCGACACCGCTTTCACTTCCACCAGCAGATCGTACTGGCCGGGAACCGGCATCTCCGGTGAGATTTCGATGAAACCGGCAGGGTTCTGCGGGTCTACGGCAATGGCTTTTATCGACATGGTTGTACTCCTTTCAAATGATGCCCACAGTGTAGACCCGCGATAGTGGAGTGATAAGATGGACAATATCTAACTGAGTGTTCGTTTAAGGTGAACAATGGAATTCAAACAGCTGCAGGACATGGCGCTGTTCGCGCTGGTGGCGGAATGCGGCAGCTTCACCGCCGCCGCGCAGCGTGTTGGGCTGCCGAAATCCAGCGTCAGCCAGCGTATCAGCCAGCTTGAGCAGACGCTGGGGCTACGGCTGCTCAATCGCACCACGCGCCAGTTAAATCTCACCTTCGCCGGCGAGCGCTATCTGGAGCATTGTCAGGCGATGATGTCCGCCGCCGAGCGGGCCGATCTGGCGCTGCAGCGGCTGCGCGATAACCCGAGCGGGCGCCTGCGCATCTCGACGCCGGCCGGGCTGGGCGCGACCCTGGTGGCGCGGCTGGCGGCGGATTTTCAACGTCAGTACCCGGACGTTTCGCTGGAGGTGTCGGTGTCCGACGCGATGGTGGATCTGGTGCAGGAAGGTTTCGACGCCGCGCTGCGCACCGGCAAGCCGCAGGATTCTTCGCTGATCGGCCGCCGCCTTGGCTATGCGCCGCGCTATCTGCTGGCTGCGCCGTCCTATCTGGCGCAGCACCCGCCGATCGAACATCCGCAACAGCTGCAGCAGCACCGCTGCATCGCCCATCGCGCCTGGACGGCCTGGAACCTGCGTTGCGGCGACGATTACTACCGCTGGCAGTTGCCGCTGGCGCACACCACCGACAACCTGCTGTATGCGCGCGAATGCGCTATCGCCGGCGCCGGCATTACGCTGCTGCCGGCGTTTCTCAGCCGTGAGGTGGTGGCGCAGAAGCTGTTGGTGGAAGTGCTGTCGGCGTGGCGTGCAGAGGGCAACGAGCTGTATCTGGTCTACCCGAGCCGCAAGCTGAACTCCCCGGCGCTGGCCTGTTTCATTGATGTGGTGCTGCAGCACCCGGCGTTCGACGACTACGCGCGCGAGCTGGCGCGGGAGTGACGGCGGGCGCGCGCAGAGCCTTTTAGGTTCAGGCGGCGCGCCGCGCCACCTGAACGATGCGTTTCCCTCTATTTTCGCCCGCCAGCAGGCCGATCAGTGCGGCGGGCAGCAGCTCGAAACCGGTGATCAGGTCTTCGATAATTGCGAGTTTTTCCTCAGTGACCCAGGCCGCGAGTGCCGCCAGCGCCTGTTCTTGCCGATGAAGGAAATCGGCCAACAGGAATCCCCGCATCGTCAAACTGTTGACGATCAGCAAACCGGGTATCCCGGCAGGCGCTGCCGGCGGGGAGGCCGTATCGTACTGCGACACCGCACCGCAGCAAACGATGCGTCCATGCTTCGCCATATGCGGCAGGCTGGCCGCCAAAATATCGCCGCCGACGTTATCGAACAGCACATCGATGCCGTTGGGACACGAGCGGCGCAGGGCGTCATGCAGATTTTCCTTCTTATAATCTATCGCCGCGTCGAAACCCAGCCTGTCCGTCAGCAGAGCCGTTTTGGCGCCGCCGCCGGCAATGCCCACCGTGCGGCAGCCGCGAAGCCGGGCGATTTGTCCGGCGAACATGCCTACCGCCCCCGCGGCGGCAGATACGACGACGGTTTCACCGGCCTCTGGGCGTCCGCATTCCAGCAGACCGAAGTAAGCGGTGAGTCCAGGCACGCCGTAAACGCTGAGCAAGTGCGTATGCGGAACGATGCCCGACTGCTTGAGCGCGCCAGCCGCCGGTACGGCCGCAAAGGTTTGCCAGCCGGTTTCCGCCAGCACTAAATCTCCGGCGGCCAGCAGGGGAGAGCGCGACTCGACGACTTCGGCCAGCGCGGTTGCGGCCATGACGTCTCCCGCCTGCAATCCGGAACGATAAGTGACGCCCTGCATCCAGGCTCTGCTGGCCGCATCCAGTGGCACGTAAAGCGTGCGCAACAGCACCTCTTCGGGGCCGGGGAGCGGCATGGGGGCCTCTCGAGTCTGAAAACAATCGAGGGTCAGCTTTCCTTGCGGGAGTTTAGCGAGGATGATTTGACGATTCTGCATAGAAGGTCCCCTGTTTAAATCTTGCCGAAGGCATCGACACCGGTGAGTTGCGCCGACAGTTTCCACAGGCGTTGGGCTTGTTCAGGATCGACGGCGTAGCTTTTTACGCCGCTGAAGGAAAAGCCGTTGTCATCGTTGCGCCGGGCGACATCGCAATCTTCGCAATACAATCCGCCAAGGCCATTGAGTTGAGGCGATGTCGCCGCCCAAACCTGGGTTGCCGCGCCTTGTTGCGGGGTTTTCAGCATTTCCGGGTGGGCGGGTTTGCCGTCGGCGTCGATCCAGTCCAACGCGAGCATCTCTTCCTGCGAGAGATAGCGCTGCAGCGGCGTTGGGATCATGCCGGGATGCAGCGAGAAGGCGCGCACGCCAGCGTTTTTCCCCAGCTTGTCAAGCTGCAGGGCGAAGAGCGCGTTAGCGGTTTTCGATTGGCCATAGGCCAGCCACTTGTCATAGCCGCTGTGAAATTGGACGTCATTCCAGCGTATGGCGCTGGCATGGTGACCGGAAGATGAGATGACGACAACGCGGGCGTCGCCCATCAACGCCGGCCAGAGGTGGTTCACCAAAGCGTAATGCCCCAGGTGGTTGATCGCGAATTGAGCCTCCCAGCCTGGGCCGATACGGGTTTCAGGACAGGCCATGATGCCGGCGCCGCAGATCAACATATCGAGGTGGACGTCTGTCGCCAGAAGTTGTTGCGTGAACCCTTTGATGTTGCTCAGATCGGCCAAATCAAGCTCATAAACCTCAGCGTTGCTGATGCCGGCGATGGCCAGACGCGTGTGGGCGATAACGGGGTCGCGGGCGGCGACGATCACCTTCGCCCCCGCCTGCGTCAAAGCGCGAGTCGTTTCCAACCCCAGGCCGGAATGACCGCCGGTCACCAGCGCTGTCATGCCGGCCAGTTGACGGTCTTTGAGCACGTCGGCGGCGGTGGTGGTAGCGTTGAAGCCGGAGTTGAGGGGCACTTGTCTGTTCATTGGGAATTCCTCGCTGCAGTTGACTGTGACACTGGGAGTGTAAGTCGGCGTTATCGGCGGCTGAATGCAACAAAAACCTAATTTCTGTCGCCATCGTCCTAAAACCTTTGGCTGGGGCATCGCACGGGCTATGCTCTTGAAAGGGCCTTAGGGGGAGAGGGTATGGATCCTTTATCGGAAGTGCTTGCGCCGTTGAACAGCCAGAATGCGTTTTTCGGCGGCCTGAAGGCCGGCGGCGACTGGGCCGTTCATTTTCCTGCGCCGCAGAGCGGGAAGTTCAACGCTGTGGTGCGTGGCGGCTGTTGGCTGGCGGCGGAAGGGCTGGCCGAACCGCTGTGGCTGGCGGCCGGCGACTGTTTGTTGCTGACCCGCAGCTTGCCGGTCACCGTTGGCAGCGATCTGTCGCTGCCGGCACTCGATGCTGACGCACTTTATCTGCAGGCAAAAAACGGCGTGGCGAGCTGTGGCGAGGCGGAGGATTGTCTGTTTATCGGCGGGCGTTTTACCTTTGGCGAAGAGGTGGAGCGGTTATTGGGTACTTTGCCGGCGCTGATGGTGATTCGAGGCGGCACTGAAGAGGCCGCGGTGTTGCAATGGGCGTTGCAGCGGCTGGCGGGCGAGCTGCTGAAGCCTTCACCGGGCAGTGCCTCGATGGTACACCATCTGGGGCAGATCATGTTGACTCAGGCGCTGCGGATGTACCTGATGGGAGAAGAGAGCGTGGCGTCCGGTTGGCTGCCCGCCTTGTTCGATCCGCGCATCGGCGCCGCGATGCAGGCGGTGCATGCCGATCCTGGCCGGCGCTGGACGGTGGCGTCGCTGGCCGCCGCTGCGAGCGTTTCCCGCTCGACGTTGGCGTTGCGCTTTAAGCAGAAGGCCGGCATGGCGCCGTTAGAGTATGTGTCGCGCTGGCGCATGCTGTTGGCTGCACGGGCTTTGCGTACCGGCAGCGAACCGGTGTCCGCCATCGCGCAGCGCTTGGGATACGATTCAGACAGCGCGTTCAGCCACGCCTTTAAGAGAATGATGGCGTGCTCGCCGCGCGAGTATCGCCGGACACGGGCATAAAAAAAGGCGCCGCATGCGGCGCCTTTCGGATCACTTGGCGATCTTTTTGTACTTGATGCGGTGCGGCTCGAGCGCGTCGGCGCCCAGCGTACGCTTCTTGTACTCTTCGTACTCGGTGAAGTTACCTTCGAAGAATTCCACCTTGCCTTCGTCCTGGTAGTCCAGGATGTGGGTGGCGATACGGTCGAGGAACCAACGGTCGTGCGAGATCACCATGGCGCAGCCAGGGAATTCCAGCAGGGCGTTTTCCAGCGCGCGCAGGGTTTCGATATCCAGGTCGTTGGTCGGTTCATCGAGCAGCAGTACGTTGCCGCCAACCTGCAGCAGCTTGGCCAGGTGCAGACGGCCACGCTCACCGCCGGACAGCTCGCCCACGCGTTTGCCCTGATCGACGCCCTTGAAGTTGAAGCGGCCGACATAGGCACGGCTTGGCATCTCGGTGTTGCCGATGCGCATGATGTCCTGCCCGCCGGAGACTTCTTCCCAGACGGTTTTCGAACCGTCCATGCTGTCGCGGAACTGATCGACGGACGCCAGCTTGACGGTGTCGCCCAGCACGATGCTGCCGGAATCTGGCTGCTCCTGGCCGGACATCATGCGGAACAGCGTGGATTTACCCGCGCCGTTCGGGCCGATGATGCCGACGATTGCGCCTTTCGGCACCGAGAACGACAGGTCGTCGATCAACAGGCGGTCGCCATAGGACTTACGCAGGTTGCTGACTTCGACCACTTTATCGCCCAGACGTGCGCCAGGCGGAATGAACAGTTCGTTGGTTTCGTTACGTTTTTGGTATTCGGTGTTGTTCAGCTCTTCAAAGCGGGCCAGACGGGCCTTGCCTTTGGACTGACGGCCTTTGGCACCCTGACGCACCCACTCCAGCTCTTTCTCGATCGACTTGCGGCGAGCGGCTTCGGCGGATGCTTCCTGCGCCAGACGCGCATCTTTCTGTTCCAGCCAGGATGAGTAGTTGCCTTCCCACGGAATGCCCTCGCCACGGTCCAGCTCGAGGATCCAGCCGGCAACGTTGTCCAGGAAGTAACGGTCGTGGGTGATCGCGACGACGGTGCCTTCGAAGTCGTGCAGGAAACGTTCCAGCCAGGCCACGGACTCGGCGTCCAGGTGGTTGGTCGGTTCGCCCAGCAGCAGCATGTCCGGTTTTTCCAGCAGCAGGCGGCACAGCGCCACGCGGCGGCGTTCACCGCCGGACAGGTGGGCGATTTTGGCGTCCCAGTCCGGCAGGCGCAGCGCATCGGCGGCACGCTCCAGCTGCGCGTTGAGGTTGTGGCCGTCGTGCGCCTGAATGATCTCTTCCAGGCGGCCCTGTTCGGCGGCCAGCTTGTCGAAGTCTGCGCCTTCTTCCGCGTACAGCGCGTACACTTCGTCCAGGCGTTTCAGCGCGCCGACCACTTCCGCCAGCGCTTCTTCCACCGACTCACGCACGGTGTGTTCGAGGTTAAGCTGCGGCTCCTGCGGCAGGTAACCGATCTTGATGCCCGGCTGCGGGCGCGCTTCCCCTTCGATATCGGTATCGATGCCGGCCATGATGCGCAGCAGAGTGGACTTACCGGCGCCGTTCAGGCCCAGTACGCCGATTTTTGCCCCAGGGAAGAAGCTCAGGGAGATGTTTTTCAAAATATGACGCTTCGGCGGTACCACCTTGCCGACGCGGTGCATGGTATAGACGTATTGAGCCACGTTGCTCTAAGCCTCTCTATATCAGTATTTATAGGATGTCTGGCGGCATGAGTGTAGCCCGTTTCGATCTCGGATCCCAGACATCGCTCAGCGATCGCCAAGTATAACCGTTTATGCGCCGATAAAGGCGCATATTGGTGGCTTATGGCGTGACGACGATCGCGACGCGGCGGTTTTCCGCGCGGCCGCTGGAGGTGCGGTTGTCGGCGACGGGATCGCGTTTGCCCATGCCGCGGGTTTCGATATTGGCGCGTGGAATGCCGACGCTGGCCAGCAGATCGGCCACCGCATCGGCGCGGCGCAGGGAGAGCTGGTCGTTATAGCTGTCTTCGCCGTAGTTGTCGGTATGGCCGTCCAGACGGAATTTGGTGATGCCGACGCTCAGCAGCGCGCGCCCCATCTTCTGCACCGTCTCGGTGCTTTCCGGGTTCAGCTTGCCGATGTTGTTGCCGAACAGCACTTTATCCGACAGGCCGAACTCCCAGCCGTTGTCGGTCAGTTTGAAGCCCTGCGACTGCAGCAGCGCGACCTGCTCGGGCGTCAGCCCCTGCGGTTTGCTCTGGCAGCCGGCGAGCGCCAGCAGGGCGACGAACACCATCGTCAACAGTGAAAAACGGCCTTTAAACAGTTGCTGTATCATAGTCAAAATCCCTAGTTCAAGTGTTATAGCTGCGGCTCTTATTTGTGTATCGCCAGCCGCCAGCCTCCGTGATAACGATGCTTTGCCTGATACATTGCATCGTCAGCTTCGTGCAAAAGACCCTGAGGCGTCGCCGCGTGATCAGGGTACAGCGCAATACCGATACTCAGAGAGGTGATGATCGTCTCGTCGTTCGGCAAAATGACCGGCTGCGTCATGCAGTCGATAATATTATCGGCGATCTGCAGGACATCTTCCGTGCTGTGCACCGGCGCCAGCAGCACGGCGAACTCATCCCCTCCCAGGCGCGCGACCAGATCGGTTTCACGCAGCTGCGCGCGAATGCGCCCGGCGATGGTGGTCAACACCGCATCGCCTGCGGCGTGGCCGTAACTGTCGTTCACTTCCTTGAAGCGATCGCCATCGATAAATAGCACCGCCAATTTTGCCGACGGCTCGATATCGCCCAAGGCGCGGCTCAGCCGTCCTTCGAAGAAGGCGCGGTTCGGCAAGCCGGTCAGGCTGTCGTGCGTCGCCCGGTGGGCCAGCGAGTCGTTCTCCTGTTTCAGGTGGGCCTGCCAGGCCTCCAGCTCGTCGAGCAAGCCGTTGAAGTCGTTGCTGAGCTCGTGCAGTTCGGCGATCGGCGCCGACGGAACCCGCAGGCCGAAGGTGCGATCGCGGCGTACCGCATGCGCCACGTTGGCGATGTCGTCCAGCGAACTGACGATGCCGACCAGCATGCGGCGCGACAGCACCAGGGCGCACAGGGTACTGAGCACCAGACAGGCGATCATGCCGACCAGGCCGCGCAGCAGGAAACGCAACAGGCTGCCGCCGTTGCCGCTCAGCCAGACCTGACCGACCTGCTTGCCCTCATGTGTGATGGGCAGGATGACCGGCTCGGGCAGCGCCCAGTGCGCGACGATCTGCTCCAGACCGTGTAGCGGCCCGTCGGTGGGATGGCGCCAGTTGGCCAGCATCTTGCCGTTATTGTCGAGGATCCGCGCGTCCGACACCTCTTCGTTGGACGCGATCAGCATCAGCGCCTCGCGCGCGGCAGCGCGATCTTCAAACACCACTGCCGCTTCAACGGTATAGCTGATGGAGCGCGCGATCAGATGCAGGTTGTGGTTGGCGTAAGCGCGCAGCGCAAACAGTGCCACCAGCGTCAAAAAGATGCCGGCGGTGCCGACGGCGATCAGCGCCAGCCCAAGATGCACCCGCTGCAGCACCCGGCCCAGCGTCGGGCGCGCATTGCCGGAACGGTTTTTACGCAACAGTCTCATAGCGGCGGCGCCTGTTTGCGCGCCAGTTGCAGCACGTTGGGGTGAACGCGTACGCCGCTGCGCGCCAGGGCGTCCAGGTTGACCTTGAAGCTGGCCTGATCCCCATCGATCTGCAGGCAGAATGCGCTGCCGGCGGAGCATTCGCTATCGTTCTCGCTGATGCTGAGAATGGAGTTGCCGGAAATGCGCTGCATGAAATTTTGTCTCTGCGCGGCGTTGATGTTCCCTAGATAGATGACATCACAGCCGGTACTCAGCGTTGGGCTGTCGAACGGCACACGTTCAGTTTTAATTGGACGCGGCGCGCTCAGCAGAATCGGATCGAACAGCCCCTCGGCATACTGGGTGGGTGCGGTCACGCACAACCGGATAGGATTGGGTTCACGCGACCAGCGGGCGTAGCTGATGATGCCTACCACCACGGTCGTCACGGCGTGCGTGCGCTTTTGATAGGGATCATCGGCGGCGTGCGCAGGTCCGGGCAACGTCAGCAGAACCAACAGGACGATCAGCAACAGGCGGCCGATATGCAGACGTGCGGCAAGGAAGCCCGGCACGGGGCTTTTTGCGCAACGCATCACTATCGCGGTGTTATTCGCCATCTTCACCCGCCATTCCGGTCTGATCCACCGCCCGCAGGCCGTGGCCCGACAAGGGAAAATCCGGCCCGCTTGCAGGGACAATCGTTTTGCTGAAAGCTGTCAGTTGCACTGCCTAATGAACACTATCTAACCCATAATTGGCGCGGATTGTATTATAAGATGTCTTCGTTGGGCGCTTTATGTGCTGTTTTCTCGGAATTATCCTACTTATTTTTGATAGTATAAAAATGCCCACTCGGGTTTGCCACCGCTTTTCTGCAAAGTTGGTGCGTTTGGCCAGCTGTCAGGCGATTTGCGCAACGGTTGCGCCATCCTGTAAATGCAATAATGTGATAGCTAATAATTAAAAAGTATTTTACTTGTCTCTGAGCTACGAGGTCGGCTAATAAAAATCCGGCTGACGAAAATAGCCGGGCGTCCTGATTTGTCAGCCTAAGTAAACGTTTTTTACCTGGCTCCCGCCATGGCGATACACTTCTTCTTCTACAGTATTGAATGGATGGGCGATCGCGCTGTCTATGGTAGATATCTGCGTCCGGGCCGTGCGCCCGGTTTTATTTTGTCCCGCGGCGCCGTGGCGCGGCGGTCACCGGGGAGCTGGGCGGCTCCTGCGGCACAACCTGTGAGGAAAGAGCGAGGATGGTCAAGGTGGACAAGCGACGGCTGTTGGCGATGGGGCTGTGCCTGACGGCGTTTTCTGGCGTGGCGCTGGCGGATTCTCTGGATGCGCAGCGTCAGCGCTACCAGCAGATCAAGCAGGCGTGGGACGGCAATCAGATGGACGTGGTGGTGCAGTTGATGCCGACGCTGCGCGATTATCCGCTTTATCCTTATCTGGAATACCGCGAGCTGACTCAGGATTTGAGCCAGGCGGGATTCTCCGAGGTGAACGACTTCATCAAGCGCAATCCGACGCTGCCGCCGGCGAAATCACTGGCGCCGCGCTTCGTCAATGAACTGGCGCGTCGCGAAGACTGGCGCACCCTGTTGGCTTTCAGCCCGCAGCCGCCCAAACCGGTGGCGGCGCGCTGCAACTATTACTACGCCAAATGGGCCACCGGCGATCAGCAGGCAGCCTGGAGCGGCGCTGACGAGCTGTGGCTGAACGGCAAAACGCTGCCGGGCGCCTGCGATCGGCTGTTCAGCGTCTGGCGCGGCGCAGGCAAGCAGACCCCGCTGGATATTCTGGCGCGCATGAAGCTGGCGCTGAAAGAGGGCAACAGCTCGCTGGTCAGCAACCTCTATAGCCAGCTGCCGGCCGATTATCAGACCATGGGCAACGCCCTGGTGCGCTTGCAAAACGATCCGACCACCGTGGAAGCCTTCGCCCGCAGCGTGGGGCCGACTGACTTTACCCGCGCCGCTACCGGCATCGCCTTTGAACGCCTGGCGCGGCAGGATGTGGAAAACGCACGGGCGATGATCCCGACGCTCGCGCGGCTGCAGAAAATGAGCGACGACGAGCGGCTGGGGCTGGAAGAGGCGGTGGCCTGGCGCCTGATGGGCAGCGATGCCACCTACGAGCAGGCGCAATGGCGCGATCAGGTGATCCTGCGCAGCCGTTCGCCTTCGCTGCTGGAGCGCCGGGTGCGCATGGCGCTGGGTAACGGCGATCGGCAGGGGGTGGCGACCTGGCTGGCACGCTTGCCGGAAGAGTCGCGCAACAAGGATGAGTGGCGCTACTGGCGCGCCAGTCAGCTGATGGACGAAGGCAAACGCGCCGAAGGTGAGGAGATGTTGCGCAACCTGATGACCGAACGCGGCTTTTATCCGATGGTGGCGGCGCAAAAGCTGAACGCCACTTACCCGGTGATGGTAGCGGTGGCGGCCAAGCCGCGCGCGTCGCTGACCGACGGGCCTGAAGTCGCCCGGGTGCGCGAGCTGATGTACTGGAACATGGACAACCTGGCCCGCAGCGAGTGGGGCTCCTACGTCGCCAGCCGCAGCCGGCCTGAACAAGAGGCGCTGGCGCGTTACGCCTTTGAGCAGAAATGGGCCGATCTGAGCGTGCAGGCGACTATCGTCGGCAAGCTGTGGGACCACCTGGAGGAACGTTTCCCGGTCGCCTGGCCGCAGGAGTTCCGCCGCGCCACCGATGACAAGGGGATCACCAGCAGCTATGCGATGGCGATCGCGCGCCAGGAGAGCGCCTGGAATCCGAAGGCGCAGTCGCCGGTCGGTGCTTCGGGCCTGATGCAGGTCATGCCGCGCACCGCGCAGCATACGGTGCAGATGTTCAATATTCCCGGCTATGTTGGTCCGAGCCAGCTGTTCGACCCGCAGACCAACATCACCATCGGCACCAGCTATCTGGAGTCGGTCTATCAGCAATTCGGTCGCAACCGCATTCTGTCGAGCGCCGCCTATAACGCCGGCCCGTCGCGGGTGAATACCTGGCTGGGCAACAGCGCGGGGCGGATCGATCCGGTGGCGTTCATCGAAAGCATCCCGTTCTCGGAGACCCGCGGTTACGTCAAGAACGTGCTGGCTTACGATGCGTTTTACCGCTACCTGACGCATCGGCCGGCCAAGGTGCTGACCGACGCCGAGTGGCAGAGACGTTATTGATTTTGACGGCCCTATGGTATGCTGCTGTACTAGTTAAATAGTATGGTGGCTGCCATGACGCAATTATCGTTAAACGACCCCGCTCTTTCAGAACAAGGCAATGAGGATTGGCTGCGCTTCGTCGTGCTGCTGCAGAATTCGTTTGCGCAAGAACTGCATCAACCGCTGTTGCAGCTGATGCTGACGCCGGACGAACGCACCGCGCTGGGCACCCGGGTACGGATCATTCAGGAATTGATGCGCGGCGAGATGAGCCAACGCGAGCTGAAAAATGAACTGGGCGCGGGGATCGCCACCATCACCCGCGGTTCAAACAGCCTGAAAGCGGCGCCGCCCGCGCTGAAACAGTGGCTTGAGCAGCAGCTGCTGCACGATGCGCCCTAGCAGGCTCTGCGCTATTGCTGATAGATGGCGTTGTGGAACGGCACCAGCGCCAGCAGCAACGCTTGATGGTAAACGCTGGTGCGGCTCAGCCGGCCGTCGGTGAAGACGCCGATGGCACCGCCCTGACGCTTCACCTCGGCGTTACCGGTGATCGCCGCCATTTCGCTGCCTAATTCGCGGCCGTCGCGAATACCCTGTAAGATGACTTCCGGCAGCATCAGGCTCGCCGAACGGGATTCACCGCGGATGTGCGGGTTCTCGACGGTCATCCAGGCGAAGGTCATATTCTCTTCAATCCCGGCTTCCACGCCGACCCAAAAATCGGCCTCGGGCCTGACCTGGCGCGCTTCCATCACGCGTTGACGCGAGCCGGTGCGGGTTTCGTGATTGCCTATCGGCTGCAGCGAGACGCCGCTGGCGACGTCGACGGATTCAATGCGGTACTGGTCCGCGCCAAAGACGTCATCGAAGGCCAGCTGAATAGCCTTAATCTTTGCCGGGTTGGTAGTTGCAGCGACAACATGGTACATAACGGGTTTGATATCCTTCTGGCCGATACGCCGGGCAGCGGCAACAGCGCCGCCGGGCCGGGGATAAACGCAAATTTCACGCAGTATAACGGAAAACAAAAATGTTACAGGTATACCTCGTTCGCCATGGCGAAACGGAATGGAACGCGGCTCGCCGCATCCAGGGTCAGTCCGACAGCCCGTTAACCGCCATGGGTGAGCACCAGGCTCGCCTGGTCGCCAGGCGCGTCAGCAAGGAAGGCATCACGCACGTCATTACCAGCGATCTGGGGCGCACGCGCCGCACCGCGCAGATCATCGCCGAAGCCTGCGGCTGCGAAGTGATTTGCGATCCGCGTTTGCGTGAGCTGCACATGGGGGTTCTGGAAGAACGCCTGATCGACAGTTTGACGCCGCAGGAAGAACAGTGGCGCAAACAGATGGTCGATGGTACTCCTGACGGCCGCATCCCTCAAGGCGAATCCATGGAGGAGCTGGGTGAGCGCATGCGCGCCGCGCTGGAGAGCTGCCTGATGCTGCCGGAAGGCAGCAAGCCGCTGCTCGTCAGCCATGGCATCGCGTTGGGGTGTTTGATCAGTACGGTGTTGGGGCTGCCGGCCTATGCGGAACGCCGTTTGCGCTTGCGCAACTGCTCACTGTCGCGCGTCGACCACCAGCAAAGCCCGTGGTTGGCTTCCGGCTGGATCGTTGAAACGGCGGGCGATGTCACGCACCTAGACATGCCCGCGTTGGACGAACTGCAGCGTTAACGCCGAATCGGGATCAGGTAATCGCACTTGATCTCGATAGGCGCCTGATGTGGACGGCGCTCGCCTTTCGGATAGAAACGTTCGATGTCGTGCCCTTTGCGGCGCGTCAGTTTGAGCGCCGGCAGGCAGGTGCCGTAGACCGTCAGAATAAAATCTTGCAGACCCTCGGTAGGCCCTTCATAGCTGAACATGGCAAACTCGCCGCCCGGCAGTACCAGTGGCTGGCCGTCCTGTACCTTTTCCGGCACCTGATCCGGCTCCAGCGCCGTGGTGTACAGCACTTCCTGCTCGTCGTCCTTCTCCTGGCTCGGGCGTGAGTGATGCAGCCCGTACAGCACCGGCGGCAGGGTTTCTACGTCCCCGAGGAACTGGCGCCAGAACTGCGAGCGCAATTCGGTGCGCACGGTGGTGATCTGTTCCAGCGTACAGGAGTAGCTTTGGGTCAGGCCGACCAGCTGCTTATCCGGCAACGAGACGAACTCCGGCTGCGGCAGGGTGAAGGCTCCCAGACGGATCGGCGGGCAGATGCCGAACGCGTTCCAGTCCTCGGCACGGCGGTAGAGTGCCGGCGTTTGCGCAAACTGTTTTTTGAAGGCGCGGGTGAAGGTCTGCTGTGAGTCGAAGCGATATTGCAGGGCGATATCCAAAATCGGCCGGCCGGTCAGACGCAGCGCGACGGCGGCTTTGGACAGCCTCCTTGCCCGGATGTAAGCACCGATGGCATTACCGGTAATATCTTTGAACATCCGTTGCAGGTGCCATTTGGAGTAGCCGGCCTTGGCCGCTACGTTATCCAGCGACAAGGGTTGGTCCAAATGGCTTTCCAGCCAGCTAAGCAGATCACGAATGATACCGGCTTGATCCATAGATCTTCCTCGTAAAGCTTGGGGGTAGGAACCCGAACTGTTGATTCGTCACGCTGGTGCTGCGCTATCAGACCGATCCATGAGCCATTATGCGTTGCACTCTTTGCCTCTGCTGCGCATGCCGCGCCAGAGTTGGATTGGGGTACACCGTAGTGGGCGCAAAGAAATAACGACGCCGCATCATAGCAATTTTTTTCCTCCGCGACTCTCAAAGATTTTTGTCACGCTCTGTGCTAAAACGGACGGTGCGGACCCGTAAAAACCCGATTCCGTGAGCTTAGACATAAATAATGGTGATCGCCGAGCCTATTTTCACGGCATGGTTATATCGGAGTTAAGTAAATGAAAAAAAGCTGGATATTATTATTCGGTTTGGTTTGCGCAACCCTGGGTAGCGCACAGGCGGAGCAGGTCGGTTCCGTTGATACGGTGTTTAAATTGTTGGGGCCGGACCACAAAATCGTGGTGGAGGCGTTCGACGATCCTGATGTTAAAAATGTAACTTGTTATATCAGTCGCGCCAAAACCGGTGGCATCAAAGGCGGCCTGGGGCTGGCGGAAGATACCGCCGACGCGGCCATTTCCTGCCAGCAGGTGGGGCCTATCGAGCTGAGCGACAAGATCAAAAACGGCAAGGCGGAAGGCGATGTGGTATTCCAGAAACGCACTTCGCTGGTATTCAAAAAGCTGCAGGTGGTGCGTTTCTACGACGCCAAGCGCAATTCGCTGATTTACCTGAGCTACTCCGACAAGGTGATCGACGGTTCGCCGAAGAACGCGCTGAGCGCGGTGCCGATCATGCCGTGGGCTGAGACGAAATAAAAAAACGGGGTTCAGCATGCTGAACCCCGTTTTCATGACGGCAGGCTGGAATTACTCTTCCAGATCGCCGCAGAAGCGGTAACCTTCGCCGTGAATGGTGGCGATGATCTCCGGCGTGTCCGGCGTCGATTCGAAGTGCTTGCGAATGCGGCGGATGGTGACGTCTACGGTGCGGTCATGCGGCTTCAGCTCGCGACCGGTCATCTTCTTCAGCAGTTCGCCACGGGATTGGATCTTGCCCGGGTTTTCGCAGAAGTGCAGCATGGCGCGGAATTCGCTGCGCGGCAGCTTATACTGTTCGCCTGCCGGGCTGATCAGCGAGCGGCTGTTGATGTCCAGCTCCCAGCCGTTGAACTTGTAGCTCTCGACCAGGCGACGCTCTTCACCGAGGCTGCCCAGATTCATGGTGCGCGACAGCAGGTTGCGCGCGCGGATAGTCAGCTCACGCGGGTTGAACGGTTTAGTGATGTAATCGTCGGCACCGATTTCCAGGCCGAGGATTTTGTCCACTTCGTTATCGCGACCGGTCAGGAACATCAGGGCAACGCTGGCCTGTTCGCGCAGTTCGCGCGCCAACAGCAGGCCGTTTTTGCCCGGCAGGTTGATGTCCATGATGACCAGATTGATATCATTTTCGGACAGGATATTGTGCATCTCTGCACCATCATTGGCTTCATGAACAATGTAGCCTTCCGCCTCGAAAATGCTCTTCAGGGTGTTACGAGTGACTAACTCGTCTTCGACAATCAGAATGTGCGGGGTCTGCATATTTGCTACCTAAAATTGCCAACAAAATAGAAAATCGGAAGTACAGAAGTCTCTGTTTTCTTAGAGGAGGGCAGAGATAGCGCCACGTTCCCTCTCAGCAAATGACTAAAGTACGTAAACTCGTTCTTGATGCACTTTCCATCTCATGTCAACAAGATCGCTAGCTTGGTGGGGATGCCGTTCCCTACAACCCCTGAGGTGCCAAAACGGCGCATATCCTAACCCCATTAACAGCAATATAACAGCGCGTGCCGAATTCATCACCCAACAAAACTACGCTTTGTTGACATATATCAAATTCAATTGTAGCACGTTAACAGATTTGTGAAAAACACTTACAGAAATGCCAGTTTAAGTCACAGAACCTCAAATTCTGTGAACGATTCAGCATTATCTCCTGCGATAGGGTACAATTATTCGCTTATTGATCATCGTGTTGTTTTAACTCATTGATAAATAAATGAGGTAAAACATAAGCACGAATAATGACTATTACGACGGGTTTATTAGCTCAACGAGCCGTTTAATCTTGTTTGTTGCTATTAACGCGTTTATTGTTACGCAATTGTAAATATAAGCGGGCGCTGCGCCATCGTCAAAAACGCAGGCTCGCCTTCGGTGGATGAGTGATGCAGCTTCATATTGTTTTAGTGGCTCCGGCGCGGCCGGAAAACGTCGGCGCGGCGGCGCGCGCGATGAAAACCATGGGCTTCGCTTCGTTGCGCATCGTCGACAGCGAGGCACATCTGCAGCCGGCGGCGCGCTGGGTGGCACACGGGGCCGGCGAGATCCTCGACGGCGTGCAAACGTTCGCCACGCTGGAACAGGCGCTGGCGGACGTCGACTTCACCGTCGCCACCACCGCCCGCAGCCGCGCGCGTTTTCACTACTACTGCACGCCGCCTGAACTGCTGGAACAGCTGAGCGAGCGCCGACAATGGGTCGGCCAGGCCGCGCTGGTGTTTGGCCGTGAGGATTCCGGCTTGACCAACGAAGAGCTGGCGCTGGCGGATTTGCTGACCGGCGTGCCGATGCAGGCGGATTACCCGTCGCTTAACCTGGGGCAGGCGGTGATGGTGTACTGCTACCAACTGGCGAGCCTGATGGGCGTCAGCACGGCGCAGGAAACCACGGCATCGCAAGGGCAACTCAAGGCGCTGCGCCGCCGCGCCGATGCTTTGTTGAATACCCTGGATGTCGGCGACGATCAAAAATTGCGCGACTGGCTGCATCAGCGCCTCGGTGCGCTGCAACAGCGAGATACGGCGATGTTGCATACGCTGCTGCACGACATCGAAAAAAAACTCGCCAAGTGATAGCGGCTACATCAGGCGGTTACTCAGTGTGATCTACTGGTAAATTGCCGCTAAGTCGTGTTTTTGTTCTGTCATCTTGCTTTTTACCTGCGATATCGCGCAATGATGCCGTTGAACGGAAAATAAGCAAAAAAAAGAAATCGTTTGACTTGGGATAGCGATTGCTTTAACCAATAGAGGGGACAGAACATTTCATGAGACAGACAGACAACATGCGCAACATCAGCCTGAATACCACAATTATTACCACCACCGATACCACAGGTAACGGGGCGGGCTGACGCGCACAGGAAACACAGAAAAAAGCCCGCACCTAATCAGTGCGGGCTTTTTTTTCGGCTTAAATTCGGAGAGATCACAAATGCGAGTGCTGAAATTTGGCGGAACCTCGGTAGCGAATGCAGAACGTTTTCTGCGCGTCGCCGACATCATGGAGAGTAACGCGCGTCAGGGACAGGTAGCCACGGTCTTGTCCGCCCCCGCAAAGATCACCAACCATCTGGTGGCGATGATCGACAAAACGGTGGCGGGTCAGGACATTCTGCCGAATATCAGCGACGCAGAGCGGATCTTTGCCGACCTGCTGAGCGGCCTGGCGCAGGCGCTGCCGGGCTTTGAGTACGATCGCCTGAAAGGCATGGTCGAGCAGGAGTTCGCGCAGCTCAAGCAGGTGCTGCACGGCGTCTCGCTGCTGGGGCAGTGCCCGGATAGCGTCAATGCGGCGATCATCTGCCGCGGCGAAAAGCTCTCCATCGCCATCATGGAAGGGGTGTTCCGCGCCAAGGGCTACCCGGTCACGGTAATCAATCCGGTGGAGAAACTGCTGGCGCAGGGCCACTACCTGGAGTCCACCGTGGACATCGCCGAATCCACGCTGCGCATCGCTGCTGCGGCGATCCCGGCTGACCACATCGTGCTGATGGCCGGTTTCACTGCCGGTAACGACAAGGGCGAGCTGGTAGTGCTGGGCCGCAACGGCTCCGACTATTCCGCCGCGGTGTTGGCCGCCTGCCTGCGCGCCGACTGTTGCGAGATCTGGACCGACGTCGACGGCGTTTATACCTGCGATCCGCGCACCGTGCCAGACGCCAGGTTGCTGAAATCGATGTCGTACCAAGAGGCGATGGAGCTCTCCTATTTCGGCGCCAAAGTATTGCACCCCCGCACCATCACGCCGATTGCCCAGTTCCAAATCCCTTGCCTGATTAAAAACACCTCCAACCCGCAGGCCCCCGGCACGCTGATCGGTCAGGACGGCACCGATGACGCGATGCCGGTGAAAGGCATCACCAACCTGAACAACATGGCGATGATCAATGTCTCCGGGCCGGGCATGAAAGGCATGGTCGGCATGGCCGCCCGAGTGTTCGCCGTGATGTCGCGCGCCGGCATTTCGGTGGTGCTGATCACCCAGTCCTCTTCCGAATACAGCATCAGCTTCTGCGTGCCGCAAGGCGAGCTGCAGCGCGCCCGTCGCGCGCTGGAAGAGGAGTTTTATCTGGAGTTGAAAGACGGCGTGCTGGATCCGCTGGATGTGATGGAACGCCTGGCGATCATCTCGGTGGTCGGCGACGGCATGCGCACCCTGCGCGGCATCTCCGCGCGCTTCTTCTCCGCGCTGGCGCGCGCCAACATCAATATCGTCGCCATCGCCCAGGGGTCTTCCGAGCGCTCAATCTCGGTGGTGGTCAGCAATGACTCCGCCACCACCGGCGTGCGCGTCAGCCACCAGATGCTGTTCAATACCGATCAGGTGATCGAAGTGTTCGTCATCGGCGTCGGCGGCGTCGGCGGGGCGTTGATCGAGCAGATCTACCGCCAGCAGCCGTGGCTGAAGCAAAAGCATATCGATCTGCGGGTGTGCGGCATCGCCAACTCGCGCGTGATGCTGACCAATGTGCACGGCATCGCGCTGGACAGCTGGCGCGACGAGCTGGCCGGCGCGCAGGAGCCGTTTAATCTCGGCCGCCTGATCCGGCTGGTGAAAGAGTATCACCTGCTGAACCCGGTGATCGTCGACTGCACCTCCAGCCAGGCGGTGGCCGATCAATACGCGGACTTCCTGGCGGACGGCTTCCACGTGGTGACGCCGAACAAAAAGGCCAACACCTCGTCGATGAACTATTATCAGCAACTGCGCGCGGCCGCCGCCGGTTCGCATCGCAAGTTCCTGTACGATACCAACGTCGGCGCCGGTCTGCCGGTGATCGAGAACCTGCAAAACCTGCTGAACGCCGGCGATGAGCTGGTGCGTTTCTCCGGCATCCTGTCCGGTTCGCTGTCCTTTATCTTCGGCAAGCTGGACGAAGGGTTGTCGCTGTCGGCGGCGACTCTGCAGGCCCGGGCCAACGGTTACACGGAGCCGGATCCGCGCGACGATCTGTCCGGTATGGACGTGGCGCGCAAGCTGCTGATCCTGGCGCGCGAGGCCGGTTACAAACTGGAGCTGAGCGATATCGAGGTCGAGCCGGTGCTGCCGCCGTCCTTCGACGCCTCGGGCGACGTGGATCAGTTCCTGGCGCGGTTGCCGGAACTGGATAAAGAGTTTGCGCGCAACGTGGCCAACGCCGCCGAGCAAGGCAAGGTGCTGCGCTATGTCGGCCTGATCGACGAAGGGCGCTGCAAGGTGCGCATTGAGGCGGTGGACGGCAACGATCCGTTGTATAAAGTGAAGAACGGCGAGAACGCGCTGGCCTTCTACAGCCGCTACTATCAGCCGCTGCCGCTGGTGCTGCGCGGCTACGGCGCCGGTAACGATGTGACCGCAGCGGGCGTGTTCGCCGATCTGCTGCGCACACTGTCATGGAAGTTGGGAGTTTAATATGGTTAAGGTGTATGCACCGGCCTCGATCGGTAACGTCAGCGTCGGTTTTGATGTGCTGGGCGCGGCGGTTTCGCCGATCGACGGCACGCTGCTGGGCGACTGCGTCAGCGTGGAAGCCGCCGAGACGTTCAGTCTGCAAAACGCCGGGCGCTTCGTCAGCAAGCTGCCGGCCGATCCGAAAGAGAACATCGTATATCAATGCTGGGAGCGTTTCTGCCAGGAGATCGGCCGCGAAGTGCCGGTGGCGATGCGTTTGGAAAAGAACATGCCGATCGGTTCGGGGCTGGGTTCCAGCGCCTGTTCGGTGGTCGCCGGGCTGATGGCGATGAACGAATACTGCGATCGCCCGCTGGACAAAAACACGATGCTCGGGTTGATGGGCGAGCTGGAAGGGCGCATTTCCGGCAGCGTGCATTACGACAACGTAGCGCCTTGCTACCTGGGCGGCCTGCAGCTGATGCTGGAAGAAGACGGCATTATCAGCCAGGAAGTGCCGTGCTTCGACGATTGGCTGTGGGTGATGGCCTATCCGGGCATTAAGGTCTCCACCGCCGAAGCGCGCGCTATTTTACCCGCGCAGTACCGCCGCCAGGATTGCATCAGCCATGGCCGTTATCTGGCCGGCTTTATTCACGCCTGCCACACCCGGCAGCCGCAGCTGGCCGCCAAATTGATGAAGGACGTGATCGCCGAACCGTACCGCACCCGGCTGCTGCCGGGCTTCGCCGAAGCGCGCAAGGCGGCGCAGGAGATCGGCGCGCTGGCCTGCGGCATCTCCGGCTCCGGCCCGACGCTGTTCGCCGTCTGCAACGACGGCGCCACCGCGCAACGCATGGCCGCCTGGCTGCAACAACACTATCTGCAAAACGACGAAGGTTTTGTTCATATTTGCCGTCTGGATACCGCAGGCGCTCGACTACTGGGATAACGCATGAAACTGTACAACCTTAAGGATCACAACGAGCAGGTCAGCTTCGCGCAGGCGATCAAACAAGGCCTGGGCAAGCAGCAGGGGCTGTTCTTCCCGCTGGAGCTGCCGGAGTTCGAACTGACCGAGATTGACCAACTGCTGGAGCAGGACTTTGTCACCCGCAGCAGCCGCATTCTGTCGGCCTTTATCGGCGAAGAAGTGCCGGAGGCGGCGCTGAAGAAACGTGTTCAGGCCGCCTTTGAGTTTCCGGCACCGGTAGCGAAAGTGACCGAGGATGTCTCTTGCCTGGAGCTGTTCCACGGCCCGACGCTGGCGTTCAAAGACTTCGGCGGCCGCTTTATGGCGCAGATGCTGGCGGAAGTGGCCGGCGATCAGCCGGTGACCATTTTGACCGCCACCTCCGGCGACACCGGCGCCGCCGTGGCGCACGCCTTCTATGGCCTGAAGAACGTTCGGGTGGTGATCCTCTACCCGCAGGGCAAAATCAGCCCGCTGCAGGAAAAGCTGTTCTGCACCCTGGGCGGCAATATTCACACCGTGGCGATCGACGGCGATTTCGACGCCTGCCAGGCGCTGGTGAAGCAGGCGTTCGACGATCAGGAGTTGAAAGAGGCGCTGCACCTGAACTCGGCCAACTCGATCAACATCAGCCGCTTGCTGGCGCAGATCTGCTACTACTTCGAAGCGGTGGCGCAGCTGCCGCAGGAAGCGCGCAATCAGCTGGTGATTTCGGTGCCGAGCGGCAACTTCGGCGACCTGACCGCCGGGCTGCTGGCCAAATCGCTGGGCTTGCCGGTGAAGCGTTTCATCGCCGCGACCAACGCCAACGACACCGTGCCGCGCTTCCTGACCAGCGGCCAGTGGCAGCCGCACGCCACGGTAGCGACGTTGTCCAACGCCATGGACGTGAGCCAGCCAAACAACTGGCCGCGCGTGGAGGAACTGTTCCGTCGTAAGGTCTGGCAACTGAAAGAGCTGGGGCACGCGGCGGTCAGCGATGAGACCACCCAAGACACCATGCGAGAACTGGCTGAGTTGGGCTATATCTCCGAACCGCATGCGGCCATCGCTTACCGCGCGCTGCGCGATCAGCTGCAGGAAGGGGAGTTCGGGCTGTTCCTCGGCACCGCGCATCCGGCCAAGTTTAAAGAGAGCGTGGAAGCGATCCTCGGCCAGGAACTGCCGTTGCCGAAAGCGCTGGCGCTGCGGGCCGATCTGCCGCTGCTGTCGCACACGCTGCCGGCCAATTTCGGCGAGCTGCGCAAATTCCTGATGGGGCTGCCGGCCTGACGTTCGGCCGGCTAAAATGCGAAAAGCCGTCTTGCGACGGCTTTTTTTATGCCTGTTCCGGGCGTTTGAACACCAGCTCGTTGCCCTGCGAGGCGGCTTCGTCGAAGGCGTAGCCTTCCAGATTGAAGTCCACCAGCTGTTCGCTGCGCGTCAGGCGGTTTTTGATGATAAAGCGGCTCATCAACCCGCGCGCTTTTTTGGCGTAGAAGCTGATGACCTTGTACTTGCCGTTCTTCTCGTCGAGGAACACCGGCTTGATCAGCGCGCCATGCAGTTTGGCCGGCTTCACCGCCTTGAAATACTCGTCGGACGCCAGGTTGACCACCACGTCGTCGCCCTGCTGCTCCAGCGCTTCGTTGAGTTTTTGGGTGATCTGATCGCCCCAGAAGCTGTACAGGTCTTTGCCTTTCGGGTTTTCCAGCTTGATGCCCATCTCCAGCCGGTACGGCATCATCAGATCGAGCGGGCGCAGCACGCCATACAGGCCGGACAGCATGCGCAAATGCTGTTGGGCGAAGTCGAAATCGGCTTCGTTGAAATCCTGCGCCTGCAGGCCGGTATAAACGTCGCCCTTGAAGGCCAGCAGCGCCTGGCGGGCGTTGTCAGGGGTAAATTTCGGCTGCCATTCGCTAAAGCGCGCGGCGTTGAGCCCGGCCAGCTTGTCGCTGATGCTCATCAGGCTGGCGATTTGCGCCGGCGTCAGCTCGCGGCAAATTTTGATAAGCCGTTGAGACTTGTCCAGCAGTTCGGGCTGCGTGAAGCGTTGTGTCGCCAGCGGGCTTTCGTAATCGAGCGTTTTTGCAGGGGAAATAATAACGAGCATGGCCAGATCCTGTTTATCCAAGTGCGCATACTGTAGCAAAAAGCGCGGAAAAAAGGGGCAATCGGTCCAATAGGCGGGGCGCACATCGCACACGCCCCGGAAAATTCAGCGCGGCGGCTGTTGATCGTCCCACACGCCCGGCTCCAGCTGCGACTTCAGCTCCGGGTAGCGGTTGGCATCGAAGGTCGGCAGTTTGCCCAGGCGGCGCTGACGGTGGTAATCGTCGGCCAGCTTCAGCGCCACCCGCGACAGTAGCAGGATCGCCGTCAGGTTGGTGATCGCCATCAATGCCATGGAGGTATCCGCCATTTTCCACACCAGCGGCAGCTCCGCCAGCGCGCCGAACATCACCATGCCCAGCGCCACGCAGCGGAAGATCAGCAGGCCGCCCGGGTGGTTGTGCTCGAGGAACACCAGGTTGCTCTCGGCATAGGCGTAGTTGGCGATGATCGAGGTAAAGGCGAAGAAGAAGATGGCGATGGCGACGAACGGCGCGCCCCAACTGCCGACGGCGGTCGACAGCGCGCGCTGGGTCAGATCGATGCCGCTGATGCTGTCGGTCGGCTGATCGAGAATGCCGGAGGAGAGGATGATCGCCGCGGTGGCGCTGCAGATGACGATGGTATCGATAAACACCCCGAGCATTTGCACGTAGCCCTGTGAGGCGGGATGCGGCGGATAAGGCGAGGCGGACGCCGCGGCGTTTGGCGCCGATCCCATGCCGGCTTCGTTGGAGAACAGGCCGCGCTGCACGCCCTGGGTCATCGCCTGAGAAATGCCGTAACCGACCGCGCCTGCCGCGGCTTCCTGCAGGCCGAAGGCGCTTTTGAAGATCAGCGTCAGGATCGCCGGCATGTGTTCGATGTTATGGCCAATCACCCAGAGGGCCAGCAGCAGGTAGGCGCCGGCCATCAGCGGTACCACCAGCTCGGCCACTTTGGCGATGGAGCGGATGCCGCCGAAGATCACCACGCCGCTCAGCACCACCAGGCCGATGCCGACATGCAGCGGCTGTAAGTGGAAGGCGACGGCGGAGGCCTGCGCGATGGAGTTGGCCTGTACGGCGTTGAACACCAGACCGAAAGCGATGATCAGGAAAATGGAAAACAGCACGCCCATCCAGCGCATGCCAAGGCCTTTTTCCATGTAGTAGGCCGGGCCGCCGCGGTAGTTGCCGTTATCGTCCTTGGTTTTGTAGAGCTGCGCCAGCGAGCTTTCCACAAATGAGGTGGCCATGCCGATAAACGCTACCACCCACATCCAGAAGATGGCGCCGGGGCCGCCGGCGGTCAGGGCGATGGCGACGCCGGTCAGATTGCCGGTGCCGACGCGCGCGGCCAGCGTGGTGCACAGCGCCTGGAAAGAGGAGATGCCGGCGCTGTCGCTTTTATTGCTGTTTTTCAACACCGAGAACATGTGGCTGAAGTGGCGGAGCTGAATAAAGCGGGTGCGCAACGTGAAGTAAATGCCGGTGCCAAGCAGCAGATAAATCAGCACCGACCCCCACAAAATGTTGTTTATAAAATTCATCAGGTCCGTCAAGGGATCCCTCCTCTTATCGAAATTTAATGCGCACCTGGCAGCATCCACCGCAGGTGAAAAACATTGGCCTATTTTTTACAAGAGCTTAGCTGGAATCGGTCCGGCGTCAGTCGATTAAGATTTTTCGCAGATTAGCGGACGAATTGCATCAATTTTTTCGAATTTAACATAATTTATTCGGGTGATAGCACGTTATTGCCTTTTCATCCGCTCGGTAATGGCGAAAGATATCGGCGTAAACGGTTGCTCGCCCAAGGATAAAACAGATGCTTGCGCGCCGCGGTTTTCCAGCCTTGCACCGGGCTTGGCGCATGTTATTATCAGGGCAGGGCATGGTTGAACAATGCCAAAAGTTCATGCACAAACGATGAGATAATGCCAACATGACCGACAAATTAACTTCCCTGCGCCAGCTGACTACGGTGGTTGCAGATACGGGTGATATCGCGGCAATGAAGCTGTATCAACCGCAGGACGCCACAACCAACCCTTCGCTGATCCTCAATGCAGCCCAAATTCCTGAATACCGCAAACTGATTGACGAAGCCATCGCCTGGGCGCGCGGCCAGAGCAGCGATCGCGAGCAGCAGATCGCCGACGCCGCCGACAAGCTGGCGGTCAACATCGGTCTGGAGATCCTCAAACTGGTTCCGGGCCGCATCTCCACCGAGGTGGACGCGCGTCTGTCTTACGACACCGTGGCCAGCGTGGCCAAGGCCAAGCGCCTGATCAAGCTGTACAACGAAGCCGGCATCAGCAACGATCGCATCCTGATCAAACTGGCTTCTACCTGGCAGGGCATCCGCGCGGCGGAGCAGCTGGAGAAAGAAGGCATCAACTGTAACCTGACCCTGCTGTTCTCCTTCGCTCAGGCTCGCGCCTGCGCCGAAGCTGGCGTTTACCTGATCTCGCCGTTCGTCGGCCGTATCCTCGACTGGTACAAAGCCAACGGCGACAAGAAAGAGTTTGCGCCGCATGAAGATCCGGGCGTGATCTCCGTGACCGAGATTTACCAGTACTACAAACAGCACGGTTACAACACCGTGGTGATGGGCGCCAGCTTCCGTAACGTCGGCGAAATCATCGAGCTGGCCGGCTGCGACCGCCTGACTATCGCCCCTGCGCTGCTGAAAGAGCTGGCGGAGAGCGAAGGCGCGCTGGAGCGCAAACTGTCTTACACCGGTGAAGTGAAGGCGCGTCCTGCCGCACTGACTGAACCTGAGTTCTACTGGCAGCACAACCAGGATCCGATGGCGGTTGAAAAACTGACCGACGGCATCCGCAAGTTCGCCGTAGACCAGGGCAAACTGGAAAAAATGATCGCCGACCTGCTGTAATCGCCGCAGATCGCACAGTAAAAAGGTGGCTCAGGCCACCTTTTTTTATGCCCGGCGCTCCCGCCGGCGGGGGAAGCCCTTATACTCTCGGCAATGACAACAGAGCGGGGGACGAACCCGTTCGGACCCCATCAGGCAGTAGAGGTTACGCATGGATATTTTACGTATTGGTTTGGTTTCCGTTTCCGACCGCGCTTCCGGCGGCGTTTACCAGGATAAAGGCATCCCGGCGCTGGAAGAGTGGCTGAGCGGCGCGCTGGCAACGCCGTTCAAGCTGGAAACCCGACTGATCCCCGATGAGCAGACGCAGATTGAACAAACGCTGTGTGAGCTGGTGGATGAAATGGGCTGCCATCTGGTGCTGACTACCGGCGGCACCGGGCCGGCGCGCCGCGACGTCACCCCCGACGCCACGCTGGCGATCGCCGATCGCGTGATGCCCGGCTTCGGCGAGCAAATGCGTCAGATCAGCCTACACTATGTGCCAACGGCAATTCTTTCTCGTCAGGTGGGCGCGATCCGTAAACAGGCGCTGATCATCAACCTGCCCGGTCAGCCGAAGTCGATCAAGGAGACGCTGGAAGGGGTGAAGGATGAGCAGGGCAATGCGGTGGTACACGGCATCTTCGCCAGCGTGCCTTATTGCATTCAACTGCTCGACGGGCCTTACGTCGAAACGCACGCCGCGGTGGTAGCAGCATTTCGGCCAAAGAGCGCGCGCCGCGAGATAAACCTCTAAATTTCAGCGTTCTGCGAGATCGGCTTCAGTCCGTCTGGTGTGAAAATAATTTGCCGCTATAGTAAGGATTCTTTTACAGAAAGCCTGCGGCTTTTATTTTTACAGCCTTTACCGACGGTGCCCTATGCCTCACGACACTAATCGCCGGCTGAACCGGCAAGACTACAAAACGCTGACGTTGGCCGCGTTGGGCGGCGCGCTGGAGTTTTACGACTTCATCATCTTCGTGTTCTTCGCTGCCGTGGTCGGCGATCTGTTCTTCCCGGCGGACATGCCGGAGTGGCTGCGGTTGGTGCAGACTTTCGGCATTTTCGCCGCCGGCTATCTGGCCCGCCCGCTGGGCGGCATCGTGATGGCGCACTTCGGCGATCTGGTCGGCCGCAAAAAGATGTTTACCCTGAGCATTCTGCTGATGGCGTTGCCGACGCTGGCGATGGGCCTGCTGCCGACCTACGCCAGCATCGGTATCGCTGCGCCGCTGCTGCTGCTGTTGATGCGCGTGCTGCAAGGGGCGGCGATCGGCGGGGAAGTGCCGGGCGCCTGGGTCTTCGTCGCCGAACACGTGCCGCGCCGGCGCATCGGCTTCGCCTGTGGCACGCTGACCGCCGGGCTGACGGTCGGCATCCTGCTGGGTTCGGTGGTAGCGACGGTGATCAACACCACGCTCAGCCCGCAGAGCATCGCCGGCGGCGGCTGGCGCATTCCTTTCCTGCTGGGCGGCATGTTCGGCCTGGTGGCGATGTACCTGCGCCGCTGGCTGCAGGAAACGCCGATCTTCATCGAGATGCAGGCGCGTAAAGCGCTGGCCGAAGAACTGCCGTTGAAATCGGTGGTGCTCAACTACAAACGGGAAGTGGCGGTATCGATGCTGCTGACCTGGCTGCTCTCCGCCGGCATCGTGGTGGTGATCCTGATGACCCCGACCTATCTGCAAAAACAGTTCGGCATCGCGCCGGCGTTGACGCTGCAGGCTAACAGCATCGCCACCATCATGCTGATCGCCGGCTGCATCGTCGCCGGCGTGTCGGCCGATCGTTTCGGCGCCAGCAAAACGCTGGTGGTCGGCAGTTTGCTGCTGGCCGGCTGCAGCTGGTTGTTTTATCAAACGGTGGGCGTACGCCCGGAAATGCTGTTCGCCTGCTATGCCCTGGTGGGGTTCAGCGTAGGCGTGGTGGGGGCTGTGCCGTACGTGATGGTGCGGGCATTCCCGGCGGAAGTGCGGTTTACCGGCATCTCGTTCTCATATAACGTCTCGTACGCTATTTTCGGCGGTTTAACCCCTATTTTTGTGACGCTGATCATGAAATTAACCCCGTTAGCGCCCGCTTACTACGTACTGGCGCTGTCGCTGATCGGGCTGCTGCTCGGTGTCTACCTGCATCGCGACCTCAACAGCGAAGCCGGAGAGCGGCAAGCCGATTCTTACAGCTAAAAAAAAGCCCCGCATCGCAGGGCTTTTCGTTAAGGGGGGCGATTACGCCGTGACCGGCGATGCCGCGACGCGAGCCGTAGCCGGTTCGCCAATCGGCAGCACGGTGCGGCCATACTGCTCGTTGAGCACTTCTGCCATCGCCAGGTAGATGGCGCTGGCGCCGCAGATGATGCCTTCATAGCCGGCGAAGGTCAGCAGCGCGTGGTTGCCGGTGATGTTGCCGACGGCCAGCAGGGCGAACAGCAGCGTCAGGCTGGCGAACACGAACTGCAGCACGCGGTTGGCGCCGAGAGTACCGAAGAACATGAACAGGGTGAAGACGCCCCACAGCGCCAGGTAGATGCCCAGCACGTGCGCCTCGGTGGCTTCAGCCAGGCCCAGGCGCGGCAGCAGCAGCAGGCCGACCAGGCTCAGCCAGAAGCTGCCGTAGGCGGTAAACGCGGTCATGCCGAAGGTGTTGCCCTTCTTGTATTCCAGCAGACCGGCCAGGATCTGGGCCAGGCCACCGAAGAAAATTCCCATGCTGATGATGGCGGAGTTCAGTGGGAAAAAGCCCGCGTTGTGCAGGTTCAGCAAGACGGTGGTCATCCCGAAGCCCATCAGGCCGAGAGGGCCGGGATTCGCCAACTTGTTGGTGTGCATAAGTCCTCTGCGATAACAGAAAATTAACGGAAACAGCGAAGTAAAATAATAAATGGTCTGAATGGCCAAAAAATCGAAGTTTTCCATCAGAGCGCGCGCATCATAATGATCCCCGCAGCCGGAAACAATGATCTGAATGACGATAAAAAAAGAAATTTTTTTCGCCTTGCCCCTTGATGCCGGATTGTATGGCCCCATCTTATTTGCAACCGCAGTTGCTAACCGCGGGTCGCACTGAGATATCGGGCAGTTGAAAAGTAAAAAATCGCCCGCATATAGGCTAGCAACCTGACTGATTATGAATTTTTTAGTGGAGACGTTTAGATGGGCAAAATTATTGGTATCGACCTGGGTACTACCAACTCTTGCGTAGCAATTATGGATGGTGCCAAGGCACGCGTGCTGGAAAACGCCGAGGGCGACCGCACTACTCCTTCTATTATCGCATATACCCAGGACGGTGAAACTCTGGTTGGCCAGCCGGCTAAGCGTCAGGCAGTGACCAACCCTGAAAACACCCTGTTCGCCATCAAGCGCCTGATCGGTCGCCGCTTCCAGGATGAAGAAGCGCAGCGCGACAAAGCGATCATGCCGTACAAAATCGTCGAAGCCGACAACGGCGACGCCTGGCTGGAAGTGAAAGGCCAGAAAATGGCTCCGCCGCAGATCTCTGCGGAAGTGCTGAAGAAAATGAAGAAAACGGCGGAAGATTACCTGGGCGAACCGGTAACTGAAGCGGTTATCACCGTACCGGCTTACTTCAACGACGCCCAGCGTCAGGCGACTAAAGACGCCGGCCGCATCGCGGGTCTGGAAGTAAAACGCATCATCAACGAACCGACCGCTGCGGCCCTGGCCTACGGTCTGGACAAAGAAGTCGGCAACCGCACCATCGCGGTTTATGACCTGGGCGGCGGTACTTTCGATATCTCCATCATCGAAATCGACGACGTTGACGGCGAAAAAACCTTCGAAGTACTGGCAACCAACGGTGACACCCACCTGGGTGGCGAAGACTTCGACAGCCGTCTGATCAACTATCTGGTGGAAGAGTTCAAAAAAGATCAGGGCATCGATCTGCGCAACGATCCGCTGGCGATGCAGCGTCTGAAAGAAGCCGCTGAGAAAGCGAAGATCGAGCTGTCTTCCGCGCAGCAGACCGACGTCAACCTGCCGTACATCACCGCAGATGCGACCGGTCCAAAACACATGAACATCAAAGTGACTCGCGCCAAACTCGAGTCGCTGGTTGAAGATCTGGTGGCGCGCTCCATCGAGCCGCTGAAAGTGGCGCTGAAAGACGCAGGCCTGTCGGTTTCCGACATTCAGGACGTGATCCTGGTTGGCGGCCAGACCCGTATGCCAATGGTGCAGAAGAAAGTTGCAGACTTCTTCGGCAAAGAGCCGCGTAAAGACGTGAACCCGGACGAAGCGGTTGCCGTGGGCGCTGCGGTACAGGGCGGCGTGTTGGCCGGTGATGTGAAGGACGTTCTGCTGCTGGACGTGACCCCGCTGTCGCTGGGTATCGAAACCATGGGCAGCGTGATGACGCCGCTGATCACCAAAAACACCACTATCCCGACCAAGCACAGCCAGGTGTTCTCTACCGCTGAAGACAACCAGTCTGCGGTAACCATCCACGTGCTGCAGGGTGAGCGTAAGCGCGCCAGCGATAACAAATCTCTGGGCCAGTTCAACCTGGACGGCATCCAGGCGGCACCGCGCGGCATGGCGCAGATCGAAGTGACCTTCGATATCGATGCCGACGGCATCCTGCATGTGTCTGCCAAAGACAAGAACACCGGCCGTGAGCAGAAGATCACCATCAAGGCATCTTCTGGCCTGAACGAAGACGAAATCCAGAAAATGGTGCGCGACGCCGAGCTGAATGCTGAAGCGGACCGCAAGTTCGAAGAGCTGGTGCAGACTCGTAACCAGGCGGATCACCTGATCCACGGCACTCGCAAGCAGCTGGAAGAAGCGGGCGACAAACTGCCGGCGGAAGACAAAACGGCGATCGAAGCAGCGCTGAAAGATCTGGAAGCGGCGGTGAAAGGCGAAGACAAAGCCGAGATCGAAGCGAAGACTCAGGCGCTGGTGCAGGTTTCCGGCAAACTGCTGGAAATGGCTCAGGCGCAGCAGGCTCAGCAGGGTGCTGACGCCGGCGCGGACAACGCGGCGCAGAAAGACGACGACGTGGTTGACGCCGAGTTCGAAGAAGTTAAAGACAAAAAATAATCGCCCTTAAGCGGGCACGGGGCGGCGAGATGCCGCTCCCGGAAACCAGCACGGGCGTCGAGGCAACTCTGCGCCCGTGCACGCATGTTAAGGGTAAGCGAAAGAATGGCGAAGAAAGACTATTACGAGATTCTCGGCGTCAGTAAGACGGCGGATGAACGTGAGATCAAAAAGGCGTACAAGCGCCTGGCGATGAAATACCATCCTGACCGCAACCAGGAACAAGACGCCGAAACCAAGTTTAAAGAAGTTAAAGAAGCTTACGAAGTCCTGACCGACGATCAGAAACGCGCGGCCTACGACCAGTATGGGCACGCGGCCTTTGAACAAGGCGGCATGGGCGGCGGCGGCTTTGGCGGCGGTGCCGACTTCAGCGATATCTTTGGCGACGTGTTTGGCGACATCTTCGGCGGAGGCCGCCGTCAGCGCGCCAGCCGCGGTTCCGATCTGCGCTATAACATGGAGCTGACCCTCGAGGAAGCGGTACGTGGCGTCACCAAAGAGATCCGCATCCCGACGCTCGAAGAGTGCGACGTCTGCCACGGCAGCGGCGCCAAGCCGGGCAGCTCACCGGTTACCTGCCCAACCTGTCATGGTCAGGGGCAGGTGCAGATGCGCCAGGGCTTCTTCACCGTGCAGCAGGCGTGTCCGCACTGTCATGGTCGCGGTCAGATCATCAAAGATCCGTGCAACAAGTGCCACGGTCATGGCCGGGTAGAGAAATCCAAAACGCTGTCGGTGAAAATTCCGGCCGGCGTGGATACCGGTGACCGCATCCGCCTGGCGGGTGAAGGCGAAGCCGGCGAGCACGGCGCACCGGCGGGCGATCTGTACGTTCAGGTGCAGGTGAAAGCGCACCCGATCTTCGAGCGTGAAGGCAACAACCTGTACTGTGAAGTGCCGATCAACTTCGCCATGGCGGCGTTGGGCGGCGAGATTGAAGTGCCGACGCTGGATGGCCGGGTGAAACTGAAGGTGCCTTCGGAGACCCAAACCGGCAAGCTGTTCCGCATGCGCGGCAAGGGCGTGAAATCGGTGCGTGGCGGCAGCCAGGGCGACCTGCTGTGCCGCGTAGTGGTGGAAACTCCGGTCAATCTGAACGACAAGCAAAAGCAGCTGCTGCGTGAGCTGGAAGAGAGCCTGGGTGGTCCGTCTGGTGACAAGAACAGCCCGCGTTCGAAGAGCTTCTTCGACGGGGTGAAAAAGTTCTTTGACGATCTGACTCGCTAACCTTCTGTTTCTGTTGGCTTATGTGCGAACCCCGGGCTTTTGTCCCGGGGTTTTTATTTGTGCACCAAACCTCTAATTCCCCAATATAAATGTGACTTATTCGCGCTTTTAATCGGTTTTTTCGAGTTATTTAGCATTTATAAACTTATTTTTTCGAACTAAAACGCCATCTATACTCACTTCATGACTGTGGTTCGCAGGGCGCTGCGCCTTGCACAGATTTGGAGAGACGTATTGTGACCAACATTATTCGTCAATTTTTACGTCAGGAAGCCGCGGGCGGCATCATCCTGATCGCGGCGGCGATCGTCGCCCTGATCATGGCCAACACCCCGGCGCAAGGGATCTATCAGGCCTTTCTTAATCTGCCGGTGATGGTGAAGGTCGCTTCGCTGGAGATCGCCAAGCCGCTGCTGCTGTGGATCAACGACGGGCTGATGGCCATCTTCTTCCTGGTGGTGGGGCTTGAGGTCAAGCGCGAGCTGATGCAAGGTTCGCTGTCCGGGCGCGACAAGGCGGTGTTTCCGGCGATCGCCGCGCTGGGCGGCATGCTGGCGCCGGCGCTGATTTACCTGCTGTTCAACGGCGCGGACGAAGTCACCCGCCAGGGCTGGGCGATCCCGGCCGCGACCGACATCGCCTTCGCCTTGGGCGTGATGGCGTTGCTGGGCAATCGCGTCCCGACCAGCCTGAAAGTGTTCCTGCTGGCATTGGCGATCATCGATGACCTGGGCGTGATTATCATCATCGCGCTGTTCTATACCCACGAAGTGTCGATGGTGGCGCTGGGCGTGGCGGCGGCGGCGACCGCGCTGCTGGCGGTGATGAACTGGCGCGGCGTCGGCAAGACCTCGCTGTACATGATGGTCGGCCTGGTGCTGTGGGTGGCGATCCTCAAGTCCGGAGTGCATGCGACGCTGGCCGGGGTGATCGTCGGCTTTATGATCCCGCTGAACGTGAAGAAGGGGCCATCGCCGTCGGAGACGCTGGAGCATGAGCTGCACCCGTGGGTGGCGTTTATGATCCTGCCGCTGTTCGCCTTCGCCAACGCCGGGGTTTCTCTGCAGGGCGTATCGCTGGAAGGGCTGACGTCGCTGCTGCCGGTAGGGATTGCGGCCGGCCTGTTTATCGGCAAGCCGCTGGGTATTTTCCTCTTCAGCCTGCTGGCGGTGAAGATGGGTATCGCCCGCTTGCCTGAGGGCATCGGCTTCAAACAGGTGTTTGCCGTTTCGGTGCTCTGTGGTATTGGTTTCACCATGTCGATTTTCATCGCCTCGCTGGCTTTCGGCGATGCGGATGCGGCGCTCAGCACCTATTCCCGTCTGGGGATCCTGTTGGGCTCCACCGCTGCGGCGGTAGTCGGGTACGGATTACTACGCTTGGCGTTGCCGCGCGTGCGTTAATCCTGAATGCGCCCGACAGGGGCGCATAAAAAATGGCTGGTCGGAGCTGCGCGGTATAAAATATGTGCAGCTTCGGCCGTTCTTCGTTGGGACTAATGGGGTTATACGTTGTCTGAAGCAGGGAAAGGAAGTTTGTCGCTCGTCACGGCACACCGTTTGCCGCTGCGAAACGTTGTTAAGGAGAGCCGCTCGTGAGGATGTCGCATATCAACTTTAATCACCTTTACTATTTCTGGCAGGTCTGCAAGGCCGGCTCCGTGGTCGGCGCCGCCGAAGCGTTGTTCCTGACGCCGCAGACCATCACCGGCCAGATCAAAGCGCTGGAAGAGCGGCTGGACGGCAAGTTGTTCAAGCGCCAGGGGCGCGGCTTGGTGCCTTCGGAACTGGGGCAACTGGTGTTCCGCTATGCCGACAAGATGTTTATGCTCAGCCAGGAAATGCTGGATATCGTCAACTACCGCAAAGAGTCCAACCTGCTGTTCGACGTCGGCGTGGCGGATGCGCTGTCGAAGCGGCTGGTCAGCCAGGTATTGGAGGCGGCGGTGGTGGTGGACAACGAGCAGATCCACCTGCGCTGTTTTGAATCGACGCACGAGATGCTGCTGGAGCAGCTCAGCCAGCACAAGCTGGATATGATCCTGTCGGATTGCCCGGTGGACTCCAGCCAGCAGGAAGGGCTGTTTTCGCTGAAGCTGGGCGAGTGCGGCATCAGTTTCTTCTGCCGCCAGCCGGCGCCGGAGCTGCCGTTCCCGGCCTGCCTGGAACAGCGCAAGCTGCTGATCCCCGGCCGCCGTTCGATGCTGGGGCGCAAGCTGCTCAACTGGTTCAATACGCAGGGCATCCAGGTGGAGATTCTGGGCGAGTTCGACGATGCGGCGCTGATGAAGGCCTTCGGTATGTACCACAATGCGATTTTCGTGGCGCCGACGCTGTATGCGCAGGATACCTACAACGATGACAACGTGGTGGAGATCGGACGCATCGACAGCGTGCAGGAGGAGTATTACATCATCTTCGCCGAGCGCATGATCCAGCACCCGGCGGTGCAGCGCGTGTGCAACAAAGATTTCTCGGCGCTGTTTTCCTGCTAGCGGTTCGCTGAACGCAGGGCGTAAAAAAACCGGCCTGAGCCGGTTTTTTTATCAAGCAGATAACGAAATGCTTATTGCATTGCGTTGATGCGTGCAGTCAGGTTTGACTTATGACGCGCTGCTTTGTTTTTGTGGATCAGGCCTTTAGCTGCCTGACGGTCCACCAGTGGCTGCATTACCAGGAATGCATTTTGTGCTGCTTCTTTGTCGCCAGCTGCGATAGCTGCGTCTACCTTCTTGATGAAGGTACGCACCATTGAGCGACGGCTTGCGTTATGCTTGCGGCGTTTCTCAGACTGTACGGCGCGTTTCTTAGCTGATTTGATATTAGCCAAGGTCCAACTCCCAAATATATTCTATTGAGGACAATTCAAAGGCCGAGGAATATGCCCTTTTAGCCTTCGTTTGTCAATGGATTTGTGCAAATAAGCGCCGTTTGTACAGGCGGCACTCGCTACGTTGTGATGGCGCAGGATTTTACCAGCTTCGCTCTTGGGAATACAGTGTTTCGCGAGAAAATTCGCCAATGTTTTGCCGCACCGGGCGCAAGCCGTTGGCCGCGGTCGAGAATCGGCCCGGCGGCGCCGGATAAACTGCGGCGAAGCCGTTTCACGCGCAGATTATCTCCGGTATGGTATGTCTATTACATAAAGGCACCAATCGCGGGTTAACCTTACCGGCTGTACAAGGTATAATCCGCCGATTTCCACTGTTTTGAGCCAGCTATGGAGCTAATTCGCGGCATTCACAATATCCGGGCGCGCCACCATGGTTGCGTGCTCACCATCGGCAACTTTGACGGCGTGCATCGCGGCCATCAGGCGTTGCTGGAACAGTTGAAGCAACAGGGGAAACGCCTCGGGCTGCCGGTGATGGTCATGATCTTTGAGCCGCAGCCGCTGGAGATGTTCGCCGCAGACAAGGCGCCGGCCCGTTTGACGCGCCTGCGCGACAAGGCCAACTACCTGGCGCAGGCGGGTGTCGATTACCTGCTGTGCGTCAAATTCGATCCGCGTTTCGCCGCCAACACCGCGCAGGCGTTCGTCGCCGAGCTGCTGGTGGAAAAACTGGGCGTCAAATTCCTGATGGTGGGGGATGATTTTCGCTTTGGCGCCGGGCGTCAGGGCGATTTCCCGCTATTGCAGCAGGCCGGAAAAGAGTACGGCTTCGAGGTGGTCAGCACCCCGACCTTCCGCGAGGGCGAGCGGCGCATCAGCAGCACCGCGATCCGCACCGCGCTGAGCGAGGACGATCTACCGCTGGCGGAGACCCTGCTGGGCCACCCTTACAGTATTTCAGGGCGGGTGGTGCATGGCGACGAGCTGGGGCGCACTATCGGCTTCCCGACCGCCAACCTGCCGCTCAAGCGCCTGGTGGCGCCGGTGAAAGGGGTATATGCGGTGGAGGTGTACGGCCTGGGGCCGCAGCCGCTGCCGGGCGTGGCCAACATCGGCACGCGCCCGACCGTCGCCGGCGTGCGCCAGCAGCTGGAAGTGCATCTGCTGGATGTCACAATGGATCTTTACGGGCGCCATATTGAGGTGGTGCTCCGCGCAAAATTGCGCAATGAACAGCGGTTTGCTTCGCTCGATGCCCTGAAGCAGCAGATCGCCAATGATGTGGTGACGGCCCGGAAGTTCTTCGGGCTACAGACACCGGTTTAATCTCTATAGCCGAAAACGGAACCGAGAATCTAATGAGTGACTACAAGAATACCCTGAACTTGCCGGAAACAGGGTTCCCGATGCGCGGCGACCTCGCCAAGCGTGAACCTGGCATGCTGCAACGTTGGTATGAACAGGATCTGTACGGGATTATTCGTACTGCCAAAAAGGGCAAAAAAACCTTCATTTTGCATGACGGCCCTCCGTATGCGAACGGCAGCATTCACATTGGTCACTCGGTTAACAAGATTCTCAAAGACATTATCATCAAGTCGAAAGGGATGGCCGGCTTCGACTCGCCTTATGTGCCGGGTTGGGACTGCCACGGCCTGCCGATCGAACTGAAGGTTGAACAGCTGTATGGCAAGCCGGGCGAGAAGCTGACGGCGGCCGAGTTCCGCCAGAAGTGCCGCGAATACGCGGCCGAGCAGGTTGAGGGCCAGAAGAAGGACTTCATCCGTCTGGGCGTGCTGGGCGATTGGGATCGTCCTTACCTGACCATGGACTTCAAAACAGAAGCCAACATCATCCGCGCGCTGGGCAAGATCATCAGCAACGGCCACCTGTTGAAAGGCGCCAAGCCGGTTCACTGGTGCACCGACTGCGGATCGTCGCTGGCGGAAGCGGAAGTGGAGTACTACGACAAGACTTCGCCGTCGATCGACGTGAGCTTCCATGCGGCCGATGCGGCTGCCGTGGCGGCCAAGTTCGGCGTGAGCAACTTCAGCGGCTCCATCTCCCTAGTTATCTGGACCACCACCCCGTGGACCCTGCCGGCCAACCGCGCGATCTCGCTGCACCCGGACTTCACCTATCAGCTGGTGCAGGTTGACGGCCAGTGCCTGATCCTGGCGGCCGAGCTGGTGGAAAGCGTGATGAAACGCGCCGGCATCACCGAGTGGACGGTGCTGGGCAGCTGCAAAGGCGCCGATCTGGAGCTGCTGCGCTTCAAACACCCGTTCATGGACTTCGACGTGCCGGCGATCCTCGGCGAGCACGTGACGCTGGACGCCGGTACCGGTGCGGTGCACACCGCGCCAGGCCACGGCCCGGACGACTTCGTGATCGGTCAGAAATACGGTCTGGAAGTGGCCAACCCGGTGGGGCCGAACGGCTGCTACCTGACCGGCACCTATCCACTGCTGGACGGCAAATTCGTCTTCAAGGCCAACGATCTGATCGTCGACCTGTTGCGTGAGAAAGGCGCGCTGCTGCACGTCGAGAAGTTCCTGCACAGCTATCCGTGCTGCTGGCGCCACAAGACGCCGATCATCTTCCGCGCCACGCCGCAGTGGTTCATCAGCATGGATCAGAAAGGCCTGCGTCAGCAGTCGCTGGAAGAGATCAAGGGCGTGCAGTGGATCCCGGATTGGGGCCAGGCGCGCATCGAAATGATGGTCGCCAACCGCCCGGACTGGTGCATCTCGCGTCAGCGCACCTGGGGCGTGCCGATGTCGCTGTTCGTGCATAAAGAGACCGAGCAGCTGCACCCGCGCAGCGTTGAGCTGATGGAAGAAGTGGCCAAGCGCGTCGAGCAGGACGGCATTCAGGCCTGGTGGGATCTGGACGCGGCCGACATCCTCGGCGCGGAAGCCGCCGACTACGTGAAAGTGCCGGATACGCTGGACGTGTGGTTCGACTCCGGCTCCACTCACGCCTCGGTGGTTGACGTGCGCCCTGAGTTTAACGGTCACGGCGCCGACATGTATCTGGAAGGCTCCGACCAGCATCGCGGCTGGTTCATGTCATCGCTGATGATCTCCACCGCGATGAAGGGCAAAGCGCCTTACAAGGAAGTGCTGACCCACGGCTTCACTGTCGACGGCCAGGGCCGCAAGATGTCCAAGTCGATCGGCAACACCGTCAGCCCGCAGGACGTGATGAACAAGCTGGGCGGCGACATTCTGCGTCTGTGGGTGGCGTCGACCGACTACACCGGCGAGATCGCGGTGTCCGACGAGATCCTCAAGCGTTCTGCCGACTCTTATCGCCGCATCCGCAACACCGCGCGCTTCCTGCTGGCCAACCTGAACGGGTTCGAGCCGAGCACCGATTGCGTGGCGCCGGAAGACATGGTGGTGCTGGATCGTTGGGCGGTCGGCCGTGCGCTGGCGGCGCAGCGGGATATCGAGCAGGCTTACGCCAACTACGATTTCCACGAAGTGGTGCAGCGTCTGATGCAGTTCTGTTCGGTCGAGATGGGCTCGTTCTATCTGGATATCATCAAGGATCGCCAGTACACCGCCAAGAGCGACAGCGTCGCCCGCCGCAGCTGCCAGACCGCGCTGTATCACATCGTCGAAGCGCTGGTGCGCTGGATGGCGCCGATCATGTCGTTCACCGCAGACGAGATCTGGGGCTTCATGCCGGGCAAACGCGCGCAGTACGTGTTCACTGAAGAGTGGTACGACGGCCTGTTCGGGCTGGCGGAAGGCGAGCCGATGAACGACGCTTTCTGGGCCGAGTTGCTGAAAGTGCGCGGCGAAGTGAACAAGGTGCTGGAGCAGGCGCGTGCCGACAAACGCCTCGGCGGTTCGCTGGAAGCGGCGGTGACGCTGTATGCCGACAGCGAGTTGGCGGCGCGTCTGAACAGCCTGCAGGATGAGCTGCGCTTTGTGCTGCTGACCTCTGCGGCAAGCGTTGCGCCATTGGCGGATGCGCCGGCCGACGCACAGGCTTCCGAGCTGCTGAAAGGGCTGAAGATCGCCTTCAGCACGGCGCCGGGTGAGAAGTGCCCGCGCTGCTGGCATTACACCACCGATATCGGTCTGGTGGCGGAGCATGCAGACATCTGCGGCCGCTGTGTAAGCAACGTCGCCGGTGACGGCGAGAAACGTAACTTTGCCTGAGAATTCGCGCCTGATGAGTAAACCAATTTGTTCGACCGGCCTGCGTTGGCTGTGGGTTGTGGTGGCGGTGCTGGTGCTGGATTTCGGCAGCAAACAGTGGATCCTCGCTAACTTTGCGCTGGGCCAGTCCCAGCCGTTGATCCCGTCGTTCAACCTGTTTTACGCGCGCAACTACGGCGCTGCGTTCAGCTTCCTGGCAGACCATGGCGGCTGGCAGCGCTGGTTCTTCGCCGGCATCGCCATCGCCATCGTCGCGGTGCTGCTGGTGATGATGTATCGCAGCACTGCGCAGCAGAAGCTGAACAACATCGCCTACGCCTTTATTATCGGCGGGGCGTTGGGCAATCTGTTTGATCGCCTGTGGCACGGTTTCGTGGTCGACTTCATCGACTTCTACGTCGGTGATTGGCACTACCCGACCTTCAATCTGGCGGACAGCTTTATCTGCGTGGGTGCGGCGATGATCGTGCTGGAAGGTTTCCTGTCGCCGGCGAGCAAAGGCGCAAAGAGTAAAGGTGAGTAATATGACGGCTCAGGTTATCAGTGACAGCGCGGTGCTGGTTCACTTTACGCTGAAACTGGAAGACGGTTCGACCGCCGAATCCACCCGCAGCAGCGGCAAACCGGCGCTGTTCCGTCTGGGTGACGGCAGCCTGTCGGCGCCGCTGGAAGCGCATTTGCTCGGCCTGCGCGCGGGCGACAAATGCGCCTTTACCCTGCAGCCGGAAGCGGCGTTCGGCGCGGAGAACCCGGATCTGGTCCAGTTCTTCTCGCGCCGCGACTTCGCGGAAACCGGCGTGCCGGACGTGGGCACCATCATGCTGTTTACCGCCATCGACGGCAGCGAAATGCCGGGCGTGGTGCGCGCGGTGGCGGAAGACTCGATCACCGTCGATTTCAACCATCCGCTGGCGGGTCATCCAGTGACCTTCGATATCGAAGTGCTGGAGATCGATCCGCAGCAGGAGGAGACGCATGCAAATATTGCTGGCTAACCCGCGCGGCTTCTGCGCCGGGGTCGATCGTGCGATCAGCATCGTGGAACGCGCGCTGGAGCTGTATGGCGCGCCGATCTACGTGCGGCATGAAGTGGTGCACAACCGCTACGTGGTCGACAGCCTGCGTGAGCGCGGCGCGGTGTTTATCGAAGAGATCGCCGAAGTGCCGGACGGTTCTATCCTGATCTTCTCGGCGCACGGCGTTTCTCAGGCGGTGCGCGCCGAAGCCAAGGCGCGCGATCTGACCATGCTGTTCGACGCCACCTGTCCGCTGGTGACCAAGGTGCATATGGAAGTGGCGCGCGCCAGCCGCCGCGGCACCGAAGCTATTCTGATCGGTCACGCCGGGCACCCGGAGGTGGAAGGCACCATGGGCCAGTACAGCAACCCGCAGGGCGGCATGTACCTGGTCGAGTCGCCGGATGACGTGTGGAAGCTGCAGGTGAAGGACGAAAATAACCTGTGCTTCATGACGCAGACCACGCTGTCGGTAGATGATACCTCGGACGTGATCGACGCGCTGCGGCAGCGTTTCCCGAGTATTATCGGCCCGCGCAAGGATGATATCTGTTACGCCACCACCAACCGTCAGGAAGCGGTGCGCAATCTGGCCGGCGATGCGGACGTGGTGCTGGTAGTGGGGTCGAAAAACTCCTCCAACTCCAACCGTCTGGCGGAGCTGGCGCAGCGCGTCGGCAAACCGGCTTATCTTATCGACTCGGCGGCGGATATTCAGGAAAGCTGGCTGAGCGAAGCGCGCAACATCGGCGTCACCGCCGGTGCTTCAGCGCCGGACGTGCTGGTGCAGGAGGTGATCTCTCGCCTGAAAGCGCTGGGCGGCCTGGACGTGCATGAGATCAGCGGGCGTGAAGAGAATATCGTGTTTGAAGTGCCGAAAGAGCTGCGCGTGGATGTGCGTCAGATCGATTAAGGTGCGTGAATAGCGATAACCACGGGGAGCTCAGGCTTCCCGTTTTTTTTGGGCAGGCTGCGGCGTTAAAAATAAAATCCTGCGAATATTCAAATTTTCTGCTAACTAAAGCCAAATTTATTCTGAGTATTTGAAATAGCTTCTGCGTAATTAATTATATGGTCTGACAATAAAGTCATTAATCAGAATATCATTAGTCTGCAATCTAAATGAGCCTGGTGTTGGCAGCGCGATTACAATAATTACAATAGTGGTGTTGCAGATGTTTCTTATTTTATTCTTGGCGAATCTGTTCTAGAGCGTTTAATCCTTTCTTCTGTAAATAGATCTTCATATGCTCCAGTAATCGTCGCACTTTTAATGGCTGGATCTCCCTGCGCGGCATTATGGCATAGCAATTAATTTCCGGTAATCGCCAGTCGGGCAATATTTCTATCAGTTCGCCGCTGCGCAATTCTCGCTCAACGTTGGCGAAGAAATTGCGAATGATGCCTTTGCCGGTCAGCGCCAGTTCCTTCATCGCCATGCCGCTGTTGGTGAACAAGCGACCGGTCATGCGCATGCGGTGCTCGCCGCCGTCGCGGTGGATCAGACGAACAAACTGCGGGTTGCCGAGCGGTGTAAAGGTGACCCATTGGTGGTGCGTCAGCGCCTGTGGCGAATCCGGCACGCCGTGATGCGCCAGGTAAGCCGGCGAGGCGCACAGCACTTCGCGGCAGCGCGCCAGCCGCGTGGAAACGTAGCTGGAGTCCGCCAGCACGCCGCCGCGTATCGCCAGATCGATGCGCTGCGTGATGAGATCTATCTTCTCATCATGGATTTCCAACCGCAGCGTGAGGCGGGGATGTTCGTCGAGAAAACTTTGCAGCGCCGGCACCAGGTAGTGAGTGGCGAATTCGGTGGAGGTGGCGACGCGCAGCTCACCGACCAGTTCGCCGCGCAGCGCGGCGATCCGTTGTTGGCCTCGTTCGGCGGCGTGGATCATCAACAGGCAATCTTCATAAAAGCACAGCCCGGCTTCGGTCAGACTCAATGAGCGCGTCGAGCGCAGCAGTAATTGAATGCCCAGATGTTCTTCCAACTGGCGAATATGCTGGCTAACGGCGGAAGTCGTCATGCCCAATTCTTTTGCCGCCATGCTGAATGCGCCGCAATCGACCACTTTTGAGAAAATGGCCATACGTCTTAAAATATTGCTCATAGTTTGTTAAGCACAACTTAACCAAGATTGTGAGTTATACGGGCTAATAATATAGCACCATCTCTTCTATATTGCCTGAAGCATATAAACGCCGGGCTGGTTATTATTCCGCAGGGATTTTTCTCTTTTTGATAAATCTTATTGCGCTTATCAATAATACACCCGCGCCACATCGCAACAGGAGCTCATTGTGGACAGCGCTCAGAAAGAAGAAATATCGTTAAAGATACTACGTGAATTATTGCAATACCGTCGCCGCTTCCCCGGCGGTGATGGCACCTCGATTGCCGATGAAGAGCGGCGGGTCACCCAGGTGCAATTGCCGCGCATTCGGGCATTCATTGAAAACGAACAGCGCATCGAGTTCGTGCTGCCCGCCTTTCCGACCAAATCGCCTAATGCCAACAAGGTGATCGGCGCGGTGCCGGACATGGCGGAGCGTCTGTCGCTGATCTTCCTCAATTCGCTATGCCAGCGCATTCAACTCTACTACCCGCCGGGCGCGCATATCGTTATCTGCTCCGACGGCCACGTGTTCGGCGATCTGATCCGCGTCAGTGACGAAGCGATCAACCACTACCAGCGCGAAATTGAAAACCTGCTGCATGAAGTGGGCGCGACGCATCTCAGCGTATTCAACCTCGGGGATGTCAAAGGCCTGGCCGAACATACCGATGATTACGATCTGCTGCGCCAACTGTTGGTGGAAGGCTATGCCGAACCGGAGGAGGCGATCAAGCAACAGCTGATGCAGGACGAACAGGGCTTACTGCTTTATCGCGCCATCACGCGCTTCCTGTATGAAGATAGCCAACTGCCGGGTTACAGCGGTTCCAACGCCGCACTGCAGAAAGACGCCAAACAGCGCGCCTGCGGGGTTATTCAGCGCAGCTGGGCCTGGGGCAACCTGCTGGCGCAGCACTTCCCGGCGGCGATCCGCCTGTCGATTCACCCGCAGCCGGTCGACAGCCTGAAGATGGGTATCCACATGATGCCGACCAAAGACGACTGGTTGACGCCGTGGCACGGCGTGGCGGCCAACGTGAACGGCCAGTTCGTGCTGATGAAGCGCAAAGACGCGCAGAGCCTGGACGGCGAACTGGTGGAAATCCGCGGCACGCCGAGCCATTACCTGATCGAACAGCCGCAGATGGCCTGAGCCTCTGCAGGCCTTGCGCCCGAAATCCTGGCGGGCGCGTTTTTGACGGCACGTTGCCGTGTGAGCAGCACATTCGATGCAAGGAGAATCACCGATGAACAACCAACCGCTTGATTGCCACATTCAACTGAATACCCCGTTCGGCGCGATCCTGACGCCGCAGCACCCGGGGCAAAAGATCGGCGAACTGCCGGTGGCGGCACTGCGGGCGCTGGCGCAGGAGCACCACTTGCTGGTGCTGCGCGGATTCGACTCCGGTTTCAGCGACGCGGATGTCCTGACTCGCTATGCCGAACGCTGGGGCGAGATCATGATGTGGCCGTTCGGCGCGGTGCTGGACGTGAAAGAACATCCGGACGCCAAGGATCATATCTTCGACAGCAGCTACGTTCCGCTGCATTGGGATGGCATGTATAAGCCGACCATCCCCGAGTTCCAGCTGTTCCACTGCGTGGCGGCGCCATCGCAGGATGAAGGCGGATGCACCACCTTCGTCGATACCACGCGACTGTTGGCCAACGCGGACGAAGCGCTGCTGGATCAGTGGCTGTCGGTGTCGATCACTTACCGCATTAAGCAGGTGGTGCACTACGGCGGTGAAGTCTGTTCGCCGCTGGTGGTGCAGCACCCGAACGGCAGGGGATTGATCATGCGCTACAATGAACCGCCGACGGAAGGCAAAAAATTCCTCAACCAGCATGCGCTGGAATATCACGGTGTGCCGGAGCAACAGCAGGAACAGTTCCACCACACCCTGCAGCAGCACCTGTACGATCCGCGTCACTATTATGCCCACCAGTGGCAGCAGGGCGACGTGGTCGTGGCGGACAACTTCTCGCTGCTGCACGGCCGTGAGGGCTTTACCGCCCGTTCCGCGCGTCATTTGCAGCGCGTGCATATTCAGAGCAACCCGGTGTGCGCCAATCTGGCGCTGAAGCCGGCCAACGCAGAAGCGTAAAGGAGCATTATGGCAAGGATACTGATGGCGGCGGTCGCCACTCCGGGGCACGTCTACCCGATGTTAGCTATCGCTCGTCACCTGATCGCCCAAGGGCATCAGGTGCGGGTGATGACCGGCGCGCTGTTTCGCGAACGCGCCGAAGCGGCTGGGGCGAACTTCGTACCGTTCGACGCGCAGGTGGACTTCGATTATCGCCACCTGGAAGAGCACTTTCCGCAGCGCGCCGCGCTGCCGCCGGGCAATGCGCAGATGGCGCTGGCGCTGAAGGATTTCTTCGCCGCGCCGATCCCGCTGCTGGATCGGCAGCTGCGTGCGGCCATTGCCGCCGAAAAGACCGATTTGTTGATGGTGGAGAACTGCTTCTACGGCGTATTGCCGCTGTTGCAGTCCGCCGAACGGCCACCGGTCTTCGGTATCGGCGTTACGCCGCTGTCGTATTCTTCGCGTGACGCCATTTTTTACGGCCCGCGCATCCCGCCGGCGCTGTTGCCGCAGGCGCTGACCCGCGAGCAATTGGTGGATGAAGAGACGCGCGTGTTGCTTGATGAGGTGCAGCGGAGCTTCGATGCGGCGCTGGTGCAAGCGGGCGGGCGGGCGCTGACTCGCCCGTTTACCGATGCGCTGATCGGCGGCTGCGAGCGTTTCCTGCAGTTGGCCACCACGGCGCTGGAATATGAGCGCGACGATCTGCCGAGCGGCGTGCGCTTCGTCGGTCCGCTGCGTAGCGGCGGTCAACCGGCGGCGGAAGAGACGCTGTGGGAGGCGGACGATGATCGGCCGCTGGTGATCGTGTCTCAGGGCACGTTGGCCAACGTCGATCTGCATCAGCTGATCGTGCCGACGCTGCAGGCGCTGGCGCATCTGCCGGTGCGGGTGTTGGCCACCACCGGCGGGCGGGCGACGGCAGGGCTGATGGACGCGTTGCCGGACAACGCCAGAGTGCGGGAGTTTATCTCCTTCGAACGCTGGCTGCCGCATGCGTCGCTGCTGATCACCAACGGCGGTTATGGCTCGATCAACTATGCGCTGGACAGCGGCGTGCCGCTGATCGTCGCCGGCACCGGCGAGGATAAGCTGGAGGCGGCGGCGCGCGTGGTCGCTGCCGGTTGCGGCATCAGCCTGCACACCAGCACGCCGAGCGCAGAACAGATCCTGGCGGCGGCGTCGCGTATTCTGCAGCAGCCGATCTACCGCCAACGCGCGGCGCTGGTGCGTGAAGATTATGCCCGCCACGATGCGCTAACGGCGATAGCCAACGAAGTGGCGGCTATTACCGCCTGATCTCGCTGCACCTCCTTCCCAGGCGCCGTTTTCGGCGCCTTTTTTCTGCATTTTTTCTCAATGGAAACTGCATGATTATGTACAATCGCCGCAGGCCGCCAAATCGGTTGAATGTTAATCTTATGACAGCGCCGCTGATGGAAGCGGGGGAATATCATCATTTTCTAATGATGTCATGAATCCTCTGGCGGCGCGCAAGCGGGGCAGTTACCCTGAATCGATGGATTAATGGGATACGCGTTAAATCAAGAAGAGAGCAAGCATGAAAGATTCACAAATCCGCATTGCGATTGCGGGCGCCGGCGGCCGGATGGGCCGTCAATTGATCCAGGCGGTGCAGCAGGCGGAAGGCGTAGTGTTGGGCGCGGCGCTGTCGCGACCGGGCTCCAGCCTGATCGGCGTCGACGCCGGTGAGCTGGCGGGCATCGGCGCGCTGGGTGTCAAGGTAAGCGACAGCCTGGAGAAAGTGGCGAGCGAGTTCGACATTCTGATCGACTTCACCCGTCCGGAAAGCACGCGGAGCTACCTGGATTTTTGCGTGGCGCACCACAAGGCGATGGTGATTGGCACCACCGGCTTCGATGACGCCGGCAAGCAGGCGATCCGCGATGCGGCGCAGCATATCGGCATCGTGTTTGCCGCCAACTTCAGCGTCGGCGTCAACCTGGTGTTGAAACTGCTGGAGAAGGCCGCGCAGGTGATGGGCGACTATACCGACATCGAAATCGTTGAGGCGCACCACCGCCACAAAGTGGATGCGCCATCGGGCACGGCATTGGCGATGGGCGAAGCGATCGCCGGCGCGCTGGGGCGCGACCTGAAAAGCTGCGCGGTCTATGCGCGCGAAGGCCATACCGGCGAGCGCGATCCGAAAAGCATCGGCTTTGCCACCATTCGCGCTGGCGACATCGTCGGCGAGCACACCGCGATGTTTGCCGACATCGGTGAGCGGGTGGAGATCACCCATAAAGCTTCCAGCCGCATGACTTTTGCCAGCGGCGCGGTGCGTGCGGCAGTCTGGCTGTATAATCGAGATAAAGGCCTGTTTGATATGCGAGATGTGCTGAATCTCGAGCAGTTATAATTGATTTGCATACCATCGTGATGTGGGTGTATTGATCATAATGCTATGATAATCGGACAATAATTTTATTGTCCTTTTTTTTAACATGATAAATGTGGCTTTGGTTTATTTTTTGTTTTAAAGGTTGTGTTTGTTGATGTTTATCTTGCTAATTACCTCGTTTTTCTCCGCCTGAGGCTATTTTAACGTCTATTTTAGCCCGTTCCGGCGCCGTTTTCCGTCATTCGGCCTCGCAACCGTTTTCCAGCCCCGGTTTTCTGTGTTTTTATCGCCGCTCAAGCCGCTTGGGCACCGAAAACTGCAAAAATAAAACAAAAAATGGCAGTTTGGGTAGACAAGCCGAACACTCATCATTAAAATGCGCCCAATTTGCCAAAAATTGGCCTCGCGGACGGTTTTTGCATTGATTTAGATCGCGATATCTGAATTAATATGCAAATATTGTGATTGATTATTCCTCGGAGGATGTTTTGATTAAGTCAGCGCTATTGGTTCTGGAAGACGGAACCCAATTCCACGGTCGGGCCATCGGGGCAGAGGGAACGGCAGTGGGGGAAGTGGTCTTCAATACGTCGATGACCGGTTATCAAGAAATCCTCACTGATCCTTCCTATTCCCGCCAGATCGTTACTCTTACTTATCCTCATATCGGCAATGTCGGCACCAATGCTTCCGACGAAGAATCCTCCGCAGTACACGCCCAAGGCCTCGTCATTCGTGACCTCCCGCTGATCGCCAGCAACTACCGCAACGAAGAAAGCCTGTCCGACTACCTCAAGCGTCACAACATCGTGGCGATCGCCGATATCGATACCCGTAAATTGACCCGCCTGCTGCGCGAGAAGGGCGCCCAGAACGGCTGCATCGTCGCCGCCGATACGCCGGACGCCGCGCTGGCCCTGGCCAAGGCGCAAGGTTTCCCGGGGTTGAAGGGCATGGATCTGGCGAAAGAAGTCACGACCCAAGAGGCCTACAGCTGGCAGCAAGGCAGCTGGACGCTTGAAGGCGACCTGCCTGAAGCCAAAACCGCCGCGGAACTGCCTTTCCACGTGGTGGCTTACGACTACGGCGCCAAGCGCAACATCCTGCGCATGCTGGTGGATCGCGGCTGCCGCCTGACCGTGGTGCCGGCGCAGACCCCGGCCGACGAGGTGCTGAAAATGAATCCGGACGGCATCTTCCTGTCCAACGGCCCGGGTGACCCGGAGCCGTGCGACTACGCCATCGCCGCCATCAAACAGTTCCTGGAAACCGACATTCCGGTGTTCGGCATCTGTCTGGGCCACCAGCTGCTGGCACTGGCCAGCGGGGCGAAAACCATGAAGATGAAGCTCGGCCACCACGGCGGCAACCACCCGGTGAAGGATCTGGACAACAATACCGTGATGATCACCGCGCAGAACCACGGCTTTGCGGTAGACGAGAATAACCTGCCGGCGAACCTGCGCGTGACGCACAAATCGCTGTTCGACCACACGGTGCAGGGCATTCACCGCACCGACAAGGCGGCGTTCAGTTTCCAGGGGCACCCGGAAGCCAGCCCTGGCCCGCACGACGCCGCGCCGCTGTTCGATCACTTTATCGAACTGATTGAGACTTACCGTTCTAACGCCAAATAATCAGGAGCAGTAAAAAATGCCAAAACGTACAGACATAAAAAGCATCCTGATCCTCGGCGCGGGCCCGATCGTTATCGGTCAGGCGTGTGAGTTCGACTACTCTGGCGCCCAGGCGTGTAAAGCGCTGCGCGAAGAGGGCTACCGCGTCATTTTGGTCAACTCCAACCCGGCGACTATCATGACCGACCCGGAAATGGCCGACGCTACCTACATTGAGCCGATCCACTGGGAAGTGGTACGCAAGATCATCGAAAAAGAGCGCCCGGATGCGGTGCTGCCGACCATGGGCGGCCAGACGGCGCTGAACTGCGCGCTGGAGCTGGAGCGTCAGGGCGTACTGGCCGAGTTCGGCGTCACCATGATCGGCGCCACCGCCGATGCGATCGACAAGGCCGAAGACCGTCGCCGTTTCGACGTGGCGATGAAGAAGATCGGTCTGGATACCGCGCGCTCCGGCATCGCGCACACCATGGAAGAAGCGCTGGCGGTTGCCGCTGACGTCGGCTTCCCGTGCATCATCCGTCCTTCCTTTACCATGGGCGGTACCGGCGGCGGCATCGCTTACAACCGTGAAGAGTTCGAAGAAATCTGTGAACGCGGTCTGGATCTGTCGCCGACCAACGAGCTGCTGATCGACGAATCGCTGATCGGTTGGAAAGAGTACGAGATGGAAGTGGTGCGTGATAAGAACGACAACTGCATCATTGTTTGCTCCATCGAAAACTTCGACGCCATGGGCATCCACACCGGCGACTCGATCACCGTCGCGCCGGCCCAGACCCTGACCGACAAGGAATACCAAATCATGCGCAACGCCTCGATGGCGGTGCTGCGTGAGATCGGCGTCGAAACCGGCGGCTCCAACGTGCAGTTCTCGGTCAACCCGAAAACCGGCCGCCTGATCGTCATCGAAATGAACCCGCGCGTATCGCGCTCTTCGGCGCTGGCGTCGAAAGCCACCGGCTTCCCAATCGCCAAGATCGCCGCCAAGCTGGCGGTGGGTTACACCCTCGATGAGCTGATGAACGACATCACCGGCGGCCGCACCCCGGCGTCGTTCGAGCCGTCCATCGACTACGTCGTCACCAAGATCCCGCGCTTCAACTTCGAGAAGTTCGCCGGCGCCAACGATCGCCTGACCACCCAGATGAAGTCGGTCGGTGAAGTGATGGCCATCGGCCGCACCCAACAGGAGTCGCTGCAGAAAGCGCTGCGCGGCCTGGAAGTGGGCGCCACCGGTTTCGACCCGAAAGTGAGCCTGGACGATCCGGAAGCGCTGACCAAAATTCGCCGCGAGCTGAAAGACGCCGGTTCCGACCGCATCTGGTACATCGCCGACGCCTTCCGCGCCGGTCTGTCGGTCGACGGCGTCTTCAACCTGACCAACGTCGACCGCTGGTTCCTGGTGCAGATTGAAGAGCTGGTGCGCCTGGAAGAGCAGGTGGCCGACGCGGGCATCAACGGCCTGAACAAAGAGTTCCTGCGCACCCTGAAGCGCAAAGGCTTCGCCGATGCGCGCCTGGCCAAGCTGGCCGGCGTCGCCGAGAGCGAAATTCGCAAGCTGCGCCATAGCCACGGTTTGCACCCGGTGTACAAGCGCGTGGACACCTGTGCGGCGGAATTCGCCACCGACACCGCCTACATGTACTCCACTTATGAAGAAGAGTGCGAGTCCAATCCGACCAACGACCGGCCGAAAGTGATGGTGCTGGGCGGCGGGCCGAACCGTATCGGCCAGGGCATCGAGTTCGATTACTGCTGCGTGCACGCCTCGCTGGCGCTGCGCGAAGACGGCTACGAGACCATCATGGTCAACTGTAACCCGGAAACCGTCTCCACCGACTACGACACCTCCGACCGTCTGTACTTTGAGCCGGTAACGCTGGAAGACGTGCTGGAAATCGTGCGCATCGAGAAGCCGAAAGGCGTTATCGTACAGTACGGCGGCCAGACTCCGCTGAAGCTGGCGCGCGAGCTGGAAGCCGCAGGCGTGCCGATCATCGGCACCAGCCCGGACGCCATCGACCGCGCCGAAGACCGCGAACGCTTCCAGCAGGCGGTAAACCGCCTGGGCCTGAAGCAGCCGGCCAACGCCACCGTCACCGCCATCGAGCAGGCGGTGGAGAAGGCGGCGGGCATCGGCTATCCGCTGGTGGTGCGCCCTTCCTACGTGCTGGGCGGCCGGGCGATGGAAATCGTCTATGACGAAACCGACCTGCGCCGTTACTTCCAGACCGCGGTCAGCGTGTCCAACGATGCGCCGGTGCTGCTGGACCGCTTCCTGGACGATGCGGTAGAAGTGGACGTCGACGCCATCTGCGACGGCGAGCGCGTGCTGATCGGCGGCATCATGGAGCACATCGAACAGGCGGGCGTGCACTCCGGCGACTCCGCGTGTTCGCTGCCGGCATACACCCTGAGCCAGGAAATTCAGGACGTGATGCGTCGCCAGGTGGAAAAACTGGCGTTCGAGCTGCAGGTGCGCGGCTTGATGAACGTGCAGTTCGCGGTGAAAGACAACGAAGTCTACCTGATTGAAGTCAATCCGCGCGCCGCGCGTACCGTGCCGTTCGTGTCCAAAGCCACCGGCGTGCCGCTGGCCAAGGTGGCCGCGCGCGTGATGGCGGGCAAAACGCTGGTTGAGCAGGGTGTGACCGAAGAGATCATCCCGCCGTACTACTCGGTGAAAGAAGTGGTGCTGCCGTTCAACAAATTCCCGGGCGTCGACCCGATTCTGGGGCCGGAAATGCGCTCTACCGGGGAAGTGATGGGCGTGGGCCGCACCTTCGCGGAAGCCTTCTCCAAAGCGATGCTGGGCAGCAACTCGGGCATGAAGAAACAGGGCCGCGCGCTGCTGTCGGTGCGCGAAGGCGATAAAGCCCGCGTGGTCGACCTGGCCGCCAGCCTGCTGAAGCAGGGCTTCGAGCTGGACGCAACCCACGGCACCGCGGTGGTGCTGGGCGAAGCGGGCATCAACCCGCGCCTGGTCAACAAGGTGCACGAAGGGCGTCCGCACATTCAGGACCGTATCAAGAACGGCGAGTACACTTACATCGTCAACACCACGGCCGGCCGTCAGGCGATTGAAGACTCCAAGCTGATTCGCCGCAGCGCCCTGCAGTACAAGGTGCACTACGACACTACGCTGAACGGCGGCTTCGCCACCGCGATGGCGCTGAAAGCGGATCCGACCGAGCAGGTCACTTCGGTGCAGGAAATGCACGCGCGCATCGGCAAGTAACCGTGCGATAACGCTATGTCAGGGGCGCTGCAATGCAGCGCCCCTTTTTTATTCAGCAAATTTGTCGGCTGGCGTTAAAAATTTCCGCTATCAATCAGTGGGCAAACTGTCACTCTGTGTGATTGGTATATGCTTGGTGTATTGGCAAGGAACGAAGGAACGACGATAACAATGATTTTGATAATTTATGCTCACCCGTATCCCCGGCATTCGCATGCCAATCAGCGCCTGCTGCAGGCGGTGAAGGATCTCCCCGAGGTAGAGGTGCGCTCGCTGTATGAGCTGTATCCCGATTTCAATATCGACATCAATGCCGAACAGCAGGCGCTGGAGCGCGCCGACATGGTGGTGTTGCAGCATCCGATGCAGTGGTACAGCTTTCCGCCGCTGTTGAAGCTGTGGATCGATAAAGTGCTGGAGCACGGCTGGGCCTATGGCCACGACGGCAATGCGCTGGTGGGCAAAGACTGCCTGTGGGCGGTAACCAGCGGCGGTGACGAGCACCATTTCGAACTGGGCGATTTTCCCAACTTCGCCGCGCTGGCGCAGCCGCTGCAGGCCACGGCGATCTATTGCGGCATGAACTGGCAGCCGTATTTCGCCCTGCACAACACCTTTACCTGCAACGAACCGGCGTTGCTCGCCGCCGGTGAAGCCTACCGGCAGCGGTTGGTCGACTACCTGATGGAACACGCCGAAGCGGAAACCGGGGAGGCCAGCCATGGATAATCACCATATGATGATCGAGGGGCTGATCTATCTCGGCTCCGCCGCGTTATTTGTACCGATCGCGGTGCGGCTGGGGCTGGGCTCGGTGCTCGGTTACCTGATCGCCGGCTGCATCATCGGCCCCTGGGGGCTGAAACTGGTGTCGGACGCCGAGTCGATCCTCACCTTCGCCGAGATCGGCGTGGTGCTGATGCTGTTTATCATCGGTCTGGAGCTGGATCCCAAGCGGCTGTGGACGCTGCGCGCCTCGGTGTTCGGCGGCGGCAGCATTCAGATGGTAGGCTGCGGCCTGGCGCTGAGCGCGTTCTGTTACTTCCTTGGCCTCAACTGGAAGGTGGCGCTGCTGATCGGTTTGACGCTGGCGCTCTCATCCACCGCCATCGCCATGCAGGCGATGAGTGAACGCAATTTGACGCCGTCTCCGATCGGCCGCAGCGCGTTTGCGGTGCTGCTGTTCCAGGACATCGCGGCGATCCCGCTGGTGGCGATGATCCCACTGCTGGCCAGCAGCGGCGCCAGCACCACGCTGGGCGCATTCGTGCTGTCGGCGGCCAAGGTGGTGGGCGCGCTGGTGATGGTGGTGCTGCTCGGCCGCTACGTCACCCGCCCGCTGCTGCATTTCGTCGCCCGCTCGGGCATGCGCGAGGTATTCAGCGCCGTGGCGCTGTTCCTGGTGTTCGGCTTCGGCATCCTGCTGGAGATGGCCGGGCTGTCGATGGCGATGGGGGCGTTTCTCGCCGGGGTACTGCTGGCGAGCTCGGAATACCGCCACGCGCTGGAGAGCGATATTCAGCCATTCAAAGGGCTGCTGCTGGGGCTGTTCTTCATCGGCGTCGGCATGTCGATCGATTTCGGCACCCTGTTCCATCATCCGCTGCTGATCGCCTCGCTGCTGCTGGGCTTTATGCTGATCAAAGCGGCGCTGCTGTGGCTGATCGGGCCGCTGCTTGGGGTGCCGAAACGCCAGCGCGGCCTGTTCGCCATTTTGCTTGGCCAGGGCAGTGAGTTCGCTTTCGTTATCTTCAGCGCGGCGCAGCTGGCCGGCGTTTTGCCGGTCGAGTGGGCCAAGTCGCTGACGCTGGCGGTGGCGCTGTCGATGGCGGCCACGCCGCTGCTGTTGGTGATCGCCGCGCAGCTGGAGAAAAATGCGCCGAAAGAGGAGCGCCCGGCTGACGTCATTGACGACGAAAATGCCAGCGTGATCATCGCCGGTTTCGGCCGTTTCGGTCAGATCGCCGGTCGTCTGCTGTTGGCCAACGGCGTGCACACCGTGGTACTGGATCACGATCCGGATCATATCGAAACGCTGCGCAAATTCGACACCAAGGTGTTCTACGGCGACGCCACGCGGGCCGATCTGCTGGAGGCCGCCGGCGCCGCCCACGCCAAGGTGCTGATCAACGCCATCGACGATGTGGAGGACAGCCTGGCGTTAACCGAGCTGGCCAGGCAGCACTTCCCGCATCTGAAGGTGGTGGCGCGGGCGCGCGACGTCGACCACTGGTATCAGCTGCGGCAACTGGGGGTGGAAAAACCGGAGCGCGAAACCTTCGAAAGCTCGCTGCGCATCGGCCGTGAAACGCTAGAGCTGCTGGGACTGGACGCCTATGAAGCGCGCGAGAAAGCGGACACTTTCCGTCGCTATAACCTGAAGATGCTGGAAGATACGCTGGAGAATTATCAGGACACTGAATTCCGTATCGCCAGCCTGCAACGGGCCAAGGAGATGCTCAGCGCGGCCATCGAGCAGGATCAGAATCGGTTGGCGCGGGTGCAGCAGACCGGTTGGCGCGGCAGTATCGACGGCAAGGCGCCGGAAGACGAAGTGGTGGAAGCCAAAGAAGCCAAAGGATAACAACAGGGGCGCCGCGATGGCGCCCCGTTTTTTTGTTCAGCTCAGCGCGACCTTGATGCCTAAGGCGATCAGCATGCCGCCCAGCAATTTGTCGACGACCTTCTGTGCCTTCTCCAGCCCGCGGCGCACCGGTCCGCTTTGGATCAGGAATACCAGCAGCGGCCACCAGATGACCGACAGGCCGAGAATAATCCCCGCGTACCACAGTTTGTCGCCCAGGCCAGAATCGATCTGCAGCACCTGGGTGAACACCGCCAGGAAGAACAGGGTGGCCTTTGGGTTCAGCAGATTGCACAGGTAGCCTTGCGCAAAGGCGCTCTTCAGGCTGACCTGCTGCTGCGGCAGATTGCTGACGTTCATTTTGCCGCCGCCGCGCGACAGCAGCGCCTGGATGCCGATCCACACCAGATACACCGCCCCAGCGTATTTCAGCAGGTTGAACAGCCACGGCGTAGTGGTGATCACCACCGCCAGCCCGGCGACGCAGTAGGACATGTGGGTGGCGACGCCGCAGATCACGCCGAAGGCGGTCATCATGGCGGCCAGGCGCGGGTAGCGGGCGGCGTTTTTAATCACCAGGAAAAAATCCGGGCCGGGGGAGAGCATGCCAAGGGTGGCGATGCCGGCGACGAACAGCGAAGTTTCAAGCATGGGAGCGTCTCGCGCAAAAGGCAGAATTCTGGCGATAATAACGCCGCTTCCTCTGATGCGCATCAACCCAATGAGGTATTGTTAGGCTCTATGATAATAATTCATCTACCACCCGCGACGGAGCACCATGCAGCAGACTACCGCCACAGACATGCCGGAACCGCATCGGCAACAGCGTGAAATCACCCGCCTGTGCATTCAATGCGCGTTGCTGCTGTTGCAGCACGGCGCCGAGAGCACGGTGGTGGAACAGCTGTCGACCCGCCTGGGGTTGGCGCTGGGGATGGACAGCGTGGAAAGCTCGATCTCCGCCAATGCGGTGGTGCTGACCACCCTCAGCCACGGCGCCTGCCTGACCACCACCCGCAAGAACGTCGATCGCGGCATCAATATGCAGGTGGTGACCGAAGTGCAGCATATCGTGATCCTCGCCGAGCACCACCTGGCGGATGCGCACGACGTGGCGCGCCGCTTTGAAAGGATCCGGCCGCTGCGCTATCCGCGCTGGCTGGTGGTGCTGATGGTGGGGTTGTCCTGCGGGTGCTTCAGCATGCTCAACGGCGGCGGTGGCGACGCCTTCCTGGTGACCTTTATCGCCAGCGGCACGGCGATGTTGGTGCGCCAAATCCTCACCGCCCGGCATATGAATCCGTTGATCAATTTCTGCCTGACGGCGTTTGTCGCTACGTCGATCTCCGGATTGCTGCTGCGCCTGCCGGCGTTTAAAGATACCTCGAGCGTGGCGATGGCCGCCAGCGTGCTGCTGCTGGTGCCGGGCTTTCCGTTGATCAACGCGGTGGCCGACATGTTCAAAGGGCATGTGAATACCGGGCTGGCACGCTGGGCGATGGCCAGCCTGTTGACGTTGGCGACCTGTATCGGCGTGGTGATGGCGATGTCGCTGTGGGATCTGCGGGGGTGGTCATGAATCTGCTGTGGGCCTTGTTGCAGGAGATGCTGTTGGCGGCGGTGCCGGCGCTGGGCTTCGCCATGGTGTTCAACGTGCCGCTGCGTGCGCTGCGCTATTGCGCGTTGCTCGGGGCTATCGGGCGCGGTTCGCGCATGCTGATGATGCACGGCGGCATGAACATCGAGTGGGCCTCGTTGCTGGCGGCGATCCTGATCGGCATCATCGGCATCTATTGGTCGCGCTGGCTGCTGGCGCACCCGAAGGTATTCACCGTGGCGGCGGTGATCCCGATGTTCCCCGGCATTTCCGCCTATACCGCGATGATAACTGTGGTAGAGATCTCGCATCTGGGCTACAGCGAGGCCTTGATGGAGACCATGATCACCAACTTCCTTAAGGCCAGTTTCATCGTCGGCGCCTTGTCGATCGGCCTGTCGTTACCGGGTCTGTGGCTGTACCGCAAACGCCCCGGCGTGTGAAATTTCCCGGCGGAAGAACGTTGGTTATTAGATATGCTGATAAGAGCTATCTTATATATTCATCTTGCTTGATTAGCCTATCGACGGCACTCAGGCCTTTACGTATAGTGTCACCAATTTTGCTGCCTACACAGGGTTAAACAATGATTATCAGCCTGATCGCTGCCTTGGCGGCGGATCGCGTTATTGGCATGGAAAACGCCATGCCGTGGCACCTGCCGGCGGACCTTGCGTGGTTTAAACGCAACACGTTGAATAAGCCGGTTATTATGGGCCGCAAGACCTTCGAGTCCATCGGCCGCCCGCTGCCGGGCCGCCACAATATCGTTTTGAGCAGCCGCCCGGGCAGCGAAGCCGGGGTGACCTGGGCGACTTCGCTGGATGAGGCGCTGGCCGCCGCCGGCGACGTGGAAGAAGTGATGGTGATCGGCGGCGGGCGCATCTATACCCAGCTGCTGCCGCGCGCCGATCGCCTGTACCTGACGCACATCGACGCCGAAGTCGGCGGCGATACCCACTTCCCCGATTACGAGCCGGACGAGTGGGAAACCACCTTCAGCGAGTTCCACGACGCCGACGATCTGAACTCGCACAGCTACTGCTTCGAGATCCTGCAGCGCCGCTGATTTCAGCGCGTTAGCCAGGCTATCCCCGGGGGCGCAAGCAATTGCGCCCCCGGTCTTTTTGCGTCCGTCATGCGTAACCTTTCCGTCACATTACCTGATTAGTATGAAGCCCAACTCCGAGCGCCTCGGCAACTCTGGTGAATCTTGATCGCGGCGCCATAACTAAAAAGGTAACCACGCTATGACCAAGCAAATTGAGCAATTAGACGCCGATCGCCTGATCGATCCCACTCGCCGCAAACTGCTGCTCGGCAGCGCCGGCGCCGTCGGTCTGGCCGGTTTTCTCGGCGGCGGCATCTGGTCGGTCTCCGCCGAGGCGTTGGCCGAGGATCTGCCGCCGAACAGGCTGCTGGGCTTTCAGGGCATCGCCGCGTCGACCGCCGATGAGGTGACCATCACGCCGGGCTACCGGGCCGAGGTGCTGATCTCCTGGGGCGAGCCGCTGGTGGACGGCGCGCCGGCCTTCGATCCGCAGGGCAACAACAGCGCCGCCGATCAGGAAAAGCAGTTTGGCGACAACAACGACGGCATGAGCTTTTTCCCGATCGATGACAATCACGGCGTGATGGCCATCAACAACGAATACGTCAACGAGCAGTACCTGTTCGCCCACGGCGGCACCAAGGCCACTAGCCTGGAAGAAGTGCGCAAGTCGCAGGCGGCGCACGGCGTCTCTATCGTGGCGGTCAAACGCGTCGGCGATGGCCAGCGCTGGGAAGTCGAGCGCCCGTCGCGCTATAACCGCCGCATTACCGCCAACAGCGACATGCAGTTCAGCGGCCCGGCTGCCGGGCATCCGCTGCTGCAGACCGCCGCCGATCCGAGCGGCCGCAAGGTGTTGGGCACCTTCGGCAACTGCGCCAACGGCAAGACGCCGTGGGGCACTTACCTGACCTGTGAAGAAAATTTCGATACCTACTTCGGGACTCACCAGGCCGATTACCCAACCACCCCGGAACAGAAGCGCTACACGCTGAAGGCCAACGAGCCGGAGCGCAACTGGCCGGACTACGACGAACGCTTCGACGTGGCGAAGAACCCCAACGAATTCAACCGCCACGGCTGGATCGTGGAGATCGATCCGCTGGATCCAACCTCGACGCCGATTAAGCACACTGCGCTGGGCCGCTTCAAACATGAGAACGCGGCGGTGACCGTCGCCAAAGATGGCCGTCTGGTGGTGTATATGGGGGACGACGAGCGCGGTGAGCATATCTATAAGTACGTCTCCAAAGGCGTGGTCGACATCGCCAATCCGGCCAACAATCGCACGCTGCTGGACGAAGGGACGCTGTATGTGGCGCAGTTCGACGGCGACGAAGCCGGCACCCCGCTGAAGGGCAAAGGGCGCTGGATTGCGCTCGAGTTCGGCAAGAACGGCCTGACGCCGGAGAACGGTTTCCGCGATGAGGCTGAAGTGCTGATCTTCGCCCGTAAGGCGGCGCAGCAGGTCGGCGCCACTAAAATGGATCGCCCGGAGTGGATCGCGGTGAACCCGCATGATGGCCGCGCGTACTGCACGCTGACCAACAACAGCAAGCGCGGCGAGGAAGGGATGCCGTTGAACGCCGCTAATCCGCGGCCGAACAATGTCTATGGCCAGATTATTCGCTGGGACGAGGGCGGCGACGCCACCGCCGACGCTTTCGCGTGGGATATCTATGCGCTGTGCGGTAACCCGATCGCCCACCCGGAAGGCGTTAACCGCGGCACGCCGAACATCACGGCGGATAACACCTTCAACAGCCCGGACGGGCTGGGATTCGATCGCGCCGGCCGCCTGTGGATCCTCACCGACGGCAAGTACAGCAACAAGGGCGACTACGTCGGGCAGGGCAACAACCAGATGCTGGTGGGCGATCCGGTCAGCGGCGAAATTCGCCGCTTTATGGTGGGGCCGAAGTCCTGCGAACTGACCGGCATCACCTTCACTCCGGACTACAGGACGATGTTCGTCAACGTGCAGCATCCGGGAGAAGAGGGCGATTCGCACTTCCCGAACAACAGTCCGCGCCCGCGTTCATCGGTATTGATGATCACGCGTGAAGATGGCGGGGTGATTGGGGCGTAATGCGATAATATAGAAAACAAAGGCGGCCACGGGGCCGCCTTTGTATTTTCAGGATGCGGCTAATCTGCCGGCGTCAGGCGCTTCGCTGCGATTAGCTGGCTGGGTGAAATAACGACGGTCTTCCCAGCGCAGCATCGTCAGATCGCCGCCCCAGCAGCAGCCGGTATCCAGCCCGATCACGCCTTCCGGCGTGCCCTTGCCTTCGAGCGAGGCCCAATGGCCGAAGATGATGGTGTATTCGGGGTCGATCAGGCGCGGCAGTTCGAACCACGGTTTCAGCGGCGCAGGTGCGCTGCCCGGCGCATCTTTGCAGATCATGTCGAGCTGGCCGTTGGGGAAGCAGTAGCGCATGCGCGTGAACGCATTGGTGCTGAAACGCAGGCGCGCAAGGCCGCTCAACTCCGGCGCCCAGTTGTTCGGCATATCACCGTACATGGCGTCGAGGAACAGCGGGTAGCTGTCGCTGCTCAATACCGCCTCCACTTCGCGCGCACACATTTTCGCGGTGTCGATATCCCACTGCGGGGTGATGCCGGCGTGCGCCATCACCAGCTTTTGCTCATCATCCACCTGCAGCACCGGTTGGCGGCGCAGCCAGTTGATCAGCTCGTCGGCGTCAGGCGCTTCCAGCAGCGGTGTGATGCGATCTTTGGGTTTGTTGCGGCTGATGCCGGCGTAAACCGCCAGCAGGTGCAGATCGTGGTTGCCCAGCACCATGCGCACCGCCGGGCCGAGCGAGCGCACGTAGCGCAGCACGTCCAGCGAGGCGGGGCCGCGCGCCACCAGATCGCCGGTCAGCCACAGTTGATCGCGCTCGGGATCGAAAGCAGCCTGAGCCAGCAGCGACTTCAGTTCATCAAAACAGCCGTGAACGTCGCCGATAAGGTATGTCGACATAATTAATGGATCAGCGTTGGAATGGCTAAGCGGAACACGGGAATAGCGGTGCGGAACGGCTGACCCTGATGATCAACCATTTCGTAATGGCCTTCCATGGTGCCCAGCGGCGTTTCCAGAATGGCGCCGCTGGTATACTGAAACTCTCCGCCGGGCGGAATGACGGGCTGTTCGCCGATCACGCCTTCGCCCTGGACTTCGGTTTGGCGGCCGTTGCTGTTGGTGATCAGCCAGTAACGGCCCAGCAGTTGCACGTCGCTCCGCCCCAAATTGCGGATAGTGATGGTATAGGCGAAGACGTAACGCTCTTCTTCAGGGATCGACTGTGATTCCACATAGATGCTCTGAACCTGAATACACACGCGGGGCGAATCAATCATGACAACAACTCCTTATTGCTGCGGCGCCGGATTGGCTGACAGCCAGTTCGCCAGCTTGCAGTACTGCGCCACAGAAATATTCTCTGCTCTGAGCGAAGGATCGACACCCAGTTCCGTCAGCTGCTCCGGCGTGAACAGGTCGCCCAGGCTATTGCGGATGGTTTTCCGCCGCTGGTTGAACGCCTGCGTGGTGATGCGGCTCAGCATACGCACGTCGCCCACCGGGTTTGGCAGCACGCGGTGCGGCACCAGGCGCACCACGGCGGAATCGACCTTCGGCGGCGGCGCGAACGCGGTCGGCGGCACTTCCAGCACCGGAATGACGTTGCAGTAGTACTGCGCCATCACGGTCAAACGCCCGTAGGCCTTGCTGTCAGGGCCGGCCACCAGACGGTTGACCACCTCTTTCTGCAACATAAAGTGCATGTCGCGGATTGCCTGAGTATAGCTGAAAAGGTGGAACATCAGCGGCGTCGAAATATTGTACGGCAGGTTACCAAATACGCGCAGCGGTTGGCCAGCTTCCTCGGCCAGTTCGGCGAAATTCACCGTCATGGCGTCCTGCTGGCGGATGGTCAGCTTGTCTTTCAGCTGCGGATGATTCTCCAGCCGGGTGGCCAGATCGCGGTCCAGTTCGATCACCGTCATGCGGTCCATGCGCGCGCCGACCGGCTCGGTCAAGGCGCCGAGACCGGGGCCGATCTCAACCACCGCTTCGCCCGGCTGCGGGTGAATGGCGGAGACAATGCTATCGATGACAAACTGATCGGTTAAAAAGTTTTGTCCAAAGCGTTTGCGGGCAAAGTGCCCTTGGTGGACTCTGTTATTCATTACAATTAATTATCATTTTAATGGCGAGATTCAGGGCCGTTTGGAAACTGCCGACATCGGCGGTGCCGGTGCCGGCCAGTTCCAGAGCGGTGCCGTGGTCGACCGAGGTGCGTATGAAAGGCAAACCGAGGGTGATATTCACCGCGCGGCCGAACCCTTGGTATTTTAGCACCGGCAGCCCCTGATCGTGATACATCGCCAGCACCGCATCGGCATCTTGCAGATATTTGGGCTGGAACAGGGTGTCCGCCGGCAGCGGGCCGACAAGATGGATGCCGTCAGCGCGCAGCGCATCGAGCGCCGGGATGATGGTGTCTATCTCTTCGCGCCCCATATGGCCGCCTTCCCCGGCGTGGGGATTCAGACCGCAGACGTAAATGTGCGGCTGGGCGATGCCAAATTTGGTTTTCAGATCGTGGTCGAGAATGCGGATGACTTCGAACAGGCTCTGCTGCGTGATGGCGCCCGGCACCGCCAGCAGCGGCAGGTGGGTGGTCGCCAGCGCCACGCGCAGCTCTTCGGTCGCGAGCATCATCACCACGCGATCGCAGCGGCTGCGATCGGCAAAGAATTCGGTATGGCCGATAAACGGCACGCCGGCGTCGTTGATCACGCCCTTGTTCACCGGGCCGGTGATCAGTGCGGAAAACTCGCCGTTCAGGCAGCCGTCGCAGGCGCGCGCCAGGGTTTCCACCACGTAGGCGCTGTTGCCGACGTTCAACTCACCGGCGGTAACCGGGTGAGCGAGCGGCACCGGCAGCACGGTCAGCGTGCCGGCGCGTTGCGCTTCGGCCGGTTGCTGCGGTTGGTAGTCGCGCAGCGTCAGCGGCAGGCCCAGGCGTTCGGCGCGTTCAAGCAACAAGGCCGGATCGGCGCACACCACCAGCTCAACAGGCCAATCCTGTTGCGCCAGGGCGGCTACCAAATCCGGCCCCACCCCGGCGGGTTCGCCGGGGGTAATGACGACGCGTTTATTGCTGTGCATCGCTGCCATCGAGGATCTTCACGTAGGCCTGGGCGCGCTGTTCCTGCATCCAGGTCTGCGCTTCTTCGGCGAACTTGCGGTTGAACAGCATGCGGTAAGCGCGATCTTTCTGCGCGGCGTCGGTTTTATCCACCTGACGGGTATCCAGCAGCTGAATCAGGTGCCAACCGAAGGAAGAGTGTACCGGCGCGCTGATTTCACCCTTGCTCAGCTTCAGCAGCGCATCGCGGAAGGCCGGATCGTAGATGTCCGGAGAAGCCCAGCCCAGATCGCCGCCCTGCATGGCGGAACCCGGATCTTGCGACAGCTGTTTGGCTTCGTCGGCGAATTTGGCGCGGCCGCTCTTGATGGCTTCCGCCACGGATTGCAGCTTGGCGCGCGCCTGATCGTCAGTCAACACCACGGAAGGCTTCAGCAGGATGTGACGGGCGTGCACTTCGGTGACCGAGACCGACTGGCTGGCGCCGCGGATGTCGTTCACTTTCAGGATATGGAAACCGACGCCGGAACGGATTGGCCCGACGATGTCGCCTTTCTTGGCGCTCACCAGACGTTCCGCGAACAGGGTCGGGATCTCTTGCAGCTTGCCCCAGCCCATGTTGCCGCCTTTCAGCGCCTGAGAGTCGGCGGAGTAGGTGATCGCCAGCTTGCCGAAGTCGGCGCCGCTGTTGATCTCGCCCACCAGACGTTTGGCCAGCTCTTCGGCTTTGTCGACCTGCTGCTGCGACGGGTTCTCAGGCAGCGGGATCAGGATGTGGCTGATGTTCATTTCGGTGTCGCTGCCGTTCTGCGCGCCCACCTGTTTGGCCAGCGAGTCCACTTCCTGCGGCAGGATGGTGACGCGGCGACGCACTTCGTTGTTACGCACTTCGGAGATCAGCATCTCTTTGCGGATCTGCGCGCGATAGGTGTTGTAGTTCAGCCCTTCATACGACAGGCGGCTGCGCAGCTGATCGACGCTCATGCGGTTCTGCGCGGCGATGTTGGCGATCGCCTTGTCCAGATCGGCGTCGGACACGGTGATGCCCATTTTCTTGGCCATCTGCAGCTGGATGTTATCCATGATCAGACGTTCGATGATCTGATGGCGCAGCGTCTTGTCGTCCGGCAGCTGTTGGCCGGCCTGCTGGGCGTTGAGTTTCACCGACTGCAACAGTCCGTTGACGTCGCTTTCGAGTACCACGCCGTTATCCACGACGGCGGCGACTTTATCCACTTCTTGGGGTGCTGCGAACGCGGCATTGGCGCAAACCACCAATCCGAGAATAAGCGTTCTCCAGTTCTTCATACATTTCCCATTATGTAATCCGCAAATGCGGGTGAAAGTTCTCGTTTTCAAAGTGTTGCAAAGCGTCAGAATGCGCGCTGATACGGCAGAATGCCGGAGCGCAGCATTTCCGCGGAGCCGAGACTATGATCGCTGCTCAGGCCGCGCAGTTCGACGTTGAACGAAACTCTGTTGTCGTAAACGCTGGTATTGTTGCTGGTGTTCCAGTCGGTGATCTTGCGCTCATAGCCCAGCGTCACCGCCCAGCAGCAGGTGTTGTACTTCAGCCCTACCAGCTGATCGGCGGATTGTTTGGCGCGGGTGTCGTAGTAGTACGCCCCGACCACCGCCCAACGATCGGCGATCGGCCAGCTGCCGGTGATGCCCACCTGCGAGATGCCGTCCTGGAAGGCCGGAACCGTTTTGGTGTTCAACGCCGTCTGGATATATTCCGGCGTGGCGTAACGGTAGTTCAGCTGCACCACGCGCTCGGCGTCCTGGCGGTATTCCACCACGCCGTTGCCCAGCGAGACGCTGTTCAGGCGGGTGTCGTACTGCAGGCCGCCGCGCAGGCCCCAACGATCGTCGATTTTCCAATAGGTATCGCCGGCCCAGGCCACGCTGCCGGTATCGTCGTTGTTGTCGTATCCCGTCACCTGATCGCCGGTGCGTGAACGGCTGAAGTAGTAGATTTGACCCACGGAAGCGTTAAAACGTTCCACCAGCGCGTCATCATAAATTCGGGTGGTCACACCGGTAGAGACGCGGTTCTGCGAAGCGATGCGATCCAGGCCGCTGTAGGTGCGGTCGCGGAACAGGCCGGAGTAGTCGGTCTGCAGCAGCGTGGTGTCGTAGGTGTAGATGTTGCTCTGGTCGCGGTACGGGACGTACAGGTACTGCACGCGCGGCTCCAGCGTCTGGGTGGCGCCTTCGGCCCAGATCATCGGCCGCTCGAACACCAGCTTGCCGTCGACCTTGAACTGCGGCAGTACGCGGTTGACCGAGTTGTCGAGGTTCGGCGCAGTAACCGGATTGTCCACCGTACTCTTACGATTTTCATAGTTAGCGGCGAAACCGTCAGGAATATCCTGCTGGTAGTGGGTCGCCATCAGCTTGGCTTCGGTGTTCAGGCTGGCCCAGCCGTTGGTGAGCGGCAGGTTGAGCGTCGGCTCCATGTGCAGACGGGTGGCGTCCGGGCTGTACGGGTTGACGCTGGTGAACTTGGCCGCCTGGCCGTAAATATGGAAATCGAACGGGCCGAGGTCGTTCTTGTAGTAGTTCAGATCCAGCTGCGGCTGGACTTTATACGAGTCCGACAGTGAACGATCGGTACCGTCGTAAATCTGGAACTGCTTGGAGCTCAGCGTGGCGTTCCAGTTCTCGTTGGCGTAGCCGAGGCTGAATTTCTGCGTGGCGTAGCCGTCGGTGGTGGAGCCGTATTTGGAGTCCAGATCGGTGAAGTACTTGGAATCGCTGACCTTGGTGTAATCGACGTTGAAGCGCCACACCTGATCCATCACGCCGTTGTGGTTCCAGTAGAACAGCCAGCGTTTGTTGTCGTCATTGGTTTTGCCGTATTCCTTGTCGTCCGGCAACCAGTCGAACTCCATCAGGCCGAGGCCCGGCTGCACCAGATAACGGAACTCGGTCTGCCACTGCAGGCCGCGCTTGGACATATAATGCGGCGTGATGGTGGCGTCGTAGTTCGGCGCGATGTTCCAGTAGTACGGCAACATGAACTCGAAGCCGTTGTTGCTGCCGTATTTGGCGTTCGGGATCAGGAAGCCTGAACGGCGCTTGTCGCCGACCGGCAGCTGCAGGTACGGGCTGTAGAACACCGGCACGCCGCCGATGCGGAAGCGGGCGTTCCACACTTCCGCCACCTGCTCTTCGCGGTCGTGGATCACTTCGGAGCCGACTACGCTCCAGCTGTCGTCGCCCGGCAGACAGGAGGTAAAGGTGCCGTTTTCCAGAATGGTGTAACGGTTGGCGCCGCGCATTTTCATCTTGTCGGCGTCGCCGCGCCCCTGACGGCCTACCATCTGGTAGTCGCCTTCATAGACGTCGGTATCTTTGGTGTTCAGGTTCGACCAGGCCTTCGGGCCTTTCAGTTTGATCTGATTGTCGCTGTAGTGCACGTCACCGGTGGCCGTGACGGTGCGCACGGGCTCCGTCTGACCCGGGTTTTGCGTCTGGTTCAGCTCAACTTCTTTGGCGGTCAGGGTGCTGTTGCCCTGCTCGACACGCACGTTGCCGCTGAACAGGGCGCTTTTCGGGTAGTCGGCGCGCGAGTCGTCGGCATTGATGGTCACAGGCTGGCTGTTTGGATCGCCGCTGACCAAAGGCTTGTCGTAAACGGGAACGCCAAGCATGCATTGCTCGGCCAGATCAGCCAGCGCATGCTGACTGTAGAGTGCCGTCCAAATCATCGTGGCCAGCAGGGTTGGGAAACTTTTTTTCATACGCGGTTTTGGTGTTCCGTCATCAGAGGCGTCGTGTCCGGCAAACGGTCAGAGACTATATTACTCATCTGCGTTGCGCTAGTGCTAAATCCAGCCGTTTACTTGCGTCGTCGTTAGGCGCAAAGATAAATGACAGGTATGATAATCCAAATTCTGGGAAAAATCGCCTGCGCCCTTTCCTGAAACGGAGGAGAGCGGGCGGCTTTCGGCATGATAATTGAGGAGTATATGCAGTATTGGGGAAAACTGCTCGGCGTCATCGTCGCCATCTGGTCTGGCGCGGGATTCTGGGGTGTAGTTCTGGGGCTGATTATCGGTCATATGATCGATACGGCGCGCAGCAACAAGCGCAGCCGGGGTTTTTTCACCGACCAGCAAACGCGGCAAACGCTGTTTTTCCGCACCACTTTTCAGGTGATGGGCCACCTGACCAAATCCAAAGGACGCGTCACCGAGGCGGATATCCAGATTGCCAGCCTGTTCATGGATCGCCTGCAGCTGCACGGCGAAGCGCGCACCGCGGCGCAGCAGGCGTTCCGCGAGGGCAAACAGAGCCAGTTCCCGCTGCGTGAGACGCTGCAGCAGTTCCGCAGCATCTGCTTCGGCCGCTTTGATTTGATTCGGATGTTTCTGGAAATTCAGATTCAGGCGGCGTTCGCCGACGGCTCGCTGCATCCGAATGAACGTCAGGTACTGTACGTCATCGCCGAAGAGCTGGGCATTTCGCGCGCGCAGTTCGATCAGTTCCTCAGCATGATGGAGGGGGGGCGCCAATTCGGCGGCGGTCAACAGGGCGGGTATTCGCAGGGCGGCTATCAGCAGGCTCAGCGCGGCCCGACGCTCGACGATGCGTGCAAGGTGCTCGGCGTGAACAGCAGCGACGATGCCGCCACCATCAAGCGCGCCTACCGTAAGCTGATGAGCGAACACCATCCAGATAAGCTGGTGGCGAAAGGCTTGCCGCCGCAGATGATGGAAATGGCCAAGCAAAAAGCGCAGGAGATTCAGGCGGCGTACGACCTGATCAAACGCGAGAAAGGTTTTAAATAGGCGATGAAAGCGGGCCCGGCATGCCGGGCCCGTTTAACATATGATTCAGAAATCCGGCTCGGCGCGAAAGTGCATCGGCGTCTGGAAGGCGGGATGGGTGATGCGCAACTCTTGCGCATGCAGCTGCAATCGCGGCGCCATCGCCTTAGCTTCCGGCGGGGCGTAGAAACCGTCGCCGAGGATCGGGTGTCCCAGCGCCAGCATGTGCACCCGTAGCTGATGTGAGCGGCCGGTGATCGGCGTCAGCTTCACGCGCGTGCTGCCATCGGCATCGCGCGACAGCACCAGATACTCGGTTTGCGCCGCTTTGCCGGTGTCAAAACACACCTTTTGCAGCGGCCGATTAGGCCAGTCGCAGATCAGCGGCAAATCCACCAACCCCTCGTCATGTTCCATATGCCCCCAAACGCGGGCGATATAGGATTTCTTCGGTTCGCGTTCGCGGAACTGCCGCTTCAGCTCACGCTCGGCGGCCTTGTTGAGCGCCACCACGATCACCCCGCTGGTGGCCATGTCGAGCCGGTGCACCGATTCGGCGGCCGGATGATCGGCCTGAATGCGGGTCATCAGGCTGTCTTTGTTTTCCGGCGCGCGGCCGGGCACCGACAGCAAGCCGCTGGGCTTGTTGACCACCATGATGTGTTCATCCTGATACAGGATGTGCAGCGGGTCCTGCGGGGGATTGTAGGGTTCCATCTTGGCTCCGCGAAAAGGGCCGAACGGGGAGGCGGCTGCCTCCCCGCGTCGCGCCGGTTACTGGTGGGTGACCACCACCAGACGAATGGCATCCAGGCGCCAGCCGGCTTCATTGAGGTTGGCCAGCACCTGACGGCGGTTGAACTCCAGCGTTTCGACTTCGTCGTCGCGAATGTTCGGGTTGACCGCTTTCAGCGCTTCCAGACGCGCCAGCTCGGCGCTCAGCTTGTCGTCCGCCTCTTGTTTGGCTTGCTCGATAAGCGTGCGCGCCTGTGCTTCGACCAGGCTTTCCGCCTGCTGCAGCATGGCGTGCACGTCTTGCTGCACGGCGTTGACCAGCTTGCTGGAGGTGTGGCGGTTGACCGCGTTCAACTGGCGGTTGAAGCTTTCGAACTCGACCTGCGCCGCCAGGTTGGTGCCCTTGCGATCCATCAGCATGCGGATCGGCGTCGGCGGCAGGAAGCGGGTCAGCTGCAGGTGCTTCGGCGCCTGGGCTTCCACCACGTACACCAGCTCAACCAGCAGGGTGCCGACCGGCAACGCTTTGTTTTTCAACAGGGACACCGCACAGCTGCCGGTATCGCCGGACAGGATCAGATCCAGGCCGTTGCGGATGATCGGGTGTTCCCAACTGACGAACTGCGCGTCTTCGCGCGACAGCGCCTGATCGCGGTCGAAGGTGACGGTACAGCCGTCCTGCGGCAGGCCCGGGAAGTCCGGCACCAGCATATGGTCGGACGGCGTCAGCACGATCAGGTTGTCGCTGCGGTCTTCCTGATTGATGCCGACGATGTCGAACAGGTTGAGCGCAAAGCCCACCAGGTTGACGTCGTTATCCTGCTCGGCGATGGCGGCGGCCAGCGCCTGGGCTTTATCGCCGCCGTTGGAGTGCATCTCCAGCAGGCGGTCGCGCCCCTGTTCCAACTGCGCTTTCAATTGATCGTGCTGTTGGCGGCAGGCGTGGATGAATTCGTCCAGCCCTTCCTGCTCGGTCGGCGCGGCCAGAAAACCGATCAACTGCTCATAGCAGCTGTCGTAGATGGTGCGGCCGGTCGGGCAGGTGTGCTCGAAGGCGTCCAGCCCTTCGTGGAACCAGCGGCCCAGCACCGCCTGCGCGGTGTGCTCCAGGTAAGGCACCATGATCTGGATGTCGTGCATCTGGCCTATACGGTCCAGACGGCCGATACGCTGCTCCAGCAGGTCTGGGTTGAACGGCAGATCGAACATCACCAGCTGGCTGGCGAACTGGAAGTTGCGGCCTTCGGAACCGATCTCGGAACACAGCAGCACCTGCGCGCCTTCCTCTTCGGAGGCGAAGTAGGCGGCGGCGCGGTCGCGCTCGATGATCGACAGCCCTTCGTGGAACACCGCGGCGCGGATCGCTTCACGTTCGCGCAGCACCTGCTCCAGCTGCAGCGCAGTGTCGGCCTTGGCGCAGATCACCAGCACTTTTTCGTTGCGGTTGGCCAGCAGGTAATCCAGCAGCCATTCGACGCGCGGGTCGAAGTTCCACCAGGTGGCGTTTTCGCCTTCGAATTCCTGGTAGATTTGCTCCGGGTACAGCATGTCGCGCGCACGGGCTTCGACGGACTTTTTGGCGCCCATGATGCCGGAGACTTTGATCGCGGTCTGATACTGGGTCGGCAACGGCAGCTTGATCTGGTGCAGGTTGCGGTGCGGGAAGCCCTTCACGCCGTTACGGGTGTTGCGGAACAGCACGCGGCTGGTGCCGTGGCGATCCATCAGCATCGAAACCAGCTCCTGGCGCGCCTGCTCGGCGTTGTCGCCTTCGCTGTTGGCGGCTTTGAGCAGCGGCTCGATGTCCTGCTCGTCGATCAGCTCGCCCAGCAGGTTCAGCTTGTCGTCAGCCAGGCGCTCACCGCTCAGCAACAGGGTGACGGCGTCGGCCACCGGACGGTATTTCTGCTGCTCGGCGACGAACTCGCCGTAGTCGTGGAAACGGTTTGGATCGAGCAGGCGCAGGCGCGCAAAGTGGCTCTGTTGGCCGAGCTGTTCCGGGGTGGCGGTCAGCAGCAACACGCCGGGGATATGCTCGGCCAGCTGTTCGATCACCTGATATTCGCGGCTCGGCGCTTCTTCGCTCCAGGCCAGGTGGTGCGCTTCATCGACCACCAGCAGGTCCCACTGGGCGTCCGCCAGCTCTTCCAGACGCTGCTTGTTGCGGCGCACGAAGTCCAGCGAGCAGATCACCAGCTGTTCGGTCTCGAACGGGTTGCTGCTGTCGAGCTTGGCTTCGGCGTAGCGGCTGTCGTCAAACAGCGAGAAGTAGAGGTTGAAGCGGCGCATCATCTCCACCAGCCACTGGTGCTGCAGCGTTTCCGGCACCACGATCAGCACGCGCTCGGCGCGGCCCGCCAGCAGCTGCTGGTGGATGATCATGCCGGCTTCGATGGTTTTGCCGAGGCCGACTTCGTCCGCGAGCAGAACGCGCGGCGCATGGCGCTGGCCGACTTCATGGGCGATGTGCAGCTGGTGCGGGATCAGACTGGCGCGCATGCCGCGCAGGCCGGCGAACGGCAGGCGATACTGCTCGCTCTGGTATTTGCGCGCGCGAAAACGCAGCGCGAAACGGTCCATGCGGTCGATCTGGCCGGCGAACAGACGATCCTGCGGTTTGCTGAAGGTCAGTTTGCTGTCCAGCAGCACTTCGCGCATCGCCACGCCGCTTTCCTGGGTGTCCAGACGGGTGCCGATATAGGTCAACAGACCGTTTTCCTCTTTCACCTCTTCCACCTGCAGCTGCCAGCCCTCGTGGCTGCTGACGGTATCGCCCGGGTTGAACATCACGCGGGTGATCGGCGAATCGTTTCTGGCATAGAGGCGGTTTTCACCGGTGGCGGGGAAAAGCAGGGTAATCATGCGCGCATCCAGCGCCACGACGGTTCCCAATCCTAATTCGCTTTCCGTGTCGCTGATCCAGCGTTGACCAAGAGTAAAAGGCATATATTGTCGGCTCGATTCTTTGTAAGTAAGTCTTGTTACCGGGCGGGAAGGGCCGCGGCACCTGTACTGAACGTCAGCTAATCCCGGTTTGTTTTAAATTTGGCGGGCAATAGCCGTTCACGCCATGCAGACGTCGCGAGACGGCAGGGCTAAGCGTGGTTCAGTTTTGGGAAGGGCGCTATGGTAATGGAAGGCGGCGCGTTCGTCACCTGCAAAACCCGATGATTTTTCTTAACCTGGCGCAATCTCAAAACAGCCCCATTTGCCCGGTGACCAGCGTGGTGAAATCGTCGTGCAAGAAAGGGAGTATAGCGTCTGCCACCGGTTGCAGCTGGCGTTCGAGGTAATGCTGATAGTCGATGGGCGAATGGCGGGTTTCCAGCGGTTCCGGCCCGGCCACGGTCATCACGTAGCTGATCCAGCCGCCGTTCTGATACTGCAGCGGCCGCCCCTGTTGGCGGTTGTAGTCGTCGGCGATGCGCGCGGCGCGGGCATGTGGCGGCACGTTGCGCTGATAGTCGTCGAGCTTTCTGCGCAGGCGTTTGCGGTACACCAGCTGATCGTCGAAGTCGCCGTTCAGGGTTTTGCCGATGTAGTCGCGCACATAGTCCTGATAGGGCTGCCGTTTGAAGATGCGCTGATAGAGCTGTTGCTGGAACTGCTGCGCCAGCGGCGTCCAGTCGGTGCGCACCGTTTCCAGCCCTTTGTACACCATCTCTTCCTCGCCGTCGGCGCGTGCGATCAGGCCGGCATAGCGTTTTTTGCTGCCCTGTTCGGCGCCGCGAATGGTCGGCATCAGGAAACGGGAGTAGTGGGTTTCGAACTCCAGCTCCAGCGCGTTCTCCAGCCCGAACTGCTGCTGCAGCTGCTGCCGCCACCAGGCGTTGACCCGTTGCACCAGCGCCCGGCCGATCTGCGCCGCCTGTTGCTCGTCATGCGGCTGTTTCAGCCACACGAAGGTGGAATCGGTATCGCCGTAAATTACCTGGTAGCCTTCGGCTTCGATCAGCTCGCGGGTTTGCCGCATGATCTCGTGGCCACGCAGGGTGATCGACGACGCCAGCCGCGGATCGAAGAAGCGGCAGCCGCTCGATCCCAGCACGCCGTACAGCGCGTTCATGATGATTTTCAACGCCTGCGACAGGGGCTTGTTGTGCTGGCGTTTGGCGGCCTCGCGGCCCTGCCAGATCTGCTCGACGATCGCCGGCAGGCAGTGTTTGCTGCGCGAGAAGCGGGCGTTGCGAAAGCCGGGCACCGAGTCGGCGTCGCCCGGATGGCGCATGCCCTCCACCAGCCCGACCGGATCGATCAGGAAGGTGCGGATGATCGACGGGTACAGGCTTTTATAGTCCAGCACCAGCACCGAGTCGTACAGGCCGGGCCGCGAGTCCATCACGAAGCCGCCGGGGCTGTGCTCCTCCGGCTGTTCGCCGAGGTTGGGGGCGACAAAGCCCAGGCGGTGCATGCGCGGCATATAGAGGTGGCTGAAGGCTGCCACCGAGCCACCGCTGCGATCGGCCGCCAGCCCGGTGACGGTGGCGCGCTCCAGCAGGAAGTTCAGCAGATCGGCCTTGGCGAAGATGCGCGTCACCAGCTCGCAGTCCTTCAGGTTGTAGCGGGCCAGCGCCGGCTTGTCTTCAGCGAAGCGCCGGTCGATCTCCGCCATGCGCTGATAAGGGTTGTCGATCGCCTTGCCTTCACCCAACAGTTCCTGCGAAACGTATTCCAGGCTGAAGGAGGGAAAGTTCCAGGTGGCGGATTTCAGCGCTTCGATGCCGTCGATGATCAGCCGGCCGGCGGCGGCGGCGAAAAAGTGGTTCTGTTTGAAGCCGTGCTCGCGCCACTCCAGCAGGTTGCCGCCGCGCCCCAGCCGCAGCGGGATCTGGTAGCGCTCGGCATGCTTTTGCAGCACCCGCAGATCGAACTGCACCAGGTTCCAGCCGATGATGGCGTCGGGATCGTGGCGTTCCAGCCAGGCGTTCAACCGTTCCAGCAGCTGGGGGCGGCTGGCGCAATATTCCAGATCGAAATCCAACGGCTCATCGCCGCCGTTGGCCGGCCCCAGCATGTACACCTGCCGCTGGCCGCAGCCTTCCAGCGCGATGGAGTAAAGTTCGCCGTGGGCGGTGGTCTCGATATCCAGCGATACCAGCTTGAGCGTTGGGCGGTACTCCGGCGCCGGCTTCATCTGGCCATTGAGCAACAGGCCGCCGCCGTTGGGGTTGCCGTTGAACCACACCGGCGCGGTGATGAAGCGCTCCATCAGGTAGCGCTCCGGTGGGCGAATGTCGGCCTCGTAGACCGCAACGCCGCCTTCCCGCAGCAGTTTTTCCAGCTTGATGAGCTGACGGTGCTGGCGGCAGTAAAGCCCCAGCATCGGGCGGTGGTGAAAATCCGTCAGTGCCAGCGGTTTCAGTTCGACTTGCCGCTCTTCCCGCAGCAGCAGTTCCACGCGCTGCCGGTGTTCGGCGGGGATAAACGCCACCGAGGTTTGCGGCGGCAGACGCAGCTGACGCGGGCCCGCGTCGGTCGCCAGCCAAAATTCGACCTCGGTGCCGGTGGGCGTGTCGCGCCAGTGGCGAGTGAGCAGGAAACCCTGTTGCAGTGCTGTCATAACCCCTTCGTCTTCCGCCGGGTGGCGTGCGCGACATTCAGCGAGATGTCGGTTTTGGCGCTAATATAGATAAATTATAGTATGGGTTTTTATACAGTGATTGTCCATTGCCGCGCGGTGTTGCCAAATACGCATACAATTCATCGATTGACTCGTCTGCGGCGGCACTGGAAAATCCTCCGCCCGTTTGGCCCGAATAATCCACAGAGGTGTAATGGAAGCCTATTTACAAGATTTGATCACCCAGTCACTGGCTTTCACCCTGATGGTCGTCCTGCTGGTCGCTTTTCTGGAGTCGCTGGCACTGGTGGGGCTGCTGCTGCCCGGCACGGTGATGATGGCCAGCATCGGCGCGTTGATCGGCAGCGGCAAGGTGGACTTTTACTACGCCTGGGCGGCGGGCATCGTCGGCTGCCTGCTCGGCGACTGGATCTCTTATTTCGTCGGCCGCGCGTTCAAGGGGCCTTTACACCGTTGGTCTTTCCTGAAGAAGAACAAGGCGCTGCTAGACAAAACCGAGCACGCCTTGCACCAGCACAGCATGGCGACCATTCTGATCGGCCGTTTCGTCGGCCCGACGCGCCCGCTGGTGCCGATGGTGGCCGGCATGCTCGATCTGCCGCCGTACAAGTTCGCGCTGCCGAACATCATCGGTTGCCTGACCTGGCCGCCGGTTTATTTCTTTCCCGGCATTCTGGCGGGCGTGGCGATCGATATTCCCGCCGGTGCCGACAGCGCGATGTTCAAGTGGCTGCTGCTTGCGGCGGCGCTGCTTGTCTGGCTGGCGGCATGGTTGAGCTGGCGCTGGTGGCGTGAGGGCAAGCGCAACGCCGATCGTCTGAGCCGTTGGCTGACGCCGCTGCGGCTGCGCGTGGTGTGCGGATTGAGTTGGTTGGTGGCACTGGCGGCCGGTTATGCGCTGAGCCAGCAGCCGCTGATGCCGGTGTATCGCCACCTGCTGTGGAAGGTGTTGTCGGGTCAATGACAAAAGGGGGCGAAAGCCCCCGTTCGCCTTACTGGAAGAACGCTTCCAGCTGTTCAAATACCCGCACGTCTTCGCTGTGGCGCTTCACCTGCAGCACATCCTCCAGCTTTTCCACCTGGCTTATCATCTGCTCCAGCCGCTGATCGTCGGCGACCAGTAGCCAAATGCGGCTTTGCTGGCCGTCCTTCAACGGCAGACACAAAATGCCTTCGACGTTGAACGCGCGGCGAGCGAACAGCCCGCAAACGTGCGACATCACGCCGGGATGGTTGCGCACCGCCAGCTCCAGGATCACCTGGGGTTTATCTTGTGGTTGCAGCATGGCTTATTCTCCAATCATGTCGATGTTGGCGGCGCCCGGCGGCACCATCGGGAACACTTTTTCATTAATATCGATCAGCGCGTGGATCAGACAGGGGCCCGGTCGTTGGATCGCCTCGGCCAGCGCCGCTTGCGGATCTTCCGCAGCATTCAGATCGCAGGTATCCAACCCGAATCCGGCGGCGATTTTCAGGAAGTCGGTGCGCTTCGGATAGGCGGCGGCGAAGATGCGCTGCTGGTAGAACAGGGTTTGCTGCTGGTGCACCAGCCCCAGCGCCTGGTTGTTCATCAAAATGATTTTCACGTCCAGATCGTGCTCGACCGCGGTGGCCATTTCCTGAATGTTCATCATCAGGCTGCCGTCACCGGAGAAGCACAGCACTTTGCGCTCAGGCTCCGCCAACGCCGCGCCGATCGCCGCCGGCAGGCCGAAGCCCATGGTGCCCAGACCGCCCGAAGTCAGCCACTGGCGCGGCCGGCTCAGCGGATAGGCCTGCGCCACCCACATCTGATGCTGGCCCACGTCGGTGGTGATGATGGCGTTATCGTCCACGCAGCGCGCGGCGGCCAATACCAGGCCGTAATGGCTCAGCGGATCGTCGGCGTTCGGCATGTTGAACGGGAATTCGCGCTTCAGGTCATTGACGGTGTTCAGCCACGCGCTGCGCGGCTGCGTGTCGATCTGTGGCAGCAACTGTTGCAGCACCTGGCCGACGTCGGCATGGATCGCCACGTTGGCCTGTTTGACCTTGCCCAGCTCGGCGCGATCGATATCCACGTGAATGATGGCGGCGTTAGGGCAGAACTGCTCGGTTTTGCCGATTGCCCGGTCGTCGAAACGCGCGCCCAGCACGATCAGCAGATCGGCCTCCTGCAGAATGAAGTTGGTGCTGCGCGCCGCGTGCATGCCCAGCATGCCCAGCGACAGCGGGTGTTCCACCGGCATCGCGCCCAGCGCCATCAGCGTCATGGTGGTGGGCAGGCTGGCGCGCTCGGCCAGTTCCAGCGCCTGCCGGTGGGCGTCGGCGCAGATGATGCCGCCGCCCAGGTAAAGGATCGGGCGTTTTGCCTGATTGATCATCGCGGCGGCCTGCGAAACCAGTGCCGGATCGAAGCTCGGGGCGGCGTCCGGCACGGCGATCGGCGGCAGCTCTTCCAGCGTGATGGTGGCGGTTTGCACGTCTTTCGGCACATCGATCCAGACCGGGCCCGGGCGGCCTGACTCGGCGATGCGGAACGCGTCGCCGATCACCTGTGGCAGCTCGCGGATATCACGCACCAGATGGTTGTGCTTGGTGATCGGGATGGAAATGCCGTAGGTGTCCACTTCCTGGAAAGCGTCGGTGCCGATCATTGAGGAGGGCACCTGCCCGGTGATGCACACCAGCGGAATGGAATCGAGCTTGGCGTCGGCGATGGCGGTAACCAGGTTGGTGGCGCCCGGCCCGCTGGAGGCGATGCACACCGCCGCCTTGCCGTTGGCGCGCGCCATACCCTGCGCCATAAAGCCCGCGCCCTGTTCGTGGCGCGCCAGCACGTGGTGAATGCGGGTGCTTTGGCTCAGCGCGTCATACAGCGGCAGCGCGGCGCCGCCGGGAATGCCGGCGACGGTAGTGATGCCCTGACGCTCCAGCAGATGAACGATCAATTGTGCGCCGGTAAAGCTGGTGCCCGGTTGAGGCGTGCCCGAAGTTGCCATGTTCCTGTCCTTTCTCAAGGCCGGTGAGCTTTGCTGGGCAGGGTGCTAAAACAAGAAACCCCGCCCGGTTTGCGCCGGCGGGGTTTGGGAATCGATGCGTTGATTCGGACCCTACGGCGCATTGCCGACGACCACCACCACACGCACGACGACCACCGCGGCTGGTAGCGCGGTAACTAGTAGGGTCGAAGTCAGCGAGGATGCGATCACAGGGAACCTTATCATCAGTAAAAAAAGTCAGGTTTTTATAAAAACACAGGCGCAAAATTCGCACAACAGGTTTATTGGCGCAGCATAAAAAACGAGCGTCAGATCACGCTTTACCCGAAATGCCCAGCACGCGCGCTTCGGGCGCGCTGCCGTCCAGCAGGGCCTGCGTCGGGCCGTCGTAGTAGATGCGGCCGTCGACCACCAGCAGCGTGCGCGGCGCGATGCGCGCGGCGTCGTCGAGGTTGTGCGATACCATCAGCAGCGTCAGGTTGCGCTGTTCGCACACCGTCCGCAGCAGTTGCAGCATCTCGTTGCGCAGCGCCGGGTCGAGCGCCGAGAAGGGTTCGTCGAGCAGCAGGATCGGCCGCTGGCGAATCAAACAGCGCGCCAGCGCGGCGCGCTGACGCTGGCCGCCCGAAAGTTGCGACGGCAGGCGTTCCAGATGCTCTTCCAGGCCGACTTGCCGGGCGATTTGCGCCCGCTGTTGGCGCTGCTGCGCGTTCAAGCGCAGGCCGGGATCCAACCCCAATCCGATGTTCTGCGCCACCGTCAGGTGCGCGAACAGATTGTTTTCCTGAAACAGCATCGACACCGGCCGTTTGGCCGGCGGTGTGGCGGTGTGATCCTCACCGTTCAGCAGCAGCCGGCCGCTGGCCGCCGGCAGAAAACCGGCGATCAGGCTCAGCAAGGTGCTTTTGCCGGCGCCGCTGGGGCCGAGCACCGCGACGCGCTCGCCCGGCTGGATGCGCAGGTCAAAGCGCATCGGCAGGTGGTCATACAGATAGGTCAGTTTTTCAAGCGTCAGCATGGCGGCCCGGTAAGCGTTCGATCAGGGTAAACAGCAGGAAGCATAACAGCAGCAACAGCAGCGCGGTCACCGCGCCGTCATGGCTGCGGTAGGCGCCAATCTGCTGATACAGATAAAAAGGCAGGGTACGGAAATGCTCGTTGCCAAACAAGGCGACCACGCCGAAATCGCCGATCGACAGCACGCAGGCGAAGGCCAGCGCCTGCGCCAGCGGGCGGCGCAAGGCGCGCAGCTCAATCAGCCGCAGCCGTTGCCAGCCGCGGATATCCAGCGACAGGCACAGCGGGTTGTAACGTTCGGCGAGGTCGCGCATCGGATTCTCCAACACCTTGAGCGCATAGGGCACCGCCATCAGCGCATTGGTGAGGATCACCAGCGCATAGGGCGACTGCGGCAACCCGATGGTATCGCTCAGCAGCAGGAAGAAGCCGGTGGCCAGCACGATGCCCGGCATCGCCAGGATCACCATGCCGCTCAGCTCCAGCGCCTGGCCGCCGCGCAGCTGCTGCCGCAGCTTCAACTCGCGGCTGCTCCACAGCAGCATCAGGGTGAGCGCCACACACAGCAGCCCGGCGCCGAGGGCGATGCGCAGCGACGTGAACAGGGCCTGCCACAGCACTGGCTGGCGCAGTACGCTGAGGATAGCCTGGTTGGCGCCATCGGCGATCACCGCCAGCAAGGGCGGCAGCAACAGCAACAGCGCGGCGGCGATCAGCAGGGAATCGCCGATGCGTCGCCACAGGCTGTCTTCCGGATTGCGCCAGCGCTGGGCGTGGGTATGCCCCACCGGCAATGCCTGGCTCAGGCGCTGACTGATCAACACCAGCCCGAGACAACAGCCCAGCTGGATCAGCGCCAGCATGGCGGCGCGTCCCAGATCGTAGTCGTAACTCAGCGCCTGGTAGATCGCCAGTTCGATGGTGGTGGCCTGCGGCCCGCCGCCCAGCGACAGCACGGTGGCGAAGCTGGCGAAGCACAACATGAAGATCAGCGCGCCGCTCGGCAGGATTTGGCGGCGCAGCGCCGGCCATTCGACGAAGCGGAACTGCTGCCAGCCGCTCATGCCCAGTTGGGCGGCCAATTGGCGCTGTTCCACCGGAATATTCTCCAGCGCCTGCAGCAACAGGCGGGTCGCCAGCGGCAGGTTAAAGAACAGGTGCGCCAGCAGAATGCCCTGCAGGCCGTAAGGCGAGAAGCCATACTCCACGCCCAGCCAGCCGCACAGCGTCGCCAGCCAGCCCTGGCGCCCATAGACGCTGAGCAGGCCGAATACCGCCACCAACACCGGCAGCACCAGCGTCATGGCGCACAGCCGCAGCAGCAGTTGCCGGCCGGGGAAACGGCGGCGATAGAGCGCGCGCGCCAGCGGGATGGCGGGCAGCACCGAGATCAGCGCCGACAGCAGCGCCTGCCAAAAGGTGAAGCGCACCACGTGCCACAGATAGCTGTCCTGCGACAGGCTGCGCCAGTCGCTGTCCGGCGCGTGACGCCACAGCGAACCCATCGCCAGCGCGGCGACCAGCAGGATCACGCTGGCGGCCAGCAGCCCCGGCCAGAGCCAGCGGGGGATCAGCGGCTGACGGCGGTTTGCCATGCCCGGATCCAGCCGCCGCGTTGTGTGGCCACCTCTTCGGCGCTGTACTGCAGCGCGGTATGCGGTACGTTCATCTGTTCAAAGCCGACGGGCAGCGGAGTGTTGATCACCGGGTACATCCAGTTGCCGGTCGGGATGGTGTTCTGGAATGCCGGCGTCACCATGAACTGCATGAAACGTTCCGCCAGTTCGGGCTGTTTGGCGGCCTTCAGCTTGCCGGCCACTTCCACCTGCAGGTAGTGGCCTTCGCTGAACATGGCGGCGGCGTAGAGGTCTTTTTTCTCTGCGATCAGGTGATAGGCGGGAGAGGTGGTGTAGCTGAGCACCAGATCGCCTTCGCCTTTCAGGAACAGGCCGTAGGCTTCACTCCAGCCTTTGGTGACGGTAACGGTCTTCTTCGCCAGCTGCTGCCAGGCGGCTGGCGCCTTGTCGCCATACACTTTCTGCATCCACAGCAGCAGGCCGAGCCCCGGCGTGCTGGTGCGCGGATCTTCGTAGATCACTTTCCAGTTGCGATCGCTGCTGACCAGCTCCTGCAGGCTTTTCGGCGGGTTCTTCAGTTTTTCTTTGTTGTAGACGAAGGCGAAGTACCCGTAATCGTAAGGCACGAAGGTCACGTCCTGCCAGCCGCCCGGCACCGTCAGCCTGGCGGTGTCGACGCCGCTCGGCGCGAACAGGCCGGTTTGCTGCGCCGCCTGCAGCAGGTTGTTGTCCAACCCCAGCACCACGTCGGCGGCGCTGTTCTTGCCCTCCATGCGCAGACGGTTCAGCAGCGAAACGCCGTCTTCCAGCGCGACGAACTTCAGTTCACAGTCGCACTCGGCCTCGAAGGCTTTCTTCACCGCCGGGCCAGGGCCCCAGTCGGCGGCGAAGGAATCGTAGGTGTAAACCGTCAGCGTTGGCTTGGCGAACACCGGCGCGGCGCACAGCAGCAATAAGCAGGGCAGATATTTTTTGACCACGTTGCACTCCTGAGAAATAAGGGGGCAAGGGCATCTGAGGGGGCGAGGCGGCGTCGCCGGTTCGCTGGGCTCAAATCCCTCCGCCGGTATTGACCGGATCAGGTTCGACGGGTGTGCTCTCAGCGGAAAATCGGGCGTGTGATACGCAGCGAATTTCCGCACCCCGTTGAGACGGCGCTATTGTAAAGATTAACCGGCCTTGACGAAAGGCGCTTATGCCTCCGGTGGGGCAAACCAGGCGGACTTGAAGTCGAACCAGCCGAGGGTGTTCATCCGCACGCCGCGCATGCTGCGCTGGCCGTGCAGCTGCAGCCAGTGGTGGAACAGCGGATGCAGTTGATGATCGCTGACCAGACGTTGGCAAAACTCCGCCAGCGGCAGGCGGTTGGCTCGCCACAGCGCGGCGTCCTGCGCCAGATCCTCGTTCATGCAGTGCTGCATCAGCGGCAGTTCATACAGTGTGGCGAACAGCGAAAACTCCAGCGGCAGATAGAAGTTGGCGCTGCCGAGCCACAGATCGCTGCGCGCGTCCCCCTGGTGCCAGGTGGCGTAGTCCACGCTTTGCACGATCAGGCGGATGCCGTGCTGCGCCAGCAGCGGCTCGATCGCCTGACGGATGGCGTGAAACTCCGAATGCTCATTGAAGTGGGTCATCGTCAGTTCGGTCAGACCCGGCGGCTTGGGCTGCTGCGCCAGCGCGCGGTTGTGGTGCCAGCGCGGCAGCAGGCCGTACGCCGGCGACCAGTAGCGCTGATAGAGCGGCCCGGCGTGGCTCAGCAGCGAAATGGGATTGATCAATTCGCACAGCCAGCTGCGAATGGCGGGATCGGCCGCCAATGGGGAGCGCCGATCGAACAGCAGGAAATAACAGCCCTCTTCCAGCCGGCTTTCCAGTTCATTGTTGGCGGTTTCATCGCCCTGCAGCTGTACGCCTGAGTGCACCAGCTCTTCGGAGAATTCCGGCAGCACCCAGATATTCACCTCATCGATCAGCGCCCGGTAGCCGAAATAGTCGTCGAAGGCGTGGATCTTCATCTGGCTGGGGAGATTGCGCACCACGCGGTATGGGCCGGTGCCGATCGGATGGCGGGCGAAGTCCGGCAGCTCGCGCCATTCGCGCGGCAGGATCATGGCGTGTACGCTGCCTAATAGCCAGGGCAGCCAGTGATCGGCGCTGCGCAGATGCACGTCGACAACGAACGGCGTCGGCGAGGTGACGCTTTCGATATGCGAGAACAGCGGTTGCGAGGTCAGACGCGAAAGCGAACTGATGACGTCCGCCATCTCCAGCTCGCGGCCGTGATGAAAATGGATCGCCGGGCGCAGGTAAAACCGCCAGTGCAGCGGCGTCAGCATTTGCCAATGGTGGGACAGGTCGGACTCCAGTTCCCCGTTTTCCTCATTTATGCGCGTCAGGCCGTTGAAGATCTGGCGCGCCAAATGGGTCTCCGAACGCCGCAGCGCCGAGCCGGGCAGCAGGTTGTACAGCTGCCGGTAGTAGAGCACCCGCAGGATGTGTTTCCCCTGGCGGAAGCTGCGCCCCAGCTGCGACAGCAGCATCTGGCGTACCACGTCTTTGTCGCCTACCAGTTGCACCAACTGATCGATGCGATCCTGCTCCAGGAGCTCCTCGGCCCGCTGTTGCTGCAGCGCCAGGCCGGTGTAATGGAAGGTGAGACGCGAACGTTTGCCGCGCCCCGATTCCGCCTGCCAGGTGAGCCAACCCTCCCGTTGCATGGCGCTCAGCAGGGAGCGCACATGCCGCCGCGAGCAGCTGAGCGCCTCTGCCAGCGCCTGCAGCGTGGTGTCGGTGGTTTCGCCGTGGCAGCGCTGCCACAGACGGATGAACTGCTGCTGCAATCTGGACGTGGACATAAAAGAGGAACACTCCCGCCTCAAGTCGTCAATTTTTCTTTCCCTATATTACGCCGATAATTTTCATCAATGAAAGGGGAGGGCGTAATGATGAAAGCTTTCTTATCCAAACAGTTCTATCAGCGCTATTTCCGCGCGGTGCGCCGTCAGCATGCCGACTGGCTGAGCGTGGTGCCCGAACAGGCGCGGCTGGCGATGCTGGCGCACCTGACGCAATGGGACATCAAAGAGATGACCGACAAGCAGTACCGCGAGCACCTGTAGGGGCTGCGGTGACAAGTTTCTGAGTAATGGTGCTGTTTCACCAGCCAGTGGGGCGACCCACTGGTTTTTTTATGCCTGGTCAGGGCGATGCGCTTGCATTTTTCTCGCCGTGGCCTAAGGTTTCACTTTCGTTTTGAGGTCAGGGAAGACGATATGCAACGCCTGAGCCGGCTGACACTGCGCATCAACCCCATCTTTGCCGCATTCCTGCTGATCGCTTTTCTTTCCGGCATCGCCGGCGCGTTGCTGACGCCGACGCTCAGCCTGTTTCTGACCACCGAGGTGAAAGTGCGGCCGTTGTGGGTCGGGCTGTTTTATACCGCCAATGCGGTGGCCGGCATCCTGGTCAGCTTCCTGCTGGCCAAGCGCTCCGACACCCGCGGCGATCGACGCCGATTGATCCTGCTGTGCTGCCTGATGGCGGTCGGCAACTGTCTGTTGTTCGCTTTCAATCGCGATTATCTGACGCTGATCACCGCCGGGGTGTTGCTGTCGGCGATCGCCAACACCGGCATGCCGCAGATTTTCGCGTTGGCGCGTGAATACGCCGACAGCGAGGCGCGTGAAGTGGCGATGTTCAGTTCGGTCATGCGTGCCCAGCTTTCGCTGGCGTGGGTGATTGGCCCGCCGCTGTCGTTTGCGTTGGCGCTGAATTATGGGTTCACCGTGATGTTTCTGATCGCCGCCGCCACCTTCGTGATTTGCGCGCTGCTGGTGTGGTTCACGTTGCCATCGGTGCCGCGCGCGGCGGAGCGCAATGAGCTGCATGGCGGTGCCTCTGCGCCGATCGCGCCCGCCGGCGCCTGGCGCAATCGCGACGTGCGGCTGCTGTTCATCGCTTCGATGCTGATGTGGACCTGCAACACCCTGTACATCATCGACATGCCGCTGTATATCACCGCCGATCTCGGGCTGCCGGAAGGGCTGGCCGGCGTGTTGATGGGCACCGCCGCCGGGTTGGAAATCCCGGCGATGCTGCTGGCTGGTTACTACGTCAAGCGCTTCGGCAAACGCAATATGATGCTGTTGGCGGTGACGGCGGGCGTGCTGTTCTACCTTGGGCTGACGATGTTGGCGACCAAGCCGGCGCTGCTCGCTCTGCAGCTGCTCAACGCGGTGTTTATCGGCATTGTCGCCGGTATCGGCATGCTCTATTTTCAAGATTTGATGCCGGGCCGACCGGGCGTCGCCACCACGCTGTTCACCAACAGCATCTCCACCGGGGTGATCCTGGCCGGGGTGCTGCAGGGCGCACTGGTGGAGAACCTCGGTCACTACTCGGTGTACTGGCTGGCGGCGCTGCTGGCGCTGGCGGCGCTCTGGATGAGCGCCAAAGTGCGTGAAGTGTGAGGTCAAACGGCGGCATTCTTGATGCAAGTCATTGAGAATGCTAAACCGGACGCCCAAGCTGAAGGCATATGGAGCGCGATCGTTGCGTCCACGCCCGTCTCGCTATTGAGACGCCGCCTCGTTGTTTAGAACAGTGGGAACGTTATGGATAAACTCACACCGCTCAAACCGCTTCCTTCCCTGTGCGCGCTCGCCGCCACGCTGATCATCTGGTTCCTCATTCCCGTCCCCGAAGGCGTTGCGCCCAACGCCTGGCAGCTGCTGGCGCTGTTTATCGGTACCATCATCGCCATCATAGGCAAGGCGATGCCGATCGGTGCGGTCTCGGTGATCGCCATCGCTCTGGTGGCGGTGACCGGCGTCACCAACCCCGGCAAGCCGGGCGCGGCGCTGGACGACGCCCTCAGCGGCTTCTCCAACCAGCTGATCTGGCTGATCGGCTTTTCGATCATGATCTCCCTCAGCCTGAACAAAACCGGACTGGGCGCGCGCATCGGCTACTATTTCATCTCGCTGTTCGGCAAGAAAACGCTGGGCATCGCCTACGCGCTGACGCTGGCGGAAACCACGCTGGCGCCGGTGACGCCGAGCAATACCGCGCGCGGCGGCGGCATCATTCACCCGATCATGAAGTCGATCGCCGACAGCTTCGGCTCTAAACCCGAACTTAATACCTCCGGCAAGATTGGCCGCTATCTGTCGCTGGTGAACTACAACATCAACCCGGTCACCTCGGCGATGTTTATCACCGCCACGGCGCCTAACCCGCTGATCGTCAGCCTGATCGCCAAGGGCACCCACGGTAACTTCGAGCTGTCCTGGTCGATGTGGGCGGTCGCCGCCCTGGTGCCGGGGCTGTGTTCGCTGATCGTGATGCCGCTGGTTATTTACCTGCTGTATCCGCCCGAGGTGAAAAGTACGCCGGACGCGCCGCGCTTCGCGCGCGAAAAACTGCAGACGCTGGGGCCGGTGACGCTGCCAGAAAAAATCACCCTCGGGGTGTTCGCGCTGCTGCTGGTGCTATGGGCCGGCATCCCGGCGATGATCTTCGGCCCGGCGTTGGCGGTTAATCCCACCACGGCGGCGCTGATCGGCCTGGCGGTGCTGCTGGCCACCGGGGTGCTGAGCTGGGAAGACGTGCTGAAACATAAAGGTGCCTGGGATACCGTGGTGTGGTTCTCGGCGCTGGTGATGATGGCCAGTTTCCTCGGCAAGCTGGGGCTAATAGGCTGGTTGTCGCAAACCGTGGGCAACGGCATCGACCATATGGGCATGAGTTGGGTGGGTGGCACGATCTTGCTGACCATTATCTATTTGTATTCTCACTATTTCTTCGCCAGCACCACCGCGCACGTGACGGCGATGTTCGCCGCCTTCTTCGCCGCCGGCATCGCGCTCGGGGCGCCGCCGGCGTTGCTGGGCCTGATCCTGGCGTTCTCTTCTTCGCTGATGATGTCGCTGACCCATTACGGCACCGGCACCGCGCCGATCATCTTCGGCTCCGGCTATGTGACGCTGGGGGAGTGGTGGAAAGCAGGATGGGTGATGAGCGTGGTTAACCTGCTGATCTGGATGCTGATCGGCGGGGCATGGTGGAAACTGCTGGGCTACTGGTGAGGAAAAAATTCACCCGCCGGGCGGCGGGTGAAAGGGATCAGTTCAGAAACGCCGGCTGTTGCGCTTCGTAGCGGGAGATGTCCGCTTCGTGCTGTAGCGTCAGGCCGATGCTGTCCAGTCCGTTGATCATGCAGTGGCGGCGGAAGCTGTCGATTTCGAACGGATAGCTTTTGCCGCCGGCGTTGACCGTCTGGTTCTCCAGATCCACCACGAACTCTGTTCCCTCGTTGGCGTCCACCAGTTTGAACAGCTCGTCCACCTGCTGCTCGCTCAGCGTCACCGGCAACAGCTGGTTGTTGAACGAGTTGCCGTAGAAGATATCGGCGAAGCTCGGCGCGATCACCACTTTGAAACCGTAGTCGGTCAGCGCCCAGGGGGCGTGTTCGCGCGAGGAGCCGCAGCCGAAGTTTTCGCGCGCCAACAGGATGCTGGCGCCTTTATAGCGCGGTTTGTTCAGCACGAACTCCGGGTTCGGTTGCTGGCCGGCGTCGTCGAGGAAGCGCCAGTCGTTGAACAGGTGCTGGCCGAAACCGGTGCGGGTGACCTTCTGTAAAAACTGCTTGGGAATAATGGCGTCGGTGTCGACGTTGGCCGCATCCAAAGGCACCACTAAGCCGGTATGTTGAGTAAATTTAGCCACGTTAGCCCCTTAGTGAATATCACGGATGTCGGCGAAGTGACCGGCGACGGCGGCCGCGGCGGCCATCGCCGGGCTGACCAGGTGGGTGCGCCCACCGCGGCCCTGACGCCCTTCAAAGTTACGGTTGCTGGTGGATGCGCAGCGCTCGCCCGGATTCAGGCGGTCGTTGTTCATCGCCAGGCACATCGAGCAACCCGGCAAACGCCATTCGAAACCGGCTTCGATAAAGATTTTGTCCAACCCTTCGGCTTCCGCCTGGGCCTTCACCGGGCCGGAGCCAGGCACTACGATGGCCTGCACGCCGCTGGCGACCTTGCGCCCCTTGGCGATAGCCGCCGCCGCGCGCAGATCTTCGATGCGTGAGTTGGTGCAGGAGCCGATGAACACTTTGTCGATCGGCACCTCGGTCAATTTGATGCCCGGTTTCAAATCCATGTAGGCCAACGCTTTCTCGGCGGAGGCGCGCTCGACCGGATCGCTGAACGATTCCGGCGCCGGGATCGCCTGATTGACGGCGATCACCTGGCCGGGGTTGGTGCCCCAGGTGACCTGCGGCGCGATCTCTTCGGCGTGCAGCGTCACTACGGTATCGAATTGGGCGTCGGCGTCGGACTTCAGCGTGCGCCAGTAAGCGACCGCCTGCTCCCAGTTTTCGCCGGTTGGCGCAAACTGGCGCCCCTTCAGGTAGGCGAAGGTGGTGTCGTCCGGCGCCACTAATCCGGCTTTGGCGCCCATTTCGATCGCCATGTTGCACAGGGTCATGCGGCCTTCCATGCTCAACGCTTCGATCGCCTTGCCACAGAATTCCACCACGTGGCCGGTGCCGCCGGCGCTGCCGGTTTTGCCGATCACCGCCAGCACGATGTCTTTGGCGGTAATGCCCTCGGCGGCGTCGCCGGTCACTTCAATCTTCATGGTTTTGGCGCGGCCCTGCTTCAGGGTCTGGGTCGCCAGCACATGCTCTACTTCCGAGGTGCCGATGCCGAACGCCAGAGAGCCGAAAGCGCCGTGGGTGGCGGTGTGCGAGTCGCCGCAGACGATGGTCATGCCCGGCAGCGTCATGCCTTGTTCAGGCCCAATCACGTGCACGATGCCCTGGAACGGGTGGTTCAGGTCATACAGCGAAACGCCGAATTCCGCGCAGTTCTTGATCAGCTCCTGCATCTGGATACGCGCCATTTCGCCGCTGGCGTTGATGTCTTTGGTCTGGGTCGACACGTTGTGATCCATGGTGGCGAAGGTTTTGCCGGGCTGGCGTACCTTGCGGCCCATGGCGCGCAGGCCGTCGAACGCCTGCGGCGAGGTGACTTCGTGCACCAGGTGCCGGTCGATATACAGCAACGGCGTTTCGTTCGGCGCTTCGTGCACCACGTGGGCGTCGTACAGCTTCTGGTATAAGGTCTTGGCCATGTTATGCCCCCTGAGCTACAAAGCGAGCGATGATGTCGCCCATTTCATCGGTGCTGACGGCTTTGCCGTCACCGGCCAGATCGGCGGTGCGGTAGCCCTGTTCCAACGCCTGGTTGATGGCGCGTTCTACGGCGTCGGCCGCTTCATCGGCGTCCAGGCTGTAACGCAGCAGCAGGGTGGCGGACAGGATTTGCGCAATCGGGTTGGCGATGCCTTTGCCTGCAATATCCGGCGCGGAACCGCCCGCCGGTTCGTACAGGCCGAAACCTTGTTCGTTCAGGCTGGCGGATGGCAGCATGCCCATCGAGCCGGTGATCATCGCGCATTCGTCGGACAGGATGTCGCCGAACAGGTTGGAGCACAGCAGCACGTCGAACTGGGACGGATCTTTGATCAGCTGCATGGTGGCGTTGTCGATATACATGTGCGACAGCGACACGTCCGGGTAATCCTTGGCGACCTGATTGACTACTTCACGCCACAGGATGGAGCTTTGCAGCACGTTGGCCTTATCGATCGACGTCACCTTGTGGCGACGCTTGCGGGCGGACTCGAAGGCGATGCGCGCGATGCGCTCAATCTCGAAACGGTGGTACACCTCGGTGTCGAAGGCGCGCTCCTGCATGCCCTGGCCTTCACGGCCCTTCGGCTGGCCGAAGTAGATGCCGCCGGTCAATTCGCGCACGCACAGAATGTCGAAGCCGCGGGCGGCGATGTCGGCGCGCAGCGGGCAGAACGCCTCCAGCCCTTGATACAGGCGCGCCGGGCGCAGGTTGCTGAACAGTTTGAAGTGTTTGCGCAGCGGCAACAGCGCGCCGCGTTCCGGTTGCTCGGCCGGCGGCAGATGTTCCCATTTCGGGCCGCCCACCGAGCCGAACAGGATGGCGTCGGCCTGCTCGCAGCCGGCGACGGTCGCCGCCGGCAACGGGCTGCCGTGGCGATCGATGGCGATACCGCCGACGTCGTACTCGGCGGTGGTGATGCGAATGTCAAAGCGTTGACGCACTGCGTCCAACACTTTGCGCGCCTGAGCCATTACTTCCGGGCCGATGCCGTCTCCGGGCAAGACGGCAATGTGATAAGTCTTCGTCATGTTCACACCGTTTCCTGATTATTTTGATGTTTGTTTTGCTGCAGGCGCTGCTTTTCTTTTTCTACCTGCTGTGAGCGCCAAATATTGTTCAACACGTGCACCATCGCCTTGGCGGAGGATTCGACGATGTCGGTCGCCAACCCCACGCCGTGGAAGCGGCGGCCATTGTAAGAGACCACGATATCCACCTGGCCCAGCGCGTCGCGGCCATGGCCTTTGGCGGTCAACTGGTACTTCACCAGCTCGATCGGGTAGTCGGTGATGCGATTGATCGCCTGATAGACCGCATCGACCGGGCCGTTGCCGGTGGCGGCTTCGGCTTTCTCTTCGCCGCCGCAGATCAGTTTCACCGAGGCGGTGGCCATGATGCTGCTGCCGGATTGCACGCTGAAGTAACCCAGGCTGAAGTGCTCAGGCTCTTCCTGTTGTTTGTTGATGAAGGCCAAGGCCTCCAGATCGTAGTCGAACACCTGGCCCTTTTTGTCGGCCAGCTTCAGGAAGGCGGCGTACAGGGTATCCAGGTTGTAATCCTGCTCCTGGTAGCCCATCTCTTCCATGCGGTGCTTCACCGCCGCGCGGCCGGAGCGGGAGGTCAGGTTCAACTGCACATCCTTCAGGCCGATCGACTGCGGGGTCATGATTTCGTAGTTTTCGCGGTTCTTCAGCACGCCGTCCTGGTGAATGCCGGAGGAGTGGGCGAAGGCGTTGGAGCCGACGATCGCCTTGTTGGCCGGGATCGGCATGTTGCACAGCTGGCTGACGATCTGACTGGTGCGGAAAATTTCCTGGTGATTGATGTTGGTGTGCACATTCATGATGTCCTGGCGCACTTTAATCGCCATGATCACTTCTTCCAGCGAACAGTTGCCGGCGCGTTCACCAATGCCGTTCAGGGTGCCTTCCACCTGGCGGGCACCGGCCTGCACTGCGGCGATGGAGTTGCCGACCGCCATGCCCAAATCGTCGTGGCAGTGCACGGAGATGATGGCTTTGTCGATGTTCGGCACGCGGTCATACAGGGTAGTGATGATGCCGCCGAACTGGTTCGGGGTGGTGTAACCGACGGTGTCCGGGATATTGATGGTGGTGGCGCCGGCGTTGATGGCGGCTTCAACCACGCGACACAGATTGTCGATCGGCGTGCGGCCGGCGTCTTCACAGGAGAATTCCACGTCGTCGGTGTAGTTGCGGGCGCGTTTTACCGAGCGCACCGCCATCTCCAGCACTTCGTCGAATGAGCGTTTCAGCTTCGATTCGATGTGCAGGGTTGAGGTCGCCAGGAATACGTGGATACGGAAAGCTTCGGCGACGCGCAGCGCTTCGGCGGCCACGTCGATGTCTTTGTCCACGCAGCGGGCCAGGCCGCAGACACGACTGTTTTTGATTTGGCGAGCGATGGTTTGCACCGATTCGAAGTCGCCCGGTGAAGAGACCGGGAAGCCGACTTCCATCACGTCTACGCCCATTCTTTCCAGCGCCAGCGCAATCTGAATCTTCTCTTTTACGCTCAGGCTGGCCTGCAGCGCCTGCTCGCCATCACGCAGCGTGGTATCGAAAATAATGACTTGTTGGCTCATCGGTGCATTCCTTATCGTGTTGATTTCACGCTAAGCGGGCAAAAAAAAACCCGCGCAGTAGCGCGGGTTTCTTATGGGTGATCGGCTGAGTCAGCTCCGAACGTCGTCCACAGGCATACCGCGCAAGCAAGATGCGTTGAGTAGTAGGCCTAGTAGACGGTGAGTACGGATCATAATGGTTCAGCTTCTCTTAAATTGGGTGTCTGCCTAATTTGATACGTGATTGGTCTGGCGATGTCAACACCTGATTGAATGCGGGGACAATGCGCCGGTTAATCTGCCGGACAGAGGATCCTTCGGCAAAAAAGCAGTGCGCCAGAGAAAAAACGAAGGGCAGTTTGCGCGTTGCTTAGCATAAACGAATCGAATATATACTGCACTAATTGCTTCTGGATTTCGTTGAGTTAAAATTCATGATGAAAAAATAAGCGGGTTAATCACGGAGGGCAATAAAATAACATTTTTAATACAAATGGTTTGCGTTGAATTCATATGATTAATTGATTGTTTTGGCCTTAAAATAACAAAATAATGCGATTTAACACAAAGTGAGCGATGTTTTTAGATGGTTTGATGGCTTGCGATGTGTTTTTATAGTTTGTCTCACACGGCACGGTTACGTTGTTTAATTGTATTAATCATTGTTGATACCTAATTATTAGTACCACCCAGGTAGCATTCTTCCTCTGGCGGTAGAAGCTGCTGACATGCATTCCATATACGACTTATATCGTGTCGGTAACACGAGGTTTTTTATCGGCTGATGGCGGTAATGGCAGGATTTTTCGTGCAAAGATAAGACAATGCGGAGTTTCATTGTTTGTCGAGCATAAGGATTAGATTATCTACACAGGATTTAGTGGAGTGAAATATGGCTGAATATGATTCAGAAATCGCCATGGTCAAAGAGCCGGCGGACATCCATTTGCGCAGTGTCGATCTTAATTTGCTGACGGTGTTTGACGCCGTAATGCAAATGCAAAATATTACGCGAGCCGCTAATTCGTTAGGCATGTCGCAGCCGGCGGTGAGCAACGCGGTGGCGCGCCTGAAGGTGATGTTCAACGACGAGCTGTTCGTGCGCTGCGGGCGCGGGATCCAGCCCACCATGCGGGCCAGGCAGCTGTTTGGCCCGGTGCGGCAAGCCCTGCAGCTGGTACAGAATGAGCTGCCGGGCGCAGAGTTTGAGCCGTTGACCAGCACGCGGGCGTTCTCGCTGTCTTTGTGCAGTCCGCTTGATTTGCGTCTGGGGGCCGGGATAATCAATCACGTCAAACAGATCGCGCCGCAGCTTAATCTGCAAGTAAAGTCATATATTAACAATAATATTGAACACCAATTACGCTATCAGGATGTTGAATTTGTCATTGGCTACAGCCGTTTCGAATCGGCGGAGTTCCGCAGCCTGGCGATGTTCGACGACGAATTAGTGCTGGTGGCCGCGCAGGCGCACCCGAGAATGGGAGAAGAGACGACGTCGGAACTCATGCTGGCCGAACAGCATGCCGCAGTTTCCCTGGAAAGTTTTGGATCGTTCAGTAAACCTTTTTATTCCGAGGAGCCGATGCTGCGCGCCGTGACGCAACAGTGCACCGATCTCTATAGCGTACTGAATATGGTGTCGCAAACGGACATGGTGGCGATTGCGCCCGCCTGGTTGGTGCGGCAACAGACGGAAACGTTGAAAATAAAGGCGGTTCCTTTATGCGGCAATGACAATAAAGCCACTTGCTATCTTTCCTGGCATGAATCTTCCGAACGGGATAAAGGGCACCAGTGGATGAAATCTGTTCTGATTGAGGCGGGAAGCCAAAAGTAACGCGATAAAAAACCGGGATTATATAAAGATAATATTTAACCGAGCGATTTTTCTCATGATGAAAACTAAGAACTATCTGTGTTTTTATTAAGATGTTTCTTGGTTTTACGGCGATTAAATAACTTATTTTCAGGGTGAGTTGGTTCGTTTGCCAAAAATAATTAATATAAATTTATATTCTGATTTTGTCTTTCCGACTGGAATTTTAAACTAATCTGATGCGGCGGTCCGAATGGACCGCATTTTATCGGCATCACCCCCTCTTTTCCCCGCCGTTTTGTCCTGGCGATGAAAGCGACGAAGTTAGCCCGTGTTTTAGCTCACACTTCTACGCTGAAATCGCTTTTCCCTCTGTCTGAGAGTAGGTAGACTGCGCAGAAAAAAGTAAACACGTGTAAGCTGAGATGAGAACCGCAAGGCGTCGTTCTGGCTTAACTGTTTGATTCATTTCAGGCTTAGAGCACTATGATCAATAATCTGCTGCAATACCATTTGATCCATCGTATACAGCATCAAATTACCCACCGCGCGGATCGCACAGCGTTTCGCCAATGGTCGCCCAACGGTGAGCTTCAACTGACCTGGGGAGAGGCCGCTGCCCGTATTGATCGCATTGCCGCTGGGCTGCTGGCCCTGGGGGCCGAAGTGCAAGAGCGCATCGGCATTTTCGCCAACAACACCATGGCCTGGTCGCTGGCCGATCTCGCGATCCTGCATCTGCGCGGCGTCAGCGTACCGCTCTATTCCACCAATACGCCGGCGCAGGCGGCGTTCGTCATCAATGACGCCGACATCCGCATCCTGTTCGTCGGCGAGCAGGCGCAGCTGGATGCCGCCATCGCGTTGCGCGGCGTCTGCCCGCAGCTGAGTCATATCATCGTGTTCGACGAGGGCGCCGATCTGCGTGGCTGCGAGATCGCACAACATCTGAGCGCCTTCGAGCGCGCTGCCGATCCGGCGGCTTTTACCGCTCAACGTCAGCAGCGCATTGAAGAGTGCGACCTGCAGGATCTCTTTACCCTGATCTATACCTCGGGCACCACCGGCGAACCGAAAGGGGTCATGCTGGACTACCGCAACCTGGCGGCGCAGCTCTACCTGCATGATGAACGACTGACGGTCGGCGAAGAGGATGTGTCGCTCAGCTTCCTGCCGCTGTCGCACGTATTCGAGCGAGCCTGGAGCTTCTTTGTCATGCATTCCGGCGCGCAGAACGTCTTCCTGCCGAACACCGACTGGGTGCGGGAAGCGATGGGCCAGGTGCGCCCGACGCTGATGTGCGCGGTGCCGCGATTCTACGAGAAGATTTTCAGCGCGGTGCATGAGAAAGTGGCGCGCGCCCCTTGGCTGCGCCGCGCGCTGTTCCACTGGGCGATCGTCTGCGGCGAACGCAAGTTCCTGCAGGAGCGCGCCGGCAAACCGTTGGGCAAACTGTTCGAACTCTCCCACCGCTGGGCCGACAAGCTGGTGTTGAGCAAGCTGCGCGGCATTCTCGGCGGCCGGGTGCGCTTCTTGCCGGCAGCGGGTGCCAAACTGGATGACAATGTGATCCTGTTTTTCCAGGCGATGGGCGTCAACATCAAGTACGGCTACGGCATGACCGAAACCTGTGCGACCGTGTCTTGCTGGGAAGAGGGGCATTTTCGCTTCGGCTCTATCGGCAAGCCGCTGCCGGAGGTTGAGGTGCGCATCGGCGAGGAAAATGAAATCCAGGTGCGCGGGCCGATCGTGATGCGCGGCTATTTCAACAAGCCGTTGGAAACCGCCGCGACCTTTACCCAAGACGGCTGGCTGAAAACCGGCGACGCCGGGGCGATCGATGAAGAGGGCAATCTGTTCATCACCGAGCGCCTGAAGGATTTGATGAAAACCTCCGGCGGTAAATATATCGCGCCGCAGATGCTGGAAGGCACGCTGGCGCAAGATCGCTTTATCGAGCAGGTGGCGATCATCGCCGATGCGCGCAAGTTCGTTTCCGCGCTGATCGTACCGTGCTTTGAGTCGCTGGAAGAGTACGCGAAGTCAGTCAACCTGAAATACCAGGATCGCCTGGAGCTGCTGCGCAACGGTGAGATCCTTGAGATGTTCGAGAAGCGCCTGCGCGAGATGCAAAAGGAGCTGGCGCGTTTCGAGCAGGTGAAGAAGTTCACTTTGCTGCCGGCGGCCTTTTCCATGGAGCTGGGAGAGCTGACGCCAACGCTTAAGCTGCGTCGCAAAGTGATCCTGCAGCGCTATCAGAGCGAAATCGACTCGATGTACCGGGAACAGGCCTGAGGCCGATGCCGGGCCGCCAGCCCGGCGAAAAAAACGACATATTCTTCGCCTGATTTAGTTCTGTAATTTCCCCTCTGTTCGAAACAATGCCTAGCCTGACAACCCCAGGGCTAGCGCATTGTTTTTATAAAGCCACGATCTCCAGCCGCTTGGCAATAACCCCGCTGCGGTTAAGCCATTTTGCCGTTTGCCTGCCCCATATTCTGACGTTATGTTAATTCGATAGCGACAACCCATAAAAATTTTGGGGCATTGCCCCGCAGCAGGCGCTACGTTCCAGCGCCAGAGAAGAATAAGCAAGCCTGGAGGCAAACCCATGGAGATGTTGTCAGGAGCCGAGATGGTCGTCCGATCGTTGATCGATCAGGGCGTTAAACATGTATTCGGCTACCCCGGCGGGGCGGTGCTCGATATCTACGACGCCCTGCATACGGTCGGCGGAATCGATCATATTCTGGTGCGTCACGAGCAAGGGGCGGTGCACATGGCCGACGGCTACGCGCGCGCCACCGGCGAGGTGGGCGTGGTGCTGGTGACGTCCGGCCCGGGCGCCACCAACGCCATTACCGGCATCGCCACCGCCTATATGGATTCTATCCCGATGGTGGTGCTGTCAGGGCAAGTGCCCAGCTCGCTGATTGGCTACGACGCCTTCCAGGAGTGCGATATGGTGGGCATTTCACGGCCGGTGGTGAAACACAGCTTCCTGGTGAAACGCACCGAAGACATCCCGGCGGTGTTGAAGAAGGCATTTTACCTGGCTTCCAGCGGCCGGCCCGGCCCGGTGGTGATCGATCTGCCGAAAGACATCGTCGGCCCGGCGGTGCGGATGCCTTATGCCTACCCGCAGGACGTGATCATGCGTTCCTACAACCCGACGGTGCAGGGCCACCGCGGGCAGATCAAACGTGCGTTGCAAACCATTCTGGCGGCCAAAAAGCCGGTGATGTATGTCGGCGGCGGCGCGATTAACGCCGGTTGCGAAGCCGAACTGCTGTCGTTGGCGGAGCAATTGAATCTGCCGGTGACCAGCAGCCTGATGGGGTTGGGGGCCTTCCCCGGCACTCATCGTCAGAGCATCGGCATGCTTGGCATGCACGGTACCTATGAAGCCAATAAAACCATGCACCATGCCGATGTGATCTTCGCCGTCGGCGTGCGTTTCGACGATCGCACCACCAATAATCTCGCCAAATACTGCCCGGATGCCACCGTGCTGCATATCGATATCGATCCGACCTCGATCTCCAAAACGGTGGATGCCGATATCCCGATCGTTGGCGACGCCAAACAGGTGTTGGTGCAGATGCTGGAGCTGTTGGCGCAGGATGACAAGGCGCAGGATCACGATGCGCTGCGCGACTGGTGGCAGTCTATCGAACAGTGGCGTGCCCGCGACTGTTTGGGGTACGACAAAAACAGCGGCACCATCAAGCCGCAGGCGGTGATCGAAACCCTGCATCGTCTGACCAAAGGCGACGCCTATGTGACCTCGGACGTGGGGCAGCACCAGATGTTCGCCGCGCTTTATTATCCGTTCGATAAACCGCGCCGTTGGATCAACTCCGGCGGCCTCGGCACCATGGGCTTCGGCCTGCCGGCGGCATTGGGCGTCAAGCTGGCGCTGCCGGAGGAAACCGTGGTGTGCGTTACCGGCGACGGCAGCATCCAGATGAACATTCAGGAGCTGTCCACCGCGCTGCAATATAACCTGCCGGTGGTGGTGGTGAACCTCAACAACCGTTATCTGGGCATGGTGAAGCAGTGGCAGGACATGATTTATTCCGGCCGCCACTCGCAGTCTTACATGGATTCGCTGCCGGACTTCGTCAAGCTGGCCGAGGCCTATGGCCATGTCGGCATCGCCATTCGCACGCCGGATGAGCTGGAAAGCAAGCTGGCGCAGGCGCTGGCGGAAAAAGAGCGGCTGGTGTTCGTCGACGTGACCGTCGATGAAACCGAACATGTTTACCCGATGCAGATCCGCGGCGGAAGCATGGACGAAATGTGGCTTAGCAAAACGGAGAGGACCTGATCATGCGCCGTATTTTATCTGTCTTGCTGGAAAACGAATCCGGCGCCTTGTCGCGCGTGGTCGGGCTGTTCTCCCAGCGCGGTTATAACATCGAAAGCCTGACGGTGGCGCCGACCGACGATCCGACGCTGTCGCGCATGACGATCCAGACCGTCGGCGACGAGAAAGTGCTGGAGCAGATCGAGAAGCAATTGCACAAGCTGGTGGACGTGCTGCGCGTCAGCGAGCTGGTGCAGGGCGCTCACGTCGAGCGCGAGATCATGCTGGTGAAGCTGCAGGCCAGCGGCTATGGCCGTGAAGAGGTGAAACGCTGTGCCGACATCTTCCGCGGGCAGATCGTCGATGTGACGGCAACGCTGTACACGGTGCAATTGGCCGGCACCAGCGACAAACTGGACGCCTTCCTGAGTGCGGTGCGTGACGTGGCGGAAATCGTGGAAGTGGCGCGCTCCGGCGTGGTCGGCGTGTCGCGCGGCGACAAAATCATGCGCTGAGCGCGGTCTGCTGGCGAATAATCGGGGCGCGGCGTGGCTGCGCCCTTTGTTTTTCGGTATTTTTTGCCCGATTGCTGGCACCTTTCGGCAAAAGCGGTTGCTAGGCAGTGTTTTCTGCTGTTAGATCGCAGAGGCTGGATTGAATAACCGCACGGGATGTCATGGTTAATCCGAGCACAGCCTTCACTTCTATTTTCAGCGTCATTAAGGGGTTAATGTGAAACTGGATGAAATCGCGCGTCTCGCGGGCGTTTCGCGCACGACGGCCAGTTACGTCATCAACGGCAAGGCGAAGCAGTATCGTGTCAGCGATAAAACCGTCGAGAAAGTGATGGCCGTGGTCAGGGAGCATAACTATCACCCGAATGCCGTCGCGGCGGGGCTGCGCGCCGGGCGTACCCGTTCTATCGGTCTGGTGATCCCGGATCTGGAAAACACCAGCTATACCCGTATCGCCAACTACCTGGAGCGTCAGGCGCGCCAGCGCGGTTACCAATTGCTGATCGCCTGTTCCGAAGATCAGCCGGACAACGAAATGCGCTGCATTGAACACCTGCTGCAGCGCCAGGTGGACGCCATCATCGTTTCCACCGCGTTACCGCCGGAGCACCCTTTCTACCAACGCTGGGCCAACGATCCGTTGCCGATCATCGCGCTGGACCGCGCGTTGGATCGCGAGCATTTCATCAGCGTCGTGGGCGCCGATCAGGAAGACGCCTTTGCGCTGGCGCAAGAGCTGCGCACCTTCCCGGCGGAATCGGTGCTGTATCTGGGCGCCTTGCCGGAGCTATCGGTCAGCTTCCTGCGTGAGCAGGGCTTCCGCCAGGCCTGGCAAGAGGACCCCCGCCACGTCGATTATCTGTACGCCAACAGCTACGAGCGTGAAGCCGCCGGGGCGCTGTTTGCCGAATGGCTGAAAACTCATCCGATGCCGCAGGCGTTGTTCACCACCTCGTTCTCTTTGCTGCAGGGCGTGATGGACGTGACGTTGAAGCAACGCGGCCGTTTGCCGACCGATCTGGCGATCGCCACCTTCGGCGATCATGAACTGTTGGATTTCCTCGAGTGCCCGGTGCTTGCGGTGGCGCAGCGCCATCGCGACGTGGCCGAGCGCGTGCTGGAGCTGGTGCTGGCCAGCCTGGACGAACCGCGTAAACCTAAACCGGGGCTGACGCGCATTCGTCGCAATCTGTTCCGCCGCGGCAGCCTGAGCCGTAAATAGTTTGCCGTCGAGCAGGGGCCCGCATGACCGGGCTCCTGTCTTAGACGTAACCCGTCACCCGAAACAGCCGCCGGCAATACTCCAGGAAGTAGCCATACACCACACCCATCGCCATGGAGACCAGCGCATTGCTGGTTACTGCCGCCAGCATTTGCTGGCCGTCGGCACCGACGCTCCACAGAATGGCGGCATAAACCGGCGACTGAAAGCTGACATAGGCCAGCAAATCGGCGAGATTGCGCAGCAGGAACTGGCCGCGCGGGCTGCGGCGCGCCGTGCGAATAAACAGATCGCGATAACGGCCGTAAGGCCAGGCGATCAGGATGTTGACCGGGATCGACAGCAGGCGGGAAGAGAGGGATTGCTGGAAGCTCATGCCGGAGATCAACACCTCGATCGCCATGCCGGCGATAAAGCAGTACACCACCAACGCGAACGTATCGGCGGCGGCGCTGCGCCAGTGGGCGGCGGGCGAAAGCATGAGTGGCTCCTTTTGTTGGTTAAAATACTGTTAAATTGTTATTTTTTGGTTGTTAATTCTTGGTTTTTGCTTTTTTAGTAGTTTACTAATCTGCATTGTGTTTTTTAACTAGTTTTATATTTTTATTTTTAACATTTGTTCGGTTTTTGTCCCGCAGAACCGGGTGGCAGGATGGGGCGGAGAGATTAAAATCGGTGTTTTTGAATAAATTCATTAAAAACATAGTGTTGTGTTTTTTTTTGGCCAGGTGGGGATTTTTTCCGGAAAAAATTGTGGAAATAAAGGTGTAAGAAAATGAAACCATAATTGTAAACAGGTATTTTGGGAATAATCTTACCAAATTGATTTAAATAGAAATTGCTTCTGCTCGTAATATCCGAGCCATTTATTTTTGTCGCGGCCTCATCATTGGTGCGCGAATTGAAGTAAAATAGCGCGCGGTTTGACGGTGAATAACGATTGAGCGTTATTAACTCAAGGAGTTATGGCCTTATTCCGCGAACGGTTCGCCAAACGCCGAGCCTTGGCGGGCGCGGCTCGCCAGCGGTTACAGCCCTGAGATTGCCGAGCTGAAAAATGAGACATGGCTTGCAGAAGGAAGTAATGAGTTAATTAATCGCCAGTTCGTCAGGTTTTTAATCAGATTCTTTCCGCTTAGAAAATTCTCTCCGTTTATCATGGTGTTAATTTTTAATCGTCGAATAATCAGAGTTTCTTTCGCGAGTCAGCTCCCAAAATGACCAGAGAAATATTGCCAAAGCGCTGCCGCTCTGGCTTGACAAGGTTTTCATACCCTCCGTAAACTCCATTGTGTGGGAATTTGTGGGGTAAAGTGGTGAAAACGGTCACTAAGGGGTAGCTCAGGAATGTTCCGTGGAGCGACGATGGTCAACCTCGACAGCAAAGGGCGGCTCGCCGTACCTACCCGATATCGGGAATTGCTCAACGAGGAATCGCAAGGCCAAATGGTCTGTACCATTGACCTCCATCAGCCCTGCCTGCTGCTTTATCCTTTGCCCGAATGGGAAATTATTGAACAAAAATTATCACGTCTGTCGAGCATGAATCCCGCCGAGCGCCGCGTTCAGCGCCTGCTGCTGGGGCATGCCAGTGAGTGTCAGATGGATAGTGCCGGTCGTTTGCTGCTCGCCAATACGCTGCGGCAACACGCCGGGCTCACGAAAGAAGTGATGCTGGTCGGTCAGTTCAACAAGTTTGAACTGTGGGATGAACAGACCTGGTATCAACAAGTCAAGGATGATATTGACGCTGAACAGTCGACTCAGGAACCGTTGTCTGAGCGGCTACAGGACTTGTCGCTATAAGCATGTTGGAAAACTATAAACACACCACCGTCCTGCTGGACGAAGCCGTCAACGGCCTCAATATCCGCAGCAACGGCATATATATCGACGGTACTTTTGGTCGCGGTGGCCATTCTCGTCTGATTCTGTCCCAGCTGGGGCCGGAAGGGCGCTTGCTGGCGATTGACCGTGACCCTCAGGCGATTGCAGCCGCCAAATCTATTGAAGATCCTCGTTTTACCATCGTACACGGCCCATTCTCCGAGTTGTCGCACTATGTGCGGGAGCGCGAACTGGTGGGCAAGATCGACGGCGTTCTGCTCGATCTGGGCGTTTCCTCGCCGCAGCTTGACGACGCAGAGCGCGGGTTTTCCTTTATGCGCGACGGTCCGTTGGACATGCGCATGGATCCGTCCACCGGCCTGTCTGCCGCAGAATGGCTGATGAAGGCTGAAGCGGACGACATCGCCTGGGTGCTGAAAACCTTTGGCGAAGAGCGCTTCGCCAAGCGCATCGCGCGCGCCATCGTGGAAAGAAACCGCGTGGAGCCGATGACGCGCACCAAAGAGCTGGCGGATCTGATCGCCGATGCCAGTCCGTTCCGGGAAAAGCATAAGCACCCGGCGACGCGCAGCTTCCAGGCGATCCGCATCTATATCAACAGCGAGCTGGAAGAGATCGAGCGTGCGCTCGACGGCGCGCTGGAAGTACTGGCCCCACAGGGCCGTTTGTCGATCATCAGCTTCCACTCGCTGGAAGACCGCATCGTCAAACGCTTTATGCGTCACCATAGCCGCGGCGCTCAGGTGCCGGCCGGCATTCCGTTGACCGAAGAACAGCTGCGCGGCATGGGCGGCCGGACGCTGAAAGCGCTGGGCAAAATGATGCCGTCGGAAGCGGAAGTGGCGGACAACCCGCGTGCGCGCAGCTCGGTGCTGCGTATTGCTGAGAGGATGCCCGCGTGATCGGCAACGAACGTCACGGTCTGGTTGGGGTCATTGGCGGCGATCTGCTGCGCAACGCCAAGATCCCTCTGATTTTACTGATTGCGTCACTGGTCTCCGCGATTTTCGTGGTGACCACCGCGCACCGCACCCGCCTGCTGACCGCCGAGCGCGAGCAGCTGGTATTGGAGCGCGATGCGTTGGACATCGAGTGGCGCAACCTGATTTTAGAAGAGAACGCCCTCGGCGATCACAGCCGGGTTGAACGTATCGCGACAGAAAAACTGCAGATGCAACATGTTGATCCATCGCAGGAAAATATCATCGTTAAACAATGAATGGTTTAACCGGAATAATGACACGGAGTAGAAAGGAAACGCATGAAAGCAGCGCGCCCCGGTAAGATGAGACGCCAGGAAGATCAGGCCAGCTTTGTCAGCTGGCGTTTTGCGTTGCTGTGCGGCTGTATTTTGCTGGCGATGGTCGGTCTGATGCTGCGCGTCGCTTACCTGCAGGTCATCAATCCCGATCGCTTGGTGAAAGAAGGCGACATGCGTTCGCTGCGCGTGCAGGAAGTGCCGACCGCGCGCGGCATGATCAGCGATCGCGCCGGCCGCCCGTTGGCGGTCAGCGTGCCGGTCAATGCGGTGTGGGCCGATCCGAAAGAGCTGAACGAGCGCGGCGGCATCACGCTGGACAGCCGTTGGAAAGCGCTTTCCGATGCGCTGAACATCCCGCTGGACCAACTCTCCAACCGTATCAACGCCAACCCGAAAGGGCGCTTCGTTTATCTGGCTCGCCAGGTTAACCCGGCGATCGGCGACTACATCCACAAACTCAAGCTGCCGGGCATCTACCTGCGGCAGGAATCGCGCCGTTACTACCCGGCGGGGCAGGTGACGTCGCACATCATCGGCGTGACCAACATCGACGGACAAGGCATTGAAGGCGTCGAGAAGAGCTTCGACCGCTGGCTGACCGGGCAACCGGGCGAGAGAACGGTGCGCAAGGACCGCTTCGGCCGCGTGATCGAAGATATCTCCTCCGTCGACAGCCAGGCGGCGCACAACCTGGTGCTGAGCGTCGATGAGCGCCTGCAGGCGCTGGTGTATCGCGAGCTGAACAACGCCGTGGCGTTCAACAAGGCCGAATCGGGCACCGCAGTGCTGATCGATGTGAACACCGGCGAAGTGCTGGCGATGGCCAACAGCCCGTCTTACAACCCGAACAACATGGCCGGTACGCCGAAAGAGACCATGCGTAACCGCGCTATCACCGATATTTTTGAACCCGGTTCAACCGTGAAGCCGATGGTGGTGATGACCGCGCTGCAAAACGGCGTGGTGCGAGAAAACAGCGTGCTGAACACCATCCCGTACCGCATTCAGGGCCACGAAATCAAAGACGTGGCGCGGTACTCGGAGCTGTCATTGACCGGGATCTTGCAGAAGTCGAGTAACGTCGGTGTTTCAAAGCTGGCGTTAGCGATGCCGTCCTCAGCGTTAGTAGATACTTACTCTCGCTTTGGGCTGGGAAAAGCGACCAATTTGGGGCTGGTCGGAGAAAGCAGTGGCATATACCCAAAAAAACAACGGTGGTCTGACATAGAGAGGGCCACCTTCTCTTTCGGCTACGGGCTGATGGTAACTCCGTTACAGTTGGCGCGAGTCTATGCAACGATCGGCAGCCTGGGCGTGTATCGCCCATTGTCGATCACCAAGGTTGACCCTCCGGTCGCCGGCGAACGCGTTTTCCCTGAACCTCTGGTGCGCACCGTGGTGCACATGATGGAAAGCGTGGCCTTGCCGGGCGGCGGCGGCGTGAAAGCCGCCATCAAGGGATACCGTATCGCCATCAAGACCGGTACCGCGAAAAAAGTGGGCCCGGACGGCAAATACGTCAACCGATACATCGCTTATACCGCCGGCGTTGCGCCGGCAAGTAACCCCCGTTTTGCCCTGGTGGTCGTCATCAACGACCCGCAGGGTGGGAAGTACTATGGTGGCGCAATCTCCGCGCCGGTGTTCGGCGCGATCATGGGCGGCGTATTGCGCACCATGAACGTCGAGCCTGACGCGTTGCCTACCGGTGACAAAAGCGAATTAGTGATTAACAAGAAAGAGGGTTCAGGTGGCAGATCGTAATTTGCGCGACTTACTCGCCCCGTGGGTGCCGACGGCACCCGGGCGCGCGCTGCGGGAAATGACATTAGACAGCCGTGTGGCGGCTGCCGGGGATCTGTTTGTCGCCGTTGTCGGCCATCAAACGGATGGGCGCCGCTATATTCCGCAGGCCATCGCGCAGGGCGTCGCCGCTGTGATCGCCGAGGCTGACGGTCAGGCCGAAGACGGCGCCATCGTTGAGATGCACGGCGTGCCGGTGATCTACCTGAGCCAATTGAACCAGCGACTTTCCGCGCTGGCCGGGCGTTTTTACCACCAGCCGGGCGAGCGCCTGCGCCTGGTCGGCGTGACCGGCACCAACGGCAAAACCACCACCACGCAGCTGCTGGCGCAGTGGAGCCAACTGCTGGGCGAAACCAGCGCGGTGATGGGCACCGTCGGCAACGGCCTGCTGGGCCAGGTGTGTCCGACCGAGAATACCACCGGTTCTGCGGTGGATGTTCAACACGTATTAAACGATTTGGCGGAACAGGGCGCGACCTTCGCCGCCATGGAAGTTTCTTCCCACGGTTTGGTGCAACACCGGGTGGCGGCGCTGCCGTTCGCTGCGGCGGTCTTCACCAACCTGAGCCGCGATCACCTGGATTACCACGGTGATATGGCCAATTACGAAGCGGCCAAATGGTCGCTGTTCGCCGCCCACAACGTGGGGCAGGCGATCATCAACGCCGACGATGAAGTCGGTCAGCGCTGGCTGGGCAAATTGCCGGATGCGGTAGCGGTGACGATGCAGGACAACCTGCAGCCGGGCTGCCACGGCCGCTGGTTGAAAACCACGGCGGTCGACTATCACGACAACGGCGCGACTATTCGTTTCAGCTCCAGCTGGGGCGACGGCGAGATTGAAAGCCGCCTGATGGGCGCTTTCAACGTCAGCAACCTGCTGTTGGCGCTGGCGACGTTGCTGTCGCTGGGCTATCCGCTGGCGGCGCTGGTGGAAGCCGGCAACCGTCTGCAGCCGGTCTGCGGCCGCATGGAAGTGTTCAACGCGCCGGGCAAACCGACGGTAGTGGTGGATTACGCCCACACGCCGGATGCGCTGGAGAAAGCGTTGGAAGCCGCGCGCCTGCACTGCCAGGGGCAGTTGTGGTGCGTCTTCGGTTGCGGCGGCGATCGCGACAAGGGCAAGCGCCCGCTGATGGGCGGCATCGCCGAGCAGTTCGCGGATCGCGTGGTGATCACCGATGACAACCCGCGCACCGAAGAGCCGCGCGCGATCATCAACGACATCCTGACCGGATTACTGGACGCCGGGCAGGCGTTGGTGATCCACGGCCGCGCCGAAGCGGTGACCAGCGCCATCATGCAGGCGCAGGAGCAGGATGTGGTGTTGGTGGCGGGCAAAGGCCACGAAGATTATCAGCTGGTGGGCAACCGCCGCCTGGATTACTCCGACCGTACGACGGTCGCCCGACTGCTGGGGGTGCTGGCATGATCCCTGTCTCTCTTCAGACACTGGCTGAGGTATTGAGCGCTGAACTGATTGGCGCCGATTGCCAAATTGTCGAGGTGACGACAGACACCCGCAAGGTGACCGCCGGTTGCCTGTTTGTGGCGCTGAAAGGCGAGCGTTTCGATGCGCACGACTTCGCGGCGGATGCCGTAGCCGCAGGCGCCGGGGCGCTGCTGGTCAGTAAGCGCTTATCAGTGGACGCGCCGCAGCTGGTGGTGAAAGACACCCGTGTGGCGCTGGGCCAGCTTGGCGCCTGGGTGCGTCAGCAGGTGCCGGCGCGCGTGGTTGCGCTGACCGGTTCCTCGGGCAAGACGTCGGTGAAAGAAATGACCGCCGCCATTCTGCGTGAATGCGGCGAAGTGCTGCATACCGCCGGCAACTTCAATAACGATATCGGCGTGCCGCTGACGCTGTTGCGTCTGGAGCCGCAGCATGATTTTGCCGTGATAGAGCTGGGCGCTAACCACATTGGCGAAATTGCTTACACCACCGCATTGACGCGTCCGCAGACCGCTTTGGTGAACAACCTGGCGGCTGCGCACCTGGAAGGCTTCGGCTCGCTGGCCGGCGTCGCCCAGGCGAAAGGTGAAATCTTTACCGGCCTGCCGGCCGACGGCGTGGCGATCATCAACGCCGATAACAATGACTGGCCGCACTGGCAGAGCATGCTGGACGGCAAAACCGTCTGGCGCTTCTCACCGCAGGCCGCCGAAGGCGTGGACTTCTTCGCGGACGAGGTGCGGGTGAACGGCGCAGGCACGCAGTTCACGCTGCACAGCCCGTTCGGCAGCGCCGAGATCGCACTGCCGCTGCCGGGGCGCCACAACGTGGCCAACGCGTTGGCGGCCACGGCGCTGGCGATGTCGGTAGGCGCCACTCTGGAAGCGGTGCGTCAGGGGTTAAAACAATTGCAGGCGGTGCCGGGACGTTTGTTCCCGGTGGCGCTGGCCGAAGGCAAGCTGCTGCTGGACGACAGCTATAACGCCAACGTCGGGTCGATGACCGCGGCGGCGCAGGTGCTGGCGGAAATGCCGGGCTACCGCGTGATGGTGGTCGGCGATATGGCCGAGCTGGGCGCAGAAGCGGAAGAGTGCCACCGTCAGGTGGGCGAAGCCGCCCGTCTGGCCGGAGTCGACAAAGTCATCAGCGTCGGCGGTTTGAGCCGCGTACTGAGCGAAGCCTCCGGCAACGGCGAACATTATCAGGACAAGACAGCAGTGATCGCGCGCGTGGCGGAATTACTGTCGGAACATGCGGTCATCACCGTGTTAATCAAAGGTTCACGTAGTGCCGCAATGGAGCAGGTAGTACGCGCGTTACAGGAGAAAGCACCATGTTAGTTTGGCTGGCCGAGCATTTGGTCAAATATTACTCAGGCTTCAACGTCTTTTCTTACCTGACGTTCCGAGCCATTGTCAGCCTGCTGACCGCGCTGTTCCTGTCGCTGTGGATGGGCCCGCGGGTGATCAAGCGTCTGCAAGAAATGTCCTTCGGCCAGGTGGTGCGCAACGACGGCCCCGAGTCGCACTTCAGCAAGCGCGGCACGCCGACCATGGGTGGCATCATGATCCTGACCTCCATCACCATTTCGGTGCTGATGTGGGCTTACCCGTCCAACCCCTATGTCTGGTGCGTACTGTTCGTGCTGGTGGGTTACGGTATCGTCGGTTTCGTCGACGACTACCGCAAGGTGGTACGTAAGGACACCAAGGGGCTGATCGCCCGTTGGAAGTATTTCTGGCAGTCGGTGATTGCGCTGATCGTCGCATTCGCCATGTACGCCGTAGGAAAAGACACGCCAGCCACCGAGCTGGTTGTGCCGTTCTTTAAGGACGTGATGCCGCAGCTGGGCCTGCTGTACATCCTGCTGGCCTATTTCGTCATCGTCGGCACCAGCAACGCGGTCAACCTGACCGACGGTCTGGATGGCCTGGCGATCATGCCGACGGTATTCGTGGCGGCCGGTTTTGCGCTGGTGGCCTGGGCGACCGGCAACATGAACTTCGCCAACTACCTGCATATCCCGTATCTGCGTCATGCCGGTGAATTGGTGATCGTGTGTACCGCCATCGTCGGCGCCGGCCTCGGGTTCCTGTGGTTCAACACTTACCCGGCCCAGGTGTTTATGGGCGACGTCGGTTCGCTGGCGCTGGGCGGCGCGCTGGGCACCATTGCGGTGCTGCTGCGCCAGGAGTTCTTGTTGGTGATCATGGGCGGCGTGTTCGTGGTAGAGACGCTGTCGGTGATCCTGCAGGTGGGATCGTTCAAGCTGCGCGGGCAACGCATTTTCCGCATGGCGCCGATTCACCACCACTATGAATTGAAAGGCTGGCCGGAACCGCGCGTGATCGTGCGCTTCTGGATCATTTCGCTGATGCTGGTGCTGATTGGCCTGGCAACGCTGAAGGTGCGTTAATCATGGCAGACTATCAGGGTAGAAAAGTCGTCATCATCGGGTTGGGCCTCACCGGCCTGTCCTGTGTCGATTTCTTCATGGCGCGCGGCGTGACGCCGCGCGTGATGGATACCCGTATCGCGCCGCCAGGGTTGGACAAACTGCCTGAAAGCGTGGAGCGCCATCTGGGCGATCTGAATCAGGACTGGCTGCTGGCGGCGGATCTGATCGTCGCCAGCCCGGGCGTCGCGTTGGCGACTCCGGCATTGAGCGCTGCGGCGGATGCCGGCGTGGAGATCGTCGGCGACGTCGAGCTGTTCTGCCGTGAGGCGCAGGCGCCGATCGTGGCGATCACCGGCTCGAACGGCAAAAGCACCGTCACCACCCTGGTGGGCGAGATGGCGAAGGCCGCCGGTTGGGCGGTAGGCGTGGGCGGCAATATCGGCCTGCCGGCGCTGAGCCTGTTGCGCCAGGAATGCCAGCTGTATGTGCTGGAGCTGTCCAGCTTCCAGCTGGAAACGACGTATAGCCTGCGGGCGGCGGCGGCGACCATTCTGAACGTGACCGAAGACCATATGGATCGCTATCCGTTCGGCCTGCAGCAGTACCGCGGCGCCAAGCTGCGCGTTTATGAAAACGCCGCAGTGTGCGTGGTGAACGCGGACGACGCGCTGACCATGCCGGTGCGCGGCGCCGACGAGCGCTGCGTGAGCTTCGGCGCGGATGTGGGCGACTATCACCTGAACCGTCAGCAGGGGGAAACCTGGCTGCGGGTGCGCGGTGAGAAGGTGTTGAATACGCGCGAGATGAAGCTGACCGGCCGCCACAATTACACCAACGCTCTGGCGGCGCTGGCGCTGGCGGATGCGGTCAACATTCCGCGCGCGTCCAGCCTGAAGGCGCTGACCACCTTCACCGGCCTGGCGCACCGCTTCCAGCTGGCCTGGGAGCACAACGGCGTGCGTTGGATCAACGATTCCAAAGCCACCAACGTCGGCAGCACCGAAGCGGCGCTGAACGGCCTGCAGGTGGACGGTACGCTGCATCTGCTGCTGGGCGGCGACGGCAAGTCCGCCGATTTCTCGCCGCTGGCGCGTTATCTGCAGGGCGACAACGTGCGTCTGTACTGCTTTGGCCGCGACGGCGCCCAGCTGGCGCAGCTGCGGCCGGAAGTGGCGACGCTGACCGAGACTATGGAGCAGGCGATGCGCGCCATCGCCGGCCACGTACAGCCCGGCGATATGGTGTTGCTGTCGCCGGCCTGCGCCAGCCTCGATCAGTTCCGTAATTTTGAAGTGCGCGGCGACGAGTTCGCCCGCCTGGCGCAGGAGCTTGGCGGATGAAACTACGCTTGCCGAACTTCGGGCTGACTGAACGGCTGAAAGACTGGGTGACCGGCGCGCGCGACAACGACGCGGTCAACATGGTGCTGTACGACCGCACCCTGCTGTGGCTGACCTTCGGGTTGGCGATCATCGGCTTCGTGATGGTGACCTCGGCGTCGATGCCGATCGGCCAACGCCTGGCGGACGATCCGTTCCTGTTCGCCAAACGTGATGCGCTGTATCTCGGCCTGGCGTTCGGCCTGTCGCTGGTGACGCTGCGCGTCCCGATGGAAGTTTGGCAGCGCTACAGCAACATTATGTTGCTGATGTCGATAGTGATGCTGCTGATCGTACTGGTGGTGGGGAGCTCGGTGAACGGGGCATCGCGCTGGATCGCGCTCGGCCCGTTGCGTATTCAGCCGGCGGAGCTGTCCAAGCTGTCGCTGTTCTGCTACCTGGCGAGCTACCTGGTGCGCAAGGTGGAAGAGGTGCGCAGCAACTTCTGGGGCTTCTGTAAGCCGATGGGCGTGATGGTGGTGTTGGCGGTGCTGCTGCTGGCGCAACCGGACCTCGGCACCGTAGTGGTGCTGTTCATCACCACGCTGGCGATGCTGTTCCTGGCCGGCGCGAAAATGTGGCAGTTCCTGGCGATCATCGGTTCCGGCGTGTTCGCCGTGGTGCTGCTGATCATCGCGGAACCGTACCGTATGCGCCGCGTGACCTCGTTCTGGAACCCGTGGGCTGACCCGTTCGGCAGCGGCTACCAGCTGACCCAGTCGCTGATGGCGTTTGGCCGCGGCGAGTTCTGGGGACAGGGGCTCGGCAACTCGGTGCAGAAACTGGAGTATTTGCCGGAAGCACACACCGACTTCATCTTCTCCATTTTGGGGGAAGAACTGGGCTATATCGGTGTGGTTTTAGCCCTGTTAATGGTATTCTTCGTCGCTTTTCGCGCGATGTCCATCGGGCGCCGCGCGTTGGAGATCGACCAGCGCTTCTCCGGCTTCCTGGCCTGTGCGATCGGCGTATGGTTTAGCTTCCAGGCGCTGGTTAACGTCGGCGCCGCCGCGGGTATGCTGCCGACCAAAGGTCTGACGCTGCCGCTGATCAGTTACGGCGGTTCGAGCCTGCTGATTATGTCGACGGCCATCGTGCTGTTGCTGCGAATTGATTATGAAACGCGCCTGACCAAGGCTCAGGCGTTTGTGAAGAGGTAAGGGATGAGCGGGAAACCTAAGCGTTTAATGGTGATGGCAGGCGGTACCGGCGGGCACGTGTTCCCGGGGCTGGCGGTCGCGCATCATCTGATGGCGCAGGGCTGGCAGGTGCGCTGGCTCGGAACCGCAGACCGAATGGAAGCCGATCTGGTGCCGAAGCACGGGATCGAGATTGATTTTATCCGTATCTCCGGCCTGCGCGGCAAAGGCCTGAAGGCCCAACTGACCGCGCCATTGCGCATCTGGCAGGCGGTGCGCCAGGCGAAAGCCATCATGCGCAGCTATCAGCCGGATGTGGTGCTGGGGATGGGCGGTTACGTTTCCGGCCCCGGCGGCCTGGCGGCCTGGCAGTGCGGCATCCCGGTGGTGTTGCACGAGCAGAACGGCATCGCCGGCCTGACCAACCGCTGGTTGGCGCGCATCGCCGCCAAAGTGATGCAGGCCTTCCCCGGCGCGTTCCCGAACGCCGAGGTGGTGGGCAACCCGGTGCGTACCGACGTGCTGGCGCTGCCGTTGCCGGCGGAGCGGTTGCAAGGGCGCGAAGGCCCGATCCGCGTGCTGGTCATTGGCGGAAGTCAGGGCGCGCGCGTGCTGAATCAGACAGTTCCTGAAGTCGCGGCGCGTTTGGGCGATAGAATTACGCTCTGGCATCAGGTGGGCAAGGGCGCGCTGGAAACGGTGCAGCGTGACTACGAAAGGGTAGGGCAGACGCAGCACAAGGTGACCGAGTTCATCGACGACATGGCTGCCGCCTATGCCTGGGCCGACGTGGTGGTCTGCCGTTCCGGCGCGTTGACCGTCAGCGAAATCGCGGCGGCGGGGCTGCCGGCGATCTTCGTGCCGTTCATGCATAAAGATCGTCAGCAGTACTGGAACGCGCGTCCGCTGGAACAAGCCGGCGCGGCGAAGATTATCGAACAGCCGCAGTTCAACGCCGATGTGGTGGCCGAACTGCTGGCGAGCTGGGATCGCAAGACGCTGCTGGCCATGGCCGAGAAAGCGCGCGCGGTCGCCATTCCTGACGCCACCGAGCGCGTGGCGGCGGAGCTGGTGCGGCTCGCCAAGTAACGAGTGCAGGGGTTCGGTGCGCCGAACCTGAATAAAAGCAATGTGATGTAGGGCCGGGATACCGGGTCCGGATTAGAGAGAGTGATGAATACACAACAACTGGCGAAACTACGTACTATCGTGCCCGAGATGCGTCGCGTCCGGCACATTCACTTTGTCGGCATCGGTGGCGCCGGCATGGGTGGTATCGCCGAAGTGTTGGCAAACGAAGGGTATCAGATCAGCGGCTCCGACCTGGCGCCGAATCCGGTCACCCAACAGCTGAGCGCGCTCGGGGCGACGATTTACTTCAATCACCGCCCGGAAAACGTGCTGGATGCGAGCGTGGTGGTGGTTTCTACCGCCATCTCTGCCGACAACCCGGAGATCGTCGCCGCTCGTGAAGCGCGTATCCCGGTGATCCGCCGCGCTGAAATGCTGGCGGAGCTGATGCGTTTTCGTCACGGCATCGCTATTGCCGGCACGCATGGCAAAACCACCACCACGGCGATGGTCTCGAGCATTTATGCCGAAGCTCGCCTGGACCCGACCTTCGTCAACGGCGGGCTGGTGAAGGCGGCGGGCACCCACGCGCGACTGGGGTCCAGCCGTTATCTGATCGCGGAAGCGGATGAGAGCGATGCGTCGTTCCTGCATCTGCAGCCGATGGTGGCCGTGGTCACCAACATTGAAGCCGACCATATGGACACGTACCAGGGCGACTTCGAGAACCTGAAACAGACGTTTATCAATTTCTTGCACAACCTGCCGTTCTACGGCCGCGCGGTGATGTGCATCGACGATCCGGTAGTGCGTGAGCTGTTGCCGCGCGTGGGTCGCCATATCACCACCTACGGCTTCAGTGAAGATGCCGATGTGCGCATCGAAGACTACCGGCAGATTGGGCCGCAGGGGCACTTTACCCTGAGCCGTCAGGACAAGCCGTTGCTGACGGTAACGCTGAACGCGCCGGGCCGCCACAATGCGTTGAACGCGGCGGCGGCGGTGGCGGTAGCGACCGAGGAAGGCATCGACGACGCAGACATTCTGCGCGCGCTGGCGGGGTTCCAGGGCACCGGGCGCCGCTTCGACTTCCTCGGCGAGTTCCCGCTAGAGCCGGTCAACGGCAAAGCGGGCAGCGCGATGCTGGTAGACGATTACGGCCACCATCCGACCGAAGTGGACGCCACGTTGAAAGCGGCGCGCGCCGGTTGGCCGGACAAGCGTCTGGTGATGATCTTCCAGCCGCACCGCTATACGCGTACCCGCGACCTGTATGACGATTTCGCCAACGTGCTGTCGCAGGTGGATGTGCTGCTGATGCTCGACGTGTACGCCGCCGGCGAAGCGCCGATCCCTGGCGCGGACAGCCGTTCGCTGTGCCGCACCATCCGCAGCCGTGGCAAGCTGGATCCGATTCTGGTTTCCGATGCCGACACCGTGCCGGAAACGCTGGCGCAGCTGCTGCAGGATGAAGATTTGGTGCTGGTGCAAGGCGCCGGCAACGTGGGCAAAATCGCGCGTAAACTGGCTGAGCTGAAGCTGCAGCCGCCGAAGAAAGAGGAGGAGCACCATGGCTGATAAAGTTGCAGTTCTGCTGGGCGGCACCTCCGCTGAGCGTGACGTTTCCCTGCAATCCGGCGCCGCCGTGCTGGCCGGGTTGCGCGAAGCCGGTATCGATGCGCACGGCGTCGATACCCGCGATTTCCCGGTGACCCAGTTGAAAGAGCAGGGATTCACCAAAGTGTTTATCGCGCTGCACGGCCGCGGCGGCGAGGATGGCACCCTGCAAGGGCTGCTGGAGTTCCTCGAGCTGCCTTATACCGGCAGCGGCGTAATGGCCTCGGCGCTGACCATGGACAAATGGCGCACCAAGATGGTGTGGCAGTCGATGGGCTTACCGGTGGCGCCTTACGTGGCGTTGAATCGCCAGCAGTACCTTGGCGCCGATAAAGCGGCACTGCTGACGCGCGTGGCGGATCTCGGCCTGCCGCTGATCGTCAAGCCGAGCCGCGAAGGCTCCAGCGTCGGCATGAGCAAGGTCACCGAGAGCGCCGCGTTGGAAGCCGCGTTGGAAGAGGCCTTCCGCCATGACGACGACGTGCTGGTGGAGAAGTGGCTGAGCGGCCCGGAATACACCGTAGCGATGCTGGGCGACCAGGTGCTGCCGTCGATCCGCATCCAGCCGGCCGGCGTGTTTTACGACTACCAGGCCAAGTATATTTCGGACGACACGCAGTACTTCTGCCCGAGCGGTTTGAGCGCCGAGCAGGAAGCCGAGATGGCAGCGTTGGCGCTGCGCGCTTACCGCGGTCTGGACTGCAGCGGCTGGGGCCGCGTCGACGTGATGCAAGACAGCGATGGCAGCTTCTATCTGCTTGAGGTGAACACCTCTCCGGGCATGACCAGTCATAGCCTGGTGCCGATGGCGGCGCGCCAGTTTGGATTAAGCTTCTCGCAGTTGGTGGCGAGAATTTTGGAGTTGGCCGACTGATATGTCGCAAGCTGCCCTGAATGCGCGCGATCGCGAGGTGGATAACGGCCCGCGCCGCAGCAATGGAACCCAGTTGGCGGGGATGATTTTCCTGCTGATGGTGTTGGGAACGGTCGTGTGGAGCGGTTGGGCGGTGCTTGGCTGGATGAAAGACGCCAGTCGCCTGCCGCTCTCAAGGCTGGTGGTGACCGGCGAACGCCATTACACCACCAACGATGATATTCGTCAGGCGATCCTGGCGCTGGGCGCGCCCGGCACCTTCATGACGCAGGATGTGGACGTTATCCAGCAGCAGATCGAACGTCTGCCGTGGATCAAGCAGGCCAGCGTGCGCAAACAATGGCCGGATGAGCTGAAGATCCATCTGGTGGAGTACGTCCCGGTGGCGCGCTGGAACGATTTGCACATGGTGGACGCCGAGGGCAAAGCGTTCAGCGTGCCGGCGGAGCGGGCAGGCAAACAGAAGTTGCCGCTGCTCTACGGGCCGGAAGGGAGCGAGCAGGATGTGCTGGACGGCTATCGGGCGATGAGCGCCACGTTGGCGGCCAGCAAATATACGCTGAAAATGGCGGCGATGACCGCGCGCCATTCCTGGCAGCTGGCGCTGGACAACGATGTCCGGCTTGAGCTGGGGCGCGATGACCGCAACGGGCGTTTGCAGCGGTTTATCGAGCTTTACCCGGTATTGCAGCAGCAGGGCCAGGCGGAGAGCAAGCGTGTCAGCTATGTCGATCTGCGCTACGAGTCCGGCGCTTCGGTAGGGTGGGCTCCGGTGTTGGTCGATCCGCAGGCGCTTGGCGGTCAGCAAAACAGTAATCAGCAACAGAATCAGGCACAGGCAAAACAACAATGATCAAGTCGACGGACAGAAAACTGGTAGTTGGACTGGAGATCGGTACTGCAAAAGTCTCCGCGTTGGTAGGGGAAGTTCTGCCCGATGGCATGGTCAACATTATCGGGGTGGGCAGCTGCCCGTCTCGCGGCATGGATAAGGGCGGCGTAAACGACCTGGAGTCGGTGGTGAAGTGCGTGCAGCGCGCCATCGATCAGGCCGAGCTGATGGCGGACTGCCAGATCTCTTCGGTGTACCTGGCGCTGTCGGGCAAACACATCAGCTGCCAGAACGAAATCGGCATGGTGCCTATTTCGGAAGAGGAAGTGACGCAGGACGACGTGGAGAACGTGGTGCACACCGCCAAATCGGTGCGCGTGCGCGACGAACACCGTATCCTGCACGTGATTCCTCAGGAATACGCCATCGATTATCAGGAAGGCATCAAAAACCCGGTTGGGCTGTCCGGCGTGCGCATGCAGGCCAAGGTGCATCTGATTACCTGTCATAACGATATGGCGAAGAACATCGTCAAGGCCGTGGAACGTTGCGGCCTGAAAGTTGACCAACTTATTTTCGCCGGTCTGGCCGCGAGTTACGCGGTGCTGACCGAAGATGAACGCGAACTCGGCGTTTGCGTGGTGGATATCGGCGGCGGCACCATGGATATGGCGGTGTACACCGGCGGTGCGCTGCGCCACACCAAAGTGATCCCTTACGCCGGGAACGTGGTCACCAGCGATATCGCTTACGCCTTCGGCACGCCGCCGACCGACGCGGAAGCGATTAAAGTTCGACACGGCTGTGCGCTTGGGTCGATTGTTAGCAAGGATGAGAATGTAGAGGTGCCTAGCGTCGGGGGACGTCCTCCGCGCAGTCTGCAAAGACAGACGCTGGCTGAAGTCATTGAGCCACGCTACACCGAACTGTTGAATCTGGTTAACGATGAAATTTTGCAATTGCAGGAGCAACTGCGTCAGCAAGGGGTGAAGCATCATCTGGCGGCAGGTATCGTGCTGACCGGTGGCGCCGCCCAGATTGATGGCCTGGCAGCCTGTGCGCAACGGGTGTTCCACACTCAGGTACGCATCGGCCAACCCTTGAACATCACGGGTCTGACGGATTATGCGCAGGAGCCTTACTACTCAACGGCGGTAGGTCTGCTGCACTATGGAAAAGAGTCTCACCTGAGCGGTGAGACAGAAGTAGAAAAACGCGCCTCGGTGGGCAATTGGTTTAAACGCATCAATAGCTGGCTGAGAAAAGAGTTTTAATGTTTCAACAAAGAGATCATGCTGAGTAATCTTTTTATGATCTCGCAGCGACAGGCACAAAACGGAGAGAAACTATGTTTGAACCAATGGAACTAACCAATGACGCGGTGATTAAAGTCATCGGCGTCGGCGGCGGCGGTGGCAACGCCGTTGAACACATGGTGCGCGAGCGCATCGAAGGTGTTGAATTCTTCGCTGTGAACACGGACGCCCAGGCGCTCCGCAAAACGGCGGTTGGCCAAACCATCCAGATTGGTAGCGGTATTACCAAAGGTCTGGGTGCGGGCGCGAACCCTGAAGTGGGTCGCAATTCAGCGGAAGAAGACCGCGAAGCCCTGCGCGCAGCGCTGGACGGCGCAGACATGGTCTTCATCGCGGCCGGCATGGGCGGCGGTACCGGTACCGGTGCGGCGCCAGTGGTGGCTGAAGTGGCTAAAGATTTGGGTATTCTGACCGTGGCCGTGGTGACCAAGCCTTTCAACTTCGAAGGCAAAAAGCGCATGGCGTTCGCGGAGCAGGGTATCGCTGAACTGTCCAAACACGTGGACTCGCTGATCACCATCCCGAACGACAAACTGTTGAAAGTTCTGGGTCGTGGCATCTCTCTGCTGGACGCGTTCGGCGCGGCCAACGACGTGCTGAAAGGTGCGGTGCAGGGTATCGCCGAGCTGATCACCCGTCCGGGCCTGATGAACGTCGACTTCGCCGACGTGCGCACCGTGATGTCCGAAATGGGCTACGCGATGATGGGTTCCGGCGTCGCTTGCGGTGAAGACCGCGCCGAAGAAGCGGCCGAAATGGCGATCTCCAGCCCGCTGCTGGAAGACATCGATCTGTCTGGCGCGCGCGGCGTGCTGGTCAACATCACCGCCGGCTTCGACCTGCGTCTGGATGAGTTCGAAACCGTGGGTAACACCATCCGCGCGTTCGCCTCCGACAACGCGACCGTGGTTATCGGTACCTCGCTGGATCCGGAAATGAACGACGAACTGCGCGTCACCGTGGTGGCGACCGGTATCGGCATGGACAAGCGTCCTGAAATCACCCTGGTGACCAATAAGCAGGCCAGCCAGCCGGTGATGGATCACCGTTACCAGCAGCACGGTATGTCGCCTCTGCCGCAGGAAGTGAAACCTGCCGCCAAGGTGGTCAACGACCAAGCTGCGCAGCCGAATAAAGAGCCCGACTATCTTGATATTCCAGCCTTCCTGCGTAAACAGGCAGACTAAGAATATCCTGAGAATTTGGAATCTCCGCTCTTTGTGCTAAACTGTCCCGCCAGCCTTGCTGTATGCTTGGCTGGTAGGATGGATAACATTGCGAGATAAAACGATGATCAAACAAAGGACATTAAAACGTATTGTTCAGGCGACTGGTGTCGGTTTGCATACCGGCAAGAAAGTCACGCTGACAATGCGCCCAGCGCCGGCTAATACCGGGGTCATCTATCGTCGCACTGACTTGAATCCACCGGTTGATTTTCCGGCTGATGCAAAATCCGTGCGTGATACCATGCTCTGTACTTGCCTGGTGAATGAGCATGACGTGCGTATTTCGACCGTTGAGCACCTCAACGCCGCGCTGGCTGGGCTGGGCATCGACAACATCGTCATTGAAGTCGACGCCGCTGAAATCCCAATCATGGACGGCAGCGCCAGTCCGTTCGTGTTCTTGCTGCTGGATGCCGGCATCGAAGAACTGAACTCGGCGAAGAAATTCCTGCGTCTGAAAGAGACCGTGCGCGTTGAAGATGGCGACAAGTGGGCCGAGCTGTCCCCGCATAACGGGTTCCGCCTGGACTTCACCATCGACTTCAACCACCCGGCTATCGACGCCAGCTCTCAGCGCTATCGTCTCGATTTCTCGGCTGAGTCGTTCGTGCGTCAAATCAGCCGCGCGCGTACCTTCGGGTTCATGCGTGACATCGAATACCTGCAGTCCCGCGGTCTGGCCCTGGGCGGCAGCTTCGATTGCGCCATCGTGGTGGATGATTACCGCGTGCTGAACGAAGACGGTCTGCGTTTCGAAGACGAGTTCGTACGTCACAAAATGCTGGACGCCATCGGCGACCTGTTCATGTGCGGCCACAACATCATTGGCGCGTTCACCGCGTACAAGTCTGGCCACGCGTTGAACAACAAACTGCTGCAGGCCGTGCTGGCCAAGCAGGAAGCGTGGGAATACGTGACCTTCCAGGACGAAGCCGAAATGCCATTGGCATTCAAGGCGCCGTCTACCGTATTGGCGTAAGGTCTGAATTCCTCGCCTGCGAGTAACGGCAGGCGCATCCCCTGAGAGCCTGAGCATTCAGGCTCACGAGGGTGTGATGTCGGCTGCCCGATGTTTTGCAGTTGTGTCGCTGATTACTTATCACGACTGGTTGTGTTGGTACCCTCTCCGGCCAATGCAGCCAGCCGTTCCAATATCTTGCGCAGTTTCTCCGGGCTACGGCTCGCCAATCCCCTCAGCTCTTCTGCACTTTCCAGACTCAAATGGCGCATCGGCACGGGTTTTTCCGGCGCTTTTTCGGCGCTTTGCACTTGGTTGCTGCCTTTCGCCATCAAGGCCGGATTAATCCTGATGTCGATCGACGACAATGATGGTAGAATTTGCGCTCGTAGTGCAGACAGCAAAGCGGGTTGTTCGTAGCGCAAGCGCATCATCCAACTGGCATTTGCCGTTTCGAGCACTAAAATACCCTGTCGGAAATTCGCGACGCGGCACCAGGGATGCAGGGGAGCGGGCAACAGGCCCTTCACTGCACGGTTAAGCTTGAGCAGCGCCACCGCGCGTTGCTGGACGTTATGCAGCGGCCCTTTGCTGCCGGCAGACGCGTCGTCGAACAGGACATCTAATAATTGTGGACGGCTATCGCGCATAATGGGCTCCGGCGGATTATAAACTCGTGATCGGTATTCTAAATCGTTGGCGACAATTTGGCAGACGTTATTTCTGGCCCCATCTCCTGTTAGGGATGGTTGCGGCCACGCTTGGTGCGTCTTCCAATTTGTCCGGCGCTCCCGATCAGGCCGCACTGCCGAGCACATCGTCCAGCCTTAACCGGCAAAATTCGGCCAACGGCGCCTTCAACAGCCTGGCCCTGCTGCAGGACGCGCATCGCCGCCCTACCTTCAGCGTAGATTACTGGCAGCAGCATGCGCTGCGCACCGTCATTCGTCACCTCTCTTTCGCGCTGGCGCCGCAGGCGGTTTATGCGCGGGTGCAGGAGAGCGAAGCCGAAGCGGAACCCCCTTTGCAGGTGGCGCAACTGGCGCTGCTTTCTACTCTCAACGCGCTGCTGACGCACGAGCCGAAGCCGCCGACCATCATTCGTCACACACACCTTGAGGTGCTGCCAACGCTGGCGCGGCACCAGACCGGCCTGTGGGTGGCGCAGGTACAGGGCATTCGTGCCGGGCCTGCCGCGCTCGTCTGACTCCGCCCTTAGGGCACAAAAACCATAAATAATAGCAAGTTGACTGCCGTATTCGGCCGTCATGACAGAGATATCAAACATCATGTTAGTGAAATTATTAACCAAAGTTTTTGGTAGCCGTAACGATCGTACCCTGCGCCGCATGCGCAAAGTGGTTGAGCAGATCAACCGCATGGAACCGGACATGGAAAAACTGTCCGATGACGAGCTGAAAGCGAAAACCAACGAGTTCCGCGCGCGCCTGGAAAAGGGCGAGTCGCTGGAAAGCCTGATCCCCGAAGCCTTCGCCGTGGTGCGTGAGGCGAGCAAGCGCGTGTTCGGCATGCGCCACTTCGACGTGCAGCTGCTGGGCGGCATGGTGCTGAACGACCGCTGCATCGCCGAGATGCGCACCGGTGAAGGTAAAACCCTGACCGCGACGCTGCCGGCTTATCTGAACGCCCTGAGCGGCCGCGGCGTGCACGTCGTGACCGTCAACGACTACCTGGCGCAGCGCGACGCCGAAAACAACCGTCCGCTGTTCGAGTTCCTCGGCCTGAGCATCGGCATCAACCTGCCGGGCATGCCGGCGCCGGCCAAGCGCGAAGCTTACGCCGCCGACATCACCTACGGCACCAACAACGAATACGGCTTCGACTACCTGCGCGACAACATGGCGTTCAGCCCGGAAGAGCGCGTGCAGCGCAAACTGCACTATGCGCTGGTGGATGAGGTGGACTCCATCCTGATCGATGAAGCGCGTACGCCGCTGATCATCTCCGGCCCGGCCGAAGACAGCTCCGAGATGTACATCAAGGTCAACAAGCTGATCCCTAAACTGATCCGCCAGGAAAAAGAAGACTCCGACACCTTCAAGGGTGAAGGACACTTCTCGGTGGATGAAAAGGCGCGTCAGGTGCACCTGACCGAACGCGGCCTGATCCTGATCGAAGAGATGCTGGTGGAAGCCGGCATCATGGATGAAGGCGAGTCGCTGTACTCACCGACCAACATCATGCTGATGCACCACGTGACCGCCGCGCTGCGCGCCCACGTGCTGTTCACCCGCGACGTCGATTACATCGTGAAAGACGGCGAAGTGATCATCGTTGACGAACACACCGGCCGTACCATGCAGGGCCGCCGTTGGTCCGATGGTCTGCACCAGGCGGTGGAAGCCAAAGAAGGCGTGGAGATCCAGAACGAGAACCAGACGCTGGCTTCGATCACCTTCCAGAACTACTTCCGTCTGTACGAGAAGCTGGCCGGCATGACCGGTACCGCCGATACCGAAGCCTTCGAATTCAGCTCGATCTACAAGCTGGACACCATCGTGGTACCCACCAACCGTCCGATGATCCGTAAGGACATGCCGGATCTGGTGTACATGACCGAGAAAGAGAAGATCGGCGCCATCATCGAAGACATCCGCGAGCGCACCGCCAAAGGCCAGCCGGTGCTGGTGGGCACCATCTCAATCGAGAAATCCGAAGTGGTTTCCCATGAGCTGACCAAAGCGGGCATCGAGCACAAGGTGCTGAACGCCAAATTCCACGCCATGGAAGCGGACATCGTCGCCCAGGCCGGCCAGAGCGGCGCGGTGACCATCGCCACCAACATGGCGGGCCGTGGTACCGATATCGTGCTGGGCGGCAGCTGGCAGGCCGAAGTGGCGCTGCTGGAAGCGCCGACCGAAGAGCAGATCGAAGCCATCAAAGCCGCCTGGAAAGTGCGCCACGACGCGGTGCTGGCGGCGGGCGGCCTGCATATCATCGGTACCGAGCGCCATGAATCGCGCCGTATCGATAACCAGCTGCGCGGCCGTTCCGGTCGTCAGGGCGACGCCGGTTCATCCCGCTTCTACCTGTCGATGGAAGATGCCCTGATGCGCATCTTCGCCTCGGATCGCGTGTCCGGCATGATGCGTAAACTGGGTATGAAAGAAGGCGAAGCGATTGAGCACCCGTGGGTGACCAAGGCGATCGCCAACGCCCAGCGCAAGGTGGAGAGCCGCAACTTCGACATCCGTAAGCAACTGCTGGAGTACGACGACGTCGCCAACGATCAGCGTCGCGCCATCTACAGCCAGCGTAACGAATTGCTGGACGTGTCCGATGTGAGCGAAACCATCGCCAGCATCCGCGAGGACGTGTTCAAGAGCACCATCGACAACTACATCACACCGCAATCGCTGGAAGAAGAGTGGGACATTCAGGGGCTGGAAGAGCGCCTGAAGAACGACTTCGATCTGGATATGCCGATCGCACAATGGCTGGACAAAGAGCCGGAGCTGCACGAAGAAACGCTGCGCGAACGCATTCTGGAGAACGCCAAAGAGCAGTACCAGCGTAAGGAAGAAGTAGTCGGCAGCGAAATGATGCGCAACTTCGAGAAGGGCGTGATGCTGCAGACGCTGGACTCCCTGTGGAAAGAGCATCTGGCGGCGATGGACTACCTGCGTCAGGGCATCCACCTGCGTGGCTATGCGCAGAAGGATCCGAAGCAGGAGTACAAGCGTGAATCCTTCAACATGTTCGCCACCATGCTGGAATCGCTGAAATACGAAGTGATCAGCGTGCTGAGCAAGGTACAGGTGCGGATGCCGGAAGAGGTGGAGGCGCTGGAACAGCAGCGTCGTGAAGAGGCTGAGCGCCTGGCGCAGCACCAACAGCTGAGCCACCACGACGAAAATGCGCTGGTGACCGAAGATCCGAATGCCCCGGCGATCGCCGAGCGTAAAGTGGGCCGCAACGATCCTTGCCCATGCGGCTCCGGCAAGAAGTTCAAGCAGTGCCACGGCCGCCTGCAGTAATGCCGGCCGCGGTTAACCGATAACACCCAGGGGTTCAGCTTGCTGAGCCCCTATTTTTTGGCACCCATCAGGAGGGTGAGATGAAACATCTGAATATCGCCGTGGGCATTATCCGCAATGCTCAACAGGAGATCTTTATTACCCGCCGCGCCGCCAATGCGCACATGGCCGGTTTTTGGGAGTTTCCCGGCGGCAAGATCGAACAGGGTGAAACGCCTGAACAGGCGCTGAGCCGTGAGCTGCGTGAAGAGACCGGTATCGAAGCCGAGCGCGCCGAACTGCTGGAGGTGGTGGAGCATCGCTTCAGCGATCGCATCGTGACGCTGAATTTTTATCTGGTTGAGCGTTGGGCGGGCGAGCCGTTTGGCTGCGAGGGGCAACCGATGCGCTGGGTCAAACAGGCGGAGCTGCAAGAAGAAGAGTTCCCGGAAGCCAACGCCGGTATTATCCAACTGCTGGTGGCACAGGCGAACGCCGCGCAATAACAAGATTGGCCTGGCGGGCGCCAGGCCTTCAACCGGCGACTAGCGGTCGTCGAGTTCGCTCCAGTCTTCGCTTTCCGACAGATCGCTGTTGCTCGGAATACGCTTCTCTTCATCGGCCCATTCGCCAAGATCGATCAGCTGGCAGCGCTTGCTGCAAAACGGCCGGAACGGGCTGACATCGCCCCAAACCACGCCGGTGCCACAGGTTGGGCATTTCACTACGGTCGTCATAACGGTTCCTTACGCCTTCTGACAGTGCTGAGAAGGCTTTCTTTCACGGGTTCAACAACAGGCCAGTTCGAACGTCAGGCGTTCAGGCACCACGCCGTTTTCACTGTCCAGCGGCAGGAAACGGATGGCGTAACGCGTCTTGTGGCCGGAAATCTGCGGATAAAGCTGCGGCGCCAGATGGAGACGCAGACGCAGCAGATCCGCCCCTTCGGCGTTGTCCTGGAAAAAGCCGTTCAGGCTGATTTGGTTGCGGAACGGCCCGGATTGACGGATCAGATCCAACACCATGATCAACGCTTGATTCAGCGGCTCCAGCGATTGCAGCCAGGCGGCGACGTCGGCGTCGCGATCCTGCTGCGGCGCGTGCATCCACATGTGCAGGGTCGGCAGATCGAAGCTGCAGCAGCCGCCAGGGATGTTCAGCCGCTGGCGCACCAGGGCGATCAGCCGATCTTCACGCAGCGCTTGACCGAGGCGCGGTGCCGCCATCAGCGCTGATGAACGCGACTTCAGCTGGCCGCGCAGCTGATCGATCAGCGCCATATCCACGCCCGGCACATCGGCCCAGGCCAACAGTTTCTGCTGCTGACGTTCCAGCTCCTTGAGCAGTTCGGTGCGCACCTCGCCGCGCTCCAGTACGTCCAGCAAATCGGAGACGGTGCGGAAAAAGGTGAGGGCGATGGCGGTTTCACTCAGGGCACGTTGGCCGTGCAGCTGTTGCAGCAAAAATTCGATGCGCAGCCAGGTGCGCATCTTCTCGTTCAGCGGGTGTTCAAAGAGAACGGTTGGGGAAACATCACTCATGCAGTTTAATCCTGTTGGGGCGCTGTTGCCGCCAGTTCAAGGTAGCGACGATGCAGTGCGGCGACCCGTGGCTCTATCCCCTGAGCGGCGCCGCTGTTGTCAATAATGTCATCCGCCACGGCGAGGCGCTGCTGGCGCGTGGCCTGGGCGGCGAGAATGCTTTGCGCTTGCTCACGGGTGACGCCGTCGCGCGCGATGGTGCGAGCCAACTGGGTTTCGGCATCGACGTCGATCACCAGTACGCGATCGGCGCGATCCTGCAGGCCGTTTTCCACCAGCAGCGGCACCACCCACAGCGCGTAAGGGCTGGCGGCCTGCGCCAGCTGGCGCTGGGTTTCGCGGTGTATCAGCGGATGCAGCAGTTGGTTCAGCCAGGCTTTGTCATCGGGGTGGCTGAAAATGTGCTGGCGCAGCGCAGCGCGGTTCAATGAGCCGTCGGGCAGCAACATTTCATTACCAAATCGTTCGGCGATCGCGGCCAAAGCAGGGGTGCCCGGCTCGACGACCTGACGGGCGATCACGTCGGCATCGACGATGGTTGCGCCGTGGCGCGCGAAGGCGTTTGCGACGGTCGTTTTGCCGCTGCCTATGCCCCCGGTCAACGCAACAATGTAGGCCATGGTGTTAGGTGCATCCGATGTTCATAAAAAAATAATAGACGAATCATAAAGCGATCGCGCAGAAGTGCAAGTCGACAGGCGGCGGGCCTGCCAGGGCGGCGAGAAAAAGCGCAGCGGCACAGCAAAAATGAGCGGACAATCACACTGCGATTATGCAGGTAAATTTGTCGGATTGTAGCGTAAATAAAGGCGAATTCGCAGTCTTGTTCGGCGATTATTAGCGCGTATTATAACGTCACTGGAACTGGCATTAATCTCGCCACCGTCTTTCCGCGCCACTGGAAAGCCGTCGGGCAGAGGTGCGAATATCCTCCTTGCGATCCGTCGCCATTAACCAGGAAATCATGAGTCATGCGTATTGAAGAAGATTTGAAGTTAGGCTTTAAAGACGTGCTGATCCGCCCTAAGCGTTCCACGCTGAAAAGCCGTTCCGAAGTTGAACTGGAACGTCAGTTTACCTTCAAGCATTCAGGTTGCAGCTGGTCCGGCGTGCCGATTATCGCCGCCAACATGGACACGGTAGGCACCTTCCGCATGGCCGAGGCCCTGGCTTCTTTCGACGTTCTCACCGCCGTACACAAACATTACAGCGTCGAGCAATGGGCTGACTTCGTGCAGCGCATGCCGGAATCGGTGCTGCGCCACGTGATGGTGTCCACCGGCACCTCCGAAGCCGATTTCGCCAAAATGCAGCAAATCCTGGCGCTGTCTCCGGCGCTGAAATTCATCTGTATCGACGTGGCCAACGGCTATTCAGAGCATTTTGTCGCCTTCCTGCAAAAAGCGCGCGAAGCCTGTCCGAATCACGTGATCTGCGCCGGCAACGTGGTGACCGGCGAGATGGTGGAGGAGCTTATCCTTTCCGGCGCCGACATCGTTAAGGTCGGCATCGGCCCGGGTTCAGTATGCACCACTCGCGTGAAAACCGGCGTGGGTTACCCACAGCTGTCGGCGGTGATCGAATGCGCCGACGCGGCCCATGGGCTGGGCGGCCAAATCGTCAGCGACGGCGGCTGCTCGGTGCCGGGCGATGTCGCCAAAGCCTTCGGCGGCGGCGCGGACTTCGTGATGCTGGGCGGCATGCTGGCCGGCCACGACGAGTGCGAAGGCACCGTGGTGGAAGAGAACGGCGAGAAGTTCATGCTGTTCTACGGCATGAGCTCTGAGTCGGCGATGAAGCGCCACGTCGGCGGCGTAGCGGAGTATCGCGCGGCCGAAGGCAAAACCGTCAAGCTGCCGCTGCGCGGCGAGGTGGAGTTCACCGTGCGCGATATCTTGGGCGGCCTGCGTTCCGCCTGCACCTACGTCGGCGCCGAGCGTCTGAAAGAGCTGACCAAGCGCACCACCTTTATCCGCGTGGCGGAGCAGGAAAACCGCGTCTTCGGCAGCAAATAAGCCGCACCTTGCATTCGGGCGCCGCGCACCACGGTGCCCGCTATCCTCTTCTTTATCCCAACACGCTGCCCAGTTGAAAGATTGGCAGGTACATGGCGATCACCAAAGCGCCGACAATGCCGCCCACCACCAGCATCAGCAGCGGCTCCAGCGTTTGCGCCAGCGTATCGGCCAACTCGTGAGTCTGCCGTTCATACCACTGCGCCAGTTTATCCAACAAGGCGTCCAGCGAACCGGACTCCTCGCCCACTCGCACCAACTGCCGACACAGCGGTGGAAACAGCGGTTGCAGGCCCAGGGCATGATGAAACGCTTCGCCTTCGGCGATCTGGCGCTGCACCTGTTCCAGCGCCTGCCGGTACAGCAGGTGGTCTGCCGCCAGCGCCGCTGCGTTCAAGCCTTCTACCAGCGTCAGCCCTGCGAGTTGGGTCATGGTCAGGATGCGAAAGGTTTGGCTCAGTGCGCCGCCGCTCACCAGCCGGGCGAGCAGCGGCAGCTTCAGCAAGGCCGCCTGTTCACGCCGGCGCCACGGCGGGCGCGGATGCAGCCAGCGACAATAGCCGAACAGCAACGCGCCCAGCAGCAGCGCCAGATAGGGGCCGACGGCGATCAGTTGCGCAGACAACGCCAATAGCCCCAGGGTAAACCAGGGTAGCGGCGCATCGAACGACTGATAAACCTTGGCGAATTCCGGCAGCACCAACACCAGCATCAGCACGCTGACCAGCAGTGCCACTGCGCAGATGAACAGCGGATAACGCAGCGCTTTGGTCACTTTGCGGCGCAGCAACAGCTGAGCTTCCTGCTGCTGTGCCAGCTGCAGACAGCAGCCATCGAGGTTACCGGTCAGTTCACCGATGGCGATCAGCTGGCGATAGATAAGCGGAAAAATCCCCGGTTGTTCGGCGAGGGTTTCGGAAAGCGGTTGCCCTTCTCGCACCTGTTCCGTCAACTGGCGCAACAGGCAGCGCCAGGCTGCCGAGGGATGTTCTGCCGCCAGCAGCCGCAGCGCATCGACCAGCGGTAACCCGGCCTGCAGCAGAGTGGCGAGCTGGCGGGTGAAGTGGATTAAGGGCTCTCCGCGCCACTGGCCGGGCGGGACGCGTTTGCCGTGCCCAATCCACCAAGGTTGTAGGCCTTGTTCGATCAGCCACTGGCTCACCTGGCGTTTTTCATCACTCATCAGTTCGCCACGGCGTAAGGCGCCCTGAGCGTCGAGAGCCTGCCAAAGGAACAGCCGGCGCGCTTTCATGGCGCGATTGCGCCGGGCTGGACGACGTCGATCACGCGGTACAGTTCTTCCAGTGAAGTCGTGCCTTCGGTGGCCAGCGCCAGACCCGCCTGCAGCAGCGAAAGCTGCCCCTGCTCGCGGGCGATATCCGCCAGCAGAAGAGGGGTGGCGTTCGCCAGCAAGGCCGCCTGTATTTCCGGCGTAATGGCCAGCAGCTCATACACGCCGATGCGACCATAGTAACCACCGAAGCAGTGCTCACAGCCATCGGCGCGCCAGGCGGTCAGCGGTTCCGGCCAGATCGAGGCGGGAAAATGCGCCGGCTGGCTGTGCGGGTAGCGACAGTGGCGACACAGCCTGCGTACCAGCCGCTGCGCGACGACCAGCTTCAGGCAGCCGGCGAGCAGGTAGCCGGGGATCCCCATATGCATCAGCCGCGTCAGGGTTTCAGCCGTGGAGTTGGTATGCAGCGTCGACAGTACCAGGTGGCCGGTTTGTGCGGCCTTGACCGCGATCTCGGCAGTTTCCGCATCGCGGATCTCTCCGATCATGATGACATCCGGATCCTGGCGCAGCAGGGCGCGCAGCACCCTGGCGAAGCTCAGATCCGTTTTGGCGTTGATCTGGGTCTGATTGACGCCGAACAGCGGGATCTCGACCGGATCTTCGACGCTGCACAGGTTGCTTTGCGCATCGTTCAACTGGCGCAGCCCGCTGTACAGCGTTACCGTCTTGCCGCTGCCGGTTGGGCCGGTCACCAGGATCAAACCTTGCGGGCAGGCTAACGCCGCCGCGTAGCGCGCCAGATCCACCCGACTCATGCCCAGTTGATCCAGCGGCAGATCCTGTTGCTCGCCCTGTTGAACGCGCAGCACCACCTTCTCGCCATGCAACGTCGGCAGGGTGGCGATGCGCATGGCATAGCGCGCACCGTCCAGCGTCAGGCTGAGCTGCCCGTCCTGAGGCTGCCGGCGTTCGGCGATATCTAACTGGCCGAGGATCTTCAGCCGGGCGATAAGGCGCGTGGTCAGCTGCGGCGGCGGTGAGGCGAAGGTTTGCAGCACGCCGTCGATGCGCAGGCGCAGGCGAAAATGCTGCCGAAAGGGTTCGAAGTGGATGTCCGAAGCGCGGCGTTGGATGGCCAGGCGCAGCGTCTGGTTGATGAACTGTACTACCGGCGCATCGCCGTCGTCGGCGTAGGCGATGTCGGCGGCGTCCTCTTCGGCCGCCAGCGGCGCCGGGAGCGGCTCCTGGCGTTGGTTCAGCGCCAGCTCAAGCCTGGCCGCCGGCCATTGTTCCAGGTGGATGCGTTTGCCGGTAGCGAAGCGCAGCGCCGCCAGCAATCCTTGCGGCGCTTCTTCGCTGAGCGCGACCGTCAGGGTGGTCGGGTCTTCGTTCAGCGCCAGCGCCTGATAGCGCTGGCACAGGGCGTGAACTTCCTCGCTGATTTGTGCGCTCATCGCCGTTACTCCGCTGCATTATCGAAGCGGAAGACTTCCTGGCACACCTCAACCAGCGTGGCGTTTTCGCTGCTGCATAGCCGGCTCCAGCGGGTCAGCCCTTCGGCGTTCGCTGTGGGGGTTAACGCCACCGCCAGCCCCTGCAGCGTCTGAGCGCCGGTCAGCGTGATCACGCCTTTGACGACCTTCACCCCGCTGACGTAACGCGATGCGCCGCCGGTGGGAATGCCTTTGCTGCCGGCTTCGCAGCCGGCGGGGGCGCCTTCATCCAGCACGCACAGCTCAACCGCCAGCTTATACGGCGCCATGGTTTGCAACATGTCGGTCATCGCCGCTTTCTGAATGTAGCGCTGGTAGGCGGGAATGCCGATGGCGCTGAGGATGGCGATGATGGCGATCACCACCATCAGTTCTATCAGGGTAAAGCCGCGTTGCGTTTCCATACGTTGTTTCCTCCATTGGGGTGTGGAAGGCAACGGTAGCGGCTTGCTTGGGGGCGCGGCGAGGGGCTTTTGCGCGTTTCTCGGCGCGCTTCCATCAGTAATGATGTTGTTTGCAGCGGTAAATAAAACAGTGCGAGGGGGTTCGCAATTTTACGGTAACGCCCCCGACAGCGGCCGGGGGCGAGGGGGATCACTTGAAGCGCATCGACAGATCGAGTGCGGTGATGTGCTTGGTCAGCGCGCCGACCGAAATGTAATCCACACCGGTTTCGGCGAAGGTGCGCAGCGTCTCGCTGGTGACGTTGCCGGACACTTCCAGCTGGGCGCGCCCCTGGGTCTGGGCGACCGCCTGGCGCATCATCTCGACGCTGAAGTTGTCCAGCATGATGATGTCGGCGCCGGCATCCAGCGCCTGCTGCAGTTCATCGAGCGATTCGACCTCCACTTCCACCGGCACATCGGCGTGCAGCCAGAAGGCTTTTTCCACCGCGTTCTTGATAGAACCGGAGGCGATGATGTGATTTTCCTTGATCAGGAAGGCGTCGGAGAGCCCGAGCCGGTGGTTGCTGCCGCCACCGCACAGCACGGCGTATTTCAGCGCGGTGCGCAGGCCGGGCAGGGTCTTGCGGGTATCGAGCAGGCGAGTCCGGGTGCCTTCCAGCAGGGCCACATAGCGGCTGACCTCGGTTGCCACGCCGGAGAGCGTCTGCACGAAGTTCAGCGCGGTGCGCTCGCCGGTCAGCATCACTCGCGCGGGGCCGCGCAGCCGGCAAAGCGGCTGGTTTGGTGTCAGACGATCGCCGTCCGCCACCAGCCACTCCACCTGCACCTGATTGCCCAGTTGAATAAAGACCTCATTCAGCCAACGGCGGCCGCAGAACACACCGGCTTCGCGGGTGATGACGGTGGCTTCGGCCTGCTTGTCAGCCGGTAACAATTGCGCGGTAATATCGCGCCCGGCGTCGACTTCACCCCCCAGGTCTTCGCGCAGCGCCTGGTCGACGGCATAGGGAATATCACTTTCAATTCGTTCAAGAAGCTCGGTGCGGCGACTGTCGGCACTGTAGCGGCGTGTCGGCATGGAAAACTCCGAAATGGACGGTTAGATCGTAGGGGAACATGCTACTCTGTTGCAGGAATAAGTACCACCGCAGAGAGGTGTCTGATGCAGTTGGAAAATGGCTGGATTGTCGGGGCGACGCGAGTGGTCTCGCCGCACTGCGATCGTCGCCCGGATGACGAGCTCCCCTCGCTGCTGGTCATCCACAATATCAGCCTGCCGCCCGGCGAGTTCGGCGGCCCCTATATCGACCAGCTGTTCACCGGCACGCTCGATCCCGCGCAGCATCCTTATTTTGCTGAAATCCATCAGCTGCGGGTGTCGGCGCACTGTCTGATCCGCCGCGACGGGGCGATCGTGCAGTATGTGCCCTTCGACCAGCGCGCCTGGCACGCGGGCGTGTCCCTGTATCAGGGGCGCGATCGGTGCAACGATTTCTCCATCGGCATCGAGCTGGAAGGCACCGATCGGCTGCCCTACACCGAGGCGCAATATCGCGCGCTGCAGGCGGTCACCGCGCTGCTGGCCGAACATTATCCGCCGCTGGCGGAAAATATCGTCGGGCATTGCGATATCGCGCCCGGGCGCAAGACTGATCCCGGGCCGGCGTTCGATTGGGATCGCTATCTGGCATCTCTGGAACAACGCGGCGCGCCCGCCGACGCTATGCTTGAGACAAGAAAAAGGGAGAGGAATCGCTAATGACGCTGTTTACGCTGTTGCTGGTTTTGGCCTGGGAGCGCCTGTTTAAGCTGGGTGAACACTGGCAGCTGGATCACCGTCTCGAAGTGGTGTTTCAGCGGCTGCATCGGGTTTCGCTGGCGCAGACGCTGGCGATGACGGCCGCCTGGATGGTGATCGTCTGGGGCATTCTGTGGTTGTCGCACGGGTTATTCTTCGGCGTGGTGACGCTGCTGCTGTGGATCGTCATCGATCTGCTGTGCGTCGGCGCCGGCATCAAGCGTAAACACTACCGGGCTTATCTGAAAGCAGCGCGGCAGGGGGATACTCACGCCAGCGATCAGATGGCGGAAGAGCTGGCGTTGATCCACGGCTTGCCGGTGGACTGCAGCGAAGAGCTGCGCCTGCGCGAGCTGCAAAATGCGCTGCTGTGGATCAACTTCCGTTATTACCTGGCGCCGCTGTTCTGGTTTGTGGTGTTTGGGCCTTATGGGCCGATAGCGCTGGCGGGGTATGCTTTCCTGCGCGCCTATCAAACCTGGCTGGCGCGCCACAATACACCGCTGGAGCGTTCGCAGTCGGGCATCGATCACCTGCTGAACTGGCTAGACTGGATCCCGGTGCGTTTAGCCGGGGCTGCCTATGCGCTGTTCGGCCACGGCGAGCGCGCGCTGCCGGCCTGGTTCGCTTCGTTGGGGGATCTGCACTCGTCGTCGTATCAGGTGTTAACGCGGCTGGCGCAGTTCTCGCTGGCGCGCGATCCGCATATGGATCCGGTGCAAACGCCACGGGCGGCGGTGACGCTGGCGCGCAAGGTGACGATGATCATCGTGGTGGTAGTGGCGCTGCTGACCATTTACGGCACGCTGCTTTAAGCCGCTGCGAAAAGCAAAACGGGCGCCGAGGCGCCCGTTTTTTTGGCCATTCGGCCGGGATTACAGCTTGGCGAAACAGCGACGCGCGGCGTCGATGGTGCGCTGGATGTCTTCCTTGCTGTGCGCCACGGACATAAAGCCCGCTTCGAAGGCGGACGGCGCCAGATACACCCCTTCTTCCAGCATCAGGTGGAAGAAGCGCTTGAAGCGCTCCACGTCGCACTGCATGACGTCCTGGTAGCAGGTGACCGCTGGCGCGTCGGTGAAGAACAGGCCGAACATGCCGCCGACGTTGTTGACCACCAACGGGATGCTCTCTTCCTGCGCCGCGTGCAGCAGGCCCGCGGCCAGCATTTCGGTCAGTTCGGTCAGCGTCTGGTGCACGCCGACCTGCGACACTTCGGTCAGGCAAGCGTAGCCCGCCGCCATGGCGATCGGGTTGCCGGACAGGGTGCCCGCCTGGTAGACCGGGCCGGTCGGCGCCAGCGCGTCCATCACCTCGCGACGGCCGCCGAAGGCGCCCACCGGCATGCCGCCGCCGATGATTTTGCCGAGGCAGGTCAGATCAGGCTCGACACCGTAATAGGATTGCGCGCCGGCCAGCGCCACGCGGAAGCCGGTCATCACTTCGTCGATGATCAGCAGCGCGCCGTATTTGTCGCACAGGGCGCGCAGGCCCGGCAGGAATTCCGGCAGCGGCGGCACGCAGTTCATGTTGCCGGCGACCGGCTCGACGATGATGCAGGCGATCTCGGACGGGTATTGCTCGAAGGCGGCGCGCACCGAGTCCAGATCGTTATAGGTGCAGGTCAGGGTGTGTTTGGCGAAATCGGCCGGCACGCCCGGTGAGTTCGGCTGGCCGAGGGTCAGTGCGCCGGAACCGGCTTTCACCAGCAGGCAGTCGGCATGGCCGTGGTAGCAGCCTTCGAACTTGATGATTTTATCGCGGTTGGTGTAGCCGCGCGCCAGACGAATAGCGCTCATGGTGGCTTCGGTGCCCGAGTTCACCATGCGCACCATATCCATGGTCGGCACCAGTTCGGTGACCAACTGCGCCATTTTGACTTCCATTTCGGTCGGCGCGCCAAAGCTCAGGCCGCGCTGCGCCGCTTCGATTACCGCGTCGCGGATAGCCGGGTGGTTGTGCCCCAGCACCATCGGCCCCCAGGAACCGACATAGTCGATATAGGCCTTGCCGTCGGCATCGAACAGGTAAGCCCCGTCTGCCCGCTCGATAAACAGCGGCACACCGCCCACGCCGGTGAATGCACGCACCGGAGAGTTCACCCCGCCGGGGATCAACTGTTGCGCCTGGGCGTACAGACTTTCGGACTTGCTGTGTAGGCTCATAAATCGGCTCCTGGATTCTCTTTTGAATGATTTGACCGCGCTATTCTAGAGGAGAGCGCCGCGTTATGAAACGATCACAGTCAGATACCATTAACGGCAGCGCCCGCCGCCGGGTTGGGGTAGAATAACCGCCTTGCCTATTTGTATTACAAATTACCTGACGAATCACTCGCGATGACTGAATCACAATCACAGCCTGCAGGGGCATTGAGCCCGCGTCTTAGCCGCAGCGATGCGGTGCGCCAGTTTATCCGCCGCGATAAAACGCCGGTGGCGATCCTGTTGATGGCCGCGCTGGTGGGAACGCTGGCCGGCTTGCTCGGCGTGGCCTTCGATAAAGCGGTGGAGTGGGTGCAGCAGCAGCGGCTGGCTTCACTGGCGCAGGTCGCCGACTCCTGGATCCTGGTGTGGCCGCTGGCGTTTATCCTGTCCGCCGCGCTGGCGGCGCTGGGTTATTACCTGGTGCGCCGCTTTGCGCCGGAAGCGGGCGGCTCGGGCATTCCGGAGATCGAAGGTGCGCTGGAGGAGCTGCGGCCGGTGCGCTGGTGGCGCGTGATCCCGGTGAAATTCATCGGCGGCATGGGCACGCTGGGGGCGGGCATGGTGCTGGGGCGCGAAGGGCCCACGGTGCAGATGGGCGGCAACGTCGGGCGCATGGTATTGGACATGCTGCGCATTCGCGGCGCCGAGGCGCGCCATTCGCTGCTGGCGACCGGGGCCGCCGCCGGCTTGTCCGCCGCGTTCAACGCGCCGCTGGCCGGCATCCTGTTCATCATCGAAGAGATGCGGCCGCAGTTTCGCTACAACCTGATCTCGATTAAAGCGGTATTCATCGGCGTTATCATGTCGAGCGTGGTGTTCCAGCTGTTTAACGGCCAGGGATCGGTGATCGAAGTCGGCAAGCTTTCTTCGGCGCCCATCAATACCCTGTGGCTCTATCTGGTGCTGGGGGCGATCTTCGGCGCGGTGGGCGTGGGATTCAACGCGTTGATCTTCCGCACCCAGGACATGTTTGCGCGCCTGCACGGCGGCAGAATGCGCAATGTCTTGCTGATGGGCGGGCTACTCGGCGGCGTGTGCGGCATTCTGGGGCTGATTCAGCCGGAGGCGGCGGGCGGCGGCTTTGGGCTGATCCCGATCGCCGCGGCGGGCAATTACAGCGTCGGCATGCTGATGTTTATCTTTATTACCCGTATCTTCACCACGCTGCTGTGCTTCGGTTCCGGCGCGCCGGGCGGCATCTTCGCGCCGATGCTGGCGTTGGGCACGCTGTTCGGCACCGCCTTCGGGCTGGCGGGGGCGCACCTGTTCCCGCAATACGGCATCGAGGCGGGCACCTTCGCCATCGCCGGCATGGGGGCATTGTTCGCCGCGACGGTGCGCGCCCCGCTGACCGGCATCGTGCTGGTGCTGGAAATGACCGACAACTACCAGCTGATTTTACCGATGATCATCACCTGCCTCGGCGCCACGGTGGTGGCGCAACTGCTCGGCGGCAAGCCGCTGTATTCGTCGATCCTGGCCCGCACGTTGCAAAAACAGGAGGCGCAGCTGGCGCGAGAAGCGGCGGAGAAAACAGGTAAGGAAAATACAACAAATGCGGTGAATACTTGAACGCAACACTCAGGTATCGGATAATCGTTAATATTAATCAGGCGGCCATAGTAGCGATCTGATGCTGAACAATGTTGGGAGTAAAGACTATGAGTGATGAAACGGCACTGCCCCTGCAATTTACCGAGGCAGCAGCAAACAAGGTGAAGTTCCTGATTGCTGACGAAGAAAACCCGAACCTGAAGTTGCGGGTTTACATTACCGGTGGCGGCTGCAGCGGATTCCAGTACGGCTTCACTTTTGACGACAAGGTCAACGATGGCGACATGACCATCGAGAAGCAGGGCGTAGCGCTGGTGGTCGATCCGATGAGCCTGCAGTATCTGGTGGGCGGTTCGGTGGACTACACCGAAGGGCTGGAAGGGTCGCGCTTCGTGGTGACCAACCCGAATGCCAAAACCACCTGCGGTTGCGGTTCTTCGTTCAGCATCTGAGTTCGCCTGTCAGAATATCAACCCGCTCGCCTGCCGGCCGGCGGGTTTTTTTATGTCTACCATTCCACCAGGATCACTTCCGCGCCGTTCTCCTGGGTCGGTGGGGTGCGGATGACCTTGGGCTGCGCCGCCGCATGGCTGCATTCGGCCTGTGGCGCAGCGGCTTCGAGGCGCACGGCGCATTGCGGTTCAATGGTCAGGGTAACGCCGATCTGGCCGCTGACGGCATCGGCATAGACGGCGCCACTCAGCAGAGCGCCACAGCAGGCAAGCAGAATTTTTTTCATCATTGCGGGAATAGCCATCCATAAGCAATCTTGTGATGACTTATCGGCAAAAAGTTAAAAAGTTTTAACAGCGCGGGGAAAGCCTTAACCTGAGGGTTACAGAATTTTACATCGTCACTACGCTATTTTTCGGGCGAAAATAATACCAACAAACACGTTTTTAGTCTAATAAATCACCAGGCCGCCGTCCCGAAGGACGACGGCTCAGCGTTCGAGGATAAAGGCGGGCAGTTTGAGATGCCAACGAATGGCCGCCAGCCGAATGGCCAGGGTGATGAGCATGCCCAGCATCATGGCCTGCTGCAGCGGCATACCGAAGGTATAAAACGCCGTGGCGTGCACGATGCCGCCGATGATGCAGGCGGTGGCGTAAATTTCGGTGCGCAGGATCATCGGGATCTCGCGCGCCAGCACGTCGCGGATAATGCCGCCGCCGACGCCGGTGATCACCCCCATGCAGATCGCCACCAGCGGGCCGGTGCCGGCCGCGAAGGCCTTGTTGACGCCGATGCCGACGAACACCGCCAGCCCGACGGCGTCCAGCACCGGCAGCACCCACTTCGGCAGGCGGCGCGGCTGGCGTACCAGCAGCAGCGTCAAGACGCAGGTGATCATCGCCACCACCAGGTCGGTGGGATCCTTGACCCAGAATACCGGGCCGTTGGCCAGCGCCATATCGCGGATGGTGCCGCCGCCGACCGCGGTGACCACGCCCAATACCAGCACGCCGAACGGATCCATGCGCAGCTTGCCGGCCAGCAGTACGCCGGAGACGGCGAACACCGCGGTGCCGAGAATATCCAGCCAGAACACCAACATCAGCGGATCTCCGCCAACTGGTGGCACAGCTGCTGCGCTGCCAACAGGATGCGCGGCCCGCCGCGATTGAACCAGTCTTCGTTCAGCGCGATCACCGGCACCTGCAGCTGCGGCGCCCAGAAGGCCTTCACATTGGCGGCCTCTTTTGCGCCGCCGGTGATGACGATGGCCTGCGGTTGACGCGCCAGCACCTGCTCGCGGCTGATCTGCGGCCAAGGGGTGCGGCTGTCGGCGAAGACGTTCTGCGCGCCGCACAGCGCCAGCACCTGGCTCTGCAGTGTGGCGCCGGAGCTGGTGAACAGCGGCTGGGTGCCGAACTGTAGCAGCACCCGCCGCGGCGGGTTGGCAGCGTACTGTTGTTTGAGAGCGGCGAACTGGCGGCGAAGGGCGTCTGCCGCCTGATGCGCCTGGTCCGGGTGCGGACTGTAGCGTGCCAGCTTGTCCAACAGGCCGGCGAGCCCTTCGAGATTGTCGGCGTCCGCATAGAAGATCGGGATGCCGAACGCGGCGAGCTGATCGAGCACGCGCTGCGGATTGCCGCCGCGCCAGGCGAGGATCAGGTCCGGCTTCAGCGCCAGCACCCGTTCCAGATTGATGCCCTGCCAGGAGGCCACCTGCTCCAGCCTGGCGGCCTGTGGCGGATAATCGGAATAGGCGCTCGCCGCCACCAAGACATCGCCCATGCCGGCGGCATAGGCGAGTTCGGTGGCGTTGGGCGCCAGGCTGATCACCCGCTGGGCGGCGCCGGCCGGCATGGCCAGCCAGAGCGCCAGCAGCCAGAACGCCGAGGTGAAGCGCAGCCTCACATCAACCGCGCTTGGCCAGGGTTTGCAGCATGGCGTTGACCATCAGCGTAGACTGTTTGGCCGCCACCACCAGGAACTCGTCAAAGCTCATGTGCGACTCGCTGTCGGCGACGTCGGAAATGGCACGCACCACCACGAACGGCGTGCCGAACAGATGGCAGACGTGGGCGATCGCTGCGGCTTCCATTTCTACCGCGGCGACGCGCGGGAAGGTAGCGCGAATGCGCGCCAGCGGCTCGGCGCCGTTGATGAAGGCGTCACCGCTGCAAATCAGGCCGCGCACCGCGTGCAGATCCAGCTGTTTGATGCAGCTTTCCGCCAGCGCGATCAGCGCGTCGTCGGCGACGAACGCCGCCGGGCAGCCGGCCATCTGGCCCGGCTCGTAACCGAAAGCGGTAACGTCGGCGTCGTGGTAGCGCACTTCTTCCGATACCACGATATCCCCCACGCGCAGCGTGCTGGCCAGGCCGCCGGCGGAGCCGGTGTTGATCACCACGTCCGGGCTGCAGTGTTCCAGCAGCAGGGTGGTGCCCATGGCGGCAGAGACTTTGCCGATGCCGGATTTCAGCAGGGCCACTTCAACGCCGCCGATCTGGCCGGTGTAGATTTCGCAGCCCGCACGTTGGATGGTTTGACGGTTTTCGATTTGATCGCGCAGCAGGGTGACTTCCTGCTCCATTGCGCCGATGATGCCTACTTTCATAAATAACACTCGCTGATTGGCCGTGAGAATTGCGGCATAGTCTATCATGGCTGTGTGTGAGAGATAATGCGTTGCATCCGCCGCCGGGAATTGTTATCACGGGGCAGGGCGTAACGGCGGAGGAACAGATGTCCGGGATCGACTTCAAGCAAAAAATCAGTTTCCAACGGCCTTTCAGCAAACCGATCGAGGCTGAGGAAGAGTACGACATCGTGCGGCAGTTCGAGAGCGATCGCGGTCGCATCGTCAACTCGGCCGCCATTCGCCGTCTGCAGCAAAAAACCCAGGTGTTTCCGCTCGAGCGCAACGCGGCGGTGCGCAGCCGCCTGACGCACTCGATGGAGGTGCAGCAGGTCGGGCGCCACATCGCCAAAGAGATCCTCAACCGCTTCAAACAGGCAGGGAAGATCGATGAACTCGGCCTGGCTCGGCTGCTCGATCCGTTTGAAAGCATCGTGGAAATGGCCTGTCTGATGCACGATATCGGCAACCCGCCGTTCGGTCACTTCGGCGAGTCGGCGATCAACGACTGGTTTGCCCAGCGCCTCGATCCCGCCAGCTGCGGCAGCGAACCTGGCAGCCACGATCGCTGCCAGGTGGCGGCGCTGCGCCTGCATGAAGGGGAGAGCGATCTGAACCGGCTGCGCAGCCGGATCCGTCAGGATCTCAGCCACTTCGAGGGTAACGCCCAGGCGATTCGCATGGTGTACAGCCTGTTGAAGCTCAACCTGACCTACGCTCAGGTCGGCTGCATTTTGAAATACACCCGCCCGGCTTATTGGGCGGGCGATATTCCCGCCAGCCACAGCTATCTGATGAAAAAGCCCGGTTACTATCTGGCGGAAGAGGCCTTTGTCGATCGGCTGCGGCGAGAGCTGCACATGGGCGAGTTCGATCGTTTCCCGCTGACCTATATTATGGAGGCCGCCGATGATATCTCTTACTGCGTGGCCGATCTGGAAGACGCGGTGGAGAAGAGCATTTTCACCGTCGAGCAGCTGTATCAGCACCTGATTCAGGAGTGGGGCGAGGTGGTGCCGGGCGATCTGTTCGACAAGACCGTCGCCAGCGCGTTTCGCAAGATCGATCGCGGCGGCGCGCGGCGCAGCGCAGAAGATCAGTTCTTCATGTATCTGCGGGTGTTTACCGTGGCGCGGCTGGTGCCGCACGCGGCGCAGCGCTTTATCGACAATCTGGACGCGGTTTATCAGGGCAGTTTCAATCAGGCGCTGCTGGAGGATTCCAGCCCGGCCTATCGGCTGCTGAAAATATTTAAAAATGTGGCGTTCAAGCATGTGTTCAACCACCCCGAGGTCGAGCAGCTCGAGCTGCAAGGCTACCGGGTGATCAGCGGCCTGCTGGACATTTACAGCCCGCTGTTGGCGATGTCGCTGGCGGACTTCAGCCAGCTGGTGCGCGAGGACAGTCATCGCGCTTACCCGATCGAAACGCGCCTGTTCCACAAGCTGTCCACCAAGCATCGGCTGGCGTATGTGGAGGCGGTAGAAGGGCTGCAGCATTTATCGCCGGAGCAGCAAACCATTCGGGAATATTATTTCCGCGCGCGTTTACTGCAGGACTATATCAGCGGAATGACCGACCTGTATGCCTATGATGAATATCGTCGATTGATGGCGGCGGAATAATTAAGCTGAGGAATAATTGTCAGCAATTCCAACCGGTTGGCTGTCTCGAGTTTTGTAAAGACGGACAATATTTGTTTACTATTGCCAATCATCTGTGCCGGAACTTCAGGCTATTAATTAACTCTGAATAAGCACGCAAGACGGCCATTCTTTTTTGAACGACTTTATAAGAGACACACAGATGAAAAAAACCGCATTAGTTCTGAGCGCACTGGCATTCAGCATCGGTATGGCGATCGGCCCGGTCACGGCCAACGCCGCTGAAACCGCCTCTTCCAGCACCCAGCAGTTGCCGAGCCTGGCGCCGATGCTGGAAAAGGTAATGCCTTCCGTCGTGAGCATTAACGTTGAGGGCAGCACCACGGTCAATACGCCGCGCATGCCGCAGCAGTTCCAACAGTTCTTCGGCGAAGATTCGCCGTTCTGCCAGGACGGTTCGCCGTTCCAGGGTTCGCCGATGTGCCAGGGCGGCGAACAGCCCGGGCCGGATGGCCAGCCGCAGGGTACGCAGCAGAAATTCCAGGCGCTGGGCGCCGGGGTGGTCATCGATGCCGCCAAGGGCTATGTGGTGACCAATAACCATGTGGTGGACAACGCCAACAAGATCCAGGTGCAGCTGAGCGACGGCCGCCGTTTCGACGCCAAGGTGATCGGCAAGGATCCGCGTTCCGATATCGCGCTGATCCAACTGAAAGATTTCAAGAATCTGACGGCGATCAAGATGGCCGACTCCGATCAGCTGCGCGTCGGCGATTACACCGTGGCGATTGGCAACCCGTACGGGCTGGGTGAGACCGCCACCTCGGGCATCGTTTCCGCCCTGGGGCGCAGCGGCCTGAACATCGAAAACTACGAGAACTTCATCCAGACCGATGCGGCGATCAACCGCGGCAACTCCGGCGGCGCGCTGGTTAACCTGAACGGCGAACTGATCGGCATCAACACCGCGATCCTGGCGCCGGACGGCGGCAACATCGGCATCGGCTTCGCTATTCCGAGCAACATGGTGAAAAACCTGACGGCGCAAATGGTTGAGTATGGCCAGGTGAAACGCGGCGAGCTGGGCATCATGGGCACCGAGCTGAACTCCGAGCTGGCCAAGGCGATGAAGGTCGACGCGCAGCGCGGGGCCTTCGTCAGCCAGGTGATGCCGAAGTCCTCCGCCGCGAAGGCGGGCATCAAAGCCGGCGACGTGATCGTCACCATGAACGGCAAGGCCATCTCCAGCTTCGCCTCGTTCAGGGCGGAGATCGGCACGCTGCCGGTCGGCAGCAAAATGTCGCTGGGCATTATCCGCGACGGCAAGCCGGTAACGATTGACGTTACGCTGGAACAAAGCGCGCAGACCCAGGTGGCCTCGGGCAATATTTACACCGGCATCGAGGGTGCCGAGCTGAGCAACACCCAGGTCGGCAACCAGAAAGGCGTCAAGGTCGACAGCGTGAAAGCCGGCAGCGCCGCGGCGCGCATCGGCTTGAAAAAAGGCGATGTGATCCTGGGAGTGAACCAACAGCCGATCCAGAACCTGGGCGAGCTGCGTAAGATTCTCGACAGCAAGCCGTCGGTGTTGGCGTTGAATATTCAGCGCGGCGAGAGCCAATTGTACCTGCTGGCGCAGTGATAAGCGTCCGGCTTTAAAAAATAAAGGCACGCTGCGGCGTGCCTTTTTGCGTTATGGCCTGCGGATTCAAGCGGGCTGCGTCAGATGCGCGCGCGCCGCGTGGATCACCAGTTCAATCTCATCCAACAGCTCCAGCCACTCCGGCTCCAGCTCGTCGTTGGTGACGCCCTGGCGCAGCTGCCGCTCGAGGTAGAAACACAGCTGTTTGAGACGCGGCACGCCGCTGTAGCTGCAGCTGCCGTGCAGCTTATGCACCAGATCGAGGATCTCGTCGTCATGCTGTCCGTCGAGCAGCGTCTGCACCCGTTCGCGCACCTGCGGCAGGAAATCGAGCAGCATTTGCAGCAGATCGCGCGCCAGATCCGGTTTGTTGGCCGCCTGGCGCAGCGCCAGCGGCCAGTCGAGCGACAGCGGCGCATCGTCGGCGACGGCGCTTTCCGCGTCGCCGCTGTGGTAGCGCGACAGCACGCGGGTCAGCATTTTCTCGTCGATCGGTTTGGCCAGGTAGTCGTCCATGCCAGCCTGCAGCAGGTGCTCGCGCTCGCCGCTGGCGGCATGGGCGGTGACGGCGACGATCGGCGTGGAGTTGTGATGCGGCAGTTGGCGAATCAGCTCGCTGGCGTGAATGCCATCCATCTTCGGCATCTGAATGTCCATCAGGATCAGATCCAACACGTTGTCGCGCGCCAGCTCCAGCGCTTCCTCGCCGCTCTCGCAGAGCAGGGTTTTCTCCACCTGTTCACCCAGCAGCGTGCCGATCAGCTTCAGGTTGGCCGGATTGTCGTCAACCGCCATCACCGTCAGCGGCAGGCGTTTACGCTCCGGCTGCGCGGTGAGGCGCGCCGGCGCCTCCATCCTCAATAGCGGGAACAGCCGGGTGCTGGTGATCGGTTTGATCAGACAGCCGAGCGCGCCTTGCTGCTTAAGCAGCTCGGCGTCGATCTGCGCCTGGCACGGCAGCGCCAGAATCACCCTATCGGCCAGCTTCAGCGAGGCCAGCAATTTGTCCTCGTGCTGCGCCATGTTGTCGCGGAACGGGATCGGTACGCCGGCCAGCAGGAAGTCATAGTGGCCTTGCGGCAGCTGGCCCAGCGTCGGCGAGTGGGTGATCACCAACTGCGTGACGCTGAGCATGTTGAGCGTCGCCTGCGCCGCCGTCGGGTTGGACTCGATATAGGCCAGCGTTTTGCCGTTCAGATCCGGCAGGCTCGGTGCCAGCGACAGCATGCCCTCGTTCAGATCCAGCGTGATGTGGAACCAGAAGGTCGAGCCGCGATTCAGCTGGCTGTGGAAGCAGATGTCGCCTCCCATCTCCTTCACCAGTTTTTGTGTGATCACCAGCCCCAGCCCGGTGCCGCCGTGGCGGCGGGAGATGCTGGCGTCCGCCTGGCGGAATGCCTGGAACAGCTGCGACTGCTGGCGTTCGGAAATGCCGATGCCGGTGTCGTGGATCTGCACTTCCACTTCTACCCGGCGCTCCAGCTGTTTGCGTAGCTCGACGCGAATGTCGATATTGCCGGTTTCGGTGAATTTGATGGCGTTGCCCAGCAGGTTGGTGATGATCTGCTGCAGGCGCAGCGAGTCGCCGATCACCTGCTCCGGCACGTCGTTGTGCACATCCAGCGTCAGCTCAAGACCCTTGTCGTGGGCGCTCGGCGCCAGCAGCACCACCACTTCGTCCAGCGTTTCACGCAGGGCGAACGGAATGTGTTCCAGCACCAGCTTGCCGGCCTCCAGCTTGGAGAAATCCAGCACGTCGTTGATGATGGTCAGCAGGTTGTTGGCCGAGCGTTCGATGGTCTGCAAATAATCGGTCTGGGTCGCGCTCAGATCGGTTTTCAGCATCTGGCGGGTGAAGCCGATCACGCCGTTGAGCGGGGTGCGCAGCTCGTGCGACATGTTGGCCAGGAATTCGGACTTGATGCGCGCCGCCTCCTGCGCGCGTTTTTTCGCCAGATCCAGCTCGACGTTTTGGATCTCCATCTGCTCCAGCGTTTCGCGCAGATCGGACGTGGCCTGATCGATATTCTGCTGCATCTCTTCGTGGTAGGCGGTGAGCGACATCGCCATCGAGTTGATGCCGTTCTTCAGCATGTGCAGCTCGCCGAGCATGTAGCCCTCCACGCGGCTGTCGAGCTGGCCGCGGCGGATGCGGTCGACGGTGTTCACCATGTTGCGGATCGGGCCGGTCACGTCGCGCATCAGCCGGTAGGCGAACAGGATGGCGATGCACATGCACAGCAACAACAGCAGGGTAGAGACAAAGACCTCTTTATATTGCTGCAGCCGCACCGACTGCAGATCCAGCTCGATCGCCACATAGCCCAGGTTGTTGTCGGGATGGCTGCCGCCGTCGGCGTTTTCATCCGGATATTGGTTTTCCGACAGGATCGGCGTGCGCAGGATCAGCGAATCGCCGCGCCGGGTGAGCATCAGGTCGGTGGGCAACGGTACGCCTTTCGGCAGCTGCAGCTGGGCGAAGTTGTGATGATAATTGGAGGTGACGAACAGGTTGTTCTGCGCATCGAACACGGTGATCGAACGCACGATGTCCGAATGGCGGCGATGCAACAGACTGACCAACTGCCTGACCGACTCGCGGCTGCGGAACGTCATGCCGTACTCGCTGGCCACCGCCAGCGGCTCGATGATGCTGGCGCCGGCGTCGACCAATTGCTCCTGCAGCTCGTTGTAGCGATGCACCACGAAGAAGGTGCTGAGCAGCAAACCAATCAGCAAGGTCGGGGCCAGAATCAGGATCATCATGCGCGCACGCAGGCTGTATTTGGTCATGGGATTCCAATGTGGGAGAATTGACAGCTGACACTAGCTTAATGAACCAGCACACAATCGACAAATATGGCGCAATTCTACTCTCCCAAACGCCGCGTGACGACCCGGCAGAGCTCACAAATCTTCACCGTGACGGTGAGCGATCTCGATCCTTTCGGCCAGGGCGTGGCGCGCCACGACGGCAAAGCGGTGTTCGTGCCGGGCGTACTGCCGGGCGAGCAGGCAGAAATTCAGCTGACCGAAGACAAGCGCCAGTTCGCCAAAGGCAAGCTCAAGCGCCTGCTGAGCCGCAGCCCGCAGCGGGTGGAACCGCGCTGCCCGCATTTTGGCGTATGCGGTGGCTGCCAGCAGCAGCACGCGGATGAGGCGCTGCAACAGCAGAGCAAGGCGGCGGCGCTGGTGCGCATGATCGCCCGCGAAACCGGGGTAACTCCCCAGCAGGAACCGGTGATCGCCGGCCCGGAATACGGCTATCGCCGCCGCGCCCGCCTGAGCCTGGCGTGGCAGCCGAAGCAGCAGCGCCTGATGATGGGTTTTCGCCAGGCGGCCTCCAGCGAGCTGGTGGCGGTGGCGCACTGCCCGGTGTTGCGGCCGGAGCTGGAACAGCTGCTGGCGCCGGTGCGCACCTGCCTAAGCGGGCTGCAGGCGGTGCGGCGGCTGGGGCATGTGGAGCTGGTGCTGGCGGATAACGGTCCGCTGCTGGTGCTGCGCCATCTCGATGCGCTGAAGGACGCGGATCGGCAGGCGCTGTTGGCGTTTGGCGAGCGGGAAAACGTCGCCGTTTACCTGGCGCCGGACAGCGAGCGGTTGGAAAAACTGTGCGGTGACGCGCCGTATTATCAGGTTGACGGGCTACGCTTAGACTTCAGCCCGCGCGACTTTATTCAGGTCAATGACGCCGTAAACCAACAAATGGTGGCGCAGGCCCTTGAATGGCTCGACATTCAACCCAATGATCGGGTGCTGGACCTGTTCTGCGGCATGGGCAACTTCACTCTGCCGCTGGCGCGCCGCGCCGCTGCGGTGGTGGGCATCGAAGGTGTTGCCACGCTGGTAGCGAATGGGCAATATAATGCACATAAGAATAAGCTGAATAATGCGTCGTTTTTCCATGAGAATCTGGAGGACGACGTTGAGCGGCAACCTTGGGCAGCACAAGGGTTTGATAAGGTGATGCTGGATCCCGCCCGCGCCGGTGCGGCCGGGGTGATGTCACATATTGTAAAACTGGCGCCGGCGCGGGTGGTTTATGTTTCCTGTAACCCCACCACGCTGGCTCGCGACAGCAAAGTGCTGTTGAGCGCCGGTTATCGTCTTGCGCGCGTGCGGATGTTGGATATGTTTCCGCACACGGGGCATCTTGAATCAATGGCGCTGTTTATCAACGAGCGCGCGCCAGAGGTCGCTGCAAAGTAGGGAGAGGTTATGGTTGCGGTAAGAAGTGCACATCTGAATACGGCGGGTGAGTTCGCTCTCGATGAGTGGATCGCCAGCTTGGGGCTACCTAACCCGCAGTCATGTGAGCGATTGGCCGCAACCTGGCGTTATTGTGAGCAGCAGACCCAAAACCATCCCGACGCCTCGCTGCTGCTGTGGCGCGGCCTGGAGATGGTGGAAATCCTCTCGACGCTGAGCATGGACAACGACAGCATGCGCGCCGCGCTGCTGTTCCCGCTGGTGGACGCCGGCATCGTGCAGGAAGAGATCCTGACCGAAGCGTTCGGCAAGGGCATCGTCGCGCTGGTGCACGGCGTGCGCGACATGGACGCCATTCGCCAACTGAAAGCCACCCAAAACGACTCGATGGCTTCCGAACAGGTCGACAACGTGCGCCGCATGCTGTTGGCGATGGTAGAGGATTTCCGCTGCGTGGTCATCAAGCTGGCGGAGCGCATCGCCCATCTGCGCGAGGTGAAAGACGCGCCGGAAGACGAGCGCGTGCTGGCGGCGAAAGAGTGTTCCAATATCTACGCCCCGCTGGCTAACCGGCTCGGTATCGGTCAGCTGAAATGGGAGCTGGAAGATTTTTGCTTCCGCTACCTGCACCCGGAAGAATACAAGCGCATCGCCAAGCTGTTGCACGAGCGCCGCATCGATCGCGAACAGTTCATCGACGATTTCGTCGCCGGGTTGCGCGCCGAGATGGCCAGCGAAGGCATTCGGGTGGAGATCTACGGCCGGCCGAAACACATCTACAGCATCTGGCGCAAGATGCAGAAAAAGCACCTGGCATTCGACGAACTGTTCGACGTGCGCGCGGTGCGCATCGTGGCGGAGCGTCTGCAGGATTGTTATGCGGCGTTGGGCATCGTGCATACCCACTTCCGCCATCTGCCGGACGAGTTCGACGACTACGTCGCCAACCCGAAACCCAACGGCTACCAGTCGATCCATACCGTGGTGCTGGGGCCGCGCGGCAAAACCGTCGAGATTCAGATCCGCACTCGGCAAATGCACGAAGACGCCGAGCTGGGCGTGGCCGCGCACTGGAAGTACAAAGAGGGTGCGGGGGTTACCGTGCGCTCCGGCTACGAAGAGCGCATCGCCTGGCTGCGTAAGCTGATCGCCTGGCAGGAAGAGATGGCGGACTCCGGCGAGATGCTCGATGAAGTGCGCAGCCAGGTGTTCGACGATCGGGTCTATGTGTTTACCCCGAAAGGCGACGTGGTGGATCTGCCGGCCGGCTCCACGCCGCTCGACTTCGCCTACCATATTCACAGCGACGTCGGTCACCGCTGCATCGGTGCCAAGATCGGCGGCCGCATCGTGCCGTTCACCTATCAGCTGAAGATGGGCGATCAGATTGAGATCATCACCCAGAAGCAGCCGAACCCGAGCCGCGACTGGCTGAACCCGAACCTGGGCTACGTCACCACCAGCCGCGGGCGCTCGAAGATCCACAACTGGTTCCGCAAGCAGGATCGCGACAAGAACATTCTTGCCGGCCGCCAGATGCTGGACAACGAACTGGAACACCTCGGCATCAGCCTGAAAGAGGCCGAAAAGCTGCTGATCCCGCGTTACAACATGAACTCGCTGGACGAGGTGTTGGCGGCGATCGGCGGCGGGGACATTCGCCTGAACCAGATGGTGAATTACCTGCAGGGCAAGTTCAACAAACCGAGCGCCGAAGAGCAGGATCGCGAGGCGCTGCGCCAGCTGGTGCAGCAAAAAGCGCCGCCGCCGACCCGCAACAAGGACAACGGCCGAGTGGTGGTGGAGGGGGTGGGCAATCTGATGCACCACATCGCCCGCTGCTGCCAGCCGATCCCGGGCGACGACATTGTCGGCTTTATCACCCAGGGGCGCGGCATCTCGATCCACCGTGCGGATTGCGATCAGCTGGTCGATTTGCAATCGCACGCGCCGGAACGCATTGTCGACGCGGTATGGGGCGAAAGCTACTCCAGCGGTTATTCGCTGGTGGTGCGTGTGATGGCCAATGACCGCAGCGGCTTGCTGCGCGATATCACCACTATTCTGGCCAACGAAAAGGTCAACGTGCTGGGCGTCGCCAGCCGCAGCGACACCAAGAAACAGCTGGCCACCATCGACATGGATATCGAAATCTACAACCAGCAGGTGCTGGGGCGGGTGTTGGCGAAGCTGAACCAGCTGCCGGACGTGATAGACGCCAAGCGTCTGCACGGCAACTAAGCCCACGGCACTTTTCGGGCCGCATCCGATGTCGATGCGGCCCGAACTCCATCAGTTCCGGCGGGCATACCAGCACGCCCTTTTTTCTCAGAGATTTTTTATGACCCAATCCACTCCGCTGCAGCGTCTGTTGAACATCATGAAAACGCTGCGCGACCCACAGGTCGGTTGCTCGTGGGACCGCAAGCAAACCTTCGCTACCATTGCGCCCTACACGCTGGAGGAAACTTACGAGGTGCTGGACGCCATTGAGCGGCAAGATTACGCCGATCTGCGCGACGAGTTGGGCGATTTGCTGTTCCAGGTGGTGTTCTACGCCCAGATGGGGCAGGAACAGGGGCTGTTCGATTTCGATGAGGTGTGCACCGCCATCAGCGATAAGCTGGAGCGTCGTCATCCGCATATCTTCGGCGACGCCGAGGGCGGAGACAGCGAAACCGTCGCGGCGCGTTGGGAGCAGCTGAAGGCGGGCGAGCGCGCCGAAAAAGCGCTGCACTCGGTGCTGGACGATATTCCGCAGGCGCTGCCGGCATTGATGAAAGCGCACAAGATCCAAAAACGCTGCGCCTCGGTCGGCTTCGACTGGAACACTCTGGGCCCGGTGCTGGACAAAGTGTACGAAGAGATCGATGAAGTGATGCACGAAGCCCGCCAGGCGGTGGTCGACGAGAGCAAGCTGGAAGAGGAGATCGGCGATCTGCTGTTCGCCACGGTGAACCTGTCGCGTCATCTGGGGCACAAGGCGGAGAACGCGCTGCAGGCGGCGAACCGCAAGTTCGAACGCCGCTTCCGCCAGGTGGAAGAGATCGTTCAGCAACGCGGGCTGCGGTTGGAAGACGCCACGCTGGAGCAGATGGAAGAGGCCTGGCAGCAGGTGAAAAAATCTGAAATCTGAATGGATGGAGGCACACGGCGAGTGAGTTTCTTGACCCGCCGGTTCAACATCAGTCGATATCGCTCTTCTGCGTAGGGGACCTGTCGCAGAAGAGCCATTAACCGCATCTTTTCAGGTATTGGTAAAGCGTCTCTCTGCTGATGCCAAATTCGCGAGCAAGCTGCGTTTTCCTCTCACCGTTTGTTGCGCGTAACCGCAATTCAGCCTGTTGCTCGGAGGACAGCAATTTTTTTCTACCCCGGTAAGCGCCGCGCACTCTGGCCAGCGCGATGCCTTCGCGCTGGCGTTCACGAATTAAAGCTCGTTCGAATTCGGCAAATGCGCCCATGACAGACAGCATTAGCTTATCCGCTGATGAATCTTTACCGGTAAACGTCAAACTCTCTTTCACAAACTCAACGGTGACGCCTTTATCGGCCAGTCTGTGGACCTGACGTTGCAGATCATTCAGGTTGCGTGCCAATCTATCCATGCTCTGAACCACCACGGTATCGCCGTTGCGCACTGCCGAGAACAGGGCATCCAGCTCTGGGCGTTGTAGATCCTTGACTGACGCGTTATCAATGAAAGATTTATCTACCAGAGTTCTTTCCAGTTGCTGTTCGGGACTCAGTTCACAGTGACTAATCCGAATGTAGCCAATACGTTGACCGTTCATACGCCTCCGATGCTGAATATGTCATGAATAATCTATGACTTTAATTTCCTGTGTCAGTAAATAATATTTAAACCTTATTCTGACACTTTTAGTTTTTGGCTTTATATTGCGTTAGAGGTATAGCTCAACTTTTTGAAATAGTCTTTAAATTATCAATCCAGTAACAAAAAACTTATCCTGTGTAACATTTTTGGTTTTTTCTTCTTTATCTTTAACAATGTTTAAGTAAAGGTAATTGCGCACATCAATTCCGGTGTGCAATACAAAAAGGATTATGTGATGTCTAAATTAGCCAAAGAAATTAGCATGAATAAAGCAGCCGTCACCGTTGCAGCTGATAAAAAAGACGCACGAAAAGCACTGGCTCAATCTATGCTGGATAGCGTTTCTGGCGGTTGGGTCAACGCCTTTGCGCGTTGGTCTAAGAGTTTCTAATTAGTCTTGGTGCAGGGTGGGAAACCACCCTGCATTTCCTCCTTTGTTGAACCGTGGTGCAGGCAATGACGAATAAGAAAAAAATAAAGCATCTTGAAATAATTCTAAAGGTTAGTGAACGATGCAACATTAACTGCACGTATTGCTATGTATTCAACCTGGGCAATGATTTGGCAATAAATTCAAAACCAATTATTTCTCATAACATCATTAAAGACCTGAGGGGGTTCTTCGAGCGGGCCTGTCAGGAGTATGAAATAGAAACGGTACAGGTTGATTTTCATGGTGGCGAACCATTAATGATGGGGAAAGAGCGTTTCGATAACGCCTGCAAAGAGCTTATTTCAGGTGATTACCAAGGCGCCAGGCTCAACCTGGCCTGCCAAACAAACGCTATCCTTATTGATAATGAGTGGATTGATATTTTCTCGAAATATAATATCAGCGTGGGTATTTCTATTGATGGTCCTAAGCACATTAACGACAGGCACCGTCTGGATAGAAAGGGCCGCAGCACCTACGAAGGTACGGTAAAAGGGCTGGAGATGCTACAGGCAGCCTGGAAGGCGGGTCGGCTTATCGATGAACCCGGTATCCTGTGCGTCGCCAATCCCTCGGTAAAAGGTGCTGAGATTTATCGCCATTTTGTTGATGTGCTGAAATGCAAAAAATTTGACTTCCTCATTCCTGATGAAAGCCATGATACGTGTACCGATCCTGACGGACTGTCAGATTTTTATTGCTCAGCGTTGGATGAGTTCTTTTTGGATGCGGATAAAGAGGTGTATGTACGCTACTTCCATACGCACATTCAATCCATGTTGAGTTCAGAATTCAGTCCAGTAATGGGGGTGAGTAAAGCCGGAAGCGACACTCTCGCTTTCACGGTGAGCTCCGATGGCGATCTGTATGTGGATGATACGCTCAGAACGACTAATGACGCTATATTTACGCCTATTGGCAATGTTCAGGATTTAATGCTGTCAGGCACGTTGGCTTCATGGCAGATGAAAAAATATATGGCGGTGAATAATCAGCTTCCTACCGTTTGCGCTGATTGCGTATGGCAAAAAGTTTGCGGCGGTGGCCGCCATATTCAACGCTATTCCTCAGGCGATGATTTCAACCGTGAAACCGTGTTCTGTCCGTCGATAAGAAAGATTATGAGCCGCGCGGCTTCGCATTTGATTGAATCGGGTGTGAGTGAAGATATAATCATGAAAAACCTAGAGGTTAACTCATGATCAAACGGCTATCCTTGTTGGCATTCTTTTTTTCCGGCATTAGCATGGCGGATCCACCCGCTGATTTTGGGCGTTTGCGGTATGATGAGCGTGGGTTGCCGCTAATTGATGTGCGGATCGATAACCGCCTTCATACCTTAATGCTGGATACCGGCAGCGGGGAGGGGATGCATCTTTATAAACACGATCTTGACAACTTGGTGGCTAATCCGAGTCTGGAAGTGTCGAAACAAGCGCCTCGTCGGTTGATGGATGTTTCCGGTGGAGAAAATAATGTCTCCGCCTGGAAAATTAGCCGGTTATTTATTTCAAACATTCCTTTCGATAATGTTGAAACGGTCAGTTTCAAACCATGGGGATTAAGCATTGGCGGTGATGTCCCCGTGAATGAAGTTATGGGATTGGGGCTTTTTCGAGAGCGCCGGGTGCTGATGGATTTTAAAAACGATCGGTTGCAACTGTTGGCCGATTTGCCTTCTGACATAAAGAAATGGTCATCTTACCCTATTGAACCCACCGCCTCTGGGCTACGCGTTATCGCCTCTGCAGGCGATACGTCTTTGCATCTGATTGTCGATACGGCGGCCAGCCATTCTCTGTTGTTTTCCGACCGTTTGCCGCCAGGCCTCCTGTTTTCTGGCTGTCGCGATATTGAACCTGAAGCATCAAACCTGGATTGCAGGGTGACAAAAATCGCTTTTACGGATCGTGAAGGGACGACTCGTGATGATCTGGCCGTTGTCACCCTTGGCGCAACGCCTCAGGAACTGGATTTCGACGGCTTGTTGGGAATGAAGTTCATGCGGGGACATCAGGTGATCATCGATATGCCTGAGCGCCTGCTCTATATCAGCCGTTAGCGCGATGGACAAAGAAAACTCTCTTTTCCGCCCGGAGGCGTTGCAGCATAAAAAAAATGCCTGGCTGGGCGATTTTACCGTGTCGGCACCATCAGTGTTGCCAATTGCCTTATGGAGCGCCGCTGCTGTTTTGCTGGTGGCTATTCTCCTGTTATTTACCACCTATGCCAAAAGGGTCCCTGTCACCGGGCGAGTGATCTATACCCCCTCCGCAGCGGAGGCGGTATTCAATCATGAAGGCATCATCGGCCGCATCGAAGTCCGCCAGGGAGAAAGGGTGAAAAAAGGCGATGTTATCGCAACGTTTTCACGCGACGTCGCCTATGCGGGGGGAGGAATGAATCAGGCGTTGCAAGATGCGGCTCAGCGTCAACTTACTGAATTGCAAAAGCGTGCGGAAGAACGGCGTAAAGAGGGGGAAGAAGAACGCCTGCGTTTGCGTGAGAAAGTCGGCGCCAAAGAACGGGAAATGGTGGCGATTCAAGCCGCGGCGGCGGCAGAGTCGGAGCGTGTCGCCGGTTTGAAGAAGCGCATGGAGCTTTATCAACAGCTGTTACAGAAAGGTATTACGACCGTACAAGAGAAAATTGAGCGGGAGAACGAATACCATGATTCCATCGCGCAGTTGAACACGCATCGAATCAATATCGCGCGGGTGAAAGGCGAGCTGCTGCAATTCCTGGATGAGCTGGCTCGCTCTGAATCGCAGGAAAAACAGTCTATTACTGACATTCAACAGCAGAAGGTTACGCTGCAACAACAGGTGATTAATGCTTCTGCGGTCGTGGAGTCGCGGGTAGTGGCTCCACTTGATGGCGTCGTCGCTTCAATGAGCATTTTGGAAGGGCAGAGAGTGGCTGCGGGTGCCGTTGCTGCGGTCGTGGTGCCGGAAAACGCGCGCCCATTCGTGGAAATGTGGATCCCGCCTTCCGCGTTGCAGGAAGTGAAAGCGGGTCAGCATGTTTTCATGCGTGTCGCATCATTGCCTTGGGAGTGGTTTGGGAAAGTGTCCGGTACGGTTGCTGCCATCAGCGCAAGTCCTGAGGCCCTAACGGGAAACAACCGGCGCTTTCGCGTGTTGATAACGCCCGATGTGGGCACGCGTGCGCTCCCGGTGGGCGTGGACGTCGAGGCCGATATCTTGACGACGCATCGGCGCATCTGGGAATGGCTGTTTTTACCATTAAAACAAAGTATTAACCGTATGACGGCTGAGAGTTGACACATGGTTTTTTCCTGGCAAAAAACGCCGCTTATCCTGCAGTCGGAAATGAATGAGTGCGGGCTGGCCTGTTTGGCCATGATGGCCGGCTATTTCGGCAAACGCATCGATCTCGCCTCGGCGCGCACCCTCCACGGCGCAAGCAGCCATGGGATGACGCTGCGGGATCTCATTACGGCGTTTGAACGGGTGGGGATGACGGCTCGCGCTTCGCGCGTGGAGCTCGATGAACTGCGTTCGCTGACCCGCCCCGCAATTCTTCATTGGTCATTCAATCATTTTGTGGTGCTGGTGAAAGTCACGCGTCGAGGCGCCGTGATCCTCGATCCCGCCATTGGTCGGCGCAGTATCTCCCTGCGCGAACTTTCCGATAAGTTCACCGGCATTCTGATGGAGGCCTGGCCGGCGGAGACCTTCGATAAAAAACCGCTGGAAATGAATGTTACCGTATCCGATCTTTTTCGTGGCGTACGGGGCTTAAGACGCATTTTTACCGGCGTTCTGATGCTTTCGGTTTTGGTGGAACTGCTCTCAATTGCCGTGCCGGCCGCTTCGCAATTTACTATCGATACATTAGTGCGTTCATCGGATCGTGAAGGGATATTTTTTGTCGGTATCGTGGTCATTGCAGCATTGCTGATTAAGTCCGCCTTTTCCGTGGTACGTGCCTGGATTTTGATGAACCTTCGCTATACGCTGGGCGTCAAATGGGCCGAAATGTTCTTTAACCGGCTTATCAGGCTCACGCTGTCATTTTTTGAAAAGCGCCATACCGGCGATATCGCGTCGCGTTTCCAATCGTTGACCGCCATTCAGGAAGCGTTCACGGCCGATATGGTTGCCTCGCTCCTTGATGCGATTGTGATTGTCATTTCGATGGCGATTATTTTTACCTATTCGCCTGTGCTCGCTATCGGTCCCCTGATCGCCGCCTGTGCATATGCCGCCTTAAAAGCGGGCCTGTTCTCGACATACCGCAATCGTAAAATCGAACATATCGCTTTTGAAGCGGTGCAATCCTCCCACTTCCTTGAGACGGTTAGAGCGATAAGCGCGATCAAAATGTTGAATTTGACGCCGGTTCGCCGCCGCGAATGGGTCAACCATGTGGTCAACAGCACACATGCAGGGAACCAACTGTTTAAACTTGATTTGCTGACCAATACGGCGGCTGTATTGCTTGTGGGTTTTTCCGGGATTTACGTACTTAGCGTCGGCGCCATCGGGTTCGATAAAGGCATTACGACTGGCGCCTTGTTGGCTGTGATGCTTTATGCCGATATGGTGATTACCCGCACGGTGAAGTTAGTCAATGCGGTTTCCGACTTCTGTCTGGTATCCATGCATAGCCAGCGTCTGACAGACGTGGCGGTTTCACCTGTGGAACGGGATGAAGGGGAGCATGTATCGCCACAGCTGAATGGGCATATCGTGATCCGCAACTTAGCGTTCCGCCATTCCCAGGCCGAGCGCAACATCTTCGAGGGGATCAATCTTGAGGTCATGCCAGGGGAAAACGTGGCGATTGTCGGGCCGTCCGGGTGTGGCAAGTCAACATTCCTCCATGTGTTGGCGGGGTTGTACGAATCTACCGAAGGGGATGTTTTCATCAATAATGTGGGGATGTCCGGCATGGGCAAACGAGACATTCGTGAACATGTCGCTTTTGTCATGCAAGACGACAAACTCCTGGCCGGAACCATACAGCAGAATATTACCGGTTTTACCGCATCACCCGATATGGAACGCATGGCTGAGTGTGCCAACCATGCGTCCATTGACGAGGAGATCAGCGCATTTCCGCAGGGATACGATTCGATGATTGGTGATATTGGCAGCACGCTTTCTGGCGGGCAACGCCAGCGTATTTCTATCGCCAGAGCGCTGTACCGGCAACCTCATGTGCTGTTGCTTGATGAGGCAACCAGCGATCTTGATATTGATAACGAAAAAAGGATCACTCGCGCTATCGGGCAATTGCCAATAACCCGCATTTTTGTTGCCCATCGCCCGGAAATGATCAAGTCAGCGGATAGGGTCTTTAATCTTCATTTGAACGCTTGGGTAAAGCAGGAAAGCCGGGGGACCGCTACAATGTTGATCGCCGACAAGGTTCACTCAAGCTGAAACGGTTAAGCTCGTGGTCAGGTCAGAGGCGCATGGCTGCCGTCGGCAGCAAAAGGCCAACAAACTGAAATCTAAGGCGTTTTATCGCTCCTGAGGGGCGGTAAAAAGAAATATTCTCCGCTAACTCTTTGTATTTCCTGGAGGGTTTGCGGGGCGCCGGCGGAGTAAACCCTGATGAACACGGGAGGGCGGCCGAGATGATGGACAGCAAAACGATCGTTTGTAGGTCAGGAGAGGTTCGGGTATACTACTTTCCCGTCCTGGTTCTTCCATCGTCTTTAAACCTAAACTCTCAGGTTCAGCATGACAACTAATTATATTTTTGTGACCGGCGGGGTCGTATCCTCTCTGGGTAAAGGCATTGCCGCAGCCTCTCTGGCGGCTATTCTTGAAGCCCGTGGCCTCAACGTTACCATCATGAAACTGGACCCGTACATCAACGTGGATCCGGGCACCATGAGCCCGATTCAGCATGGGGAAGTTTTCGTCACCGAAGACGGCGCAGAAACCGATCTGGATTTGGGTCACTACGAGCGCTTCATCCGCACCAAGATGTCGCGTCGCAACAACTTCACCACCGGCCGCATCTACTCCGACGTGCTGCGTAAAGAACGCCGCGGCGACTATCTGGGCGCGACCGTGCAGGTCATTCCGCACATCACCAACGCGATCAAAGAACGCATCATCGAAGGCGGCGAAGGCCACGATGTGGTGCTGGTGGAGATCGGCGGCACCGTCGGCGATATCGAATCGCTGCCGTTCCTCGAAGCCATCCGTCAGATGGCAGTGGAAGTGGGCCGCGAGCATACCCTGTACATGCACCTGACGCTGGTGCCTTACATGGCGGCGGCCGGCGAAGTGAAAACCAAGCCGACCCAGCATTCCGTAAAAGAGCTGCTTTCCATCGGTATCCAGCCTGATGTGCTGATTTGCCGTTCCGATCGCGCGGTTCCTGCTAACGAACGCGCTAAAATCGCACTTTTCTGCAACGTGCCGGAAAAAGCGGTTATCTCTCTGAAAGACGTTGATTCTATTTATAAAATCCCAGGCCTATTGAAATCTCAGGGGCTGGACGATTATATTTGTAAACGATTCAGCCTGAACGCGCCGGAAGCCAACCTGGCCGAATGGGAACAGGTGATCTACGAAGAAGCCAATCCGGGCGGCGAAGTGACCATCGGTATGGTCGGCAAATACGTTGAGCTGCCGGACGCTTACAAGTCGGTGATCGAAGCGCTGAAGCACGGCGGGCTGAAAAACCGTCTGACCGTGAACATCAAGCTGATCGACTCGCAGGACGTGGAAACCCGCGGCGTGGAAGTGCTGAAAGGGTTGGATGCGATCTTGATCCCGGGCGGCTTCGGTTACCGCGGTGTGGAAGGCAAAGTGATGACCGCACGCTATGCGCGCGAGAACAACATTCCTTACCTGGGCATTTGCCTGGGCATGCAGGTGGCGTTGATGGAGTTCGCTCGCAACGTGGCCGGCATGGAAAACGCTAACTCCACCGAGTTTATGCCAGACTGTAAGTACCCGGTGGTGGCGTTGATCACCGAATGGCGCGACGAAGACGGCAACGTCGAAGTGCGCAGCGAAGAAAGCGATTTGGGCGGCACGATGCGCGTAGGTGGCCAACAGTGCAACCTGAGCGACAACAGCCTGGTGCGTCAGCTGTACGGCGAACCGACCATTGTCGAGCGTCACCGTCACCGTTACGAAGTTAACAACATGCTGTTGAAGCAGATCGAAGCCGCAGGGCTGCGTGTCGCCGGCCGTTCCGCCGACAACAAGCTGGTTGAGATCATTGAACTGCCGAATCACCCGTGGTTTGTAGCCTGTCAGTTCCACCCGGAATTTACATCTACTCCGCGCGATGGGCATCCGCTGTTCGCCGGCTTCGTGAAAGCCGCTGGCGAGCATCAGAAGCGCCAGGTGAAATAAAATATTTGGTAGGCGGCGCGCGGTGAGAACCGCGCGCTGTTTGTCTGGAGTTTTAGTTTAACTTGTACTGAGGAAAACCTAATGTCCAAAATCGTTAAAGTCATCGGTCGTGAAATCATCGACTCCCGCGGTAACCCGACTGTAGAAGCCGAAGTTCATCTGGAAGGCGGTTTCGTCGGCTTGGCTGCTGCGCCGTCAGGTGCTTCTACCGGTTCCCGCGAAGCGCTGGAACTGCGTGACGGTGACAAGTCTCGTTTCCTGGGTAAAGGCGTACTGAAAGCCGTTGCTGCAGTAAACGGTCCGATTGCTCAGGCAGTACTGGGTAAAGATGCCAAAGACCAGGCGAACATCGACAAGATCATGATCGAGCTGGACGGCACCGAAAACAAATCCAACTTCGGCGCCAACGCCATTCTGGCGGTTTCTCTGGCAGCAGCGAAAGCAGCCGCAGCCTCTAAAGGCATGCCGCTGTACGAGCACATCGCTGAACTGAACGGCACCCCAGGCAAATTCTCCATGCCACTGCCGATGATGAACATCATCAACGGCGGCGAGCACGCTGACAACAACGTCGACATTCAGGAATTCATGATTCAGCCGGTTGGCGCGAAAACCCTGAAAGAAGCGGTGCGCATCGGTTCTGAAGTGTTCCACCACCTGGCGAAAGTTCTGAAAGCCAAAGGCATGAACACCGCTGTGGGCGACGAAGGCGGCTACGCGCCAAACCTGGGTTCCAACGCCGAAGCACTGGCGGTTATCGCTGAAGCGGTAAAAGCGGCGGGCTACGAGCTGGGCAAAGACGTTACTCTGGCGATGGACTGCGCGGCTTCCGAATTCTACAAAGACGGTAAATACGTGCTGGCCGGCGAAGGCAACAAAGCCTTCACTTCCGAAGAGTTCACTCACTTCCTGGAAGAGCTGACCAAACAGTACCCAATCGTGTCTATCGAAGACGGCCTGGATGAATCCGACTGGGCGGGCTTCGCTTACCAGACCAAAGTACTGGGCGACAAAATCCAGCTGGTTGGCGACGATCTGTTCGTGACCAACACCAAGATCCTGAAAGAAGGCATCGAGAAAGGCATCGCTAACTCCATCCTGATCAAGTTCAACCAGATCGGTTCTCTGACCGAAACCCTGGCGGCTATCAAGATGGCGAAAGACGCCGGTTACACTGCAGTGATCTCTCACCGTTCCGGTGAAACCGAAGACGCGACCATCGCCGACCTGGCGGTAGGTACTGCGGCTGGCCAGATCAAAACCGGTTCCATGAGCCGTTCTGACCGCGTTGCCAAGTACAACCAACTGATCCGTATCGAAGAAGCGCTGGGTGACCGTGCGCCATTCAACGGCCTGAAAGAAGTTAAAGGCCAGTAAGTTCGACCGATTCGGTTGCTGAATAAAAACCCGCTGCGGCGGGTTTTTTTATGGCCGGCGTTCGGCCAAAAGCGTGTAATAAAAAACCCGCCGCAGCGGGTTTTACCTTCAGCGAACGCTACATCTGCTGCGTTGCCGCAGTGACCGGCGAGCCACCGCCTTTCTTGCGCACCCACAGCCAGTAAGCCACGGTGAGGAGGGCTATCCATACCAGCCCGACGTACAGCGCGATGCGGCTCTCTTCGAAGTAGCCGAGCAGGCCGATGACGAACGCCATAAAGGCGGTCGCCAATGCCGGCGCTACCGGCCACCACGGTACCGGGAAGCTTAACTGACGAGCTTCTTCCGGCGACAGCGTGCGGCGCATGACGATCTGCGACAGCAGGATCATCAGCCATACCCAGACGGTGGCGAAGGTGGCGATCGAGGCGATGATCATGAAGACTTTCTCTGGAATCAGATAGTTGAGCACTACCGCCAGCAGCAGAGCGACCGACATCACCAGCACCGTCATCCACGGCACGCCGCTGGCGGTCAGTTTGGTGAAGCTGCGCGGCGCCTGGCCGTCCTGCGCCATGCCGTACATCATGCGGCCGGCGCCGAAGATGTCGCTGTTGATGGCCGAGATGGCGGCGGTGATCACCACCACGTTCAGCACGTTGGCGGCGGAGCTGATGCCGAGGTTGCTGAAGATCTCAACGAACGGGCTGCCGTTCTGGCCGATGCTGTTCCACGGGTAGATCGCCATCAGCACCGTCAGCGTCAGCACGTAGAACAACAGAATGCGCACCGGCACGGCGTTAATCGCTTTCGGCAGCACTTTGGCGGGGTCTTTCGCCTCGCTGGCGGTGATGCCGATGATCTCGATGCCGCCGAAGGCGAACATCACTACCGCCAGCGACGCGACCACGCCGCCGATGCCGTTAGGCATAAAGCCGCCGTGTTGCCACAGGTTGCTGATGCCGGTGGCGTGCTGGGTCTGTCCGAAACCGAACAACATCACCGCCGCGCCGCCGACGATCATCGCCACGATGGCGGCGACCTTGACCAGCGACAGCCAGAATTCCATTTCACCGAAGACCTTGACGCTGCACAGGTTGAGCGCGCCGATAAACAGGATGATGCTGAGTACCCAGACCCACTGAGCGACGTCCGGGAACCACAGCCCCATATAGATGCCGAAGGCGGTGACGTCCGCCAGGGCGACGATCACCATTTCAAAGGTGTAGGTCCAGCCGGTGAGGAACCCGGCCAGCGGGCCGAGGTAGTGGCTGGCGTAGTGGCCGAACGAGCCGGAGACCGGTTGGTGCACCGCCATTTCACCCAGCGCGCGCATCACCATGAACACCGCCGCGCCGCCCACCAGGTAGGCCAGCAGCACGGCCGGACCGGCCAGCTGAATGGCGCCGGCGGAGCCATAGAACAGACCGGTGCCGATCGCCGAGCCGAGAGCCATGAAACGGATATGCCGCGCGTTTAGTCCGCGTCTGAGTTGTGTTGTTTCGTTACGCATGTTGCTTCCCGTTAAGTGTTTGCCGAACAGGCACGCGCTGCCCGCGCCGGGTGGAACGCACCCGGCGGGGCAGAACAAACTGCGTGATTCAGTGTGTGATGATTATGCCTGGCTAGGCAGCAGCGCCGCAGGCAGCAGCGATGTCAGGTGACCGGCCGCCAAGAGTTGGCTGGCGGCTTCAATGTCGGGGGCGAAGAAACGATCCTTGTCATAGAAACTGACATGCTCGCGCAGCAGACGGCGCGCCTGCTCCAGACCTTCCGAGGTCTTCAGGCCGTTGCGGAAATCCAGGCCCTGGCAGGCGGCCAGCCATTCGACCGCCAGAATGCCGCGTACGTTGTCCGCCATGCTCCACAGGCGGCGGCCGGCGGCCGGTGCCATGGAGACGTGGTCTTCCTGGTTGGCGGAGGTTGGGATGCTGTCGACGCTCGATGGATGTGCCAACGCTTTGTTTTCGCTGGCCAGCGCCGCGGCGGTGACCTGGGCGATCATGAAGCCGGAATTCACGCCGCCGTTCTCCACCAGGAACGGTGGCAGCTGCGACATGTGTTTGTCCATCATCAGCGAGATGCGGCGTTCGGACAGCGAGCCGATTTCGGCAAACGCCAGCGCCAGGTTATCGGCGGCCATCGCCACCGGTTCGGCGTGGAAGTTGCCGCCGGACAGCACGTCGCCCTGTTCGGCGAACACCAGCGGGTTATCGGAGACGGCGTTGGCTTCGATCTCCAGCACCTCGGCGGCCTGGCGGATCTGCGTCAGGCAGGCGCCCATCACCTGTGGCTGGCAGCGCAGGGAGTAAGGATCCTGCACTTTTTCACAGTTGCGGTGCGAGTCGGAAACTTCGCTGCGCGCGCCGAGCAGGTGGCGATAGGCGAGGGCGGCGTCGATCTGGCCGCGCTGGCCGCGCACCTCGTGGATACGCGCGTCAAACGGGCTGCGGGAGCCCAGCGCCGCTTCCACCGTCAGGCTGCCCGCCACGGTCGCGGCGGCGAACAGGTCTTCCGCATCGAACAGGCCGCGCAGCGCGAAGGCGGCGGAGACCTGGGTACCGTTCAGCAGCGCCAGGCCTTCTTTCGCCGCCAGCGTCAGTGGTTTCAGGCCGGCTTTGGCCAGTGCTTCGGTCGCCGGCAGCCATTGGCCCTGATGGCGCGCCTGGCCTTCACCCAGCAGCACCAGGCTCATGTGTGCCAATGGCGCCAGGTCGCCGGAAGCGCCGACCGAGCCTTTCAATGGGATATGCGGATAAACTTCGGCGTTGACCAGCGCGATCAGCGCCTGGATGACTTCCAGACGAATGCCGGAGAAGCCGCGCGACAGGCTGTTGATCTTCAGCACCATGATCAGGCGCACCAGATTGTCGTCGGTCGGCTCGCCCACGCCGGCGGCGTGTGACAGCACGATCGAACGCTGCAGGTTTTCCAGATCGTCGCGGGCGATGCGCGTCGAAGCCAGTAGGCCAAATCCGGTGTTGATGCCGTAAGTAGTGCGGTTTTCTTCAACGATGCGCTCTACGCAGGCCACGCTCTGCTGGATAGGGGCATAGGCGTTGTCGTCCAGCGTCAGCGTCAGCGGATGTTGGTAGACGTCGCGTAGCTGGGCCAGCGTCAGTTTGCCTGGGCGAATAGTCAGCGCTTTCATGCTTTTTCTCCTTGGGTAGCGGCAACCATCGGCAGGTTCAGGCCTTGCTCGCGGGCGCAGTCGATAGCGATATCGTAACCGGCGTCGGCGTGACGCATGACCCCGGTAGCCGGGTCGTTGTGCAGAACGCGGGCGATGCGCTCGGCGGCCTCATCGGTGCCGTCGCAGACGATCACCATACCGGAGTGTTGGGAGAAGCCCATGCCGACGCCGCCGCCGTGGTGCAGGGAAACCCAGGTGGCGCCGCTGGCGGTGTTCAGCAGGGCGTTCAGCAGCGGCCAGTCGGAAACTGCGTCGGAGCCGTCTTTCATCGCTTCGGTTTCACGGTTCGGGCTGGAAACGGAGCCGGAATCCAGGTGGTCGCGGCCGATGACGATCGGGGCGGACAGTTCGCCGCGGCGCACCATCTCGTTGAACGCCAGGCCCAGTTTGGCGCGCTGGCCGAGGCCAACCCAGCAAATGCGCGCCGGCAGGCCCTGGAAGCTGATGCGCTCGCGCGCCATGTCCAGCCAGCGGTGCAGGTGTTCGTCATCCGGGATCAGCTCTTTCACCATGGCGTCGGTTTTGTAGATGTCCTGTGGATCGCCGGACAGCGCCGCCCAGCGGAACGGCCCGATGCCGCGGCAGAACAGCGGACGGATGTAGGCCGGCACGAAGCCCGGGAAGTCGAAGGCGTTGTCGACGCCGGTTTCTTTTGCCATCTGGCGAATGTTGTTGCCGTAGTCGAATGTCGGCACGCCCATCTGCTGGAAGGCCAGCATGGCTTTGACGTGATCGGCCATCGACTGTTTGGCGGCGGCGACCACTTTAGCCGGCTCGGTCTGGGCGCGCTGGCGATACTCTTCCCAGCTCCAACCCTTCGGCAGGTAGCCGTTCAGCGGGTCGTGGGCGCTGGTCTGGTCGGTGACCATGTCCGGGCGCACGCCGCGGCGCACCAACTCCGGCAGGATTTCCGCCGCGTTGCCGCACAGGGCGATGGAGATGGCTTTGCCTTCTGAGGTGTATTTTTTGATGCGGGCCAGCGCGTCGTCCAGATCTTTGGCCTGCTCATCGACATAGCGGGTTTTCAGACGGAAATCGATGCGGCTCTGCTGACATTCGATGTTCAGCGAGCAGGCGCCCGCCAGCGTGGCGGCCAGCGGCTGCGCGCCGCCCATGCCGCCCAGACCGGCGGTCAGCACCCAACGGCCCTGCAGGCTGCCGTCGTAGTGCTGGCGGCCCGCTTCGACGAAGGTTTCGTAGGTGCCCTGAACGATGCCCTGGCTGCCGATGTAGATCCAGCTACCGGCGGTCATCTGGCCGTACATGGCCAGGCCTTTGGCATCCAGTTCGTTGAAGTGTTCCCAGGTCGCCCAGTGTGGCACCAGGTTGGAGTTGGCGATCAGCACGCGCGGCGCGTTGCTGTGGGTTTTGAATACGCCGACCGGCTTGCCGGACTGCACCAGCAGGGTTTCGTCTTCTTCCAGCGTTTTCAGGGTTTCGACGATCTTGTCGTAGCAATCCCAGTCGCGCGCGGCGCGGCCGATGCCGCCGTACACCACCAGCTCGTGTGGGTTCTCCGCAACTTCAGGATCGAGGTTGTTCATCAGCATGCGTAACGGCGCTTCGGTCAGCCAGCTTTTTGCGTTTAATTGTGTGCCGCGTGGCGCGCGTACATCGACATTGCGAACTTTGTTATTTGTAGTCACAGCATTTTCCTCAAACAGTATCGGTGCAGATTCCATGCCGCGGTGGGGATGAGAACCACGGCATAACAATGCGTAGGGCTTATTAACATATACTTGTATGTACAAGCATATGCAACACTGACCAGTTGCCGCTGAAAAGTGGCATAAGAAAAAGTTATTTTCTTTTTATATCAGGTTGATATGCGTTTTTTTATCGCCGGCCTCATGTGCACAAGGCCGGAGAAAAGTGAGCTATTCGGCAAAAATGAATTAAAAATGACTCATTTTTGGGCGGCTAGTCACAATATTTTTACAGACTGATTACAGTTGGCGGCGGAGGATAAACAACCCCTATCACCGCAGGAAAAAAAGCCCTCCATGAGCGGGCTGGCAAGGATCAGGCGGCCGGTTGCAGCGTCGGTTTGCGGCTCATCTTGCATACCGTCGCGATGGCGGCGATCAGCGCCGGCACGCACAGGAACATCAGGATGCTCTGCACTTCCCATTGCATGGCCAGCAGTTGAGCCCCCATCATGGTGCCGGCGACGCCGCCGAAGCGGCCGATGCCCTGCATCCAGGCGATGCCGGTGGCGCGGCTGTGGGTGGGGTAGAAGGTGGCCGCCAGCGTTTGCAGGCCGGACTGCGCGCCGTTCATGGTGACGCCCATCAGGAAGATGAAGGCGCCAAGCAGCACGATCTGCTTGTCTTCGGTGGCCATCGCCACGATCAGCAGGGCGGTGACGACAAAGCCGCTCGAGACCACCTTATGCGCATTCCAGCGATCCATCAGCCAGCCGGCCACCAGAATGCCCAGCGTGCCGCCGAAGGTGAACAGCGAGGTGAGCATCGCCGATTGCTCCAGCTGATAGCCCAAACCCTGCATCAGGATCGGCATCCAGCTCAGCAACACGTAGTAGATCACCAGCCCCATGAAGTAGGTCACCCACAGCATCAGCGTGCCGAGCAGGTAAGGGCGACTGAACAGCAGGCCGATGCTGGTCTTGGTCTGCGCCAGCTTCTCTTCGTACAGGTAAAAACGCGTCACGCCGTCGAGGCTCTGGCTGACGAAACGCTGCGCGATGCGTTTGATCTTCGCCGCTTCCTGTCCACGGTTAACCATATACTTGACCGATTCCGGCAGCAGCAGGATCAGCAACACCGTCAGCGCCAGCGGCGCGATGGCGCCGAGCAGCAATACGCTGTGCCAGCCGTAGTTCGGGATCAGCCACGACGAAATGGCGCCGCCGCCGGCCGCGCCCAGCGGAAAGCCGCAGTACATGGTGTTGATCGCCAGCGAACGGCAGCGCTGCGGCGCGTATTCGGAGATCAGCGTGATGGCGTTGGGCATCGCCGCTCCCAGCCCGAGGCCGGTGAGGAAACGCCACAGCGTCAGGCTATTGAGCGAACCGGCGTAGGCGGTGGCCAGGCTCGACAGGCCGAAGAACAGGCAGGAAAACACCAGCACGCGCTTGCGGCCGATGCGGTCGGAAATCGGCCCGGCGATCAGCGCGCCGAGCGATAGCCCCAGCAGCGCGGCGCTCAGCACCGGCCCCAGGTCCTGTTTCACGATGCCCCAGTCTTTGGCGACCGACGGCGCGATATAGCCCATGGCGGCGGTATCAAAACCGTCGATGGCGAGGATCAGGAACCCGAGAATGATCAGTGTCCAGTGAAACAGCGAAAACTTGCTGTCGTCGATGGCCTGTTGAATGTTTAACTCGCTGGTGGAATGAGTCATGGCACCCTCTAAACGCAGATGTAGTCGTGATGGAACGTGGCCGGAACTGTCGCCCGGCTTGTGTTTGCTTGTATATACATCTGCGCGTCGGCGCTTTATGTCAAATATAATTATCTTATTTGTTAACTGCGTGTTGTTTTCTGTGGAGCAGCTTGCACCGCCGATGAAATGCCGAAGGCCGGTTAACAAATTAAATGAACGCCATTAGCGGTGAGATATGCTGACGGCGGCGCCGAGGATAAAATTTAATACATTTTTGGCCGTTTGGTCGCCGGGCCGGAATCTGCGATAATCGCTTTTTACTTTTCCAGATTGAGAAACCGATGCAGTACCCGATCAATGAGATGTTCCAAACCTTGCAGGGCGAAGGCTTTTTCACCGGCGTGCCGGCCATTTTCATCCGCCTGCAGGGCTGCCCGGTAGGGTGCAGCTGGTGCGACACCAAACATACCTGGGAAAAGGAAGCCCATCGGGAAGTAGACCTGCAACGGATCCTGGTCAAAACAGAAGAGAGCGACGCCTGGGGCAACGCCACCGCCGAACGGCTGTTGGCGGTAATGCGCCAGCAGGGCTACACCGCGCGCCATGTCGTGATCACCGGCGGTGAACCCTGTATCTACGATCTGACGCCGCTGACCGAGCTGTTCGAACAGCATGGCTACAGCTGCCAAATTGAGACCAGCGGCACCCACGAAATCCGTTGTTCCGCCAACACCTGGGTGACGGTTTCGCCGAAGGTGAACATGCGCGGCGGCATGAAGGTATTGGATCAGGCGCTGCGGCGCGCCGACGAGGTGAAACATCCGGTGGCGCGTGAGCGCGACATCGATGCGCTGGATGCGCTGCTGGCGACGTTGCAGGACGACAAGACCCGCATTATCGCGCTGCAGCCGATCAGCCAAAAAGAAGAGGCGACCCGCCTGTGCATCGAAACCTGCATCGCGCGCAACTGGCGGCTGTCGATGCAGACCCACAAGTATCTGAACATCGCCTAAAATCAGGGCGCCATTGCGGCGCCCTTTCTTTTAACCTTTATATACGCATCCCGCAGTACAGGTCTCTTTCACCATCACCGCCGTCAATTCCGGCAGCTGGGGCTTGAGCTGCTGCCAAATCCAGGCGGCGAGCACTTCGCTGGTGGGATTTTCCAATCCTGGAATATCGTTCAGATAATGGTGATCCAGCCGTTCCCAGATCGGGGAAAACACAGCCTTGAGCTCGGCGAAATCCATCACCCAACCGGTGTGGGGATCCACTTCACCGGTCACTTCCAGACGCACCATAAACGAATGCCCATGCAGACGGCCGCATTTATGGCCCTCCGGCACGTGCGGCAAACGGTGTGCGGCTTCAAACTGAAAATCTTTAAACAGCGTGGTTGCCATTATTACGGCCTCATTGACTCAAAAACCGCCGCATAGTACCGGAAAGCGCGTCTGCTTGCCATTTATACCGTTATGGTCTACCGCCACGGCCAACGCGCCCGGTTAACACTTTTTTTGTTTGGTGTTTGCGGCACCTATCGGCTGGGGTTATGAGCCGAAATGTTGAACGGTGAAAAAATGATGAAAAAAAGTGCTTTATTTTCATCTGGATAAAAAACTTTGTTTAACGGTTTAAGCGTTATCCCTTACCGGAAAAACAGCTTAGTCATTTTGGTTATGATTTATTGCTATCCCTTATTTAATCGTTGCTATTCTGCTCGGTAACCTTACAAACTCTCCTGATCTTTTCCGCACACCCGACGCAGCGAAGAGACAGCGACTGACACTGGCGCGCGCCTGGCAGCAAAGGCGCTAAGTATAGGAAATAAGTACAGCAATGACGACTCAGGCTCCTCCAACATCTTTGCTCCCGCTGACGCCCGAACAGCTGGCGCGCCTGCAGGCGACGATCGGCGATTATTCGCCGACGCAGCTGGCGTGGCTGTCCGGCTATTTTTGGGGAATGGTCAATCAACAGCCCGGAGCCGTGGGCATTGCGCCTGTCGCCCCAGCGGCGGCTGCCGGCATCACCATCATTTCCGCATCGCAGACCGGCAATGCGCGCCGCCTGGCGGAGCAGCTGCGAGACGATCTTTTGGCCGCCAATCTGAGCGCCACGTTGGTCAGCGCCGGCGACTACAAATTCAAACAGATAGCGCAAGAGCGCCTGCTGGTGATCGTCGCCTCCACGCAGGGGGAGGGCGAACCGGCGGAAGAAGCGGTGGCGCTGCATAAATTCCTGTTCTCGAAGAAGGCGCCGAAGCTGAATGATACCGCTTTTGCGGTGTTCGGGCTGGGCGACACCTCTTATGAGAATTTCTGTCAGTCTGGTAAAGATTTCGACGGCAAACTGGCCGAACTGGGCGCCGAGCGCCTGGTGGAGCGTGTGGACGCCGACGTGGAGTACCAGGAGCTGGCCGCCGCCTGGCGCAAACAGGTGGTGTCGGTGCTGAAGGCGCGCGCGCCGGCGGAAAGCGCCGCGCCGGGCGTGTTGGCCAGCGGCGCGGTCGATCTGATCGACAGCAGCCCGTACAGCAAGGAACAGCCGCTCACCGCCCAACTGGCGGTCAATCAGAAAATTACCGGCCGCGCGTCGGATAAAGACGTGCGCCATATCGAGATCGATCTGGGCGACTCCGGCCTGCGCTATCAGCCGGGCGATGCGCTCGGCGTATGGTTCGACAACGATCCGGCGCTGGTGGACGAACTGGTGCAGCTGTTGTGGCTGAAAGGCGACGAGCCGGTCGAGGTGGAAGGGCAAACCCTGCCGCTGGCGCAGGCGCTGCGCAGCCATTTCGAACTGACGCAGAACACCACGCCGATCGTCGATAAATACGCCGCGCTGTCGCGCGATGAAACGCTGATCGGCCTGTTGGCGGATAAAGCCGCGCTGCAGCACTATGCGCACAACACGCCGATCGTCGACATGGTGCGTCAGGCGCCGGCGGACCTGAGCGCCGAACAGCTGGTCGGTCTGCTGCGCCCGCTGACGCCGCGCCTGTACTCCATCGCCTCTTCACAGGCGGAGAACGAAAGCGAAGTGCACATCACCGTGGGCGTGGTGCGTTACGACATCGACGGGCGCGCCCGCAGCGGCGGCGCCTCCGGCTTCCTGGCGGATCGCCTGGAGGAAGACGGCGACGTGCGGGTGTTTATCGAACATAACGATAACTTCCGCCTGCCGGCCAACCCGGAAACGCCGGTGATCATGATCGGCCCGGGCACCGGCATCGCGCCGTTCCGCGCCTTTATGCAGCAGCGCGATGCCGACGGCGCCGGCGGCAAAAACTGGCTGTTCTTCGGCAACCCGCACTTTACCGAAGATTTCCTGTATCAGGTCGAATGGCAGCGCTACGTGAAAGACGGCCTGCTGACCCGCATCGATCTGGCCTGGTCCCGCGACCAACAACATAAAATATACGTACAAGACAAACTGCGCGAACAGGGCGCGGAAGTGTGGCGCTGGATTCAGGAAGGCGCGCACATTTACGTCTGCGGCGATGCCAATCGCATGGCAAAAGACGTGGAAAACACATTACTGGAACTGGTGGCCGAGCACGGTGGCATGGATACCGAGCAGGCGGATGAATTTTTAAGTGAGCTGCGCCTTGAGCGCCGTTATCAGCGAGATGTTTACTGATGAGTGATAAACACCCCGGGCCTTTGGTAGTCGAAGGCAAACTGGCCGATGCGGAGCGCATGAAGAAGGAGAGCAACTTCTTGCGCGGCACCATCGCCGAAGATTTGAACGACGGCCTGACCGGCGGCTTCAACGGCGACAACTTCCTGTTGATCCGTTTTCACGGTATGTACCAGCAGGATGACCGCGACATTCGCGCCGAACGCGCCGAGCAGAAGCTGGAGCCGCGCCACGCCATGATGCTGCGCTGCCGCCTGCCGGGCGGCGTCATCAGTCCGCAGCAGTGGCTGGGCATCGACAAGTTCGCGCAGGAAAGCACGCTGTACGGCAGCATTCGCATCACCAACCGCCAGACGTTCCAGTTTCACGGCATTCTGAAAGGCAACGTCAAACCGGTGCACCAACTGCTGAACCGTCTGGGGCTGGACGCGCTGGCGACTGCCAACGACGTGAACCGCAACGTGCTGTGCACCTCCAACCCGGTGGAGTCCGAGCTGCATCAGGAAGCCTACGAGTGGGCGAAGAAGATCTCCGAACACCTGCTGCCACGCACCCGCGCCTACGCAGAAGTGTGGCTGGATCAGGAGAAGGTGGCCACCACCGACGAAGAGCCGATTTTGGGATCGACCTACCTGCCGCGTAAATTCAAAACCACGGTGGTGATCCCACCGCAAAATGACGTCGATCTGCACGCCAACGACATGAACTTCGTGGCGATCGCCGAAAACGGCAAGCTGGTGGGCTTCAACCTGCTGGTGGGCGGCGGGTTGTCCATCGAGCACGGCAACAAGAAAACCTACGCGCGTCAGGCCAGCGAGTTCGGCTACATTCCGCTCGAGCATACGCTGGCGGTGGCGGAAGCGGTGGTGACCACGCAGCGCGACTGGGGCAATCGTACCGATCGCAAGAACGCCAAGACCAAATACACGCTGGAGCGCGTCGGGGTGGACGTTTTCCGCGCCGAAGTGGAAAAGCGCGCCGGCATCACCTTTGCACCGATCCGGCCGTATGAATTCACCGGCCGCGGCGATCGCATCGGTTGGGTGAAGGGCATCGACGATCAGTGGCACCTGACGCTGTTTATCGAGAACGGTCGCCTGCTGGACTATCCGGGGCGCCCGCTGAAGACCGGTATGGCGGAGATCGCCAAGATCCATAAAGGCGACTTCCGTCTGACGGCGAACCAAAACGTGATCATCGCCGGCGTGCCGGAAAGCGAGAAGGCGAAGATCGAAGCCCTGGCGCGCGAACATGGCCTGATCGACGACCAGATCAGCGAGCAACGCAAAAACTCGATGGCCTGCGTGTCTTTCCCGACCTGCCCGCTGGCGATGGCGGAGGCCGAGCGCTTCCTGCCGCAATTTGTCACCAAGGTGGAAGGGATCATGCATCGGCACGGGGTGGGCGACGAGCATATCGTGCTGCGCATCACCGGCTGCCCGAACGGCTGCGGCCGCGCGCTGCTGGCGGAGCTGGGGCTGGTGGGCAAGGCGGTCGGCCGCTATAACCTCCATTTGGGTGGCAACCGCGAAGGCACGCGTATTCCGCGCATGTACCGCGAGAACATCAACGAAGACGAGATCCTGAGCGAGATTGACCTGTTGGTGGGGCGCTGGGCGAAGGAGCGCAACGCCGGCGAAGGCTTCGGCGACTTCACCGTTCGCGCGGGCATCGTCAAACCGGTGCTGGATCCGGCGCGGGATTTCTGGGAGTGAGGCCGGGCGGCCTCTGGGCAGAGGGGCCGCACAGGCAATTTCAAGTAGCAGGAGAGACAACATGGCTGAATTCGATCTGGCGGCGCTGAACGCGCTGCCCAAATCCGGGCAGGCGCTGGCATTGGCGGTGGTCAACGGCCAACTGGAGACCCTCAGCGCCGAACAGCGCGTTGCATGGGCGCTGGAGCATCTGCCCGGCGAGTTCGTACTCTCGTCCAGTTTCGGCATTCAGGCGGCAGTATGTCTGCACCTGGTGACGCGCATCCGGCCGGATATCCCGGTGATCCTGACCGACACCGGTTACCTGTTCCCGGAAACCTATCGCTTTATCGATCAACTGACCGACCAGCTGAAGCTGAATCTGCAGGTGTTCCGCGCCGAACAGTCTCCCGCCTGGCAAGAGGCGCGCTACGGCAAGCTGTGGGAACAGGGCGTGGAAGGGATTGAAAAGTACAACCAGATCAACAAGGTTGAGCCGATGAATCGCGCGCTGGAGACGCTGGGCGCGCAGAGCTGGTTCGCCGGCCTGCGGCGCGAACAGTCCGACAGCCGCGCCAATCTGCCGGTGCTGGCGGTGCAGCGCGGGGTGTTCAAGATCCTGCCGATCATCGACTGGGACAACCGCAAGATTTACCAGTATTTGACCGAACACGGGCTGAGCTATCACCCGCTGTGGGAGCAGGGCTACCTGTCGGTAGGCGATACCCACACCACCCAGAAGTGGGAGCCGGGCATGAGCGAGGAAGAGACGCGTTTCTTCGGGCTGAAGCGCGAGTGCGGTCTGCACGAAGGCTAAACGAGGCGAATCACACGACAGGGCTCAGCAATGCTGGGCCCTGTTTTTTTTGCGGGCTACTTTTTCTTTTTCGCTTTCGCTTTCGGCGGGTGCGCCTGCGCCAGCTCTTTGATCAGCGGCAGCAGGATCTGCACGCTGTCGCGGCTGCGTTTATCGATCCGCCCCGGCAGGTAGCGATCCAGATACTGCAGGTTGTCATACTGCGGGCGGTGCCAGGTGACGCCCTGCGGGAAGTGCGGGCTGACGGCGCGTTGCTGGTAACCGTCCTTGTCGCCCAGCGACCAGTTGGTGGCTTCCACCGACAGCACCGGGATGCCCGCCGCATCGAATACCTCTTGATCGGAGCAGCAGCCGGTACCCTGCGGATGCTGTGCATTGCCAGGGTTGGTGGCGGCGGCGATGCCGTAGCGGTGGGCGATATCCAGCGCGCGATCGCGGGAGCGCTTCGCCATCTGCGGCGGCGTGTTGCGCCCGGCGTTGAAGTACAGGCGATCGCCGGTGATCAGACTGTCGAGGTTGATCACCAGTACGGTGTTGCTTTTCTCTTCCGCGCTCATGCGCTGCAGGTAGTTCTGCGCCCCCAGCGAACCGATCTCTTCGGCGCTGGTGGCGACGAAGCGCAGGCCGTAGGCGGTGGGGATGTTCTTCAGGCGTTCCGCCAGTTCCAGCATCACGCCGATGCCGGAGGCGTTGTCGTCGACGCCCTGCAGCGTCAAGCCGCCGAGATTGTTATCCAGATCTTCGTCGCTCTGCGGCGTATAGGTGTCGAAGTGGGCGACGATCACTATCTGTTTCGGGCTGTCGCCGTTGCGGGCGGCGATCACCGAGCTGGCGGTGACGTTGTTCCAGTTCTTCTTGCCGTCTTTGCTGGTGTAGAGATAGCGCGTATTGACGCTGCGAATATCGCTTTGGTAGCCCATCTTGCTGAACTGCTGCTTCAGGTAGTCGGCGGTGAGCAATTCGGCCGGGCTGCCCGCCATGCGGCCGGGGAAGTAAGTGGCGATGTGGCGGGTCTGTTCGGCGGCGAAACGGCCCATTGGCGCGTCTTTTGCGGGCTGTGCGGCACACACGCTGAAGACGCCGCCGAGTGCGAGGGCCAGCAGGCTGGTCTTCAGGTAAAAACGGGAAAACATACCGAAAAATCCTTCTTTGCTATCGGCGCTGCCGATCATTTTTCTGCGGCACCCAGTATGAGACGCCGGGCGGCATTACACAATTTCCCTGTCTCTTAATTTCGCGCGAACGCGCAAAGCATCGCCTCGATTATCACCGTTTGCCTCCTGCGCTGCGGCCTATATTCCATAAAGGAACTAATCATTCCTTTTCGTCATTTCAGAGGCTAAATCTCAGCCCGTATAGTCACACTATCTTTCTGTTATATGAAAAGGCTGTTGTGGACTATCTACCAATATTCGCCGACCTGAAACAACGTCCGGTGCTGGTCGTTGGCGGTGGTGACGTGGCTGCGCGCAAAGTCGATCTGCTTCAGCGCGCCGGGGCTGAAATACGGATAGTTGCGCAGTCACTCTCACCGGAACTGGAACAACAACGTCAGCTGGGGCGGGTGCTCTGGCTGGGGGAAAGCTTTGATCCGCAGCAGTTGGACGACGTGTTTCTGGCGATCGCCGCCACGGACGACAACGCGCTGAACGCCGCGGTGTTCGCCGAGGCGGATAAGCGCCGGGTGTTGGCCAACGTGGTGGACGATCAGCCGCGCTGCTCGTTCATCTTCCCGTCGATCATCGATCGCTCGCCGCTGGTGGTGGCGGTGTCGTCCAGCGGCCAGGCGCCGGTGCTGGCGCGCCTGCTGCGCGAAAAGCTGGAGGCGTTATTGCCCGCCAGTTTGGGGCAGATGGCGCAGGTGGCGGGCCGCTGGCGCGGCCAGGTTAAACAGCGGTTGGCTTCAATTGGCGAACGTCGCCGTTTCTGGGAGAAAACGTTCGGCGGCCGTTTCGCCACGCTGGTGGCCAACGGCCAGACGGCGCAGGCGGAACGGCAGCTGGAGCAGGATTTACACCACTTCGCCGCAGGCGATGAAGGCGCACAGGGCGAGATCGCCCTGGTGGGCGCCGGGCCGGGCGACGTGGGGCTGTTGACCCTGCGCGGGCTGCAGGTGATGCAGCAGGCGGACGTGGTGCTGTATGACCATCTGGTCAGCGGCGAGATCCTCGATCTGGTGCGGCGCGACGCCGAGCGCATCTGCGTGGGCAAGCGCGCCGGCGCGCACTCGGTGATCCAGGAAGAGACCAACCGGCTGCTGGTGGAGCTGGCGCAGCAGGGCAAACGGGTGGTGCGCCTCAAGGGCGGCGATCCGTTCATCTTTGGCCGCGGCGGCGAAGAGCTGCAGGTGGCCGCCGCCGCCGGCATTCCGTTCCAGGTGGTGCCTGGCGTCACGGCCGCCGCGGGCGCGACCGCCTACGCCGGCATTCCGCTGACGCATCGCGATCACGCGCAGAGCGTGACCTTTATCACCGGCCACTGCCGCCCCGACGGCGATGGCCTGGACTGGGCCGATCTGGCCCGGGCGCGGCAAACGCTGGCTATCTACATGGGCACCATGAAGGCGGCGGACATCAGCCAACGCCTGATCGCCCATGGCCGCGACGCTGCGACGCCGGTGGCGGTGATCAGCCGCGGCACGCGCGCCGATCAGCAGGTGCAGATCGGCACGCTGGATCAATTGGAACTCCTGGCCCAACGGGCGCCGTTGCCGGCGCTGTTGGTGATCGGCGAGGTGGTGGAACTGCACCATCAAATCGCCTGGTTCGGGCATCAATCGCAGACGGAAGGGGCCGCGCGCCCGGCCGTCGTGAATTTGGCATAGGCAAGGCTTTTAAGGACCTGTTATGGACGAAAAACGACTCACTCATTTGCGGCAATTGGAGGCGGAGAGTATCCATATCATCCGTGAAGTCGCCGCTGAATTCGCTAACCCGGTGATGCTGTACTCCATCGGTAAAGACTCTTCCGTGATGCTGCATCTGGCGCGCAAGGCGTTCTTCCCCGGCACGCTGCCGTTCCCGCTGCTGCACGTCGATACCGGCTGGAAATTCCGCGAAATGTACGAATTCCGCGATCGCACCGCGAAGGAGTACGGTTTCGAGCTGTTGGTGCACAAAAACCCGGAAGGGGTGGCGATGGGCATCAACCCGTTCGTGCACGGCAGCGCCAAGCATACCGACATCATGAAGACCGAGGGCCTGAAGCAGGCGTTGAACAAGTACGGTTTCGACGCCGCCTTTGGCGGCGCGCGGCGCGACGAGGAGAAATCGCGTGCCAAAGAGCGCATCTATTCGTTCCGCGATCGCTTCCACCGCTGGGATCCGAAAAATCAGCGGCCGGAGCTGTGGCACAACTATAACGGCCAGATCAACAAAGGGGAGAGCATCCGCGTCTTCCCGCTGTCGAACTGGACCGAGCTGGATATCTGGCAGTACATCTTCCTAGAAAAGATCGACATCGTGCCGCTGTACCTGGCGAAACCACGCCCGGTGGTGGAGCGTGACGGCATGCTGATGATGGTGGACGACGATCGTATCGATCTGCAGCCGGGGGAAGTGATCAGCCAGCGCATGGTGCGTTTCCGCACCCTGGGTTGCTGGCCGCTGACCGGCGCGGTGGATTCGCAGGCGCAAACCCTGCCGGAGATCATCGAAGAGATGCTGGTCTCCACCACCAGTGAACGCCAGGGGCGGATGATCGACCGCGATCAGTCCGGCTCGATGGAGCTGAAAAAGCGTCAAGGGTATTTCTAAGGAGCCGCCGGATGAACAACGCAATTGCACAACAAATCGCTGACCAGGGCGGCGTCGAATCCTATCTGCACGCGCAGCAGCACAAGAGCCTGCTGCGCTTTCTGACCTGCGGCAGCGTCGACGACGGCAAAAGCACCCTGATCGGCCGCCTGCTGCACGATACCCGCCAGATCTACGAGGATCAGCTGTCGACGCTGCACAGCGACAGCAAACGCATCGGTACTCAGGGCGAGAAACTCGATCTGGCGCTGCTGGTGGACGGCCTGCAGGCCGAACGCGAGCAGGGCATTACCATAGATGTGGCCTATCGCTATTTCTCGACCGAAAAGCGTAAATTTATCATCGCCGATACCCCGGGACACGAGCAGTACACCCGCAACATGGCCACCGGTGCCTCCACCTGCGATCTGGCGATCCTGCTGATCGACGCGCGCAAAGGGGTACTGGATCAGACTCGCCGCCACAGCTTTATCGCAACCCTGCTGGGCATTCGCCATCTGGTGGTCGCGGTAAACAAAATGGATCTGGTGGATTATCAGGAAGCGGTGTTCGAACAGTTCAAACAGGATTACCTGACCTTCGCCCAGCAGCTGCCGGGCGATCTGGATATCAAATTCGTGCCGCTGTCGGCGCTGGACGGCGACAACGTGGCGAGCGAAAGCGCCCATATGCCGTGGTACAGCGGCCCGACGTTGTTGGAAGTGCTCGAGAGCGTCGACGTGGTCAGCGAGCGTGAAAACCAGCCGCTGCGCTTCCCGGTGCAGTACGTCAATCGCCCGAACCTCGATTTTCGCGGCTATGCCGGCACTCTGTCCGCCGGCGTGGTGCGGGTGGGGCAACGGGTCAAGGTGCTGCCTTCCGGCGTGGAGTCCAGCGTGGCGCGCATCGTGACCTTCGACGGCGATCTGCAAGAGGCGGTGCCGGGCGAGGCGATTACGCTGGTGCTGAAGGATGAGGTGGACATCAGCCGCGGCGATCTGCTGGTCGATGCCGGCGAAAGCCTGCAGGCGGCGCAGAGCGCGCTGGTGGACGTGGTGTGGATGGCCGAACAGCCGCTGGTGCCGGGCCAGAGCTACGACATCAAGATCGCCGGCAAAAAGACCCGCGCTCGCGTGGAGAGCATCCGCCATCAGGTGGAGATCAATACGCTGGCGCAGCACCCGGCTGACACCCTGCCGCTCAACGGTATCGGGTTGGTTGAGCTGACCTTCGACGAACCGCTGGTGCTGGACAGCTACCAGAGCAACCACGACACCGGCGGGCTGATCTTCATCGATCGCATGAGCAACGTTACGGTCGGTGCCGGTCTGGTGCGTGAAACGCTGCAGGCCGCCTCGGCGGCGCGCGGCGAGTTCAGCGCCTTCGAGCTGGAGCTGAATGCGCTGGTGCGCAAACACTTCCCGCACTGGGGTGCGCGCGATCTGCTCGGTGGCCAGTAAGGTGGCCGTGGAACTGAGGGCGAGCGGGCCGGACGATGAGAACGTGGTTTGGCATCCGCATGCGGTGACGCGTGCGGATCGCGAAGCGCGCAACGGCCACCGCGGCGTGGTGTTGTGGTTTACCGGGCTGTCCGGCTCGGGCAAATCCACCGTCGCCGGCGCGCTGGAGCAGGCGTTGCACGGTCTCGGTGTCAGCACCTATCTGCTGGACGGCGATAACGTGCGGCACGGCCTGTGTCGCGATCTCGGCTTCTCCGACGAGGATCGGCGCGAGAACATTCGCCGGGTGGGGGAGGTGGCCAAACTGATGGTGGACGCCGGGCTGGTGGTGCTGACCGCGTTCATTTCGCCGCATCGCGCCGAGCGGCAGATGGTGCGCGAGATGCTCGGCGAGGAGCGCTTTATCGAGGTGTTCGTCGACACGCCGTTGGCGATCTGCGAGGCGCGCGATCCGAAGGGATTGTATAAGAAAGCGCGCGCCGGCGAGCTGCGCAATTTCACCGGCATCGACGCGGTTTACGAGGCGCCGCAACAGCCGGAAATTCACCTCGATGGCCAACAATTGGTAACAAATTTGATTGCGCAATTGTTAGACGTGTTGCGTGGTCAGGCTATTATCAAACCCTGAATTCAAAAAAAGCGTGTGGCGTTTTTCGCCATGCGCTTTTTACTCTAAGCCGCCGCAGAGCGAGCCGAATAACCAGGGATCACTATGCAAAATGTCACGCCTATCTTGATCGACTCCAAGCAGTCAAAACAGGAGAGAGAGGAGCCGTCTTATTCTTTCCTGGGCGGCGTCAGCGGCTTTGTTTTCTACTGGCTGGCATTCGCGTTGCCGTTTCTGGTTTACGGTTCCAACACGCTGTTTTTCCTGCTCTATACCTGGCCGTTCTTCCTGGCGCTGATGCCGCTGTCAGTGCTGATCGGCATCACCCTCAGCATGCTGTTGCGCGGCCGTCTGATCCTGACGTTGCTGCTGACCGGCACGATCGTGCTGTGCCTGTTCTGGCTGGTGTTCAGCTTCCTGACCGGGTGGTGAGAGAGCGGGCGCCGATGCCGGCGCCCGAAGGATTGCAAAGCCGTGCCGAAGGTTACAAAACTTTGCTCAGAAACGCCTGAGTGCGCGGATTGGCCGGCTGGCTGAAGATCTGCTGCGGCGCACCCTCCTCCTGAATGATCCCCTGATCGATAAACAGCACCCGGTCGGCCACCTCGCGGGCAAAGCCCATCTCATGCGTCACCACCACCATGGTCATGCCCTCGTGGGCCAGTGATTTCATCACCGCCAACACTTCGCCCACCAGCTCAGGATCGAGCGCGGAGGTCGGTTCGTCGAACAGCATGATCTTCGGCTCCATCGCCAGCGCGCGGGCGATCGCTACCCGCTGCTGCTGGCCGCCGGACAGGCTGTTGGGGTAGGCGTCGATCTTGTCGAGCAGGCCGACCTTGAGCAGCAGCTGTTCTGCTTGCTCGATGGCTTCGGCGCGCGGCTGTTTCTTCACGCTCATTGGCGCCATGATGATATTTTCCAACACCGTCATGTGCGGGAACAGGTTGAAACGTTGGAATACCATGCCCACGCTTTCCCGCATCTTGTTCAGGTCGGTTTTCTGATCGTGGACGGCGAAGCCGTTGACCTCGATCTCGCCGCCGGAGAGCGTCTCCAGCGCATTGATGCAGCGCAGGAAGGTGCTTTTGCCCGAGCCAGAAGGGCCGATGACGCACACCACTTCGTTGGCGGCGATCTGGCAGGAAATGCCGCGCAGCACGTGGCTTTCGCCGAACTGTTTTTGCAGATTATGTACGCGAATCACTTTTACCGAACCTCTTTTCCATGTGTTGCACCAGCAGCGAGAGCAGGAAGGTGATGACCCAATAGACCAGCGAAATGGTCAGATAGGGCTCCCAGTAGGTGGCGTAGGCGCCGGAGACGGTGCGGGCTGCATAGGCCAGATCCGCCAGGCCGATGGCGGAGGCCAGCGACGAATCCTTGACGATGGCGATGGCGTTGTTGCCCAGCGGCGGCAACATGCGGCGGAAAGCCTGCGGCAGGATCACCTGGCGCATGGTCTTGCCATAGCTCATGCCCAGCGAACGCGAGGCCTCCATCTGGCCGCGGTCGACCGACTGGATCCCGGCGCGAAAGATCTCCGAGACATAAGCGCCGGCATTGAGCGTGATCGCCACCACGCAGGAGAGAAATGCGCCGTAGTCGGCGCGCAGCGCACGGGCGAAATCGACGCTCATCAGGCCGCTGGTGACCAGCAGGCCGTCGCGCGGATTGATGAACAACGGCACCAGCGCAAAGTGCACCACCATGATCTGCACAAACAGCGGCGTGCCGCGAAAGGCGCTGATGTAGATGCGCACCGGCCACTGAACGCCGTAACGCAGGATGGGTTTCCAGATGCCGTGCGGCGCCTGCGCCAGGCGGCCCAGCCCGAGGATCAATCCCCAGGTGGTGCCCAGCAGCACGCAGATAATGGTGCATTTGATGGTCATCCAGGCGCCTTCCATAAACAGCGGCGCGTATTCCTGGATGATCTCCCAGCGGAAGTTCAAGGGGTATTCCTTCTTGGTAGGCTGAAACGGTGGTGCGCCGGCGGCCTGGTGGGCGCCGGTGACAGGGGATTATTCCGCCGGCAGCGTCGGTACGTTGCTGTCGAACCAGGTTTGGTAGATCTTGGCGTAGGTGCCGTCGGCAACGATCTTCTTCAGGCCGGCGTTGATCTTGTTGCGTAGCTCATCGTTGCCCTTGGCGACGGCGATGCCGAAATACTGACGCTCGAACTTGGCGTCGGGCACCAGCTTGAAGGCTTTCTCCGGGTGAGTTTTGATATAGAACTTGGCCACGCCGACGTCGCCGACCGCCGCGCCGATGCCGTCTTCATACAGCTCCTGCAGCATCAGCGGGGTATTGTCGAAGCGTTTGATGGCGGTGCTGTTCTTACCCAGCACGTCGGACACCACGATGTCGCCGGTGCTGGAGTTCACTACGCCGACCTTCAGCGCTTTCAGCGCGGCGATGGAGTCCACCTTCGAGTCTTGCGGCACGACGATGGCCTGTTCCGCCGGGAAGTAAGGCGCGGAGAAATCAACCATCTGCTTGCGCTTATCGGTGATGGTGATGCCGGAAATGATGATATCGCGATCGCCGGAGTTCAGCGTGGCGAAGATGCCTTCCCACGGCGTATTGATCAGTTTGATCTGGAAGCCCTCGGCCTTGGCTACCGCTTTGATGATGTCGATATCGAAACCTTCCAGCTGCTTTTGACTGTTTTCAAATTCGAACGGCCGATAGGTGCCGCCGGAGCCGACGACGTAGGTAGGTTCAGCCGCCAACGCGGCGGTGGAGAAGGTGGCGGCCAGGCAGGCGCCGATCAGAACTAAACGTTTTAACATCGCGATCCCCGATAATGAAAGGTTATATATTGGAATTATTTATGCACTATGAGTGCATAAAAATAAGCTTATGTGAATGAAAGTGCAACCGCTGCATGATGATTATTATTTCTATGGTGTTAAATATTCACTTTTAGCCCGGTAACGGCGAAAGCGATGAGGCACAGGGCGGCGGTATAGTGATTCTTGCTGCATAATGGGAAAAAGACAGTGTGCGCCTTACCGGAAAACACGTCGCGCACGCCGGGCAAAAGGGGCTTTTTTTGCCGCTTTGGCAGCGGAATTAGGCTATAAACTCGAGAACCCTTCATCCGTATTCTGAATTTGGCGTTGAAATGCCGCTCTCAGTGTGGAGTCCAACGAGAAGTTGTGGGATGATTGGTCGGTTTTTCAGGGGGCGGAGATGGGAAAACTTACGCTGCTATTGCTGGCATTGCTCGGTTGGTTACAGTATTCACTGTGGCTGGGCAAAAATGGTATTCACGATTACGTGCGGGTCAATGAAGACGTTGCGGTCCAACAGGGCAACAACGCTAAGTTGAAAGCGCGTAACGATCAGCTGTTTGCCGAAATCGATGATTTGAACGGCGGTCAGGAAGCGATCGAAGAGCGAGCGCGTAATGAACTGGGCATGATCAAGCCCGGTGAGACTTTCTATCGTCTGGTTCCTGACCAATCCAGACGCAACGCGGCGTCTTCCTCGCAAAATAACGCACAAAAATAACGCATGAATCACTCCGCAGGCACCTTTCCCTCGGTGATTGCCGTCCTGCCCGCTGCCGGTATCGGCAGCCGCATGCAGGCGGAATGCCCGAAGCAATATTTAACCATCGGCCGGCACAGCATCGTCGAACACGCCATCCACGCCCTGTTGCGCCACCCGCGCATTGAGCGGGTGATCGTGGCGATCGGCCCGGAAGATCGTCAGTTCGAACGGTTGCCGATCGCCCAGGATCCGCGGGTGATCGTCACCGAGGGTGGCAAACAGCGCGCCGATTCGGTGATGGCCGGGCTGAAGCTGGCGGGCGATGCGGACTGGGTGCTGGTGCACGACGCCGCGCGCCCCTGCCTGCACGCCGACGATCTTGAACGCCTGCTGGCGATCACCGCGCACAGTAAGGTCGGCGGCATACTCGCCGCGCCGGTGCGTGACACCATGAAGCGCGCCGAACCCGGCCGCGAAACCATCGCCCATACCGTCGAACGGCAGGATCTGTGGCACGCGCTGACGCCGCAGCTGTTTCCGCTGCCGCTGCTCAAACAGTGCCTGCAACGCGCGCTGGATGAAGGCGCGAACGTCACCGACGAAGCCTCGGCGCTGGAGCATTGCGGTTATCATCCGCTGCTGGTCGCCGGGCGGGCGGACAATATTAAAGTAACGCGGCCGGAAGATTTGGCGCTGGCGGCGTTCTATTTGACCCAGTTAGACAATTAAGGAGCGCACCATGCGTATCGGTCACGGTTTTGACGTACATAAATTCGGCGGCGAAGGCCCGTTGGTGATCGGTGGCGTTCGCATCCCTTACGACAAAGGTTTGCTGGCCCATTCCGACGGCGATGTTGCGCTGCACGCCGCAACCGACGCCTTGTTGGGCGCGGCGGCGCTGGGCGATATCGGCAAGCTGTTCCCCGATACCGATCCGGCGTTCAAAGGTGCCGACAGCCGCGAGCTGCTGCGCGAAGCCTGGAAACGCATTCGCGCCAAAGGGTACCGCCTTGGCAACCTCGATATCACCATCATCGCCCAGGCGCCGAAAATGGCGCCGCACATCCCGCAGATGCGCGTGTTCCTGGCGGAAGATCTGCAGTGCCATATGGATGACGTCAACGTGAAGGCCACGACGACCGAGCAGCTCGGCTTCACCGGGCGCGGCGAGGGCATCGCTTGCGAAGCGGTCGCCTTGCTGATCAAGGAATAACGGTATGGATATGGCGAATCTGACCTGGCTGCATGGCCGACCGCAGAGCACCGGGGTGCTGAAAGCCAATCCGGAAGATTTCGTGGTGGTGGAAGACCTGGGTTTTGCACCGGACGGCGAAGGCGAGCACGTGTTGGTGAACATCCGTAAAAACGGCTGTAATACCCAGTTCGTGGCCGACTATCTGGCGCGCTTCGCCGGCATTCACGCCCGTTCCGTCAGCTATGCGGGCTTGAAGGATCGTCACGCGGTGACCGAACAGTGGTTCTGCCTGCATATGCCGGGCAAGGAAACGCCGGACTTCTCCCGGTTTACGCTGGAAGGCTGCGAGGTGCTCTCGTACGCCCGTCACCTGCGTAAGATGCGCATCGGCACTCTGAAGGGCAACCACTTTACGCTGGTGCTGCGCCAGATTTCCGATCGGCAGGACGTGGAGCGCCGCTTGCAGGCGATCGCCGCGCAGGGCGTGCCGAACTACTTTGGCAGCCAGCGTTTCGGCCGCGGCGGCAACAACCTGGTGATGGCGCGCCGCTGGGCGAATGACGAAATCCGCGTCAAAGAGCGCAGTAAACGCAGCTTCTACCTGTCCGCCAGCCGTAGCGCGCTGTTCAATCAGATTGCCGGCCGGCGCCTGGCCGATGGACTGCAGCGCACCGTGCTGGAAGGGGATGCCCTGCAGCTGAGTGGGCGCGGCAGCTGGTTCGTTGCCAAAGCCGATGAGCTTGAGACGTTGCAGCAACGGCTGGATGCCGGCGAGCTGGCGATCACGGCGCCCTTGCCAGGTGACGGCGAGCCGGGCACCGCCGGCCAGGTATTGGCTTTTGAACAACAATGCTTGGCGGAACAACCGGAATTGCTTACGCTTTTAAAGCGCGAGCGTGTCGAACCCGCTCGTCGGGCCCTGCTGCTGCAGCCGCAAAATATGCTGTGGAACTGGTGGGATGACGTTACCGTGGAGCTGCGTTTCTGGTTGCCGGCAGGCAGCTTCGCGACCAGCGTGGTTCGCGAGATCATGCAGCAGGATGACAGCGATGCGGATATTACTGAGTAACGATGACGGCGTTAGCGCCCCGGGCATTCAGGCGTTGGCGGCGGCGCTGCGGGAGTTCGCCGAGGTGCAAGTGGTGGCGCCGGATCGTAACCGCAGCGGCTCTTCCAATGCCCTGACGCTGGAGTCGCCGCTGCGTACGCAGACGCTGGCCAACGGCGATATCGCGGTGCTGCAGGGGACGCCGACCGACTGTGTCTATCTTGGCGTCAACGCGCTGATGCGCCCGGCGCCGGACATCGTGGTCTCCGGCATCAACGCCGGGCCGAATTTGGGCGACGACGTCATCTATTCCGGCACCGTCGCGGCGGCGATGGAGGGGCGGCACCTGGGGCTGCCCGCGCTGGCGGTGTCGCTGAACGGCCATCAGCACTATGCGACCGCCGCCGTCATTACCTGCCGCATCCTGCGCGCGTTGCAGCGCGAGCCGTTGCGTACCGGAAAAATCCTGAATATCAACGTGCCGGATCTGCCGCTGGCGGAGATCAAAGGCCTGCGCGTCACCCGCTGCGGCAGCCGCCATCCCGCCGATAAGGTCTTCTGCCAGCAGGATCCGCGCGGACAAAATCTCTACTGGATCGGGCCGCCTGGTGATAAATTTGATGCCGGGCCGGATACCGACTTTGCGGCGGTGGAACAGGGCTATGTGGCGATCACGCCGCTGCAGGTGGATTTGACTGCCTACGCGGCGCAGGAAGTCGTGAAAACATGGTTAACCAAGGCAGAGGTTAGCGGGGAATGGTGAACAAGCGTATGCAAACATTGCTGACGCAGCTGCGGCAGCAGGGGATCCGGGACGAAAAGTTGCTGCAGGCGATCGAAGCGGTGCCGCGCGAACGTTTTGTCGACGAGGCGCTGGATCACAAGGCCTACGAAAATACCGCGCTGCCGATCGGTTCCGGCCAGACCATCTCCCAGCCTTATATGGTGGCGCGCATGACCGAACTGCTGAACCTGACGCCCACTTCGAGGGTGCTGGAGATTGGCACCGGTTCCGGTTATCAAACCGCCATTCTGGCGCATCTGGTGCAACACGTTTGTTCCGTCGAACGCATCAAAGGGTTGCAATGGCAGGCCAAGCGCCGTCTGAAGCAGCTCGATCTCCATAATGTTTCTACCCGCCACGGCGACGGCTGGCAAGGCTGGGCGTCGCGCGGTCCGTTCGATGCAATCATCGTCACTGCCGCGCCGCCGGAAATTCCGCAGGCGCTGGTGGAGCAATTGGACGACGGCGGTATTTTGGTGCTGCCGGTCGGCGAACAGGCCCAAACCCTCAAACGCATTCAGCGTCATGGCAACGAATTCGTTGTCGACGCGGTGGAAGCGGTGCGTTTTGTGCCGCTGGTGAAAGGCGAATTGGCCTAGCGATTGTCTGATTTTTAGACCGACCGCAAAATCTGTTGCACTTTCATCACGTCCGGATAAGGTTTTCTCGTTCCAATCAGGCTAATTTTCACTAGAATTGGCCTTTCTACGTAGTTGTCTTATGGTGCGACATCGCCAATGTGGTTAGCATTGGCGCGCATTTTGATGCTCCGGCGGGAGATAACCTGGCGTTCAGGGATCGGCCGGCGGCGCCTTTGCATCGCAGAAACTGGGAAGTGGCAAAAGCTCGGCTACGATGTAAAGGGTATTTTGGATATATCACTGATATTGCTGTCATGGGGGAAGCATGAGCACGGGAAGCCCAATGATTACGTTACGCCGGGTAGCGGTGTGTACGATGGTAAGTTTGTGGTTGGCGGGGTGTACGAATACAGCCTCGACGTCGGCCCCTATCAGCAGCGTGGGCGGCGGCGGCGCCGTTCCATCCGGCAATAATAATGGCGGAGCGCAGCAGGTCAGCCCAGAAGGCCGCATTGTCTACAACCGCAGTTATAACGCCATTCCTAAAGGGAGCTACAGCGGCGGCGACACCTATACGGTCAAGCGCGGCGATACGCTGTTTTACATCGCTTGGATCACCGGCAACGATTTCCGCGACCTGGCGCAGCGCAACAATATTCCCGAGCCGTACAGCCTGAATGTTGGCCAAACCATTCAGCTTGGTAATGGTTCTGCCAACGGCGGCGGCGGTATGCTGGCGACGACAGACGCTACCAAAGGCGGCGTTCCGAAGCCACCTTCCACTACCCAGATCCAGACGGCAACGGTTGATTCTCAATCAACTAACGCGTATTCTGAAAACTCGGGTAAACAGAATGTAGGTAAGATGTTACCTGCAGCGGGTGCCGCAGCGGTTGGGACCGCGACTGCGCCTGTTACCGCACCGGAAGCCGCTCCACCAGTGAGCAGCACCGTCAGCAACAGTTCTCCGGTCAGCACTTGGAGATGGCCGACTGACGGTAAGATTATTGATAACTTTTCCTCATCAGAAGGTGGGAATAAGGGCGTCGATATCGCCGGTTCCCGTGGGCAGCCTATCTTCGCTACCGCCGATGGCCGCGTAGTGTATGCAGGCAACGCTTTACGGGGTTACGGTAATCTAATCATCATCAAACACAATGATGATTACCTGAGCGCCTACGCTCATAACGACACAATGCTGGTCCGGGAACAACAAGAAGTGAAGGCGGGTCAAAAAATAGCCACCATGGGTAGCTCCGGTACCAGTTCAGTACGTTTGCATTTTGAAATTCGTTACAAGGGGAAATCCGTAAACCCGCTGCGTTATCTTCCGCAGCGATAGATTGGGCAGAATACGCTGAGATTCTGCTCGCGGTATCACGGGTAGGAGCAGCATATGAGCCAAAATACGCTGAAAGTTAACGAGTTACATGATGATGCGGATTTCGACGAGAATGGAGCTGAGGCTGAGTCGTTTGATGAAAAAGCGCTGGTAGAAGAAGAGGCCAGCGAGAACGATTTAGCGGAAGAAGAGCTGTTGTCTCAAGGCGTTACGCAACGCGTATTGGATGCGACGCAGCTCTATCTGGGCGAGATCGGTTATTCCCCTCTGCTGACCGCAGAGGAAGAAGTCTATTTTGCGCGGCGTGCTCTGCGCGGTGACGTGCCGTCCCGCCGCCGCATGATTGAAAGCAACCTGCGGCTGGTAGTGAAAATTGCCCGCCGCTACAGCAACCGCGGTCTGGCGCTGCTGGATCTGATCGAAGAGGGTAACCTCGGTCTGATTCGCGCAGTGGAAAAATTCGACCCGGAACGCGGTTTCCGCTTCTCCACTTACGCAACCTGGTGGATCCGTCAGACGATTGAGCGGGCGATCATGAACCAAACCCGTACCATTCGTTTGCCTATCCATATCGTCAAAGAACTGAATGTCTATCTGCGCACCGCGCGCGAGCTTTCTCATAAACTGGATCATGAACCGAGCGCTGAAGAGATTGCCGAGCAACTCGACAAGCCGGTAGATGACGTCAGCCGCATGCTGCGCCTGAATGAGCGTATCACCTCGGTGGATACGCCGCTGGGCGGGGATTCGGAGAAAGCGCTGCTGGACATTCTGGCCGACGAAAAGGACAACGGGCCTGAAGACACCACGCAAGACGACGATATGAAGCAAAGCATCGTCAAATGGTTGTTCGAACTGAACGCCAAACAGCGTGAAGTGTTGGCGCGTCGTTTCGGCCTGCTGGGCTATGAAGCGGCGACGCTGGAAGACGTGGGCCGGGAGATTGGCCTGACGCGTGAACGCGTCCGTCAGATTCAGGTTGAAGGTCTGCGCCGCCTGCGTGAGATCCTGCAGATGCAGGGTCTGAGCATTGAGGCGCTGTTCCGCGAATAACGCCGGTTGTTGAACCGCATCAAATAAAAACGGTGAGCATGATGCTCACCGTTTTTTTTATGCCTGCGTTTATCGCCTCAACTACACCATATTTTTCAGCCGATAGAGCCATTCCAGCGCCTGGCGCGGCGACAGGGAATCCGGATCCAGCGCCTCCAGTGCTTCTACCGCCGGCGAAGTCTCTTCCTGCAGCAGCGTCATCTGGGTGGCATCGACGCTGCCCGATGCGGTGTGGCTGGAGATAGACTCCAGTTCGCGCAGCTTCTGGCGGGCGCGCTTGATGACGTCACGCGGCACGCCGGCCAGCGCGGCGACCGCCAGGCCATAGCTTTTGCTGGCGGCGCCGTCCTGCACGGTGTGCATGAAGGCGATGGTGTCGCCGTGTTCAAGCGCGTCCAGATGCACGTTGACCACGCCTTCCATTTTCTCCGGCAGGGTCGTCAGCTCGAAGTAGTGGGTGGCGAACAGCGTCATTGCCTTGATGCGGTTAGCCAGGTTCTCGGCGCAGGCCCAGGCCAGCGACAGGCCGTCGTAGGTGGAGGTACCGCGGCCTATCTCATCCATCAACACCAGGCTGTGCTCGGTGGCGTTGTGCAGGATGTTGGCGGTTTCAGTCATCTCCACCATGAAGGTGGAGCGGCCGGAAGCCAGATCGTCCGCCGCGCCGACGCGGGTGAAGATGCGATCCACCGGGCCGATGGTGGCCTTGGTAGCCGGCACATAGCTGCCGATGTGCGCCATCAGCACGATCAGCGCCGTTTGCCGCATATAGGTACTTTTACCGCCCATGTTTGGGCCGGTGATGATCAGCATGCGACGCTGCGGCGACAGGGTGAGCGGGTTGGAGATAAACGGCTCGCTCAGCACCTGCTCCACCACCGGGTGGCGGCCTTCGGTGATGCGGATCCCCGGCTGCTCGCTCATGGTCGGGCAGGCGTAGTTCAGGGTATCGGCGCGCTCGGCCAGGTTGGCCAGCACGTCCAGCTCGGCCAGTGCGGCGGCGCTTTGTTGCAGTTCCGCCAGGTGCGGCAGCAGCAGGTCGAACAGCTCGTCGTACAGGCTTTTCTCGATCGCCAGTGCCTTACCCTTGGAGGTGAGCACTTTGTCTTCATACTCTTTCAGTTCCGGGATGATGTAGCGCTCGGCATTTTTCAGCGTCTGGCGGCGCACATAGTGGATCGGCACCAGGTGGCTTTGGCCGCGGCTGACCTGAATGTAGTAGCCATGTACGCCGTTGAAGCCGACCTTGAGCGTATCCAGCCCCAGCTTTTCACGCTCGCGGATCTCCAGCCGGTCGAGGTAGTCGCTGGCGCCGTCCGCCAGCGCGCGCCACTCGTCCAACTCGCTGTTGTAACCGGGGGCGATCACGCCGCCGTCGCGCACCAGCACCGGCGGTGATTCAATGACCGCGCGTTCCAACAATTCGCGCAGTTCGTCGAACTGGCCCACCTGCGACAGCAGCTGCTGCACGTGCGGCGTCTCTACGTCTTGCAGCAGCGCGCGGATGTCCGGCAACTGTTGGAAAGCATGGCGCATGCGCGCCAGATCGCGCGGACGGGCGGTGCGCAGCGCCAGACGCGCCAAAATACGTTCCTGATCGCCCACCTGACGCAGCGAAGGCTGCAGATCCGCGAACAGTTCCTGCAATGCGCCGATCGCCTGCTGGCGGGCAGTCAGGACCTTGATGTCGCGGGTTGGCATGTGCAGCCAGCGTTTCAGCATGCGGCTGCCCATCGGCGTCACCGTGCGATCGAGGATCGCCGCCAGCGTGTTGTCACTACCGCCGGACAGGCTCTGCGTCAGCTCCAGATTGCGGCGGGTGGCGGCGTCCATGATGATGCCGTCCTGCTGGCGCTCCATGGTGATGCCGCGAATGTGCGGCAGCGAAGTGCGTTGGGTATCTTTGACGTACTGCAGCAGACAGCCTGCGGCGCGCAGCGCCTGGTGCGCCTGCTCGACGCCAAAGCCGGTCAGATCGCGGGTGCCGAACTGCAGGTTGAGCTGCTGGCGTGCGGTCTCCAGTTCGAATTCCCACAGCGGGCGGCGGCGCAGGCCGTGGCGCTGTTCGATCAGCGCCATTTGTTCGAAGGTTTCCGGGTAGAGCAGCTCGGCCGGATTGGTGCGCTGCAGCTCGGCGGCCATGGTTTCCAGATCCTGCGGCTCGGCGACGCGGAAGCGGCCGGAGCTGACGTCCAGGGTGGCGTAACCGAAGCCGCGCGCGTCTTGCCAGATCGCCGCCAGCAGGTTGTCCTGGCGTTCTTGCAGCAGCGCTTCGTCGGTGATGGTGCCTGGGGTGACGATGCGCACCACTTTGCGCTCGACCGGCCCTTTGCTGGTGGCCGGATCGCCGATTTGTTCGCAGATGGCGACGGATTCGCCGAGCTGCACCAGCTTGGCCAGATAGTTCTCTACCGCGTGGTGTGGCACGCCGGCCATCGGGATCGGTTCGCCCGCCGAGGCGCCACGTTTGGTCAGCGAGATATCCAGCAGTTGGGAAGCGCGCTTGGCGTCGTCGTAAAACAGCTCGTAGAAGTCACCCATGCGGTAGAACAGCAGGATTTCAGGATGCTGGGCCTTGAGGCGCAGGTATTGCTGCATCATCGGCGTGTGCAAATCGAGTTTATCGGTGCTATTCATGCGATTATTTTTCCAATCCATTGAATGTAAAGGTCACTGTGATTTTCATTGTCGTCATTCGCTATCACATTGTTTCAGCAGGCGTCGCCCCATTCAGCGCTTTGGCGGGCGGCGCAAATCAAGTCATCAAAACGCCAAACGGCGTGTTCAAACCCAAGGTTTGCACAGACGCTTATACTAGCCCAGCGGGCAATCGGCTGTCACAGGTAAAAATGGGAAGCGCTGCGCAAGGCGGGTTGGTAACGAAGCGAGATTGTCGTTCGTCTGCGGGCAACAACGCAAGTCGCCGCCCGTAGAGGCGGCGCAGAGCTTATTGTGCGGCGGTGAGAGGCAAGGGCAGTTGATAGAGGCGGAAGCTGTCGGGCACGTCAGTTTCATGGCCGGGCAGCAGGCGGTGGCGGATGCGCGACTCACTGACGAAGGCGCAGCCTTGCGGGGTGATGGTCAGGTTGACCGGCGATTCCATGCCTTCGCGCAAGACCTCAAGCTGGTGCATACCTGCCGCCTTCGGCAACGCGATCCGCAGGATCCGCCCGTGGCCGCTCTGGATCGCGTTTTCCAGCACGATCAGCGCGCCGTCCGGTGCCAACCCCATTCCGTCCGGGTTTTCGATGAGGCGCGGCAGCTGCATTTCCGCCAGCTGCGGCTGGGGATCGTTATAGCTGAGGGTGTAGAGCTTACCGGTACCGAAATTGGCGACTGCCATCAGCCGATCGTCGAGCAGCACGATCCCGGCGGCGCCCAGCCCGCTGGGGGCCGCTAACTGCGGATCCTGAAACAGCGTACTGAATGCCGTCTCGCCTGGCCGCAGGCGCAGGATGCCGCCGCCGCGGGTTTCCGTCACGTACACCGTACCGTCTGCGCCGAGCACGATATCGTTGCCCATTTCGCCCGCCGGCAGCGCCAGGCTGCGGTCGAGCGTGCCATCCGCGACGTTCAGCGCGTAGATGCGGTTGGCGCGCGCTTTGCCGCCGGAGAGGAAGTCCGGCGAATTGCCCCACAGCAGTCCGCGTTTTTCGTCCAGCCTCAGCGCGTTTGAGGCGAACACCGTGTCAGCGCCGGGGAAAAAGGTTTCCCACGCTTTACCCGGCCGTTTGCGCAGCACATTGCCGCTGGTGACAAAGCCGACATACAGGGTGCCGTCCGTCGCGCGGGCGATGCCGTTGGGGTAAAGCGCGCCGGGCGGCAACGTCATGCTGCTTGCGGCGCAGGCTGCGCTGATGGCGGCCTGTGCCGGAACGCTAAGGGGAAGTGTGGTGGCGAGGGTGAACAACACCGCTCGCACGGTAACAGCGTATGACATGTCTTCTCTCCTGCAATGAAGGCAAATGGGCTACCAGCGCTCGGGGCGGGCAACGCGCGCGATAGGCGCCTCCAGCGCGGCCACGTCTTCCGGCGATAGCCTGAGGGTGAGCGCTGCCAGGGCATCCTGCAGATGATGCGGCTTGGACATGCCCACCAGCGGCGACGCCACGCCGGGTTTGGCCAACAGCCAGGCCAGCGCGATCTGTGCCGGAGGAACGCCGTGCGCGGCGGCCACCTCCGCTACCGCAGCGACGGTACGCTCAACTTCGTCTCTGCTGCCGTACCAACGAGGTGCCTGTTCGTCGGTGGCGGCGCGCAGCGTGCCGGCCGTACCTGAACCGGCCAGCACGCCGCGGGCCAGCGGCGACCAGGGCGTCAGGCCGAGCCCTTCTTCCAGACACAGCGGGATCAGCTCCTCTTCGTCTTCACGCGTCACCAGGTTGTATTGGCTCTGCAGCGAAATAAACGGCGCCAGGCGGTGCTGACGTTGAAAGGCCAGCATTTTCATCAGGCGCCAGGCGTGCAGTGAAGACGCGCCGAGATAGCGGATCTTGCCCGCCCGCACCAGGGCGTCGAGGGTGTCGGCGGTTTCTTCGATCGGCGTTTCGGTATCGAAGCGGTGCAGCACGAACAGATCCAGGTAATCCGTTCCCAATCTCTGCAAAGAGGCGTCGACGCTGTGCAGCAGGTGCTTGCGCGACAGCCCGCGGCTGTTCGGCTGCGCATCCATCGGGAAGTAGGCCTTGGTGGCGATCACCACGTCTTCACGACGGGCGAACGCTTTCAGTGCGCGACCGAGGAGACGCTCGCTTTCTCCGCCGGAGTAAATGTTGGCGGTATCGAAGAAATTGATGCCCGCTTCCAGCGCTTCGCGAATAAAGGGGCGCGCCTCGTCTTCCTTCAGCACCCAGGGGCGCCAGGCCGGATCGCCGTAGGTCATGCAGCCCAGGCAGAGGCGGGACACCTTCAGGCCGCTGTCGCCAAGCCGAACGTAGTTCATGGCGTCGCCTCCTCAGCGCATGCCGGCGATGGTGTAACCGCCGTCCACCAGCAGGCTTTGGCCGGTGATGAAGCGGGCCTCGTCCGTCGCCAGCCACAGTGCCACATCGCCGATATCTTCCGATTCGCCCAGGCGGCCGGCGGGCGTATGGGCGATAAAGGGCGCGAACGCCGCGCTGTCGGCCACGCTGCTGCGCGCCATCGGCGTGTCGATGATGCCGGGGTTGATGTTGTTGACGCGGATGCCCTGGCCGCTGTATTCGAGCGCCACTGCGCGGATCATCGCATCGAGCGCCCCTTTGCTGGCGGAGTAGCTGGATGAACCGGCCAGTGCGCCGTGGGTCAGCCAGGAGGAGGTGTTGATGATCACGCCGCCCGAGCGTTGAGCCAGGAAGGTTTCAATCTCGTATTTCATCGCCAGCCAGACGCCTCTGAGGTTAATGGCGATAACCCGGTCAAAATCTTCGCTGGTCTGTTCGGTGATGGGGGCGAAGTTGCCGATGATGCCGGCGTTGTTGAAGGCGACGTCGAGTCGGCCGTAATGGGCGGTCACCGCGGCGAGCAGCCGGCGGATATCACCCTCCTGGGCGACGTCGGTCACGATGGGCAGGGCGTCGCCGCCGGCCAACGCGATATCGCGCGCCGTGGCTTCGATCTCCGCCGCGCGCCGGCCGGCCAACGCCACTTTGGCGCCCTCGCGGGCATAGGCCAGCGCTGCGGCGCGGCCGATGCCGGTGCCGCCGCCGCTCACCAGTACGACTTTACCCGCCAGCCTGCGCGGCGTTTCATGAGTTGGAGCTGTAGCATTAATCATCGCATCGATACCTGGTAATGGGTTCGATCGCAATGCTATGTTGTTAGATGACGGATAACTATCCGCTAAAAATTCATCTCACTATTAGATAATTTATATCAATAGCATGAAGAAACCCGAACTGTCCGGTCTGGCGGCCTTCGTGGCTATCGCCAGTGAACGCAGCTTCCGCCGCGCCGCCGCTCGGCTGGGCGTAACGCCGCCGACGCTGACCCACACCTTGCGCGAGCTGGAGGCGCAGGTGGGCATTCGCCTGCTGAACCGCACCACCCGCAACGTCTCGCCGACGGAGGCCGGCGAGCATCTGTTGGCGCAGCTGGTGCCGGCCTTTACCGATATCGACGCCGCGCTGGAGAGCCTGAATGCGTTTCGCGACGGGCCGCGCGGCCTGGTGCGCATCAACGCGCCGCGTTCGGCCATCGAGCTCGCCATCGTGCCGCATCTGGGGCGCTTGGCCAGCGAGTACCCAGGCATTACGCTGGAAGTGGTGGCGGACGAAGGGTTCGCCAACATCGTTGAACAAGGCTTTGATGCCGGTATCCGACTCGGTGAGGATCTGCACAACGATATGCGCGCGGTGCGCGTGACGCCAGATCTGCGTTTTGCCATCGTCGCCACGCCGGACTATTTTCAACGGCATGGCGAACCGGCGCACCCGCAGGATTTGCTGCAGCATCGCTGCATCGGTTGGCGCAAGGCCTCTTCGGGCGAGCGCTACAAATGGGCGTTTCAGCAGGGCGAGCAGCGATTTTCCGTGGCGGTCAACAGCCCGCTGATCGTGGATGACGCCAGACTGTTGCTGCAGGCGGCGTTGGCGCACGTCGGCATCGCTTTCGCCATCGAGCAGGAGGTGGAAGAACACCTGGCGAGCGGGCGACTGCGGCGAGTGTTGGCCGACTGGTGCGCGCCGTTTCCCGGTTTTTACCTCTATTATCCCAATCGTAGAAATCACCCCGTGGCGTTGACCACGGTGATCGAGTTGCTGCGTCTGCCCACGTAATCCTCCCCACGCCACCGCGTGCGGGATGGAAGGGGGGAATCAAGCCTGAACTATTTTTATATCCTCTCCATTTGCTCCGGCTCAAATAAACCCTTAAATTCTCAGCGCGTTCATAACTGGCTGTTTATAATTGCTATTTGAGTATTTATTGCGAATATTCTGAGTTTTTATCGGTTATTTGAGAGCCCGGTCACACTATTTTTTTGTGCGAAATGTGAAGAGGGTCAATCCGCCAGGTCAATGAGAGACGGTTATGTTACCTCCTGGCTTACCGATCCGTTTTTCATGCTCCGTATACTGTCCGTAACCAGGGCAACGTGACGGAAATTTTCATAAGGAATGTGCGTGAAGCAATCGTGATTGCATCTGGCATACAAATAACACGGGGTTTTTTTGATTATCTGAGGTGCTTGGTATGGAAAAGAAAAAAATCTATCTGTTTTGTTCTGCCGGTATGTCCACTTCCCTGTTGGTATCAAAAATGAAGGCGCAGGCCGAGAAATATGAAGTGCCGGTGATCATCGCCGCCTATCCGGAAGCGCTGGCCGCCGAGAAGGGCGTTGAAGCGGATCTGATCCTGCTGGGGCCGCAGATCGCCTACACCTTGCCGGAAGTGCAAAAACAGCTGCCCAACAAACCTGTGGAAGTCATCGATCCGCTGCTGTACGGCAAGGTCGATGGGCTGGGCGTACTGAAGGCCGCGGTGGCCGCCATCAAGAAAGCCAACCAATAACAGGAGGCCGCCGTGAATACCCTCATTGCCTCGCTCGAGAAGGTTATCCTGCCTTTCGCCGTAAAAATCGGTAAGCAGCCCCACGTCAACGCCATCAAGAACGGCTTTATCCGCCTGATGCCGCTGACCTTGACCGGGGCGATGTTCGTGTTGATTAACAATGTGTTCCTCAGCTTCGGTGAGGGATCGTTCTTCTATTCGTTGGGCGTGAGGTTGGACGCCTCCACCATCGAGACGCTTAACGGCCTGAAGAGCATCGGCGGCAGCGTTTACAACGGTACGCTGGGGATCATGTCCCTGATGACGCCGTTCTTTATCAGCATGGCGTTGGCCGAAGAGCGCAAGGTCGATCCGCTGGCCTCGGCACTGCTGGCGGTGGCGGCCTTCATGACCGTCACGCCGTTCAACGTCGGCGAGGCCTATGCGGTGGGCGCCAACTGGCTGGGCGGCGCCAACATCATTTCCGGTATGGTGATCGGGTTGGCGGTGGCTGAGATGTTTGCTTTCATCGTGCGGCGCAACTGGGTGATCAGCCTGCCGGACAGCGTGCCGGCTTCGGTGTCGCGCTCTTTCTCGGCGCTGATCCCCGGCTTCATCATCCTCTCCATCATGGGGCTGGTGGCGTTCGCGCTGGCGCATTGGGGCACCAACTTCCACCAGATCATCATGGACGGCATTTCGGCGCCGCTGGCCAAGATGGGCAGCGTGGTGGGTTGGGTGTACGTGCTGTTCTCTTCGCTGCTGTGGTTCTTTGGGGTGCACGGCTCCATGGCGTTGGCGGCGCTGGACAGCGGCATCATGACACCGTTCGCGCTGGAAAACGTGGAGCTGTACAACAAATACGGTTCTGTCGAAGCGGCGGTGGCCGCCGGTAAAGAGTTCCACATGTGGGCGAAACCGTTCGTCGACTCCTATATCTACCTCGGTGGCACCGGCTCGACGCTGGGCCTGATCATCGCCATCTTCATCGCCTCGCGCCGCGAGGATTACCGCCAGGTCGCCAAGTTGGCGACACCATCCGGCATTTTCCAGATCAACGAGCCGATCCTGTTCGGCCTGCCGGTGATCATGAACCCGGTGATGTTCATTCCGTTTATTCTGGTACAGCCGGTGCTGACCATTATCACTTCGCTGGCTTATTACTCCGGACTGATCCCGCCGATCACCAACATCGCGCCCTGGACCATGCCGGTCGGCCTGGGGGCGTTCTTCAACACCAACGGCAGCATCATGGCCATGTTGCTGAGCCTGTTCAACCTGGCGGTCGCCACCGTGATTTACCTGCCGTTCGTGGCGATCTCCAACAAGGCGCAGAGCCAGATCGATGCGGCGACAGAAAGCGAAGAAGACATCGCCAACGCGCTGAAATTCTAACTGTGGAACGGGGCGGCGCGGCCGCCCCGCGAGGGACGCGAGTATGGAATATCAATTTGCCGACGGGTTCTGGTGGGGCAGCGCCACCTCCGCGCCGCAGTCTGAAGGGGCGGCCGCGCGGGACGGCAAGAGCCGCAACATCTTCGACTATTGGTACGAGATCGCGCCCGAGCGCTTTCACGATCGGGTGGGGCCGGCCGAGGCCTCGACCTTTTATGACCATTTCCGCACCGACATCGGGCTGCTCAAAACGTTGGGCCACAATACCTTCAGAACGTCGATCTCGTGGTCGCGGCTGATCCCGGACGGCGACGGCGAGGTGAACCCGCAGGCGGTGGCGTTCTACAACGCGATGATCGACGAGCTGCTGGCGCAGGGCATCACCCCGTTTATCAATCTCTATCACTTCGATATGCCGCTGTGCATGCAGCAGCGCGGCGGCTGGGAAAGCCGGGCGGTGGTCGAAGCCTACGCGCGTTACGCCGATATGTGTTTCGCTCTGTTTGGCGATCGGGTCACCCACTGGTTCACCTTCAACGAGCCGATCGTGCCGGTGGAGGCCGGTTACCTGAATGACTTGCACTACCCTTGCGTGGTGGACTTCAAACGGGCGGTCACCGTGGCGTATCACAGCGTACTGGCGCATGCCATGGCGGTGCAGCGTTTCAGAGCGCGCGGGTTGCCGGGGAGCATCGGCATCATTCTGAATCTGAGCCCGACCTATCCGCGCTCCGATGCGCCGGAGGATCTGCAGGCTGCACACGACGCCGATCTGCTGCTCAATCGCAGCTTTCTCGATCCGGTCGCCAAGGGGCGTTATCCGACGGCGCTGCTGCACCTGTTGGAGCAGCGTGGGCTGATGCCGCACTGCGAGCCGCAGGACGCGCCGCTGATCGAAGGCGGCGTGGTGGATATCCTCGGCGTCAATTACTATCAGCCGCGCAGGGTGCAGGCGAAAGAGGGGCGTTGCGCCGCGGGGCCGATCGCATCGCCGGAGGATTTGTTCAGCTACTATGCAATGCCGGGCCGCAAAATCAATCCGCATCGCGGTTGGGAGATCTATGAGAAGGGGCTGTACGACATCCTGATGGATCTGAAAGAGAACTACGGCAATCTGCCTTGTTATATTTCGGAAAACGGCATGGGCGTCGAGGGCGAAGAAGCGTTTATCGGCGCCGATGGGCGGGTGGAAGACGACTACCGCATCGACTTTATTCGCGAGCACCTGAAGTGGTTACACCGCGCGCTGGCGGAAGGTTCGCAATGCAAGGGCTATCATCTGTGGACCTTTATCGACTGCTGGTCCTGGCTGAACGCCTACAAGAATCGGTATGGGCTGGTGCGGCTAGATCGGGCGGATCAGCGGCGCACCATCAAGAAAAGCGGTTACTGGTTTGCCGAGGCGGCCAGACGCAACGGATTTGACTAACGGGAGGCCGGCGCCGTGTCCGATAACCGAATTTCACTGAGCGCAAACGACGTGAAGCTGATTCGCGAGCAGGATTTCTTTAACTGCAAAGATTTTCACCTGTTTATCTACAACAAGGTGGAAAGCGCCACCGGGCTGCATCAGCACGACTATTACGAGTTCACCATCGTGCTGAGCGGCAAATGCTATCAGGAGATCAACGGCAAACGGGTACTGCTGGAACGGGGGGATTTCGTCTTTATTCCTATCGGTTCCTACCACCAGAGCTTTTACGAGTTCGGCGCGACGAAAATCTTCAACGTGGCGGTCAGCAAAGCGTTCTTTGAAGAGCATTACTTGCAACAGCTGCCGCGTTGTTTCGTCGCCTCGCAGGCCTACAGCCTGAGAAGCGAGTTTTTGGCCTATATCGAATCGGTGGTGAGTTCGCCGCAGTTTCGCGAGGACGACTTCGCCGAATTCCTCGAAACATTGACCTTCTACGTGATCAGCCGCATCCGACATTATAAAGAAGAAAACGACGGCGGCGATGATATCCCGCAGTGGCTGAAGAACACCCTGGCCGGCATGCATGACAAGGCGATGTTCGGCGAAAAGGCGTTGGCGAACATGGTGGCGCTATCGGGGAAAACTCAGGAGTACCTGACCCGGGCGATGCGGCGCTACTATCAGAAGACGCCGATGCAGGTGATCAATGAGATCCGCATCAATTTCGCCAAGACGCAGCTGGAGGTCACCAACTATTCGGTCTCCGACATCGCCTTTGATTCCGGCTATGGCGATGTCAGCCTGTTCATTAAAAACTTCAAGCGGCTCACCGACGTGACCCCTGGTAACTACCGAAAAAAGTGTTACGGCCCTCTTTAGGGCCGCTCCCGATCAGTATCAACGCCGATATGCCGATGAGCTTCAGGGCGCCGGTCGGTTAATCATTTGATTTTTACCTTAACGAAGGGGAATGCCGCGCCGAGCGGTCGGCCTTCCCTCGCCAAAAATCTATCCCGCGGGAGCCTCTATGGAAAAACTACTGATCGTGAATGCCGACGATTTCGGCCTGAGCAAAGGGCAGAACTATGGCGTCATCGAGGCGTATCAGCATGGCGTCGTTTCCTCCACCACGGCGATGGTGAACGGCGGTGGCGCGCAGCACGCGGCGGCGCTCAGCCGGCAATATCCGGGGTTGCCGATCGGGCTGCATTTCGTTTTGACCCATGGCAAGCCGCTGGGCGCCATGCCTTCGCTGGTCAACGAACATGGCGAACTGGGCAAATGGCTGTGGCGCCGCGCCGAGGCCGGCGAGCTGCAGCTGGACGAAATTCACGAGGAGCTGCAGCGCCAGTTCGCGCGGTTTGTGACGCTGTTCGGCCGGCCGCCGACGCATATCGATAGCCACCACCATGTGCATATGCAGCCGCAGATTTATCCGCTGGTGGAGGCGTTCGCGCAGGCGCAGGGGCTGCCGCTGCGCCTCGATCGCGAAGAGGCGAAACGGCGCGATATTACGTTGCAGATGCCCTGCAGCACCGATGCGTTTGACGCGGGATTCTACGGTGAGGCGATCTCCGAAGCCTTGTTCCTGCAGAGGTTGGCGCGTGCCGACGAGCAGGGCGTCGAGTCATTGGAAATAATGTGCCACCCGGCGTTTCTCGATGCGACCATTCTGCAGAGCCAATACTGCCACCCGCGTCTCGTCGAGCTGGATGTGTTGACCGCGCCGACGCTGAAAGCGGCGATCGCCGAACGCGGTTTCCTGCTGGGCTCCTTCCAGGATCTGTAACGCCGCCGTTTACAGCATGGCGTGCGCCTTTTTCAGGCCGGTGTCCTCTTCCGGATCGGCGCCCTGAGGCAAAGGCTCCGCCTCTTGTTCTTCGGGCTGCGGATCGTCGACCTCGGGCGCCGCTTCCGGCGGCGGCATGGTGTCGTGAATGATCTGTTCATCGAAGGTCGGGTTGAGCGCCGGCGACAGCGGCGAGCTGGCGAGGCTGTCCGGCAGCGGGATGTGCGGCACCGGCGCGTCCTGCGCCAGCTGCGGTTCCTCTGCTTTCGTCGTGCGGCTGAGGGCCGCCAGCAGCACGCCGCACAGGGCGAAGAAGGCGTACAGGATATTGCCGCCCAGCGGTTCGATCAGCGCGCCGACCGCCAATGGTCCGATGCTGGCGCCGACGCCGAACGCCATCAGCAGACAGGCGGCCAGCGAGACGCGGCGCTCCGGCTCTATCAGATCGTTGGCCAGCGCCACCGCCAGCGGGTAGAGCGTAAATTGCAGCATGCTGACGACGAACCCGACCGCCAGCAGCAGCGGGAAATCGATGTGCGGCAGCAGCGCCAGCGGCAGCGCCGCCACGATCAGCAAAATGGCGTTGAGGCGCATCAGCAAGGGGCGGTTGTAGCGATCCGACAGCCAACTGAGCGGAAACTGTGCCACCAGCCCGGCGAAGATGGACAGCGCCATGAACAGGCCGGTTTGCTGAGTGGTTAAGGATTGCAGGCTGGCGTAGACCGGCGCCAGGCCGTAAAACGAGCCGACCACCATGCCGATCACCAGCGTGGTGGCCAATACTTTGGGGATGGCGCCGACGAAGTAACGCAGTTCCATCGGAGCCGGCGACATGTGGCGCGCATTGGTGCGGGTAGTAAGGGCGATCGGCACCAGGCAGAGCGCGAAGCACAGTGCGATCACCAGCAGCGTGGCGATACCCAGGTTGCTTTGCAGCATCAGCACGATTTGGCCCAGCGACATGCCGAGATAGGTCGCCGCCATATAGAAACCGAACACCATGCCGCGCTGGTTGGATTCCGCCTGGTCGTTCAGCCAGCTTTCCAGCACCATGTACTGGCACATCATGCACAGTCCGATCACCAGACGCAGCGCTACCCAGGCGGGAATGAACTCCGTCAGGCCGTGCCCCAGCACCGCGGCGGTGATGATGCCGGCGCAGGCTACGTAGGCGCGGATATGCCCGACGCGGGCGATGAGAAAGTGGCCGACCTTGCCGCCGATCACCAATCCGATGTAGTTGGCGGCAATGATGGCACCGATCAGCGCGCTGCTGACATGGATGGAGGTCAGCCGCAGCGAAACGTAGGTAGTGAGCAGGCCCGAGCCCAACAGCAGCAGCAGGGTGGTGGTGTACAACGGCAAGAATACGCCCAACGTTTTTTTCACTCTATCATCCTAATCTCTTCGGGTGCGCCCTGAGGCCGCCGCCGCAGCGCGCCGCCTCCGTGATGTTCCTTGTGCTGGTGCGCCGCCGCTCGATGGGGCGCTTCTTTTGATACTAGCAGCTTGACCGGGCGCTTAAAACCGCACCGCCTGCGAGGCGCTGCGCATTTCCACGCGCCGGCCGCCGCGCCGCCTTGATAAATGCTACTATCGGGCGCATATACCTGAATTCGCGAAGGAGGGGTTATGAGTGAAAACCAACTGCGCCGGCTCAGCGTGCTGGCGGGGGAGAAACTGAAGGCGCAGAACCGCTGGATCACCTGCGCGGAATCCTGCACCGGCGGCGGTATCGCCAAGGCCATTACCGACATCGCCGGCAGCTCTGCCTATTTCGATCGCGGTTTCGTCACCTACAGTAATGCGGCGAAGCATGACCTGCTGGGGGTGAGCGAAGCCACGTTGACGGCGCACGGCGCGGTCAGTGCAGAGGTGGTGCGCGAGATGGCGATAGGGGCGCTGCGTGCGGCGCGGGCCGATCTGGCGCTGTCGGTGAGCGGCATCGCCGGCCCGGACGGCGGCAGCGAGGAAAAGCCGGTTGGCACCGTGTGGTTCGGCTTCGCCAACAGCGATGGCCGGGGGCTGGTGCGCAAGATGCAATTCAAGGGCGACCGCGATGCGGTGCGGCTGCAGGCGACGATCTTCGCGCTGCAAACCGCCATTGACGAATTTTTGTAAATTAGGCTTGATACTGTATGACCATACAGTATAATTAGTGACATTTCCTGCACAACATACATTCAGTGGCAGTGTGGGGTAACACCGGCATTGCGAAACGAAGGAGCAAAAATGGCTATTGATGAGAACAAGCAAAAGGCGTTAGCTGCGGCACTGGGCCAGATTGAGAAACAGTTCGGCAAAGGCTCCATCATGCGTCTGGGTGAAGACCGCTCCATGGACGTGGAAACGATCTCCACCGGCTCACTGTCACTCGATATCGCCCTGGGCGCCGGCGGCCTGCCGATGGGCCGCATCGTAGAAATCTACGGCCCGGAATCGTCCGGTAAAACCACGTTGACGCTGCAGGTGATCGCCGCTGCGCAGCGCGAAGGCAAAACCTGTGCGTTCATCGACGCCGAGCACGCGCTGGATCCTATCTATGCGAAAAAGCTGGGCGTCGATATCGACAACCTGCTGTGCTCTCAGCCGGACACCGGCGAGCAGGCGCTGGAAATCTGTGATGCTCTGACCCGCTCCGGTGCGGTTGACGTTATCATCGTCGACTCCGTGGCGGCGCTGACGCCGAAGGCGGAAATCGAAGGTGAAATCGGCGATTCGCACATGGGCCTGGCGGCGCGCATGATGAGCCAGGCGATGCGTAAGCTGGCCGGCAACCTGAAAAACGCCAACACCCTGCTGATCTTCATCAACCAGATCCGTATGAAAATCGGCGTGATGTTCGGCAACCCGGAAACCACGACCGGCGGTAACGCCCTGAAGTTCTATGCTTCGGTGCGTCTGGATATCCGCCGCATCGGCGCCATCAAAGAGGGCGATGAAGTGGTGGGTAGCGAAACCCGCGTGAAAGTGGTGAAGAACAAAATCGCTGCGCCATTCAAGCAGGCTGAGTTCCAAATCATGTACGGCGAAGGCATCAACAGCCGCGGCGAGCTGGTCGATCTTGGCGTTAAGCACAAGATGATCGAAAAAGCCGGCGCCTGGTACAGCTATAACGGCGAGAAGATCGGTCAGGGCAAGGCGAACGCCTGTAACTTCCTGAAAGAAAACCCAGCGATCGCCGCCGAGCTGGACAAGAAGCTGCGCGACCTGCTGCTGCACAGCGGCGGTGAACTGGTGGCCGCTTCCGGTGACGACTTCGAAGACGACGAAGCGGAAACCAGCGAGCAGTTCTAATCGCTGAAGGTATGCGCCGCCGCTTGTGTGGCGCATATCCCATAAATTCAGGCTTGAATGATGAATGATTTGCTAAGCCGCGCCATGCGCCTGCTGTCGCAACGCGATCATAGTGAAGCTGAACTGCGCCGCAAACTTGCGGCGCAGCCGTTTGTGGCGAAAGCCCGTTTTGGTGGCAAGGGGCCACATGCGCCGGCATCATCGTCGGTGGCTGAAGAGCCGGTGGATCCTGCGCAGATCGAGCAGGTTATCGCCTACTGTTACCAGCATAACTGGCTGGACGATCGGCGTTTCGCCCACAGTTACATCGGTAGCCGCAGCCGCAAGGGTTATGGCGCGCAGCGTATCCGCAGCGAACTGATGCAAAAGGGCGTGGATAAAGCGCTGGTGCAGAACGCGCTGGCGGAATGCGACATCGACTGGTGTGAACAGGCTAAACAGGTGGCGCAGCGAAAATTTGGCGATGTGTTGCCAACCGACTGGAAAGAGAAAGCCAAAGTGCAGCGTTATCTGCTCTATCGCGGCTTCTTCCAGGAAGAAATTCAGTCAATTTACCGTGATTTTGCGCAATGAGCGCACACGGGGTTTTACTTCCCTCTGAAGAAAATTTATCTTATCCCCACTTTTTGTTCGTGAGCTGGTTGTCATCGTCGGGATGACGCGTCGCCGGCTCACGTGTCGTTATTCTAGCCTTTCCAGGAAAATTATGAGCAAGAGCACCGCTGAGATCCGTCAAGCGTTTCTCGATTTCTTTCATAGTAAGGGTCACCAGGTTGTAGCAAGCAGCTCCCTGGTGCCTAACAATGATCCGACATTGCTGTTTACCAATGCCGGCATGAACCAATTTAAGGATGTTTTCCTGGGGCTCGACAAACGCGCCTATTCCCGCGCCACCACCTCGCAGCGCTGCGTGCGCGCAGGCGGCAAGCATAACGACCTGGAAAACGTCGGTTATACCGCTCGTCACCACACCTTCTTTGAAATGCTGGGCAACTTCAGCTTCGGCGATTACTTCAAGCACGACGCTATCAGCTACGCGTGGGAACTGCTGACCGGTGAAAACTGGTTCAACCTGCCGAAAGAAAGACTGTGGGTCACCGTATATGAAACCGATGACGAAGCCTTCGACATCTGGCAGAAGCAAATCGGCGTTCCGGCCGAGCGCATTATCCGCATCGGCGACAACAAGGGCGCGCCTTTCGCTTCCGATAACTTCTGGCAGATGGGCGACACCGGCCCATGCGGCCCGTGCACCGAGATTTTCTACGATCACGGCGATCACATCTGGGGCGGCCCTCCAGGCAGCCCGGAAGAAGACGGCGACCGTTACATAGAGATCTGGAACATCGTTTTCATGCAGTTCAACCGTCAGTCCGACGGCACCATGCTGCCGCTGCCGAAACCTTCGGTGGATACCGGCATGGGTCTGGAGCGCATCGCGGCGGTGTTGCAGCATGTGAACTCCAACTATGAGATCGACCTGTTCCGCACCCTGATCGCCGCCGTAGCGAAAGTGACCGGCGCGACCGATCTGGACAACAAATCCCTGCGCGTTATCGCCGACCACATCCGTTCTTGCGCCTTCCTGGTGTCGGACGGCGTGATCCCGTCTAACGAAAACCGCGGCTACGTGCTGCGTCGCATCATTCGTCGCGCGATCCGTCATGGCAACATGTTGGGCGCGAAAGACACCTTCTTCTACAAGCTGGTGGCACCGCTGATCGAAGTGATGGGCCCGGCGGCCGACGAGCTGAAACGCCAGCAATCGTTGGTGGAGCAGGTGCTGAAAACCGAAGAAGAGCAGTTTGCCCGCACGCTGGAGCGTGGCCTGGCGCTGCTGGACGAAGAGCTGGCCAAGCTGCAGGGCGATACCCTGGACGGCGAAACCGCTTTCCGTCTGTACGACACCTACGGCTTCCCGGTCGATCTGACCGCTGACGTTTGCCGCGAGCGCGGTCTGAAAGTCGACGAAGCAGGCTTTGAAGAGGCGATGGAAGCGCAGCGCCGCCGCGCGCGTGAGTCCAGCGGTTTCGGTGCCGACTACAACAGCCTGATCCGCGTGGACGGCAGCAGCCAGTTCAGCGGCTACGATCACGACGAGCAGCAGGCGACGGTCATCGCACTGTTCCGCGACGGCCAGTCGGTCGATCAGATCAGCGCCGGCGAAGAGGCGGTGGTGGTGCTGGATGAGACGCCATTTTACGGTGAGTCCGGTGGCCAGGTCGGCGATAAAGGCGTGCTGAAAGCCGCCGGCGCAGAATTTGTGGTCAACGACACCCAGAAATACGGCCAGGCTATCGGCCATCAAGGCAAGCTGGCGCAAGGTTCGCTGAAGCTGAACGATCGCGTTGACGCGCAGATCGATACCGAGCGTCGCAACAGCATCCGTCTGAACCACTCCGCAACCCACCTGTTGCACGCCGCGCTGCGCCAAACGTTGGGCGACCACGTTGCGCAGAAAGGCTCGCTGGTTAACGACAAATACCTGCGTTTCGACTTCTCGCATTTCGAAGCGATGAAACCAGAGCAAATCCGCGCGGTGGAAGATCTGGTGAACCAGCAGGTGCGCCGCAACCTGCCGGTACAGACCGAGCTGATGGCGTTGGAAGATGCCAAAGAGAAGGGCGCGATGGCGCTGTTCGGCGAGAAGTACGATGACAACGTGCGCGTGCTGACCATGGGCGACTTCTCCACCGAACTGTGCGGCGGTACCCATGCCAGCCGCACCGGCGATATTGGCCTGTTCCGCATTCTGAGCGAGTCGGGCACTGCGGCGGGCATCCGTCGTATCGAAGCGGTGACCGGCGCAGGAGCTATCGCCACGCTGCACCAGCAAAGCGATTTGTTGCAAGACGTTGCGCAGCTGGTCAAGGGCGACAGCAACAACCTGACCGATAAAGTGCGCTCGGTGCTCGATCGCACCCGCGCGCTGGAAAAAGAACTGCAGCAGTTGAAAGATCAGCAGGCGGCGCAGGAAAGCGCGTCGCTGTCCAGCCAGGCGAAAGTGGTTAACGGCGTGAAGCTGTTGGTCAGCCAGTTGGATAATGTCGAAGCCAAAATGCTGCGCACCATGGTGGATGACCTGAAAAATCAATTGGGTTCGGCCATCATCGTGTTGGCAACGACGGCTGACGACAAAGTCAGCCTGGTCGCAGGCGTGACCAAGGATCTGACTGACCGCGTAAAAGCCGGCGAGTTGATCGGCAACGTGGCGCAGAAGGTGGGCGGCAAGGGCGGTGGCCGCCCAGATATGGCGATGGCGGGGGGGACGGATATCAACGCCCTGCCAGCGGCGTTAAACAGCGTAGAAGCCTGGGTGGCCTCGAAGCTGTGAACATAAATAAATAGTACGGACAAACGCCATAATACTTTGTTGATTATGGCGTTTTCATACTGTGCTAACACAATTTAGTTACAATTGCGGGAACAAAGTTTTTCAGGTCGGCTAAACTTACCATTATCTGAGGTGGGACCAAGTCTGCTTACACTTATTGTGGATTGCGCGGCTTACGTTTTCACCACATATGATGGATAATGACGGGGAAACTGAGAGACCCGACTCTTTTAATCTTTCAAGGAGCAAAGAATGTTAATTCTGACTCGTCGAGTTGGTGAAACCCTCATGATTGGCGATGAGGTTACGGTCACTGTGCTAGGGGTAAAAGGCAACCAGGTGCGTATTGGTGTGAACGCCCCCAAAGAGGTTTCGGTTCACCGTGAAGAAATCTATCAGCGCATTCAGGCAGAGAAGTCTCAGCAGACGACTTACTGATTCCGAAGCAGCGTCTCGTTGCCAGACGAGACGCTACTGCATCGTTTTAGCCACTTCTTTCGTTCTCCCCTCTTTTTTTCGTGATTATTTTCCCGGTTAGTTTCCTGCTTTGTTGCGACAAACGCTGCGGTTGCCTGTTGATAAAACGCCCTTTTTGCCGTGAAATCGCCCATGTTGGGTGTGAATTGTGCAAACGCGCATGAGTTGGGAAAAATTGTTTGACTTAAAAGTCGGAGAAAGTAATATGTGCGCCACGCAGTGCCGATGAGCTTCTCTAAAGCAAGTTAGGCACAATTCGAAAGAAGCGTATGGTGAGGTGGCCGAGAGGCTGAAGGCGCTCCCCTGCTAAGGGAGTATGCGGTCAAAAGCTGCATCCGGGGTTCGAATCCCCGCCTCACCGCCATTTGCATCCATAGCTCAGCTGGATAGAGTACTCGGCTACGAACCGAGCGGTCGGAGGTTCGAATCCTCCTGGATGCACCATATTTTGCAGTATGGTGGGGTAGTAACAACATACCATACGGTATCAAAAAAGAATTCATGTGCATCCATAGCTCAGCTGGATAGAGTACTCGGCTACGAACCGAGCGGTCGGAGGTTCGAATCCTCCTGGATGCACCATTCTTTCCGTCATGCTTCGTTAGTGAAGCAGGCGAGCAGTAAAAATAGACATGCATCCATAGCTCAGCTGGATAGAGTACTCGGCTACGAACCGAGCGGTCGGAGGTTCGAATCCTCCTGGATGCACCATCTAAGAGAAACCCGCTTCGGCGGGTTTTTCGCTTTTCAGCATTCAGCCATTCTCTCTTCACTCCTTTCCTTCTTTGCACCCGAACGCTCACAGCACATTCCGCTATGACGCAGTCAGCGACAACCCAACGGCTTTACGCTAAAGTAGTTTTCTTTCCTCAACGATCATGGAGTAACGATGTACGACCGCTATCAGGGTCTTATTTTCGACATGGACGGCACGATTCTGGACACCGAGCCAACGCACCGTAAAGCGTGGAGTGAAGTGCTGTCCCGTTATGGCATGACGTTTGATGAAGCGGCGATGGTGTCGCTGAGCGGTTCACCAACCTGGCGCATCGCTCAGGCGATTATCGCCAGCCATCAGGCCGATCTCGATCCCCATCACCTGGCCGCGGAGAAAACCCGCGCGGTGGAGGCGATGCTGTTGGACAGCGTGCGCCCGTTGCCGCTGATCGAGGTGGTAAAATCCTATCACGGTCGCCGTCCGATGGCGGTCGGTACCGGCAGTGAGCACCGCATGGCGGAAATGCTGCTGCGTCATCTCGGCCTGTTCAACTGCTTCGACGCGATCGTCGGGGCGGACGACGTACAGCGCCACAAACCGGAGCCGGACACCTTCCTGCGCTGCGCTGAACTTATCGGCGTGCCGCCGGAAAAGTGCGTGGTGTTTGAAGACGCCGAGTTCGGCATTCAGGCGGCAAAAAGCGCCGGTATGGACGTGGTAGACGTTCGCACGCTGTGAGTAGTACGCTAGCCGTAATATCGTTATTTGGCAGCAGCTTCCTCAGTGCGACGCTGCTGCCGGGAAATTCAGAAATCGTTCTGGTCGCTTTGCTGACCCAGAGTCGCGTCTCGCCGGAATTGCTGGTGCTGGCCGCGACCCTGGGCAACACGCTGGGCGGCTTGACCAATGTCATTATCGGGCGCCTGTTACCGGCGTTGAAACCACAGCGGGGGCTGGCAACGGCGCTCGGGTGGCTGCAACGCTTCGGCCCGGCTGCGCTGTTGCTCAGCTGGGTGCCGGTGGTGGGCGATTTGTTGTGCGTGTTGGCAGGTTGGCTGCGCATGCCCTGGGGCTCTGTCGCGCTGTTTCTGTGTATCGGAAAGGCGCTGCGTTACATCGTTTTGACTATGATAACGGTACAGGGCATCGCCTGGTGGCAGTAACCAAGTGAATATAACTCAATATTCTCTCGGGTGCGGATTCAGTATGCTTACGAGTTATTGTTTTTAGAAGCGGGAGGTCAATTTGATCCCGGACGTATCACAGGCGCTTTCTTGGTTGGAAGCCCATCCTCAGGCATTAAAAGGCATTCGTCGCGGCATCGAGCGTGAAACGCTGCGAGTCACGCCGAACGGCACCTTGGCGACTACCGGGCATCCGGAAAAGCTGGGGGCGGCATTGACGCACCACTGGATTACCACGGATTTCGCCGAGGCGCTGTTAGAGTTCATTACGCCGGTTGATGACAATATCGATCACCTGCTGACGTTCTTGCGCGATATTCATCGCTACGTGGCGCGCAATATTGGCGATGAACGCATGTGGCCGCTCAGCATGCCGTGCTTTATCGAAGCCGAACAGGATATCGAGCTGGCGCAGTTCGGTTCGTCGAACATCGGCCGCATGAAGACGCTGTACCGCGAAGGGCTGAAGAATCGCTATGGCGCGCTGATGCAGACTATTTCCGGCGTGCACTACAACTTCTCGCTGCCGCTGGAGTTTTGGCAGGCCTGGGCCGGCGTGCAGGATGCCGAAAGCGGTAAAGAGCAGATCTCGGCGGGCTATTTCCGCCTGATCCGCAACTACTACCGTTTCGGTTGGGTGATCCCATATCTGTTCGGCGCATCGCCGGCGATCTGTTCTTCGTTCCTCAAAGGGCGCGAGACCAATCTGCCGTTCGAGCGCACCGAACAGGGCATGTGCTACCTGCCATACGCCACCTCGTTGCGTTTGAGCGACCTGGGTTACACCAACAAATCGCAGAGTAATCTGGGCATTACCTTCAACGATCTGCACAGCTATGTGGCCGGTCTGAAGCGGGCGATCGCCACGCCTTCGGAAGAGTTCGCCAAGCTGGGCGTGAAAGAGGGCGATCGCTATCTGCAGCTGAACAGCAACGTGCTGCAAATCGAGAACGAGCTGTATGCGCCGATCCGGCCGAAGCGCGTGACCAAAAGCGGCGAGACGCCGTCGGACGCGTTGCTGCGCGGCGGCATCGAATACATCGAAGTGCGCTCGCTGGACATCAACCCGTTCTCGCCGATCGGCGTGGATGCGGTGCAGGCGCGTTTCCTGGATCTGTTCCTGGTGTGGTGCGCGCTGGCAGATGCGCCGGAGATGAGCAGCGATGAGCTGCTGTGCACGCGCAAAAACTGGAACCGAGTGATCCTGGAAGGGCGCAAGCCGGGCCAGACCATCGGCATCGGCTGTGGTGCCAGCCATGAGCCGCTGGAGAAAGTTGGCAAGGCGTTGTTCGCCGATCTGCGTCGGGTAGCGGAAGTGCTGGACGGCGAAGCCGGCAATCGTCAATACCAGCAGGTGTGCGATGAGTTGGTCGCCGCGTTCGACGATCCGGAACTGACTTTCTCCGCACGCATTCTGAAGGCGATGAAGGCGGAAGGCACTGGGCGCGTCGGTCTGCAGTTGGCTGAACGCTATCGCGAGATGCTGCTGGAAGAGCCGTTGGAAATTCTGAACGAAGCTGAGCTGGATAAAGAGCGCGAGGCTTCGTGGCAGCGCCAACGCGACATAGAAGCCAATGATACGCTAAGCTTTGAAGCGTTCCTGAAGCAAAACGGCGGAAGCTGAAAAAGAAAAAGGCCACATCAATGTGGCCAAATATGCATCTCTGATGACAGGGATGATGATAACAAATGCGCGTCTTTCACATACTCAGACTCGCAGGGTTGGAAAAGGTTTCCCGGTTAGGAAAAAAAGTTTCGAAATAAATGCTCTTTTACGAGGAGGTAGCGAAATGCCATTGCTGGATAGCTTTACCGTCGATCATACCCGTATGGCAGCTCCGGCTGTCCGCGTTGCAAAAACCATGAAAACGCCTCATGGCGATACCATCACGGTGTTTGACCTGCGCTTTTGCCGCCCGAACCTGGAAGTGATGCCCGAGCGCGGCATTCACACGCTGGAGCACCTGTTCGCCGGCTTTATGCGTGACCATCTGAACGGCCAGGGCGTGGAAATTATCGACATCTCTCCGATGGGCTGTCGCACCGGTTTCTACATGAGCCTGATCGGCGTGCCTGAAGAGCAGCGCGTTGCCGATGCCTGGAAAGCGGCGATGGCCGACGTGCTGAAAGTGACCGATCAGCGCAAGATCCCTGAGCTGAACGAGTATCAATGCGGCACTTACCATATGCACTCGCTGGAAGAAGCGCAGGAGATCGCCAAGCACATTCTGGATAACGATGTGGTGGTGAACCACAACGACGAGCTGGCGCTGCCGAAAGAGAAGCTGCAGGAACTGCATATCTAGTCGTACGTGGCCCGCAGAGATAAAAAAAGACGCGATTTCGCGTCTTTTTTACGTTCAGGCCGACGGTCAGTGATGACCGACGCTGGCCTGCAGCGAGGTGATTGGCGTGACCCGCACCTGTTTGATCATGTTGCCCTGTACGTCGAGAATGTCGATATCGTAATGGCCGATGCGCACTCGAGTGCCGGTTTCGGGGATCTCTTCCAGCTCTTCCAGCAGCATGCCGTTGACGGTGCGCGCCTCGTTGGCCGGCAGAGTCCAGTTGAAGGCCTTGTTCAGCTCGCGCACGTTGGCGGTACCGTCGATCAAGACCGAGCCGTCGCTCTGCGGCGTGACTTCTTCCGCCAGCGTCGGCGACATCGAGGTGGTGAAGTCGCCGACGATCTCTTCGAGGATGTCTTCCACCGTGACCAGCCCCTGAATGTCGCCGTACTCGTCGACCACGATGCCGACCTTCTCTTTGTTGCGCTGGAACTTCACCAGCTGCACGTTGAGCGGCGTGCCTTCCGGCACGAAGTAGATCTCATCGGCGGCACGCAGCAGGTTTTCTTTGTTGAACTCTTTTTTCTCGGTCATCAGACGGTAGGCTTCGCGCACGCGCAGCATGCCGATCGCATCGTCCAGAGAGCTGCGATACAGCACGATGCGGCCGTGCGGCGAGTGGGTCAGCTGACGCATGATCGACTTCCAGTCGTCGTTGACGTCGATGCCGACGATCTCGGTGCGCGGCACCATGATGTCGTTGACTGTCACCTTTTCCAGATCCAGCACCGAGATCAGCATGTCCTGATTGCGACGGGAGATCTGCGACTGGGATTCGCGCACGATGGTGCGCAGCTCATCTTTGCTGACGGCGTCGCTGATGCGCACATTGGTGCGAATGCCGAACAGACGTAGGGTCAGGCTGGTGATGCCGTTGAGCAGCCAGACCAGCGGGAACATCACCTTTTGCAACGGCGCCAGCAAGACGCTGCTGGGGAAGGCGATGCGTTCCGGGTAAAGCGCGGCGAAGGTTTTCGGCAGCACTTCAGCGAACAGCAACACGGCGAAGGTCAGCACACCGGTGGCGATCGCCACGCCGAGATCGCCATACAGCCGCATGCCGACGATGGTCGCCAGCGCCGAGGCGAGAATGTTGACCAGGTTGTTGCCGATCAGCACCAGACCGATCAGCCGATCCGGTTTTTGCAGCAGTTTCTCCACCCGACGCGCCGAGCGGTTGCCCTGTTTGGACAGATGACGCAGGCGATAACGATTGAGCGTCATCATGCCGGTTTCGGAGGCGGAGAAGTAAGCAGAGACCACGATCATGATCACCAGGATAATGATGAGGGTCCCCGTCGACACATGCTCCAATGCAGTATTCCTTATATAGGGAGAATTGAACCGGGCTGGCTTAGCGCACCATCACCTGCTGAATCAGACGGCTGCCGAAATAGGCGAGTGTCAACAGGAAGGCACCGGCGAAGCTGAACCAGACGACGCGGCGACCGCGCCAGCCCTCATGGTAGTGGCCCCACAACAGCACGATATACACGAACCAGGCCATGATCGACAGCACGGCTTTATGCACGTTCTCTTTACTGAACAGATTATCCATGTACAGCAGGCCGGTGCACAGGGTGAGCGTCAGCAGCACCACGCCGATCTGGGTGATATGGAACATTTTGCGCTCGATGCTCATCAGCGGCGGCATGTCGGCGCTGAAGGTCAATTTCTTGTTTTTCAACAGGTAGTCGAGCCAGGCGAGCTGCAAGGCATAGAGCGCGGCGATGATCAGAGTAGCGTAAGAGAACAACGCCAGGCCGATATGCACCATCAGTTCCGGGCTGGCTTCCAGATGAGTGATGAACTCGCCGGGCATGAAGCTGGCGAAGGCCAGGTTGATCATCGCGAAGCTGTAGACAATCGGCAGCAGGAACCAGCCGCGATCGCGCGAGGCGACGAAGGTCATCACCGAGCAGATGATCAGGCTGACGATAGAGCCAATGTTCAGCAGGCTGAGATTTTGCCCGGCGCTGACGTCAAAGATGCGCTGCTGCAGTGCGATGGCGTGGCAAATCAGTGCCACCACCGCCGAGACGAGGGCAAGCCGACGGTATGCGCTGTTCTTCCGCAACAAACTGGGAATGATCAGTCCAAGGCTGAGCAGGTAGGCCATCAAAGCCACAATGGAGAAAACTGGCATAGCGTTTAATTTTGCTTCGGCGTGGTTAATTGGAGTGTCAGTATAACGTTGCGCGCGTTTCACTCCAACCGATCTCCAACGCTGAGGCAGAGATCCTGCGCGCTTCGTGTTATCATCGGCGCAATTGTGTCGCCGGAGCGGCCTGTCATTACACGTTGAGCATGAGACGATGTTTGAAAATTTAACCGATCGATTGTCGCGCACGTTGCGCAATATCAGCGGCCGCGGGCGGCTGACCGAAGAGAATATCAAGGAAACCCTGCGTGAAGTGCGCATGGCATTGCTGGAGGCGGACGTTGCGCTGCCGGTGGTGCGCGACTTCATCAACCGCGTCAAAGAGAGCGCGGTCGGCCATGAAGTCAACAAAAGCCTGACGCCGGGGCAGGAATTCGTCAAGATCGTCAAAGGCGAGCTGATCGCCGCGATGGGCGAAGTGAATACCGAGCTGAACCTGGCGGCACAGCCGCCGGCGGTGGTGCTGATGGCGGGCCTGCAGGGCGCCGGTAAAACCACCAGCGTCGGTAAGCTCGGCAAGTTCCTGAAAGAAAAACAGAAGAAGAAAGTGTTGGTGGTTTCCGCGGACGTTTATCGCCCGGCGGCGATCAAACAGCTGGAAACGCTGGCGGAAGGCGTCGGCATCGACTTCTTCCCGTCTGATGTCAAAGAAAAACCGATCGACATCGTCAATCGCGCGCTGCAACAGGCCAAGCTGAAGTTCTACGACGTGCTGATCGTCGATACCGCCGGCCGCTTGCACGTTGACGAAGCGATGATGGACGAGATCAAACAGGTGCACGCGGCGATCAAGCCGGTGGAGACCCTGTTCGTGGTCGACGCCATGACCGGGCAAGATGCCGCCAATACCGCCAAGGCGTTTAACGAAGCGCTGCCGCTGACCGGCGTGGTGCTGACCAAGGTCGACGGCGACGCGCGCGGTGGTGCCGCGCTGTCCATCCGCCACATCACCGGCAAGCCGATCAAGTTCCTCGGCGTGGGCGAGAAGACCGAAGCGCTGGAACCGTTCTATCCGGATCGCGTGGCATCGCGCATCCTGGGCATGGGCGACGTGCTGTCGCTGATCGAAGATATCGAAAGCAAGGTCGACCGCGAGCAGGCGGAGAAGCTGGCCAACAAGCTGAAGAAGGGCGACGGTTTCGATCTGACCGACTTCCTGGAGCAGCTCAAGCAGATGCGCAACATGGGCGGCATGGCCAACATGTTGAGCAAGCTGCCGGGCGCGGGCCAGCTGCCGGACAACGTCAAGTCGCAGATGGACGACAAAGTGCTGGTGCGCATGGAGGCGATCATCAACTCGATGACGCTGAAAGAGCGCGCCAAACCGGAAATCATCAAGGGCTCGCGCAAGCGCCGCATCGCGATGGGGGCCGGCATGCAGGTGCAGGACGTCAACCGCTTGCTGAAGCAGTTCGACGAAATGCAGCGTATGATGAAGAAGATGAAGAAAGGCGGTATGGCGAAGATGATGCGCGGCATGAAAGGCATGATGCCGCCGGGCTTCCCAGGCCGCTGACGGGCCCCCGCACGCCGAGTGCGGGCGCTTTCAGCATTCGCCGTTCGCGGTGAAAACCGCCCGAAATTTGACAGGCTGCAAAAGTTGTCCCCTGCGATTGACGCTTTAGATTGCTTTTTGCGCCAAAATGAGTAAAATTTTCGGGCTTTTTATATTGCAACCGGGCCCCGTCCCTCAATGGGGCCCGGCTGTTTTATTAACTAAAGAGGATGTTATGGTAACAATTCGTTTGGCACGTGGCGGCGCTAAAAAGCGTCCGTTCTATCAAGTAGTAGTGACCGACAGCCGCAACGCTCGTGATGGTCGTTTCATCGAGCGCGTAGGCTTCTTCAACCCGATCGCTTCCGGTCAGGCTGAAGCACTGCGTCTGGACCTGGACCGCATCGAGCACTGGGTTGGTCTGGGTGCAACCGTTTCTGATCGCGTTCACGCGCTGATCAAAGACGCTAAGAAAGCAGCTTAATCTGTCGCGGTGGTGGCAATGAGCAAGCAACTCAAACCGGTAGCGCCTAAGCAGCCGATTGTACTCGGTAAAATGGGGTCCGCTTACGGCATTCGTGGTTGGCTCAGAGTGTTTTCATCCACCGAGAACGCCGAAAGCATTTTTGACTATCAGCCGTGGTTTATCCAGCAGGCGGGTCAGTGGCAGCATATCGAGTTGGAAGACTGGAAGCGCCACAGTCAGGATCTGATCATCAAGGTCAAAGGCATTGACGATCGGGACGCGGCGAATCTGCTGACTAATCGCGAGATTATGGTGGATTCTGAGCAACTTCCTCCGCTGGAGGGTGACGATTACTACTGGAAAGACCTGATGGGCTGCCAGGTAGTCACCACCGCCGGCTACGAGCTGGGTAAAGTCATCGATATGATGGAAACCGGCTCGAACGATGTGATGGTTGTGAAAGCGAACCTGAAAGATGCGTTCGGCATGAAGGAGCGGTTGATTCCGTTTCTTCATGGGCAGGTTATCAAGAAAGTCGATCTCACTGCCCGCGTGATTGAGGCAGATTGGGATCCTGGTTTTTGACCTCCGGATCATACGGTCGAAGCAAGTGGAATAACGGTAAGGGGATTGGCTTGTGTTCATCGGTATTGTAAGCCTGTTTCCTGAGATGTTCCGCGCTATCACCGATTACGGGGTGACTGGCCGGGCAGTAAAAAATGGCCTGCTGAGCGTGCAGTGTTGGAGTCCTCGCGACTTCACCTACGACCGGCATCGTACCGTGGACGATCGCCCATACGGCGGCGGCCCGGGAATGCTGATGATGGTGCAACCTTTACGGGAAGCCATTCATGCAGCGAAAGCAGCGGCAGGCGAGGGAGCAAAGGTGATTTATCTGTCACCTCAGGGGCGCAAGCTGGATCAAACCGGCGTGTGCGAACTGGCGGCCAATCAGAAGATGATTCTGGTGTGCGGCCGTTACGAAGGGATAGATGAGCGCGTAATCCAAACCGAAATTGACGAAGAATGGTCAATCGGCGATTACGTTCTCAGCGGCGGGGAACTGCCGGCGATGACCCTGATTGATTCAGTCGCCCGTTTCATACCGGGTGTGCTGGGCCATCAGGCCTCAGCGGAGGAAGACTCCTTCGCCGACGGATTGCTGGACTGCCCGCACTATACCCGCCCAGAGGTGTTGGAAGGGATGGAAGTACCGCCGGTTCTGCTGTCGGGCAACCATGCCGAGATACGTCGCTGGCGCTTAAAGCAGTCGCTGGGCCGAACCTGGCTTAGAAGACCTGAACTTCTAGAAAGCCTAGCTCTGACTGACGAGCAAGCGGTGTTGCTGGCTGAGTTCCAACGGGAACATCAGGCCAGGCAACAGGACTATGAAGGAAACGTCTGACATCAGACGGGACCGATATATCAGTTTACCTAGGGTAAGAGACATATTATGAGCAACATTATTAAGCAACTTGAACAAGAGCAGATGAAACAAGACGTACCTGCATTCCGTCCGGGTGATTCCGTGGAAGTGAAGGTATGGGTCGTTGAAGGTAGCAAAAAACGTCTGCAGGCATTCGAGGGCGTGGTTATCGCTATCCGTAACCGCGGTCTGCACTCTGCATTCACTGTTCGTAAGATTTCCAACGGCGAAGGTGTTGAGCGCGTATTCCAGACTCACTCCCCAGTAATCGACAGCATTACTGTTAAACGTCGTGGTGCCGTTCGTAAAGCTAAACTGTACTACCTGCGTGAACGTACTGGTAAGTCTGCTCGTATCAAAGAGCGTCTGAACCGCGTTAACTAACGCTGCATCCAAAAGTTAATAGTTATCAGGGGTTGGCCTATGCCAACCCCTTTTTTTATCCGAAAATTCTATCGCGCTGTATTTGCGAGAGTCCGTCTGCGTAGTACCGACATGAAAAAGCCTGCATCAGCAGGCCTTTTACCCTACAGCGCGGCGGCGCTTTGTTTATGCTGATTCTCCGGCGGGTGCGGCTGCGCCGGGACAATATCATCGCCAGGTTTAACGATCACCCGTGCAACGGACTCGTGCGTGGCGAACGTGCAGCTGCAGTTGATGTTGCGACATTGATGGTAACGCTCTTTGGTCGACTCGCTCAGATAACGGCTGGAGCGAGTGTGGGCCACGTGACCGCATAGTGGACAGTGCATCATAAGAACCCCCCTTGAACAAATTAAGTGAAATTGTTGTGGCATCACCACTTAGGTGTGCGAGCCCGTCATGTCGAGGCCATGCCTTGCAAACACAGTGCGCGTTCCTTGGCGCGTCGCTGTTCCAGCCCCTTGTTTTTCTTTCCATTTACGTAAACCCAGCGCGGCAACTGATCGCAGGCCTGCCGCCACTGGCTTTGTTGCAGCAGCGCGACCAGCGTGGAGTGGCAGGCGGCGCTGATGCCGACGTTGAAGGCGAAGGCAATCACCGCGTCATAGGTTTCTTGTGAGAGCGTTTGCGGTAGGCAGGTGGCCATGCCGCGCTCGGTACGGCGAACATCGTCCACCAAGTCCACAGCGGCTTTCCGTTCATCGATCGCCTCAGCTGGGATGACGCCGGCGGTGTGTCCAATACCCCGCGTCCATACTCCGGCGCTGCACTGGTAAGGCGACAGGCGGCAACCTTCGAGATCGGCGATCAGCCTGAGGCCGGCCTCTGAGGTTTGCAGTTCGCCGAAAGAGGGCAACAGCACGGCGATGGCCAAAACGGCGGCGACGCTGCAGCGTTTAACGATTGCACTCATCGTAAATTTTCCTCCGTAATGCCGCATTGCGTTCAATGGCCTTCAAGATCTGCAGGCTTTTACGGCGGTAGTACCAATTCACCAGAAAAGTGCCGATTCCTACCGCTGCACCAACTAAAAAGGCAATGTCCTGCGGTGACAGTTTGCCCAGCCAGGCGAGAAACAGCGCCATGGTATAGGTGATGAATGAGGTAATTTTCTCCATAGCTGATGCTCGCTTTGTGTACAGAACCTTGGGACAGGAGGTATCGATGCTTTGTTGACTGCTCGCTATCGATATCCGTCATGCTCCTGGCCTGTATAATAATCACTGTATATGCATACAGTATTAAGCTATTTGCTAAAGTCGTCAATGGGTGGGGTGAATATTTTTAGCAAATTGTGCAAAGGGTGACGACAGGCATAAAAAAAGCCCATCGATGATGGGCTTCGTGAAAGGGGGACGGGGAGATTACAGGCCGTAAACCAGCGTGACCGAGGTAGTGGTGTCGGTGTTCTTCGGCGCCGAGGCCGGCGGTTTGCTGTTGTAGGTCACGGTGTAGGCCACGCGCAGTGAGAAACGATCGTTGATCGCCACGTTCAGCGCGCTTTCCGAGTTCAGCGTAGTTTCTTCGTTCGCCAGTGCGGAGACGCCCTGAATGAACTTGGTGTTGTCGGTCAGCTGATAGGAATAGTTGGCCGCGCCGTAAGCCAGGCCTTTGGTTGAACGGCCGCCGCCGTGGTATTCGTCATGGCGCACGCCGGGGCCGAATTCCACCCGCAGGTCGCTGAGAGGCCCATTGAGGATTTGACGGCCGTAGCCGCCGGTCAGCGTGGAACGCGAGTCGTAACCATTGAAACGGTCGCTCAGCCAGCTGGCCTGGCCGAACAGGTAGTTGCGATCGGTCAGGTTATAGCGCGTACGGCCGCCGGCCTGGTATTTCTCGGACGAGCGCACGTTGGAGGAGGTGGTGTTGTTGGCCGCACCCCACAGGCTGTACGCCGCATCGGTGTTAAACCAGGTCATGTTGGTATTGGCCAACAGGGTGGAGCTCTGCGAATTGCCGGACTGGGCGTTATAGCCCGCCTGCACGTTGCCTTCGAACGGTTTCTTGGCGGTGGCCGGATCGTCCATCGCGGTGAAAAGCGTATTGTCGGCAAGGGCTGAAACACTGGTGAAAGTCGTTAAGCAGCAAATATACAGCGGAAAAGCGCGACGAGCGCGAGAAGAGAGCATCTTGGATCCAGTTGTTAAGGGTGGTTATTGTTGATGACGGTCACATTATATCGGTTCATTTCGGCGACAAAAATAGCCGCCATTAGCTTAAGTTTTTAATTTTTATTCCTTATTTATTCGCTTTTCTTCTACATAAATTCATCGCTTTCGGCGGTATTTCGTGCTGTGCCTGGCGGAGATCCTCCTCTGCCTATTTGCCGGCGTCTAATCGGATGGGGCCCTTCTTTGTAAATTCGAGTGTGAATTTATGTTTACAGGTTGGGGCCTTTGTCAGAAAGGTGTGTAACAGTGTGAATATGGATTGGGTTTTAATTTAGTTGTTTGTATTTATTGTATTTTTGTTTGATTTTGTGATGCTTATACAAAGCGGTTTAAATGAAAAATATCACGGTAATTTTTTATTTACGGAAAATGGATTGAAAACTTTACATATCGTGATAGGGTAGAGCCTTGAAACGCTCAATGCTCCATTTCAACGCATAACGCCAAACGACAGGAATTGCATCATGCAAAAAGACGCGCTCAATAACGTACATATCAGTGCAGAACAGGTTCTCATCACGCCAGAGGAACTGAAAAACCAGTTCCCGCTCAGCGCCAGCGACGAAAATGAAATCGCCGCCGCGCGCAACACCATCGCCAACATTTTACAGGGGCGCGATCATCGCCTGTTGGTGGTGTGCGGGCCTTGTTCGATCCACGATCCGGATGCGGCGCTGGACTACGCCCGTCGTTTGAAAACCCTGGCGGCTGACTTGAGCGATCAGCTGTATATCGTTATGCGCGTCTATTTTGAAAAACCCCGAACCACTGTCGGCTGGAAAGGTTTGATCAACGATCCGTACATGGACGGCTCGTTTGACGTTGAAGCAGGCTTGCATATTGCGCGTCGCCTGTTGCTGGATTTGGTGGGCATGGGCTTGCCGTTGGCCACCGAAGCGTTGGATCCGAACAGCCCGCAGTACCTGGGGGACTTGTTCAGCTGGTCGGCAATCGGTGCGCGCACCACCGAATCGCAGACGCACCGTGAAATGGCCTCCGGCCTGTCGATGCCTGTCGGATTTAAAAACGGCACCGACGGCAGTCTGGGCACCGCCATCAACGCTATGCGCGCCGCCGCCATGCCGCACCGTTTTGTCGGCATCAACCAGGCGGGGCAGGTTTGCCTGCTGCAGACTCAGGGTAACCCGGACGGGCACGTTATCCTGCGTGGCGGCAAGACCCCGAACTACAGCGCCGAGCACGTTGCGGCCTGTGAAAAACAGATGCTCGAGGCGGGACTCCACCCGTCCTTGATGATAGATTGCAGCCATGGCAACTCGAATAAAGACTATCGCCGTCAGCCGGCGGTTGCCGAGTCCGTGGTGGAGCAGATCAAAGCGGGCAATCGCTCGATCACCGGCATTATGCTGGAGAGCCATCTGCATGAAGGCAATCAGTCTTCCGAACAGCCGCGTGCAGACATGCGTTACGGTGTGTCCGTTACCGACGCCTGCATCGACTGGGAAAGTACGGAAACGCTGCTGCGCCACATGCATCAGGAACTCGGCGCTGCGCTGACGGCACGCACGGGAGAAAAGTAAGTTATGGTGGCAGAACTGACCGCGCTGCGCGATCAAATCGACGAGGTGGATAAAGCGCTGCTGGACCTGCTGGCGAAGCGCCTGCATCTGGTAGCGGAAGTGGGGGAGGTGAAAAGCCGTCACGGTCTGCCGGTCTATGTGCCGGAGCGCGAGGCGGCGATGCTGGCCTCGCGGCGCCAAGAGGCGGAAAACCTCGGCGTGCCGCCGGATTTGATCGAGGACGTTTTGCGCCGCGTGATGCGCGAATCCTACGTCAGCGAGAATGATAAAGGCTTTAAAACCCTGTGCCCGCAGCTGCGACCGATCGTCATCATCGGTGGCAATGGCCAGATGGGCCGGTTGTTCAACCGCCTGCTGACGCTGTCGGGTTATCAGGTCAGGGTGTTGGATCAGGAAGATTGGCCGCAGGCGGAACAGCTGTTGGCGGATGCCGGCATGGTGATTGTCAGCGTGCCGATTCACGTGACCGAGCAGGTGATAAGCCGCCTGCCGCCGCTGCCCGCCGACTGCATTCTGGTGGATCTGGCCTCGGTGAAAAATCGCCCGTTGCATGCGATGTTGGCGGCGCACAGCGGCCCGGTGGTCGGCTTGCACCCGATGTTCGGCCCGGACGTGGGCAGCGTGGCCAAGCAGGTGGTGGTTTACTGCGACGGCCGCCAGCCGGAGGCTTACCAGTGGCTGCTTGAACAGCTGCAGGTGTGGGGCGCGCGGCTGCATCGCATCAGCGCAGTCGAGCACGATCAGAATATGGCGTTTATCCAGGCGCTGCGGCACTTCGCCACCTTCGCCTACGGCTTGCACCTGGCGGAAGAGAACGTGCAGCTGGAGCAATTGCTGGCGCTCTCCTCGCCAATCTACCGGCTGGAGCTGGCGATGGTTGGCCGCCTGTTTGCGCAGGATCCGCAGCTGTACGCCGACATCATCATGTCGTCTGAAGAAAACGTGGCGTTGATCAAGCGCTACTACCAGCGTTTTGGCGAGGCGATAAAGCTGTTGGAGCACGGTGATAAACAGGCGTTTATCGACAGCTTCCGCAAGGTAGAGCACTGGTTCGGCGATTACGCCCAACGCTTCCTGGTGGAGAGCCGCACGCTGTTGCGGCAGGCTAACGATAGTCGGCAGTAACGCGCGGGCAGCAGATATGGAGGGTTCGGCTTGGCCGAACCCTTTTTTTATGGTTTCACGACGGGTTGACCGGCACCACGGTGTCGCTCGGGTAACAACCCAACACCTTCAGTGAGCGGGTGATCGGCGCCAGATCGCGCAGTGCTTTTTGCATCGCGTCGGCGCGCAGGTTGGCCTGCACATCGATATAAAACATCTCTTCCCATGGATTGCCATTGATCGGGCGTGACTCCAGTTTGGTCATGATAATGCCGTTGTCTCGCAGTACCAGCAGCGCTTCGACCAGCGCGCCGGATTGCTGGCCGGTCGCCATGATCAGCGTGGTTTTGGCCGGCACCTGTTCGGAGACGTCGATCGCTTTGCGCGCCAAGACGATGAAACGGGTGATATTTTGTTGCTGGTTGGCGAGGTTGTGCTCCAACACTTGCAGTCCGTACAGCGCGCCGCCGGCTTCGCTACCGAGCGCAGCCACCTTCGGTGAATTCAGCTTGGCGACTTTCTCCATCGCGGCGGCGGTGCTTTCGGTATATTCAATTTTCCAGTGCGGGAAGCGATTCAGGAACTGGCTGCACTGCTGGAACGGCTGCGGGTGGCTATAGACGGTTTCAATCTGGCTAAGATCGCTGTCGCCGGCGATCAGAACGCAGTGGTTGATCGGGTTAGTCAGCTCGCCGACGATCGACAGGCTGGTATGTTGCAGCAGATCGTACACCTCGTTAATCGAGCCGGAGCTGGTGTTCTCGATCGGCAGAATGGCATAGTCCGCCTGGCCGGTTTCCACCTGGGCGAAGATATCCTGAAACTTCTGGCAGCCGCATTCGATCAGCCGATCAAAATGACGGGCGGCGTATTGGCGCGCCGCCAGATGCGAATAAGAGCCTTTAGGGCCGAGGAAGGCGATGCGGGCGGAGTGTTGGCTGACGGGGTTGAGCTGGTGCTGCAGCAGCGCCTGTTGGGTCAGGACGGAATCTTCGATAATCAGTTGAAACAGACGGGTGACGTAGAAGCCATCCAGGTCGTAAGGCTTGGCGGCGGCGATCAGCGCATCCAGCAGATCGCGCTCGCGCTCTTTATCGCGGATCGGGCGGTGAGAGTGCAGCTTGGTCTTGCCGACTTCGATCGCCAGCTCACGGCGTTCCGCCAGCAGAGCCAGCAGTTTCAAGTCCAGTGCGCTGATGCGCTCGCGCAGCACCAATAACGGGTTGTCAGTCATAATCAGCTTCCGCCTTCTGTTCTTATTCGTTGTAAAACAGCCATAAAAAAAGCCCCCTGTCTCCAGGAGGCCTTGTTGTTCGTCTTCGCATTCTTTCTCACACGACGAAACGCCTCCCAGTCAGGGGAAGGTAAAAAAGAATGCGAAGAAAAACGGTGTGCGTGGCATGGTCTACCTAAGGTTGTTGTGAACAGGTTTTAAAGTAACCGCTGGCCTTTAGCCCGTCAACAAAAATACCCGACAAAAAACGCGCCCTCGGGCGCGTTTGATGCGGCAATCGCAGTCGGACGGTTATTCCTGCTCTTGCGTGACTTCCGGCACGATGTCTTTCACGCTGGCATTGCAGCGGCGCGCTTCGCCTTTGTGCTGCACCTTGTTCAACTGGCGCTCCAGCTTGGCGATAAGCTCATTAACGGCGGTATACATGTCGTCATGTTTGGCGCTGGCGACCAGCGGGCCGTTAGGCGTGGTAATGGTAGCGTCGGCGACAAACCCTTGCGGCTCTTTGGATAAGACGATATGCGGGTTAATCAGCTGGGTCTGCCATTTTTCCAGTTTGGTGAGACGGTCTTCGACGTGATTGCGGATGGCGGGAGTGATATCCATTTGTTTGCTGGTAATGTTCAATGTCATATAACTTACCTCTCTGTCTTTCCGTCTTGGTGAGTCCAGCATACCCCGCTTTTTGTTTAAATGCGTGATGTGAATCACGATTTTTTGTCACTTTTTGCAAAGTTAGTTCAATCTGTGATTCAGCATCTGAATTGATTATCTAATGCTTGAGAGTTGCCGCCGGATGGCGCATTATCGATGAGTTGACCGGTGAATAGCGCTCGCTAACACCTTGTTTTTACTTGTGTATTTTTCCAGTAAAACCCGGTCGACGCCAATGAAAACGGCAGCCTGGGCTGCCGTTTGGTTTTTCTATCGTTGCCGATGCGCGATTATTGCGGGTTGGCGGCGATCACTTTGGCCACTTTGTCAGCCTGGCCGTTCAGCTGCAGCTGCTTGTAGGCATTTTCCATCAGCGGCAACACGTCGTGCGTCGCTTTGGTATCCGGGAATTCACGCAACATCTGCTCGGCGCGATTAACGACCGCGACGTAAGCACCGCGTTTAGTGTAGTATTCCGCCACCGAAAGCTCATACTTGGCCAAGCGGTCTTTCAGATACACCAAACGCTTGTTGGCGTCGGTTGCGTATTGGCTGTTCGGATATTGCTGAATCAACTGGCTGAAGTCGCGGAACGCAGCGCGAGCGTGCTGAGGATCGCGGTCCGAACGGTCAACCCCGAAGAAGCCCTGCAGCGCGCTGTCATCGAGCGCCATGTCGGTCAGACCACGCATGTACATCACGTAATCGATGTTCGGGTGCGTCGGGTTCAGGCGCATGAAGCGATCGATCGATGCCTGAGCCATCGGCAAGTCGGCAGCCTTATAGTAGGCGTAAATCAAATCCAGCTGGACCTGCTGGGAATACGGCCCGAAAGGATAGCGGTTGTCTAACGCTTCGAGTTGCGTAATCGCGCCCTTGAAGTTACCGTCCTGCAGTTTTTGCTGCGCGGTAGCATAGATTTCCGAAGGTGGGTTGTCGGGAACCGCATCCTTGGATGTGGAGCAACCTGCCAGCGCCAGGCTCAACGTGGCTGCCGCCACCAGATATTTCATACGCGTCATGACGTTTTGATTATCCTCAGGGTGTTATTCCGGGAGACTGTCCGTTAAGCTCCCGACAAAGACCAGGTACAATAGCACATTATATTAAACGGCATCGCCGTGAAAACCCAACGTTAACGAAGAAGCTGCATATGGCACAACAAGTACAACTCACCGCAACGGTGGCCGAATCTCAACTCGGACAACGTTTAGATCAGGCTTTGGCCGAATTGTTCCCTGATTATTCACGATCTCGCATAAAAGAGTGGATCCTGGGCGATCGGGTGAAGGTCAATGGCAAAACGTCAAACAAACCGAAAGAGAAGGTGCTGGGCGGAGAGGCGGTCGCCATCGATGCACAGATAGAAGAAGAAGCGCGTTGGGAGCCGCAGGACATTGCGCTGGACATCGTCTATGAAGACAGCGACATCCTGGTGATCAACAAGCCGCGCGATTTGGTGGTGCATCCTGGCGCCGGCAATCCGGACGGCACGGTGCTCAATGCGCTGCTGCATCACTACCCGGAAATCGCCGACGTGCCGCGCGCCGGCATCGTACACCGTCTGGATAAAGACACCACCGGCCTGATGGTGGTGGCGAAGACCGTACCGGCGCAAACTCGGCTGGTGGAAGCGCTGCAGGCGCGTGAAATCACCCGTGAATACGAAGCGGTGGCGATCGGCACCATGACGGCAGGCGGCACGGTAGAGGAGCCTATCGCGCGCCACTCCACCAAACGCACTCACATGGCGGTGCATCCGATGGGTAAACCGGCGGTGACGCATTATCGCATTATGGAGCACTTCCGTGCGCATACCCGCCTGCGTTTGCGCCTGGAAACCGGCCGTACTCACCAGATCCGCGTGCACATGGCCTACATCAGTCATCCGCTGGTGGGCGATCCGCTGTACGGCGGCCGTCCACGTCCGCCAAAGGGCGCTTCGGAAGCCTTCATCAACACGCTGCGCGGCTTTGACCGCCAGGCGCTGCACGCCACCATGCTGCGTTTGTACCATCCGATCAGCGGCATCCAGATGGAGTGGCATGCGCCGCTGCCGCAGGACATGGTCGATCTGATCAATGCGCTGAAGGCGGACACCGAAGAATTCAAAGATCAGATGGACTGGTAATGAACTCGCTCATTCTGCCCGACTGGCCGTTACCTCCCGGCGTTAAGGCCTGCAGCACCACGCGCGGTGGCGGCGTCAGCCTGCCGCCTTATGACTCGCTGAATCTCGGCGCCCACGTCGGCGACGAGGTGCAAGCGGTGAAGCGCAATCGGGAACGGCTGGTTATCGCCGCCGGTTTGCCGCAAATGCCGGTGTGGCTCGAGCAGGTACACGGCACTCGCGTGGTGACGTTGGCCGGGCAAGCGCCCGCCGATCTGCGGGCGGATGCGGTGTACAGCAATGTGCCGGGGCAGGTGTGCGCAGTGATGACGGCGGATTGTCTGCCGGTGCTATTCTGCTCGCAGCGCGGCGACGAAGTGGCCGCCGCTCACGCCGGTTGGCGTGGGTTATGCCACGGCGTGCTGGAGCAAACCGTAGCGGCGTTCAACGCCGCGCCGGGCCAGATCAGCGCCTGGTTGGGGCCGGCGATCGGCCCACAGCAGTTTGAGGTCGGGCCGGAGGTGCGCGCCGCTTTCATGGCGGAAGACGCCGAAGCCGCGGCGGCGTTTACGCCGCACGGCGATAAATTTTTGGCTAATATCTACTTGCTGGCTCGCCAACGTTTGTTGCGAGCGGGCGTGCAGGCCATCTATGGCGGCGACCGCTGTACGGTTAACGAAACGAGTCATTTTTTCTCCTATCGACGCGACGGAATAACCGGACGTCTGGCAAGTTTAATCTGGCTGATATAACCTATTGAATTAGGACGATCCAACGACGCATGGCGTTGTACCGAAAATTTAGCGTCGAGATAACCTTGAAAATTTGAGGGATGACCTCATTTAATCTCCAGTAGCAATTTCGACCCATCTTGGAGGTGTTATGCGTCTGGATCGTCTTACCAACAAATTCCAGCTTGCCCTCGCCGATGCCCAGTCACTAGCCCTTGGGCACGACAACCAGTTTATTGAACCGCTACATCTGATGAGCGCCCTGCTCAATCAGGAAGGGGGCACGGTTCGTCCATTATTAACTTCCGCAGGTATCGATGCCGGGCGCGTGCGCACCGAGATCGAACAGGCGCTGTCCCGTTTACCGCAGGTAGAAGGCACCGGTGGCGACGTTCAACCGTCCCACGAGCTGGTGCGCGTTTTGAACCTGTGCGACAAGCTGGCGCAGAAGCGTGCGGACAAATTCATTTCTTCCGAGCTGTTTGTGCTTGCGGTGCTGGAAGACCGCGGCTCGCTGACCGACTTGTTGAAAGCGGCTGGTGCGACGGCCGACAAAATCAGCAAAGCCATTGAACAAATGAGAGGCGGTGACAGCGTGGAAGATCAAGGCGCCGAAGACCAACGGCAAGCATTGAAGAAATATACCATCGACCTGACCGAGCGCGCCGAGCAGGGCAAGCTTGACCCGGTGATCGGCCGTGACGAAGAGATCCGCCGCACCATTCAGGTGCTGCAGCGCCGTACCAAAAACAACCCGGTGTTGATCGGCGAACCTGGCGTGGGTAAAACCGCCATCGTCGAAGGCCTGGCGCAACGCATCATCAACGGCGAAGTGCCGGAAGGGCTGAAGCACAAGCGCGTATTGTCCCTCGATATGGGCGCTTTGATCGCCGGTGCCAAATACCGCGGCGAGTTTGAGGAGCGCCTGAAAGGCGTGCTCAACGATTTGGCCAAGCAGGAAGGCAGTGTGATCCTGTTTATCGACGAACTGCACACCATGGTCGGTGCCGGGAAGGCGGATGGCGCGATGGATGCGGGCAACATGCTGAAGCCGGCGCTGGCGCGCGGCGAACTGCACTGCGTCGGTGCCACCACGCTGGATGAGTACCGCCAATATATAGAGAAGGATGCGGCGCTCGAACGTCGTTTCCAGAAAGTGTATGTAGCGGAGCCGAGCGTGGAAGACACCATCGCTATCCTGCGCGGCCTGAAAGAGCGTTACGAACTGCACCACCATGTGCAGATCACCGACCCGGCCATCGTAGCGGCGGCAACGCTTTCGCACCGTTATATCGCCGATCGTCAATTGCCGGACAAGGCTATCGACCTGATCGACGAAGCGGCGTCCAGCATTCGCATGCAGATGGACTCCAAGCCGGAATCGCTCGACAGGCTTGAGCGCCGCATCATTCAATTGAAGCTGGAACAGCAGGCGCTGAATAAAGAGTCTGACGATGCCAGCAAGAAACGCCTGGAAATGCTCAGCGATGAGCTGGGGCAGAAAGAGCGCGAGTATTCGGAGCTGGAGGAAGAGTGGAAAGCGGAAAAAGCGTCGCTCTCCGGCACCCAGAATATCAAGGCTGAACTCGAACAGGCCAAAATCACTCTGGAGCAGGCGCGACGCGTCGGCGATCTGGGGCGGATGTCGGAACTGCAATACGGCAAAATCCCTGAGCTGGAGAAACAGCTCGCCGCCGCCACGCAGGCCGAAGGCAAGAGCATGAAGCTGCTGCGCAACCGGGTGACCGATGCGGAGATTGCCGAGGTGCTGGCGCGCGCCACCGGGATCCCGGTAGCCAGAATGCTGGAAGGGGAGCGTGACAAGCTGCTGCGCCTGGAGCAAGAGCTGCATTCGCGGGTTATCGGCCAGGACGAAGCGGTCAGCGCGGTTTCCAATGCGATTCGCCGCAGCCGCGCCGGGTTGTCCGATCCCAACCGGCCGATCGGTTCATTCCTGTTCCTCGGCCCGACCGGGGTGGGTAAAACCGAGCTCTGCAAGGCGTTGGCTTCGTTCTTGTTCGACAGCGACGACGCCATGGTGCGTATCGATATGTCCGAGTTTATGGAGAAGCACTCCGTCTCTCGTCTGGTCGGCGCGCCTCCGGGCTATGTCGGTTATGAAGAGGGTGGCTATCTGACGGAGGCCGTACGCCGTCGGCCTTATTCGGTGATCCTGCTGGATGAAGTCGAGAAAGCGCACCCGGACGTGTTCAACATCCTGCTGCAGGTGTTGGATGACGGCCGCCTGACCGATGGTCAAGGCCGCACCGTCGATTTCCGCAATACCGTGGTGATCATGACGTCCAACTTGGGTTCGGATCTGATCCAGGAGCATTTCGGTCAGATGAACTACGCGCAGATGAAAGAGTCGGTGATGGAGATGGTGAGTCACCACTTCCGTCCGGAATTTATCAACCGTATCGATGAAGTGGTGGTGTTCCATCCGCTGGGCGAGAAACATATTGCTGCGATCGCCAAGATTCAGCTGTCGCGTCTGTACAAGCGTTTGGAAGAGCGCGGTTACGAAGTGACTATGACCGAGCCTGCTCTGGCGCTGTTGAGCAAAACCGGTTACGACCCTGTCTATGGCGCGCGTCCGTTGAAACGCGCTATTCAGCAGGAGATCGAGAACCCGTTGGCGCAGCAAATCCTGTCCGGCAAGCTGATCCCCGGCAAGCTGGTGACGCTGGATGTGGAAAACGACCATATCGTCGCACGCCAATAACGGCGATTAAGCGTAATAAAGATAAAAGGGAGCGGGCGACCGCTCCCTTTTCTTTATCTTCGTTTGCTCCTGTTTGCAGCGTTTGCCGCTATTACTGCGCTAAAACCGGTATTTTTTGACTAATAAACATCCTAAAAAGGCGTTTTTGGTGATTATTTGAACGCTTGAAAAGTTTTTTGCAA
>NZ_WLYN01000029.1:0-1498 GCF_009707615.1 Serratia sp. YC16 | reverse complement strand
AACGACATCTCCGGCCACGGCGGCCTGACCAAAGAGGGCGTGGGCACCCTGGTGCTGACCGGCACCAACACCTATGCCGGCCCGACGCTGGTCAATCAGGGGCGGCTGGCGATCAACGGCTCGGTCACCTCGGATGTCAGCGTGCAGAACGGCGGTATCGTCGGCGGCAGCGGCACGGTCGGTTCACTGACCGCACGAAGTGGCGGCACCGTGGCGCCGGGCAACTCGATCGGCACCCTGAACGTGGCCGGCAACGTCAGCTTCGAGCCGGGGTCGCGCTACGCGGTGGAAGTGGGCCCGAACGGCCAGAGCGATCGGCTCCAGAGCAGCGGCTCGGCGACGATCGGCGGCGGCGAGGTGGCGGTGACGCTGGAGAACAGCCCCAACCTGCTGACGGAGAGCGAGGTGCGCAGCCTGCTGGGCCAGCAGTACACCATCCTGACGGCGCAGCAGGGGGTGAGCGGGCAGTTTGACGCGGTGGCACCGAACTACCTGTTCCTCGGCACCGGGCTGAGCTACCAGCCGACCGGAGTGACGCTGAGCGTCGGGCGCAACGGCACGAGCTTCGCCAGCGTGGCGCAGACGCCGAACGAGCGGGCGGTCGCGGCGGCGGCGGATGCGCTGGCGGCGGGCAACCCGGTCTACGAGAGCATTCTCAACAGCGGCACGGCGGGCGAGGCACGGCAGGCGTTCCGCCAGCTGTCGGGGCAAATCCATGCGGACATCGCGTCGGCGCTGGTGAACGACAGCCGCTACCTGCGTGAGGCGCTGAACGGGCGTCTGCGTCAGGCGGAAGGGCTGGCGAGTTCGTCGGCCATCAAGGCGGACGAGGGCGGTGCCTGGGCGCAGCTGCTGGGGGCGTGGGACCACGCGTCGGGCGACGCCAACGCCACGGGTTACCAGGCCTCGACCTACGGGGTGCTGGTCGGGCTGGACTCGGCGGTTGCGGACGACGGGCGGCTGGGGGTAGCGACCGGCTACACCCGCACCTCGCTGCACGGCGGGTACGGGTCGAAGGCGGACAGCGACAACTACCACCTGGCGGCGTACGGCGACAAGCAGTTCGGTGCGCTGGCGCTGCGCGGCGGTGCGGGCTACACCTGGCACCGCATCGACACCAAACGGTCGGTGAACTACGGGATGCAGTCGGACCGTGACACGGCGAAGTACAGCGCGCGCACCGAGCAACTGTTCGCGGAAGCGGGCTATAGCGTGAAAGGGGAGTGGCTGAACCTGGAGCCGTTCGTGAACCTGGCGTACGTGAACTTCGAGAACAACGGCATCGGGGAGAGCGGTGGCGCGGCGGCGCTGCGCGGCGACAAGCAGCATACCGATGCGACGGTGTCGACGCTGGGCCTGCGCGCGGACACCGCATGGCAGGTGAACCCGGGCACGACGGTGGCGCTGCGCAGCGAGTTGGGGTGGCAACACCAGTACGGTGGAGTGGAGCGTGGCACGGGTCTGCGGTTCAACGGCGGCAACGCGCCGTTCGTGGTGG
>NZ_WLYN01000028.1:0-2041 GCF_009707615.1 Serratia sp. YC16 | reverse complement strand
AAAAAAAGCCGGTCATGATGACCGGCTTTTTTATCGGCTGACGCCAGGCGGCTTACTTCAGCAGCGCCTGCGCCTTGGCCACCACGTTGTCCACGGTGAAGCCGAATTCGGCGAACAGCTGCTCCGCCGGCGCCGACTCACCGAAGGTGGTCATGCCCACGATGGCACCGTTCAGCCCCACGTATTTGTACCAGTAGTCCGCGATACCCGCTTCCACCGCCACGCGCGCCGTTACCGCCGCCGGCAGCACCGACTCGCGGTACGCCGCATCCTGCTTGTCGAACGCATCGGTCGACGGCATCGACACCACGCGCACCTTGCGGCCCGCCGCGGTCAGTTTGTCCGCCGCTTCCACCGTGATGCCCACTTCGGAGCCGGTGGCGATCAGGATGACGTCCGGCGTGCCCGCGCAGTCTTTCAGCACGTAGCCGCCGCGGTACACGTTCGCCAGCTGCTCTGCGGTGCGCGGCTGCTGGGTCAGGTTCTGGCGCGAGAACACCAGGGTGGTCGGGCCGTCGTTGCGCTCGATGCCGTACTGCCACGCCACCGCCGACTCCACCTGGTCGCACGGGCGCCAGGTGCTCATGTTCGGGGTCACGCGCAGGCTCGCCAGCTGCTCCACCGGCTGGTGGGTCGGGCCGTCTTCGCCCAGACCGATGGAGTCGTGGGTGTAGACGAACACGTTGCGCAGCTTCATCAGCGCCGCCATGCGTACCGCGTTGCGGGCGTATTCCACGAACATCAGGAAGGTCGCCGAGTACGGCAGGAAGCCGCCGTGCAGCGCGATGCCGTTGGTGATGGCGGTCATGCCGAACTCGCGCACGCCGTAATGAATGTAGTTGCCCGCCGGGTCAACGTTCAGCGCTTTCGAGCCGGACCACATGGTCAGGTTGCTCGGCGCCAGGTCGGCGGAGCCGCCCAGGAACTCCGGCAGCACCTTGCCGAACGCTTCCAGCGCGTTCTGCGACGCCTTGCGGCTGGCGATGTTGGCCGGGTTGGCCTGCAGTTTTTCCACGAACGCTTTGGCGTCGGCTTTCCAGTCGGCCGGCAGCTCGCCGTTCATGCGGCGCTTGAACTCGGCAGCCTGCTCCGGGAAGGCCTTGGCGTAGGCGGCGAACTTGTCGTTCCAGGCCGCTTCCTTGGCCTGACCGGCTTCCTTGGCGTCCCACTGGGCGTAGATGTCCTGCGGGATTTCAAAGGCGGCGTATTTCCAGCCCAGCGCTTCGCGGGTGGCGGCCACTTCGGCTGCGCCCAGCGCGGCGCCGTGCACGTCATGGGTACCGGCCTTGTTCGGCGAACCGAAGCCGATAACGGTCTTGCACATCAGCAGCGACGGCTTGTCGGTCACCTTGCGGGCTTCTTCAATCGCCGCCTTGATGGCGTCCGGGTTGTGGCCGTCGACGTTGCGCACCACGTGCCAGCCGTAGGCTTCGAAACGCAGGGCGGTGTCGTCGGTGAACCAGCCGTCGACGTGGCCGTCGATGGAGATGCCGTTGTCATCGTAGAAAGCGGTCAGCTTGCCGAGCTTGAGGGTGCCGGCCAGGGAGCAGACTTCGTGCGAGATACCTTCCATCATGCAGCCGTCGCCCATGAAGGCGTAGGTGTGGTGGTCGACGATGTCGTGGCCAGGGCGGTTGAACTGCGCCGCCAGGGTGCGTTCGGCGATGGCGAAGCCGACGGCGTTGGCGATGCCCTGGCCCAGCGGGCCGGTGGTGGTCTCAACGCCCGGGGTGTAGCCGTACTCCGGGTGGCCCGGGGTTTTGGAATGCAGCTGACGGAAGTTCTCCAGCTCGCGCATCGGCAGGTCGTAGCCGGTGAGGTGCAGGAGGCTGTAAATCAACATGGAGCCGTGGCCGTTGGAGAGCACGAAACGGTCGCGGTCAGCCCAGTGCGGGTTAGTCGGGTTGTGGTTGAGGTAGTCACGCCACAGGACTTCGGCGATGTCCGCCATGCCCATAGGGGCACCCGGGTGGCCGGAATTTGCTTTTTGTACGGCGTCCATGCTGAGTGCGCGGATGGCGTTGGCAAGCTCTTTACGAGA
>NZ_WLYN01000027.1:0-2533 GCF_009707615.1 Serratia sp. YC16 | reverse complement strand
GACGTCGCCGCGCGCGGTCTGGATATCCTCGATATCACCCACGTGTTCAACTTCGACATGCCGCGCACTGCGGATACCTACCTGCACCGTATCGGCCGTACCGGCCGCGCCGGGCGCAAAGGCACCGCCATTTCGCTGGTGGAAGCGCACGACCATCTGCTGCTGGGCAAAGTGGGCCGTTATCTGAACGAGCCGCTGAAAGCGCGCGTGATCGACGAGCTGCGGCCAAAAACCAAGGTGCCTAACGAGAAGAGCAACGGCAAGCCATCGAAGAAAGTGCTGGCCAAACGCGCGGAAGATAAAGCGAAGAACAAAGAAAAGGCCAAGGTGAAAGTGCGCCATCGCGACGCCAAAAACGTCGGTAAACGCCGTCAGGCGAAGGCCAAGCCGGCCGGCGACGCGGAATAACCGCCGCTGCCTAAGAAAAAACCGCCTGTGCAGGCGGTTTTTTTATGGGCGTTTACTGCTGCGCGTAGTGCGTGGAAAGACGATGCCCCTGCAGCCATTTGTCCAGCTCGCGGAACTGCGCCTTCAGCTCGTCATTCTGCAAATGCGCCGGCGTTTGCGAGAAGTAAAACTGGAACGCGACGCCCTGCTGGTTGCGCGCCCGGGCATCGGCCCCGGCCTGCAACAGCAGCAGCGCCAGGTGTGGCGCGTTGATCTTCGCCGCCAGATGCAGCGGCGTATCCCCCAGCCGATCGCTCAAGGTAGTGTCCGCTCCGGCCGCCAGCAGCAGCCGCAGCTGCTCCTCACGCCCGGCCAATACCGCCGCCGCCAGCGGCGTAGCGCCGGTCACGGCATTGCGCACGTTCACCTGCCCCCCTTGGGTCAACAGCAACCGCAGGTACTGTGGATCTTGCAGCATCGCCGCGGTGTGCAGCGCGCTGTTGCCGTCCAGCCCCGCAGCCGCTGCGTCGGCGCCGAGTTCCAGCAGCGTCTGCACGCTGCCCGGCTGCTGCGAAAGCACCGCCCACTGCAACAGCGTGACCTGCCGATCGCCCCGCTCGCGCAAACGATCCTGCGTCGCCTGCGCATGGATGCCCTGCGTATCGCCGCGCGCCACCGCCTGAGCCAGCGCCAGATTGCTGCGGCCGTCAAACGGCGAAATCTCCTGCCCCATCTGTTGCTCCTTAGCCATCATCAGTAAACCGGTCACCGCGACCAGCGCCAGTAAGGCTATCGCCAGCGCCCGCCGCAAGCGACGCCCTTCAGGCATTGGCCTTGGCCTCCCACGGCTTCTGTTCCGCCATCGAGCTTAACACCTTGTCGATGCCGTGCGCCGTCAGGCTGCGATCCAGGTGCTTGCTCGGCCGCCAGTCATCGATGCCGGTCAGGGTATCGTTGTTGGCCAGGGTGATGTTGTGGCCGATGGCGTCCGGGATCAGCGAGGTTGATTCCTGAGTACTGGTCAGCATGTCATATTGTTCGCTGTAACGGCGAATGCCGCCGGCTTCGGCATCTTTCTTCGCCGCCGCCGGATCGATGCCCAGGCGATTCAGGGTGTAATCCGACACTCCGGCCGCGTTGAAGGTGACCGCCGTAGTGCCGGTCGCCAGCGCCGCCGTAGCCGCCAGACCGCCGCCGAGCGAATGGCCGGCGATCACCAGCGCATCGCCAAAGGCCGTCTTGGCGCTTTTGGCGGCGGCAACCGCCTGATTGTACTGCACATCGTCATAGCCCGTCGCCTGCCGCACGTTGCTCAGCCAGTCGCGCCAGTCGTTGGTGCCGGCAAACGCCAATACAAACTGCTTGTCGTTGCTGTAAATCCCGGCCTGGAAACCGCTGCCCGCGTCGCGCAGGCTGGCGGGATCGATGCCGAAACCGAGCAGTGCGCTGTCGCTCAGGCGGTTAAACCCGGCGGCGCCCTGGCCGTTCAGCGAGTAAACGTCCTTGGCCAACAGCGCCAACGCATAATCGCCCTCTTGCGATTGCTGCCCCCGGGTCACGCCCGGTGCTGCTGCCGCCGTCGGCGCCGCTGCGGAGAGATCGCCGACCAACGTATTCAACAGATTCTGCGCATTGAGCGTGTTCTGAGAGGGGGTGGCCACCGGCGCGGGACTTGCCGGCGCGGCTGCGGGCTGCGCCGCCGGTGCCGTCTCGGCGGTGGCGCGAGGTGTAGGGATCGCGGCCACCGGAGATACTGCAGAGGTAAAACTTAAAGGCATACTCATGCCGACTCCTTGTCGATAGACTTTTTATTGAGCACCTGAATAGGTACTGACTTAGCTATCGGCAGGTCGGATGAGTTCTGTATTAGGAATGCTTAACTTTGTGCAAATTGTGATCCACGTTCGGTTTTCGGCCGCCAAACGCAAAAAAGGGAGCCGAAGCTCCCTCATTGCTACGATTGCGCCGCCGATTACAGGCTTTCGGTAAAGGTGCGGGCGATAACGTCGCGCTGCTGTTCCGGCGTCAGAGAGTTGAAGCGCACCGCATAGCCGGACACGCGGATGGTCAGCTGCGGGTATTTTTCCGGATGCTTGACCGCGTCTTCCAGGGTTTCACGGCGCAGCACGTTGACGTTCAGGTGCTG
>NZ_WLYN01000026.1:0-2899 GCF_009707615.1 Serratia sp. YC16 | reverse complement strand
TCCCTCCGTAGATGTACTGGGATGAAGAGTAACCTGTCATAGAGTCTCTCAAATGTTTGCAGCACGAACGATGGAAACATCTTCGGGTTGTGAGGTTAAGTGACTAAGCGTACACGGTGGATGCCTAGGCAGTCAGAGGCGATGAAGGGCGTGCTAATCTGCGAAAAGCGTCGGTAAGGTGATATGAACCGTTATAACCGGCGATACCCGAATGGGGAAACCCAGTGTGTTTCGACACACTATCATGTCATGAATACATAGTGGCATGAGGCGAACCGGGGGAACTGAAACATCTAAGTACCCCGAGGAAAAGAAATCAACCGAGATTCCCCCAGTAGCGGCGAGCGAACGGGGAGGAGCCCAGAACCTGAATCGGCTTGTGTGTTAGTGGAAGCGTCTGGAAAGTCGCGCAGTAAAGGGTGATAGCCCCGTACACTAAAATGCACAGGTCGTGAGTTCGATGAGTAGGGCGGGACACGTGACATCCTGTCTGAATATGGGGGGACCATCCTCCAAGGCTAAATACTCCTGACTGACCGATAGTGAACCAGTACCGTGAGGGAAAGGCGAAAAGAACCCCGGCGAGGGGAGTGAAATAGAACCTGAAACCGTGTACGTACAAGCAGTGGGAGCACCTTCGTGGTGTGACTGCGTACCTTTTGTATAATGGGTCAGCGACTTATATTTTGTAGCAAGGTTAACCGTATAGGGGAGCCGTAGGGAAACCGAGTCTTAACTGGGCGAATAGTTGCAAGGTATAGACCCGAAACCCGGTGATCTAGCCATGGGCAGGTTGAAGGTTGGGTAACACTAACTGGAGGACCGAACCGACTAATGTTGAAAAATTAGCGGATGACTTGTGGCTGGGGGTGAAAGGCCAATCAAACCGGGAGATAGCTGGTTCTCCCCGAAAGCTATTTAGGTAGCGCCTCGTGAACTCATCTTCGGGGGTAGAGCACTGTTTCGGCTAGGGGGCCATCCCGGCTTACCAAACCGATGCAAACTCCGAATACCGAAGAATGTTATCACGGGAGACACACGGCGGGTGCTAACGTCCGTCGTGAAGAGGGAAACAACCCAGACCGCCAGCTAAGGTCCCAAAGTCATGGTTAAGTGGGAAACGATGTGGGAAGGCATAGACAGCCAGGATGTTGGCTTAGAAGCAGCCATCATTTAAAGAAAGCGTAATAGCTCACTGGTCGAGTCGGCCTGCGCGGAAGATGTAACGGGGCTAAACCATGCACCGAAGCTGCGGCAGCGACGCTTAGGCGTTGTTGGGTAGGGGAGCGTTCTGTAAGCCGTTGAAGGTGGCCTGTGAGGGTTGCTGGAGGTATCAGAAGTGCGAATGCTGACATAAGTAACGATAAAGCGGGTGAAAAGCCCGCTCGCCGGAAGACCAAGGGTTCCTGTCCAACGTTAATCGGGGCAGGGTGAGTCGACCCCTAAGGCGAGGCTGAAAAGCGTAGTCGATGGGAAACAGGTTAATATTCCTGTACTTGGTGTTACTGCGAAGGGGGGACGGAGAAGGCTAGGCTAGCCGGGCGACGGTTGTCCCGGTTTAAGCGTGTAGGGGGTGTGACCTGGTAAATCCGGTTGCATATCAACCCTGAGGCGTGATGACGATGCACTACGGTGCAGAAGTAGTTGATGCCCTGCTTCCAGGAAAATCCTCTAAGCTCCAGGTAACATTAAATCGTACCCCAAACCGACACAGGTGGTCAGGTAGAGAATACCAAGGCGCTTGAGAGAACTCGGGTGAAGGAACTAGGCAAAATGGTGCCGTAACTTCGGGAGAAGGCACGCTGGCATGTAGGTGAAGTCCCTTGCGGATGGAGCTGAAGCCAGTCGAAGATACCAGCTGGCTGCAACTGTTTAATAAAAACACAGCACTGTGCAAACACGAAAGTGGACGTATACGGTGTGACGCCTGCCCGGTGCTGGAAGGTTAATTGATGGGGTCAGCCGCAAGGCGAAGCTCTTGATCGAAGCCCCAGTAAACGGCGGCCGTAACTATAACGGTCCTAAGGTAGCGAAATTCCTTGTCGGGTAAGTTCCGACCTGCACGAATGGCGTAATGATGGCCAGGCTGTCTCCACCCGAGACTCAGTGAAATTGAACTCGCTGTGAAGATGCAGTGTACCCGCGGCAAGACGGAAAGACCCCGTGAACCTTTACTATAGCTTGACACTGAACATTGAGCCTTGATGTGTAGGATAGGTGGGAGGCTTTGAAGCGTGGACGCCAGTCTGCGTGGAGCCATCCTTGAAATACCACCCTTTAATGTTTGATGTTCTAACTCTGCCCCGTGATCCGGGGTGAGGACAGTGTCTGGTGGGTAGTTTGACTGGGGCGGTCTCCTCCCAAAGAGTAACGGAGGAGCACGAAGGTTAGCTAATCACGGTCGGACATCGTGAGGTTAGTGCAAAGGCATAAGCTAGCTTGACTGCGAGAGTGACGGCTCGAGCAGGTACGAAAGTAGGTCTTAGTGATCCGGTGGTTCTGAATGGAAGGGCCATCGCTCAACGGATAAAAGGTACTCCGGGGATAACAGGCTGATACCGCCCAAGAGTTCATATCGACGGCGGTGTTTGGCACCTCGATGTCGGCTCATCACATCCTGGGGCTGAAGTAGGTCCCAAGGGTATGGCTGTTCGCCATTTAAAGTGGTACGCGAGCTGGGTTTAGAACGTCGTGAGACAGTTCGGTCCCTATCTGCCGTGGGCGTTGGAAGATTGAGAGGGGTTGCTCCTAGTACGAGAGGACCGGAGTGAACGCACCACTGGTGTTCGGGTTGTCATGCCAATGGCATTGCCCGGTAGCTAAGTGCGGAAAAGATAAGCGCTGAAAGCATCTAAGCGCGAAACTTGCCTCAAGATGAGTCTTCCCTGGACCTTTAAGG
>NZ_WLYN01000025.1:0-3409 GCF_009707615.1 Serratia sp. YC16 | reverse complement strand
CTGCTGCTCGACGAACCGACCTCGGCGCTGGACATCGCGCACCAGGTCGACGTGTTGGCGCTGATCCAGCGCTTGAGCCGCGAACGCGATCTCACGGTGATCGCCGTGCTGCACGACATCAACATGGCGGCGCGCTACTGTGACCATTTGGTGGCGCTGCGCGGCGGTGAAATGATCGCCCAGGGCGGCCCGCTGGAATTGATGCAGGGGCCGGTGCTGGAGCAAATTTACGGTATTCCTATGGGCACGTTGCCGCACCCGAGCGGCGGCGCGCCGGTGAGTTTTGTCTACTGATGTCTTCTGCATTCACATCTTCTCACGATCCACTGCGCCGCCGTCTGCTGATGGCGTTGGCGTTGTCGCCGCTGTTGGGCTCGTTGCCCGGTCGAGCGGCAGATGCGCCGCCGGATATCGCGCGCGTTGCGGCGCTGGAATGGCTGCCGATCGAGCTGCTGTTGGCATTGGGCGTGACGCCGCTGGCGGTGGCCGATGTCCATAACTACAACCTGTGGGTGGCGGAGCCGAAGCTGCCGGCGACGGTGGTCGACGTCGGGCAGCGCACCGAGCCTAACCTCGAACTGTTGCAGCAGCTCCAGCCTTCGCTGGTGTTGCTGTCGCAAGGCTATGGCCCGACACCGCGAAAAATCCAACCCATCGCGCCAACCATGAGCTTCGGCTTCAACGACGGCAGCGGCAAACCGCTGACCGTGGCCCGCCAGTCGCTGCTGGCGTTGGGGCAGCGGTTGGGCATAGAAAGCCGGGCGGCAAATCACCTGGCGCAGTTCGACCGCTTTATGCAGGACGCACGTCAGCGTCTGCAAAGCTACACCCGGCAACCGCTGCTGTTGTTTTCCCTGATCGACACGCGCCATGCGTTGATCATCGGCCAGAAAAGCCTGTTCCAGGAAGCGATGGATCAACTGGGCATTCGCAATGCCTGGCAGGAGCAAACCGACTTCTGGGGCACGGCGGTAGTGGGGATTGAACGGTTGGCCTCGGTGCGTAACGCCCGGGTCATTTATCTCGACCACGGTAATCAGGCGATGATGGACAAGGTCAGCGCGACGCCGCTGTGGCAGTCGTTGCCCTTCGTGCGGCAAAACCAGCTGCGGCAGGTGCCGGCGGTGTGGTTCTACGGCGCCACGCTGTCGACGATGCGCTTTTGCCGCCTGTTGGCGCAGGCCCAGGAGAGGGCGTCATGAATTCGGGCATCCGGAAATTACCGCTGACGCTGATCCTGCTGTTGCTGGCGGCGTCAGGTGGCCTGACGATATACAACCTGATGCAGCAATTGCCACCGGCGCAATGGGCGCAGGCGCTCAGCGCGCCGGACATCGACGATGTGCGGCAAATGCTGTTCCATTACAGTCTGCTGCCGCGGTTGACGGTGTCGCTGTTGGCCGGCGCCGGTCTGGGGCTGGTCGGCGTCCTGTTCCAGCAGGTGTTGCGCAACCCGTTGGCGGAGCCGTCGACGCTCGGCGTTGCCGCCGGCGCGCAGCTCGGCTTGACCATCGCCACGCTGTGGGTGCTGCCGGGGGGCGAATTCACCCGGCAACTGGCCGCTATGGTGGGGGCGGTCGTGGTGGGAGGACTGGTGTTCGGCGTCGCCTGGGGCAAGCGTATGTCGCCGGTTACGCTGATTCTGGCCGGTCTGGTGCTGGGGCTGTACTGCGGCGCAGTCAACAGCCTGTTGGCGCTGTTTAATTACGATCAGCTGCAGGGCATGTTCCTGTGGGGCACCGGCGCGTTGAACCAACAGGACTGGAGCGCGGTACAGTTTATCCTGCCGCGCTTGCTGGTGGCCGGCGCGCTGGCGGCGCTGTTGCTGCGCCCGCTGACGCTGCTGGGGCTGGACGACGGCGTGGCGCGCAACCTGGGGCTGGGGCTGTCGATGGCGCGTTTCTGCGCTCTCGGGTTGGCCATTATCTTCAGCGCCATGTTGGTGAGCGCGGTGGGCGTTATCGGCTTTATCGGCCTGTTCGCGCCGCTGATGGCGAAGATGCTGGGCGCCCGTCGTCTGGCGCACCGCATGATGCTGGCGCCGCTGCTGGGGGCGCTGTTGCTGTGGTTGACCGATCAGGTGATGATCGGGGTGACGCAGGTGTGGCGTGAAATCCCGACCGGTGCGGCCACCGCGTTGTTCGGCGCGCCGCTGCTGCTGTGGCTGTTGCCGCGTTTGCGCAGCGCCGCCACGCCGCCACCGATGAACCTGGGCGACAAGGTGCCTGCCGAACGCGGGCATCTGGCGGGCTGGATTGGCCTGGCCGGCATCGTGTTGCTGATTGGCCTGACGCTGGCACTGATGCTGGGCAAAAATGCCGGCGGCTGGCACTGGAGCCAGGGGGCGGAACTGGACTCCCTGCTGCCGTGGCGCTGGCCGCGGGTGCTGTCGGCGCTGGCCGCGGGCATGATGCTGGCGGTCGCCGGCACGCTGATTCAGAAACTGACCGGCAACCCGATGGCCAGCCCGGAAGTGTTGGGCATCAGTTCCGGCGCCGCTTTTGGCGTCGTGATGATGTTGTTTATGGTGCCGGGCGACGCCTTCGTTTGGCTGTTGCCCGCCGGCAGTCTGGGGGCGGCCGCGACGCTGCTGATCATCATGATCGCCGCTGGCCGCGGCGGTTTCTCGACCGAACGGATGCTGCTCGCCGGTATCGCGCTCAGCACGGCTTTTACCACCGTCATCTTCCTGCTGTTGGCCAGCGGCGATCCGCGTATCGGGGGCTTGCTGACCTGGCTCTCCGGCTCGACCTATTCTGTGGAGCCGGCGCAGGCGCTGCGCACCGCGCTGGTGGCCGCCGGCCTGATGGTATTGGCGCCGTTGTGCCGCCGTTGGTTGACCATCCTGCCGCTCGGCGGCGCCACCGCCCGTTCGGTGGGCATTGCGCTGACGCGGGCGCGGTTGACCATTCTTTTATTGGCCGCCGTGCTGACCGCGATGGCGACCCTGACCGTAGGGCCGTTGAGCTTTGTCGGGCTGATGGCACCGCATATGGCGCGCATGCTGGGCTTCCGCCGTGCGCTGCCGCAGATGGTGATCGCCGCGCTGCTGGGCGGCTTGCTGATGGTGTTTGCCGACTGGTGCGGGCGGATGCTGTTGTTCCCGTATCAGATCCCCGCCGGGTTACTGGCGACCTTTATCGGCGCGCCGTACTTCGTTTACCTGTTACGCAAGCAGACGTCATAGAGCGCGTCCCTGCGTGCTTTTTCTGCCATCAAGGGCCCAGCGACGCTGGGCCTTTTTTATATTTTCAAGCTATTGCAATACCTTGCGTGCCATTGCGCAAAAAAGACATTTAGCCTGAAAAGGAACGCGGGAAGGAAGGGGAAGGTGAATATACTGCGCGTGGGTGCTCTGGATCTTTGTCTCTGGAGCCCGTGCGAAAGATACAAAGAGAAAAGCCCCGAG
>NZ_WLYN01000024.1:0-4519 GCF_009707615.1 Serratia sp. YC16 | reverse complement strand
GCTTTTTGCTATGCGTAAAATAATGTCATGACTGTCTTTATTGTTTATAAAAATGCCAATTTCGGGCGCATGTCCATACTCTCATAAGCATGCATAATGTTTTTGATGAGGTAAATTGTCAGCTCAATATATAATTGATAGCTCCAGATTATTATTTAAATAATAAAAATGTCTATTTATGAACATGTAGATAAGAGTTTTCCTGTTATATCAAAGATAAGTCTTAATTCTTCCGCGCATTCCTCGATAAATTTCACGTTAATTAAAACAAATATTAGCCAGACGCCTCGAATCGAGTAGACTAGGCAACAGATTATTTCCGGATGAGTACTGAACGTTATGTCTACTGAAAGCGCGTCTTTAAAAAACCACAATACTTTTGCGCTCCCGGTCAACGCAGCGCACCTGATCATGGCCGATAGAATTGAGCTGATGCTCAAAGTTTGGCAACAAACGCGCAAGCGTCAGGAGCCGCTGCTGATTCTCGGTGAAGGTAGCAACGTGCTGTTCCTGGAAGATTTTGCGGGCACGGTGATGGTTAATCAGCTAAAGGGCATCGATGTTCGGGAAGATAATGGCGCCTGGTATATCCACGTCAGTTCCGGTGAGAATTGGCACGATCTGGTGCAATATACGCTCCAGGCAGGCATCTGCGGGTTGGAGAACCTGGCCTTGATTCCCGGCTTGGCCGGCTCCGCCCCTATCCAGAACATCGGCGCCTACGGTGTCGAATTGAAAGATGTCTGTGAGTATGTCGATCTACTGGATTTCTCCACCGGTGCCATCGATCGCATTCCGGCAGCCGATTGTGGTTTCGGCTATCGGGAAAGCATTTTCAAACACCGTTTCCAAACCGGGTATGTCATTGTCGGGCTCGGTCTGCGTCTGAGCAAGCAATGGCAACCCAAACTGAGTTATGGCGATCTGACCAAGCTGGATCCCGCCACGGTGACACCGCTTCAGGTATTTGAATCCGTATGCGCGATGCGCCGCAGTAAGTTGCCAGACCCGCGTGAAACCGGCAACGCCGGCAGCTTTTTCAAGAATCCGCTGGTAAACGCGGGGAAAGCCGCTGAACTCATCGCGCAATACCCCGGCATGCCGCATTATCCGCAGCAGGGGGACCAGGTGAAGCTGGCTGCCGGTTGGTTGATCGATCAGTGCGAACTGAAGGGATATCGTATCGGTGGCGCAGCGGTACACCGCCAGCAGGCGCTGGTGCTGGTGAACCTCGACAATGCGCACAGTCAGGATGTGGTGGCGCTGGCGCGCCATGTACGCAAAACGGTGGCCGATAAATTTGGCGTGTGGCTGGAACCTGAGGTGCGCTTTATTGGCGCGACCGGTGAGCTGAATGCTGTGGCGGTGCTGTCATGAAAGATACCAAGGTCCCATTAAAGCTGATTGCACTGCTGGCCGACGGCGAGTTCCATTCCGGAGAACACCTCGGTGAGTCATTGGGCATGAGCCGTGCCGCAATTAATAAGCATATCCAGACCATTCGCGAGTGGGGACTGGATGTCTTTACCGTACCAGGCAAAGGCTACAGCCTTCCTGGCGCCATTCAGCTGCTGGAAGCCGAACGCATTCTCAGTCTGCTGGAAGACAAGCGCGTGAGCGTGTTGCCAGTCGTTGATTCCACCAACCAATATTTGTTGGATCGCATTGCCGAATTGAACTCGGGCGATGCCTGCGTGGCTGAATATCAACAGGCGGGGCGAGGGCGTCGTGGGCGTCAGTGGATCTCGCCATTCGGTGCCAATTTGTATCTGTCGATGTTTTGGCGATTGGAACAAGGCCCGGCCGCAGCGATGGGGCTCAGCCTGGTGATCGGTATGGTGATGGCAGAAGTTCTGCAGCGTCTCGGTGCGGCAGACGTACGCGTGAAGTGGCCCAACGATCTTTACCTGAACGATCGTAAACTGGCGGGGATCCTGGTTGAATTGACGGGGAAAACCGGCGATGCGGCCCAACTGGTTATTGGCGCCGGCATCAATCTGGCGATGCGTGATACCAATGCCGGCGGAATAAATCAGGGATGGATCAACCTGCAAGAGGCCGGCATTAACATCGATCGTAATGAGTTGACCGCCACTCTGCTCAATGAACTGCGGCAGTCGTTAAAGCAGTTTGAGATAGATGGACTGGCGCCATTCATTGGCCGCTGGCGCGCGCTGGATAATTTTATCGATAGACCGGTCAAACTGCTGATCGGTGAGCGGCAGATTGTGGGTATCGCCCGGGGTATCGACTCACAAGGTGCGCTTTTGCTGGAGCAGGATGGGGAAATCAAACCCTTTATCGGCGGGGAAATATCGCTGCGCAGCGCGGAATAGTGAAGTAAAACAAGGGGGCGATAACGCCCCCTTGTTAGATCGGTTGGTTTATTTTCTTAAGCGCACGCTTTCAACGGCATGGTTGGCGCTTTTGGTCATAATCAGGCTCGCGCGTTCGCGGGTAGGCAGTATGTTCTGCTGTAAATTCAATCCGTTAATTTCATTCCATAATTGCGTGGCAATATTAATCGCTTCCGGCTCAGGCAATTTTGAATAGTTATGGAAATAAGAATCAGGATTGGAAAATGCGCCCTGACGGAATTTCAGGAAACGATTGATATACCAGCTTTGCAATAGCGTCTCCGGCGCATCGACATATATAGAGAAGTCGACAAAATCGGAAACGAATACGCGATGCGGATCGTGAGGATAATCCATACCGCTTTGCAATACGTTAAGCCCTTCCAGAATAAGAATGTCCGGCTGCTCGATGACTTTATTGCCTTCGGGGACTACGTCATAGATCAAATGGGAATAAACCGGGGCGGTGACGCGTTTGGCGCCGGATTTTACTTCCGACACAAACTTCACCAGGCTATGCATATCGTAGGACTGCGGGAAGCCTTTTTTCTTCATCAAACCGCGTTCGTTCAGCACCTTGTTAGGATGCAAGAAACCGTCGGTAGTGATCAGCTCAACGCTGCGGTGTTCCGGCCAGCGGCTCAGCAGGGCCTGCAACAGACGCGCGGTCGTGCTCTTGCCGACGGCTACGCTGCCGGCGATGCCGATGACATAAGGAATTTTTTGCCCGTCAGTGCCGAGGAATTGCTCCAGCACCGCCTGCCTACGCAGGTTGGAACTGATATAGAAGTTCAACAGTCGTGACAGCGGCAGATAAATCTGCGCAACTTCTTCCAACGAGAGATCTTCGTTAATCCCTTTCAGTTTAACGATCTCTTCTTCCGACAACGTCAGCGGCACCGAATCTCGCAACGCAGCCCACTGGGCACGATCGAACTGTAGGTAAGGCGTTGCTAAAGATTGATCTCTTTTTATCATAAGCCAAATTCTGCCTGTTAACGCAGGTTGGGAAAGGCGCCGGACGCCAACTCCAGAGAATAAACAAGCTGCATATTATAGACAGCTTCGTTTTTGGCGTAGACTTTTTTCGCAAAAGTTGTCGATAGGCAGCAGTTTATGTCAATTGTGCGAAGCGGCGCGCAGTTGATAAAGCGGGGTTGCAAGGCGGCATCATTGAGTCAGGATACCGCCTCGAGGCTAGCTGGCAATAGCGCGCGAAGAGGGGGTCACGATGAACAGACGTTTGTAATAAATGATGGTCGGGTGGTAATAGCCATCGGGCCCGGCTGCATAATCCGGTATTTCTCCCAGACAGCGATAGCCTAGGCTGCGGTAAAGCGCCTCCGCCGCCGAACCTGTCTGCGTATCCAGGTACAGGAGCCCGCGCCGCTGTTGCAATGCCGCTTGCTCCAGCGTCTTCATCAGCGCCTGGCCGACGCCGTTGCGACGAGCTCGGCTGTGAACCAGCAGCTTCACCACCTCCGCACGATTGCGGCCGTTCGGCTTCTGACAAAGCTCGAGTTGCACGGTGCCAACGACGCCGCGCTCATCGCGCGCAATCCACAACAGCCGTTCACCCTTAGCCAGAGCAGGACGAAGACTGTGGAAGTAACTTTCGGCATCTTCATGGGGGATTAAGGTATCGTAGCCCACCGAAGCGCCGTGCGTGATGGCATCGGTCAACAGGTGGGCCAACTCGTCGCGGTAAATTGGGAGCGTAGCGGCGTTGACAGGCACTATTTTCATCGGTCATTCCTCCAGGATGGGGGTAATGAAGATAAGCAATAACTGCGCCAGAGCGGCGAAAGGTATGACGCCGGCGAAAGGGCGAGGAATAAATGTAGTCCATGCCGCACCACGGGGCAGCTATCTTCTTTTTGGTGCATCGATCCCGCTCACAGTTTACCGCTGTGGGTTAAGCGTTATGAGAAGCCCGACACGGAGAAAGGGGCGCTCAAGGCTTGCCAAAAGTGGATAAAATTGTAGAGAATGATTGCTGCGGGTGATGAATGTTTGCACGCTGCAGGCTGCGAATTGCATGACAGCATGCAAAATTGACTGATTTGTGAGCGAAAGTGCGCGTAAAGCAATTTTTTTGTTGCATAGGTCGCCCGCTCTACCTAGAATGCGCTGCACTTGATGCCGGCTTAGCTCAGTAGGTA
>NZ_WLYN01000023.1:0-7561 GCF_009707615.1 Serratia sp. YC16 | reverse complement strand
CCGCAGGCAGCGTCCAACCCAGCGGGCCGGCCTGACCGGCATTGATCCAGTGACGCGGTTCGAAAACGTGCAGCATTTGCGCGGCGGCGATCTGCGACAGCCCGATGGTGGTGACATAGCAGGCGTCGCGGCCGAAGGCGCGGTTCATCTCTTCATACACCCGCTGCGGCTTGACCGGCACGTTGTCGAAGTGGGTCTTGCGCAGCAGCGTTTGCTTGCGCTGCAGGCAGGCGGCGCACCAGGCGTCGCGATTCGGCAACTCGCCGCGTTCGAAACGGCGCTGCGCCGTGTCCACCAGCATTTGCAGCGCGATGCGCGCGTCGGAAACGATGCCCAGATCCGGGCAGATCACCCGGCCAATCTGCGTCGGCTCGATATCGATATGCACCACCTTGCGCCCGGCGGTGTACTTGTCCACCGAACCGGTGTGGCGGTTGGCCCAGCGGTTGCCGATGCCGAACACCAGATCCGAGTCCAGCAGGTTGGCATTGCCGTAGCGGTGCGAGGTTTGCAGGCCCGCCATGCCCGCCATAAGCGGGTGATCGTCCGGAATGGCGCCCCAGCCCATCAGCGTCGGGATCACCGGCACATTGCAGATCTCCGCCAGCCGTTGCAGCAGATCCGCCGCATCGGCGTTGTGAATGCCGCCACCGGCGATGATCAGCGGCTTTTTCGCCGCGCACAACAGATCCAGCGCTTTGTCGATCTGCGCCTGGGTGGCCGCCGGCTTATAGGCGGGCAGCGACGAGTAGGTATCCGGATCGAACTCGATCTCCGCCATCTGCACGTCGAAAGGCAGGTCGATCAGCACCGGGCCCGGCCGGCCGGAGCGCATCAGGTGAAACGCCTGCTGCAGCACCCGCGGCACCAGCGCCGGTTCCTGCACGGTGACCGCCATCTTGGTCACCGGCTTGGCGATCGACTCGATGTCCACCGCCTGAAAATCTTCCTTGTGCAAACGCGCGCGCGGCGCCTGGCCGGTGATGCACAGGATCGGAATCGAATCGGCGGAGGCGGAGTAAAGGCCGGTGATCATGTCAGTGCCCGCCGGGCCGGAGGTGCCGATGCATACGCCGATATTGCCGGCAGCGGCGCGGGTATAGCCTTCCGCCATGTGCGATGCCCCTTCCACGTGCCGCGCCAGATAGTGTTTGATGCCGCCGTGTCGCCGCATCGCATCGTAGAACGGGTTAATCGCCGCGCCGGGCACGCCGAACGCGGTGGTGATCCCTTCTTTTTCCAGCACGTGCATTGCCGCGTCTACCGCTCGCATAATTGCCATGTGATGCTCTCCTTAATTTATTGGAAAATTTTTCCAACTTTAAAATACCGTCAAAAAAACCCGTCTGCTCATCAAACGGGGAGTCTTGTTCCGCGCCGGCTCACCCCGGCGCGTGACGATTACGCCTTGCTGCGCGATTCACCCAGCGCGGCGCTGATATCTCTGGCCACTTCCCCCACCAGTTCACCCAGCTCTTTGAACCGCTCCTTGCCGACCCGCGAACTGGGCCCGGAAATGGAAATGGCGGCGATCACGTTGTTGTTGCGATCAAAAATCGCCGAAGCCAGGCAGTTCAGGCCCAGCGCGTGCTCTTCATCGTCGATGGTGTAGCCCTGCTCCAGCGACTGATGCAGATCCTTGCGCAGCAGGTTCACGCTGGTCAGCGTCTTCGGCGTGTAGGATTGCAGCCCCGAACGCACGATCAGATCCAGCATCTCCTCTTCCGCCAGCGGGTACAGCAACGCCTTGCCGGCGCCCGATGCGTGCAGCGGCAAGCGGCTGCCCAGCGGCGCGCACATGCGCACCATCGCCTGGCATTCGCATTGGCGAATCAGCACCGCATCGAAATTGTTGCGGATCGCCAGGTTGGCAGTCTCGCCGGACAGCAGCATCAGCCGCCGCATGAACGGCCCAGCCACCGATACCACGTCGCGATCGTTCATATAGGCGGAGCCGACGGTGAACGACTGAATGCCGATATGCCACCAGCCCAGCTGCGGATCCTGAAAGACGAATTCCGATTTCTCCAACACTTTCAACAATCTGAAGGTGGTGGACAGCGGCAACTCCAGCTTCTCGGACAGCACGGAAACCGACGAGCTTCCCCCGGCGTTGGCCAGGTACTGGAGGATCTCCAGCCCGCGATCCAACGCCTGTGCCCCTTTGGTAGCGCCGGCTTCGGTGGCGGGTCGTCCTTTCCTGCGTAATTCGGTCATTCAAGCTTCCTTTGTCAGTGACGGCATGGTTGACGCTATGATAAACGCCCTGCGCGGCGTGCGGCCAGCGCTATGCCAAAACTATGCGATACGGCTCCGGCAAGCGGCTGACCACGCAGTTGTCGGCGCCTGCACGATCGATGGTGAAAAAGTCGGTGACTTTCGCATAGGCGAACAGCGGGTGATGCCAGACGTTGCGATGATAGTTGATCCCCTGCTTGCCGTTGGTGATAAAGGCGCGCATCGTGCCGACGGGGATGGTTTCGCCCGGTTCGGCGACGATCACCACGAAGCGTTCGCCATTCATCGGCACAAAGGCCTGTGACGAGAGCGGATGCTTTTCCAACAGGGAAAAGGTCATCGGCAGCTCGCAGGGTTCTGCCCGGTTGATGCTGGCCAGCACCCGGTTGCCGTCCGACACCTCAATCTTGGCGAGATCGTGATAACGCTCGGTTTTCCCGTCATTGATATGAAAGAAACGCGAGCCTTCTATCTGCAATACGTCGCCATAAGGCGCAAAGGCCGCCGGCGTTAATTCTTCGATGACTAAATCCATGTGATTCTCCAAAGCGCATGACCCAGACGACGATTAAACGGCGATATTTCACCCAACGCCTTCACTCTAGACAGCGCATGGCGAATTTGACAGCAATTTTTTGGAAAATTTTTCCATAACAAGATCACCCGCACATTTCACGATCGGCAGACCATATTAATTGCTTGAAATCAATGAATTAAAAAACCACCTGATCCACTATCGACAATAATAGAGCTGCGTATGTTCATCGCTATCCGGTGATTCTGTGACCGGGATCGTGGGGTTGGGCTTTGCCACTGCCTATCGCGCCGCAACATCAAGTAGATTCTTCTCACCGATAACCGAAAAGGCGGTGTCAGCCAAGGACCCCACATGCTGGATCACGAAACCATTCGTTCGTTTATCAAAGTTGCCGAGTGCCAAAGCTTCTCGCGCGCGGCAGAGTTACTGCACAAAACCACCGCCACCATCAGCTACCGCATTAAAACGCTGGAAGAGAGCATCGGCACGCAGCTGTTTATCCGCACCACCCGCACCGTCAACCTAACGCCGGCCGGGGAGTATTTGCTGGAGCGCTGCCGCCAATGGCACACCTGGCTGGACGCCATGCCGGGTGAATTGCGGCAAATTAACGACGGCGTAGAGCATCAGGTGAATATCGTGATCAACAACCTGCTGTACGACGCCGCCGCCGTGGCCAGGCTGCTGACTCACCTGCACGACAAATACCCGTTCACCCAATTCCACATTTCCCGCCAGGTATACATGGGCGTGTGGGACGCGCTGCTGAATGAGGATTGCCATCTGGCGATCGGCGCGGCGGGCAATGAATCGCTGGAAAACAGCATCAAGGTGCTGCCGCTCGGCAAGATCGATTGGGTGTTCGCCATTTCGCCGACGCATCCGCTGGCCGCTGCCGCCGATCCGCTGAGCGAAACGCAGCTGCGCCCTTACGCCGCAATCAACGTCGAAGATACCGCCCGCCATTTGGCCAAGCGCACCGCCTGGCTGCTGTCGGGCCAGCAGGAGATCAAGGTGCCGGATCTGCGCACCAAGCTGGAGTGCCATCTGCGCGGTCTCGGGATTGGTTTCCTTCCGCGTCAACTGTGCCAAACTTATCTTGATAGCGGCGAGTTGGTGGCCAAGCAGCTCAGATATCCGCGCCAGCCCTCTCCCCTGTCGCTGGCCTGGTCCGATGCTCGCTGCGGCGAAGCGGTGCGCACCCTTATCAGCCTGTTCCAGACGCGGGATCCGCTGATCGCGGGTTTGGTCGGCGCCCTGGATTAAGTCGTGGTATCAGTAGGCATTTTTCCGGCGCTGACGTAATATCTGTTTACATATGTCTGACAGGAGGTTTGCATGCTTACTTTTATTCCCATCGTGATCGTCGTCGCACTGATTGTGGTGTTCGCCGGCGTCAAAATTGTGCCGCAGGGGTTCCAATGGACGGTAGAACGCTTCGGCCGCTACACCAAAACGCTGATGCCGGGCCTGAACCTGGTGGTGCCGTTCATGGACCGCATCGGCCGCAAAATCAATATGATGGAGCAGGTGCTGGACATCCCTTCGCAGGAAGTGATTTCCCGCGATAACGCCAACGTGGCCATCGATGCGGTGTGCTTTATCCAGGTGGTCGACCCGGCGCGCGCCGCCTACGAGGTCAGCAACCTCGAACAGGCGATCGTCAACCTGACCATGACCAACTTCCGCACCGTGCTCGGCTCGATGGAACTGGACGAAATGCTGTCGCAGCGCGACAGCATCAACAGCCGTCTGCTGCACATCGTCGATGAAGCGACCAATCCGTGGGGGGTGAAAATCACCCGTATCGAGATCCGCGACGTGCGCCCACCGGCGGAACTGATCGCCTCGATGAACGCCCAGATGAAGGCCGAGCGTACCAAGCGCGCCGACATCCTGGAGGCAGAAGGGGTGCGTCAGGCGGCCATTCTGCGCGCCGAAGGGGAGAAACAATCGCAGATCCTGAAGGCCGAAGGCGAGCGCCAATCGGCATTCCTGCAGGCGGAAGCGCGTGAACGCGCCGCCGAGGCCGAGGCGCGCGCTACCCAGCTGGTGTCCGACGCCATCGCCAGCGGCAACATTCAGGCGGTGAACTACTTCGTGGCGCAGAAATACACCGACGCGCTGCAGAAGATCGGTTCCTCCAACAACAGCAAGGTGGTGATGATGCCGCTGGACGCCAGCAGCCTGCTCGGCTCGATCGGCGGCATTACCGAACTGCTGAAAGAAAGCAAAGGCAAATAATCATGCTCGAACTGATCGCGGCGAATCCGCTGTGGTTTTGGCTCTCCCTCGGGGGCGTGTTGCTGGCGGCGGAAATGCTCGGCGCCGGCGGCTACCTGCTGTGGAGCGGCGTGGCGGCGCTGTTGGTCGGCGCCCTGATCTGGCTGCTGCCGGCGCTCGCCTGGGAATGGCAGGGCGTGATCTTCGCCGTCCTGACCGTCGTCGTCGCCTACCTGTGGTGGTACTGGCTGCGCCGGCGCCCGGCGGCCGCATCCGGCGGTTCGCCGGTGCTCAACCAGCGCAACCGGCAGTTGATCGGCACCCGCGCCACGCTGACGGAGGCGATGCACAACGGCATGGGGCGCATCAATATCGGCGACAGCAGCTGGCGCGCGCAGGCGGCGGAAGATCTGCCCGCCGGCACCGAGGTGGAAGTGGTGGCAGTGGAAGGCGTCACGCTGGTGATCCGCGCCATCAACCGTTAATTCGAACGGCAACACCCCGCCAGATTATTGATGATGGGGCACTCGGCTCCCTCGTCACCCGGGCATTGTTCCGCTAGCGTAAGCAGACGCTGGCGCATTTCACCCAGTTCGCTGATGTGCTTTTCGATCTCCGCCACCTTCTGCAGCGTGCGCGCCTTCACGTCGGCGCTGTGGCGAGCCGGATCGTTGAATAATGCCACCAGCTCGCGGCACTCGTCCAGGTTGAAGCCCACCTGCCGCGCCTGGCGCAGCAGCGTCAGCTCTTCGACATGCCTGGCGGAATAGTGGCGGTAACCGTTGTCGCTGCGAATCGGGGCGGTAATCAGCGCTTTCTCTTCGTAAAAACGAATCGTCTTGCTGGTTAAACCGGTTTTTTTCGCGACGTCGCTAATATTCATTTTTTCCTCCGGAATGCTCCTGCTCACCTCCTATCTTAAGCCGCTTTACGCCACTCACCAAGCCTCAACGCCCTACCGTCGATAGCGATGAGAAACCGATAGTCACAGCCAAAAGATAGATACTTCACTTGCAAAGTATTCATCAAAAAACAATAGACAATCTAACCTATTAAAATTTGATCAAATTAAGATTTTTATTATATGTAAATTTTTGTGTATAAATAACACAAAATAAAACACAATTAAAACAACAAAATAAAAACACAAATTAACAAAATTGTAATAATAAACCACATAAATAAACATTTATTTACATTTACCATTACTTCGCCTGTTTGAGTTTTGGCCACCTCCAAACTAGAAATATTAGCTAATTTAATCTCTCAACCCGATGGCAGAGTTCGTCATGGATTTTAACTTATCAAGCGAGCAGCAGGCTCTAAGCGAATCCGCTCAGCGTTTTGCCCGCGAGGTGCTGGATCAGGATGCGCATGATCGGCTTTCACGGCAGGTATTAAGCCTGGATTTGTGGCGACAAGCCGCCGCCTATGGCTTTACCCGAGCCCCCGTGGCGACCGCGTTCGGCGGATTGGGCATTAGCGCGCTCGATACTGCGCTGATGATTGAGGCGCTGGGTAAAGGCAGCCGCGACATCGGCATGTCCTTTTCGCTCTGCGCTCATCTGTGCGCCTGCGTGATCCCGCTTTCCCGCTTCGGTTCCGAAGCATTAAAAGCGCAGTATCTCGAAGCGTTGGCGGCCGGAAAACTGATCGCGGCGAATGCGGCGACGGAGCCGGACGCCGGTTCCGATATTTATGCCATGAAATCAACCGCTCAACCCTGTGAAGGCGGCTACCGGCTCAACGGAAACAAAATTTTCATCACCAACGCGCCGATTGCCGACATCTTCATCGTCTATGCGAAAACCCATCCCGAACATGGCTTTATGGGCGTGTCCGCATTTGTGCTCGAGAAAGGGATGCCAGGCTTAAACGTAGGCGCCGTCAGCCCGAAAGATTGCCTCTCCAACTGCCCGTGGAGCGAACTGACCTTCAACGACGTCTTCATTCCAGAGGCCCAACGGCTCGGCATGCCGGGCGCCGGCGGCGCCATCTTCCACGATTCAATGATCTGGGAAAAGGGCTGCCTGTCGGCTCTGTTTATCGGCGCAATGGAGCGCGTGCTCGACAGCGCGCTGGACTACGCCAAACAACGCCGACAATTCGGCAAAGCGATCGGCCAATTTCAGTCCGTCTCCAACCGCATCATCGAGATGAAACTGCGTCTGGAACAGTGTCGGCTAATGCTCTACCGCGCCTGTTGGAAACACGATCGGGGCCAGGACGCCGAGATCGACATCGCCATGAGCAAACTGTTGATTTCCGAATATGCCGTGCAGTCCGCGCTGGACGCGATTCAAATCTTCGGCGGAGCCGGCATGGATCAAGAACTCGGTCTGGTGCGCCACTTGCTGAACGTGATCCCCAGCCGGATCTTCTCCGGCACCAACGAGATACAAAAAGAAATTGTCGCCCGCAAGCTGGGTCTGCGGGGAGTCGCATGATGATCGTTCAACGCGTTTTTGCCGTGCTCTATATGTTGGCCGGCCTGGCGAAAGCCTTCCCTCAGTTGGAAAACGTCGCCGATATTCTGCAGCAGGCGGCCGTGGCGAACCAGGG
>NZ_WLYN01000022.1:0-12207 GCF_009707615.1 Serratia sp. YC16 | reverse complement strand
TGTGCGCCTCTGGTGCCACCTACGCGGCAGGCACCATTCAGGGCACGCTGGGCGTGACCCTGACCATCGGCGCCGGCTGCGTGGTCACCGGCGGCAACAGCTCCGGCACCACCAACAACTTCGGCTCTCTCAGCTTCGGCACCTACTCGTCGCTGGCTAACGTCATCACCGCCAGCGCCACCGGCAGCGGCGGCACCGGCACCCTGGGGCTGAACTGTACCACTGGCACCAACTATACCGTGACGCTCGACAACGGCCTCAACGCCTCGGGCAGCCAGCGGCGCATGGCCAGCAGCGTGCCTGCCTACATCAGCTATAACCTCTATCAGGACAGCGCCCACTCCTTACCGTGGAACAACACGACCAACACGTTGACCGGTACCGGCACCGGTTCGGCGGTACCGTTGATCGTCTACGGTCTGGTGCCCGCCTCGGGCACCACCCCGGCGGCCGGCGCGTACAGCGACACCGTCACCATGACCGTCGCCGGGTAACTATGGCGCGCCTGGCCGTCACCTGCATGCTGCTGTCGTTGGCGGGCGTTTGCCGCGCCGACGTCAGCACCGCGACGGTGGGCGTCAGCGCCACCCTGGTCAAATCCTGTGTCGCCGGCACCACCAGCGGCGGCAACACCACGTTCGGCACCTTCAACTTCGGCACGGTCTACTTCCTGAATACGGCGATAAAGATAACCGGCCAGGCGAACGCCGGCGCGCTGCAGATCAACTGCAACAACGGCACCAGTTACACGGTGCTGCTCAGCGGTGGGCAGAGCGGCAATACCGCTGCGCGCTATCTGCAAAGCTCAGCGGGCGCCCGCGTGAACTACAACCTGTATACCAGCGGCAGCTACGCCACCGTCTGGGATAATGTCACCGGCGTGACGCAGACCGCTACCGGCCAAAGCGTCTGGCTGCCGGTGTACGGCATGATCCCGGTGCAGACGACGCCGGCGACGGGCACCTACACGGATACGGTGCAGGTGACGATAAATTGGTGATTAACGGAACGCTGCGCACTCTGCTGCTGACGGCGCTGATCGGCGCCCCTGCGGCCCATGCCGACACCGTCAGCCAGGGTTTTACGGTCAACGCCTCGATCATCAAAGGCTGCGTGCTCGGCAGCGGCGTCACCAACGTCACCTCGTTCGGCAGCATGAGTTTTGGCCAGGTGGCGTCCTTAAGCAGCCCGATAAAAATTGTCTCGAGCGCCGGCGCCGGCTCGATCCTGATCCGCTGCAACCCTGGACTCAGCGTCAGCCTGGCATTGAACGTCGGCAATAATGTCACCGGCTCCATCGCCAGCGGGCGAAAGCTGTTGAACTCGGCCACCTCGGAAACGCTGGTTTATCAGCTCTACCAGGATACCAACTACACCGTTTTGTGGGGCGACGGCGGCAACGGCGGCGCCGTCCAAACCGTCTCCTCCACCGGCAGCACGCAAGAAATAAAAATCTACGCCAGTTTAATGGCGAGCAGCACCTTGCCCACCAGCGGCACCTACAACGATACGGTCTTAGTGACAGTGAGTTATTGAGCTTTTAAAAGGATCACATTATGCGTAGTACTCTGCTCCGCCTGCCCCTGCTGGCAGGATTGCTGTTAGCTGGCCAGCCGCAGGCCTTCGCCGCCGCCTCCATTCTGATTTGGCCCATCGATCCGGTCATCGAAGACAATCAGCAGGCGACGGCCCTGTGGCTCGAAAACCGTGACAGCAAGCCGGTCTATATGCAAATTCGCGTGCTCGGCTGGCAACAAACCGGCGGCAAAGACGACTACCGCAACCAAAGCGAGGTGGTCGCCAGCCCACCGGTCGCCACCATTCTCCCCGGCAAACGCCAACTGATTCGTCTGATCAAGCAGACGCCGGTCGCCGCCGGGCAAGAACGGGCTTACCGGATACTGGTCGATGAGGTGCCGATCAAAGATAAAGACGGCGCGGCGCCCGATAAGGGCGCGCAGATGGGGCTGAAATTCCAGATGCGCTATTCGGTGCCGCTGTTCGTCAGCGGCAAAGACGTGTGGACCAAGCAGGACTTCGAACACCCGCGCGACTATGCCACCGCCAACCAACCCAAGCTCAGCTACCGCCTGCTGCAGCAAAACAGCCAGCGCTGGCTTGACGTGCGCAATGACGGCATCGTGCACGCCCGTCTGTCGCAGGTCAGCATCCAGGGCAAGCCGCTCAACAACGGGCTGCTGGGGTATGTGCTGCCGGGTTCGCAGATGCGCTTCGCCCTGCCGTCGTCGGGCAGTTTCGCCGCCGGCAAGCTGCAGGCGATAGTCAACGACAACAAACAACCCGTAACCATCCCGACTTACTGAGCCTGAGGTGCAGGTGAAGCGGATGTCGTCGCCGGCCACCCGCGGCATGCAGCTCAAGCCGCTGGCCCTGGCCGTACTCTGTGTGGCGGTGGAACTGTGGCCGACGTTCGCCGCCGCCGACGATCTGCCGCCGCCGCCCAGCGCCATCAGCATGCCGGATACCACGCTGTATCTGGAGCCGGTGGTGAACGGCCGCCAGACCGGTAAAGTGGTGCCGGTCGCCTACCGCGGCGGCCACTATTATTTAACGCCGCAGCAGCTGATCGACGCCGGCCTACCGGTGGCGGACAAGCAGGCGAAAGAGATCGCCGTCGATCTGCTGGATAAGGTCGAGGTGACCTACAGCGGCGAAACGCAGCAGTTGCTGATTTCGGTGCCCAACGACTGGCTGCCCAAGCAAACCCTCGGCGACACGAATCAGGAACAGCGTCTGCCGGCGCAGAGCAGCCTGGGCTTTTTGCTGAATTACGACGCCTACGTCAGCCAGAGCGGCGGGCGCGGCAATCCGGGCTATTTTTCCGCCTGGAGCGAACAACGGCTGTTCGATGGCTTCGGCGTTTTCGCCAACACCGGCATCTTCCGCAGCAGCTTCAACGGTGAGACCGCCGCGCAGCAGAACAATCGCTATATCCGCTACGACAGCAGCTGGCGCTACAGCGACGACGACATCATGCTCAGCTATACCGCCGGCGATCTCACGACCGGTTCGCTGCCCTGGACCAGCTCGGTGCGCATCGGCGGCCTGCAGGTGGCGCGCAACTTCGCGACCCGGCCGGACCTCATAACCTACCCGCTGCCGCAGTTCTCCGGCCAGGCCGCCGTGCCGAGCAGCGTCGATCTGTACATCAACAGTTATAAAAACACCTCCGCCAACGTGAACCCTGGCCCGTTCACCCTGAACACCGTGCCCTACATCAACGGCGCCGGTCAGGCGACGGTGGTGACCACCGATGCGCTGGGCCGCCAGATCAGCACCACGGTGCCGTTCTACGTCGCCAGTTCACTGCTGCAGGCCGGGTTAAGCGATTTCAGCCTGTCGGCGGGTGCGCTGCGCCAAAACTACGGTTACCGCTCCGCTGACTATGGCCAGTGGGTGGCCAGCGGCAGCGGCCGTTACGGCGTCACCGATTGGCTCACGCTCGAAGGGCGAGCGGAAGGTGCGGCGGAGCTGGCGGTCACCGGCGCCGGTGCCGGGGTGCGCCTTGGGCAGCTGGGGGTGCTCAATGCCTCCTACAGCTACAGCCAGGCGGGCAGCGACGCCTTCAACGCTCCACCGGTCACGCCGCTGTATTACGATCCGATCACCGGCCAGCCGGTACAGCAACCGGATGCCGGGCCGGTCTATCAGTACACCGGCCGCCACGGCGATCAAACCAGCCTGAGTTACACCTACAGCAACCAGTATTTCAGCCTCAACGCCCAACGGGTACTGCGCAGCGCGGACTTTGGCGATCTTTCCACCTATAAGAGCAGCTACCGGCTGAGCCGCCGCACCGATCAGCTGACCGGCAGCATCGGCCTGAGCCGCTTCGGCAGCCTGGGCGCCGGTTATTTCGACGTGCGCGACGCCATCGGCCAGCGCACCCGTCTGATCAACCTGTCATACAGCCTGACGCTGTGGCGCAATATCAGCCTGTACGCCTCGGCAAACCGCGAAATTGGCGGCGACGGCTACAGCTCGCAGCTGCAGATCAGCATTCCGTTCGATGCCTGGGGCACCGCCAACGTCAGCACCGCGCGCGACGCCGGCAACCGCTGGAGCGAGCGCGTCGCTTATAGCCGCGCCGCGCCGACCGACGGCGGTTTCGGCTGGAACCTGGCCTATGCCGGCGGCCAGGGCAGCAACAGCGATTATCGTCAGGCGGACCTGACCTGGCGCACCTCGCTGCTGGAAACCCGCGCCGGGCTGTACGGCAGCCGTAACGACTACACTCGCTGGGGGGAAGTCAGCGGTTCGCTGGTGGCGATGAACGGCGGCGTGTACGCCACCAACACCATCAACGACGCTTTCGCCCTGGTATCGACCAACGGTTACGCCGGCATTCCGGTCAGCTACGAGAACCAGCGCATCGGCGTCACTAACGATAGAGGCTACCTGCTGGTGCCCACCGTCACCTCGTATTACCACGCCAAATTCCAGATCGATCCGCTCAACCTGCCGGCGGACGTCAATTTGCCGTCGGTGGAAAAAACCGTCGCCATTCGCGATCACAGCGGCTATCTGGTCGAGTTCCCCGTTCAGCGCCTTTCCGCCGCCGACGTGGAGCTGGTCGACGCGCAAGGCAAACCGCTGGCCAACGGCAGCCAGGTCGCGGTGATTGGCGGCAATCAACAGAGCTACGTCGGATGGGATGGCATGACTTACATCGATCCGGTACAGCAACACAACCGACTGAGCGTAATCCCGGCCGACGGCGGCCCGCCGTGCCAGGTCAGTTTCAGCCTGGCCAATCCGCAGGGGCTGCAACGCGTCGGCCCTCTCGTCTGCCAGTAACACACGGAGAAGAAGAATGATGTCTCGGCAAGTGAAAATCTTTTTGGCGGCGCTGCTGTTGATGTGCGGGCAACGCGCGATGGCGGACTGCGCCACCACCAACGGCACGGTTACTCTGCCCAGCAGCAACTCTTTCGCCGTCTACAACGGCCAGATAAGCGCCCAGGGCACCGCCGGGCTGAACTGCACCGGCCTGGGGCTCAACCTGTTGACGCAAAACACCGTCACGGTCAAGATCGCATCCACCACCAATAACATGGCTTTGCTGAATACCAATGGCTCCGGCGATAAAATTTCCTACCTGATCTATCCAGATTCTAACTACCAGTACCCTTACAGCGTCGGTCAGACCATCGATTACAGCTCGCTGAACCTGCTGTCGCTGATCCTGATCTCGTCCAACGTCAACTTTCCGGTATATATCAAAACCGTCGCTGGGGCGAACGTCAGCGCCGGCACCTATACCGACACCATCAACCTGGTGTGGAACTACCATATTTGCGGCCTGGGTCTGATCGGCCTGTGCATCTGGTGGGACGGCACCAACCAGCCCAGCACCGTGACCGTGACCGCAATCATCACCAAGAGCTGCCTGATCAATACCGCCAACAACGTCAACTTCGGCAGTATGGCGCTGGTGGGGCAATTCAACCCGATCAACCAAAGCATCACCCTCACCTGCACCAAGTCGCAGGCGTACAGCTCCTACTTTACCAACGGCAACAACCCCATTACCGGTTGGCGGCAAATGCTCAGCGGCACCAGCAACTTCCTCCAGTATCAGATCTACCTACCCAATACCAGCACCGTGTGGAGCAGCACCAACGCACAAAGCGGCACCGGCACCGGGTTGGCGCAAAGCATTCCCTTTACCGCCGCCATCAACCCGGCGCAGACCGAAGTGCCGGTCGGCACCTATCAGGATAACGTCAGCTATGTCGTGACCTATTAGGGCGGCCGTTAGCCGCTCAGGAAGAATGTTGCCAGAATGTATTTTTTATGTGGCATTTTTTGCTCATTTGGCTATGCTCATACCGATGGCCTTACTGGTCTAACCTCCTACCACATCATTGAGCAAGGAGTTTCCATGAGCAAAACCGTCGTAAAAATTGGCAGCTTCGAGGTCGATGACGCCCATCTTCACGCCACCGCCGATCGCACCGGCACCCTGAGCATCCCTTGCAAGTCCGATCCGGACCTGTGCATGCAGCTCGACGGCTGGGATGAACACACCAGCATTCCGGCGATCCTCAACGGCAAGCGGTCGCTGCTGTACAAGCAACACTACGATCGGCAGGCGGACGCCTGGGTAATGCGGCTGGCATGAAAATGCACCAGAGCTGCTGACGACGCGCTGCTTTCATCAGAAACAGCGCGTTTTTTTATGCGATGGCGATGCCGCGGCCGGCAAAGAAATGGGCGAAGCGGTTGAGGGGCAACCGTACCCGCTCCCGCGTCGCCGGGCTGTCGCCCGAAGGATTATGAAAGGTCACGCTCTGCGCGTCGGCGGCGGTGATCAGCACCAGATGCCCGCCCCGCTGCGGCGGTACGCTCTCGGGCCGACGAATCGAAGGATGCACCGAGGCGATAAAGTAGCGGCATTCGCTGAACAGTGCCGGTACCTCGGCGGCCTCCAGCCCTACCTTCACCGTCGCCCGCAGCGCGAACTGTTCGCGCACGTACTCGACGAACGGCGCGTAGATCAGCCCCTTTATCCGTTCGCCTTCGCGTACGTAGGCGCCATAGGGCAGGCTGCGGCGCGCCAGCTCCAGCAGCGACGGCGCTTCACCATCGCGATGGCCCAGCACCATTTTCAGGCACGCCATACCGCACACGTGGTTGGCCCACTCGACGTACTCCGCCCGATCGCGGGCGCCGCTGCGCGCCCAATTCTCGTCTTGCGCCAGCGTGGTGCGACCGGCGATCAGATCGGCGGCCAGCTCCGGGCTCGCCCACTGGCACTCGTAAGGAACGGCGCGCATGAGGTTAGAATTTGTCGACGACTTTGAAATTCATCAGCACCAGCGTCATATCCGGCGAGAACAGATCGTATTCTTCGAAGAAACGCTGCAGCTCTTTGCGCCAATGCGCCAGTGAACGGTCGCCCTCACCTTCAGCATAGGCGTGCGCCTCATCCACCTGATCGTAGGTTTTCATTTCTACCGCGGTCAGTTCAACCGCACAGACCGGCTCGCCCTTGCCGTCCACCACCAGGAACAGATCGCCAGCCTGCGGGATCCCCTCGCCATCCAGGTTGGAACAGGTGGCCGTTTTGGTGCCATTCAGGATCAATTGCACCACTTCATCGGCCTGCTGTTCGGTATCGCCGAACGCCCAGCGTTCAAGGTGCTCGTATTTCTGTGGAATTGCCGTCGCCATGATTATACCTTTTGGAAAAATGCCTTAATGCAGACAGGATAGTACAACGTATTGCCGGCCGTCTGCATCCGTCGCAAGCGCGACTGCGCGTTCCGCCACCGCCGCCTTTACGAGTTTTTACCGTTCTTCGCTGTGCCTGCCGCCCTGCCGGGCGCATACTGTGGTTATTATTCACCCAATGGCGACCCGGCAATGCGACAAGACGACATCGATGCTGACGATACCTTCAGCGATTTACTCAACGGCGTCGCCTTGGCGACGCTTTTTCTCATCGCGCTCGTCGGCGGCTGGTATTTCAGTTAAGGAGGCGGAGTGGCGACAAAACGCATGGGCCACAAGCTCAGTAAAATGGTGGTGGTACTGCTGTTGATCTGCCTGGCGTTGCTGCTGTTGCGCTGGGCGGCGATAGCCTTCGGTTAACTCAGCGAAACGACGCCGGCCAAACGCCGGCGCCCTGTTCACCGCCGCTGCGGCGCCGCGGTCGGTTCCAGCAATTCTCGCAGATAGGCCAGCCGCGCTTCTCCCTGCGGCAACCAGCGGCGACACAGCCAATGCTGCGTTTCACCCGTGCGGCTGAGGCGGTAATACTCCGCCAAAGTTTCGACCCAGTTCATGATGTGTCCTCCTGATTTCAACACCGTAAGTATTGGGCGTAAAAACCAGAAGAAATACTGATGGCTTGTTTTTTATGCTTCCTGTTTTAGGCGGCCGGTAGCGAAGCCGCAGTTCAACTGCTACATTGGGCAAAAATCAACCAGCCGAGGTAGGCCATGACGTTCTCGGAACAGGAGATTAAACCCGTATGGGATGAGGTCGCCCGCCTGATCGGCGACGGCGTGATGCAGCTGCGCCATCGCGGCGAAGCGCTGTCGGTGGAAACGCTGGAAAAACATCTGGCGCGGCAGCTGGCGGACAGCAACGATATCGAACGGCGCATCCTGCTCGGCGCCGCCATCAACATGCTGAAAGGCGGAAAATGAATCGCCAACCGAAAAGGTTGGCGATCCGACAGAAGCCCGAGGTATGCAAGCCCGGCCTTCTGCGCGCTACTATGTCACGCTAATATGACGGAATTAATAGGAATTGTCGGGTTTTTGCCCAAAACGCCCTATTTTTGTTGCCCGATTTAAGCCAGCACAAAATCGCCGGCATCCAGCGGCTGCCCCACCACCTTCACCAGGAAATCGCTGCCGCCAAAAGCGCCGCCCAGGTTGATCGCCACATCGCTGACATGATTTTGCGCGTCATAGCTCAGCTTCGCCTCGCCCGCCTTACCGCTGAACTGATCGACGAAGCGGATGCCGTCGGCGCTGCCGGTGTTGAACAATGTCAGATCGATCTTGTCCTCGCCGCGTACGAAGTCGCGGATCCAGTCCGGCGCCGCCGCCGTCGACTCATCCGCCGCAAAGTAGACGAAGGTGTCCTTGCCAGCGCCGCCCCACAGCTGATCCGCCCCTTTGCCGCCGTACAGCACGTCATCACCGGCGCCGCCCTTGAGCACGTTATCGGCGGCGTTGCCCACCAGCACATCGTTGCCTGAACCGCCAATGGCGTTTTCAATCGTCACGCCCGCCGCGATCGACACGTTGCCTTTCAGGCCGCCGACGTCCGAGAACGCTTTTTCGTTCAGGTTGATGCGCTGATTCTGGCCGAAACCGGAGAAGTCAAAGGTATCGTTGCCGCCGGCATCCCAGGCGGTGAAGATTATTTTGTCCTGCGCGCCGGTGGCGGTAAGGAAGTCGCGGTCGGTGTTGGAGTTGAAACCGTAAACCGTATCGCCGGTACGGGTGTTCATGTTGGCGCCGTAGAAATGCTGGATCGCCGTGATGTCATTGAGCAGCGGCCCTGACGAGTACGCGCCCTTAAAGTCTTGCCCGGTGTTGCTTTCGCTGAAATAGCTCATCAGGCTGTAGGCGCGGCTGTCCTCGAAATAGGTCGCGTCTTTGCCGTAGGTAATGCTGACGCCCGGCGCGGCGTTATAGTCGCCCGGATGCTGCAACCCCAGCGCATGGCCGATTTCATGGGTAAAGGTCTGGCGACCGTATTCGTTTTCATGTATCCGGTTGTTGACGAAGGTAGAGTTGGTGGCGTTATACCAGGTTTGGCCGGCGACCGAAGGCGAGGAATCCGGGTTATACGCAAAAGCATAGGAGCCACGCGAGCTGTAGTCGAACAGGCCGAATTTGATGTTGGCAGCGGCGGTATTGCTGATCTCAGTGAAGGTGATGTTGGCCACGTCAGACCATGACTGCAACGACAGTTTGGCCTGCTCGCGCTGTTCCGCGTTAAAGCTGCTGAAGCCGCTGATGCTCATGCTCGACATGTTGCCCGGCGCCTTTTCCCAGAAGCTGTACGTCAGGGCAACCGGCTGGTCGGTCACGCCCTTGTCGTGCCAGCTGCGATCGCCGCGCACCAACTCCAGGCCGGCATTTTCGAACGTTTTCGACGGATGCAGCACGGTAATGGTGTCGTCTTCATCGGGTTTATAAGCGCCCAGCAGGGCTAATACGCCTTCGGCTTTAACGGAAGCATTACTTGATGACATAACCTTATCTCCATATTCGTCAATTCAATCGGGGGGATGCCCCAACTGGCGGATTGCCTGAACGGCAGCGGCCCGGTGTTGAATCAATACGGGGATATCGGTAATGCGCTGGCGCCTTCCCTCGGCACTCTGAATGAGAACGATAATCCCTTAAGAGAAAAGAATAGACACATTTTCGCCGAGTACAGAATTTTCTTAGATAAAATACGGCTATGCATTTTCGCCACATGAATGATTTTCAAGATAATAATCAGCATTATCACGATCGGCGAAAAAGACTCATAAAAAAACCGGGGCAATCCAACCCCGGTTATCCATAAGAAACTCTGGACTCAGACTAACCAACCGAGCAGCAGCGTCGCACCAATGACCGTGGAAGCGCCGCCGATACGCGTGGCGATTTGGGCAAACGGCATCAACCCCATACGGTTCGACGCCGACAGGATCGCCACATCGCCGGTGCCGCCCAGGCCGCTGTGGCAACAGGTGACGATCGCCGCTTCCACCGGGAACATCTTCAGATAAGGCGCGATCAGAAAACTGACCAGCCCCATCGACAGCACTACCGAGCCGCAGACCACCACATAACCGACAGAGAGCACCGCCACCACGCTTTCCAGCGGCACGTAGAGCATGCCCAGGCCGATCATCAACGGCCACACCAGCGCCGTGGAGACGAACTTGTAGAAACTGTGCGCACCGGTCTCCATCGAGGCCGGGATCACCCGACAGTATTTGCACAGCACCGCAAACAGGATCATCAGCACCGGGCCGGGGATATGCACGATGTGCTCGAACAGGCCGCCGACGATAAAGAAGGCGCAAATCACCAGCAGCCCGCCCCCCATCAGTTGAAAATCGACGTTGCCGCTTTGCTCCTTGATGGCGAACATCGCGTTCTCCTGCGCCGAACGGATCAGCATGCCGTCACCGCTCAGCGCCTTGCGTTGCATACCGATGCGCGCCAGCACCCCGGCGGTGACGATGGCGAAAATGTTGCCCAGCACCGCCGCCGGCGCCAACTGCGCGACATAGACGTCCGGCGTCGAGCCCAGGATCGCCGAATAGGCCAGCGACAGCGGTAAAATGCCCTCGCCGATGCCGCCGCCGATGATCGGCACAATGATGAAGAAGAAGGTGTGATAGAAGGTAAAGCCGAACAGTTTGCCTACCAGCAGCCCGGTGATCACCGCCGTGACCGTGCCCACCACCAGCGGCACGAACATGCGAATCATCCCCTGGATCAGGATCACCCGGTTCATGCCGAGAATGCTGCCGACCACCAGACTGGCGATAACGAAATAAAGCAGGTTGGCGTCTTTCATCAGCAGATGGACGGTGCCCATGACGTTGGGCTGGAACACGTTGAAATAGACCAGCACCGACGGCACCATCAAACACAGAATGGCCGGCCCGCCGATATCGCGCAGCACGGGAATGCTTTTACCCAACTGCGCCAATGCAAAGCCCAGCGTCATTATCACCGCCAGGCCGCCGATCATATTCTTCGGCAGGAAGTTGGCGTAGGCGGAAATCGCCACGATCGCACAAATGGTGATAAACAACGCGATCGGCACCGCACCGATATCTATTTGACGAAGTTGATTAATTAACCCTGAAGATTCGGACGAGGCCGTATTTTTATCACAGGCCAGTTCTGCATTTATCTGTTTCATTATTCACCCTGCTGACAAGCGTACAGTACGGTTAGGTTCACCTGGCGCAACAACCCGCCATAGCCAAGCAAAAACAAATGATTACGAAAAATCCTATTGCGGACTTCGCCTTTTCTAATAAGAAATAAAACAGTAGACAGCCCTGACGATATGATAAAAAATAAAAATGCAAAACTAAATTACGCGGGTGGAATTCAATATTGTGACCCTCCGCCAAGGTTAGTTTTAATTAATTATCGTCAGCATTTTGTAATTAAAGTAATCAAGTTTAAATTCGCTGCTATGCTATAGGAGGGCAAAAAAGCCCTCTGTTTTATTAATAAAGAACCGGAAACGCCATTAGCTGAATCCGGTCAGCTTGATCCGATCCTTAATCCTGCGCGCGGCACCGCGCGGGAAAAAGGCATAATATGACTCATAAGGAAGTAGAATATGTCTTCACGCGCTGTTACCCCACAAACCCTCGCTGGTTACGGTATCCATCAGGCCGCCGACATCGTTTATAACCCCAGCTATGAATTGCTGTTCGCCGAAGAGACCCGCGCCGACCTGCCGCCGCTGGAGCGCGGCACCCTCACCCAACTGGGGGCGGTCAACGTCGCCACCGGCGAATTCACCGGCCGTTCGCCGAAAGACAAATACATCGTGCGCGACGACACCACGCGCGACACCGTCTGGTGGTCCGACAGCGGCACCGGCAAAAACGACAACCAGCCGCTCTCACCGGAAGTCTGGCAGCATCTGAAGACGCTGGTGGGCAATCAGCTTTCCGGCAAGCGCCTGTTCGTG
>NZ_WLYN01000021.1:0-25116 GCF_009707615.1 Serratia sp. YC16 | reverse complement strand
ACAAAGAGAAAAGCCCCGAGTCGATATCCATCAATCCGAGGCCTACTCTAACGCGTGACAACGTTAAGTTAGCCTCTTACCCGCCGCGAGGCAAGGAGAAGAAGGCATGATGCCGAACAAACGGAGCCTGTTAAAATTGGTGGTTATTTGTGCCACGGTAATATCGCTGGCATGGATAACCCGCAGCACGCTGTGTGAGCTGCGTATCCGATCGGGCACTACGGAGGTTGCGGCCATTTTGGCTTACGAATCCGAACGGTAAGGCAACCCGGCGGCGGGGGTTTTGCCTCCGCCGGCCGGCAGTCGATGCGTTGATCCATGAGCACCCATCCATTCAAAAAAAACGGCGAGCCAAGGCTCGCCGTTTTCATGTTGATACCGGAGCTTATTTCAGGCCGGCGGCATCGCGCAGCAGCTCAGCTTTGTCGGTCGCTTCCCACGGGAAGTGCTCGCGGCCGAAGTGGCCGTAGGCGGCGGTTTCGCGGTAGATCGGCTGCAGCAGATCCATCATCTGGATCAGGCCGTATGGGCGCAGATCGAAGAATTCGCGCACCAGCAGCGTCAGCTGTTCGGTTGGCACTTTCTCGGTACCGAAGGTTTCCACCATGATGGAAGTCGGTTCCGCTACGCCGATAGCGTAAGAAACCTGGATCTCGCAGCGATCGGCCAGGCCGGCGGCGACGATGTTTTTCGCCACGTAGCGCGCCGCGTAAGCGGCCGAACGGTCAACCTTGGACGGATCCTTACCGGAGAAGGCACCGCCGCCGTGGCGTGCCATGCCGCCGTAGGTATCGACGATGATCTTACGGCCGGTCAGGCCGCAATCGCCCATCGGGCCGCCGATAACGAAACGGCCGGTCGGGTTGATGTGGTATTTGGTGCCCGCCGTCAGCCATTCCGCCGGCAGTACCGGCTTGATGATCTCTTCCATCACCGCTTCCTGCAGATCTTTCAGCGAGATGTCTTCGGAGTGCTGGGTGGACAGAACCACGGCGTCGATGCCGACAATTTTGCCGTCGTCGTACTGGAAGGTCACCTGGCTCTTCGCGTCCGGGCGCAGCCACGGCAGGGTGCCGTTTTTACGCACTTCGGACTGGCGCTGCACCAGACGGTGCGCGTAGGTGACAGGCGCTGGCATCAGCACGTCGGTTTCGTTGGTGGCGTAGCCAAACATCAAGCCCTGATCGCCGGCACCCTGCTCGAGAGGATCGGTACGGTCAACGCCCTGATTGATATCCGGGGATTGCTTGCCGATGGCGCTCAATACTGCGCAGGAGTTGGCGTCAAAGCCCATGTCCGAATGAACGTAGCCGATTTCGCGCACGGTCTGGCGGGTGATCTCTTCGATATCGACCCAGGCGCTGGTGGTGATTTCACCGCCGACCAGCACCATACCGGTTTTCACGTAGGTTTCGCAGGCGACGCGCGCTTTTGGATCCTGCTCCAGGATGGCGTCGAGGACGGCATCGGAGATCTGATCGGCGATTTTATCGGGATGTCCTTCGGAGACGGATTCGGACGTGAATAGGTGTTTAGCCATTGTGTTCTTTACCTTGCATAAGACGGGTTAGAAATTACTGCACAGCGCTGGAGATCCGGCATCGAAGCGAAGGGTCTTCCGCTGATGGCGCGAGATGCATCCTGCAACGCCCCTCAGGCAAAGCCGTTAAGCAGTTTATCAGTTAACCAGTATAGATGGATTAACATCTGGACGTCTATTTTAGGTCAGGGTTTAGCCAGATTGCCAGTAATTTTTTGCGCTTTCGCTCTTTTGCGCAAACCGGTTGGCGCCATTTTCATCGCTTGAAACAGTTTTCGGCGAATTTTCATTTTGCTTTTTCACCTGCTTACCGGTATAAACTGCGCGCGCGGTTCATTTGCTGCACAGTACGGCGATCTGACGTGGGGAAGGTGCGATAAACTTCCGCTTTGCATTCGCCGGCGTTGCGCTATTATCCGTCGCAGGCGTTCGCCGTGAGCGCCGCCGCTTCATCGAACGGTCACGTTCTTACACTATTTTAGAGGCTTGGTCGTTCACTCCGAACGACGCGCGTGGAGGTGGTTGGATTAATGATCCGTTGTCTACCGGTTGTTGGTTCCCAACAGCAGTGCCGTTCTGGCGCACATTCTTCTGCTATTTCCCGTCTTGTCTCTCTGTCACTTACCAGGTGCGATAAACACTTGGCCGCTACTCAGGATTCTCGGGCCGGCTAACGGTCGTCTGAAGAACTGAACAAGGGTAGCCTGCAGCCTTCCTGTGGGATGTTTCTTGGCCCGATTCACGAGGTTTGAACAGGGTGTCTTACAATTATATGAGTGATAAACCGATCGCTGACCGCGAACGGCAGTTCTCTTCGCTGCCGCCAGCGCGGCTTGTTGGGTTGTTCTCGCGGGTTGTAGCTGCGATAGTGGCTGACGGTTTCGTCAGTACGGAATGTGAGGCGAACCATGTCTGATGATCTGTTGATTCACCGCCCGCCGGTTGCGGGCGAGTCTTTATCTTTGCGCTCCATGCAGGAGGTTGCCATGAATGATCGTAATGCCAGCAAGATGCTGCGCACTTATAACGTCGCCTACTGGGGCAACAATTACTATGACGTGAACGAGCTGGGCCATATCAGCGTGTGCCCGGATCCGGATGTCCCACAGGCACGTGTCGATCTGGCAGAACTGGTGAAAGAGCGCCAGAAAGACGGCCAGCGTCTGCCGGCGCTGTTCTGCTTCCCGCAGATCCTTCAGCATCGCTTGCGTTCGATCAACGCCGCGTTCAAACGCGCGCGTGAGTCCTTCGGTTACCAGGGCGGCTATTTCCTGGTGTACCCGATCAAGGTGAACCAACATCGCCGCGTGATTGAGTCGCTGGTGAACTCCGGCGAACCGCTGGGGCTGGAAGCCGGCTCCAAGGCCGAGCTGATGGCGGTGCTGGCGCATGCCGGCATGACCCGCTCGGTGATTGTCTGTAACGGCTATAAAGATCGTGAATACATTCGCCTGGCGCTGATCGGGGAAAAACTGGGGCACAAGGTGTACCTGGTGATCGAGAAGATGTCCGAGATCAACCTGGTGCTGGAAGAGGCCGAACGGTTGAACGTCATACCGCGTCTGGGCGTGCGGGCGCGCCTGGCATCGCAAGGCTCCGGCAAATGGCAGTCGAGCGGCGGCGAAAAATCCAAGTTCGGTCTGGCGGCAGTGCAGGTGCTGAAGCTGGTGGAGACCCTGCGTGAAGCGGGCCGTCTCGACAGCCTGCAGTTGCTGCACTTCCACCTGGGCTCGCAGCTGGCCAACATCCGCGATATCGCCACCGGCGTGCGCGAATCGGCGCGCTTCTACGTTGAGCTGCACAAATTGGGCGTCAACATTCAGTGCTTCGACGTGGGCGGCGGTTTGGGCGTCGACTACGAAGGCACCCGTTCGCAGTCCGACTGCTCGGTGAACTACGGGCTGAACGAATACGCCAACAACGTGATTTGGGGCATCGGCGACGCCTGTAACGAACACGGCCTGCCGCACCCGACGGTGATCACCGAGTCTGGCCGCGCGGTAACCGCGCACCACACGGTACTGGTCTCCAACGTGATCGGCGTTGAGCGCAACGAGTTCAGCGAACCGCTGCCGCCGGAAGCCGACGCGCCGCGCGCGCTGGAAAGCATGTGGGAAACCTGGCTGGAAATGAACGAGCCGGAGAACCGCCGCTCGCTACGCGAATGGCTGCACGACAGCCAGATGGATCTGCACGACGTGCATACCCAATATGCGCACGGCATGCTGGATCTGACCAAGCGCGCCTGGGCCGAACAGCTGTATCTGAACATCTGCAACAAGATTCAGCAGCAGCTCGATCCGAGCAACCGCGCGCACCGCCCGATCATCGACGAACTGCAAGAGCGTATGGCCGACAAGTTCTACGTCAACTTCTCGCTGTTCCAGTCGATGCCGGATGCCTGGGGTATCGATCAGCTGTTCCCGGTGCTGCCGCTGGAAGGGTTGGATAAGCCGCCGGAAGGCCGCGCGGTGCTGCTCGACATCACCTGCGACTCCGACGGCACCATCGACCATTACGTCGACGGCGACGGCGTGGCGACCACCATGCCGATGCCGCCGTACGATCCGGAGAACCCGCCTGCGTTGGGCTTCTTTATGGTCGGCGCGTACCAGGAGATCCTCGGCAACATGCACAACCTGTTTGGCGACACCGCCTCGGTTGACGTGTACGTGTTCCCGGACGGCAGCGTTGAGACCGAGCTGTCCGACGAGGGCGACACCGTGGCGGATATGCTGGAGTACGTGCAGCTCGATCCGAGCGCGCTGTTGTCCAAGTTCCGCGATCAGGTGAAGGAAACCGATCTGGACGGCGAGCTGCAGGCGCAGTTTCTGGAAGAGTTTGAAGCCGGTCTGTACGGCTACACGTATCTGGAAGACGAGTAATTTCGTAAGGAAAAACGGGCGCTGGCGAAGCGCTCGTTTTTTTTCAACGCGTACCCTTCACACTGCCCCTCCCCGCTAATCAGTTATCACAAATTTGTTAACTTCCCGTGAGGACTTGGTCAACACTTTCTTTATAGGTTGTCTTTATCGGCTTTGCAGTAGTTGGATGCGGAGAAGGTCATGATGATCAACAGACGGCGATTTATTCTGGCTGGCGGCGGTTTATCCGCGCTGCTGGCGTTGGGATGGCGGCCTTTGCTGCAAGCGAATGCGGGGGCGCCGGAGCAATTTGCAGTCAATTACAGCGACCAACAGTGGCGTCAGCGCCTGACCGGCGCGCAATATCATATTCTGCGCGAACAGGGGACCGAAGCGCCCTATAGCAGCCCATTGAACGACGAACACCGCGCAGGGATATTCTCGTGCGCCGGATGTGGCCTGCCGCTGTTTTCTTCTGATACCAAGTTTGACAGCCACACCGGTTGGCCGAGCTTTTATCGGCCCCTCGAGCACGCCGTCGCCCAGCGTCGAGATCTCTCGTTTGGCATGGTGCGAGATGAAGTGCACTGCCGGCGCTGCGGTGGGCATTTGGGGCACGTATTCGACGACGGCCCACCACCGACCGGGCTGCGTTACTGCATGAACGGGGCTGCCTTACAATTTACGCCGCGGGCGGCATAGCGGAGAGAACGATATGTGGATCCTGATACTGGCTTACTTAGGCGGCATTTTGACCATCGCCAGCCCGTGCATTTTGCCGGTGCTGCCGTTCGTTTTTGCACGCGCAGACCGTCCGTTCTTGCGTTCCGGTTTGCCGTTGTTGGTTGGCATGGCGCTGACCTTCGCTTTGTTCGCCACGCTGGCTGCCGTCGGCGGGGGCTGGGTGGTCGCCGTCAATCAATATGGCCGCTGGCTGGCGCTGTTTCTGATGGCGCTGTTTGGCGTTACGCTGCTGTTTCCAGCGCTTGCCGAACGCGTAATGCGACCGTTGGTCTCCGCCGGTAATCGGTTATCGGATCGGGTTGCGGCGGACAAACAGAATTCAGTGGGTTCATCGTTGCTGTTGGGCGTCGCCACCGGCTTGCTTTGGGCGCCCTGCGCCGGGCCGATCCTGGGCCTGGTGCTCACCGGCGCGGCGCTGCAGGGCGCCAATGTCGGTTCGACGTTGCTGCTGTTGGCCTATGCCGCCGGCGCCGCTACGTCGCTGGCGTTGGCGCTGTTGATCGGCGGCAAGGTCTTTAGCGCCATGAAGCGTTCGCTGGGCGCCGGCGAATGGATACGCCGCGGTTTGGGAGTGGCCATGTTACTCGGCGTGGCGGCGATTGCATTCGGCCTGGACACCGGCGTACTGGCGCGGATTTCCACCGCATCTGGCGGCGGTATCGAGCAGCGGCTGGTGCAGGCGTTTAACCCGGCGAGCCGACCGGCGGCGCTGCAAACGACGGCCGACGCCGCTCCGGCGCTGGCCGATCTGGGGGAAATGCCTTCGCTGTCGGGTGCGGTGCAGTGGCTGAACTCACCGCCGCTGCAGGCCGAAGCGCTGCGCGGCAAGGTGGTGCTGGTAGACTTTTGGACCTACTCCTGCATCAACTGTCTGCGTTCTCTGCCTTACGTGAAAGCCTGGGCGGAAAAATACCGTGACCAGGGGCTGGTGGTGATCGGCGTACATGCCCCGGAGTTTGCCTTCGAAAGAGATGTCGCTAACGTTGCTAAAGAGGCTAAAAAACTCGGTATCGATTATCCGATAGCCATCGATAACAACTATCGCATTTGGCAGGCGTTCAACAACCAGTATTGGCCTGCGCACTATTTCATCGACGCCAACGGGCGCATACGCTACCAACATTTTGGTGAGGGCGATTATGCGCAGTCTGAGCGCGTAATTCAGACGCTGTTGAGACTGGCGGGAGGAAAAGACACCAGCACCGCTATCAGTCAGGTGCATGGGCAGGGCGTGGAGCAGGCCGCCAGTCGCCAGACGGATATCTCGCCGGAAACCTACCTGGGATATCAACGTGCCGAAAACTTCGCTTCGGCGCCTGCCGTTCAGGATAGCGCCGCTGACTATGCGGCCTCGCCCCTGTTGTCGCTGAACCACTGGGCGCTGGCGGGCAATTGGACCATCGGGGCAGAACGCGCCACGCTGAACACGCCTGACGGGCGTATCGTCTATCGCTTTCACGCTCGCGATCTGCATTTGGTGCTGGGCCCAGCCGCGACGGGGCAGCCGATCGCGTTCAAAGTCACGTTGGATGGCAAAGCGCCGGGTGAAATGCATGGTGTCGATGTGGCGCCGGATGGCAGTGGCGTGATAACCGATCAACGGCTTTACCAACTGATTCGTCAAACCGACGGGGCGGGAGAGCATACCTTCAGCATTGAATTCGAGCGGGCCGGTGTGTCGGCCTATGCTTTCACCTTCGGCTAATCCAGGGGGCAGAATGAAACGCGCAAACAGGTTTAACTCGCTGCTGAGCGCTTGCACCGTCGCCGGCGCGATGGCCCTAAGCGGCATGATCCTTTGGCAGGGAAATGCGTGGGCGCTGGGCGGTGAGGCGACGGCGGTAACGCTGCCCGCTCCGACGATAGATGAACCCGCAAATGCCTCGCACAGTGAAACCGCCATTTTCGCCGGTGGCTGCTTTTGGGGCGTACAGGGGGTTTTTCAGCATGTGAAAGGCGTGACCGGTGCGGTTTCTGGTTATGCCGGCGGGGCAGCGAAAACGGCGAATTATGACAACGTCAGCACAGGAATGACCGGTCACGCAGAATCTGTGGCGGTGACCTTTGATCCGACGCAGGTTTCCTATGGCGCGCTATTGCAGATATTTTTCTCGGTGGTGCACGATCCTACCGAACTCAATCGGCAGGGGCCGGATAGCGGCACCCAGTACCGCTCGGCTATCTTTCCGCAAAGTGCCGCACAACAGCGGATCGCCAGCGCTTATCTGGCCCAGCTGCAGGCAAGCCGCAGTTTTGAGCGGCCGTTGATGACCCGTATCGAAAGCAACGCTCACTTCTATTCGGCGGAAGCGTATCACCAGAATTTTTTAACCGATCACCCCGATGCGCCTTATATTCGGATTAACGACCTGCCGAAAATCAAGCAGCTTGAGCAGCGTTTCCCGACCCGCTACCGCCCACAGCCGGTGTTGGTCAACGTAAACGCGCGATGAGCATCTGCAGTTGGACGGCGTTCTTCTGTACTTGCTAAACTTGCTAACGACGAGCGGCCAGGATCATTTGCGTGCTTGAAGCGCGGACAAAATACGGTGATAATCCGCCTTATCGGCAATACCGAAACAAACATCGAATTACCCGTCATACTTGAAGTTGCCTCTGTGTTGGCGGCGTGCGTTCATCCCAGTCACTTACTTGAGTAAGTTCCTGGGGATTCCCGCCCTGGCCTTCTTGATGCAACTCCAATTATCCAGGGTATCAATCCCTTCCTCGTCGGGCTAACGACGCGGGAGGGATTTTTTTTTGTAACGGCCCGGCATCTGCGCCCGGCAACTTGTTGAACTACGAGGGTTTACTATGAGCACCTTAGGCCATCAGTCCGATAATTCATTAGTGTCCAACGCCTTTGGTTTCCTGCGCTTTCCGCTGAACTTCATGCCTTACGACAGCGATGCAGAGTGGGTCATCACCGGCATTCCGTTTGACATGGCGACCTCCGGTCGCGCCGGTGGCCGTCACGGCCCGGCGGCTATTCGTCAGGTATCCACCAACCTGGCCTGGGAAGGCAACCGCTGGCCGTGGAGCTTCGATCTGCGCGATCGTCTGAACGTGGTTGACTGCGGCGACATCGTGTTCAACTTCGGCGATGCGCAGGACATGAGCGACAAGCTGCAGGCGCACGCGGAGAAACTGCTGAAGGCCGGTAAGCGCATGCTCTCGTTCGGTGGCGACCACTTCGTCACCCTGCCGCTGCTGCGCGCGCACGCCAAGCATTTCGGCAAACTGGCGCTGGTACACTTCGACGCCCATACCGATACCTACGCCAACGGCAGCAAGTTCGATCACGGCACCATGTTCTACCATGCGCCGAACGAAGGCCTGATCGATCCGCATCACTCAGTACAGATCGGCATTCGCACCGAGTTCGACCATGACAACGGCTTCACCGTGCTGGACGCCGCGCAGGTGAACGATCGCAGCGTGGACGACCTGCTGACGCAGATCAAAGGCATCGTCGGCGATATGCCGGTGTACCTGACCTTCGACATCGACTGCCTGGATCCGGCGTTTGCACCGGGCACCGGCACGCCGGTGATCGGCGGCCTGACTTCCGATCGTGCGCTGAAACTGGTGCGCGGCATGCAGTCGCTGAACATCGTCGGCATGGACGTGGTAGAAGTGGCGCCGGCCTATGACCAGTCCGAGATCACCGCGCTGGCCGCGGCGACCCTGGGCCTGGAGATGCTGTACCTGCAGGCGGCGAAGAAACACGCCTGACGCCAGGACACTCCTCGCTAAAAAAGCGGCTCCCATCGTATGGGGCCGCTTTTTTTATTTCATTTGTCGCCCTCCGCACTGCGATTTTCAGCCTGTTGCAACGCCTTTGCGCAATTCTGCGCAGAAATGAAACTGAGTCAGTAAAAAGAAACGGGGGCAACGGAGAGGATGAATATACTGCGCGCGGGTGCTCTGGATCTTTGTATCTGGAGCCTGCGTGAAAGGTACAAAGAGAAAAGCCCCGAGTGATATCCATCAACCCGAGGCCTACTCTAACGCCCANCAAGGAGAAGAAGGCATGATGCCGAACAAACGGAGCCTGTTAAAATTGGTGGTTATTTGTGCCACGGTAATATCGCTGGCATGGATAACCCGCAGCACGCTGTGTGAGCTGCGGATCCGATCGGGCACTACGGAGGTTGCGGCCATTTTGGCTTACGAATCCGAACGGTAAGGCAACCCGGCGACGGGGGATATCCCCCGTCTGCTGGTTGTTGGCGTCCAGATCCCTGAGCACCCACTTAAAGCATTCGGTTTTCCGCTACGCAGGAGAGGGGAACGGGGTTATGCCCGCTTCATCTGCCGCGCCAGCAACATGCGGCCAAACAGTGCGCCGCCTGCCAGCAGCGTCAGCAGCTGCGAGGCGATCAGCACCGCAAAGCCTGAAGACACCTTACCCTGGCTGGCCATCACCATGCCCATCGCCATCGGCACAAACGCCGAGAACAGATTGCCGATGCCGTTGATCAGCCCATAGGCGCTGCCGACCGCCTCCGGCCGCGCATAATGTTGCAGTAGGGTCGGGATCGCCGCGCCTTGCGCGCCCCAACAGGCATTGGCCGCCAGCAGGAAGAAGGCGATCCAACCAAGCTGATGGCTGCTCATCACGCCATAGATGCACAGCGCGGTCGCCGCGCCGCCGCAGACGAAGATCAGCGGAGCCTGATAAGGGCGGATACGATCGAGCAACACGCCACCGAGATATTTGGAGGCGATGCTGACGATGAAAGGCAGCGCGGCCATCCAGCCCATCTGCTTGATGGAGAAGCCCTTTTCATCGGTCAGATACGCCGGCAGCCAGGAGCTGGAGCCCCATAGATAGCTGAGCGTGGCGATCTCGATCAGCAGGATCCAGCCGAGCATCGGCGTGCGCCAGGCCAGCGCAAAGGTGTGCCAGACGCGGCCCAGCACCGGCTGCGGATCGGTGGGGCGCGAGGATGAAGACCGGGCGAGGGGATGAACGAACAGCCGCACCAGTGCCAGCCCCAGCAGCAGGTTGAGCAGCGCCAGCAGGTGAAACGACATCGCCCAGCCGAAATGCGCCATCAAAAAACTCACCAGCGGAAAGCCGAGCACCAGCCCCAACGAAACGCCCAGCGCGCTGACCGCGTTGGGCTTGCCGCGCTCGTCGGCGGCGAAATGATCGCTGATGTACATGGTCTTCAGCGAGAACAGCGGCCCTTCGCTGACGCCAAGCAGCGCGCGCACCACGCACAGCAGCATCAGCGATCCCGCCAGCGGCGAGGCGGCGGTGAGCAGCGCCCACAGCACCACGCTCAGCGTCAGCGCGCGGCGGTAACCCATCAATGTTTCCAGAAACGGCGTCAACAGCATGGCGGACAGGCCGTAGCCGAGTAAAAACACCGTCATCAGCGTGCCCTGATGGGCGCGGTCACCGCCGAGTTGGAAGTGTTGCAGGAAGTCAGGATTGACCAACATCACGGCGATATTGACCCGATCGGCATAGGCGATAACGATCAGAAACAGCAGGGCGATCACCCCAAACCAGCGTTGACGTTGTTGCACGGCGCGTTCCTCAGTGTGAGCGGTTGACGAATTCAGGCAGCAGTAAACTTACCCGCGGAGTCCATTGCGCAGAAACGCGGGGGGTCAGGCTAAGTTATGTAAATTTATTGTTATCAAATAGAGGTGAGAGACAGTGAGAGAACACTTTTACGCGCAATACGTCGCCGGAATCAATGCAATTTTTGCCATAAATTAGCGGGGGAGCGCACAACTGACATAGGTTTTTCATATCGGTGCATTATTTCGTGATCTTTCCCGCATTTGTCATTTTTAAACAACCTTTCATTAACATTTGCCGTTCCGCTCGCTTGACGAAAGTTTCGCCAGACTTATAGTGACTGTATTAAATAAGAAACTGAGTTTCATATATGAAACAATCAGATAGAGGACAAAAGCAATGAGCTGGAAGAATGTGTGCGAAGTGTCTCAGGTGAAAGAAGATTTTCCTTTCTCCGGCAAAGTGGAAGGAAAAGAGATCGGGGTTTACCTGCTCGACGGTAACTACTACGCGCTGGAAGACGTCTGCCCGCATGCTTATGCCTTGCTCAGCCAAGGGTTTGTAGATGACGGCAAGGTTGAGTGTCCGTTGCACGAAGCGCTGTTTGACGTGCGCACCGGCCAATGTCTGCGCGAGCCGGGCGGCCGCGATCTGCAAACCTATCCCACCCGGGTGGTCGACAACCAAATCCAGATCACCTTTATCGCGGAGGAGTAATCATGCAGCACATCACCGATTTCAATCCCTGGCTGCCGGACACCCAACAGGTGACGCCGGCCCGCGAAGGCGGCAACGGTCAAATTCATCAGCCGGGCCAGTTCCGCAACGTGGTTTGGCAAAACCGCGCCCGCGTGCCGGACGGTTTCGAAACCGCGCTGGTGGCGGCGCTGGAAACGATCTTCGATCAGGGAGCGGAGGAGCTGGAGCAGATCGTCAGCGCGTTGAATCAGCGCCGTCTGTTCGATCGCAGCGGCCAGCCGTGGAATGAGGCGACATTCCGCGAATTCCTTCACGTTAACGGTTTCTGAGCGACACCCGGGAGAAGACAATGACAGCAAACACAACATCCTCCGAACAGAGCTTGCAGGACTATCTTGACCAGGGATTGCGCGGCATGTGGTATCCGGTGCTGGCCAGTTGGGAAGTGGGCAACAACCCGGTCGGCATCACCCGTCTGGAGCAGCAAATCGTGGTGTGGCGCGACGGTGAAGGTCAGATCCACGCGTTGGAAGACCGCTGCCCGCACCGCGGCGCGCGGCTTTCCATGGGGTGGAATCTCGGCGATCGCATCGCCTGCTGGTACCACGGGGTGGAAGTCGGCGGCGACGGGACGGTAAAAGACGTGCCGGCGGTGGATCGTTGCCCGCTGGTGGGCCAAAAATGCTTGCGCTCTTACCCGGCCAAAGAAGCCTATGGCGCCGTGTTCCTCTATTTCGGCGTGACGGCGGATGAAGCGCCGGCGGAGCTGACTTTCCCGCAAGAGCTGGCGGACGAAGCGTCGTACAGCCACTTCTTGTGCACCGCCAGCTGGAACTGCAACTACCAATACGCCCTGGAAAACGTGATGGATCCGATGCACGGCACCTACCTGCACTCTTCCTCGCACTCGATGGCGGAAGGGGACCGCAAGGCGGACATGGGGCTGGAGCCGACCGACAGCGGGTTTATCTTCAAGAAGAATGGCCAGATCGGCGTCAACTTCGACTGGGTGGAGTTTGGCAACAGCGGCGCGTATTGGATGCGCCTGTCGATCCCGTATAAGAAGCGCTTCGGGCCGGGCGGCCACTTTTGGATCATCGGCATGGTGGTGCCGGAAGACAAGGATCACTGCCGGGTGTTCTTCTGGCGCATCCGTAAGGTCAAAGACTGGCAGCGCGACATGTGGCGCTTCATGTACCGCAATCGCCTGGAATCATTGCATTGGGACGTGCTCGAGCAGGATCGCATCGTGCTTGAAAACATGGCGCCTAACGCCCGCGGCCGCGAATATTTGTACCAGCACGACGTCGGCCTTTCTCGCCTGCGCCGCCTGATGCAGAAAGAAGCGCAGAAACAGCTGGCGACGCTGCGCGAGCGGGAGGCGGCGCAGTGAACGGCCTGCTGAACGGTAAACGCATCGTGGTCACCGGCGCGGCGCGCGGCCTAGGCTATAGCTTCGCCTCCGCCATTGCCGCCGCCGGCGCGCAGGTGGTGATGTGCGACATTCTGGCGGATGAGCTGGCGGCGAGCGGCGCCGCGCTGCGTGAGCAGGGCGCTCAGGTGGAAACGCAAACCATCGATCTGGCGTCTCCGGATTCGATCCGCTCGGCGTTCGATAAGATCGCCGGCGGCGGCGGGATCGACGGGCTGGTGAACAACGCGGCGCTGGCGACCGGCGTCGGCGGTAAAACCATGATGGAATACGATATCGATCTATGGGATCGGGTGATGCAGGTGAACGTGCGCGGCACCTGGCTGGTGAGCCAGGCGGCGGTGCCGCTGCTGGCGCGCAGCCCGCACGCCAAGATCGTCAACGTGGCGTCGGACACCGCGCTGTGGGGCGCGCCGCGCCTGATGGCCTATGTCGCCAGCAAAGGTGCGGTGATCGCGATGACCCGATCGATGGCGCGCGAGCTTGGCCCGCAGGGTATCTGCGTTAACGCCATCGCGCCGGGCCTGACGCGGGTGGAAGCCACCGAGTATGTGCCTGCCGAACGTCATCAGCTGTATGAGCAGGGGCGTGCGCTGGCCGGCGCGCAGCATCCGAACGATGTAAATGGAACGGTGCTTTATCTGCTGTCGTCGCTGGCGGATTTCGTCACCGGCCAACTGTTGCCGGTCAACGGCGGCTTTGTATTCAACTGACGGCCCACAGGGCAGGCGCACAGCGCAGGAGCGAAACATGGCGGACGAGCAAGCATGTAAATATCTGATCCCGGGACTGGATCGCGGGTTGCAGTTGCTGCTGGCGTTTGGCGAGCAGCATAAGGAAATGACCTTCGCCGAGCTGCACCGTCTGGTCGATATGCCGAAGGCCACCGCCTACCGCGTGGTGCAAACGCTCGAGCATCTGGGCTTTTTGGAGCGCAATCCGCGCACCAACACTTTTGCGCTGGGCATCAAGGTGCTGCGCCTCGGCTTTGAATACATCGCGTCGCTGGACGTGGCGCAGGCCGGCCAGCCGGTGATCGAGCAGCTGCGCGATCGCAGCCAGTGCAGCAGCCATCTGGCGATCCGCGACGGACGCGACGTGATCTATATCGCCCGCGTCAGCGCCGCCGGTTCACAGATCAATCAGGTCAGCGTCGGCACCCGCTTGCCGGTACACCAAACCTCGCTCGGGCGCATGCTGTTGACCAGCGCCACCCGCAGCGAGTTCGAACAGCTTTACCCGGATGCCCAGCTGCCGGGCAATGCGCCGGGCACCCCGGCGGATCGCGAAACGCTGTGGCAAATGGTGCAGCAAGACAAAGCGCGCGGCTATGTGATCGGCGAATCGTTCTTCCGCCACGGCATCTCCTCGATCGTCTACCCGATCTTCAACCGCGAGCAGCGGGTCGAGGCGGTGGTCAGCATCATGGTGCCGTCCGATGAGATCCCGAAAGCGGATCGCGAGCGGCTGCGCATGGAAGTGCGCGACGCGGCGGAGAAAATTTCCGGCTTCCTGGGCGCGCCGCCGCAGGCCAACGTCGGCTAACCGACAGAACCGACTCTTTTACTCAGGCAGGGATAAGGCCCATAGCAAACAGGGGCCGGGGTTCGATCATGCCTGAAAAACGTATGCAGCGAGAACGTGAGGCTGAACAATGAGCGTAATCGGAATCGAAAAACTGGAATTTGGCGTCGAAGATCTGCCAACCTGCGAAAAATTCATGCGAGACTTCGGCCTGCAACCCGCCGCACAACAAGAGGGCGAACCGCAGCGCGAATTCACTACCCTGAGCGGGGCGCGGGTCGTCCTGCATCCGATGCAAAGCGCGGTGCTGCCTGCGGCGTTTGAAGGCGGTTCCACCCTGCGCCGCATGACCTGGGGCGTGGCCTCGCCCGCCGATCTGGCGCGCCTGCAGCCGCGTTTGGCGCTGATGCCCGGCTTCCGTCAGGTGGGAGAAGCGCTGGAATGCCTCGATCCTAACGGCATGACGCTGCGCTTCGTCGTCAGCCGCCAGCAGGCGGTCGAGGTGCCGGTCACGCCGATCAACCAATGGGGCGACGTGCGCCGCATCGATCAACCCAGCCCGGTCTATTCGCAAGCGCAGCCGATCAACATCGGCCACGTGGTGTTCTTCGTTGAGGATCTGGCGGCGACCGAGCGTTTCTACCGCGAGCTGTTGGATTTCCAGGTATCGGATCGCTACATCGATCGCGCCGTTTTCCTGCGTACCCAGGCGCGCGGCGGCCACCATAACCTGTTCCTGCTGAAGCTGCCTAATCGTCCACGCGGCCTGAACCATGTGGCGTTCACCGTGCGCGATATCCATGAGGTGATCGGCGGCGGCATCGCCATGAACAAAGAGCGGTGGAGCACCTTTATCGGCCCCGGCCGTCACCCGATTTCCTCGGCCTATTTCTGGTACGTCAACAGCCCGACCGGCGGCGCGTTCGAGTACTACACCAACGACGATTATCTGACGGAAAACTGGCAGCCGCGTGAGCTAGAGCATTCGCTGGTCTCCTTCACCGAATGGGCGGTAGAAGGCGGCATCGATCACGACACGCGCCGCCAGCATAAAAAGGCGGAGGCGTTATGAACCAGCCGGAACACGCGGGCATCGTCATCGTCGGCGGCGGCCAGGCCGGCGGCTGGGCGGCCAAGACGCTGCGCGACCGGGGGTACAGCGGCCGGCTGACGGTTGTCAGCGACGAACCCTACGATTTTTACGAGCGGCCGCCGCTGTCGAAAGCGGCGCTGCTGGATGCCGCCGCTCCCCTCAGCCGGCTGTTCAGCGAACAGGCGGTGGCAGAGCTGAATATCGACTGGCGCCGCCCGCTACGCGCCGAATCCATCGACGCAGAGCATCAAGTCGTGACGCTCAGCGACGGGCAACGGCTGCAGTTCGAGCAGTTGCTGATCGCCACCGGCGGGCGGCCGCGTTTGCCGGGCGCCGCCTGGGCGCAGCACCCGCGCGTCATGACGTTGCGTTCCTGGGACGATGCGGCCCGGTTGCGGCAGGGGCTGCAGGGCTGCCGTCGCCTGGCGATCGTCGGCGGCGGTTGGATCGGGCTGGAGATCGCCGCTTCTGCGCGCCGTCTCGGCGCCGAGGTGACGGTGTTTGAACGCCAACCCGCGCTGTGCATGCGTAGCGTCGGCGCCGACGTCTCACAGGCGTTGCTCGAGCTGCATCGCCAGCAGGGCGTCACGCTGTTGTGCGGCTGCGGCGAAATCTTGCTGGAAGATCGTGACGGCGCGGCCTGGATCGGCAGCGAACTCAGCGATCCGCAGGCGTTCGATCTGGTAGTGGTGGGGATCGGCGTCGAGCTGAATCTCGAACTGGCGCGCAGCGCCGGGTTGGCGATCGAGTCCGGCATCGTGGTCGACGGTCAGGGGCGCACCAGCCATCCGGCGATCTTCGCCGCCGGCGACGTGGCGCGCCACCCGACGCTCGGCCTGTGCCTGCAGTCCTGGGCCTACGCGCAAAATCAGGCCATCAGCACCGCCTGCGCGATGCTCGATGCCTTCGCCGCCCCGTATGACGACGTGGCCTGGCTGTGGTCGGATCAATACGACGCCAATATCCAGATCCTCGGCGTGCCGAGCGGTGGCGTGCACCATGTGGTGCGCCGCACGCCGCAGTCACAGGTGTTCTTCACGTTGAACGCCGATCGGCAACTGGTGCAGATGGTGGCGTTTAACGATGCGCGCACCATCAAGCTCGGCAAGCGTTGGCTGGCGAGCGGCCGGGTGCTGGATCCGCAGCAACTGGCGGATGCGGAGTTTTCTTTGATGGCGTTGAAATAACGCCCGAACCTCGGGAGCGTTTTATGACTACTCAAGACATTGACGCCCGCGCTGGACGGGCGGGGGAAACCGTTGCCGAAAATCCGCAGCAGCGGGTGCGCTGGTCGGTGCCGATCGCGCTGTTTGCCTGCGTGCTGCTGGCGTTTTTCGACAAGATCAGCATCGCTGCGCTGTTTTCCGACGCCGAGTTTCAGCAGGCGTTGGGCATCGGTTTTGACCCGGCGCGGCTGGGGTTGCTGATGAGCGCGTTTCTGTTCTCGTACGGCATTTCTTCGATGCTGCTCAGCGGCATTGGCGATCGGCTTAACCCGGTTAAAGTATTGATTGGCATGATGGTGGTGTGGGGCGTGCTGATGGTGTTGATGGGGCTGGTGCGTTCCTATCACGCCATGATGACGCTGCGCATTCTGCTCGGCATCGCCGAAGGGCCGCTGTTGCCGATGGCTTACGCCATTATTCGCCAGGCCTTCCCGCCGCAGCTGCAGGCGCGCGCCACCATGCTGTGGCTGCTCGGCACGCCGCTGGGGGCCGCGCTCGGCTTCCCGGTTACCCTGTACATCCTCAATACCTTCGACTGGCAGGCGACCTTCTTCTTTATGGCGTTTCTGACGCTGCCGGTGATGCTGCTGGTGCTGTTCGGCATGCGCCACCTGAACGTATCGCGTCCGGCGGCGGCGGCCAAACCGGCGGTTTCCGAGCGCAAACAGCACCGCCGCGAGCTGTTGCGCAGTCCGCACTTCTGGATGATTTGCCTGTTCAACATCGCCTTCCTGACCTACCTGTGGGGCATGAACGGCTGGCTGCCGAGCTACCTGATCAAGGGCAAAGGCATTCATCTGGAGCATGCCGGTTACCTCTCTTCGCTGCCGTTCATCGCCATGCTGCTCGGCGAAGTGCTGGGCGCCTGGCTGTCGGACAAGCTGGATCGTCGCGCGCTGGCCTGCTTCCTGTCGCTGTGCGGCGCCGGTCTCGGCCTGGCAGTGGTGCTGCATCTGCAGGGCACTTACAGCGTGATCGCCGCCATGGCCTTCAGCACCTTTATGTGGGGCGCCGGCGCCCCGAATATTTTCGCACTGTTGGCAAAGGCGACCAGCAGTAAGGTCAGCGCCACCGCCGGCGGCATCTTCAACGGATTGGGCAATTTTGCCGGCGCGCTGGCGCCGGTGCTGATGGGGGCGTTGATCGCCGCCACCGGCAATATGGATAACGGCCTGCTGTTCCTGGTGGTGATGGCGTTCGTCGGCTGCCTCATTCTGCTGCCGTTGCTGAGAAAGTACTGATTAATCAATCGATTCAACAGAGGAGTGACAACATGTCTCAGGTTGAGAACAAAGCCGGCGTCAAGCCGCAGGATCTGTCGATAGAGAACTGGGTGGAGTCGCGCATCGCCCGTTTCGAAGGCCGGAAATACGACTGGAATGCGCTGAAATTCCAGGCCGACTTCGATCCGAAATACCGTCGTGCGCAGATGCGCTACATCGGCACCGGTGCCACCGGCGTGGCCAGCGACGCCAATACCATTCCGGCGGGCAACTTCACCTTTTCCACCATGGTGCTGCCGTCGAAGTGCGAGGGCCCACTGCACCTGCATGACGACGTGGAGGAAGTGTTCTTCATGCTGAAAGGCAGCATCACGCTGATGATCCAGGATGGCGAAGAGTATTACGAGACCAAGCTGAAAGAGCGCGATCTGATCTCGGTGCCGGCGGGGGTGTATCGCGGCCTGTTCAATCACGGCGAGGAAGAGGCGCTGATGTGCGTGATGCTCGGCACCGCCAAGCCGGAGATCCCGACTTATCCGGCGGATCACCCGCTGTCCAAAGTGAAGCGCAACTGATGAACGGCTTGGCGCAACGCCAACGGGCGCACTGCGGGGCGTACACCCTGAGCTGGCGCGAGGCTGGGCAGGGGCGGCCGGTAGTGTTGCTGCACGGCATCAGCTCCGGATCCGCCTCGTGGATCAAGCAGTTCAACGAGAGCGGCCTGACGGAGGGGCACCGTCTGGTGGCGTGGGACGCGCCGGGCTACGGCGGCAGCCTGCCGTTGGCGGATCCGCAGGCCGATGCCGCCGGTTATGCGGCGGCGTTGGCGGCGCTGATTGATGAGCTGCAGCTGGTGCAGCCGCTGATCGTCGGCCATTCGCTGGGGGCGCTGATCGGCAGCGCCTACGCCGCCGGCTATCCGGATGGGCTGTGCGGGCTGGTGTTGGCGGATCCGGCGCAGGGGTACGCTACGGCGCCGGAGGAAAAACGCCGGCAGGTGTACGGCCAGCGCCAACAAATGATAGAGACGCTGGGGCCGGTCGGCTACGGCGAGCAGCGGGCGGCGGCGTTGCTGCGCGAAGGGGCGGATCCGCAGGACATCGCCTGGGTGCGCAACGGCATGCAGCAGCTCGATCCCGACGGTTTTCTGCGCGCCGCCTGGATGCTGGCCAACGACGATATTGGCCGTTATCTGGCGCGCTATCGCGGCCCGCTGGAAGTGTGGTGCGGCGAACAGGATCGCATTACGCCGCCGGAGAACGCGGGCGAGCTGGCGCGCGATCAGGACGCGACGCTGCGCCTGATCGCCGCCGCCGGCCACGCCAGCTACCTCGACGCACCGGGGTGTTTCAACCGCTATCTGCGGGACTTTACGGGAGCAATCCAACGATGAATTTTCAGCTTGAGAATCGAGTGGCGGTGGTGACCGGCGGTTCGTCGGGCATCGGTTTCGAAACCCTGAAGCTGCTGCTGGCCGAAGGTGCGAAGGTGGCGTTCTGCGGCCGCGATCCGGACAAACTGGCCGGCGCGGAGGCCAGCCTACGCGCGGACTTCCCGCAGGCGGAGATCCTGGCGCTGCGCTGTGACGTGTTGGACGCGCAGCAGGTGACGCAGTTCGCCGCCCAGGTGACGGCGCATTTCGGCGGCGTGGATCTGCTGATCAACAACGCCGGCCAGGGCTTCGTCGCGCATTTTGACCAGACGCCGCGCGAAGCCTGGCTGCATGAAGCCGAGCTGAAGCTGTTCGGCGTGATTAACCCGGTGCAGGCGTTTTTACCGGCGCTGGAGCGTTCGGCGATCGCGTCGATCACTTGCGTGAACTCGCTGCTGGCGCTGCAGCCGGAAGAACACATGATCGCCACCTCGGCGGCACGCGCCGCGCTGCTCAACATGACGCTGACGCTGTCGAAAGAGCTGGTGGACAAAGGCATTCGCGTTAACTCGATCCTGTTGGGGATGGTGGAGTCGGGCCAATGGCGCCGCCGTTTCGAAGAGCGCAGCGATAAAGATCAAAGCTGGGAGCAGTGGACGGCGGCGATCGCCGAACGGCGCGGCATCCCGATGAAGCGCCTCGGCAAACCGCAGGAGCCGGCGCAGGCGCTGCTGTTCCTCGCTTCGCCGCTGGCTTCCTTTACCACCGGCGCGGCGCTGGACGTTTCCGGCGGCTTTAACCGCCATGTGTAGCAGGGGCCGAAAAAGATGAAGAAGATCATGATGATTGGCTACGGTGCGATGGCGAAGGAAGTGATCGCCCGTTTGCCGGAAGGCGTGGAGGTCGGCTGGATCCTGGCGCGCGCAGCTCATCATGCGGCGATCGCCGAGGCCTTCGGCGGACAGGTGCAGGCGCTGACCCATCCCGAGCAGTGTTCGCAGCGGCCGGATCTGGTGCTGGAGTGCGCCAGCCAGCAGGCGGTGGCGGAGTTCGGCGAAGCGGTGCTGCAACGCGGTTGGCCGCTGGCGGTGATCTCGACCGGCGCGCTGGCGGACGCCGCATTGCAACAGCGGCTGCAGCAGGCCTGCCGCAGCCATCAAGGGCGGCTGATCGTGCTGTCCGGTGCGGTGGCGGGAATGGACGGGTTGGCGTCGGCGCGCGAAGGCGGGCTGGAGAGCGTGACCTACCAGGCCAGCAAAAGTCCGGCCAGCTGGCGCGGCAGCCAGGCGGAGCAGTTGATCGACCTCGATGCGGTGAGCGAGGCGCAGGTATTTTTTGAAGGATCGGCGCGCGAAGCGGCGCGTTTGTTCCCGGCCAACGCCAACGTGGCGGCCACCATTGCGCTCAACGGCCTGGGGATGGACGCCACCCGGGTGCGTCTGCAGGTCGATCCCGCCACCCGGCGCAATACCCATCGTCTGCAGGTGTGCGGCGATTTTGGCGAGTTCCACATCGAGCTGAGCGGCACCCCGCTGGCGAGCAATCCCAAAACATCAACCCTGGCGGCGCTGAGCGCGGTACAAGCCTGCCGCCGTCTGGTGGACGGCGGTTTTATTGCCTGAAGGGCAGGAGCGAAGCATGGAACGATTGAATATTTTTGTCGCCGGGCGCTGGCGTGAAGGGCGTGGCGAAGAGATGACTTCGGTATTCCCGGCCGACGGCAGCGTCAACGCGCGGCTGCGCGCCGCTAACGTCGAGGACGTGAACGAGGCGGTGGAGGCGGCGGAACGCGCCTGGCGCGCGCCGGAGTGGCGCGGGTTGGTGCCGCATCAGCGCGCCTCGATCCTCTACCGCGTCAGCAACCTGATCCTGGCGCAGCAGGAGCAGTTGGCCGAGCTGCAGACCCGCGACAACGGCAAGCCGCTGGCGGAAACCCGCGGCCTGGTGGCCAGCGCGGCGGCGACCGCGCGCTACTTCGCCGCCGCCTGCGAAGTGTTGGAAGGCGAGTTGCCGACCCCGCGTAGCGCCGAGGTGATGACGCTCAGCCAGTATCAGCCGATGGGGGTGATCGCCGCCATTACGCCGTGGAATTCGCCGATCGCCAGCGAAATGCAGAAGGTGGCGCCGGCGCTGGCGGCGGGCAACGCGGTGGTGCTCAAACCGGCCGAAGCCACGCCCCTGATGGCGCTGAAGCTGGCTGAGCTGTTCGAACAGGCGGGTCTGCCGGCCGGGTTGCTCAGCGTATTGCCGGGCAAAGGTTCGGTGATCGGCGAGGCGTTGGCGCGTCATCCGCTGGTGAAAAAGATCGCCTTTACCGGCGGTACCGGTACCGGGCGCCATTTGGCGCATATCGCCGCCGACAAGCTGATCCCCACGTCGCTGGAGCTGGGCGGTAAATCGCCGACCATCGTGCTGGAGGACGCCGATCTGGAACAGGCGGCGCGCGGCATCTGTTACGGCATTTTCAGCTCCGCCGGTCAGGCGTGCATCGCCGGTTCGCGGCTGTTCGTGCATCGTTCGCTGTATCAGCCGTTGCTGGCGCGCTTGACCGAACTGACGGCGGGGTTGCGCATCGGCAACCCGCTGGTGCCGGGTGTGCATCTTGGTCCGCTGATCAGCGCCAAACATCGGCAAAGCGTGGCGGACTACGTGGCGCTGGCGCGGCAGGAGGGCGGCCGGGTGCTCATCGGCGGCGAAGCGCCGGCCGATCCGCTGTTGGCGAACGGCAGTTATTACCTGCCGACCATCATCGAAGGATTGAACAACGACGCTCGCGTCTGCCAGGAGGAGATCTTCGGGCCGGTGCTGGTGGCGCTGCCGTTCGACGACGAACAACGGCTGATTGAACAGGCCAATGACTCGGTGTACGGCCTGGCGGCCGGCATCTGGAGCCGTGATTTCCCGCGGGCGATGGCGCTGGCGGAACGGCTGGAAACCGGCACCGTCTGGGTCAACACCTACAAAACGTTCTCGATTTCCACGCCGTTCGGCGGTTTCAAGGAAAGCGGGCTGGGCCGCGAAAAAGGCCTGAACGGCATCAAGGCCTACATGCAGCAGAAAAGCGTGTATCTGGCGCTGAGCCATCAGGTGAACCGCTGGAGCGACTAGGCCGACACCTCTACGCATAATCCTAATAACGAATACCCTAAGAAGGCAGATGATGAGCGATAAAATCACGGTTGGCGAGGCGATAGCCCAGACTCTGGAACAGTACGCGGTGTCGGCGATGTACGGCATCATTTCGATTCATAATCTGCCGATCGCCGATGCGGTGGGGCAGCGCGATAAGATCCGTTTCGTGCCGGCGCGCGGCGAAGCGGGGGCGGTCACCATGGCCGACGCGCACGGGCGCTTCTCCGGCCTGGGCGTGGCGTTGACCAGCACCGGTGCCGGCGCCGGCAACGCGGTGGGGGCGATGATTGAGGCGCTCAACGCCAACACGCCGCTGTTGCATATCACCGGCCAGGTGGAGAAAGCCTATCTTGACGCCGACGCCGGCTTTATTCATGAAACCCGCGATCAGCTCGGCTTCCTGCGCGCCTGTTCCAAGCGCGCTTATCGGGTCAATTCGCCTGAGCAGGCGGTGGCGGTGATCCAGCGGGCGATCCTGGATGCGCAAACCGTGCCCTGCGGCCCGGTGGCGGTCGAGATCCCGATCGATATTCAAAGCAGCCTGGTTTCCCGTTCGGTGCTGAGCGAACCGTTGGCGCCGGCGCCATTGCCGAAGGCGGATGATGCGGCGGTGGAGCGGCTGCATCAGCGGTTGAAACAGGCCAAGCGTCCGCTGCTGTGGTTAGGCGGCGGCGCCTTGGCCTGCGGCGACGCGGTGCGCAAGCTGGCGGACGCCGGCGTGGCGGTAATCTCCAGCACCCACGGGCGCGGCATTCTGCCGGACAGCCATCCACGTAGCCTGCGGGCGTTCCATAACTCACCGAGCATCGAAGCGATCCTGACGCAGTGCGATCTGACGCTGGTGGCCGGTTCGCGCCTGCGCAGTAATGAAACCCGCACCTGGACGCTGCCGCTGCCGCGCCCGCTGGTGCAGATCGACATTGATCCGGCGGCGGCCAACCGCAATTACCTGGCCGATGAGCAGGTCAACGGTGACTGCGTCGCGCTGCTGACGGCGCTGGCGGCGCGGCTGGCCCCCGGCGAGAAGGTCAACGCCGAGTGGGATGCCGAGATCGCCGGAGCGGTGCGGCAGGCGGAGAACGCGCTGCGTCAGCAGTCCGGTGAATACGCCAAACTCAATGACGCCATCGACGCCGCGCTGCCGCAGGATGGATTGCTGGTGCGCGATATCACCGTTTCCGGCAGCGTCTGGGGCAGCCGTTTGTTCCGCGCGATCTCGCCGCTGTGCAACATTCACTCGCTGGCGGGCGCCATCGGCATGGGGCTGCCGATGGCCATCGGCACCGCGATTGCCAACCCGCAGCGCAAGGTGGTGGGGCTGGTGGGCGACGGCGGTCTGGCGCTGGGCCTGGGCGAGCTGGCGACCATGGCGCAGGAACAGGTGAATATCACCCTGCTGATCATGAACGACGGCGGCTATGGCGTGATGCGCGGCATTCAGGACAAGTACTTCGCCGGGCGCCAGTATTACAACGAGCTGCACACGCCGGCCTTCACCCAGATCGCCGAAGCGATGGGGCTGAAAGCCTGGAAGGTGGACGCAGCGGCACAGTTCAACGGCGTGCTGGCCGAGGCGATCAACTACCCGGGGCCGTCGGTGGTAGAGGTGGACATGAAGCAGGTCGGGCCGCTGACCTTCGCCGGGCCGCCGCAGAAAACGCTGTATTGAGACGGAAAAAAACGCCCGGCAATCGCCGGGCGTTCTTGCGGTTATTTCTCTGCGGCGATGCGATCGCGAATGTGCTGCGCGCGCGCTTGGGAAGAAGGGTGATCGTCGAACAGGCTGCTCTGGCGGCCGGCTTCCATCTGGGCCAGCTTCTCGAAGCTGGTGGCCAGACCGTTCGGATCGATGCCGCGTTTTTTCAGCAGATCGAACGAGTAATCATCCGCTTCGCTTTCCTGCTTCTGCGAGAACTGGGCGCTGACCAGCTTCTCGCCGATGTCTGCCAGCTGCGACTGCGACAGTGAACCGATGACGCCGCCGGCGGAGGACGCCGCGGTGCGCAGCGCCACGGTGCCGTAAGCCACCTGCATCGCCTTGCGGGTGTGGCCCAGCGCCACGTGGCCCATTTCGTGGCCCAGCACGCCTTCCACTTCGTTGTCGTTCATCATGTCCATCAGGCCGCTGTAAACGCGGATGCAGCCGTTGGCCATCGCCCAGGCGTTGACGTCTTTGGTCACGTAGACCTTGTAGTTGGCCGGGGTGCCGTTGATGTTGTCGCCCAGCGCCGCGGCGATTTTGTTGAGGCGCTTGGCGTAGGTGCTGTCGGCTGGCGCGATTTGTGCCTTGCTGTCCATCTCGGCGCAGGATTTATCACTCAGGGCCTTAACGTCGTTGTTGCTCAGGGTCGCCGCCTGGAACGCCTGCGCGCCGGACTGCATCAAGGTTTCGGTGTTCAGGTTTTGACAGCCGGTTGCCAAGGTGGCAATGCCCAACGCAATCAAAGAGGTACGGATCTTCATAACGCCATCTTCCTGTGAAGGTAACAAGGTAAAAAAGTCATTTTGCTTGGAGGAAATCTTGTCGCAAGAGCCTAGTGTACGCCAGCCGGGGCGAGAATAGTGTTATTCCGAAAAAGCGTCCAATCGTGCTAATAAGTGGTGAACTCGCTCTCATTTGGCATTAGGGATTGCCGTTGTGATGTGGAGTCTGAGAAAATAGGGAACTTGACTGCTTTTTTTATCCGACCTGGAGTAAAACATGTCCTCTCGTAAAGAGCTTGCCAAC
>NZ_WLYN01000020.1:0-25741 GCF_009707615.1 Serratia sp. YC16 | reverse complement strand
AGGTGGTCGTCACACTCCATTCTTCAAAGGCTACCGTCCACAGTTCTACTTCCGTACTACTGACGTGACCGGTACCATCGAACTGCCAGAAGGCGTAGAGATGGTAATGCCAGGCGACAACGTGAACATGATTGTAACCCTGATTCACCCAATCGCGATGGACGACGGTCTGCGTTTCGCAATCCGTGAAGGCGGCCGTACTGTAGGCGCTGGTGTTGTTGCTAAAGTTATCGCTTAATCGCGAATAATTTTTTCGACACAAAAAAGGGCACTTCGGTGCCCTTTTTTTATGCAATTTGTACAAATCTTAATTGAAATAAAAACCATTCCTATTTAGACTCAATGCATTGGTTAAGAAGTGAGTCTCTCTATGTATGTATGTCTGTGTAATGCGGTGACTGACAAAGCGATCCGTAATGCGGTGCGTCAGCACAATCCCCACACCATGAAGCAGCTGCGTGAACTTGTGCCGATTGGTACCGATTGTGGAAAGTGCATTCGTCAGGCAAGACAAATTATGGTGGAGGAACGCGGAGCTATCATCCCAATGCATGAAGTTGCCTAACAAAGGGTAAGGTTATTTTTGACTCTTGGCTTACAGGTTCTACACTTTTAGAACTGGCCAGGAGGAGTTACCTATGAAAGGCGATAAAAAGATCATTGCTCACCTCAACAAGCTGCTCGGCAACGAGCTGGTTGCCATCAATCAATATTTCCTGCACGCCCGCATGTTCAAGAATTGGGGTTTAATGCGCCTCAACGATAAGGAATACCACGAGTCGATCGACGAAATGAAACATGCCGATCGCTACATCGAGCGCATTCTGTTCCTGGAAGGGCTCCCTAACCTGCAAGACCTCGGTAAGTTGAACATCGGCGAAGACATTGAAGAGATGCTGCGTTCCGATCTGGCGCTGGAATTGGCGGGCGCCAAGAATCTGCGCGAAGGTATCGCCTACGCCGACTCGATTCACGATTATGTCAGCCGCGATTTGATGATCGACATTCTGGCCGATGAAGAAGAGCATATCGACTGGCTGGAAACCGAGCTGGATCTGATCGCTCGCCTCGGCATTCAAAACTATGCCCAGGCCCAGATTTTAGAACGCAAAGAGTAAGCCTGCCTTCCGTTCGTCATCGCCTCTCCTGCCGGCAACCGTTTTTACGGTGGGGCAGGGGAGCTACCCGCCAAGCATAATTCATACCTTGATCGCCACCTTCATCCCGCGACCGTCGCTGAAGGCGCAAAAATGACGATTTCCTGAGCATATTTCCAACTGCGGCTTGCTTCCTGGGCCATTTTGCGTATAATGCGCGGGCTTACCTAATCTTGGTAAGCCTGATTTTAGCGAATCAGTCGATTGGCAGGCCTTTTTTGCCTTTCGAACAATACTCCCGATATGGGGGTTATATGTTGACGATTACACTCCCCCATCAATCGAAATGGGTGTGAGGAGTAATTATTTACGTTTATAAATAATTGGAGCTCTGGTCTCATGCAGAACCAAAGAATCCGTATCCGCCTGAAAGCGTTTGATCATCGTCTGATCGATCAATCAACCGCGGAAATCGTCGAGACTGCAAAGCGCACTGGTGCGCAAGTCCGTGGTCCGATCCCGCTGCCAACTCGCAAAGAGCGCTTTACCGTTCTGATTTCTCCGCACGTCAACAAAGACGCGCGCGATCAGTACGAGATTCGCACTCACAAGCGTCTGGTTGACATCGTTGAGCCAACCGAGAAAACCGTTGATGCTCTGATGCGTCTGGATCTGGCTGCCGGTGTAGACGTGCAGATCAGCCTGGGTTAATCAGGTCATTGAGCGATTGAGAGGTTGAAACAATGATTGGTTTAGTCGGTAAAAAAGTGGGTATGACCCGTATCTTCACTGAAGATGGCGTTTCTATCCCAGTAACCGTAATTGAAATTGAAGCGAACCGCGTGACTCAGGTTAAAAGCCTGGACACCGACGGTTACCGTGCCGTTCAGGTTACCACCGGTAGCAAAAAAGCTAACCGTGTAACCAAGCCGGAAGCGGGCCATTTCGCTAAAGCTGGCGTTGAAGCTGGCCGTGGTCTGTGGGAATTCCGCCTTGAAGAAGGTCAAGAGTTCGCTGCAGGTCAGGAAATTAGCGTAGAAATCTTCGCTGACGTTAAAAAAGTCGATGTTACCGGTACTTCTAAAGGTAAAGGTTTTGCTGGCACTGTTAAGCGCTGGAACTTCCGTACCCAAGACGCTACCCACGGTAACTCCTTGTCTCACCGCGTTCCGGGTTCTATCGGTCAGAACCAGACTCCGGGCAAAGTGTTCAAAGGCAAGAAAATGGCTGGCCACCTGGGTGATGAGCGCGTAACCGTTCAGAGCCTGGACGTAGTACGTGTTGACGCTGAGCGCAACCTGCTGCTGGTTAAGGGTGCTGTACCGGGCGCAACCGGTGGCAACCTGATCGTTAAACCAGCTGTGAAGGCGTAAGGGGATAGCAATGGAATTAGTATTGAAAGACGCGCAAAGCGCGCTGACTGTTTCCGAAACTACCTTCGGTCGTGATTTCAACGAAGCGCTGGTACACCAGGTTGTTGTTGCTTATGCAGCAGGTGCCCGTCAAGGTACCCGTGCTCAGAAGACCCGTGCTGAAGTAACTGGTTCCGGCAAAAAGCCATGGCGTCAGAAAGGCACCGGCCGTGCGCGTTCAGGTTCTGTAAAGAGCCCGATCTGGCGTTCAGGCGGCGTGACCTTTGCTGCTAAGCCACAGGACCACAGTCAGAAAGTAAACAAAAAGATGTACCGCGGCGCGCTGAAAAGCATCCTGTCCGAGCTGGTACGTCAAGATCGTCTGATCGTTGTCGAGAAGTTCTCTGTAGAAGCGCCTAAAACTAAGCTGCTGGCACAGAAACTGAAAGATATGGCTCTGGAAGACGTGCTGATCGTGACCGGTGAACTGGATGAGAATCTGTTCCTGGCAGCTCGCAACCTGTACAAGGTTGACGTGCGCGATGTAGCAGGTATCGATCCGGTTAGCCTGATCGCCTTCGACAAAGTGGTTATGACTGCTGATGCTGTGAAGCAAGTTGAGGAGATGCTGGCATGATCCGTGAAGAACGTTTGCTGAAAGTGCTGCGTGCACCGCACGTATCTGAAAAAGCATCCGCTGCGATGGAAAAAAGCAACACCATCGTTCTCAAAGTTGCCAAAGACGCGACCAAAGCAGAAATCAAAGCTGCAGTGCAGAAACTGTTTGAAGTCGAAGTCGAAGACGTGAACACCCTGGTAGTTAAAGGGAAAGTGAAACGTCACGGTCAGCGTGTTGGTCGTCGTAGCGACTGGAAAAAAGCTTACGTCACCCTGAAAGAAGGCCAGAATCTGGACTTCATCGGCGGCGCAGAGTAAGTCGGAGGAGTAAGAACAATGGCAATTGTTAAATGTAAACCTACATCTCCGGGTCGTCGCCACGTTGTTAAAGTGGTTAACCCTGAGCTGCACAAGGGTAAACCTTATGCCCCGCTGCTGGAAAAACTGAGCAAAAGCGGTGGTCGTAACAACAATGGCCGTATCACCACCCGTCATATCGGTGGTGGCCACAAGCAACACTATCGTCTGGTTGACTTCAAGCGCAACAAAGACGGTATCCCTGCTGTGGTTGAGCGTCTGGAGTACGATCCGAACCGTTCCGCGAACATCGCGCTGGTTCTGTACAAAGACGGCGAACGCCGTTACATCCTGGCGCCGAAAGGCCTGAAAGCTGGTGACCAGATTCAATCTGGCGTTGATGCTGCAATCAAAGCGGGTAACACCCTGCCGATGCGCAACATTCCAGTTGGTTCAACGGTTCACAACGTAGAAATGAAACCAGGTAAAGGCGGCCAGATGGCTCGCTCCGCTGGTGCCTACGTTCAGATCGTTGCTCGTGATGGTTCCTACGTAACTCTGCGTCTGCGCTCCGGCGAAATGCGTAAAGTTCCAGCTGATTGCCGCGCCACCCTGGGTGAAGTCGGTAACGCTGAACACATGCTTCGCGTTCTGGGTAAAGCAGGTGCTGCACGTTGGCGTGGTGTTCGTCCTACCGTTCGCGGTACGGCGATGAACCCGGTAGATCACCCGCACGGTGGTGGTGAAGGTCGTAACTTTGGTAAGCACCCGGTAACTCCGTGGGGCGTTCAGACCAAAGGTAAGAAGACCCGTAGCAACAAGCGTACTGATAAGTTCATCGTACGTCGCCGTAGCAAAAAATAATTAGAGGATAAGCCATGCCACGTTCTCTCAAGAAAGGTCCTTTTATTGACCTGCACTTGCTGAAGAAGGTAGAGAAAGCGGTGGAAAGCGGTGACAAGAAGCCTTTGCGCACTTGGTCCCGTCGTTCAACGATCTTTCCTAACATGATCGGTTTGACCATCGCTGTCCATAATGGTCGTCAGCACGTACCAGTGTTCGTTTCCGATGAAATGGTCGGTCACAAACTGGGTGAATTCGCGCCGACTCGTACTTATCGCGGCCATGCGGCTGATAAAAAAGCTAAAAAGCGCTAAGGTAGGAGGAAGAGATGGAAACTATCGCTAAACATCGCCACGCTCGTTCTTCTGCTCAGAAGGTTCGCCTTGTTGCTGACCTGATTCGCGGTAAGAAAGTGTCGCAAGCTCTGGAAACTCTGACCTACACCAACAAGAAAGCTGCTGGTCTGGTTAAGAAAGTGCTGGAGTCTGCCATTGCTAACGCAGAACACAACGATGGCGCTGACATCGATGATCTGAAAGTTACGAAAATCTTCGTAGACGAAGGCCCAAGCATGAAGCGCATTATGCCGCGTGCAAAAGGTCGTGCAGATCGCATCCTGAAGCGCACCAGCCACATTACTGTGGTTGTGTCCGATCGCTGAGACTCTGGAGACTAGCAATGGGTCAGAAAGTACATCCTAATGGTATTCGCCTGGGTATTGTCAAACCTTGGAACTCTACTTGGTATGCGAATACCAAAGAATTCGCTGACAACCTGGACAGCGACTTTAAAGTTCGTCAATTCCTGACTAAGGAACTGTCGAAAGCTTCCGTTTCTCGCATCGTTATCGAGCGTCCTGCGAAGAGCATCCGTGTGACCATTCACACTGCTCGCCCAGGCATCGTTATCGGCAAGAAAGGTGAAGACGTCGAAAAACTGCGCAAGGTCGTAGCGGACATCGCTGGCGTTCCTGCACAGATCAACATCGCCGAAGTCCGTAAACCGGAACTCGACGCTAAATTGGTTGCTGACAGCATCACTTCTCAGCTGGAACGTCGCGTTATGTTCCGTCGTGCTATGAAGCGTGCTGTACAGAACGCAATGCGTCTTGGCGCTAAAGGTATCAAAGTTGAAGTAAGCGGCCGTCTTGGCGGCGCTGAAATCGCACGTACCGAATGGTACCGCGAAGGTCGTGTTCCATTGCACACTCTGCGTGCGGACATCGACTACAACACATCTGAAGCGCACACCACTTATGGTGTAATCGGCGTTAAGGTATGGATCTTCAAAGGTGAGATCCTGGGTGGTATGGCTGCAGTTGAACAACCGGAACCGGCTGCTCAACCTAAAAAGCAGCAGCGTAAAGGCCGCAAGTAAGGAGAGTCGCTGATGTTACAACCAAAGCGTACAAAATTCCGTAAGGTGCACAAGGGCCGCAACCGTGGTCTGGCGCAAGGTACGGATGTTAGCTTCGGCACTTTCGGTCTGAAAGCTGTTGGCCGTGGCCGTCTGACTGCTCGTCAAATCGAAGCAGCTCGTCGTGCAATGACTCGTGCAGTTAAGCGTCAAGGCAAGATCTGGATCCGTGTATTCCCGGACAAACCGATCACCGAGAAGCCGCTGGAAGTGCGTATGGGTAAAGGTAAGGGTAACGTGGAGTATTGGGTTGCCCTGATCCAGCCTGGTAAGGTCCTGTACGAAATGGACGGCGTGCCAGAAGAGGTTGCCCGCGAGGCATTCAAACTGGCAGCAGCGAAACTGCCGATCAAAACCACCTTTGTAACTAAGACGGTGATGTAATGAAAGCACAAGAGCTGCGTGAAAAAAGCGTTGAAGAGCTGAATGCCGAGCTGCTCAACCTGCTGCGTGAGCAATTCAACTTGCGCATGCAGGCGGCCAGTGGCCAGCTGCAACAAACTCACCTGTTGAAACAAGTGCGTCGTGACGTCGCACGCGTTAAGACTTTACTGACTCAAAAGGCGGGTGTGTAAATGACTGAAGTTATCCGTACCCTGCAGGGTCGTGTTGTTAGCGACAAAATGGAGAAATCCATCGTTGTTGCTATCGAGCGTACTGTGAAGCACCCGATCTACGGGAAATTCATCAAACGTACGACCAAGCTGCACGTACATGACGAGAACAACGAATGTGGTACCGGCGACGTGGTGGAAATCCGCGAATGCCGCCCACTGTCCAAGACTAAGTCCTGGACGTTGGTTCGCGTTGTAGAGAAAGCGATTCTGTAATAGAGTAGCTGGCTCTCACTTAATAAACGGCTCAGAAAATGAGCCGTTTATTTTTTCTACCCATACCAAGTAAGCGGTGTTATAATGCTGCGCCCTCGGTTATGGGGCTTTTCAACGGCCTAATTTTTACTTGGGTCTTTAAAGTAGTAGTTGACATTAGCGGAGCACTAAAATGATCCAAGAACAGACTATGCTGAACGTCGCCGACAACTCCGGTGCACGTCGCGTAATGTGTATCAAGGTTCTAGGTGGCTCGCACCGTCGCTACGCAGGCGTCGGCGACATCATCAAAATTACCATCAAGGAAGCAATTCCTCGCGGTAAGGTGAAGAAAGGCGATGTTCTGAAGGCGGTAGTGGTGCGCACCAAGAAGGGTGTACGTCGCCCGGACGGTTCTGTCATTCGCTTCGATGGCAATGCATGCGTTATTTTGAACAATAACAGCGAGCAGCCTATCGGTACGCGTATTTTTGGGCCGGTAACTCGTGAACTGCGTAATGAGAAGTTCATGAAAATTATCTCTCTGGCACCAGAAGTACTCTAAGGAGCGAACATGGCAGCGAAGATCCGTCGTGATGACGAAGTTATCGTGATTACCGGGAAAGACAAAGGTAAGCGCGGTAAAGTAAAAAATGTCCTGTCTGCTGGCAAGGTCATTGTTGAAGGCATCAACCTGGTTAAGAAACACCAGAAGCCGGTTCCGGCTCTGAACCAACCAGGCGGCATTGTTGAAAAAGAAGCTGCAATTCAGGTTTCTAACATTGCTATCTTCAACGCGGCTACCGGCAAGGCTGACCGTGTAGGCTTTAGATTCGAAGAGGGCAAAAAAGTCCGTTTCTTCAAATCTAACAGCGAAACTATCAAGTAATTTGGAGTAATACGATGGCGAAACTGCATGATTACTACAAAGACGAGGTAGTCAAACAACTGATGTCTCAGTTTGATTACAACTCTGTCATGCAAGTCCCTCGGGTCGAGAAGATCACCCTGAACATGGGTGTTGGTGAAGCGATTGCTGACAAGAAACTGCTGGATAACGCCGCAGCGGACCTGGCAGCCATCTCCGGTCAAAAACCGTTGATCACCAAAGCCCGCAAATCTGTTGCAGGCTTCAAAATCCGTCAGGGCTATCCGATCGGCTGTAAAGTAACTCTGCGTGGCGAACGCATGTGGGAGTTCTTTGAGCGTCTGATCTCCATTGCTGTTCCACGTATCCGTGACTTCCGTGGCCTGTCCGCCAAGTCATTCGATGGCCGTGGCAACTACAGCATGGGCGTGCGTGAGCAAATCATCTTCCCAGAAATCGACTACGACAAAGTCGATCGCGTTCGTGGTTTGGATATTACCATTACCACTACTGCGAAATCTGATGATGAAGGCCGCGCGCTGCTGGCTGCTTTTAACTTCCCGTTCCGCAAGTAAGGCAGGGTTACTGATGGCTAAGCAATCAATGAAAGCACGCGAAGTCAAGCGCGTGAAATTAGCTGACAAGTTCTTTGCAAAACGCGTTGAACTGAAAGCTATTATCTCTGATGTGAACGCGTCCGATGAAGATCGTTGGGATGCCGTTCTCAAGCTGCAAACTCTGCCGCGTGATTCCAGCCCGTCTCGTCAGCGTAAACGCTGCCGCCAAACTGGCCGTCCACATGGTTATGTGGGCAAATTCGGGTTGAGCCGTATTAAGCTTCGTGAAGCCGCTATGCGCGGTGAAGTACCAGGCTTGAAAAAGGCTAGCTGGTAATTACCAATTGAATCACGGGAGTAAAGACAGATGAGCATGCAAGATCCGATCGCGGATATGCTGACCCGTATCCGTAACGGTCAAGCCGCGAACAAAGTTGCGGTCACCATGCCTTCCTCCAAGCTGAAAGTGGCAATTGCCAACGTGCTGAAGGAAGAAGGTTTTATTGAAGATTTCAAAATCGAAGGCGACGCCAAGCCTGTTCTGGAACTGGTACTGAAGTACTTCCAGGGCAAAGCTGTGGTAGAAAGCATTCAACGTATCAGCCGTCCAGGTCTGCGCATCTACAAGAAAAAAGATGAGCTGCCAAAAGTTATGGCCGGTTTGGGTATCGCTGTTGTTTCTACCTCTAAAGGTGTTATGACCGATCGTGCAGCTCGCCAGGCTGGTCTGGGTGGCGAGATTATCTGCTACGTAGCTTAATTCGGGAGGAAAGAATGTCTCGTGTTGCAAAAGCACCCGTCGTCATTCCTGCCGGCGTAGAGGTAAAACTCAACGGTCAGGTTATTTCGATTAAGGGTAAAAACGGCGAGTTGACTCGTACTATCCACGACGCCGTTGAAGTGAAGCAAGAAGCTAACGCACTGACTTTCGCTCCGCGCGAAGGTTTTGCTAACGCATGGGCTCAAGCGGGTACCACGCGCGCTCTGCTGAACGCAATGGTTGTTGGTGTTACCGAAGGCTTCACCAAAAAGCTTCAACTGGTAGGTGTTGGTTATCGTGCTGCCGTTAAAGGCAACGTGGTGAATTTGGCCCTGGGCTTCTCTCACCCTATCGATCACCAGCTGCCGGCAGGTATCACTGCTGAATGCCCAAGCCAAACTGAAATCGTGCTGAAAGGCGCTGATAAGCAGGTAATTGGCCAGGTAGCAGCAGATCTGCGCGCTTACCGTCGTCCTGAGCCTTACAAAGGCAAGGGTGTTCGTTACGCCGACGAAGTCGTGCGTACCAAAGAGGCTAAGAAGAAGTAAGGTAACACTATGGATAAGAAATCTGCTCGTATCCGTCGTGCGACCCGCGCACGCCGCAAGCTCCAAGAGCTGGGTGCAACCCGCCTGGTGGTACATCGTACCCCGCGTCACATTTACGCACAGGTGATTGCTCCAAACGGTTCTGAAGTACTGGTAGCCGCTTCTACTTTAGAAAAAGCTATCGCGGAGCAACTGAAGTATTCCGGTAACAAAGACGCAGCAGCAGCCGTAGGTAAAGCTCTGGCTGAGCGCGCGTTGGAAAAAGGGATTGCGAAAGTATCCTTTGACCGTTCCGGTTTCCAATATCATGGTCGAGTCCAGGCACTGGCAGATGCTGCCCGTGAAGCTGGCCTTCAGTTCTAAGGAAGAGGTTTAAGATGGCTCACATCGAAAAACAAGCTGGCGAACTGCAGGAAAAGCTGATCGCGGTAAACCGCGTATCTAAAACCGTAAAAGGTGGCCGTATTTTCAGCTTTACCGCACTGACTGTAGTTGGTGATGGTAACGGTCGCGTTGGTTTTGGCTACGGCAAAGCACGCGAAGTTCCAGCAGCGATCCAGAAAGCGATGGAAAAAGCCCGTCGCAACATGATGAACGTCGCGCTGAACAGCGGCACCCTGCAGCACCCTGTTAAGGGCGCTCACACGGGTTCTCGCGTGTTCATGCAGCCTGCTCATGAAGGTACCGGTATCATCGCGGGTGGTGCAATGCGCGCCGTTCTCGAAGTTGCTGGGGTGCACAACGTATTGGCTAAAGCTTATGGTTCCACCAACCCGATCAACGTGGTTCGTGCAACTATCGACGCTCTGGCGAATATGAAGTCTCCTGAAATGGTCGCTGCTAAGCGTGGTAAATCCGTTGCCGACATTCTGGGGTAATTGACCATGGCTAAGACTATTAAAGTTACACAAACTCGCAGCTCAATTGGCCGTCTGCCGAAGCATAAAGCTACTCTGCTCGGTCTGGGTCTGCGTCGTATTGGTCACACCGTAGAGCGCGAGGATACTCCTGCTGTTCGCGGTATGGTCAACCTGGTTTCCTACATGGTTAAAGTTGAGGAGTAACAGATGCGTTTAAATACTCTGTCTCCGGCTGAAGGTGCCAAGCATGCGCCTAAGCGTGTAGGTCGTGGTATTGGTTCTGGCCTGGGTAAAACCGGCGGCCGTGGTCACAAAGGTCAGAAGTCTCGTTCTGGCGGTGGCGTACGTCGTGGTTTCGAAGGTGGTCAGATGCCTCTGTACCGTCGTCTGCCGAAATTCGGCTTCACTTCACGCAAAGCGATGATCACGGCAGAAGTTCGTCTGTCTGAACTGGCTCTGGTTGAAGGCGATGTTATCGACCTGAACGCGCTGAAAGCCGCTAACGTAGTTGGTGTCCAGATCGAATTCGCGAAAGTTGTACTTTCTGGCGAAGTCGCTCGTCCGGTAACCCTGCGTGGTCTGCGTGTCACCAAAGGCGCTCGTGCTGCTATCGAGGCTGCTGGCGGTAAAATTGAGGAATAAGTAGCAGATGGCTAAGCAACCAGGATTAGATTTTCAAAGTGCTAAAGGCGGGCTCGGCGAGCTGAAGCGCAGACTTTTGTTTGTCATCGGCGCGCTGATTGTCTTCCGCATCGGCTCTTTCATTCCGATTCCTGGTATCGATGCCACTGTGCTTGCCAAATTGCTTGAGCAGCAGAGAGGCACTATCATTGAAATGTTTAACATGTTCTCTGGTGGTGCCCTCAGCCGTGCTTCTATCTTTGCTCTGGGGATCATGCCATATATCTCGGCGTCGATCATTATCCAGCTGCTGACGGTGGTTCATCCAGCGTTGGCGGAAATCAAGAAAGAAGGGGAGGCTGGCCGTCGCAAGATTAGCCAGTACACCCGTTACGGTACGCTGGTATTGGCCATATTCCAGTCGATCGGTATTGCTACCGGTCTGCCGAATATGCCTGGTATGCAGGGCCTGGTGTTAAACCCAGGCTTTGCATTCTACTTTACTGCGGTTGTGAGCCTGGTAACCGGGACAATGTTCCTGATGTGGCTGGGTGAGCAGATTACTGAGCGCGGTATCGGCAACGGTATCTCGATCATTATCTTCGCGGGTATTGTAGCGGGGCTCCCGCCGGCAGTGGCCCATACTATTGAGCAAGCGCGGCAAGGCGACCTGCACTTCCTCCTGCTGCTGTTGGTTGCAGTATTGGTGTTTGCAGTAACCTTCTTCGTTGTTTTCATCGAGCGTGGTCAACGTCGTATCGTCGTTAACTATGCGAAGCGTCAACAAGGTCGTCGTGTTTATGCAGCACAGAGTACACACTTACCGTTGAAAGTGAACATGGCGGGTGTTATCCCGGCGATTTTCGCTTCCAGCATTATTCTGTTCCCGGCCACGATTGCATCATGGTTTGGGGGCGGTACCGGTTGGAACTGGCTGACTACGATTTCGCTGTATTTGCAGCCAGGGCAACCGCTTTATGTGTTACTCTATGCGTCTGCAATCATCTTCTTCTGTTTCTTCTACACGGCGTTGGTTTTCAACCCGCGTGAGACAGCAGATAACCTGAAGAAGTCCGGTGCCTTCGTACCAGGAATTCGTCCGGGAGAGCAAACGGCGAAGTATATCGATAAAGTAATGACGCGTTTAACCCTGGTGGGCGCGATGTACATTACTTTCATCTGCCTGATCCCGGAGTTCATGCGTGATGCAATGAAAGTACCATTCTACTTTGGTGGTACCTCGCTACTGATCGTGGTTGTCGTCATCATGGACTTTATGGCTCAAGTGCAAACTCTGATGATGTCAAGTCAGTACGAGTCTGCATTGAAGAAAGCAAATCTGAAAGGCTATAACCGCTAGTCAGATTCGTTTGAGAAGTTACGGAGAGTAAAAATGAAAGTTCGTGCTTCCGTCAAGAAATTATGTCGTAACTGCAAAATCGTTAAGCGTAACGGTGTCGTTCGTGTGATTTGCAGCGCCGAGCCGAAGCATAAACAGCGTCAAGGCTGATTATCTCGCATATTTTTCTTGCAAAGTTGGGTTGAGCTGGCTAGATTAGCCAGCCAATCTTTTGTATGTCGCACTGCAACATTATTTGAGTATCCTGAAAACGGGCTTTTCAGAATGGTGTTGCTGTATAAAATAGTAGGAGTGCATAGTGGCCCGTATAGCAGGCATTAACATTCCTGATCATAAACATACCGTTATCGCCTTAACGTCGATCTTCGGTATCGGTAAAACCCGTTCACAGGCTATCTGTGCATCTACGGGTATTGCTGAAAATGTTAAGATCAGTGAGCTGTCTGAAGAGCAAATCGAAAAGCTTCGTGATGCAGTTGCCAAATACACCGTTGAGGGTGATTTGCGTCGTGAAATTACCCTGAGCATCAAGCGTCTTATGGACCTTGGTTGCTATCGTGGTTTGCGTCATCGTCGTGGTCTGCCGGTACGCGGTCAGCGCACCAAGACCAACGCTCGTACCCGTAAGGGTCCGCGCAAGCCGATCAAGAAATAATCGGGGTTATTGAATAATGGCAAAGGCACCTGTTCGTACACGTAAGCGTGTAAGAAAGCAAGTCTCTGACGGCGTGGCTCATATCCATGCTTCTTTCAACAACACCATCGTTACCATCACTGATCGTCAGGGTAATGCTTTGGGTTGGGCAACAGCCGGTGGTTCCGGTTTCCGTGGTTCTCGTAAGTCCACTCCGTTCGCAGCACAGGTTGCAGCAGAACGTTGTGCTGACGCAGTGAAAGAATACGGTATCAAGAACCTGGAAGTTATGGTTAAAGGACCTGGTCCTGGTCGTGAGTCTACTATCCGCGCTCTGAACGCGGCTGGTTTCCGCATCACTAACATTACTGATGTGACTCCGATCCCTCATAACGGTTGTCGTCCGCCGAAAAAGCGCCGCGTGTAACGCAGCTTTTAGGATTGTTGGAGAAAGAAAATGGCAAGATATTTGGGTCCTAAGCTCAAGCTGAGCCGTCGTGAGGGCACAGACCTGTTCCTTAAGTCTGGCGTTCGCGCGATCGATTCCAAGTGTAAAATTGAACAAGCACCTGGTCAGCACGGTGCGCGTAAACCGCGTCTGTCTGATTACGGTGTTCAGTTGCGTGAGAAGCAGAAAGTTCGTCGTATGTACGGCATTCTGGAGCGTCAATTCCGCAACTATTACAAAGAAGCAACCCGCCTGAAGGGCAACACCGGTGAAAACCTGTTGCAGCTGCTGGAAGGTCGTCTGGACAACGTTGTTTACCGTATGGGCTTCGGCGCTACTCGTGCAGAGTCACGTCAGCTGGTTAGCCACAAAGCAGTTATGGTAAACGGTCGCGTTGTTAACATCGCTTCTTATCAGGTATCTCCGAATGACGTAGTCAGCATCCGCGAGAAAGCTAAAAAGCAGTCTCGTGTTAAAGCTTCTCTGGAGCTGGCTGAGCAGCGTGAAAAGCCGACTTGGCTGGAAGTTGATGCTGCTAAGATGGAAGGCGTGTTCAAGCGTATGCCTGACCGTACCGATCTGTCTGCGGACATTAACGAACACCTGATCGTCGAGCTTTACTCCAAGTAAAGCTTAGTACCAAAGAGAGGACACAATGCAGGGTTCTGTGACAGAGTTTCTAAAACCGCGCCTGGTAGATATCGAGCAAGTCAGTTCGACGCACGCCAAGGTGACCCTTGAGCCTTTAGAGCGTGGCTTTGGCCATACTCTTGGCAACGCACTGCGCCGTATTCTGCTTTCATCTATGCCGGGTTGCGCGGTGACCGAGGTTGAGATTGATGGTGTACTGCATGAGTACAGCACCAAAGAAGGCGTACAGGAAGATATCCTGGAGATCCTGCTCAACCTGAAAGGGCTGGCGGTGAGAGTTCAAGGCAAAGACGAAGTTATTCTTACCCTGAATAAATCTGGCATTGGCCCTGTGACCGCTGCCGACATCACCCATGATGGTGATGTCGAAATCGTCAAGCCTCAGCACGTGATTTGCCACCTGACTGATGAGAACGCGGCTATCAGCATGCGTATCAAAGTTCAGCGCGGTCGCGGTTATGTGCCGGCTTCTGCCCGAATTCATTCGGAAGAAGATGAGCGCCCAATCGGTCGTCTGTTGGTTGACGCCTGCTACAGCCCTGTAGAGCGTATCGCCTACAATGTTGAAGCTGCGCGTGTAGAACAGCGTACTGACTTGGATAAGCTGGTCATCGAGATGGAGACCAATGGCACGATCGATCCTGAAGAGGCGATCCGCCGTGCGGCCACCATTCTGGCTGAACAACTTGAAGCTTTCGTTGACCTGCGTGATGTACGTCAGCCGGAAGTTAAAGAAGAGAAACCAGAGTTCGATCCGATCTTGCTGCGCCCTGTTGACGATCTGGAATTGACTGTCCGCTCTGCTAACTGCCTCAAGGCAGAAGCTATCCACTACATCGGTGATCTGGTACAGCGTACCGAGGTTGAGTTGCTGAAAACGCCAAACCTGGGTAAAAAATCTCTTACCGAGATTAAAGACGTGCTGGCCTCACGTGGTCTGTCTCTGGGCATGCGCCTGGAAAACTGGCCGCCGGCAAGCATTGCTGACGAGTAACCGGATCACAGGTTAAGGTTTTACTGAGAAGGATAAGGTCATGCGCCATCGTAAGAGTGGTCGTCAACTGAACCGTAACAGCAGCCATCGCCAGGCTATGTTCCGTAACATGGCCGGCTCTTTGGTTCGTCATGAGATCATCAAGACGACCCTGCCAAAAGCAAAAGAGCTGCGTCGCGTTGTTGAGCCGCTGATTACTCTTGCCAAGACCGACAGCGTAGCTAATCGTCGTCTGGCATTCGCCCGTACTCGTGATAACGAGATCGTGGCAAAACTGTTTAACGAGCTGGGCCCGCGTTTCGCGAGCCGTGCCGGTGGTTACACTCGCATTCTGAAGTGTGGCTTCCGCGCAGGCGACAACGCGCCGATGGCATACATCGAGCTGGTTGATCGTGCTGAGTCTCAAGCAGAAGTGGCAACTGCAGAGTAATCTGTAGACGCGTAAAAAAACCGGGCTTGCCCGGTTTTTTTACGTCCAAATCCAGCCAAATGTGCGCAATTCCCCCTGCTGTGCTTAAGATCCCCGCCCCTATCCGCTATGCTAAGGCTTATTCATTAGGCTAACCGAGGCTGTCTGTCATGGGATTGCTCGATCAATGGGCGGAACGTCATATCCTTGATGCCCAGGATAAAGGCGAGTTCGACAATCTGCCCGGCCAGGGGCAGCCGCTTGTGCTGGAAGATGACAGCGCGGTGCCGCCCGAGCTACGCGCCGGTTACCGTTTGCTGAAAAATGCCGGTTACCTACCGCCGGCGCTGGAAGATCGCAAAGAGGCATTAACCGTTGCTCGCTTACTGCAAGAGATTAATAGCGAACATCCGGACTATGTCGATCTCAGCAAGCGCATGGCACTGCTGGAACATCGATTGCGTCAGGCTGGGATGAGCACGGATTTCTTGCATGGCGAATATCAGCACGCACTGGACGGCAAATTCACCCGAGAGGAGAAGTCATGTTCAAGATAGGTCAGTTGGCCAAGCTCGCCGAAGTGACGCCGGATACCGTGCGTTACTATGAAAAGCAGGGCATGATGGATCACAATGTCCGCACCGAAGGCGGTTATCGGCTGTATACGGAGCAGGACCTGCAGCGGCTGCGTTTTATTCGCTATGCCAAACAGTTGGGCTTTACTCTGGAAACGATCGCCGAACTGCTGTCGATCCGGGTTGATCCTGAACACCATACCTGCCAGGAATCGAAGTCGATCGTCGATGCTCGCCTGAGCGAAGTGGAAAGCAAGTTGGCGGAGCTGACCCGCATGCGCGAATCGTTGAAACGCTTGAGTGACGCCTGCTGCGGCACTGCCCATACCAGCAACTATTGTTCTATTCTGGAAGCCCTGGAGCAGGGCGCCAGCGATGATAAAGGCAAAAAAGGTTGCTGACGGCACTTTAATTTTTATATTGCCGGCAGTATTATCGGCTCGTTTTATTACCCTACCTTTTACAGGAGCATTACCATGACGAAATATCGTCACACTAAAGGCCAGATTCAAGATAACGCCATTGAGGCGCTGCTGCATGACCCGCTATTCCGCCAACGAGTGGAAAAGAATGTGAAAGGCAAAGGCAGCTATCGGCGTAAAGAAAAACACAACAAAGGCGGTAACTGGGAGGCCAGTGGCAAACTATCAAACGATAATTTACCACTGGCCTTCTGGTTTTAAGGCATTAAAAAAGCCACCGATGAAGGTGGCTTTTTATTGGCGTAACCTAATGCCGTTTTACAGCTTTGGCTGCTGTTGCTGGCTCAGCAAATCACGGATTTCCGTCAGCAGTTTCTCTTCTGCGGTTGGTTCTGGCGGCGCTGCCGGCGCTTCTTCCTGCTTGCGGCGCATCTTGTTCATCAGTTTAATCGCCAGGAAGATAGCAAAGGCGACAATCACAAAGTCAAATACGGTCTGGATGAATGAACCATAGTTCATTACCACCGCCGGTACGGCGCCCTGAGCTTCACGTAACACCAGATGGAACTGTTTAAAATCGACGCCGCCAATCAGTAAGCCCAACGGTGGCATGATGATATCGGCCACGAAGGACGAAACAATCTTGCCGAATGCAGCACCGATAATCACACCGACGGCCAGATCGACCACGTTGCCGCGCATGGCAAATTCGCGAAACTCTTTCAACATACTCATAGAACGCACCCCTTGCAGAATTAATAACTCAAGTTTAACAAAGCAATTTCCCTTTGCCACAAATGGCGAGAAGTTTTATCTCCTCCCAAGGCAGAGAACAACTACGCAATTATAGACCATCGCCTAATAAATTCGTTCTACAAGAAGAACGGACTCGGTTGGAACAAGCGTTCAACGTCCGGCACGAATTTCTTGTCGGTAATAAACATGATGACGTGATCGCCCTGTTCGATTTTGCTGTTGCCGTTGGCGATGATCACGTCGTCGCCTCGCACGATAGCGCCGATGGTGGTACCCGGCGGCAGCTTGATGTCTTCGACGATGCGGCCGACCACTTTGGAGGTGCTTTCGTCGCCGTGAGCAATCGCTTCGATCGCTTCAGCTACGCCGCGGCGCAGCGACGAAACGCTGACGATATCCGCTTTGCGCACGTGTCCCAGCAGGGCGGAGATGGTTGCCTGCTGGGGAGAAATGGCGATATCGATCACGCTGCCTTGCACCAGATCGACATAGGCACGGCGCTGGATCAATACCATCACCTTCTTGGCGCCCATGCGCTTGGCCAGCATGGCCGACATGATGTTGGCCTCATCGTCGTTAGTGATGGCGATGAAGACGTCCACCTGCTCGACGTGCTCTTCGGCCAGCAGCTCCTGATCCGAAGCATCGCCGTAGAACACGATGGTATCGTGCAGCTGTTCGGCCAGTTCGGCGGCGCGTTGCTGATTGCGCTCGATCAGTTTGACGTTGTAGTCTTTTTCCAGCTTGGCGGCCAGGCCGGCGCCGACGTTGCCGCCGCCGACGATCATGATGCGCTTATAGGGTTTTTCCAGCCGTTGCAGTTCGCTCATTACCGCGCGGATGTGCTGTGAGGCGGCGACGAAGAACACTTCATCGCCGGCTTCGATAATGGTCGAGCCCTGCGGTCGGATCGGACGATCCTGGCGGAATATGGCGGCGACGCGGGTATCGATATGCGGCATGTGTTCGCGCATCGAAGAGAGCGCATTGCCGACCAGCGGGCCACCGTAATAGGCTTTAACCGCGGCGATGCTGACCTTGCCTTCAGCGAAGTTGACCACCTGCAGGGCGCCAGGGTATTCGATCAGCTTGTAGATATAGTCGATGACTAGCTGCTCCGGCGAAATCAGATGATCGATCGGCACTGCTTCCGGCAGGAACAGTTTCTCCGACTCGCGGATATATTCCGGCGCGCGGATGCGGGCGATGCGGTTAGGGGTATTAAACAGAGAATAGGCGATCTGGCAGGCGATCATGTTGGTTTCGTCGGAGTTGGTGACCGCGACCAGCATGTCGGCGTCTTCTGCGCCGGCTTCGCGCAGCACCCGAGGGTGGGAACCATGTCCCTGAACCACCCGCAAATCGAATTTATCCTGTAGTTGGCGCAAGCGGCCGGAATCGGTATCGACGACGGTGATATCGTTGTTTTCACCCACCAGGTTTTCCGCCAGCGTCCCGCCAACCTGACCGGCACCAAGAATAATTATTTTCATCGTGTTCTCTGCTTCACACTGAAAGACTTAGGGCGCGCACGCACGCCCTGAAGAATTACATTTTAATCAGCTTAGCGTAAAAGAAGCCATCGCCATCCTCGGGATGCGGGATATTCTGTCGCCCTGGCCGCTGTGCATCGCCGGTTTTAACCAGCTTGGCATCGGCGTGGCGCTGCAAGAACGCGGCAATCTGGCTGCTGTTTTCATCCGGCAGGATAGAGCAGGTTGCGTAAACCATCACGCCACCTGATTTCAGATGCGGCCAGACGGCTTCCAGGATTTCGGCCTGCAGTGCGGCGAGCTCGGCGATGTCGCGATCGCGGCGCAGCCATTTGATATCGGGGTGACGGCGGATCACGCCGGTGGCGGAGCAAGGTGCGTCCAGAAGGATACGGTCGAACTGCTTGTCACCGCACCATTGTTGCGGAGTGCGGCCATCACCCAGTTTAACCTCCGCGTGCAAACGCAGGCGTTGCAGGTTTTCTTTCACCCGCGCCAGACGTTGCTCGTCGATATCGACGGCCATCACGTGCGCTTTCGGCGCCGCTTCCAGGATATGCGTGGTTTTACCGCCAGGTGCGGCGCACAAATCGAGGATCTGCTCGCCGTCTTGCGGATCCAACAGATCGACACAGCCCTGGGCCGAGGCATCTTGTACGGTGACCCAGCCTTCGGTGAACCCAGGCAGATCGGTCACGGCGCAAGGCGCCAGCAAACGCACCGCGTCCGCATAGTCTGCATGAGGCTCTGCGGCGATGCCTGCGTCGGTCAGCAACTGCAGATAAGCTTCGCGGGTGTGGTGCAGGCGGTTGACGCGTAGCCACATCGGCGGCTTCTGGTTATTCGCGTCGACGATCTGTTCCCAGTTGGCGGGATAAGCCTGTTGAATGCGTTTCAGTAACCAGCTGGGATGCAGATAGCGGCTGTCATTATTGGCGGCGCGTTGCAGCAGCTCTTCCTGCTGGCGTTGAAATTGGCGCAAAACGCCGTTAATCAGGCCTTTTAACTGCGGGCGTTTCAGCGCTACTGCACCTTCCACGGTTTCCGCCAGCACGGCGTGCGCCGGGATGCGGGTATACAGCAGCTGGTACAAGCCGACCATCAACAAATAGTGTAGCGTGCGCTGCTTGCCGGTCAGTGGCTTGGCCATCAATTGTTGAATGCACCATTCGAGCTGCGGCAGCACGCGTAACGTGCCGAAGCACAGTTCCTGCAGCAACCCGCGATCTTTGTCGCTGATGGAGGTTTGCAGCGCTGGCAGGACAGTGCTGAGCGACTGCCCTTGATCCAGCACCTGGCCGATGGCTTTGGCAGCGATGCTGCGGAGATTGTAATTATTTTTCATAGGCTAAAGCTGATAACGATCGGCATTAAGAAAATAACGGCCCGGCGATGAACGGCCGGGCAGTGGGGTGGCTTACAGCCGGTTGCCCGGGGTAAACCATTCACGACGTGAATTTAACAGGTCCTGCGCCGACATCGGTTTCTTACCGGCGGGCTGCAGCTGGAGCAGATTGAGGATGCCGTCGACGGTCGCCACCTGAATGCCGTGCTTGTCGGCATGGATAACGGTGCCCGGTTCTGCGTTGGCGCTTTCTGCCAGCACGCTGGCCTGCCACACTTTCACCGGTTGCTCGTCGATGATGAAGTAGCTGACGGGCCAAGGGTTGAAGGCGCGGATGCAGCGCTCCAACTGGGCGGCGGACAGGGTCCAGTCCAGGCGAGCTTCTTCTTTGCTCAGCTTCTCGGCGTAGGTGACCAGCGATTCGTCCTGTACCTCGCGGGTGGCGCTGCCGTCGGCCATTTGGCGCAGCGTCGTCAACATGCCCTGCGGGCCGAGCTGAGCCAGCTTGTCGTAGAGGCTGGCGCTGGTGTCGCTGCTCTCAATCGGGCAGGCGATCTTGTGCATCATGTCGCCGGTATCGAGGCCGACATCCATCTGCATGATGGTCACGCCGGTTTCGCTGTCGCCGGCCCAGAGTGAACGCTGGATCGGCGCCGCGCCGCGCCAGCGAGGCAGCAGCGAACCGTGTACGTTGATGCAGCCCAGGCGCGGCATATCCAACACCGCTTGTGGCAGGATCAGCCCGTAAGCGACCACCACCATCACGTCGGCGTTGAGATCGGCCACCAGGCGCTGGTTCTCTTCGGGACGTAATGACTTGGGCTGGAATACCGGCAGTTGGTGTTGTTCGGCCAGCGCTTTGACCGGGCTTGGCGTCAGCTTGTTGCCGCGGCCTGCCGGGCGGTCGGGCTGGGTAAATACGCCGACAATCTGGTGCTCAGATGACAACAGCGCGTCAAGATGACGCGCTGCGAAGTCTGGTGTTCCGGCGAAAATAATCCGTAAAGAATCAGACACGTTGATTTCCTGATCGGTTAGGCGCGGGCTTGAAGCTTGGCCATTTTTTCCAGTTTCTGACGAATACGCTGGCGCTTGAGCGGCGACAGGTAATCGACGAACAGCTTGCCCATCAGGTGATCCATCTCGTGCTGGATGCAGATCGCCAGCAGATCGTCCGCTTCCAGCTCGAAAGGTTTGCCTTCGCGATCTAGCGCGCGGATCTTCACCTGCGCGGCGCGCGGCACTAACGCACGCTGCTCTGGAATGGAAAGACAGCCTTCCTCGATGCCGGTTTCGCCGCTTTTTTCCAGCAGCTCCGGGTTGATCAGCACCAGGCGCTGATCGCGATTCTCGGAGACGTCGATCACGATAATGCGCTGATGGATATCCACCTGAGTCGCAGCCAGGCCAATGCCTTCCTCTGCGTACATGGTTTCAAACATATCATCCACGATGCGCTGGATATCTGCATTGACTTCTTTTACCGGCGCTGCGACTTTGCGCAGACGCTCGTCTGGGAAATGTAATACCTGCAAGACTGACATATATCTTTAGATCTGTATCCGAGTAATGAACGAGGTTTAACCTCTATTCTAGACATTTCCCGACCTGATTGACAGCATTGCGCACCAATTGCTCAGATTGGTAATACCACCGTTTTTGCTGAGGGAACAGACGATGCGGCTGGAAGAGATCGCTTTACGGATGCGGGGGGTTACGGGGCTACAGACCCCGACGGCCAGTCGGATCGTGCAGCAGTTATCGCAAATGGGGGGCGAACCCAATCGCGCGCTGCGTGAACTGGGATTGAACGAACGGCAGCGGGCACAGTTCAACCGGGCGGATCCCGGCTATCTTACGGCTACCTTGCATTGGTTGGAAAAGCCGGCGCACCGCATAGTGAACTATGGGGCGCTCGGTTATCCCGATCGCCTGGCCCAGATCGACGATGCGCCGCTGTTTTTGCTGATCGAGGGCGATCCGCAGGCGCTGTTGCAACCGCAGCTCGCCATGGTCGGCAGTCGGCAGTTCAGCCATTACGGCGAGCGATGGGCGAACCATTTCGCCGCTGAGTTGGCGCGCTGCGGTTTCGCCATCACCAGCGGTCTGGCGATTGGCATCGACGGGATTTGCCATCGCGCGGCGTTGGCGGCCGGCGGCTGTACTGTCGCGGTGTTGGGTAGCGGGCTGGCCAATATCTATCCGCGCCGGCACCGTCGGCTTGCGGAACAGATAGTCGAACAAGGCGGCGCCGTGGTTTCAGATCATTTAGTCACCGACTTGCCTCTGGCCGACCATTTTCCGCGCCGCAATCGTATTATCAGCGGGCTGAGTCTGGGCGTTCTGGTTATAGAAGCCTCGCTGCACAGCGGTACCCTGGTGACTGCTCGCTATGCGTTGGAACAGGGGCGTGAGGTGTTCGCTCTGCCAGGGCCATTAGGGAACCCGATGAGCGAGGGCACACATTGGCTCATCCAACAGGGCGCGCATCTGGTCACCGGGCCGAAAGATATCGCCGAATTGCTGGAAAGCGGTCTTCAATGGCTGCCGCTGAACGAAAATACAACTATTTGTGCGTCACAGGCTGAAGTTGAATTGCCATTTGCCGATGTGTTGGCTAACGTAGGAGATGAGGTGACACCTGTTGACGTCGTCGCTGAACGTGCCGGCCAACCTGTGCCAGTGGTGGTAATCAAGTTACTCGAGCTGGAGTTAGCAGGGTGGATCGCAGCTGTACCCGGCGGCTATGTCCGAATAAGGAGGGCAAGCCATGTTCGACGTACTCATGTACTTGTTTGAAACTTATATCCACAATGAACCAGAGATGCGCGTCGATCAGGATCAACTGACCGATGATCTCGCTCAGGCGGGGTTTCATCGGGATGATATCTACAACGCGTTGAATTGGCTTGAGAAGTTGGCTGACCTGCAAGAAGGTCAAAATGCCCCTTACTTTATGGATGCCGATCCGCTGGCGATGCGGATTTACACCGAAGAGGAAGATGCGCGTTTGGACGCCGGCTGCCGTGGTTTTCTCCTGTTCCTGGAACAGATTCAGGTATTGAACCTCGAAACCCGTGAAATGGTTATCGACCGCGTTATGGCTTTGGATAATGCGGAATTCGATCTCGAAGATCTGAAATGGGTCGTGTTGATGGTGCTGTTTAATATCCCCGGATATGAAAGCGCCTATCAGCAAATGGAAGAACTGTTGTTTGAAGTGAACGAAGGTTATCTGCATTGAGCCGATAACGCGCATAGAAGACGTTATGACAAAAAACGCGATTTTTGCCGCCAGGCAAAATGAACCCTGTCCGGAATGCGGGGCCGAGCTGGTGATCCGTAGCGGTCGCCACGGCCCCTTCCTCGGTTGTTCCCAGTACCCTGAATGCCAATATATTCGGCCGCTGAAAGCACAGGCCGATGGGCATATCGTTAAGGTGTTGGATGGGCAACAGTGCCCGAAGTGTCAGGCGACGTTGGTGCTGCGCCAGGGGCGCTACGGCATGTTTATCGGTTGCAGCGATTATCCGCAGTGCGATCACACTGAAGTGATCGACAAGCCTGACGAAACCGCCATTACCTGTCCGCAGTGCGGGCAAGGCAAGCTGTTGCAGCGTAAGTCGCGCTACGGCAAGGTTTTTCATTCCTGCGATCGTTACCCGGAATGCCAGTTCGCCCTCAATGTTAAACCCGTCGCCGGTGAATGCGCCTACTGCCATTACCCGTTGCTGATGGAAAAGCGCACGGCAAAGGGCCCCGTCCTGTGCTGTGCCAGCAAGCTGTGCGGCAAACCCGTCGCGACTACAGAATAATCACATCATGAACTCAGAATTAAGCCCGAACCTTTTATCTATCATCGATGCTTTGCATCAACAGCAGGTTATTGCCTATCCCACCGAAGCGGTATTCGGCCTGGGTTGCGATCCCGACAGTGAACAGGCGGTCAATGCGCTGCTGGCGTTGAAACAGCGGCCGTGGGAAAAGGGGCTGATTCTGATCGCCGCCGACTATGCACAGCTTAAGCCATATATCGATGACAGTGCGCTCAGCGAACAGCAGCGCGCGACGATGTTTGCCAGCTGGCCAGGGCCGGTAACCTGGGTGTTGCCCGCTCGGCCGGAGACGCCACGTTTGCTGACCGGGCGTTTCAGCTCATTGGCGGTGCGCGTCAGCGATCATCCGTTGGTGCAGCAGCTGTGTCGGCAGTACGGCAAGCCGCTCGTGTCGACCAGCGCCAATCTCAGCGGGCTGGAGCCGTGCCGCAGTGCGGATGAAGTCACGCGGCAATTCGGCGACGCTTTCCCGGTATTGGCCGGTGAGGTGGGCGGCCGTCTTAATCCTTCCGAAATCAGAGATGCACTGACCGGCGAACAGATCCGTCAGGGCTAGAGGTAATGGGCATGGAGAAGTTTGCGGTATTTGGCAACCCTATTGGCCACAGCAAGTCGCCGCGAATTCATGCGCTGTTTGCTGCTCAGACCGGCATTGAGCATCCTTATGGCGCGGTGTTGGCGCCGTTGGACGGTTTTGAAACCAGCTTGCAGGCGTTTATCCGCGCCGGAGGGCTGGGGGCGAACGTCACGGTGCCCTTCAAGGAGCGTGCTTATGAGCTCGCCTCCGAGCTGAGTGAGCGCGCGGCGATGGCCGGCGCGGTCAACACCCTGAAGGTATTGCCGAATGGCGAACTGCTGGGGGACAACACCGACGGCATCGGTTTGTTGATCGATCTGCAGCGCCAGCAATTGATTCGGCCGCAGGATCGCATTCTGCTGGTGGGCGCCGGCGGTGCGGCACGCGGCGTGATCCTGCCGCTGCTGTCTTTCGGCTGCCGGCTCACCATCACCAATCGTACCTTCAGCCGGGCCCAGGAATTGGCCGACGCTTTCCGGCATCTGGGGGAGATCTCGGCGGCGCCGATGGATCAACTGGATCGGCAAGCGTTCGATCTGGTGATCAATGCGACGGCGTCCGGCATCAGTGGGGAGATCCCGGCGTTGCCTGCAGGCGTGGTGAACGCGCAGACCCGTTGCTATGACATGTTCTATCAGCAAGGCATTACGCCATTTCTGGCCTGGGCGCAGCAGCAGGGCACAACGGAATACGCCGATGGGTTGGGTATGCTGGTGGGGCAGGCGGCGCATGCTTTCCTGCTGTGGCACGGCGTGATGCCAGAGATAGAACCGGTCTTACGCCAGCTGCGCAGCGAGCTGGCGGCATAAATCTTACCCCGTTCTCTTTATAGGGAACGGGGCGCCCATCAGATATCTTCCGACAGGTATTCGTCTTTCCAGCGTACGTAGTTGTTAGAAGAATAAAGCAATCCCTCCAACTCGGCGGCGGTCAGCGGCCGAACCTGGCGTGCCGGGCTACCCATATAAAGATAGCCGCTCGCCAGGCGCTTGCCCGGCGCCACCAAACTGCCGGCGCCAATCATTACGTCGTCTTCTACGACTACACCGTCCAACAGGATCGATCCCATCCCGACCAGCACCCGGTTGCCAATGGCGCAGCCGTGCAGCATCGCTTTATGGCCCACGGTAACGTCTTCGCCAATTAACAGGGGATAACCGTCGGGGTTATGTTCGGAGCGGTGAGTCACATGCAGCACGCTGCCATCCTGAATATTGCTGCGTGCGCCGATCTTTACCGCATTGACGTCGCCGCGGATAGCGACCAGCGGCCAGATGCTGACGTCATCCGCCAGATCGACGTCGCCGATCACGACGCTGGAAGGATCGATCAGGACGCGCTGACCGAGTTTGGGGGTGTATTGAAGATAAGAACGTACTGCATCGGACATAGTGCTGCCTCACGTCGGGATCATATTTACCGGCAATACTAGACTCTGACGATGGAATTACAACCAACGGCAGCGCCGGATCCTGCGGAAAATGGCCCTGATCGCACAAGATCCACCCGGAAGGGCTGAAAAGTGTGCAAACAGAAAGAAAAGATCAAAAAAGGGGTTGTGCAAAAAACTCGGATCCCTATAATGCGCCTCCATC
>NZ_WLYN01000002.1:0-909535 GCF_009707615.1 Serratia sp. YC16 | reverse complement strand
AAACGTCACCGTGCTGGCCGACGGCAGCATCGACTTCGACGACGCCAGCAAAACCGAGAACACCCGCGTCTCCTACCCGATTTATCACATCGAGAACATCGTCAAGCCGGTATCCAAGGCCGGCCATGCGCGCAAGATCATCTTCCTGACCGCCGACGCCTTCGGCGTACTGCCGCCGGTGTCACGCCTGACGCCGGAACAGACCCAATATCACTTCCTGTCCGGCTTCACCGCCAAGCTGGCCGGCACCGAACGCGGCATCACCGCGCCGACGCCAACCTTCTCCGCCTGCTTCGGCGCCGCGTTCCTGACGCTGCACCCGACGCAGTACGCCGAAGTGCTGGTGAAACGCATGGAGGCCGCCGGCGCCCAGGCTTACCTGGTGAACACCGGCTGGAACGGCAGCGGCAAGCGCATTTCGATCAAAGATACGCGCGGCATCATCGACGCCATTCTGAATGGCGACATTGAACAGGCCGAGACCTTCACGCTGCCGATCTTCGGGCTGGAAGTGCCGACCGCGCTGCCGGGCGTCGATCCGTCCATCCTCGATCCGCGCAAAACCTACGCCGACGAATCGCTGTGGCGGGAGAAGGCGCAGGATCTTGCACAGCGCTTTATCGACAACTTCGCTAAATACACCGTCACCCAGGCGGGCGAAAAACTGGTGAACGCCGGGCCGAAGCTGTAACAGAAGCAGGGCGCCGCGGCGCCCTGCCATCAAGGGCCGAATTCTCGGCCCTTTTCTCACGCCGCCGATGGCACGAAGACACCGCGGAAACGCATGTTGCCGGAGGCAAGCCGTTCATAAGCCTCCTGGGCTTGTTCCAGCGCAAACGTCTCGACAATCGGCTTCACTTTGCCTTTCGCCGCCAGGTTCAGCACCTCACTCAGGTAGTGCTGCCCGCCATGGGTCGACCCGATCACCCGCTGACGCATCATATGGAACGGCACCCCTTCCGAAGAGATAGCGAACGGCTTGCTGAAGTCCAGCCCGCACAACACCACTCGGCCATCAACCCGCAAGCCGTTCATCGCTTCCTGCGCGGAGTCGAAGTCATTGGTGGTCACCAGCAGAATATCCGCGCCGCCGCTCTCCCGCAGCGCCTTGCCGGAGGCGACGATGCGATCGGCGCCCAACTGCTTCGCCAGCGCGTGCTTGTCCGGCGAATGAGTGATGGCAACGGTATCGAAACCGCAGGCTTTCGACAGCTGCAGCGCGACATGCCCCAGCCCGCCGATACCCAACACCGCGACCGTTTCATGCGGCAACGGCGCCGCGTCGCGCAGGCCGCTCCAGGTGGTATACCCCGCACACATCATTGGCGCGGCGTCGATATAAGACAGCCCGTCCGGCAGTAACACCGTGCCTTCCGCGGCGATGGCGATATACTCGGCGTGGCCGCCCTGGGCGGCAAAACCGGTGGTGCGCGGCGCCGGGCAGTTCATCGCCGTTTGCCCCGTCAGCGGCCGATTTTCGCGGCAGTACGGGCAGCGGCCGCAGGCCGATTGCACCCAGGTGGTGCCGACGCGATCGCCGATCTGCCGCGTATGCACGCCGGCGCCCACCTCGACCACTTCCCCCACCACTTCATGACCCGGCGTTTGCGGGTAAATATCGCCGCCGTATCCTTGCGTCGCCCACACGTCGGTGTAGCACATGCCCGAGGCGTGTACTTTGACCAGAACCTGCCCCGGTTCTGCGCGGGGCATCGGCACCTGTCTGATTTCCCAGGGACGGTTGGCGCCGGTCATAACTACCGCTTTCATCTTCTTATCCATCATCGATTCCTCGCTGCATTGTGGTGCGGGTTCCGGACGATTGCCCGGCGTCTCCTCATGAGCGTAAGGCAGGCCCCACGCCGCAACAATGCAAGCGAACCTCACTGTCGAGATGAAGGCGGCTCACTAATTGGCGTAACCGAAAGAAGCACGCATCAGGACTGCGCCGCGCGCAGATACTCGATCAACGCCTTCAGCGCGCCCGAAACGTGGCGATGGCCGGAGTAGTAGAGACACAGCCCCGGATAAGCCGGACACCACGCCTCCAGCACCCGTTCCAGTCGCCCGTCGTGCAACGCCTCTAGCGCCAAATGTTCGGGAACGAAAGCGATGCCGATACCATCGATGGCGGCCTCCACCATCAGGGGTTGATCGGTCAGCGTCAACGCGCCGGTGACGCCGATCGACTCGCTCAGGCCATCGCGTTCAAATTCCCAACGATAAATCGTGCCGCTGTCGAAGCGAAAACGGATGCAGTTATGACGCAGCAAATCCTGTGGCGTCGCCGGGCGCCCATGGACGGCGAAATAGCCGGGTGCGGCGATGGCGGCGAAACGCACGGGCGGGCTGACGCGCATCGCGATCATGTCCTGCGGCACGGCTTCCGCCAGCCGAATGCCGACATCAAACCCCTCGGCGACGATATCGCTCAGCTTGCCGTCGCAAACGATGTCCAGATGGATATGGGGGTACTCGCGCAGGAAATCGGCCAGCAACGGACGCAATACCAGCCTGACCGCCCCTTCGCTGGCGTTGATGCGCACGGTGCCGCTCGGCGTGGCGCGCCATTCATCCACTTCATGCAGCGCCTGCGAAATAGACGACAGCGCCGGGCGCAACTGCGCCGCCAAACGCTCACCCGCCTCGGTCGGCGCCACGCTGCGCGTGGTGCGGTTGAACAGCCTCACCCCAAGCCGCTGTTCCAGGTTTTTTATCGAGTGGCTGACCGCCGACGGCGTCACCTCCAGCTCCACTGCCGCCGCGTGAAAGCTGCGATGGGTGGCAACAGCCAGAAAAACGGTCAAGGCGAACAGATCGCCCTGCTTGAACGGGTAAGCAGCATTCATGTGGGCATCGCGAAAAAGTGATATGGACTGAACAATCAACATGCCACAGATGAATACGGCTCACAATGTGGCGCACTCCGCGTTTTCGCCGCGCAGCAACCCCGGCATCACCAGCGCCACCGCCGCCGCGATGCGTTCGTCGATCGCGCTGCCCGGCGGCAGCAGCCCCAACGTCATCTGGCGCAGCGGTTCGGCGATGGTCATCGCCAGCAACAGGTCGCTGGTTTGCGCCCAGTCGCGCGCAAGCAACCAGCCGTATTGCTGCTGGCGCCGCAGCCAATCCGCCACCGTCGACCGCCCGCGCTGAATGCCGTTGCGCAGGTAGCTGTCCAGCAGCGCCTCACGCCCCGGGAAATCGCTCTGCAGCAGCCGAAACATGCCCACCGCTTCGGCGCTCAGCACCTGCTGCGCCACCGCCTTCAGTCCCGTTTCCAACAGCGGCGCTACCGCTTCCCGCCGCCCGGCATCCTGTGCGAAGGCCGGCTGAAACGCCTCGGTCCAGCCGCTCACCGCCTGCGCCACCAGCTCATCGCGATTGGCGGCAAAGCGATACAGGGTTTTTTTAGCCACTCCAGCGCGTTTCGCCACCGCATCCACCGTTGCCGCGGCGTATCCGCCGTCGAGCAGCAGCGCCAGCGTCGCCTGCGTCAGCGCGGCGCGCAGCGCCGTTTCCGGCGTGGCCGGCCGGCCACGAGCGCGCAGCGGTTCTTCATTCGGGTTCGCCATATTTGTTCCTCACAAGCGTTGACAGACTCAGCATAACGGCATAGCCTTATTTTGGAAACGCATATCGTTTCCAAAATAAAACAGGAACCCATTATGACACATCCTTCCCTGCTGGCGCCCTGGGGCGTCAACGATATCAACGAGTTGCTCAGGCCCGAGCCGCTGCGGCTGGAAATGGGGCTGAGCCGCAGCGCCGACGGCCTGCTCACCGTAGCGGTTCGAACCGATCTGCACGGTTGTAAAGGGCGCATGCTGGACTGGTGGTTCACCTTCTTCGAGAGCACCCAGCACATCAACTGGTGGCACCCGCACGATCACGTCGAACATCGCGGCTGGGATCGCCACTGGAAAAAAGGGGAAAGCTACGTCGGCGCCAGCATCGAAGCGGTCGAATGGCTGGCGGAGCTGCCGCCGGTCGCGGCGCGCCTCAAGTTTCACGCCGCCGAGGACTTCTTCGCGCAGCAGCCGCTGCGCCAGGCGCGTGACGCGCAGGCGCTCTCCGCCGCCGTTTGCGCGCGCATCGGCTTCGGCGATCAGGTGGCGCTGGATGACAACGGCGATCCCTGCGACGGCGAAATGCTGCATCTGGTGCGCGATACGCCCTATGGGTGCGTACTGCGCAGCCGCTTCCTGCTGGGTAAAGCCTGCGCCAACGCCCACGACGAACTGGCGGACGACATCGGGTTTAACCTGATGCGCCACTGCTACAACGAGTTCAGCTATTTAGCGCAGTTCCTGCCCTCGCTGTACTACGCCGAAAATGGCCGCGAGCCGGCGCCGTTGCTCTGGTAATCGCCCTGTGGAGGCCTGTTATTTTTTCGCGATATGGCTATAGTGATTTTCATCGTTTCCCCCGTGCTGATGACGGAGAAATCATGCAAAATCTACGCTATAGCGGCGGCTGCCTGTGCGGACATATTCGCTTTCAGGCACACGGCCTGCCAGGCAACCCGCACAGCTGTTCCTGCGATTTTTGCCGCCGCCACTCCGGCGCGCCAACGCTGTGCTGGGTCGAATTCCCGCGTCAGGCCGTCGAGTGGAACGGCCCTGGCGGCATGCCCGCGCTGTACCGCTCCTCCCCCTACTCCAGCCGCGCCTTTTGCCCGCGCTGCGGCAGCACGCTGGGAGCGGTAGACGACGAACCGACGGTGGCGCTGGCCACCGGCAGCTTCGACCTCGCCGATCTGCCGGAGCTGCGCCCGGTATCACATGCTTTCGCCGATGTGTGCCCCGGATGGTGGCGCATCGACGGCATGCGCTGAGTGCCTCACAGTTCCCGCTGAAATCAATTGATTGTTTTGTCGTATAAATTTAGAACAGACGAACAATAATTCAAAAGTATGGGAACGGGGATGAATCAACAGACTCTCGACGCGCGCCGCTCGCGTCAGGCATTGCTGGCCGGCTCGGTCGGCAACTTTATCGAATGGTATGAGTTCGGCGTATATGGCTTCCTGGCCACCGTTATCGCCGCCAATTTTTTCACCCTGCAGGGTGAAAATGAAATCACCAGCCTGATCCTCACCTACGCCGCCTTTGCGCTGGCGTTTTTCTGCCGACCGATCGGCGCGGTGATCTTCGGCCGCATCGGCGATCGCATCGGCCGCCGGCCGACGCTGATTGCGGTACTGCTGTTGATGACGCTGGCCACCGCGCTGATCGGCGTCATGCCGACCTACGCCTCTATCGGCGTCGCAGCCCCGCTGCTGCTGACGCTGCTGCGCATGTTTCAGGGGCTGTTCGCCGGCGGCGAATTCGGCGGCGCGGTGTCGCTGATGACCGAGTTTGCTCCCAAGGGCAAGCGCGGGCTGTTCGGCGCCTGGCAATCGCTGACCGTCGCGCTCGGCCTGTTGGCCGGCGCCGGACTGGTGGCGCTGCTGGCCGCGCTGCTCAGCGCGCAGCAGCTGCATGACTGGGGTTGGCGCATTCCGTTCTTGCTGGCGCTGCCGATGGGCGCCGTGGCGCTGTGGCTGCGGCTCAAGCTCGAGGAGACACCCACGTTCACCCAGGCGCAGCAACGCGTGGAACAGGCCGCCACACCGCAGGAAGCGAAACTGAGCGGCGTGGTGAAAACCATTCTGATCGGCATCGGTCGCATGATGGGCTGGTCAGCCGCCGGTTATACCTTCCTAGTGGTCATGCCTTCCTATTTGCAAACCTCGCTGCACGCCACCTTCCAGCAAGCGCTGGTGGCGACGGTGCTGGCCAACGTCGGCTTCGCCCTGACCATCCTGCCGGCGGGCATCATCAGCGACAGGCTGGGGCGTAAAACGGTGATGCTGACGGCGGTGGCGGCAGTGATCCTGTTCACCTTCCCGCTGCTGCATCTGTTGCAGGATGCGCAGAGCTCACTGTGGGTCAAAGGGCTGGCGGTGCTGATCGCCGGTGCGGTGGTCGGGCTGCTGGCCGGCCCCGGCCCGGCGATGCTGGCGGAGATGTTCCCGACTCGGGTGCGCTATACCGGTCTGGGGCTGGCTTACTCGCTGTCCAATGCGGTGTTTTCCGGCTCGGCCGGGCTGATTATCACCGGTCTCATCAAGCAGACCGGCAATATCGACATTCCCGCCTACTACGTGGTCGCCACCTCGGTGGTCAGCCTGTTTGCGCTGATGACGCTGCGCCGCGACGACCATCTGCGCTCGCTGAACGATCGTTAATCCTTCGGGGGCACATCGCCCCCTTGCCAACTCGTGACCTCGATCACAACGCCGAAATGTTAACGTTAACTTTTGTGATTAACATCGCACGCGTGATATCTGCTAGCTTCATCCCTTTGCGAGTTAACGTTAACAATAGAGCTAACTTCACTCACCGGGGCCCTACCCATGAACCGCGAAACTAAAAAATATTACGTGCTGCTCAGCGGCCTGCTGTTCTTCTTTTTCTTCACCTGGTCTTCCAGCTTTTCGCTGATCTCGCTGTGGCTGAATCAGAAGATCGGCCTGAAAGGCGCCGAAACCGGCCTGATCTTCTCCGCTATCTCGTTGGTGGCGCTGTGCGCACAGCCGCTGTACGGGTTTATTCAGGACAAACTTGGGCTGCGCAAGCACCTGCTGCAGTTTCTCGGCGTGATGCTGTTGCTGACCGGCCCGTTTTTTATCTACGTATACGCTCCGCTGCTGGCCAGCAGCCTGCCGCTCGGCGCGCTGGTCGGCGGGGTATTTATCGGCGCCACCTTCTTCGCCGGCATCGGCGCGCTGGAATCTTATACCGAGCGAGTCAGCCGCATCAGCGGTTTCGAATTCGGCCGCGCCCGCATGTGGGGATCGCTCGGCTGGGCCAGCGCCACCTTTTTGGCCGGTTTTATCTTCAATATCGATCCGAACATCAATTTCTGGCTGGCCTCCGCCGCCGCCATAGTATTCCTGTTGCTGCTCAGCCAGGTGCGCGAGCTGAAGCCGAACGCGATGGCCGGCCTGGCGTTCGGCAAACCGGAAAATCTGCGGCTGCAGGATGCGCTGGCGCTGCTGCGTATGCCGGGCTTCTGGGCGCTGGTGGTGTTTGTGCTCGGTATCAGCGTGTACAACGTTTTCGATCAGCAATTTTCGGTCTACTTCGCTTCGCAGTTCGCTTCTCGCGAACAGGGCAACGAGATGTACGGCTTCCTCAACTCGCTGCAGGTCTTCCTCGAAGCCGGCGGCATGTTCCTGGCGCCGCTGCTGGTGAACCGCATCGGCGCCAAACAGGGGCTGTTGCTGGCCGGTGGCGTGATGGCGCTGCGCATGTTCGGCTCAGGCTTGGTCAGCGGCGCATTGATGATCTCTGCCATGAAACTGCTGCACGCCGTGGAGTTGCCTATCCTGCTGATCGCTATCTTCAAATACATCGCCAGCCGCTTCGACAGTCGCCTCTCCTCAACGCTTTACCTGGTGGGCTTTCAGTTCATCACCCAGGTGATGGCCAGCTTCCTGTCGCCACTGGCGGGCTACGGTTATGACCGCATCGGCTTTGCCGACACCTATCTGCTGATGGGGTGCGCGGTCGCCGCCACGACGCTTGTCTCCTGTTTCCTGCTGCGCGGCGAACGTTCCGCCAGCGCAACCCCCTTTCAATCCGCCATTAAATCAAGTGAGTCTGTCCAATGAACACTGCCTTAGCTCAAGCCGACCATGCGGTCGAAGCCCTGCGCGCAGAGCGCCGAGACGAATACTACCCGCAGTTCCATCTCGCGCCGCCCGCCGGCTGGATCAACGATCCCAACGGCCTGATCTGTATTGACGGCGTCTATCATGCCTTCTTCCAGCATCACCCCTATAGCGAGCACTGGGGCCCCATGCACTGGGGGCACGCGACCAGCCGCGATCTGATCCGCTGGCAGCACCAGCCCATCGCCCTGGCGCCCGATGCGCCCTATGACAAAGACGGTTGCTTTTCCGGCTGCGCCGTGGATGACAATGGCGTGCTGACGCTGATTTATACCGGCCACGTGTGGCTGGGCGAGCCCGGCGACGACAGCCAGGTGCGGGAAGTGCAATGTCTGGCCACCAGCGAAGATGGCATACGCTTCGTCAAGCACGGGCCCGTGCTGGCCCCGCCGGACGGCATTCAGCATTTCCGCGATCCGAAAGTCTGGCGCGAGAACGGCGAATGGTGGCTGGTGATCGGTGCCAAAGAAAACGGCCTGGGCCAGGTGCGCCTGTACCGTTCTGCAGATCTGCGCGCCTGGTGCTTCGATCGGGTGCTGGCCGGTGCGCAGGCGGCGCATCAAGGGTATATGTGGGAATGCCCGGATTTCTTCCCGCTGGGGGAACAACACCTGTTGTTGTTTTCCCCGCAGGGACTGGCGGCACAGGGCTACCGCTACCGCAATCGCTTCCAGAGCGGCTATCTGCTCGGCCACTGGCGGCCTGACAGCGACTTTAGGGTGACCCAACCCTTCTGCGAGTTGGATGCCGGCCACGATTTCTATGCGCCGCAGACCTTCACCGCCGCCGACGGCCGTCGGCTGCTGCTTGCCTGGATGGATATGTGGGAATCCCCAATGCCCAGCAAAGCGCACCGTTGGGCCGGTGCCCTCACCCTGCCGCGTGAGCTGACGCTGGCCGCCGACGGCAGCGTCAGCATGAACCCGGCGCGTGAACTGACGGCGCTGCGTCGAGAATCGCACATCTTTTTGGCACAGACGCTGACCAATCAGCATCTGCCGCTGGCGGACGACGTGCAGGAGCTCATCCTGACGTTGAGACCGGCCGACAACGACGCCGAGCGTTACGGGCTGGCCATCGGGAGTGCGGCGCGGCTGTTCGTCGACAATCAGGCGCACCGGCTGGTGCTGGAACGTTTTCATGAAAACCGCGCCCTGTGCACCTGCCGCAGCGTGCCGCTGCCAGAAGGTGAGACCCTGTCGCTACGGATCTTCATTGACCGCTCATCGCTGGAGATCTTCGTCAATCAGGGGCAAGCCTGCCTGACCAGCCGAATTTATCCGACGGAGGGCGATCGCCGCCCCAGCCTGTTCGCCGAAGGCGGCCGGGCAGAGTTCGAGCCCATCACGGGATGGCAGTTGGCAAGCATCTGGGGATAATGGGAATAAGCACCGGGCGCACAGCGACGCATCCGGTGCGCTTACAGCGAACCACGCTCCAACAGTGGGCAAGGCACTTTCACCGTCTCACGCTGCTCCCGCTGCTCAATCACATGCAGCGCCGCAAGGCGGCCCAGCTCGTAATGCGGCAGCTGCACCGTCGTCAATGCCGGCAGGAACAGCTCGCCGGTGCCGACCATATTGTCGTAACCCAGCACCGCTACCTGTTGCGGTATGTGCCATCCTTGCGCCAGCAATACCTGATACACCAGAAAGGCTATCCGATCGTTCCCGCACACCACGACATCGCAATCGCGCCTTCCTGCAGAGAAATGCCGCTCCAGCAGCGCGACGCAGTCGCGATAGCTTTGGTCGCCGCCGCTCAGATCGAGATGATACTGCCGCAGCTGTTCAACATCGCGCCCCGCTTCGCGCCAGGCGCGTTCCAGACCGCGACGGCGCAGGCCCGCCGCCAGCGTATCCGCCGGTAAATGAATGCACAGTGGCGCGCGATAGCCTTTGGCGATCAGCGCGCGCGTGGCGTCATACTGTCCTTGCTCGTCATCAGGAATATAGCTGGCGATCGCATGCGTCGGGCTAACGCAGTTGGCCAGCACCAGCTTTTTGTCCAGCAGTTTGGCCGGCAATGTCACCTCGCGCAGCCCCATCGTGGTGAATATCACCCCATCCGGACGATGCGCCAGCAGCAGATCGACGGTCTGTTCGGCGTTGTCGTCGGCGAACAGGTTGACGACGAAGCTGTTCCAGCCTCGCTCGCGGGCGGTTTTCTCAATCGACAGGATCATTTCCACCGAGAACGGCGTCGTGGCGGTGTCCAGCGCCAGCACGCCGAGCGTCTGCACGCGATTTCCGTCACCGCGAATACGCCGCGCCGACAGATCCGGCACGTAGTCCAACTGGTCGATAGCCTGTTTGACGCGGCGGTAGGTTTCCGGCCGCAGCTTGCCGGGTTCATTGATGGCGCGGGACACCGTCATCAGCGAGACTCCGGCAAGTTTTGCGACGTCTTTCAGCGAAGCCATGCGCCCTTCTTTATGATTAATGGGGAAAAGTGAATAATCCCATAACCGGGCGCAGGACTCTACCTTGCGTTAGCAGGCTGTGATGTTCGCCCACAGGATAGCGCCGTCGGCCGTCAACGGCTTCACCTCGCCGCTCGCCGCCTGCGCCGCCCACCAGACGCCCTCGCGCGCGCTCAATTCGCCGCCCCCCGGCAGCGACCAGACCCCGCTCAGCACATACAGCACGCCCGCCCGGTTGGGTGACAGGGTGACGGGCGCCGTGCTGCGCCGCACCTCGGCCGCCTGCCGGCCGCGGCGCGTCATGATGTTGAAATCCTGACTGGCGCCGCCCAGCAGCGTCGCCTCCAGCGCCACGTCGCCCGAGAATGCGAACGGCTCCCCAACCTGCGCCAGCTGATGATCGATATGCCCGGCGCTGTACAACCGCACGCCGTCGCCTTCCAGCAGCGTAATCGAACGGTCGATGCCCGCAAAGGCGGAAAACGGCCCATCCTGCGCGATGGTGGCGATGCTGGCGCGCCAGTCGAAATTCTGCTCGCCCGGCGGCCAGCTGACGATTTCACGGGTTTCCCCGCCGCCGTTGCGCCATGGGCTGACCGGCAACGCGGCGAAGTTGAAACGGTTCAGGCTCATTACGCCTCCTGCTGGAAGGTTTTCAACACCTGCAGGAACTCGGCGCCGCTCTGCTGCTGCAACGCATGCCGCCCCTGCTCGATCACCTGTCGGCCGCCGACGAACACATCGCGAATTTGTTCCTTGCCGCCGGCGAACAGCCAGCGGTTGAGGATTGAGGCGTCAGGCGCCGCCGCCAGATACGGATCGTCGCCGTCCAGCACCAGCCAGTCGGCGCGATAACCGCTCTGCAATCGGCCGATCGGCGCGCCGCACGCCTGCGCGCCGCCCTGCAAGGCCTGGTGGTACAGCACATCGCCCACCGCCGGCTGCTGCGGCGTGGTCAGGCGGTTGCGGCGCTGATCGCGCAGCCGCTGGCCGTATTCAAACCAGCGCAGCTCTTCCACCACGTTGAGCGAAACATGGCTATCGGAACCGATGCCCCAGCGCCCCTCCTGCTGCAGATAGGCGTCGCCGGGGAAAATGCCGTCGCCGAGGTTGGCTTCGGTGGTCGGGCACAGGCCGGCCACCGCGCGGCTGCGCGCCAACGCTTCCAACTCGCTGCGATCCAGATGAGTGGCGTGCACCAGGCACCAGCGCTGATCCACCGGCAGATGGTCATACAGCCAGGCCACCGGGCGCTGCCCGCTCCACGCCAGGCAGTCATTCACCTCTTTTTGCTGTTCGGCGATATGAATATGCACCGGCAAGGTGCGATCCGACGCGGCCAAAATCTGCTGCATCTGGCCGAGCTCCACCGCGCGCAGCGAGTGGAAACACAGCCCCTGATTCTGCAGCGGGCGATCCGCCAGCTGGCGGGCAATCACCTGCTGCTGTTGCAGATAGCCTTCGGTATCCTGGATAAAACGTTTCTGCCCCGGCTGCGCCGGCTGCGCGCCGAAACCGGCGTAGCTGTAAAGCACCGGCAGCATCGTCATGCCGATGCCGGCCTGATGCGCGGCCGCGCTGAGGCGCCCGGTCATCTCACCGCGATCGGCGTAAGGCTTGCCGTCGGCGTCGTGATGCAGGTAGTGGAATTCGGCCACCTGGGTGTATCCGCCCTTGAGCATTTCGATATACAGTTGACGGGCGACCACCTCCACCTGTTCCGGCGTCAGGCGCTGCACCAGGCGATACATCAAATCGCGCCAGGTCCAGAAGCTGTCCTGCGGGTTGCCCGCCACTTCCGCCAGCCCGGCCATCGCGCGCTGGAAAGCGTGCGAGTGCAGGTTCGGCATCCCCGGTACCGCGTCGCCGTGCAGCCGGGTGCAGCCTTGCGGTTCTGCGTTGGCGGTGACTTGAGTCAGATAACCTTGCGCATCGACGTCCAGCCGGACGTTATGCGCCCAGCCCTCAGGGAGCAAAGCGCGTGGGGCAAAATAAGCAGGCATGGCAGTATTCCACTGTTGGTGTAACGGTGAATGAGGCGCGGCGATGGCGCGCATTCAGGAATTTTTGTCGGTCGTCGGCAAGTTTCTGGCGCGACGGCTCCTAGTTGTATATACATATACATACGCCGACATCAACAGTAAACTGGTGTTATTATTTTTTTATTTGACGAGGTTAACGTCGTGGCTGAACAACAGACCGTGTTACAACTGGCGGCTGCAATGAGCGATGCCCCCGCCCCGATCTACCAACGGGTCAAACAGGCGATCGTGAATCAAATTCGTGCGGGGCATTGGCAACCGCACCAGCGCGTGCCCTCCGAAAGTGAACTGGTGGCGGAACTGGGCGTCAGCCGCATGACCATCAACCGCGCGCTGCGCGAGCTGACCAGCGAAGGTTTTTTGATCCGCATGCAGGGCGTCGGCACCTTCGTCGCCGAAGCCAAGGCGCATACCGCGCTGCTGGAAGTGCACAACATCGCCGACGAGATCGCCGCGCGCGGCCATCGCCACAGCAGCAAAATCCTCGAACTGAAGGCCCGGGCGGCCAGCGATGAAGAAGCGACGGCGCTGGGCATTCAGCCCGGCCAGCGGCTGTTCTATTCGCAGATTGTGCATTACGAAAACGACGTGCCGGTGCAGGTGGAAGACCGCTGCGTCAACCCGCTGGTGGCACCGGATTACCTTAAACAGGATTTCGACCGCGTCACCCCTTACACCTACCTGACCCAGGCCGCGCCGCTGACCGCCGGCGAACACATCGTCGAAGCGGTGATCCCTACCCGGCGCGAGCGCGAGCTGCTGCAGCTGGAGGATCACGAACCCGGCCTGCTGATCCACCGCCGCACCTGGTCCGGTAAAACCGTGGTGACCTCGGCGCGATTGCTGTACCCCGGCAGCCGCTATCAGCTGTTCGGCCGCTTCACCAGCGAAGTCTGAACCCCGGCGGGCGCGCCCTGCGCCCGCATCTCCGCTGTCGATCACATCCTGATAACAAAATCTCGCCCGCCTCTTGTGACATCCCGGTGAATGCGTTAGGTTGTTTTTAATTGTATATACAACCATGTGGGAGCTGCGGCTCCGGCGGAGGAAAGCAATGACGTCTGAGATTCACTGTGACAGCCTGTGGCACGGCGCCGATATCGTCACCATGCGCGACGGCAACTATCACACCCTGACCGACGGCGCGATCGCCGTGCGCGACGGCAAGATCGTCTGGATTGGCGAACATGCGGCGCTGCCGCCAGGCCTGATCGCGGACGAAACGGTGAAATTCGACGGCGGCATCATCACCCCCGGCTTTGTCGACTGCCACACGCACCTGGTGTTCGGCGGCAACCGCAGCGGCGAGTTCGAACAGCGGTTGAACGGCGTAAGCTACGCCGACATCGCCGCGCAGGGCGGCGGCATCATCTCCACCGTCAAAGCCACCCGCGAAGCCGACGAAGCGCAGCTGCTGGAGCAGGCGCTGTTCCGCCTGCGGCCGCTGCTGGCGGAAGGCGTTACCTGCGTGGAGATCAAATCCGGCTACGGCCTCAGCCCGGAAAGTGAACTGAAAATGCTGCGGGTGGCGCGCAAATTGGGCGAGCTGCTGCCGGTCGAGGTGAAAACCACCTGTCTGGCGGCCCATGCGCTGCCGCCGGAGTACGCCAACCGCGCCGACGACTATATCGATCTGGTCTGCGACACCATCATTCCTCAGGCCGCGGCCGCCGGCCTGGCGGATGCGGTTGACGCCTTCTGCGAACATCTGGCGTTCTCCCCGGCGCAGGTGGAGCGCGTCTTCGCCGCCGCCGAAGCCGCCGGTCTGCCGGTCAAACTGCACGCCGAGCAGCTTTCCGCGCTCGGCGGCAGCACGCTGGCGGCGCGCCATCACGCGCTCTCCGCCGACCACCTCGAATACGCCACCGAACAAGACGCCCGCGCCATGGGCGACGCCGGCACCGTAGCGGTGCTGCTGCCCGGCGCCTATTACCTGCTGCGCGAAACCCAGTGCCCGCCGGTGGAGCTGTTCCGCCAGCACCGCGTGCCGATGGCGATCGCCAGCGACGCCAACCCCGGCACCTCGCCGGCGCTGTCGCTGCGCCTGATGATCAACATGGCCTGCACGCTGTTCCGCCTGACGCCGGAAGAAGCGCTGGCGGGCGTCACTACCCACGCCGCCAAAGCGCTGGGGCTGCAACACAGCCATGGCACGCTGGAAACCGGCAAGGTAGCCGACTTCGTTCACTGGCCGCTGTCGCGGCCGGCGGAACTGGCTTATTGGTTGGGCGGTCAGCTGCCCTGTACGGTGATTTTCCGAGGAGAAGTACGTCAATGACCATTCGCGATCCTTTTAGCTTCCAGACCGGCAGCCTGCCGCTGCTGATCAGCATCCCGCACGCCGGTACGCAACTCACGCCGGCGGTCGAGGCCGGGCTGACCGACGACGCCCGACCGCTGCCCGATACCGACTGGCACATTCCGCAGCTGTACGATTTCGCCCGGGCAATGGGTGCCAGCATACTGGTCGGCAACTATTCGCGCTTCGTCATCGACCTGAACCGTCCGGCGGACGACAAGCCGCTGTACACCACCGCCACCACTGGTCTGTATCCCGACGTGCTGTTCGACGGCCACCCAAGTTTCCTGCCGGGCCAAGCGCCGACGGACGAAGAACGCGCCGGCTATCTGCAGCAGATTTGGCAGCCTTACCATCAGCAGCTGCAAAACGAGCTGGCACGCCTCAAAGCGCGGCACGGCTATGCGCTGCTGTTCGACGCGCACTCCATCGCCTCGGTGATCCCGCGGCTGTTCGACGGCCAGCTGCCGGATCTCAACCTCGGCACCAACGGCGGCGAAAGCTGCGCTCAGGCGCTGAGCGATCGACTGGTCGCTTGCTGTGAGCAACAACAACAGTACACCCACGTACTGAACGGCCGTTTCAAGGGCGGTTACATCACCCGCGCCTACGGTCAGCCGCAGCAGCAACAGCATGCGATCCAGCTTGAACTGGCGCAGGTGAACTACATGTCCGAACAGTATCCTTACGCGTTTGAACCGCAGCGCGCCGCCTCGCTGCAGCGTCTGCTCAAGCAGATGATTGAAAGCCTGTTGGACGGCGCGGCCAGACTGAATTAATCCCCCTTTTACAGGCGCCGCAGGGCGCCTGTTTTTCTCCCGCCTTAACCGCAACGCCGCCAGCAATCTGCGCTCTATATCAAAGTTTCGCGTGATTCCTCGCTAACTGGTCTAAACAGCGCACAAAACAGCGGCCGACGAAAAACGCACTGCGCCACAATCAGCCGAAAAGCCCGCGCTCTTCACCAGCACCGGGCGGCGTGTGGCCGAGCTGGCCCGTTTCGAACCATCACTCTGGAGGCCCTATGTCTGTAACACCGTTAAACTGGCGCGCTGCCGGCGCCGTCGCCGAACAACTGTTGGCCGGCTGGCAACGGCGTGGTGAACCCGGCGGCGCCATCACCCTGTTTGACGCCGAACAACTCCGCGCCACCGCCTGCGCCGGCCTGGCCGATCTGGCGCAAAATACGCCCTTCACCGCCGACAGCGTGGTGCGTTATGCCTCAGTGACCAAGCACATCTTCGCCGCGCTGGCGCTGAACGCCACCGATCGCGCCATTCAGCTGGAGCAGCGTCTGGGTGAGCTGTTGCCCGCTCTGCAGCCCGCGTTGGCGGACGTCACCGTCGGCCAGGCACTGGACATGACCGGCGGCCTGCCCGACGTGCGCGAAACGCTCGGCTTGCTCGGCATATCGCTGCACGCCGTCAGCGAGGCGCAGCCGGTGATGCAGTTTGTCGAGGGGCTGGAAAAGCTGAACTATGAAGCCGGCAGCGAGATCGCCTACAGCAATACCGGCTATCGGCTGCTGGAAGCGGCGCTGCGCAGCAAGGGGTTTGATTTCGACCAGCTGGTGCAACAGCGTATCGCCCAACCGCTGCAGGTGCAAATGCGGGCGCCGGAAAGCTGGTTCGACGTGGTGCCGGGGCTGGTGCCGGGTTACTGGCGGGCGCCGCAGGGCTGGCAGCACGCCAGTGCCGGCCTGCACCTTTCCGCCTCCGGCAGCCTGACCGGCAGCGTCAACGCCCTCACCCGCTGGCTGCAGACGCTGCTGGCCGACGAAGGGCCCGGCCAGGGCGTGCTGGCGCAACTCAGCGCACCGCGCCGCCTCAATCAGGGCCAGCTCAGCGCCTATGGCCTGGGGCTGGCGCAGACGCCGCTGGGCCGCCGCCGCTTGCTGGGCCACGGCGGCTCCCACGCCGGTTACAAAACCTATTTCCTGCTGGCGCCCGATCGCCAGGCCGGCGTGGCGCTGGTGGCCAACCGCGAAGACTGCGACAGCTTCGGTATGGTCTTACAGGTGATGGCGACGCTGCTGGGCGAACCTTTGCCACAGCGCAGCGCGGCGATCCCCGATGGCCTCTACGCCACGCTGGCCGAGCCGCACTGGCTGGAGGTCAAAGACGGCAACCTGGCCTATCTGGGCAGCGGCGAACCGCTGTATCAGGGCGAGGACGGCTATGCGGTGTCGCTGTCCGCCCATATGCCAATCAAATTGAAGTGGACCGGCGAAGCGGTCGAGGGCGAGGTCGGCCACGTGGCACGCCGTTTCCTGCCGGTGACGGCCAACGGCGACTGCCTGAAGCATGTGCAGGGGCTGTGGTATCACCCGCACTATCGTACCGCCTTTGAAATTTGCGGCGATCGGGTGCATATCGGCGTCGGCCCGGCGGCACAGACCGGCACGCTCAGCCCGTTGGGCCAGGGGCGCATGCTGGTCGAGTGCCAGGACGGCCCGTGGTTGAAACGCTTTTGCCTCTATTTCCGCGGTTACAACGTGGATCTCATCGCCAACCGCAGCCGAATGCTGACCTTCCGTCGCAGCACCGTCGGCCGCGACTGACGCTCAGCGTGCGCGCGCGGCTTTGACCGCCAACAGCGCATCCGCCAGCCGCCGTTTGTCGGCGGCACTGAGATTCATCTGATCCACGGACGCCATAAACGCCGCCCGATCCGCCTCGTCGAGTGGGCCGGCGCGCAGCCGCTGCGCCAGACGCTGCAGTATCTGGCTGCTCAGCTGCGCGATCTGCGCGCGCACCTGAGCCAACGGGCGCGGTTGCCAACCGGTTTCCGGGCTCGCCAGCCAGTCAGCACGATAGCGGTACTGAATCGCCTTGGCGGCATCCATCTGCGCGGCGATAAAAGGCCGCACCGACGCCGGCTCCAGCCCCAAACGCCCCGCCTCCTCCTGCGCGCTGGCCAACACCTTCGTCTCTTGCGCCAGGTCTTCGATCGGCAAATGCTGCTGCGCCTTGTAACCGGCGACGTCTTTCATCAGCGACAAACGTTGGTTCACCAGCTCGCCGAGAGCGGCGGTGCCGTCCGCCAACGCCGGAAAACTGGTCAAACAACAGGCTATCAACAACGCCCTGAACATGGCATCTCCTTATCATCATGTCATGCAGTGAAAACGTCAGGCACAAAGTTCACCACGTCAGCCCGACGCTGGCAAATAAAAAGGCCCCGCCGCAGCGAGGCCTGATCATGCTCCACAGGCGTTAGTTGAACACGCCATTGATCACGGAAGCCACAATCGCGGTGCTGAGCGCAACCAGCACCAGATCATCGCCGGCGATACGCCACTCATAACCCGGGTACTGCGGCAGTTCACGCAGCATCGAGTACGGCACCACTTTTTTGGCGATGCCCGGCGGCAGCGGCTTGCCGCGCGCCAGATTCTTGGCGATGCCCGGCGGCAACGAACGGTAGCCGGTCAGCCCATGGTTGTGCGCCAGCGAACGGGCGCGATCGCGCGAGAGGGTGACGGTGATCAGATTGTTGTCGTTGCGATAGACGCCGTTATCGTATTGGTCTTTATTGCCTTTGTTACCGTGATTGCCATTATTGCCGTGATTACCGTTATTGCCATGGTTACCGTTGTTACCGCTGTTGCCATGGCCGTTACCGTTGCCGTTACCGCCTTTGTCGGCCAAAGCCGGTGCGGATGACAACCCCAGCGATGCAATCAGCGCTAACACCGTAAGCGTCGTACGACCTTTGTTCATGTTATGTATTCCTGCATGGGTGACTCTGTTTACTATAGTTGGCCTTTTCCAGACAAAGTATAAGGAAAACTCCGAGATGGCGGTGCGGTTTTACGGCGATCGCGTCCAAAGCTTGCTCTGACGCAAAATCCCTCGAAAATTCCGAAATCAACTTCGGATTTTTCTTGAAGAAAAATAAGCCTTTCGTTAATTTGGCAGAGTAACAAGAAAGAGTTAACGTGCTCTTTTTCGTCGCACCTCAAATCTTATTCTTATCATCCATAATGATAATAGCGAACACTTCCCGCCTCTCCGTGCGGGACTCTTTTTACCCTTTCCGCCGCACCAATGTGGTGCTTTATGTTGAGATTTAGTTGCCGATAATTTACATTCGCTGTCTGAGAAACCTCAACCTCCCGCGGTGGCCAGGCTGGCAACGGGTGGGCGTTCAGGAGCAAGAGACGTGCAAATGACCCTCATGGAATACATCACTCGGCACTTTAACGGCGATCTTCATCGTTATGCGCAGTCGGAAGGCGTCAGCCGTGAACAAATCATTAGTTGGATAAATAATGAATGTCACGTGATCAAAGGCAGGCTGTTTATGCCGGTGAAGCATCTCCCGGTTGAACAAGCCCAGTGATGACGAAAAAAAACCCCGCCAGGCGGGGTTTTCTGTTTCTGATAACACGGAAAATCAGAAGTTATAGCCAACCACGAGGTAATAACCCCAACCGGTAGACTTGATCGGGCCCTGCGGCGTACCGATATCCGCGCCATCCTGCCACTGGCCGCCGTTATGGAAATAACGCGCCACGAAAGAATAGTGCCAGTGATCGTAGTTCAGCGCCAAAATGTGGCTGGAGGCGATCGAGTTGCCGGTGCGCACCTGTTTGCCGTTGATCGCGTTACCACTGTCCTTGCCCAGATCGGAGCCGAAGTCGAAGTTGGTGAAGCCGATGTAGCTCAGGTTGCCGCCCCACACCTGGGTCAGCGGCACGAAGTACTTCACCTTGAAGCGGTAACCGTCCCAGCTGTTCTCATTGGCAGCCTGGTAGTTTTCCCACTGGTATTTGGCATAGATGTTCATCGACAGGCTCATCGGCAGGCCGGTGTCGATATCGGTGCCCAGACCCATGTACCAGGTGTTCTGACGGCCGTCGGCGTTATGGCCCAGGTCATAGATGTAGTTGTTGGCGAAGTACCACTCTTTGAACGGACCGAAGCTCAGATCGGTGCCGGTCAGCTTGTCGATGGAGAAGCGCGGTTCGATCTCCATAAACAGCGGCGAACCTTTGTTCCAGATGCCGCGATCCGGCGTGTTGCCCACGCCGAAGAATTTCGGCACGTCAACGTAACCGTAGAAATCGAACCAGTCTTTCTTAGCGAAGGCTTCATATTCGAGATACACGTCGTTGTTCAGCTGCGGTCCGAAGCGGGTGTGGTAGCTGCCCACCACGTTAACGCTCTGGTGCCACCAGTCGGAGACATATTGACTGTCTTTGCTATCAGCCATTGATGATGCACTGTAAGACGCTGCGAGCAGTACACCTGCTGCGAGAGCTATTTTTTTCATTTTATTACCACATGCTTAAAGGGCCATTTCCTGCCCGTTTAGAAAAGATGACAATGAGTCTGCCGACACCTGGCGTTGTCTTCACACAGAAACTCGGATGACGCGCGCATTATAGAAACCACTGACTGTAAGAATCTGTGATCCAGTTACGCATTTCGCGAATAGGTAATCGATTGCGTTCACATTTGTCAAATTATGTTTCATGCAAATTCACATTCGCTGTGATTTTTGTCATGCACATCGATTTTTAGCGCAGTTTTTGAGCCAAATGTCATCAGGGCGTCACCCTGCTCGTCATCGCAGCGTGGAAAAGAAAAAGCCGACGCATAAACGTCGGCATTCATCAGAATCGGGGGAAAACGCGCACAGCGAAGTCAGTTCACCGCCGGCACCGCCTTGGCGATGTTTTCCTGGCGGAACGCCACCTCTTCGCCGTTTTTGACCTCCCAGCTGGCGACCGGAATATCGGTCTTGGGCGCCGCCGCGACGACCGAACCGTAAATCAGCTTGTCGTCGCGGCGCAAAATATACACATCGAGCTGATACTCGTGCCGCAGATTCGCCGTGGTCAGGCGCACGGTATCGCCGCGCTCATAGTGATGCGCGTCGATATCGGGTTGTTGAATAAATTGAATGTCGCTTCTCATCATCGTCGTTCCTTCAGGCAACATGGCTAGTTAAATTCTAGTCCAACATTGCGCTGACGGCAGATAATTTCCGTTAATTTCCGCGAGTTGCCCGCCAACAGATCAGTGAACCGAGGATGACCATCGCCACGCCCTGCCAGAAATTGACGGTCAGCGAGGTGTGCAACACCAGCGCGGCGAACACCGCTGACAGCACCGGGGTAAAATAGGAGACGGTGGCCAACAGCGTCATGTTGCCGTGCAAAATGCCGACGTTCCAGGCGGCGTACCCCGCGCCCATCGCTACCCCGGCGCACAGCAGCGTTACGGTCACCCCGACGTTGAACTGCATGCCGCTCTCCGTGCTGAAGGCGTACTTCAGCCACAGCGCCAACGCGGTCAGCACGATAAACAGCACCACGCCGTTGCTGCCCTGAGCGATCTTCTTGGTCAGGTTGCAATACAGCGCCCAGATCACCGCGCCGCTGAACGCCAGCGCGTAGCTGAGCGGGTTGCTGCGCACGTTGACCAGCATCTGCGCCGGCGACCAGCCGCCCTCGCCGCTCATGATCCAACCGATGCCGAACAGCGACAGCAGCAGCCCCGGCAGCAGCCACCATTTCGCCCGTTGCCCGTTGAGCGCCAGCGCCATCAGCACGGTGAAACAGGGCCACAGGTAGTTGATCATGCCCACTTCTATCGCCTGCAGGCGGGTATTGGCATAGCCGAGCGACAGCGACAGGCAGATCTCGTAGCTGACGAACAGCAGGCTGCCGACGATCAGGTAAGGCCGAGGAAAGCTGCGCCATTTCGGTACGCCGAGCGCCACCAGCAAGAACGCCGCGCTGACGCTGTAGATCATCGCCGCGCCGCCGATCGGCCCCAGCCCTTCGCTGACGCTGCGGATCAGGCCAACGACGCTGCTCCACAGCACGATAGCCAACAAACCGAACAGCGTGGCGCGGGTACGCGAGGGCAAAGCGGGCATAAGACAGGTCCAATGGGTTATTTTTTATCGAGTTTTTCACTCTACTGCCGCACGCGCCAAAAAGAAAGGCGGGAAATTCCCGCCTGTGATTTTATTGCTGCGGCTGCCGCTCGAGCTGCGGCGGCGGCTGGCGAAAACGCCGCGTCAGCCAGGCCAAATAGCCGAAGCCCAGCGTCGCCCAGATAAGCCCCATGGTCAGCGAGCTTTTCTCCAGATTCAGCCACAGCACCCCCACCGTCAGCGCCCCCACCAGCGGTAGGAACAGGAAGTTGAAGCGATCCTTCCAGCTTTTGTTGCGCCCTTCGCGGATAAAGAAGTGGCTGATCACCGACAGGTTGACGAAGGTGAAGGCCACCAGCGCACCAAAGTTGATCAGCGCCGTGGCGGTGACCAGATCGAACGACAGCGCCGACAACGCCACCAGCCCGACCATCAGCACGTTCAGCGCCGGCGTGCGCCATTTGGGGTGGATATAGCCGAAGAATTTCTCCGGGAACACGTTATCGCGCCCCATCACGTACAGCAGGCGCGACACGCTGGCGTGCGACGCCAGGCCGGAAGCCAACGTGTTGATAAAGGTCACGCACAGGAAGATCGACTGGAACAGCTTGCCGCCGACGTACAGCGCGATCTCCGGCAGCGCGGCGTCGGGCTGGTGGAAACGTTGAATGGACGGGAAAAACAGCTGAATGAAGAACGACACGCTGATAAAGATCACCCCGCCGTACAGTGCGGTCAGGAAGATGGCGCGCGGGATCACCTTGGCGGCGTCGGGCGTCTCTTCGCACAACGTGGTGACCGCATCGAAGCCGAGGAACGAGAAGCACAGAATGGTGGCGCCGGTAATGATCGGCAACAGGTGGGCGTTCTCGCTGAGGAACGGCCGCAGGCTCCACACCGTGCCCATCCCCTCGCCGTTGTGCAGGCCGCGCACCACCAGATAGATGAACACCAGAATGATCGCCACCTGCGCCAGCACGAACAGGGTATTGAAGTTGGCCACCAGATTGACGCTTTTCAGGTTGATGGCGGTAATCAGGATAACGAAGCCCACCACCCACACCCAGGGCGGCACTTCCGGGAACAGCGCGGTCAGGTAAATCTTCGCCAACAGCGTATTGATCATCGGCAGGAACAGATAATCCAGCAGCGACGACCACCCCACCAGAAAACCGACGTGCGGGTTGATCGCTTTCTGCGCATAGGTGTAGGCGGAGCCGGCGGTGGGAAACTGGCGCACCAGTTTGCCGTAGCTGATGGCGGTGAACAGCACGCCGGCCAGCGCCAGCAGATAAGAGGTCGGCACATGGCCGTCGGTGAGGCCGGAGACGATGCCGAAGGTGTCGAACACCGTCATCGGCGTCAGATAGGCCAGGCCCATCATCACCACCTGCCACAGCTTAAGGGATTTGCGCAGCTGCGGTTTGCCCGCCGGGCCGCTGTCGATGGCTTTAATCGTCATGGCAGTTCCCCTCTTGGTCCTCTGCTGTCAATCGTGCAACGTGATTCAGAGAGGCCGCGGGGAAACTGCAGTTCAGGCGGCGGGAAAAACGGTTTGGGGTCACTGTCGGGCGGCCGGCGACCGGCCCGTAGGCACTGCGGCACAGGCAAACGCCTGCGCATGGGGATGACTGAGTCATGGTTATTTCCTCGTCGGCGTCCTGTACGCCGTGATAGAAGAAATTCTGTACCGCAGCGCGCAGCCTCACCGGCCACAGGAGAGCCGATGAAATGCGCCGGACGCGCGCGGTAGTGCCAGGTGAGCGGGATCAGGCGTTTTTCAGCATCCACTCGATTTCGGTTTCGGTGATCAGGCGCTCAAACTGCACCAGCTCATCGGTTTTGCAGGCCAGGTAGACGTGGCTGAAGCGTTCACCCAGCAGCGCATTGAGCACCGGCTGGTGTTCGAACTCGTACAGCGCGTCGCTCTGGCGGATCGGGAACGGCAGCCCGTCCTGTTCCAGACCGTTGCCGGTCACCGGTTCAGGCAGCGGCAGCGCGGTTTCCAGGCCGTAAACGATGCCGGCCAGAATGGTCGCCATCACCAGATACGGGTTGGCGTCGGCGCCCGCCACGCGGTACTCCACGCGGTGGTTGTCGCGATCGCCGCAGGGAATGCGCAGCGCCACGGTGCGGTTGTTATGCCCCCAGGAAGCCTGGGTCGGCACATACATGCCGGGCTGGAAGCGGCGATACGCGTTGACGTTCGGCGCCAGCAGCGCCATCGAGGACGGCATCAGGGCGATCATGCCCGCCAGCGCCTGTTTCAACAGCGCCGAATCTTCACCGTCGTCGTCGGCGAGCACGTTGTCGCCTTGCGCGTTCAGCATGCTGATGTGCACGTGCATGCCGCTGCCGGCGTGCTCCTCATAAGGCTTGGCCATAAAGGTCGCCTGCATGTTGTGGTTCTCGGCCACCATGCGTACCAGCCGCTTCAGCGCCAGCGCGTGGTCGCAGGCTTGCAGCACGTCGTCGGTATGATGCAGATTGACCTCGAACTGCCCCGGCGACGCCTCCGCCACCGCGCCGTCCGCAGGAATGCCCTGCAAACGCGCCAGTTCGTCGATCTCGCTCAGTACGTCGGCGAAATGGTTCAGGTTATCGACGGAATAGACCTGGCTTTGGGTGTTGCGCTCTTGGGTGCCCGGCGCGCACGGCGGCTGCAGATAGCCCTCCGCATCGCGCTGACGATCGATGAGATAGAACTCCAACTCTACCGCTACCACGGGGGAGAGCCCGCGCTGACGCAAACGCTGCCACACTCGGTTCAGCACATTGCGCGGTTCAACGTCAAAGGGAGTGCCATCTTCATCCAGCATGGTGAGCAGCACCTGCGCAATATATTGCGGATCCGCCGCCGACGGCGTCAACGTGCCCGGCACCGGCACGCACACGTGATCCGGCTCTCCCAGCTCCTGCCCCAGCCCGGCTTCTTCCACCACGTTGCCGAGAATATCCATCGCAAATACCGACGCCGGGAAGTAACAGCCCTTCTCCAGCTTGCTCAGGCCGCCGACCGGGATGCGTTTGCCGCGGAAGCTGCCGTTCAGATCGGTCAACAGTACGTCGACATGTTGCGTTAATGGATAACGTTCCAGGTACTTCTTCACTTCGCGCTGGAACGCGCTACTTCGTCTCTCTTCACTGTGCTGAACAAAGTTTTCCACTTCTACGATGTTGGTCTGCATGGTTCACCCGCCGTTTGTGTTTTGCTGTCGTCGATGTTTATTGACCGCATTGTTCAATATAATGCCCACAAATGAAACGTAGATGAAACAAATTTGTTTTGCAAGTGTTACTTTTGGTTTGAATATTGGCCAATCGACTGCTAGATTTATAGAATATTGAACGAAATAGGCGGTATGGCAGCTTGTCGTTCATAATTTCGAACGTACCAAGGGGATAGCATGGACAATATATTTAACAGACCAGTCATCGGTGTCGTCATGTGCAGGTATAGGTTAAACGGGCACCTCACACAGACCTTGCAAGAAAAGTACCTGAATGCCGTTATCACCGCCGGCGGTTTGCCGATCGCCCTGCCGCACGCGCTGGCGGAACCGGAAATGCTGGCGGAACTGTTGCCGCGCCTCGACGGCATTTTGCTGCCGGGCAGCCCCAGTAATGTGCAGCCGCACCTTTATGGTGAAAACGGCGATGAGCCTGACGCCGATCCTGGTCGAGACGCGTTGAGCCTGGCGCTGATCCGCCAGGCGTTCGACAGGCGCATTCCCCTTTTCGCCATTTGCCGCGGCATGCAAGAGATGGTGGTCGCCACTCAAGGCACCCTGCATCGCCGCCTGTATGAACTGCCCGAGCTGCTGGAGCATCGTGAAGATCACGACCTGCCGCTGGAACAGCAATACGCCCCCGCCCACGAAGTGATCGTTCAGGAAGGGGGGCTGCTTTCGCAACTGATACCGGATTGCAACAGATTCTGGGTGAACTCGCTGCATGGCCAGGGTGCCAAAACCCTGGGCGCCAGTATTCGCATCGAGGCGCACGCCGCCGACGGGCTGGTGGAGGCGATCAGCGTGCGCGATCAGCCCTTCGCGCTCGGCGTGCAGTGGCACCCGGAGTGGAACAGCGACGAGTACGCCCTGTCGCGCCTGTTGTTTGATGGTTTCATCACCGCCTGTCGGAACTATCAAAAGGAAAAACGCCCATGAGCGACGTCAGCTTGGCACCGGGAAAACGTCTGTCGCAGATCCGTCAACAATTGGGGTTGTCGCAGCGCCGGGTCGCCGAACTGTCTGGGTTAACCCACAGCGCCATCAGCACTATCGAGCAGGACAAGGTCAGCCCGGCCATCAGCACGCTGCAAAAGTTGCTGACGGTATACGGTCTGTCGCTGTCGGCGTTTTTCGCCGAGCCGGAAAAACCGGCAGAACCGCAGATCGTGATAAGCAGTGACGATCTGATCGAAATCGGCAGCCAGGGCGTTTCGATGAAGCTTATCCACAACGGCGACCCGAACCGCACGCTGGCGATGATGATCGAAACCTACGAACCGGGCACCACTACCGGTGAGCGCATCAAACACCAGGGGGAAGAGATCGGCACGCTGCTGGAAGGCGAAGTGGTGCTGCAGGTCAACGGCCAGAGCTATCACCTGCTGGCCGGGCAGAGCTACGCCATCAATACCGGCATCCCCCACAGTTTCAGCAACACGTCGGCGCGCATTTGCCGGATTATCAGCGCCCATACGCCGACGACATTCTGATCAACGGAGCCAGGCATGAACTTTCACCATTTGCAGTATTGGCAACAACGGGCGCAGGCCCTGAAGATTGAGCACCAGCTGTTTATCGACGGCCGCTACCAGCCGGCCGCCGCGGGGAAAAGTTTCGCCGTGGAAGATCCTGCCGGCCGCCGTGAGCTGGCGCAGGTCGCGCGCGGCGAAGCCGCCGACATCGATCGGGCGGTCAACGCAGCGCGCGCCGCCTTTGAGCGCGGCGACTGGGCCCAGGCCGCGCCGGCGCAGCGCAAGGCCACGTTGCTGCGCTTCGCCGAGCTGATGGAGCAGCACCACGAAGAGCTGGCGCTGCTGGAAACGCTGGACACCGGCAAACCGATTCGCCACAGCCTGCGCGACGACGTGCCGGGCGCCATCCGCTGCATCCGCTGGTACGCCGAAGCAATCGATAAGGTGTACGGTGAAATCGCCCCCACCGGTCGCGACGCGCTGGCGCTGATCGAGCGCGAGCCGATCGGCGTGGTCGGCGCCATCGTGCCCTGGAACTTCCCGCTGCTGCTGGCCTGCTGGAAGCTCGGCCCGGCGCTGGCCGCCGGCAACAGCGTGGTGCTCAAACCCTCCGAAAAGTCGCCGCTGAGCGCCATCCTGCTCGGCAAACTGGCGCAGCAGGCCGGGCTGCCGGACGGCGTGCTGAACGTGGTACCCGGCTATGGGCACGACGCCGGCAAAGCGCTGGCGCTGCACCGCGACGTCGACGCCCTCACCTTCACCGGCTCCACGCTGGTGGCGAAGCAGCTGATGATCTACGCCGGCGAGTCGAACATGAAACGCGTCTGGCTGGAGGCCGGCGGCAAAAGCGCCAACATCGTCTTCGCCGACTGCCCGGATCTCGATCAGGCCGCCCGCAGCGCCGCCGCCGGCATCTTCTATAATCAGGGGCAGGTGTGCATCGCCGGCACTCGCCTGCTGGTCGAAGCGAGCATTCAGCAAGAATTCCTGCAGGCGCTGCGCAAACACGCGGCGGCCTTCATCCCCGGCGACCCGCTCGATCCCGCCACGGTGATGGGCACGCTGATCGACAGCGGCCACTGCGAGAAAGTGGCCGGCTATATCGATCGGGGGCTGAGCCAGGGCGCCGCGCTGTTCCTCGACGGGCGCGACCATCCGCAGGGCGACCACGCCGGCTATCTGGGACCGACCATCCTCACCCAGGTGAACAACGCCATGAGCGTGGCGCGCGATGAAATTTTCGGCCCGGTGCTGGCGGTGACGGCGTTCGACGACGAGCAACAGGCGCTGCAGCTGGCCAACGACAGCGACTACGGCCTCGGCGCCGCGGTCTGGACCCGCGATCTGGCGCGTGCGCACCGCATGGCGCGCCAACTGAAAGCCGGCACGGTGTTCGTCAACAACTACAACGACGGCGACATGACCGTGCCGTTCGGCGGCTATAAGCAGAGCGGCAACGGCCGCGACAAATCGCTGCATGCACTGGACAAATTCACCGAATTGAAAACCACCTGGATCTCGCTGGAATAAGGGCTTACATCATGACTGAACACGTAAAAAGCTACTATGCGGCCACGGCCAACGCTCATCAGCCCTATCCGCAATTGAATGAATCGATCGAATGCGACGTCTGCGTGATCGGCGGCGGCTATACCGGCCTCTCGTCCGCGCTGTTCCTGGTAGAGGCCGGTTACGACGTGGTGGTGCTGGAAGCGGCGCGCATCGGTTTCGGCGCCAGCGGCCGCAACGGCGGCCAGTTGGTTAACTCTTACAGCCGCGACATCGATGTGATTGAAGAGCGCTACGGCGCGGAAAGCGCCCGCCTGCTCGGCAGCATGATGTTCGAAGGCGCGGAGATCATCCGCAGCCGCATCAGCCGCTACGCCATCGACTGCGACTATCGCCCCGGCGGCATCTTCGCCGCGCTGAACAACAAGCAGTTCCATGCGCTGATCGAGCAAAAGCGCAACTGGGAACGCTACGGCAATACTCAGCTCGAGCTGCTCGATGCGGATCGGCTGCGCCAGGAGGTCGCCAGCGATCGCTACGTCGGCGCGCTGCTCGATCACAGCGGCGGCCACATCCATCCGCTCAACCTGGCGCTGGGCGAGGCCGAGGCGATTCGCCTGCAGGGTGGGCGCATCTTCGAGCAATCGGCGGTAACGAACATCCGCCACGGCGAACCGGCGCTCATCAGCACCGCCAACGGCCAGGTGAAGGCGCGCTTCGTCATCGTCGCCGGCAACGCCTATCTGGGCGACAAGCTGGAACCGCGGCTGGCCAAGCGCAGCATGCCGTGCGGCACCCAGGTGGTGGCCACCGAACCGCTGGCGCCGGAGATCGCGCAGGCGCTGATCCCGCAGAACTACTGCGTGGAGGACTGCAACTACCTGTTGGATTATTACCGCATCACCGCCGATCATCGCCTGCTGTACGGCGGCGGCGTGGTATATGGCGCGCGCGATCCGGACGACATCGACAACCTGATCCGGCCAAAGCTGCTGAAGACCTTCCCGCAGCTGAAAGGGGTGCGTATCGACTATCGCTGGACCGGCAACTTCCTGCTGACGCTGTCGCGCATGCCGCAGTTCGGCCGGTTGGAGAATAACGTATATTACATGCAGGGCTACAGCGGCCACGGCGTGACCTGCACCCATCTGGCGGGCAAGCTGATCGCCGAGCTGATGCGCGGCGACGCCGAACGCTTCGACGCCTTCGCCAAGCTGCCGCACCTGCCGTTCTTCGGCGGGCGCAATCTGCAGATCCCGTTCACCGCCATCGGCGCGGCCTACTACACGCTGCGCGATCGTATCGGCGTCTAAAATAGCAGGCCCGGTCATCCTGGCCGGGCCTGTGGGTTAACGCTTAGACGATCTTCGGTTGGCCGTCCGAGGCGGTCGCCCCGCCATCGACCGGAATGTTGGCGCCATTGATAAAGCTGGCGTCGTCGCTGGCCAGGAACGCCATCACCGCCGCCACTTCTTCCGGCTCCGCCGCACGGCCTAACGCGATGCGCTCATTGAACTTGTCGCGGATCTCCTGCGGCCAGCCGTTGGTCATGTTGGTTTTCACCAGGCTCGGGCAGACCGAGTTGATGCGCACGCCGTCACCACCGTGATCCAGCGCCATGGCGCGCGTCAGGTTGACCACCGCGCCTTTCGCCGCGCAGTAATAAGCCGCGCCCCAGTCGCCGCCCAGGCCGGACACCGACGCGGTATTGACGATGCAGCCTTTGGTTTTCAGCAGGTGCGGCAAGGCAAATTTGGAACAGAACACCACGCCGTCGATATCGACCCCGGCGATGCGACGCCAGTCGTCGATGCTGGTTTCCAGCACGCTGCCCGCCACATGCACGCCGGCGTTGTTCAGCAGGACGTCGATGCGGCCCAGCTTTTCCGCCACCTCATTCATCATTTTTTCAACCGCGACGTGATCGGATACGTCGATATGCACCGCCATCGCCCGGCCCTTCGGCAGTGAAGCGGCGACTTTGTCTACCGCTTCCTTGGCCCAGTCGGCCAGCACCACGATCGCGCCCTCGGCGGAGAAACGCCGCGCCGCCGCTTCCCCCATGCCATTGCCCGCACCGGTGATAACCACGACTTTATTGTCAAAACGCATGAGACCTCCTCCATGTGAACGTATTTATATAAGTCATACAAATCTCATGACCCGAGGATAAGTCGCAGTCCCCCTGAGAGCCAGTCAAAACGTGCGGTTTATTAACCAAAAGGAGGTATGTCAGCTATTTCAATGCGCTGGGTTAACCTTTATCGGATTTTGGCCAACATACTGATAGAGAAAATAAAATTACGGGCAGTCACTATTCACAAGCCGGATTGTCAGCCGGCGGAATTATTGCGAATCAGCGGTTATGGTCATACAGAGATAAGCGATGCGAATGAAAAACGGCAGCCGCCCAGAGGCGGCCGCGACTATTTTTTCTCGATGGGGACCACCAACAGATCGACGTTCAGCTCGTTGATCGCCTGGCGAGCCGAAGAGACCAGCCGGCTCCAGACATCGTGATGGTGGCCGAAAATCACCAGATCGAACCCTTTTTCCTGTGCCACCCGGTTCAGTTCTTCCGTCAACGCGCCGCGGCTGACGATCACTTCTTCGACCGGATAAGACGACTGCCCTTTGATCGCATTGAGCATGTTCTTCACCCGCTCCGAAAAGGTGCGATCGGTGTAGTTATAATCTCCCACGCCCAGATCGACGTAATAACCGGCGCGATGAATGTCGATGTAGATCAGGGAGAGTTTGGCATTGAGCGCGGCGGCCAACCTGGCGCCCTTGCCCAGCAGGAACTCGGCGTCTTCGCTGAGATCCGTGGCGACAACGATATGCTGATAAGCCATAGTGGCGGCCCTCCGCATCAAAACCGTGAACAGGATGGCGCTCCTTGCCGCATGTTTCTTATGCACCTTAAGTTTAGCCCAGCGCCGGGTCGCTCGCCTGCCCCCTCGGCAAACGCTCGACGGGCGCTATCACCTCGGTGCCCCAGGCATGCGCCGCATGCGTAATTCTCCCCGGCCGCCATCGGGACGCCAGTGCAATTGGTCGAGTGGATTCTGTGCGGGATTCGTTATAAAACTAACGGTACTCTTGTTGTAACAGGCAATCTTTCATGGTCGATATGTCCGCCGTACTCGCCGTTTTCACCGTGTATATTGTCGGCGTGGTGATCCCCGGCCCTAATTTCGTCGCCGTCGCTCACAAAGCCGTTTCCGCACGCCGGGCAGAGGCGTTTGCCTTAGTGGCCGGCATTGTGCTGGTCAATCTGTTCTGGGCGAGCAGTGCCCTTCTGGGCATCGGCGTGGTTTTCGCCCTGTTCCCCTGGTTGGCGGTGGCGATTAAAGTCGCCGGCGCCGGCTATTTAATGTGGTTCGGCTATCGGCTTATCGCCCAGGCGGCGCCCTCTTCCGGCACCCCAGCGGCCGCCGGAAAAAGCGGTTTTCGCGCCGCCTTTTTGCAGGGTATCGCCACCAACATCGCCAACCCCAAATCCATTGCGTTTTACGCCGCCGTCTTCTCATCAGCGGCACCCAGCCATGTTTCTACGCCGACTTTTTTCGCCATGCTGCTGGAAGTCGCGGTGATAGCCAGCTTGTGGTACGGGCTGGTCGCCCTGGTGTTGTCGCACGCGCCTGTCGCCGGCGCCTACCGCCGCAGCAAGGCTTGGATCGATCGCGCCTGCGGCACCTTGATCATCGCACTGGGGCTGCGGCAGTTGCTCAGCCGATGATCGCGATCCCCAGCCGCTCCAGCAGCTGCGCGGCCTGGTGGCTGTCCATTTTAACGCCCTGCAGATCGGTGGTGCGCAAATCCAACTCGCCCAGTTCGGCATTGCTCAAATCGCATCCGGTAACGTCGGCGGCGCGCCAGTCGAAACCAGAGAACTCGCCGCCGGACAGATCGGAGCCGCTGAAGCTGGCACCGAGCACCTGCGCGCCGTGCCAACGGTTCTCCCACAGCTCGCACTTCTCCAGCACCACCTTGGCGAAGTTAGCGTAGCTCAGGTTGCTTTTGGTGATATAGGCGCTGCAAAACCAGGTGCGGCTGGTGATCATATTCATAAAGCTGGCGCCGCGAAAATCGGCGCCCTGCGCGCGGCACTCGCGGATCTCGACGCCCAACGCGTCGGCGTGACGGAAATCCGCCATCGATAAATCGCAGCTTTTAAAACTCGCGTCTTTCAGTATCGCGCGGCTGAAATTGCCCCCCTGCCGGCTGTCGCTATCGTAAAACTGGCAGCCGATAAACTCGGTGCCGGTCAGATCGGCGCCTGAAAAATCGCACAGCATAAAGCTACCGTTTTCAATCTTCGCGCCGGTAAAGCGGTTACGGTCAATCTTTTCACCCTTCAATATCAGACTCATCGCAGCACACCTGTTTATTTATACAGTCAGTGCGGCATTTAATCCTATTCCGGCAGGGTTGGCAACCGGCGTCGATCAGCGTGCCTTTGGCGCAGGCTGTTCTAACGCAACCTTGACGATGCTGAACGTTCTGGTTTTCTCCGCCTGAGTGACGTCGGCAAACAACCGGGGATAACGGGAATTGACCACCCACACCTCGCCATCGCGCAGCGCGGCGCCGGTCGGCCCATCCAATTCCGGCGGCGCGGCAACCGCGGCGGTACGCGCGCTAGCCCAGCCGTCGGACGAGGAGAGCAGCGTCACGTCACCGGACATGCTCCCCTTTTCCCCCGGAAAAGACTGTACGATCACCAGTTCGTTGGCGTTTTTGAGCCGCAACCCGTCCGGCCCTTTTAAGCGTTGCGGCAACCTGATTGCACTTACCGCAGGCGCGTTATCCAGCGTCACTTTCCACAGCAGCCCCCGGGTGTAGTCCGCCGCAATCAGGAAGCCGTCCGGGTGATAGACGATGCCATTGAGATAAGGCTGCGTACCCTGCGCTGCGGCGGGTGCGTCGGCCGGCATCAAACGCGCCGAACGCACCAGAATCGACACCTGGCGCGTTGCACGGTCAATCTTGTAAATCTGCGGCTGGAAGCTGTCGGTCACGTAGATATTACCCTGCGCGTCGAGCGTCAGATCGTTGGCCAACGTCGGGCCATGGCTTAGCGATGAAAGATCGTACCTCTGCTGCAGCACGCCGGTATCGAGGCTGAACTCCAACACCTGCGCTACGCGATTGCGCGTGCCGGCGGCAGAGTGGAGGGACACGCCCACGTCTTCGTTGCACACCAGCACCCGGTTGCGCTCGGCGTCCACCAGCATGCCGGAGGTAGTGATTAACCCCTTGCCGATGGAAAAACGCCGATAGCGACCATCCGGATAGACTAACCCAAGTTGGCCACCGCGCAGGGAGGACACCAGAAACGCGCCGGCGCGCGCATTCCAGGCGATGCCCTCAGGGTAGGCGCCGGCGGGATCCGGCGAAAACTCGATGCGTTGCGTCGCGTTTGCCGGCGGCACGCCGCTGAAAAACAGCGTTACGCCGGCCAGCAGGGTGACGCGCCGACTGAGCGGTAATAAGACAGAAAATAGGCTGAAGCGAAACATGGGCGGGCACCTGATGATGACTGGGATCTTCAGAGTAGAGCCGCGCCGGCAGCCGCACCAGCCGGTAAAAAGGCAATGCGCTACTAAAAAAATCGCAGTAATCAGCGCAAAAAAAAACCGCCCGGTATGGACGGTTTAGCTGGCGACAAGCCGTTATTTCAGGGCTTCCTGAATGGCGTCGGCCATCGGACCGATATGCTTTTCCGCCGCCTTCAGCTGAAAGTCCACGCCGTTGCCGTCGTTGGTGTCCGACAGCGTGGCCTTGATCAATTCCAGCGCCGCCTGTACCGCCACCAGCCGTTTGTGCTGCTCGTCCGTGACCGGTTTGGCGCCCATATTCGCTGGGTAGTAATGTTCTAACATCGCGCTCTCCTTTTGATGACGTTAATCTCTAACCTAACAGAAAACCGCGCATTTACTAAGGAAACCGCGCCCGGCGCGGCCGAGTGACGATAAATTGCACTATACTGGGCAAATACTCTCCCCTGTCACAGGATCATCGCCATGTCATTCCAGGGAAGCTGCCACTGCGGCGCCGTCACCTTCTCCGTCGACGCCGAACTGCCTACCGAAGCCCTCAGCTGCAACTGTTCGATCTGCCGCCGCAAAGGGCTGCTGCTGTCCTTCTTTCCCGTCGCAGCCTTCACGCTGAACAGCGGCGAAGACCAGCTCAGCACCTACACCTTCAATCAGCACAAAATACGTCATCAGTTCTGCCGAGTCTGCGGCGCCCAGCCCTTCGCCTACGGCACCGCGCCGGACGGCGCCGCGATGTGCGCCGTTAACCTGCGCTGTGTGCCCGCCATTGCGCTGGATACGTTGCAGATCCACGCCTACGACGGCGCCAGCGTCTGAGATAGCGTGTTTTCAGCGATAGACGGAGAATTTCTTGGTCAGCGGCTTAAGCTGCTCGGTATCCCCGTAGAGCGCCACAGCCACGAAATCCAACTGCTCGTAAGGCGTGTTGGCGGTGTCGGCGATCTGCTGCTCGGCGGAATGCGACAGCATGGTGGTGGTGAAGAAGTTGGACAGCACGCCCTCTTCCTTGCACTTCAGGATCAGGTTGCTGAGCTGGCTGCTGTTCTTGGCCTGCAGGATCACGATCGGATAATGGCTCATGTTGGCGCTGACGCCGTCGAGGCTGCTCGGGTAGTGGTGAAACTCGCGCTGTTCGATCAGATCGGTGATGCCCGCCGTCAGATGGCAGGAGGCGTTAAACAGCGTGGCCGGTTCGTGATTGCGGTTGAGGATGATATAAAACTTTTTCTCGTTGTCGCTGTACATACTCTTCTCCTTGAATAGGCAGCCAGTTTTACCCAACCGGCGCACGGTTTCAAGGCGCGATAAGGGGCCGCGTCCGGCCCCGTGGTAGCACTGCCGGCTCAGACCGCGCCTTCGCCAGGCCCCAGCGGCTGGGCCACCTGATGCAGCACGGTGATGTTCTGCAAAATAGTGCCGCCGTCGATAGGCTTCATCTGGCCGTCGCGATCTTTATAGTGCGTCGGCTTGGCGCCGTGGAAGAACAGGCCGGCGTTGACCTGCACCCCCAGATAGCCCGCGCTGGCCGGCAGGCGCTGCACGTCGGTCCAGGGATTGGAAACCGGCACGAACTGGAAGCCCTCGCTGGTCTTGGCATACAGCGGGCGCAGCAGCGTGACAAAGGCCATGATCGGCGACAGCGCCTCTGTAAAGATCTGCACCGGCCGATCGACCGTCATCAGAAAGCCCTGCGGCTGCTCCTCAACCGTGTCGAGGCTCAGGCTGCTGCTGATATCATCGCCCCGGCCGCCATAGCTCCATTCAATGGCCGGCGCTCCACTCTCGTTCATCATCTCTGACATACACTGCTCCTTATAAAATGAATTCAACACGCCTGCTGCGTGCCGGAACAGTAAACCGCGGCAGAGGGGCGAGCGTCCACGCCGGGCGGCACGCTGGCGCACCAAACAACGAAGGCGTACCGTCAATAAAGCTCGAAATGAATAGTTTCCCCACGTGATAGCGCAGCATTTGAACGGCCTTTGCCGTAGCGCAGAGGCATAGTGATGGCGTTGCCGCTACTGGAGAGTGTTATGACCGCGATTAAACCGGACGCCATCGACCGCGTTCTCCCCGCCGCCACGCCCTGGCTGGCCGTCATCAACGTGCTGTTCGCCGGCATCGCCGCGGCGCTGCACGTAGGCAAGGCCACCATCGCGCTGCCGGCGCTGCAGGCCGAGTTCGGCCGCTCGCTGGCGGCGCTCAGTTGGGTCATCTCGGCCTTTCCCTTCGTTGGGGTGTTCGCCGGCATCGCCGCCGGGCTGCTGGTGCGCCGCTGGGGCGACCGGCGCCTGCTGGCGCTCGGGCTGCTGATCATCAGCGCCGCCAGCTTCGTTGGTGCCACGCTGCACGACTTCAGCGGACTGATCATCAGCCGCTTTGTCGAGGGGCTCGGCTTCGTGATCGTGGTGGTCGCTTCGCCGGCAGTGCTGAACCGCATCGTAGCTCCGGCGCAGCGCAGCCTGGTATTCGGCATCTGGAGCACCTTTATGCCGGCGGGCATCGCCATTTCGCTGTTTTTCGGCCCGCATCTGGCCGACTGGCAGCAAAGCTGGCAGGCCGGTGCGGCGCTGACGCTGCTGGCCGCCCTGCTGCTGCCGCTGACCACATCCCGCCGCGCCGCCGACGCGCACTCGCCGTCTCTGCCGCTGCGGCAAGCGCTGGGAGCGATGCTGCGGGCGCGTCAGCCGCTGTTGCTGGCGCTGATGTTCACCACATACAACCTGCAGTTTTTCTCGGTGATGACCTTTCTGCCGATCTTCCTGATGCAGCGCATCGGCCTGTCGCTGGCGGCCGCCGGCGGCATCAGCGCGGCGGCGGTGGCCGCCAACATCATCGGCAACCTCGCCGCCGGCGTGCTGCTGTCGCGCGGCCTGCCCGCCAGAACGCTGCTCGCCGCCACCAGCCTGTTGATCGGGGTCTTCGGCATCGGCATTTTCCTGCCGATGACGCCCAACGGCCTGCTGATCCCGCTGTGTTTCCTGTTCTGCGCCATCGCCGGCATACTGCCCGCCACCATTCTGGCCGCCACGCCGGCGGCGACGCCGGAACCGACGCTGCTGCCGCTGAGCCTCGGGCTGGTGATGCAGGGAAACTACCTCGGCCAGGTGATCGGTCCGATCGCACTGAGCTCCATCGTGGCCGCGGCCGGCTGGGCGGCCCCGGCGTGGCTGGTGTTGGCGGCGGCGGTGTCTGGAGCGGTATTGGCGCTGGCGGCTACGCTTGCGTCAGGAAATCGATGAATTTCCGTACCTTGAGCGGGACGAAGCGCGCATAGGGATAAAGCAGGATGAAGGGACGCGAGGCGCCGGCGTAATCTTTCAATACCTCGACCAGCGCCCCGCTGCTCAACTCTTGTTCGACGGTAAAGCGATACACCTGCATCAGTCCGGCGCCGCTTTTCACCAACGTCAGCGTAGCGAGGTAATCTTCCTGGCAAAGCCAGCGCCCGGCAGTTTCCACTTTGCTATTTTCGCCCTGAACCTTAAACGTCCAGGCGGTTTTTCTGCCGGTGCTGGGCAACGCATACTGAATGCAATCGTGCCGGGCCAGATCCGCCGGCGTGAGCGGCGCAGGGTGGCGCTGCAAATAGCCCGGCGTCGCCACCACGATCAGTTCAGCCTCCTCCAGACGCCGCGCCGCCAGGCCGGAGTCGTTCAGCTCGCTGCCGCGAATGGCGACGTCGAATTTATCTTCGGAGAAATCGATATTCTGATTGCTGACGTGCAGATTCAGCTTGAGATCGGGATAGCGATGCGCAAACTCGGGCAAGCGCGGCAACAGCCTAAAATGCGCATACAGCGTCGGCACGCTGATGCTGAGCGTGCCCACCGGTTTGTCCCGTTCGCCGGAAATTCTCGCCTCGGCCTCCATCAGCTGACTCAGCGCCCGGCGGCATTCCAGGTAATAACGCTGGCCGACATCCGTGACGCGCATCTGGCGCGTCGTGCGGATAAACAGCTTCGCCTGCAATCGCGCCTCCAGCCGCGCGACCGAGCGGCTGACCGCCGCAGGGGTTATCCCGGCGGCATTGGCCGCTGCGGTGAAGCTGCCGGTTTCTACCGTCAGGCAAAACAGCTCGATACTGCCGACCTGAACGTCGTCAAAATGGCGTTGCATATCTCTTTCTGCCAATTCATTACATGAGGTATAAATTAAAGTTCTTTCCCCCTCATTTTTCAACCAACAGGTATGGATTACCGTTCACATACGGTCAATCACTATCCTGTCGAGGAGAGAAAATGAGCAAAGTAAAAACGGTCATTGTCACGGGCGCATCAAGCGGCTTGGGATTCGCCATCGCGCAAGCCTACCTGGCGCGCGGCTATCAGGTTGTCGCAAACGCCCGTTCGCTTGAACGGCTGCAGGCGGCGGCGGACAAACTCGGCCGCCCGGCCAATCTGCTGCTGGTGCCGGGAGACATCGCGCTGCCGGAAACCACCGAACGGTTGTTCAGCCTGGCAATACAGGCTTTTGGCCAGGTGGATATTCTTATCAATAACGCCGGCATATTTATCGCCAAGCCGATTGCCGACTATACGCCGGAGGAGGTCGACGCGATGGTGGCAACCAATCTGAAAGGCTTCTTCTACCCGGCGCAGGCCGCCGCCCGGCATATGCAGCAACGCAGCGCCGGCCACATCGTCGCCATCACCGCGTCGATCGCCATGCAGCCCAACAGCAAAGTGCCCGCCTTGCTGCCGGTGCTGATCAAGGGCGGCCTTAACCACGCCGTGCGCGAGCTGGCGTTGGAGCTGGCGCCGCACAACGTGATGGTCAACGCCGTGGCGCCCGGCATCATCGCCACGCCGATGCATCAAAATGATGAACAGAGTCTGGCGCAGATGCGGCAACTGGCGCCAACCGGCCGTGTCGGCCAGCCGCAGGACATCGTCGATGCGGTGCTGTATCTGACCGACGCTAATTTCGTCACCGGCACGGTGCTCGCGGTTGACGGCGGCGCAACCGCCGGCGTCTGGTAAAACGGGGAGAAACGTCATGCCATACGTCAACATTAAAGTGACCGACGAAGGGGTCAGCGCCGCGCAAAAGCGCATGCTGATCGAGGGATCCACCGCGCTGCTGGAGCGGGTGCTGAATAAACCGCGCCACACCACTTTCGTGGTGATTGACGAGGTGGCAACCGACAACTGGGGCGTCGGTGGCGAGAGCGTCACCGCCCTGCGCGCCAAAGAACGAGGCGAATGACGGGTGATTTATTCTGTGAGTCCAGTGTCGTAGGGTACAGCCGCTAGTTATCGTTATCGGGTCTGCGTGGTGAGATCAATCACGCTCAGCGCGAAGGATAAGGCCAGTGATGGTCCAGACCCGATAATGACAAGGCACCGGTCGCGGCAAGGTAAATCAGCACGCCGGCGAAAACGATCAGCAGTGCCTTTTCGATAACGGCAAGTCTTTTGTGTTCAGTCATTTGCATACTCCTTCGTGGTCTCGGGCGAACGGCCGCCCTCATCAACACTAGGAAAGCCTGGCGCAGGCGACAAGCTCGGCTCACAAAATGAAACACAATTCATAAATTTTTTTAATTATTTAGCCCTCTTTCTTTTCTCGCGCTGCCACCTGTTCACCCTGCGGTGCCCGCCTTGCCCTTAATACCCCTATGGAATACACCACTAAAAATCCCCTACCGGTTAAGTAAAGGTGATGATAGTGTTGTTTTCATTCAGATCATCTATGCTGAAAATTCATCTTTTGAGGGACGACTATGATGTCTAAAGGCATTTCCAAAGGATTCTTTATTCTGATCCTGTTTATCGTTACCGCCGCCTTTCTCGACGTGCTGGGGCCCTACTACTCCTCGGTGCTGTGGGCGATTATTCTGGCGGTGATTTTCCACCCGGTGAAAAAGAAGCTGAAGCAGTACGTTGGCGAACGCAACGGCGTGGTGTCGCTGCTGACGGTGGCGCTGATCTGCCTGATCGTGTTCACGCCGCTGGCGATCATCGCCTCGTCGCTGGCGATGGAATTCAACGTGATCTACACCAAGCTGCAGACCAACAACAGCCAGTTGCCGACCATGCTGGCGGACTTTATGCGCCACCTGCCCGGCTGGGCGCAGCGCTTCCTGGCGGAGCATAACCTCAACAGCGCCGCCGAGATCCAAAAGCAGCTTTCTGACGTAGCGCTCAAGGGCGGGCAATACCTGGCGGGCAGCGTGTTCCTGATCGGCAAGGGCACCTTCAACTTCGTCGTCGGCTTCGGCGTGATGCTTTACCTGCTGTTCTTCCTGCTGAAAGACGGCCCCTATCTGGTGAACCTGGCGCTTGAAGCGCTGCCGCTCTCCCAGCACGTGAAACACCATCTGTTCGTCAAGTTCGCCGCCGTTTCCCGCGCCACCGTCAAGGGCACGGTGGTGGTCGCCGTGGTGCAAGGTGCGCTCGGCGGGCTGGCGTTTTACTTTACCGGCATCGACGGCAGCCTGCTGTGGGGCGCGCTGATGGCGTTCCTGTCGATCATCCCGGCGGTGGGCTCCGCCATCATCTGGGTGCCGGCGGTGATCTACTTCTTCGCCACCGGCATGCTGTGGAAAGCCATTTTCCTGGTGGTGTTCTTCGTGGTGGTGATCGGCCTGGTGGACAACATCCTGCGCCCGCTGCTGGTGGGCAAAGACACCAAAATGCCGGACTACCTGATCCTGATCTCCACCCTGGGCGGCATGGAGATCTACGGCATCAACGGCTTCGTCATCGGCCCCTTGATCGCCGCGCTGTTCATCGCCTGCTGGAACATCCTGTCCGGCCGCGACAGCGAGGAAAACATCGAAGAGATCGACGAAGAATTCATCGAGGAAGGCAAAAATCATCCCGACGCGGCGGAGTAACGCTCTCGCGCCGTATCAGGCAGGGGCCCGTTTGGGCCCTTTTTTTTCGTCTGTGGTATCCTTGCCCGGCTCACAAGGAAGAACGGGTTTCGTTATGCTTATTCTCTACGCCACGTTGGCCATCGCCTTCACCCTGCTGTGCCTGTTGGCCTTTATTTATTGCGCCTATCAGCTGTCGAAGCACGGCGACGTCAAGTTTTTGGCCTCGCTTTCCGTACTGCTCTTCGCGCTGCTGGCCTTCTATGCCGCTTACGGCTACGTCAGCACCTGGCTGCAACAGCAGTCGGTGGATGTCAGACTGTATTAACGTGCTGGGATAAAAACATCTATAGATGTGACTAAAACACACGCCAAGAAAGGAAAGTATGTCCCGATGAGATTACCGCCAACATCCGTTATCCCCCTGCTGTTTACCCTGCTGCTGGCGGGCTGCCAGTATCACAAAACCGTGTTCCCGCCGCCGTATATCGGCGCCCCGCAAGAGATCAGCACCTACGAAGTGAAAGGGCTGACGTTCGTCACCACCGTCACCTTCAGCGGCCTGTTCGCCGAAGATCTGGTGCGCGAATACGCACAGAAACATCACTATCGCTACTATGTGGTAACGATGCGCAGCAACGGTTTTAAAGATCGGGCCGAACGCGTGAGCGCGATGATGTATCGGTAACCCTGGCGGTATATACCGTGAAATAGTGCCAAAAATCCAGGTTCAGCGTAGAAAAGCGCGATACGGAACGTGGCAAAGCCGCAAAGTCACGGGCCGCATGAAAGTGCGACCCGTGACTTTGGTTTAATTATCTAGCATCGCAGTTACCGCCCTTTATTTCACTGCGGGTGAAATTCCAATGTGATTATTTGGAACGCCTTATGGATCTCTGGCGTTGGCGGCTTAGGCAGACGCGCATCGGTAACCGCCTTCATCGCCGCACGGCAAAGAGCCGGATCGCCACCTTCAGTTCGAACACCGATTGGCAGGCCGTCCGGCGCCAGCGTGATACGCAATGTACAGCGTTGGCCTGAGTAGATGGCGGCGTCTTTTAAATGACGTTGAATCTCAGCTTGCACCTGAGCCATGTAATGTAATTTCTCTTTTCCCGGCGCAGGCGTCTTTGGGTCGCCGAGGTTGGCGAAAAGATCGTCAACCTCTTTATTTACCGGATCGTTTTGGCTGGGGGTAGTATGCTTGGCACACCCCGTTAATGTCAGCGCGGTCATCGCCGCCAATAATGTGGCGACGCCGGTTTTGTAGCCTGAGTGCATTATTTTCATATCCCTGTCTTTATGGATAAATCGGTGGATAATTGGCCCGCCAGCGTTATCAGGTCAATCGAAATTATCGAATTGTCATAAGCCTTGATAAAGGTGTATCTGCGTCAACAATGCTTAAACATCCGTCATTTACTCCGAATTAACAGCAGCATATTTATCCCGGCGTCAACATGGCTAATGTTAGAATAACCGCCAACATACCTATTTTGATGAGGCATTATGATCATCTCCCACACGCCGCGGCTCATCATCCGCACATTTCAGAGCAAAGACGCCAATGCGCTCTTTGACTATCTGTCATTACCCCGAACACCTTGTTTTCATGATGAGAAACTCGCGTCCCCCGCAGAGGCGGTCGAAGAAGTCAAAAAACGCGCTTTCGATGCCAGTCAATTCGCTGTCTGTCTTAAAGAGAACGATGAACTCATCGGTCATCTGTTCGCCGATAACAGCGAAGAACCGGACCCAAATACCTGGAGCGTTGGCTGGCACTTTAACTCGCGCTATGAAGGCCAAGGTTTTGCCACTGAAGCCGTCGCGGCGCTGTTTGATTATTTGTTTACGCAAAAAGATGCCAGACGCTTGTATGCTTACGTTGAAGACTACAACACGGCATCGCAAAGACTTTGCGATCGTCTTCATATGCGCCAGGAGGGCTGCTTCAGGGAGTTTGTCTCGTTTGCATCGGAAAATGACGGCGAAGAGAAATATGATAATACGTTCGTCTATGCGTTGCTTGAAAAAGAGTGGCGGGTTCACACTTAGTCACGGATGTTCAGGAACGCAAGTAAACGCGGCTGTAGTTTTCTGGGCGTTCCGGCTCGTGCTGGCCTTCCTGGCAACCCGACTTCTAACCTATTGCCACAACAATGATTTCCGCATATTTTTACCTTTTGGCGGCCAGTTTCTTTGGTTCTGCCATACCGATCGCCGTTTTCCTGGCGTCGGGCAGCTATAATCTGAGAAGTGGAGTTATTTGAAAACGATAAGGAGGGAGTATGTACAAAACTATCTTGGTTCCCGTGGACATTACCGAGCCGGAATTAACGCAGCAGGTCATCCCACATGTCAACGCGCTCGCTAAGCTCGAAGACTCCCACGTCCATTTCCTGGCAGTGATCCCGTCGCGCGCCACCTACGCCGCTTTCGGCTTTGCCGCCACGGCAGCGATAGAAACCAAAGATGAAACCATTGCGCTAGCAACCGAAGGGCTGGCAAAAGCGGCAAAACAATTCAGCGTTCCCGAGGATAGAGTGACTGCGCATGTCGCCGTCGGCGATCCTAAAGATCAGATCCTGGAACTTGCTGATGCGCTTAACGCGGAGATTATCGTGATGGGTTCCAACCGCCCTTCTGCGATCACTTATCTCCTCGGCTCTAACGCCACCGCCGTTGTCCGCCACGCCAATTGCCCTGTGCTGGTGGTGCGTGAATCGGCTAACGCCGCTCAGTGAGCCTGCCCGATACCTCACCCGTATTTAAACAATAAATAACGGGAGCCCTAAGGCTCCCGCTCTCATTTAAACGCTTAAACACGCTTACATGCGTTTAACGATAGCGCCTCCATGCGCTTAAAGACGAGCACGACACCAAAATAAAGCAACCCTGTTTCATCTATTATCACGAATCGAAAGCACCTATATTTTTCGCCGCGATAAGCCGCCATCATACCGAAGCTAAAAAGCCTCCTGATGATTTCGCCTGGCATCCGGTAGGAAATATCCACCATGACGGCGTTGAGCTGATTAAGCCTATCGCCAACCCACTGGTTTAATACACCCGAGCGCGCGGCAGATCGCTCAGCCGTGTCGTGTATGCCGGCGAAAGCAGCTCACGCTTCATCGACCACGCCTGATGCGCCCCTTGACCAGCGAACCACAACTTCGCCCTACCCGAATTATTGATCCGGTCAAGCACCCCCATCAGTTGCTCGCTGTTATGCCGAGGTTTGTACTCATCGAATAACCCCAACTGAGCCACGCCCTGACTGTAAAAATCCTGCAGCATCACGCCGCCTTTTTGATACCGATGACCGGGTTGCCAAATCGCATCAAGGCAACGCATAGCCGCGGCGATAATGTCGCGAGTATCCTGCGTGGGTAAGCTCAGCTTTATACTTGCGGTGTTGCCGTAATATTCCTCATGCACGGCGAATGGACTCGTTTTAAGCCAAGCACTGACATGCCGACAATATTGGTGCTCCTCCCTCAGCTTCTCCGCCGCGCGCGTCGCGTACATGCAAATAGCCTGATGCATCTGGTCATACTCGGTAATCCGATCGCCAAAGCTGCGGCTGCAGATAATCTGTTGTTTCGTCGGCGCAAATTCATCCAATTCGAGGCATGGCTGGCCACGCAGCTCTCGTACCGTTCGCTCTATCACAACGCTGAAATGCTTGCGGATCATCGTTGTACTCGCGTCGGCCAGCTGCAGTGCGGTTTCAATCCCCATCATGTTGAGCTTTTTCGAGATTCGGCGGCCGATACCCCAAACCTCCTCTACAGGCACGAGCCCCATCAATTTGCGCTGGCGCCCTTCGTTGGATAGATCCACCACCCCGCCAGTCTTTTCCCACTTCCTCGCCGCGAAGTTTGCCAGCTTGGCCAACGTCTTGGTTTGGGCCATGCCAACGCCCACCGTTAGCCCTGTGTTGCGCAGTACCTTGGCCCTCACCTGGCGACCGAAAGTCTCAAGATCAATGCAGTTACGAACGCCAGTCAAATCGAGGAAACTTTCGTCAATTGAATACACTTCTACACGTGGCACCATCTCTTCTAAAACAGCCATCACACGCTGAGACATATCTGCGTATAACTCATAGTTGCTGCTGAACGCGATGCCCCCTGCGCGCTCAAATTCCCGCTTAATCTTGAAATAGGGTTCTCCCATCTTTAAGCCTAACGCCTTCGCCTCCTTGTTCCTGGCTACGACGCAGCCGTCGTTGTTCGAAAGAACGGCCACAGGACGCCCTTTCAGATCCGGACGGAAAACCTGTTCGCAGGCGCAGTACATCGAATTGACGTCAGCCAAGAGAAACATGGTCACCTCACGAATGAGTGCAGGGCATGGATCACTACTCCGAAAATTTCCAGCGTTTCGGGATAAATAGGACTGTAAGCGGGATTCATCGGCGCCAGGCAAACCCTGGGCGTAAGCAGCAGCCGCTTGACGGTAAACTCACCGTCGACCGCGGCGATCACGATGCTGCCATGCATGGGTTTTTCAGCCCGGTCGACGATCAGCAAATCCCCTGAGAGTATGCCGCCATCGCTCATTGACTCGCCCGTTGCTCGGATGAAATATGTGGCGGCAGGGTGTCGAATAAAATCATTTAAATCAATGGATTGTTCAATGTGATCGTCGGCAGGGCTGGGGAAGCCTGCCGGGCATGGTGTCCCGTATAGCGGGATTTTGATGGGTTGGCCTGGCGAAAAAAATACAATTCTCTGGCGTTCATAATAGGCATAATTTATCTGTATATATATACAGTAAATCATAAACGAAACGTGCGCATACGCAAGCCTGAAACCGGGGCTCGTAGCGCGATCCGACGTAATATAATAATTTTCTGAGTGATTTTCTCTGCAGCTTTAGGCGCTCTTCATGGGGTCAGTTTGGAGATCGGGAATTTTTTTACGTTAAGCGTATTATTTAACCGAAATGCATAGGGGTTACGCACTTAGCGTACATTTTCGTTACATTGGGCTTCAAACCCTGATATCTACGCCTTTTAGACATTATTCACGTATCACTATTTACTTACCCGTAAACCTGCCTTACAGTGCATAGGTTAACTAACTTATGCGGAAGTTATCTATGTTTAGAGCCAATGAAGATTCGGAAAAACTGCGCGTCAAGGCATTCGACTACCTGCTAATCAAAGAGAGCTTTCCATGGCGAAAGGACAATAGCGGGACTATTTCCACTGAGGACAGACATCGAGCGGAGCACGCCTTGACTGTAATTCATGAAAAGTTTGGGCCTTTTGTTACGTCTTATCCTGAGTGGCATCCGGTTATTGCTCTTGGCCGTGATGTGCATCACCATTCAGGTACTCAAACTACGCCCCGCTTCCCGCATCTTGATCACACGATTTATATGGCAAATGCGATTATTACTTGCCCATATGGCAGTACGGATGAGCTGATTGTTGCAGTGAAAAGGTCTTACTGGGGGTTAGTTCAGAACCTGAATAATGATGATAGGCGTTATAGCAGCATGGCTGGCTGGTTACGTATGGCCGCTGACTCGATTGAATTACGTGCTGCGTATATCACGGATGAATTAATCGAATCGTTTGCAGATGGTAATTATGACTACGACGATAGTGATGTTTTCAGTGCTGTTTCTGACTTAATTCCCCTATATGCACAAGGCGCAAGGCCAATACTTATATGGTGGAGTTGGAATAATCATCAACTGGAGCCTGACGGCACAATTTCGCCAGCTATCGCTGTTCCGTTAATGCTTTCCCGTACCTTGGCTGATCTGTCATATGCCGAGTTCTCTGAGTCGTGGGAAGATATGCGCTATCTGCTTCTTGGAAACCCACACGGTGCGCGCTCCTCGCTACTCCTCAACCAACTGACGGTTAAACAGCTTCGGACAATGTTTAACGGGTTAATGGAATCTGGCGCGTTTGGACCATCAAGGCACAAATGACATAACGCGCCTATATGGGATCAGTTTGAATATCGAGAATTATTGTACGCAAGTCTGTTTTTTGAACAGACTTACCTATTGCGATAGGATGTACTCCCACGCTATACGGCGTTTTCAGAGATTTGACCTTAATCGGATAACCTAAATGCGATACCGCAAGAGCGACAACTTAAAAGCGATAGCCGCTGACGCAAAATCAATCCGTTACGAATCTCGATTGGTTAAATAATGCGCTTAACGTAAAAAAGTTCCCGATATTCAAACTGATCCCGTCTAGAGCGGTCTCTATCGCTTTTTACCCTTATTATTTTAATTGTCATGAAATTATACTCTCTTCCGTTTTTCCGCGCCGCAGATCTGCTATTTGGCAAAGCAGGATCTGTTGACGTTCTGTGTAGATGGAATATTATTTGATATGTACATTTTTTATTAATTAGTGGAATATATCGTATGAGTCAGAAAATTGAGCAGTCACAGTTAAAGCGCTGGTATAAGGAAATCAATTGGGGTGTACACAGGAGATTGGCTGAAGATATTTTTCATAAGGAGGCTTTGCGGGCTGAACAGGATGGCTTTTTTGAAAAACTTTACGTTTCAGTAAATTATAATAATCGTCAGATACAGCTTGCTGCGGGAACCCATCCAGCAGGACCTCTGGAGCAGGTTTTTGATCAAAAAGGAAACAGGACGGGACAGTTTTTTCCAACAGAGAGTGGCGCTTCCTTAGTGATTTCTCAGGGAGGTGACGGAAGTGTGAGCATTTTTCTTTATCCTTTCGCCTCAGAAAGGATGAGGATGAAGGTACCTTATATCACATGGGCTGTCTTTTCCGACCCAACAAAACTTACATCGTATGTATTACATGACGTAACCCGCGATTTTTTTATCTATATGAATGTATCGAGTGTCCATTTATCCGAGACCTTCTATGAACGATTTAGAATTAAGTTACTTGAACTGAAGGGGCTTAGGTACTCCGATAATGGAGGGATCTTACCGTTTATAGTCAGGAACTGGGTCAAGGAAACGATTTTTCTTGCCGGGGCTACAGCTGGCGTCCTCGCGCTTTTTAAGTGATTGCTATATATATTTGTAGTGCATGGGTTTTAGTTTATTAATAAGGAAAAATATGTCTTTTGATGATTTATCTAAACCAACCAAGGACATTATATTGCCAGGTGGCATATTCCTGAATACCATGTGGATTTAAAGTCAAATTGTGTGTTTTGTTATTCTTAATCAGAATAAAAATCTAATTTCAGACATGCTTAAGGTTCCGCACTATCAGGTCAGATAAAATATCAATCTATATTTATTTTAGGAGGGTAAATGTCATACACAAAAAATCAGCACATGCTTTCACAGTGGTTCCTCAGAAACTTTCGAAGTGACGACACTGCTCTGAGTCCGAAGGATAAGCAACGTGTCTGGTGTCATGTCGTTGTGCCCAACGCTGATGGCAAAAATGATATCAAGGATATTCCTCTACCGATCTCCAGCGTGGCTGTTTGTAAGGATTGTTTTCGCCTCACGGACGGTGATACCGGCGAGGTTTTTGACATCGAACATGAGCTCAGTGACTATGAACAGGATATGGCTTTACTTGTCCGAGATCTGGTTCAGAACCATAACTTTTCGCGGCTGGCTAACTGTAACAGTCATGATTTTCCAGTAGAGAAGCTGGCGAGTTTTAGCACATTTCAGATGATACTCAACCTGAACAACCCACAGAGCAGGTTTCCGGGTAAGAATGATCTTTTTCAGTCATTCATTAAACCAATTCAAGATAATTTGCAGCATATAGTTCACGAAACGCTTTCCTTACCTGAGGTTATGCCGGAGCTGGCTTCTTTAAGCATTTATCAGAAGCTGATGCGCATCGCTCGCTCCTCTACCGGAGACGAAGAGAAGGCAAAAGCCATGTTTATTTTATTTTCCCTGCTCGCGATACAGGGGAAAGTAACGATGATTGACTTGGTAGCCAAATTACGTTGGAAAATTTTCTCCGGTATATATCGTGTCGATATCTTCCATACAGGACACGCTTTTAACAGCACAGAACCACGTCCGGTGTTTACTGTATCACCCAACGTTTTTTGTCAAATGATCGAAGAGCGAGTTATATATCTTCCTCTTGCCCATAATCTTGCCCTGATGTTTTACCAATATCCGAAAGAAGGATTTTTCACACCTTTGGAAATAAATGTATTCAGCCCTGACCCTGGGGAATTGATGATTCATGATCCGTCTTCAGTGAGTATTTATAAATGTTCCTATGATTATATTGACCAGACTATGTCAACGATAGACATGTTTAACGTAGGTTTTTCAAACATTATTTATTCGAGCTGGGAGCTCAGTGATGTCGAAAACTATCTTAGGTTGCAGGATGAACATCGTGATACCTATTACCTTCCCGAACAGCCCGTTCTCTGGACAGCAGCAGGAGATAACTGTTGATGATCATCACTCAGGAACAGGTGGCTCGCCGCAGGCAACTTAACGCCATCGGAACCTTTAAAATGCATAGCCGGCTTGCTGGGGAAAACTGGGAGTATCCGGGTGCAGGTGATGTCGATGCTCCCCCAGACTGACATGCGTTGGCTAATCGCCTGGACGTGGACGAATGCACCATCCGTAACAACAAAGCCGGCAAACCCGGAAGGACTCCGGGTTTGTATAGGTAAAAGATTCAGGGAAAACACAGCGCCGGCCTATGGCCGCAGATCATCACGGCGGTTTCAACCCTTATCGCTGCGAGACGGTTTTCTTCTGTACCTCGGTTCGATTCGATATAATTAATAATCGTGTAATACGGATGTATTACACGATTTCTTAATTTTTAAGTTATTTTATCACCGGACTGAAGAAACTGCTCATTATTCGTAGAAAGCTTTCTGCTGTAAGCTTTTCATCAATTTTTTTAATCTCCGATTTAGAGCTTATTGAGCCGGGAAGAAGTAAATTTGTCGAGCTGCCGGCAGATGCCAGACCTTCTTTCTGGCGCAGCATAGCTGGCAGGGTATACGAAGGGATTCTGCATTCTCTGGGACGGCCCGCCCGCCTGGAGAATGCGATTGCTTCCGGGCAGCTTATTCCCTGCCCGCTCATCGCCCCTATCGACACGTTCTGGACACGGTCTGTGGTCTACTATCTGGTTCGTCATAGGTGCTCAGGCTTCTTCAGATATCCCACAACATAGTCGGTCACCTCACTCAGTGTGTTAAGCAATACCTTCCTTGCGTCTGCGCTGTTCCTAATCGTCCCAACATAATTCTCCTTCTCAATTTTAAAACTGCGTTCGCCGGAATGAGACAGTTTAAGGGTGTCAGAATCGGGATCGAACAGTACGAAAAGCTGTATATATTCCTTGCTCCTGGATCCTGAATTATGTGTCATGGCATTATTATAGATATAAAGTTTGGCGGTTTTTTGCAACCGGTAGTCATCATTGTGTTGCACGATACCCACAGAAATCTGTTTATTCGTCAGGGTATCCCTGATATGCGTGATGTACAGGTTATCCAGCGATTTATAGTGATCGATAATGATAACGTCAAACGCTTCTTTCTGGTTATCATCAATCGCTGTCGGGACCAGGTCACCTGGGTGAAACAGATAGGAAATCAGGGTTTTCAGTTCATCCGTCATGTTATAAAGCGGCTTTGCCCTGATATCGCCACTTCTGTTCTCATCCAGCAAGCCGTGATTAATCAACTTGTGCAGTGATTTCAGCGTGATCCCCTGTTTGCTTGATGTCAGCGCCAGTTCCGCATCCTCCAGGGATGTGTACCCTCTGATTGGAACGGTCTGTCTGATATACAGCTTGCGGGCAAAGTCAATATCAGCCCCGGTCAGTTCGCTCAGCGTGTTGATATAATATATCTTCAGGTCTGGATCGAGTTCACTTCGGGCAAGTTCAATGGTCAGTTTGATATAAAATTCCGTTTTTCGCTTCTCGTCATCCAGTAATAATTTTGTGACGATGGCAGAAAAACATTCGGGGGATAAATCAAAATTATCTTTATCAATCCCTGAGTCCCGAAGGCCTAGCGCGAAATCAAGCATTCGATCCTGGTGTATTTCCTCCCTGATTTTTGCATACGCCTGGCGTAGTTCTAAAGCAACAGCGACGCCGGGGATCTTACGGGATGCTACATTTGCAATCAGATCCAGCATCTTATTCAGCGGAGAACCCGGAGCGAGTGTGATCACCTTGTCATTCATACCGCCTCTCCCTGTGGACTTATTCCCTTCCGTGCCAATTGCAGCAACTCAGCCTGCAGGCTCCGTGTCTCTTCCCGAGCCCCCTTCAGTTCTGCCTTCGTCTCTTTCAACTGTGCTGTCATGTGCTCCCCCGTGGCGGTGAGCCGGGCGACCGCCTCACGCAAGGGTAACGCATCGGCTCGCAACGCCCGCACCTCGTCCAGCAGCCGGTCCCGCTCGGTGACGACTTCGCGCAGTACCGCCAGTTCTGCCTCCAATTGTGCCATTTTCGCCAGGGCGGCATCGCGCTCCTGGTCGGCCTGCATAATGTCGGCGTCAGCCTGCTCGCGGGCGGCCAGGGTATTCGCCTCCGCCTGCTTACAGGCTGCCTGCCATAGTAGCCCCAACTGGCCGGTCAGCAACTGCAGCAGTTCGGGCGGTAGCGCCGGGGTCTGTTCCGCACGCTGTTCACGCAGGCGGGCGCGGAACGCGCGCATCACCGGGGAGATGTGCGACAGGGAGCCACCGCCGAGGTGCTGGCGCACCTGCTCGTTGGTCGGGGTGGCATTGCCGGCCGCGATGAGGGCGGCGGCGGCGTCCTCGATGCGACGGACGATGTCGGGGGACAGAGTCGGGGTGGTCACGGGCAGTCTCCTGGATCTATGGGGTATAGAGAGTGTACGGCGTGGGTAAAATGTTCACAACATGTAAAATACAGATAATACATTTCATACATTCAGTACATACAGTATTGTCATACATACAATTTATACTTTTCTTTGTGTCCGGATCCGAATTCTGGCAGAGTCGAAAGACAGCGCACTGCGCTAAACCTCAGCCAGCAGAGTTGAACAGAATCACCTGAGTGACGAGAGCAACAGGCGTAAAAAAGGCCGCTGAAGCGGCCTGATTAGACGACACGGCATCGTCAATCCAGGCCGTTGCTAAACACCGCTGCTTAAAAACAGACCTAACTTAGGATGTTTTCCCTTTTGCACGCGACCCCTGTAAAATTGGCTCGCGAGACAAGGATTTAGAGGGCGTGAAAGGTGCCATATGGAATTATGGAGATATTTCAATGAAGTTTTTGAAGATAGTACTGACTGCCGCTGTGTTTGTCGCTGCGCCCACATGGGCGGGAGATTTGACTGGGCCTCAAAAAAATGCCGCTAGATCTGCGAAGCAGTATCTCAGTGTGGCGGGCTTTTCACGGGACGGACTGATTCAGCAACTCTCATCGGATGCAGGGGATGGTTACGAGATTTCTGACGCTACGGTAGCCGTGGACAGCCTGAACATTGATTGGAACCAGGAGGCGGTGAAATCGGCCAAACAGTATCTCAGTATGATGGGCTTCTCGTGCAAAGGCCTCATTCATCAACTTTCCTCAAGTGCCGGAGACAAATACACCGTTGACCAGGCAACCTACGGCGCAAAACAGGCAGGTGGCTGCTAAAACACGGCGTGGATCAAATGATGGTGACACTTGAGCCACTGAATTCCATTGCGCCGGTGTTTGCTCCCTCCGCATGCGGGTTTTATTCACGTTGGATAATATCCTTTTTCCAAGCGGCCCCCCTGTTAACTCAGCCTGGCGACGGGAATGGTCGCACAGGCGCGTTGTGTTGCAGGGGGGACAGTCATTCGTGACGTGATCCCCTAGCCGGCAAGATCCCATCAACGAATTCCACTGTGATTAACGGCTTCTACTGATCGACTGTTCGATCTGTTTAACCTGTTCCGCGAACTTGCCGGCCTGCTTGATGTGTTCAATACGCGCTAGCACTTTCTGAGTATCGCCCAGATATTCAGTCATATTAGTCAGTGGCATCGCTTGATAATACCCATGCGCGGTACTGAAGCCATGATACCGGAGCTGCAGCAGCAGGCTCAGAAATGCCTCATCCTTCTTGACTTGGCGATCGACCCATTTCCGTACTGCCTGGATCCCGCTAATATCACGCCATGCCCAGATATATCTATTCAGCAGGGGAAAGCCCGCCAACTGTTTGGTGATGGCCGGGCTGTTCAGTCTCTTCCCCATGGTTTTCTGTAAGATGACGACGTTACTCCGCTCCATCCACTCTTCCAGCTGATGGCCCGTTCTGTCTCCGACTATCCCATGTTGCCACAGCAGGTGACGGACATACTCAGCGCCCCAGTACCAGGCTTTCCCAAGCTGGAGTTGCGCAGTCAGGAACTTATTGGTAGATGTGACATCCTCACGTAGCATTCGTTGGATTAGCCGATCGGCCACGCTGTAGGTATCCAGGTCCTGCAGCTCAAACCACTCGTTGTCTTGCCGATAGCGTTTCACCATGTCATCCCCGTTGTCGAAGAAGAACTGCAGCAGACCCTGGCACTCGGCCAGCGTTCTGGAATCAATCTGGGGGGATGTTAGCTCGGCCAGCATGTGCTGAAACCAGGTGCGGGAAGATAAGTTCTTTTTTCTCTGGATATGACCGAGCAGGCGTTGTGCCAGTTCCTGCTGCTTTTCAGGCTGGTCATGCTGGCCGGCGAGCGCGAAGATTTGGTCAAAATCTTCCGGTAACAGGATATTTTGTGGCGCGCAGAAGGCGAAGTAGTAACGCCAGTATGCCTGGCTGCCAAGCCGCTTCCCTGCGGTGAGCAAAGCACTTTCATGCGGACCGGTGTTTACAAAGAGTTTATCGGGGTGCACTGTCAGTCCATCTAAGATCCCCGGGACCCATTCACTCAGCTCCGTGATGGAATGCGCTTTGGCCGGGAAATACCGCATCAGGTGTTGCTTAAGGTTGTCTGTCAGGACTTTCTGCACCTCTTTACTGACATGGCCATCTCCGGTCTGCACCACGTTCCGTTCCGACAGGTATTCTTCCACCCAGTCATACAGACCTGGATTCGTCGTGCGGAGCAGCTGCAGGAAGCACAGATCGGGGAAATACACATAGTCCCGTATGCCTGCATAACGGAACCGCAGTGCATTGAGGACGGTCTGGACTTCCCGGGGCGATTTCAGCATGGCGCCATAAATATTCGCGACTGCCGTCAGGTCATCCAGTATGCCCTTCTCCGGGGGAGATTTATTCACCGTTTGGTATAACTCAATGGCGTCATCACGAAATTGCTGGCGCAGCGCAAAGGATTCCGGGCGCGGCAGTCCGAATGAGATCTGGACAATTTTCTGCAGGTACAGGCTCCCGTCGGTGACGCCCAGCCCCTGGCTGATGGCCTGTGACAGCACCGCCTTGTCATAACAGAGCAGGTAGCGGAAGCGGGGAAAATCCGCGACCGACTTCACCAGTCGGATCACCTCCACGGCCTGGGCCGGTTCGAGGCGATCGAGATCGTCCAGCAGGATAATGAAGCTCAGATCCAGCTCTTCGATTTTCTGAGCAATCTCGGCGCGCATGTCGGCCGTGGTTTTTTCCTTTTCTTTCAGCCAGTGCGAGTCGGCCACGGCGCTCAGTGCGCCGCTGGCATCGGGGACACCGGGAATGACCGCGGCGATCTGAGCGACAGGCGACAGATTCCGGGCGGTGGCTCGGGTGTAGTCCATCAGCGTCTTGGCGGTACCGGTCAGCGCTTTTTTCTTTTTGAGGGCTGCCCGTTCCTTCGCTGAAAGCCGGCGTTCTTCTTCCTCGGCAATGATGCCGGCGACCGGAAGCAGTAAGGACGCCACCAGAGGCGTATCACTGCCATCGAGCCAGGGGGAAATATTCAGCACGAAGGTTCGCGCTTCCTGTTGTTTATCCAGTGCCGTGCGCAGCAGATTAAGGAGGCTGGTTTTCCCCGTCCCCCAGGCGCCTTCGATACCGATCACGGCACTGCCCTCCCGGCCGATCTCCTTAATGGCGCGGGCCAACTCGGTGGCAATGTGGGTGAAACCATAGCGGTCTTCATCGTTATGGCGGATGGCGCGATCGGGATGTTGCCCCTGGCGGTTTTCTTGCGGTGAATGCGTCATGGTTACAGATCCCCGTACAGCGCGGCGAGCTCGGCCAGCGCCGCGGCCGCCGCCGGGCGCTCCAGCTGTGCCAGCAGCTCGGCCTCGAGCGCGGTGAAGGTGTCCGGCGCCAGCCGCAGCCGCAGATTCGGCAGCACCAGACCGATGTCGCCGCTCTCCGGCACATGCAGCGAGATGTGCCGCCCCTGATAGCTGCGGGTGCGATCGCCGTGCTGACGCGCGCACAGCAGGCGGCGCAGCTCGGCGAACACCGGCCAGCTGAAGGTCGACAGGAAGACCGCGCCGCTGATGTGCAGGGACAGGAACGGCGGCAGGCTGTCGTCGGCGCCCGGATAGGCGCCCTGCCCGGCGACGATCTCCACCGTGGCACTGAGCTCGCCGGCGGCGGCTGTAAGCTGCAGACGCTCCACGAAGGGCGCGGTCAGCGCCAGGTAATCGGCCAGCGCCGGATCGTCGGCGCGCTGCGCGGCGACCGCCAGCGGGAAGATCGCCCGCAGCCGCACCGGGGTGCAGGCGCGGGCCAGCGCCTCGTCGCTGAAATCATCGAGGTTCAGCACGCCGCTGGCCAGCGGCCGGGCGAAGAACTCGGCGCTGCCGGCCGGCGGGGTGCGTGTCGCCGTAAAGCGGTCACGCAGCGCCTGCAGCCAGTCCTCGCCGCGCAGGCCGAAGGTGCGCCGGTAATAGTAGGGATCGACCTCGAGCCCGCCGCCCACCGCCGTCTCCAGCAGCGCATCGGTGATCAGCAGCAGCGCGGACAGCGGCGCCCGGTTGACCGGCCCGCGGCCATCGCGGTAAGCGATCTGCGCCTGGCTGAACAGCCAGCGCAGCTCGGCGCGACTCAGCGCCTGGCCGTCGACGGTTTCCGCGCGCACTACCTTGCGGTACAGCTGGCCCAGGGTGGTGTACGGCGCCGCGCAGAGCGCGCGGTATTCGTCGCCGGCGACCGAGGTGGCCAGCGTTTGCTGCAGCAGACGTTCGGCCAGGGTGTTGACCGGCACCGCTTCGGCGGCGGCGCGGTTTTTCAGGGCGGCGATCAGGGATTTCGGAAAGCGGAGGTTCATCTGGCTTAGCATGGCGGTGTCCTGCTGTCATAGGAATGTATTGTGATGATAGCAATATTTTATAAAGCAGCAGTGGAAATTAGAATGCTATATCTAATACAGCTAGCTTCATTTTTCTGAGATAGCAGAAGTGATAAGTTGCTAACAGCCCTGGCGGACTGCTAGCGAAGCTCCATGCCGCGGTCGGCGTTTTTGCGTCGCAGATCCGTTTTCTGGCAGTCTCGGATCTGCTGATCGTCACCCTCCCCCGTCGACCCAGCAAACACAATATATGCCACCTGACCAGCTGCATTTTCTTCTAGATGTTGTGTTTGATCGGGCTGATCGTTAATGGCGGTTTTCGGCCGAAAACCGCGATGTGATTAGTTAACCGCCGTGGTACGCTTCCGAAAAGTTACTATAAACGGAAAAGTCGGATCAGCCGGAAACCCGTACCAGGTAATTTAACGACATGTTTATATGGCTGCTTATTATCATGCGAGTGAAGTTTACGGCAGGAAACTGCAAGGGCGATCATCGTTACTGGGGTGATGGTTGGAGTGATTGCGGGGCGAGATAGTTAGGGGAGGGGTTGATTTGACATTAGGTGAGTTAGCTATGGATGAAGATGAACCTGTTACACATTTTGAATGCCTGGATGATTTGCTCACTGAGTTGAGCAAATATGGCCACACTGAGTTCTGGTACAAGGAGACGGGTATTGGTGTGCCTGGAACACCGGGGGCGCGACGACTTAAACGCATATTTACACGTGATAACCGTGAAATTGCCAGGTGGGGAATTAACGGGCACCGGTGGGATTTCTTACCCGCGTATCCTGTCCCCAATAAGAATAGAAACTGCAGACCTCCGACCGATGCAAATTTTATTGACCCGGAGCTCCGTTCATTAATTCAGTTTAATGCTGACTTGGATGATGTTCAAACCTCCTGACAGACAAGGTAACGAATTGAATGACGAGATTTTGTACTTAATAAGGAACACACATGGGTGACTGGTTTATTGCCACCGAAGGCGTGAAGATTGTCAAAGGCAGCCCCGGCCTGTGGCCGCAGATCATTACGGCGGTTTCAACCATCATCGCGGCGGTGGGTACTGTTAATTTGAACCACCGTTTGCCCCTCAAGCGGGAGCAGGCAGCCGCTGAGCGGAAACTCGCGGGGGAGCGTTATTTCATCGCCACGGAGCTGGTTTTCAAGCTGGAAGACTTTGCCGAGGCCTGTGCAGCGGCCGCCCAGGATGATGGTAAGCCGGATGAACGCAGGTATTGGCGTGCAACAACCCGAGTACCGCCGCTCGAATTTGATGATGTGACTGGCGACTGGCGCGCGCTGCCGGCTTCGGTCATGTACCGCGTGCTGGAGTTCCATGTTCTTCAGCCGGAAGCCAGTGGAGCGATTGCTCATGCCTTTGAACATGATTCTCCCCCCGACTATTCCTGGGGATTTTGAGAAAGGCGGTATCAGTATGTGCGCCTCGGCCTGCGGGCGCTGTTCCTGGCTAAGCGTCTGCGTAAGATCACCGTCATGCCCTCCTCCCGCCTCGACAAGTACGACTGGTCACCCCAGAACACTATGTGGCAGCGCTGGCGAAAAGAGCGTAAGTCGCGGAACAAACAACGACTGGCCGAGAGGAGTGATACATGAGCGGTTTAGTGGTGCCGGAATTCTACCCGGCGATGCCAGCGCAACGTTCGGCACCAGGCGTTTCGTTGCCGGTCGCCATCGACTACCCGGCCGCGCTGGCGCTGCGCCAGATGGCTCTCGTCCATGAGGAACTGCCCAAATACCTGCTGGCGCCGGAGATCAGCGCCCTGCTCCACTACGTGCCGGATCTGCACCGCAAACTGCTGCTGGCCACGCTGTGGAACAGCGGCGCCCGGATCAACGAGGCGCTGGCGCTGACGCGCGAGAATTTCTCGCTGGCGCCGCCCTACCCGTTCGTGCAGCTGGCTACCCTCAAGCAGCGCACGAAAAAGGCCACCCGCAGCGCCGGCCGGTTGCCGGCGGCCAGCACGCCGCCGCGTGTGGTGCCGCTGTCCGATCCGCAGTACGTGGCGCAGCTTCAGATGATGGTGGCCACGCTGAAAATTCCGCTCGAGCGCCGCAACGCGCGCACCGGCCGGATGGAAAAGGCGCGGCTGTGGACGACCACCGATCGGACGGTGCGCAGCTGGCTGACCGAGGCGGTGAACGCTGCGACGCGCGACGGCGTGACATTCTCGGTACCTGTCACTCCGCACACCTTCCGTCACAGCTACGCGATGCACATGCTGTATGCCGGCATTCCGCTCAAGCTGCTGCAGGCGCTGATGGGGCACAAGTCGATCAGTTCGACGGAAGTGTATACGAAAGTGTTTGCGCTGGATGTGGCAGCGCGGCACCGGGTGCAGTTCTCGATACCGGAGGCGGAGGCGGTGGCGATACTTAAAGAACGTCGCTGAATAGTGGCTGTTCTGCGTGAATCTACAAAGAATGGGAGAGGGATTTTTGTAATTCCAATCCTGCTTATTAAGGATAGGTATCCTTCTTGACTAGGAGCGTAGGTGGTCATGATAAAAATGGTCGATCTTTATATTAAATTGTTTTTTGGCGTTGTTAGATACTCCTTCGTGAAGTCGTCCACACAAGTCAGGCACTTTATCCTGCGACCGGTGGCCAGTGCGCTCATGACGAAATACATCGACCAGGTCAGGTTGGGCGCTGCCGGGCGGAGCAGCGGCAGACGTTCCGTTGCCAGTCCTTTACGACGTCGTCTGCGTTTTACGTCCAGCCTGCTGAGATGATAAAGGCGGTACATTCGCTTGTGATTAACCTGAAGGCCTTCATGGGCAGAAACCCCGGCTTCAGCCTCGCGGAAGATACTGATGATCTGTTCGCCGGTAAAACGCTTCTTCATGGGGATATCCTCATGTGGCTTATGAAGACATTACTAACATCAGGGTGTATTAATCAACGGGGAGCAGGCCAGTCATCCTCTGTCTCTCCAAGCGGATCCCCGCCTTCAGTCTCGAATCCTGCAGCAGTGCGAATTTTCTCACCGCTGAATGGCGCCGTATCACCGCTCTCTATCAGGTCTTGTTCACCTCTGCCATGGCTTTAGAGTCAGCCAGGCGCTCAGTGCGTGTCTGTTGATTGAGGTCGCCTCAAATAACCGTTTTTTGGCCGATAGAATCGATAATTCTCCGGTCGATCGGCTTGTCACAGAAGTCCTCAATTTCGAACGACAGATCACCGCGGCGATTGATAATTTTTTGATAACCGTTGCAGTTTAAACAATAAAAAAACGGGAGCCCTAAGGCTCCCGCTCTCATTCAAACGCCAAACACACTTACATGTGTTTAACGATAGCGTCGCCAAACTCTGAACATTTCAGCAGCTTAGCGCCTTCCATCAGGCGTTCGAAGTCATAGGTCACGGTCTTGGCGGCGATAGCGCCTTCCATGCCTTTAACGATCAGGTCAGCCGCTTCGAACCAGCCCATGTGGCGCAGCATCATCTCTGCGGACAGGATGATGGAGCCTGGGTTCACTTTGTCCTGGCCGGCGTACTTCGGCGCGGTGCCGTGAGTCGCTTCGAACAGCGCGCAGTCGGAGCCGATGTTGGCGCCCGGTGCGATACCGATGCCGCCTACCTGGGCCGCCAGGGCGTCGGAGATGTAGTCGCCGTTCAGGTTCATACAGGCGATCACGTCGTATTCCGCCGGGCGCAGCAGGATCTGCTGCAGGAAGGCGTCGGCGATCACGTCTTTAACCACGATCTCTTTGCCGGTGTTCGGGTTCTTGATCTTCAGCCATGGGCCGCCGTCGATCAGCTCGCCGCCGAACTCTTCGCGCGCCAGCTCATAGCCCCAATCCTTGAAGGCACCTTCGGTGAACTTCATGATGTTGCCTTTGTGAACCAGGGTCACGGAGTCGCGGTCGTTGGTGATGGCGTATTCGATCGCCGCACGCACCAGACGCTTGGTCCCTTCTTCGGAGCATGGCTTCACGCCGATACCGCACTGCTCTGGGAAGCGGATTTTCTTCACGCCCATTTCGTCGCGCAGGAATTTGATCACTTTGTCCGCTTCGGCGGAGCCGGCTTTCCACTCAATGCCGGCGTAGATGTCTTCGGCGTTTTCGCGGAAGATCACCATGTCGGTCAGCTCAGGCTGTTTCACCGGGCTTGGGGTGCCCTGGTAGTAACGCACCGGGCGCAGGCACACGTACAGGTCCAGCTGCTGGCGCAGGGCCACGTTCAGAGAACGGATGCCGCCGCCGACCGGGGTGGTCAGGGGGCCTTTGATGGCGACGCGGTAGTCGCGGATCAGGTCCAGAGTTTCGTCCGGCAGCCACACGTCTTTACCGTAAACGTGGGTAGATTTTTCGCCGGTGTAGATTTCCATCCAGGAGATTTTACGTTCGCCGTGGTAAGCCTTTTTAACGGCCGCATCAACCACGTGGATCATGGCAGGAGTCACGTCAACGCCGATGCCGTCGCCTTCGATGAACGGGATGATCGGGTTATGAGGAACAACCAGTTTACCCTGGGCGTCAACCGTGATTTTTTTACCTTCTGCCGGAACAACTACTTTGCTTTCCATCAACCTCTCCTTCAAGCGCAATTTTTGTTAATGCTTTGTAAGATGCGTGTAGATACTACTTGAATATTCGGTCCGCGCCAATCCGAAACGGATTCGGTTATAATGCGCTTATCATCCGTAATCTCAACTGTTATGAAAAAATTCTCTGTTAGAAATCACAACGTTAAACGATTCAGCAAGCCGAATACCGCCAAACCCGCCGCACCGAAGGGGCCGCGTCGAATTGTGTTATTCAACAAGCCCTTCGACGTGCTGCCGCAGTTCACCGACGAAGCCGGCCGCGCCACGTTGAAAGAATACATCCCCTTCCCCGACGTTTATGCCGCCGGGCGCCTGGATCGCGACAGCGAGGGGCTGCTGGTGCTGACCAACGACGGCCAGCTGCAGGCGCAGCTCACCCAGCCGGGCAAGCGCACCGGCAAAATCTACTATGTGCAGGTCGAGGGCGCGCCGCAGGAGAGCGATTTGGCGCCGCTGCGCAGCGGCGTCACGCTGAAAGACGGGCCCACGCTGCCGGCCGGGGTGGAGTTGGTCGCCGAGCCGCAGTGGCTGTGGCCGCGCAACCCGCCGATCCGCGAACGCAAATCCATCCCCACCAGCTGGTTGAAAATCACTCTGTTCGAAGGGCGAAACCGTCAGGTGCGTCGCATGACGGCGCATATCGGGTTCCCTACCCTGCGCCTGATTCGCTACAGTATGGGTAATCTTTCGTTGGGTTCACTGCTGCCCGGTGAATGGAAAACCATCGATTCCCTGTAGACCGACAGTTGATGGAGGCGTTATGAAACACACTCCGATCGCGCTGCTGCTCGCCGCTCTGGCAGCCCCGCTCGCCGCCCAGGCCGCCAGCTTCGACTGCGCCAAGGCGGCCGGCGGCGATGAGCGCGCCATCTGCGCCAACCGCACGCTGAACGATCTGGACGTGCAAATGGCCACCAAATACCAGTTCCTGCGCGGGTTGTTCGCCATGGGCGCGCGCGGTGCGATGCAGGACAGCCAGCAGGCCTGGCTGACCAAGCGCCAGCGGTGCGGCGGTGACACCGCCTGCCTGCTGCAAAGTTACCGCACCCGCATCGCCGAGCTGGACGAGATCTACCGGCACATCGACAAACCGCTGTAAGGAGACCGCATGTTCAAACCGCACGTCACCGTCGCCTGCGTGGTGCACGCCGCCGGCAAATTTTTAATTGTCGAAGAAACCATCAACGGCAAAGCGCTGTGGAATCAGCCGGCCGGCCACCTGGAGGCCGACGAGACGCTGGTGCAGGCCGCCGAGCGCGAGCTGTGGGAAGAGACCGGCATCCGCGCCGCGCCGCAGGCGTTCCTGCGTCTGCACCAGTGGATCGCGCCCGATCGCACGCCGTTTCTGCGTTTTTGCTTCGTTATCGAGCTGGAACAACCGCTGCCGACCGAGCCGCACGACAGCGACATCGATCGCTGCCTGTGGCTGAGCGCCGAAGAGATTTTGCAGGCGCCCAACCTGCGCTCCGCTCTGGTGGCGGAGAGCATTCGCAGCTTCCAGCAGCCGGAGCGCTACCCGCTGTCGCTGGTCGGCAGCTTCGCCTGGCCGCATTAAGCGCGCCGGGCAGCACAAGATGAACAGTGCGCCGGCGCGGCCAACGTGGTAAAATCCTGCGCTTGTTTTTATCAGCACGGTTCGTGTTCAAGTTCGTGAGATCCCCATGTCAGACAACAGCCAGAAAAAAGTAATCGTCGGTATGTCCGGCGGCGTCGACTCTTCCGTTACCGCCTATCTGTTACAGCAACAGGGCTATCAGGTCGCTGGGCTGTTCATGAAGAACTGGGAAGAGGACGACGACGAAGAGTACTGCTCCGCCGCGACCGATCTGGCCGATGCGCAAGCGGTCTGCGACAAGTTGGGCATCGAACTGCACACGGTGAACTTTGCGGCGGAATACTGGGACAACGTGTTTGAGCTGTTCCTGGAAGAGTACAAGGCCGGCCGCACGCCGAACCCGGACATCCTCTGCAATAAAGAGATCAAATTCAAAGCCTTCCTGGAGTTCGCCGCCGAAGATCTGGGGGCCGATTTCATCGCCACCGGTCACTACGTGCGCCGCCAGGACGTGGACGGTAAAAGCCGCCTGCTGCGCGGCGTCGACGGCAACAAAGACCAGAGCTACTTCCTCTACACCCTGAGCCACGAGCAGGTAGCGCAAAGCCTGTTCCCGGTCGGCGAGCTGGAGAAGCCGGAGGTGCGCCGCATCGCCGAGCAGTTGGAGCTGGTCACCGCCAAGAAGAAAGACTCCACCGGCATCTGCTTTATCGGCGAGCGCAAGTTCCGCGACTTCCTCGGCCGCTACCTGCCGGCGCAGCCGGGCCCGATCGTCAGCGTCGACGGCCAGACCGTCGGCGAACACCAGGGCCTGATGTATCACACCCTGGGCCAGCGCAAAGGGCTGGGCATCGGCGGTCTGAAAGACAGCAGCGAAGACCCGTGGTACGTGGTGGATAAAGACGTGGCCAACAACGTGCTGGTGGTCGCGCAGGGGCACGATCATCCGCGCCTGATGTCCACCGGCCTTATCGCGCAACAGCTGCACTGGGTGGATCGTCTGCCGCTGAGCGGCCCGTTCCGCTGCACGGTGAAGACCCGCTATCGCCAGCAGGACATCCCTTGCACCGTGACCCCGCTCGACGATGAACGCATCGAAGTGCGTTTCGACGAGCCGGTTTCCGCCGTCACTCCGGGCCAATCGGCGGTGTTCTATCAGGGCGAAATCTGCCTCGGCGGCGGCATCATCGAACAGCGCCTGGCGTAATTGGCCGGCAACGAAAAACGCTGCGTTATCGCAGCGTTTTTTTTATTCAAAATTCCACCTGCGCCCCCAGTTCGATCACCCGGTTCGGCGGGATTTCGAACAGATCCGGCGCCCGCAGCGCGTTGCGCTGCAACAGCTGGAACACCTTGCCGCGAATGCGCAGATACCAGGGCCGTTTGCCCAGCACCAGCGTATCGCGCGACATGAAGAACGAGGTCTCGTTCATGGTGAAACTCATCCCTTCCAGCCCGCAGCGGTAAAGAATGTCCGTCACGTTGGGCGTCTCGCGCCAGCCGTAGCTCGCCACCACCCGCCAGAAGCTCGCCGACAGCTGTTCGATCGTCACCCGCTGCACGTTGTGTACGTACGGCATGTCGGTAGTGACGATGGTCAGCAGCACCACGCGCTCATGCAGCACCTTGTTGTGCTTCAGGTTATGCAACAGCACCAGCGGCACCGCATGCGGCGTGCGCTCCATAAATACGGCGGTGCCCGGCACCCGTTTCGGCGGCGCCTTCTCCAGCGATTCGATCAGCGCGGTCAACCCCTCCTGATTGTCGCGCAGCCGGCGGATCAGACGCGAACGCTCGGTCTTCCAGGTCAGCATGATCAGCAGAATGGTCAACCCCAGCGCCACCGGCAGCCAGCCGCCGGTCGCCAGCTTGATCAGGTTGGCGCCGAACAGCGGCACGTCGATGCACAGCATGACCAGCAGCATCAACCCGCCCAGATAGCGCGGCCAGCCCCAGTTTTTCACCGCCACGATGCTCAGCAGAATCGACGACAGCAGCATGGTGCCGGTCACCACGATGCCGTAAGCCGAGGCCAGGTTGCTGGAGTGTTTGAAGCTGATAATCACGATCAACACCGCCGCGAACAGCAGCCAGTTCACCACCGGGATGTAGATCTGCCCGGACTCCTGATCGGAGGTATAGATGATGCGCATCGGCGGCAGATAGCCCAGCCGCACCGCCTGGCGCGTCAGCGAGAAGACGCCGGAGATCACCGCCTGCGAGGCGATCACCGTCGCCAGCGTGGCGATCACCAACAGCGGGATCAGCGCCCAGGTCGGCGCCAGCAGGAAGAACGGGTTGTTGATCGCCGCCGGATTGGCCAGCAGCAGCGCCCCCTGGCCGAAATAGTTAAGCACCAGCGCCGGCGCCACCAGCGTAAACCACGCCAGGCGGATCGGTTTTTTGCCGAAGTGGCCCATGTCGGCGTACAGCGCTTCGGCACCGGTGACCGACAGCACCACCATGCCCAGCGCGAAGAACGACACCGCCTTGTACTCGAGGAAGAAATTCACCGCCCAGTAAGGGTTCAGCGCCCGCAGCACGCCGGGGTGCTGCAGAATGCCGCCGATGCCCAGCAGCGCCAGCGTCAGGAACCAGATGACCATCGCCGGGGCGAACAGTTTGCCGACGCTGCCGGTGCCGTGCTTTTGGATTGCGAACAGCGCGGTCAACACCAGCAGCGACAGCGGCACGATGAAGCTGTCCAGCTCGGGGGCGATAATCTGCAGCCCTTCGATGGCCGAGAGCACCGAAATGGCCGGGGTGATGACCCCATCGCCGTAAAAGAAGCTGCCGCCCACCAGCCCGATCAGCACCGCCGCCGGTACCCAGCGCGCATCCAGCTTGCGGATCGCCAGCGACATCAGCGTCAGAATGCCCCCTTCGCCGTCGTTGTCGGCGCGCATCACGAAACAGATGTATTTAATCGACACCACCAGCGTCAGCAGCCAGAAAATCAGCGATAAAAAACCGTAGATCGAGGCCGGCGTCATGGTGATGCCCTCCTCTGCCGTCAGGCATTCGCGCAGGGTATACAACGGGCTGGTGCCGATATCGCCATACACCACGCCGATAGCCGCCAGCGTCACCGCCGGCAGCGGCTGCTTGTTTTTCACGTGCATATAAAGGTCTTTATTTGAGGGTTCACGTTGGCAGTATAGATGCAGCCGCCGCACTTTATTTGCCGCCGCAACAATATGTTCGCGTCGCCACGCCGGCCATTTTCGCCGCCTATTTGCGCAGTTCTGCGCCGCATGGCGCATCCGCTTCACCGCAGGCGTATTAGACGCTGGGTTTACCCTCGATTTTATGGCATGATCCGCGGCATTCGTTGTCATCGTTGTTACAGCCACGCCCGATCGTTCCCGTTCGCGGCCGCCGCCGTTACCCTGGCGATACACACAACCTTATGCAGTAAGCCATGTACCGTTCACAGCGTTTACAGGAGTAATCGTGGCGAAGAATTATTATGACATCACGCTGGCCATGGCGGGAATCAGCCAGGCGGCGCGTTTGGTTCAGCAGTTGGCCCATGAAGGGCAATGTAACCGCGAAGCGTTTCAGACCTCGCTGAAAAGCCTGCTGCAGATGGACCCGCCCTCCACGCTGGCGGTGTTCGGCGGTGAAGAACGCCATTTGATGGTCGGCCTCGAAACCCTGATGGGCGTGCTTAACGCCAACAACAAAGGGCCTGGCGCGGAACTGACCCGCTATACCATCAGCCTGATGGTGCTGGAGCGCAAGCTCAACGCCAACAAACAGGCGATGAACACGCTCGGCGAACGCCTCGGCCAGCTCGAGCGCCAGCTGGCGCACTTCGATCTGGAGTCGGACACCATCATCAGCGCGCTGGCCGGCATTTACGTCGACGTGGTCAGCCCGCTCGGGCCGCGCATCCAGGTGACCGGCTCACCGGCCATCCTGCAGAACCCGCAGGTGCAGGCCAAGGTTCGCGCTGCACTGCTGGCCGGCATTCGCGCCGCCGTGCTGTGGCAACAGGTCGGCGGCAGCCGCCTGCAGTTAATGTTTTCCCGTAATCGTCTGTTCAAGCAGGCGCAAAATATCGTTGCTCATTGTTAATCGATCCCAGGAGTTGCTACCGATGGAATTATCCTCACTGACCGCCGTTTCCCCCGTTGATGGACGCTACGGTGATAAAGTCAGCGCACTGCGCCCCATTTTCAGCGAATACGGTCTGCTGAAATTCCGCGTACAGGTTGAAGTACGTTGGCTGCAAAAACTGGCGGCCTGCGCAGAAATCAAGGAAGTTCCCGCTTTTGACGCCGACGCAAACGCTTTCCTCGACAAAATCGTCGCGGAATTCAACGAAGAAGACGCTCAGCGCATCAAAACCATCGAGCGCACCACCAACCACGACGTGAAAGCGGTCGAGTATTTCCTGAAGGAAAAAGTGGCGGCGGTGCCTGCGCTGCACGCGGTGTCCGAGTTCATCCACTTCGCCTGCACCTCCGAGGACATCAACAACCTGTCGCACGCGCTGATGCTGCAGAGCGCCCGTCAGGACGTGGTGCTGCCTTACTGGCGCAAAATCATCGACGCCCTCAGCGGACTGGCGCAGGAATACCGCGATATCCCGCTGCTGTCGCGCACCCACGGCCAGCCGGCGACCCCGTCGACCGTCGGCAAAGAGTTCGCCAACGTAGTCTACCGCATGGAACGCCAGTTCCGTCAGCTGGAGCGCGTGGAGATCATGGGTAAAATCAACGGCGCGGTCGGCAACTACAACGCCCACATCGTCGCTTACCCGGAAGTGGACTGGCACCAGTTCAGCGAAGCGTTCGTCACCTCGCTCGGCATCACCTGGAACCCGTACACCACCCAGATCGAGCCGCATGACTACATCGCCGAGCTGTTCGACTGCGTGGCGCGTTTCAACACCATCCTGATCGACTTCGACCGCGACATCTGGGGCTACATCGCCCTGAACCACTTCAAGCAGAAGACCATCGCCGGCGAGATTGGCTCCTCGACCATGCCGCACAAGGTCAACCCGATCGACTTCGAGAACTCCGAAGGCAACCTGGGCCTGGCCAACGCCGTGCTGGGCCACCTGGCGGGCAAGCTGCCGGTGTCCCGCTGGCAGCGCGATCTGACCGACTCCACCGTGCTGCGCAACCTGGGCGTGGGCCTGGGTTACGCGCTGATCGCCTATCAGTCCACCCTGAAGGGCATCAGCAAGCTGGAAGTGAACCAGGCGCACCTGCTGGACGAACTGGATCACAACTGGGAAGTGCTGGCCGAGCCGATCCAGACCGTGATGCGCCGCTACGGCATCGAAAAGCCTTACGAGAAGCTCAAAGAGCTGACCCGTGGCAAGCGCGTGGACGCTGCCGGTATGCAGGCGTTCATCGACGGTCTGGCGCTACCGGAAGAAGAGAAAACCCGTCTGAAGGCGATGACCCCGGCCAACTACATCGGCCGCGCCACCACCATGGTCGACGAGCTGAAGTAAGCGCTTTAGCCCCACGACGACAAGGCGGCCCACGGGCCGCCTTTTTGCTTATGATTCGCCGCGTAACACCTGCAGCCGGGCTCTCTGCCGCCCTTGCGCATCGAAGTTGTCCGGGCTCAGCCAGCTGTCCAGCGCCTGCCGGACTTCCGGCCAGCGATCGCCGGTGATGGCGAACCAGTCGGTATCCCGGCTGCGCCCCTTGGTGATCACCGCAAAGCGGAAGTTGCCCTCATAACGAAAACCAAAGCGCAGCGCGGCCTGGCGGGACGGCGCGTTATGGCTGTCGCACTTCCATTCGCAGCGGCGGTAGCCGAGCGTGTCGAAGGCGTAGCGCAGCAGCAGCGCAATAGCTTCGGTGGCGCTGGAGCGCTGCTTCATCAACGGCGACCAGCTGACGTGGCCAATTTCCAGCACGCCGTTGGCTTCGTCGATGCGCATCAGCGCCACCGTCCCCACCGGCTCCCCGTTAACGGCGTCGAACACCGTCAGGTTGACCAGCGTCGGGTTGGCCTGCAGCGTCTCCAGATGCTGCAGCATCGCCGCCGGCGTGTCGGGCCGTTCGATAGACAGATAGGTCCAGTCGCGGCCGTCCGGCGCCAGCTGAAACGCCTCGAACAGCGCGGCGTAATCCCGCTGCGGCTCGAGCGGCGCCAGCGAACAGAAACGCCCGCCGAGCGTCGCGCCGCCCGGGCGGCGAGCCGGTTGCCAATCCGGCATCGGTTCGCCAACCGGCTGACCATAACGATTCATTGCCATACACGCCTCCTGCGGTTAACGGGTATACACGATAAACGAGCTTCTTCTGCCGATTTTGTCGTACAGCGAGCGCGCCGGCGCGTTGTACTCCTGGGTCATCCAATACACCCGATCGCTGCCGCGCGCCTCCGCCAGCCGATACGCCTGCTCGAACAGTTTTTCCGACACCTTATGGCCGCGCGCCTGCGGCGACACATAGAGATCTTCGATATAACAATAGCCGACCGCGCTCCAGGTGGACGGGTGGAACACCAGATTCATCAGCCCCAACAGCCGGCCTTCGGCATCCTCCGCCACCAGCCCGAACACCTGTTCATCCTGCCCCAGACGTTCAAAGGTGCGATCGGTCACCTGCGGCGCCACGTCGGCGCGGTAAAAGTCGAGATAGCCCTGCCACAGCGCCAGCCATTGCGCTTTGTCATCGCCATTGATTCTGCGGATAGTCACTTCAGGGTTTGATGGATTCATAGCGCCTCACGGGGTTAAGATATTATTTCCACTAGGGAAACAATCGGATAGCGGCAGAATACACCGCGCGACGGCGGCGCAATACGGACCAATTCAAAACAAAGAGCAGACCAATGCTAGCCGTCGCTTTCTACCGGCAGCGCGTTGAACACCTGCGCCAACGCGGCGATAAAGCGCACGATCTCATCCGGCGTATAGGCCGAGAAACCGAGCACCAGCGCCCCGCGCTGCGGCGCACCGGTGTAAAAGTCCGCCAGGCCGTACAGCCGCATTCCCCGTTCGGCAGCGGCCGCCACCAGCCGTCGCTCCGTCGCCGCATCCGCCAACGGGCAAACCAGCTGCAGGCCGCCCTGCGGCAGCGCCGGGCGCGTCCAGGCCGCGAGATACCGGAGTACCGCGCCGTACAACACATCCAACCTTGCCTTGTACAGCGTGCGCATATTGCGCAGATGCTCGGCGTAACCGCCCTCATGCAGAAAGTGGAATAGCGTCATCTGCGCCAGCGCCGACGTGTAGCCGTCCTGAAACTGCCTGGCGGCGACCAGCGGGCGCACCAGCTGCGGCGGCGCAATCATGAAACCGATGCGCAGCCCCGGAAACAACGTCTTGCTGAAGGTGCCGATGTACAGCGTGCGCCCACCGTTGTCCAGCCCCTGCAGCGCCGCCTTGGTTTGTCGGTCGTAGTTGAACTCGGCGTCGTAATCGTCTTCGATGATCCAGGCCCGCCGGTGCTGCGCCCACTGCAACAACGCCAGACGCCGCTCGAGGCTCAGCGAATACCCCAGCGGATAGTGATGGGACGGCGTGATGTAAACGCCTCGCCCGCCACCTGGCGCGCGCGTCAATTGCCCGACATCCAGCCCCTTCTCATCGATGCCGATCGGCCGCGCCTGCAGCCCCGCCGACTGCACCAGCTTTTTCGCCCCCTGGTAGCCCGGTTCTTCGACGAACACCGCATCGCCGGGATCGAACAGCACCTGGGTACACAGCGCCAGCGCCTGCTGCGAGCTGGTTACCACAATCACCTGCTCCGCCGTCGCCTTGACACCCCGCTCCCGCTGCAAATAGAGCGCGATCTCCGCGCGCAGCTCCGGCAGCCCCTGCGGATCGGCATAGCCCAACAGCCGCTCGCCGTGCCGCCGCAGCGCCTGCTTTTCCCACTGCAGCCACGCGTCGATGGGAAACGCCCGCAGATCCGCCAGCGAAGGCGTCAGCGACGCCTGGCGGTTGGTATGCGGCGTATGGCTGACCGCCAGCAGCGCCCGGCCGCGATCGCTCAGCTCGCGCTCCGCCAGCTGCGCCTCTTGCCCCGCTGCCGTCGCCAACAGTTCACGGCCGAGCAGCGTGTCGCAACGGTAGCGAACAAAGCTGCCGCGCCCCACCGACCGGCTGATGTAGCCCTCCGCCTCCAGCCGCGCGTAGGTCTGCTCCACCGTATCGCGCGCCACCGCCAGCCGGGCCGCCAGCGCGCGGCTCGGCGGCAACTGGGTTCGCCAGGCCAGCTCCCCGGCGGCGATCAGTTGCAGCAGGGCCTGATGCAGCGCCGAACGCCGGGTCAGGCCCTGCTGACGCTGCTGCGCGAAAGCGGCCAGGATCGCCGCGTCGTGCATGTAGGATGGGTTGTCGCTCATGGGCAATCTGTTTCTCCGAACTCGGGGCGATGGCACTCTACTCTACCTCATTTCACACCCTCGGCGGCGGCGGTTGCGCTGCCCGGCGAAATCCCCTTAAATAAGCCATCGCATTGAGGCTACAGGACGGCTATGAGCAAGGAGACCAACCAGCGCCTGCTGGACAAACTGCAGCGAGATCTGGCCAGCGCGGGCGCGATGCCGCTGTATCTGCGCTTCAACGCCTCGGTGCGCCAAGCCATCGAGCAAGGATTGCTGAACGCGGGGGACTTCCTGCCCAGCGAGCGCCTGTTCACCGAACAGCTCGGCATCTCGCGCATCACGGTGCGCAAAGCGCTGGCTTGTCTGGAGCAGGACGGCATCATCGGCCGTTCGCGCGGTTACGGCACCTTTATTCAACCGCAGCGGCCCGAGCCGAAGCTGTGCTATTCGTTGGCGGACGTCAAAGGATTCTCGGGCGAGGTGATATCGCAGGGGCGCCGGCCGGATACGCAATGGATCAGCCGCGAACGGGTTCCGGCCAGCGTCGAACTGGCGGAAAAGCTCCAACTGGCGGCCGGAACGCCGATCTACCAACTCAAACGCATTCACTTTATCGATCGACGGCCGATGTCGGTGGCGGTGTCCTACGTGGTGACGGCGGCGATTGCCAACGTCGACGAGATCGGCATCTCGCTGTACGACTACTTCCGGCGCAATAACGTGGGGATGGGATCGCTGCGCAGCCAGGTCAGCGCGGCGATGGCCGACGACGAGACCCGTCAGGCGCTGCTGTTGTCAGAACCGATGCCGCTGCTGATCGTGCGCCAGACGCTGTTCGACCACCATAAAAAGCCGATCGAATACAGCGAGAGCTTCTGCCGCAGCGACATGTACGAGTTTACCAGCGAAAGTTAGCTCGTTGACGCTTCGCCCTGCCGCCGACGGCGAAAACGCACCAACGCCTGGGCATAAGCCTCGACGTCCAGCGGGTTCACCCGCCGCAACTCGGCCAGCAGCGCAGGGTCCATCGCTTCGGCGCCGTGCAGCGCGCCGCAAATCGCCGTGGCCATCGCGCCAATGGTGTCGGTATCGCCGCCCAGGTTGGCGCACAGCACGGCGCAACGGGTAGGATCGGTGTGCGCCAGATGCACCATCGCCAGCGCCGCCGGCACCGACTCGATGGTGCTCACCCCGGCGCCGATCAGCTGATACACCCGCTCGGAGGCCTGCTCGGGATCGCCTGCCTCATCCACCACCTGAAACGCCAGCTCAATGCGCGCCGCCAGCGAGGGGCTGAAGGTCGTTTCTTCGCGGCGCTGGGCATATTCCGCTACGCCCGGCAGCGCCTGGCGAATCGAGACCCAATCCGCGCCCTCTACCGCCCGCGCCACCGCCCAGGCGATCGCCACCGCACCGGCGACGGCGATGTCGGATTTGTGCGTCGGGCTGGAGGCCAGCCACACCTGCCGGCAGAAATCCTCCAGCGGTGCAGACGGCAGCACGCAGCCCAACGGCGAAATGCGCATCGCCGCGCCGTTGGTGACGCCGTTGTTTTCCAACTCGGCGATCGGCGTTCCCGCTTTCTGCTCGCTCAACGCCAGCTTGGAACTGGGGCCGAGAATGTTCTTGTTGAAGGCATCAAAACTGTCTACCCAGCGGATTACGTTGCGGGCGATCAGCGCCGGCACCACCTCACCTTCCGCTTCCAGCAGCGCATCGGCCAGCGCCAACGCCATCGCGGTATCGTCGGTATATTGCCCGGCCTTGAAGTAACAGGCGGCCGAGTTCTCCGCCGGCCCATCGAGAAAGCCGTCTATCCAGCCGAAGTGGCGCTTAACCCGCTCGCGCGGCCACAGCTCGGAAGGCATGCCGAGCGCGTCGCCCAGCATCTGTCCGTAAAGTGCGCCCGCTACGCGTTCTGCCTGGGTTAACTGCTTCATCCTTCGCTCCTGAAAAGTGTGCCGACACATTAATAATACCTTATTAGTACCTTTAAAGCTTTTCAAGCGCGCCGGTTCATACTTTCTCCTGTCGATAATGCCCGACGTGTTTAAGTTGCGTTTAACGTTGCCCCGCCGCTGTTTATCCGACGTTTATCAGAACTTGTCGATAATGGCGGCGAACAAATTGATAGCGCTTATTTTAATACATTGCTTCGGCTCTCTTGCGGGCCGGGCGGGTTATACCTACCATAGCCTCAGCACTTTTTGCCAAAATGGTTCAGGTGACCGCGCGCTATCCCCTGACACGCCGCAGAGCGTGTTCCTTTTTATCGCGTGGGTGACAGGACGTTCACCCGCATAGTCTCAGGAGTTCGCCATGCGAGTACTGGTTGTTGAAGATAATGGTTTGCTGCGCCACCACCTTTCCGTTCAGATGCGCGAGATGGGCCACCAGGTTGACGCGGCGGAAGACGCCAAAGAAGCCGATTATTTCCTGCAGGAGCATGCGCCGGATATCGCCATCGTCGATCTCGGCCTGCCGGGTGAAGATGGCCTGAGCCTGATCCGCCGCTGGCGCGCGCACCAGACCAAGCTGCCGATCCTGGTGCTGACCGCCCGCGAAAGCTGGCAGGACAAAGTGGCGGTGCTGGAAGCCGGCGCCGACGACTATGTCACCAAGCCGTTCCACCTGGAAGAAGTGATCGCCCGCATGCAGGCGCTGATGCGCCGCAACAGCGGCCTGGCCTCACAGGTGATCGTGCTGCCGCCGTTCCAGATCGATCTGTCGCGCCGCGAACTGAGCGTCAACGATCAGCAAATCAAGCTGACCGCTTTTGAATACACCATCATCGAGACCCTGATCCGCAACGCCGGCAAGGTGGTGAGCAAGGATTCGTTGATGCTGCAGCTCTACCCTGACGCCGAACTGCGCGAGAGCCACACCATCGACGTGCTGATGGGCCGCTTGCGCAAGAAGGTGCAGGCGGAATACCCGCATGAAGTGATCACCACGGTACGTGGCCAGGGCTATCGTTTTGACGCGAAGTGAACATGATGTTCAACAAGAATAAAAAACCGTTTTCGCTACGCGCCCGTTTCCTGATGGCGACCGCCGGGGTGATCCTGGCGCTGTCGCTCTCTTACGGTTTGGTGGCGGTCGTCGGCTATATCGTCAGCTTCGATAAAACCGCCTTCCGCCTGCTGCGCGGCGAAAGCAACCTGTTCTTCAGCCTGGCGCAGTGGAAAGACAACAAACTCACCATCGCCATTCCCCCCGACATCGATCTCAACTTCCCCACGCTGGTGTTTATCTACGACGATAAAGGCAACCTGCTGTGGAGCCAGCGTAAGGTGCCGGAGCTGGAGAAGCTGATCAACAAAGAGTGGCTGGAGGAGTCCGGCTTCTACGAAATTGACACCGATACCCGCATCAGTAGCGAAGTGCTGGGGGATAACCCCAAAGCGCAGGATCAGCTGAAGAATTATGATGATACCGATCAGAATGCGCTGACCCACTCGGTGGCGGTCAACACCTATGCCGCAACGGCGCGGCTGCCGGCGCTGACCATCGTGGTGGTCGACAGTATTCCGCAAGAGCTGCAGCGCTCCGACGTGGTGTGGGAGTGGTTCAGCTATGTGCTGCTGGCCAACCTGCTGCTGGTGGTGCCGCTGCTGTGGCTGGCGGCCTATTGGAGCCTGCGGCCGATCAAGGCGCTGGTCAATCAGGTGGGCGAGCTGGAGAACGGCGAGCGCGATCAGCTGGATGAGAATCCGCCCAGCGAGCTGCGCGGGCTGGTGCGCAATCTGAACATTCTGGTGCGCAACGAACGCCAGCGTTACACCAAATATCGCACCACCCTGTCGGATCTGACCCACAGCCTGAAAACGCCGCTGGCGGTGCTGCAAAGCACCCTGCGTTCACTGCGCAGCGGCAAGCAAACCACCATCGAAGAAGCCGAGCCGATCATGCTGGATCAGATCGGGCGCATCTCGCAGCAGATCGGTTACTACCTGCACCGGGCCAGCATCAACTCCGGCCAGACGGTGTTGACGCGCGAGATCCACTCGGTGCCGGCACTGCTCGACAGCCTGGTGGTGGCGCTGAACAAGGTTTATCAGCGCAAAGGGGTGGTGATCACGCTGGACATCTCGCCGGAAGTGACCTTTATGGGCGAAAAGAACGACTTTATGGAAGTGATGGGCAACGTGTTGGAAAACGCCTGCAAATACTGCCTGGAGTTCGTGGAAATCACCTCGCTGCACTCCGAGAAAAACCTCACCATCGTTATCGACGATGACGGCCCGGGCATCCCGGAAAGCAAGCGCCAGCTGATCTTCCAGCGCGGCCAGCGGGTGGATACTCTGCGGCCCGGTCAGGGCCTTGGCCTGTCGGTGGCGGCGGAGATCATCGAGCAATACGACGGCGAAATCGTCATCAGCGACAGCCCGCTCGGCGGCGCGCGCATGCAGGTTACCTTCGCCCGCCAGCACGACACCCACCACAACGAGTAAATTATGCCTCTGCGGCCCCGATCCACGGGGCCAAACTTCCGTTATAATCGCACTCAGGCTCACTCCTCTATCCTGGAATAGAACATGGATTATCAATTAGATCTGGACTGGAACGATTTTTTGCAACGTTATTGGCAAAAGCGTCCGGTGATTCTGAAGCGCGGCTTCAAAAACTTTATCGATCCGATCTCCCCGGATGAGCTGGCCGGGCTGGCGATGGAAAACGAAGTGGACAGCCGTCTGGTCAGCCACCAGGACGGCCGTTGGCAGGTTGCGCACGGCCCCTTCGAGAGCTTCGACCACCTGAGCGAAAACAACTGGTCGCTGCTGGTGCAGGCGGTGGACCACTGGCATGAGCCTTCCGCCGCGCTGATGCGCCCGTTCCGCCAACTACCGGACTGGCGGATGGATGACCTGATGATCTCCTTCTCGGTGCCGGGCGGCGGCGTCGGCCCGCACCTCGATCAGTACGACGTGTTCATCATTCAGGGCACCGGCCGCCGTCGCTGGCGCGTTGGGGAAAAAACGCCGCTGAAACAGCACTGCCCGCACCCGGATCTGCTGCAGGTGGAGCCGTTCGACGCCATCATCGACGAAGAGATGGAGCCGGGCGACATTCTCTACATTCCGCCGGGCTTCCCGCATGAAGGCTACGCGCTGGAAAACGCGCTCAACTACTCGGTGGGCTTCCGCGCGCCGAACGGCCGCGAGCTGGTGAGCGGCTTCGCCGACTACGTGCTGGCACGCGAGCTGGGCAGCAAGCGCTACGGCGATCCGGACGTTACACTGCGCGAACACCCGGCGGAGATCCTGCCGCAGGAAGTGGACGCCTTACGGCAGATGATGCTGGATCTGGTGCAACAGCCGGAACACTTCCAGCACTGGTTCGGCGAGTTTATCTCCCAGTCGCGCCACGAGCTGGATCTGGCGCCGCCGGAGCCACCGTATCAGGCCGGGGAAATCTACGAACTGCTGCAACAGGGTGAAGCCCTGCAGCGCCTGGGCGGGTTGCGCGTGCTGCGCATCGGCGATCGCTGCTTCGTCAACGGCGAGCTGATCGACACCGACCAGCTGCAGGCCGCAGACGCCCTGTGCCAGCATTTCAGCGTCGACGCCGCCCTGCTCGGCGAAGCGATGGACGATCCGTCGTTCCTGGCACTGCTGACCGCGCTGGTCAACAGCGGCTATTGGTACTTTAACGACTGATTGCCGTCACGCGAACAAGCCACCCTTCGGGTGGCTTTTTTTATGCCTGCCGCGCCTGCGCGCGATAATCCGCCAGTTCCCCCGCCGTCATGCCGGCCTGCTCCGCCGCAGCGCAAATCTGCTGCCAGGTCGTGGCGTCGATCGGAATGCCCTGCTCCAGCCGCGCCGCGCGGTTGGCCTCCTCCCACTCTCCCGGCACCGCAATCGGCTGTTCGCCGCTCGGCGGCGAAGCTTTGACCCAGCCGATAAACGCTTCGGCTTCGGCCTGCATTTGCGGGGCGTCGAAAGCCTGAGGATCGAGGATCAGGGTCGTCATGCAGTTGAAGATGGCGTCGCTGTCGGCTTTCAGCGTAGCGTCATGGGTGGTGCGGCCGCCGGAGAGCGCGCCGCCGAGGATTTCGCACATCGCCGCCAGCGCGTAGCCTTTGTGCAAACCGAACGGCAACAGCGAACCGAACGGCGCTTCGTGCATCACTTTCGGCTCGGTGGTCGGCTGACCGTGTTCGTCAATCAGATAGCCCGGCGCCACCGACAACCCTTTATTATAAGCCACCCGCGTCTTGCCGAAAGCGATGCCGCTGGTGGCGAAGTCCAACAGCAGCGGCGTGCGGCCCGGCCGCGGGAAAATGGCACAGAACGGGTTGGTGCCGAAGCGGCGATCGCTGCCGCCAAACGGCGCCACCATCGGATCGCCCACCACGTTGACGAAGTGAATCGAGATGAAACCGGCGCGGGCGCACTGTTCCGCCCAATGGCCGATGCGGCCGATATGGTGTGCGTTGTGTAGCGCCACCGCCGCCAGACCCAGCTCGCCGGCGCGCTCAATGCCCAGCGCCATCGCTTCGCTGGCCACCACCTGACCGAAGCCGCGTGCGCCGTCGAGCGTCAGCACTGCGCCGGCGTCGCGCACCACCTCGGCATGTTGATTAAGCTGCAATTGCCCCTGCGCCAACGACGCCATGTAGCTGGGGATCATGCCGACGCCGTGCGAGTCGTGCCCGGCCAGATTGGCCTGCACCAGATGGTCGGCCACCAGCTCGGCTTCACGCGCCGTGCTGCCGGCCTGGCGCCAAATCGCCTGAACGAACTGCGCCAAATGCGGGCTGGCGATGCGGTATTCGGTGCTCATCATGCGGTCCTTATGCGTGGGGAATAGGCTTCCACACTATGAGCAACGCCTTGTTGCGGCAAGCGATTATGCCGATCGCAAGCGTCCCGTTTTACCTACAGTATCCGCACGTTAACCCAGGCGACAAAAAAGCGAGGGCCGCTACTTTAGCCACCCGGCATAAAGGCTTGCGTTATGGCGCCCCCACCAGCCAAAAAAGAAACCCCCAACAAAATTTCGTTTGCCGGGGGTTAAAGAAGCACGAATCAGACCATAACCACGGCTATTCGATACCGTATTTTTTCTCGGCTACGAATTTCGGCTCTTTCCAATTGGGACCTTTTTTAACAAGCATTTTGTCACCCCATTCAATCACGCCATTCTGACGTAACTGTTCGAACACCCGCCTGAATTCACCATTCCCAATTACTGTAAAATTATGGCGACTAAAGAATCGATCCATTTGGGGATAACCAAACCCATCCTCATTTCTCACCAAAAAGGCAATGACGTCAGAAATTTTTTCTTCTTTTGCCAAGCGTTCTAAATCAATCATTTTAGCATCCTCAACTCTTGTTGTTCAGCAACGTCTAAAGCCTCCTGCGTATAGAGCAAAGCCTCGCTGTTGCCTAATTGATAATCTTCCAACGTCGCAGTATGCGTATTATTCCACACTTCCCCTTGATTATCTGGCACCGAGCCATCTCTAATACCCAAATTGCGATAACGCTCCAATTCTCTGATCTCATGTGTATAAAACCGCCTGTCAGTATCGGTGGGGTGCAGTTCTCCCTTCAGGATCTTTTCCAGGCGGCCGATCATCACTTTGTTAGCGTCTGACTCTGTAAAACGCCCAGTATGCAGTTTCACTTTATCCACGCCGGCACGGTCGATGCTGGCCCCTTTCCAATCCAGATTCTGAATGGGGCCTCCAGCTTTATTGGTGTTGTATTCACGACCGCTGTATTTGCCCCTGGCGTTGGTTTCACCATAGGGCTTGCTCACCATCACATAGACAGCTTCAACTCCGGTTTCCAGCGCATCCGGCTGCCACAGGATAAAGTCTTGCAGATCCTGCACCACATCCGCCGGGAAGGTGGTGACCACGATGCTGTCCGCCTGCCTGATGCCGGTGCCGGTATGCACTGGCGCTGCCAGCCCGGTCGGTACTAGGTTTATTAGTTTCGTTCTGCCCGGTTCATCACCAAAAGAAAACCCCCAACAAACTTTCTTTTGCTGGGGGTTAAAAATACACTAATCAGACCATAACTATAGCTATTCGATACCGTATTTTTTCTCGGCTACGAATTTCGGCTCTTTCCAGTTGGGGCCTTTAACTACTTTTCCATTTTGATCTTGAAGCACCCCTTTTTGGAATAATGCATCGTAAGTAGAAGAGAGTTCCCCGCTGGAAATTGCATCAAAGCGATTGTAGGTATATAGACGATCCAATTTACGGTAATCAGAGGTCAGCCCCAAAAAAGTTAGCACATCTTCTACACTTTCATTTTTAACGATATCTTTTAAAGGCATTATTCTTCCCTCCCATAGCATCTTTCAGCTCTTGTTCATATGCGGCTTGTAGGGCCCCATCTGTATAAAGCGACTGTTCCTTTTCATTTATTCTATAGTCTTCAAGCGTAGCAGTATTTGTCCTGTATGCATAACCAGCACTTTATCTCTGCGGATAACGGGATTTCCTCACCACAAGTTGTATGGTGAAGGGGACAACAATGAGGCAGAGAACGGCGGGCACGCTGAGCCCGCCGGGCGTATCAGAAAAGGGAATGCGGGCCGGCGCAAGCCGGCCGGGGAACAAAGGCGTTTACCGCGCCCGCTCGGCGGCCAGCGCCGCGATGCGCATGATTACCGCTACCGCTTGCTCCATGCCCTCCAGGGTCACGAATTCATGCTTGCCGTGGTAGTTGTAGCCGCCGGTGAACAGGTTCGGGCACGGCAGGCCGCGGAACGACAGCTGCGCGCCGTCGGTGCCGCCGCGGATCGGTTTCATCACCGGTTCGATGTCGCAATCGCGCATCGCCTGCTGCGCCAGCGCGATCACGTGCGGGTGCTCCGCCACCTGTTCGCGCATGTTGTAATAGCTGTCTTCGATGCTCACTTCGATATAGCAATCGCGCGGCAAGCCTTTGCCGACCTCGCGGGCGATGTCCACCATCTTGCGCTTGCGCGCCTCGAACCCCTCGCGCTCGAAGTCGCGCAGGATGTAGTGCATTTCGGCGCGCTCTACGCTGCCCTTGATGCTGCTGAGGTGATAAAAGCCCTGGTAACCTTCGGTGGTTTCCGGCGCTTCGTCCGCCGGCAGCGCCTGATGAATGCGGGTGGCCAGCGACAGCGCGTTGACCATCACGCCCTTGGCGCTGCCGGGGTGCACGCTGTTGCCAAGGATTTTGATCGTCACCGAGGCGGCGTTGAAGTTTTCGCACTCCAGTTCACCGACGCCACCGCCGTCCACGGTATAGGCCCATTCAGCATTAAAAGCTGCGACGTCGAACAGCTGCGCCCCCTTGCCCACCTCTTCATCCGGGGTAAAGGCCACGCGAATGTCGCCGTGCGGGATGTTGCGCGCGCGCAAGCGCGCCATGGCGGTGAGGATCTCGGCAATGCCGGCCTTGTCATCGGCGCCCAACAGCGTTTTGCCGTCGGTGGTGATCAGCGTCTGCCCCAGCATCTGATGCAGGATTGGGAACATCACCGGCGACAACACCTCATCGCCGATGCCCAGCGCAATGTCGCCGCCGCGATAGTTCTCAACGATCTGCGGATTGACGTGCTTGCCGCTGAAATCCGGCGAGGTATCCAGATGGGCGATAAAGCCGACCGCCGGCACCGGCCAGGCGACGTTGCCCGGCCAGGTGCCCATCACGCAGCCGTGTTCGCTGAGCGACACCCGCTCGAAGCCGAGCGCGATCATTTCCTGCTGCAACGCGCGCGCCAGCTTCAACTGCCCGTCGGTGCTCGGCACATGCTTTACGTTCGCTTTGGATTGAGTGTCGAAAGAGACGTAGTTGAAAAAGCGGTCAAGTAATTTGTCCATGGTAGCGGCCCCTCAGAATATCGCGTTTCATTATGCGGAACCGATCAGGATCAAATATTGCGTCAGGTCATTTTTAACCAGAATTCGCCAATATCATTAATCTTTGTGATGATTTCAGAGGGAAATAACACTGTCATCACAGGGTCATTTGTCGCTATCATGATGAAAAACGCGGCATCTGGGCCGGATCGGCTTTCAATTCCGGCATTCAGCGTCTATCATGCGCGCTCGAAAAATTTCCATTGGCGCAACTGGTTTGAGCTTCATTTGATCAGCGGGCATTCCCGCAAGCTCCGGCAGTCTTTTCCAGTTGCGGTTCTATCTGCATTAGCCCACGGGATAGAGTAAGACGATAAATGACTGAGACATCCTCTCGCGCACCCCTTGTTGAACTGCATGCCCTGAGCAAAGCGTTCGATGGCAAAACCATCATTGCCGATCTCGGACTGACCATTAACCACGGCGAATTCCTCACTATTCTCGGCCCCTCCGGCTGTGGCAAAACCACGGTGCTGCGCCTGATCGCCGGGCTGGAAGACGCCGATCGGGGCCGCATCGTGCTCGACGGCCAGGACATCACCGCTATCCCGGCCGAACATCGCCACGTCAACACCGTGTTTCAGAGCTATGCCCTGTTTCCGCACATGTCGGTGTTCGATAACGTCGCCTTTGGCCTGCGCATGCAAAAGGTGCCGGCGGCCGAACTGACGCCGCGCGTCGAAGAAGCGCTGCGCATGGTGCAGCTGGACGACTTCGCCCAACGGCGGCCGGGCCAGCTCTCCGGCGGCCAACAGCAGCGCGTGGCCATCGCCCGCGCGGTGGTCAACAAGCCGAAGGTGCTGCTGCTGGACGAATCGCTGTCGGCGCTGGACTACAAACTGCGCAAGCAGATGCAGAACGAACTCAAGGCGCTGCAGCGCAAGCTCGGCATCACCTTCGTGTTCGTCACCCACGATCAGGAAGAAGCGCTGACCATGTCGGATCGCATCGTGGTGATGCGCGAAGGCCGCATCGAGCAAGACGGCACGCCGCGTGAGATCTACGAAGAGCCGAAGAACCTGTTCGTCGCCAGCTTCATCGGCGAGATCAACATCTTCGACGCGGTGGTCCTGCAACGCCTCGATCCACAGCGGGTGCGCGCCAACGTCGAGGGCCGCGAATGCGACATCTACGCCGATCTGCCGGTAGAACCGGGCCAAAAACTAAAGGTGCTGCTGCGTCCGGAGGATCTGCGGGTGGAAGAAGTGAACGACAGCGCGCAACACGACGGGCTGATCGGCTACGTGCGCGAGCGCAACTACAAAGGCATGACGCTGGAATCGGTGGTCGAGCTGGAGAGCGGCAAGACGGTGATGGTCAGCGAGTTCTTCAACGAAGACGATCCGGACGTCGATCACTCGCTCAATCAGAAGATGGCGGTGACCTGGGTCGAAAGCTGGGAGGTGGTACTGGCCGATGAAGAAATCGCGTAAAGTCTTCCAGAATGTGGTGATCGTCGGCGTCGTCGCCTGGCTGCTGCTGTTCGTCTTCATGCCGAACCTGATGATCATCGGCGCCAGCTTCCTGACCCGCGACGACGCCAACCTGGTGCAAATGGTGTTCACGCTGGACAACTACCGCCGCTTGTTCGATCCGCTGTATGCCCAGGTGCTGCTGCACTCGCTGAACATGGCGCTGATCGCCACCCTGTGCTGCCTGGTGATCGGCTACCCGTTCGCCTTTATCCTGGCGCGGTTGCCGCAGAAGATGCGGCCGCTGCTGCTGTTTCTGCTGATCGTACCCTTCTGGACCAACTCGCTGATCCGCATCTACGGCCTGAAGCTATTTCTCAGCACCCGCGGCTATCTCAACGACGCGCTGCTGTGGATCGGCGTCATCGACAAGCCGCTGCGCATCATGTACACCTCGGAAGCGGTGATCCTCGGCCTGGTGTATATCCTGCTGCCGTTTATGGTGATGCCGCTCTACTCCAGCATCGAAAAGCTCGATAAATCCTGCCTGGAGGCGGCGCGCGATCTCGGTGCCAGCAAGCTGCAAACCTTTGTCCGCATTATCGTGCCGCTGACCATGCCGGGCATTATCGCCGGCTGCCTGCTGGTGGTGCTGCCGGCGATGGGGCTGTTCTTCATCGCCGATCTGATGGGCGGCGCCAAGAATCTGCTGATCGGCAACGTGATTAAAAGCCAGTTCCTCAATATCCGCGACTGGCCGTTCGGCGCGGCCACCAGCATCTGCCTGACGCTGGTGATGGGGCTGTTGCTGCTGGTTTATTACCGGGCCGCACGCCTGCTGAACAAGAAGGAGGATCTGGCATGATCGGACGTCTGCTGCGCGGCGGCTTTATGACGCTGGTATACGCCTATCTGTATATCCCGATCGTCATTCTGATCGTCAACTCCTTCAACGCCTCGCGCTTCGGCATCAGTTGGCAAGGGTTCACCACCAAGTGGTACAGCACGCTGCTCAACAACGACAGCCTGCTGCAGGCGGCGGGCCACTCGCTGACCATGGCGGTGCTCTCCGCCACCTTCGCCACACTGATCGGCTCGCTGACCGCGGTAGCGCTGTACCGCTACCGCTTTCGCGGCAAACCATTCGTCGGCGGCATGCTGTTCGTGGTGATGATGTCGCCGGATATCGTGATGGCGATTTCGCTGCTGGTGCTGTTCATGCTGCTCGGCATTTCGCTCGGCTTCTGGTCGCTGCTGTTCTCGCACATCACCTTCTGCCTGCCGTTTGTGGTGGTGACCGTCTACGCGCGCCTGAAAGGCTTCGACGTGAAGATGCTGGAGGCCGCGCGCGATCTCGGCGCAAGCGAGTTCACCATTCTGCGCAAGATCATCCTGCCGCTGGCATTGCCGGCGGTAGCGGCCGGCTGGTTGCTGAGCTTCACCCTGTCGATGGACGACGTGGTGGTCTCCTCCTTCGTCACCGGACCGAGCTACGAGATCTTGCCGCTGAAGATCTATTCGATGGTTAAAGTCGGCGTTTCGCCGGAGGTCAATGCGCTGGCCACCATTTTGCTGTTGCTGTCGCTGGTTCTGGTGATCGCCAGCCAGTGGGTGATGCGCGATCGCTCGCCCAAGGCCGAGTAATCCTTCCCGTCGGGCGCTGCGGCGCCCGTCTCTTTCATTGGCCGCAGTGATATGCCAGCGGCCGTTTTTGCTCACCCCGACTCGGTTAACCCGCTGATTTGCCGCTGGGATAACCGCCTTTACCCACCCCGCCCCGGCCCCTATAATGGCCCCTTTCTGGGGTATGGCGCAGCCGACAAACGGCGGCTCATACGGGTTCGGCTCAATACTGCTGAAGGATACGCTGCATGAAAAAGTGGTCACATCTGCTCGCAGCCGGGATGATGGCGCTGAGTATCTGCTCTGCAAACGCCTCTGACGGCAAAACACTGTACTTCTATAACTGGACTGAATACGTCCCGCCGGGGCTGCTGGAGCAGTTCACCAAAGAAACCGGCATCAAGGTGATCTATTCCACCTATGAATCCAACGAAAGCATGTACGCCAAGCTGAAGACCTACAAGGACGGCGCGTACGATCTGGTGGTGCCCTCCACCTACTTCATCGCCAAGATGAGCAAGGAAGGCATGCTGCAAAAAATCGACAAGAGCAAGCTCAGCCACTTCAAGGATCTCGATCCTGCCCTGCTGAACAAGCCGTTCGATCCCAACAACGACTACTCCATCCCTTACATCTGGGGCGCCACCGCCATCGGCGTCAACAGCGACGCGCAGGATCCGTCCACCGTCACCGCCTGGGCCGATCTTTGGCAACCGCAGTACAAAGGCCGCCTGCTGCTGACCGACGACGCGCGTGAAGTGTTCCAGATGGCGCTGCTCAAGCTGGGCTATTCCGGCAACACCACCGATCCGAAAGAGATCGAAGCCGCCTACCACGAGCTGCAAAAATTGATGCCGAATGTGCTGGCCTTCAACTCCGATAACCCGGGCAATCCGTTTATGGAAGGGGAAGTCAACGTCGGCATGGTATGGAACGGTTCTGCCTTCGTGGCACGCCAGGCCGGCACGCCGCTGGAGATCGTCTGGCCGAAGGAAGGCGGCATCTTCTGGATGGATAGCCTGGCCATTCCGGCCAACGCGCGCAACGTAGAAGGAGCGCTGAAGCTGATCGACTTCCTGCTGCGGCCGGAAATCGCGGTGCAGGTAGCGGAAACCATCGGTTACCCGACGCCGAACCTGGCGGCGAAGAAGCTGCTGTCGCCGGAGATCGCCAACGACCCGTCACTCTACCCGGATAAAGCGGTTATTGAGCACGGCGAGTGGCAAAACGACGTCGGCGACGCCAGCACGCTGTACGAGAGCTACTTCCAAAAGCTGAAAGCCGGGCGCTAACACGCCCCGCCATCCTATCAGGGCGCGCATTGCGCCCTGATGCCTTTCTCAGGGCCGGTCGGCCCGCGCCACCTTGCCCACCAGGAACTTGTGCACAAAACGCGGCACCACTTCGCTGGCCAGGCCGTAGTGTTTCTCGTCGAACTGGCTCTCCACCTGGCTCGGTTCCAGGTTCAGCTCCATGGCGTAAGCGCCGCCCAGCCGCGCCTCATGCACGAAGCCGGCCGCCGGATAGACGTGGCCAGAGGTGCCGATGGCGACGAAGAAATCGGCCTTGCTCAGCGCCTGGTAGATGTCGTCCATGCCCAGCGGCATCTCGCCAAACCACACCACGTGCGGCCGCAGCGGCGCCGGGAACTGGCAACAGTGGCAGCGATCGTCGACGCTGAGATCGCCGGGCCATTCGAACACCTGGCCCGACTGTGTGCAGCGCACCTTCAGCAATTCGCCGTGCATGTGCAGCACCCGCTTGCTGCCGGCGCGCTCATGCAGGTTATCGATGTTTTGCGTGACCAGCAGGAAGTTGTCCCCCAGCCACTCTTCCAGATCCGCCAGCGCGCGGTGCGCGGCGTTCGGGGCGATCTCTTCCGTCTGCAGCTGGCGACGGCGTTCGTTGTAAAACGCCTGCACCAGCGCCGGATCGCGCTGAAACCCTTCCGGCGTGGCGACATCCTCCACCCGGTGTTCTTCCCACAACCCATCCGCGGCGCGGAAGGTGCGAATGCCCGATTCGGCCGAAATGCCGGCCCCGGTCAACACCACCACAAACGGCTTTTTCAGCTCGGCCGCCGCCATGGTGTCACGGTGAAAAATGCGTGAACGAAAGCGCTGATGCAGCACATGCTTACTCTTGCGAAACTGACACAGCCGATGGCGAGTGTGCATTAACTCTCTCCTTACTTTTCCCTGTTTACCCTTCTTACTGGACGTTGAGGCGTTGTTGGCTGCATACATTCACGCCTGGCCTCAATGCCCATTACGTTGGGCGAGCCAAATTGAGGAACGCCGCGCCGCGCACGCCGCCGGCGTCGCCATAGCGCGCCTTCTCGATACGCGGCAGCCGGGCCACCCGCAGCAGGTGCGCCGGCAGCCGCTGCGGCAACGCCTGGTAGATGGCGTCGAAGTTCGACAACCCGCCGCCGATCACCACCAGGTGCGGATCCAGCACCGTCAGCAGGTTACCCAGGCAGATTGCCAACACGTCCATAAAGCGGTCTACATGAGCCGCCGCCTGCGGCTCACCCGCCTGATAATGCGCAATGATCTCGGTGGCGGGCAAGCGCCGGCCGTAGAAATGAGCGTACATCCATTCGAAACCGCGGCCCGATATGTAGTTTTCAATGCAACCCTGATGGCCGCATCCGCAGGCAACGCGAGGCACATCACGCCCCAGTACCTCAAGCACGTCCACCGGCAGGCGCAAATGACCGAACTCGCCGGCGATATAGTTGCGCCCCGGCACCGTCTTGCCGTCGACGATCAGGCCGCCGCCTACGCCGGTACCGAGGATGATGCCCAACACCGTCGGGTAGCGGCGGAACTCCTCGTCCCAGGCCTCCGACAGCGCAAAACAGTTGGCGTCGTTGTCGACCCGCACCTCGCGCCCGATCAGCGCCGCCAGATCGCGCGGCAGCGGCCGCCCCATCGCCGCCGGCACGTTGGCGGTAAACAGCGTGCCGTCATCGTCGTTGGGCAAGCCCGGTATGCCGATGCCGACGCTGCCGCGCCGGCCGCAAAACGCATCCGCCTCAAGGGTCAGATCGCACAGCGTGGCCAGCAGCTGCCGGTAATCTTCACGCGGCGTCGGCACCCGCTTTTGCCAAATGCGCTGCAGGTTATCGTCGAACACCCCCAGCTCAATCTTGGTGCCGCCCATATCGAAACCGTAGTACATAACCGATCCCCCGGCTAAAAAAACGGGGCGGCATCGCTGCCTCCCCGTGGGTTTTATTGTCCGCTCAGCACCCGCGCCGGATCGATGCGGCTGGCGCGCCTGGCCGGATACCAACTGGCCAACAGGCTGAGCACGATGGCGGTCGCCAGCACGATCAGCACGTCCAGCCAATGCAGCTCCGAAGGCAGGAAGTCGATGAAGTAGATATCGCCCGACAGGAAGGAATGGCCGACCAGCGTCTCGATGCCGCGGATAATGTTGGTCAGCTGCAGCGAAGCGATCACCCCGATCACCACGCCGCTCAGGCTGCCCAGCAGCCCGGCCAACAGCCCGTACCAGATGAAGATGGCGCGGATAAAGCCGTCTTTGGCGCCCAGGGTGCGCAGCACTGCGATGTCGGCGCTTTTGTCTTTTACCGCCATCACCAGCGTGGAAACGATATTGAAGCAGGCCACGCCGATCACCAGCACCATCGCCAGATACATGATGGCGCGGATCATCTGGATGTCGCGGTACATGTAGCCGTATTTGCCGATCCAACTTTTGATGTAGATATACGAATTGGTCACTTCGCCGGCGTCGCGCACCAGTTTGTTGGCGGCGAACACGTCGTTCACCTTGATGGCGATACCCGTGACGCTGTCACCTATGTCGAGATACTGCTGCGCGTCGGCCAGCGGCACCAGCGCCAGGCTGTGATCGAGCTGGCCGCTGAGCTGCAGAATGCCGGTCACGTGCAGGCGAATGCGCTTCGGCTGCAGCAGCTTCATCTCCGGGTCGCTGTTGGGAATCATGACCGTCACATAAGCGCCCTGCTTGACGCCCAGCGCGTCGGCCACGCCTTTGCCGAGGATCACCTGCTGCTCGCCGGGCTTGAAGTTGGCCCAGGCGTCGCCCTGCACATACTGCGGCAGCGCGCTCAGCCGGCTCTCCTGCTGCGGATCAACGCCTTTGACTTCCACTGCGCGCAGTTGCGCGCCGTTTTCCATCAGGCCGGTGAAATTGATGTAAGGCGCGGCGGCCAAAATGCCCGGCACCTTTTCCACCCGCTGCAGAATCGACGGCCAGCCGCTGAACGGCTGATTGACCGGCTCCAGCTCGCCGTGCGGCACCACCGCCAGAATGCGGTTCTTCAGCTCGCGCTCAAAACCGTTCATCGCGCTCAGCCCGACGATCAGCACCGCCACCCCCAGCGCAATGCCGATGGTGGAGATAACCGAGATCAGCGACACCATGCCGCCGCGTTTACGGCCGCGGCTGAAACGCAGGGCCGTCAGGAAGGACAGTGAGGCTCCCGCCATTACTCGGCCCCCATCAGGGTCAGCTGCGCCTGCAGGTGGCCGTCGGCCATTTCCAGCTGGCGGCTCAGGCGCTTGGCCAGCTGCAGATCGTGCGTCACCACCAGAAATGCGGTGCCCTGGCGCACGTTCAGCTCGCCCAGCAGATCGAAGATGCTGTCCGCGGTGCGTTTGTCCAGGTTACCGGTCGGTTCGTCCGCCAGCACCAGCGCCGGGTTGTTGACCAGCGCACGCGCGATCGCCACGCGCTGACGCTCGCCGCCGGAGAGCTCTGACGGGCGGTGTTTGCTGCGTTTTTCCAGCCCGACCGCCGCCAGCATCTCCCGCGCCTTCTCCTGCGCCTGCGCCGGTTTGGCCCCACCGATCAGCAGCGGCATGGCGGCGTTTTCCAGCGCGGTGAAATCCGGCAACAGATGGTGGAACTGATAGATGAAGCCCAGCTGGCGGTTGCGCAGCTCGGCCTTGGCCGCCGAAGACATGGCGTTCAGCGATTCGCCCTTGAAAATCACCTCGCCGGAGGTCGGCGAGTCCAGCCCGCCCAGCAGGTGCAACAGGGTGCTCTTGCCGGAACCCGAGCTGCCGACGATCGCCATCATCTCGCCCTGCTGCATGGCAAAGCTGACATTGCGCAGCACATCGGTGTGCAGATTGCCTTCCTGATAGGTCTTGCACAGGTTGTCACACTGCAGCAAAAGATGGTTACTCATAACGTAAAGCCTCAGCGGGTTGTACGGCGGCAGCGCGCCATGAAGGATAAAGCGTGGACAACAGGGAAACCGCCATCGCCACCACGGCGATGATCGTCACCTGCAGCGGATCGACCGCCACCGGCAGCGAAGCGCCGTCGATCAAGGCGCCGAGGATCGGCATCAGATTGTTCAGGTTGGTGGCCAACAGCACGCCGAGCAGCGTGCCGAGCAGCGAACCGATAATGCCGGCGCTGGCGCCCTGCACCATAAACACCGACATGATCTGGCGGCGAGTCAGCCCCTGGGTCTGCAGAATGGCGACCTCGCCCTGCTTTTCCATCACCAGCAGGCCGAGCGAGGTAATGATGTTAAACGCCGCCACCGCCACGATCAGGCTGAGCAGCAGCCCCATCATGTTCTTCTCCATACGCACCGCCTGGAACAGCTCGCCCTTGCGATCGCGCCAGTCTTTCCAGACCGTGCCCGCCGGCAACGGCTGTTGGCTGAGCGTATCGACCGCCAGCGGCTGTTGCAGGAACAGGCGCCAGCCGGTGATATTGCCGGCCGGGTAGCGCATCAGGCGCGAAGCGTCCTGTTGGTTGACCAGCATCTGATAGCCGTCCACTTCGCTATTGGCGTGGAAGGTGCCGATAAGGGTGAACAGACGCTGGCTGGGAATGCGGCCCATCGGCGTGAATTGACTGGCGCTCGGCACCATCACGCGCAGCGAGTCGCCGCGCTTGACGCCGAGTTGCCCCGCCAGCTGTTCGCCGATGATGATGTTGTATTGGCCCGGCTGCAGCTGCTGCTGCTTGACGTTGACCAGATACGGCGTCAGCGGATCGGTTTCGTCGGGATTGACGCCGAGCATCACCCCGACCGCCACGCTGCGGGCGCTTTGCAGCACCACGTCACCGGTGGTCAGCGGCGCGACGCGCGTGACGCCCTGCAGCTTCTGCACCTCGGAGGCCGGCAGCTGCTGCGGGTTGACCGATCCTTGCGGACTGGTGACCAGCGCCTGCGGCATCAGGCCGAGGATGTTGTTCTCCAGATCCTTTTCGAAACCGTTCATCACCGACAGCACGGTGACCAACGCCATCACCCCCAGCGTAATGCCGATGGTGGAAAGCCAGGAAACAAACCGCCCGAAGCGGTCTGAGGCTCGCCCGCGCATGTAGCGCAGGCCAATGAATAACGCGACAGGTTGATACATGAAATCCGTTTGATAGCCGTGGCTTAAGCAAAGTGATCATGGATAATAAAGGCTCTCCCTCGTTTAGGGAACACCCGACGGCCTTTTATTGCGTGGCGGCGAAGAGGGAGACGGCGGCAGCTTCGCGCGTTCTTTATCCTCAGCCGCAAAAAACCGGTGGCATTAACCGGTTAAATAACAGGCAGAAAATTGATGGGCAGCGCTTTTTGCTGTGTCAGTTTGCCGGCCGCTGGGCTACTATAAACAGCATAAAGGCGCTGGGTTATCCGTGCCGGGACGCCATCCAACACATTGATTAAAGATACCTGAATGAGCACTTCCGATAGCCGTAACCGTTCCTCATCCCCCCGTTATTCTCTGCCCGATCGCGCGGGCGATCTGCGCCAACTGGGGCAACTGACCGGCGCGGCCTGCGCCGTGGAGTGCGCCGAGATCGTCGAACGCCACAATGGCCCGGTGATGTTGATCGCGCCGGACATGCAAAACGCCCTGCGGCTGCGCGACGAGATCCAGCAGTTCACCGACCAGATGGTGACCACCCTGTCCGACTGGGAGACCCTGCCGTACGACAGCTTCTCGCCGCACCAGGAGATCATCTCCGACCGTTTGTCGAGCCTGTATCATCTGCCGACCATGGCGCGCGGGGTGATCATTCTGCCGGTCAACACACTGATGCAGCGCGTCTGTCCACACGAGTTCCTGCACGGCCATGCGCTGGTGATGAAGAAAGGCCAGCGCCTGTCGCGCGACAAGCTGCGCGCGCAGCTGGAACAGGCCGGATACCGCAGCGTCGATCAGGTGATGGAGCACGGCGAATTCGCCACCCGCGGCGCGCTGCTCGATCTCTACCCGATGGGCAGCGACGAGCCTTACCGTATCGACTTCTTCGATGACGAAATCGACAGCCTGCGCATCTTCGACGTCGACACCCAGCGCACGCTGAGCGAAGTCGAAGCCATCAATCTGTTGCCGGCCCACGAGTTCCCCACCGACAAGAACGCCATCGAGCTGTTCCGCAGTCAGTGGCGCGAACAGTTTGAGGTGCGCCGCGACGCCGAACATATCTATCAGCAGGTCAGCAAAAGCGCCTGGCCCGCCGGTATCGAATACTGGCAACCGCTGTTCTTCAGCCAGCCGCTGCCCTCGCTGTTCAGCTACCTGCCGGCCAATACGCTGATCGTCAACACCGGCGATCTGGAGAGCGCCGCCGAGCGCTTCTGGCAGGACGTCAACCAGCGTTACGAAAGCCGCCGCGTCGATCCGATGCGCCCGCTGCTGGCGCCGGATACGCTGTGGCTGCGCGTCGATGCGCTGTTCGGCGAGCTGAAGGCCTGGCCGCGCATCGCGCTGAAAACCGATGAGCTGCCGGCCAAGGCCGGCAATACCAATCTGGATTACCATGCCCTGCCCGATCTGGCGGTGCAAGCGCAGCATAAATCCCCGCTGGATAACCTGCGCCGCTTTATCGAAGGCTTCGACGGCAGCGTGATCTTCTCCGTCGAAAGCGAGGGGCGGCGTGAAACGCTGCAGGATCTGCTCGGCCGCATCAAGCTGGCGCCGGCGCTGATCCAGCGTCTCGATCAGGCGGAAACCGCGGGCCGTTACATGATGGTCGGCGCCGCCGAACACGGTTTCCTCGACGGCCTGCGCCAGCGGGCACTGATCTGCGAAAGCGATCTGCTCGGCGAACGCGTCAGTCGCCGCCGACAGGACAACCGGCGCACCATCAACACCGATACCCTGATCCGCAACCTGGCGGAACTGCATCCCGGCCAGCCGGTGGTGCACCTGGAGCACGGCGTCGGCCGCTACGTCGGCCTGACCACGCTGGAAGCCGGCGGCATCAAGGCCGAGTACCTGATCCTCTCCTACGCCGGCGAGGACAAGCTGTACGTGCCGGTCTCATCGCTGCACCTGATCAGCCGTTACGCCGGCGGCGCAGACGAAAATGCCCCGCTGCACAAGCTGGGCGGCGACGCCTGGACGCGCGCGCGGCAGAAAGCGGCCGAACGGGTGCGCGACGTGGCGGCGGAGCTGCTGGATATTTACGCCCAGCGCGCCGCCAAGGCCGGTTTCGCCTTCAAGCATAACCGCGAACAGTACCAGCTGTTCTGCCAGACCTTCCCGTTCGAAACCACGCCGGACCAGGAACAGGCGATCAACGCGGTGCTGAGCGACATGTGCCAACCGCTGGCGATGGACCGCCTGGTGTGCGGCGACGTCGGCTTCGGTAAAACCGAAGTGGCGATGCGCGCCGCCTTCCTGGCGGTGGAAAACGGCAAACAGGTGGCGGTGCTGGTGCCGACCACCCTGCTGGCGCAGCAGCACTTCGACAACTTCCGCGATCGCTTCGCCACCTGGCCGATCCGCATCGAGATGATGTCGCGCTTCCGCAGCGCCAAAGAGCAGCAGCAGGTGCTGGACGACGCGGCCGAAGGCAAGGTTGACATCATTATCGGCACCCACAAACTGCTGCAGAGCGATCTGCGCTGGAAAGATTTGGGGCTGCTGATCGTCGATGAAGAGCACCGCTTTGGCGTGCGCCACAAGGAGCGTATCAAGGCGATGCGCGCCGACGTCGATATCCTGACGCTGACCGCCACGCCGATCCCGCGTACGCTGAACATGGCGATGAGCGGCATGCGCGATCTGTCGATCATCGCCACTCCGCCGGCGCGCCGGCTGGCGGTGAAGACCTTCGTGCGCGAATACGACAGCCTGGTGGTGCGCGAAGCGATCCTGCGCGAAGTGCTGCGCGGCGGCCAGGTTTACTACCTCTACAACGACGTGGAGAACATCGAAAAAGCGGCGCAGCGCCTGGCGGAGCTGGTGCCGGAGGCGCGCATCGCCATCGGCCACGGCCAGATGCGCGAGCGCGATCTGGAACGGGTGATGAACGATTTCCACCATCAGCGGTTCAACGTGTTGGTGTGCACCACCATCATCGAAACCGGCATCGACATCCCCAGCGCCAACACCATCATCATCGAGCGGGCCGATCGCTTCGGCCTGGCGCAGCTGCATCAGCTGCGCGGTCGCGTCGGGCGTTCGCACCACCAGGCTTATGCCTATCTGTTGACGCCAAACCCGAAAGCCATGGGCACCGACGCCCATAAACGGCTCGAAGCCATCGCGTCGCTGGAAGATCTCGGCGCCGGTTTTGCGCTGGCGACTCACGATCTGGAGATCCGCGGCGCCGGCGAACTGCTGGGCGAAGACCAGAGCGGCCAGATGACCACCGTCGGCTTCTCGCTTTACATGGAATTGCTGGAAAGCGCCGTCGATGCGTTGAAAAACGGCCGCGAACCGTCTCTGGAAGATCTCACCAGCAACCAGACCGAAGTGGAGCTGCGCATGCCGGCGTTGCTGCCGGAAGACTTCATTCCCGACGTCAATACCCGCCTGTCGCTGTACAAGCGCATCGCCAGCGCGAAGAACGAGGGTGAACTGGATGAGCTGAAGGTCGAGCTGATCGACCGCTTCGGTCAGTTGCCGGATGCGGCGCGCAACCTGTTGCAGTGCGCGGCGCTGCGCCTGCATGCGCAGAAGCTGGGGATCAAGCGCATCGAGAGCAACGAGCGCGGCGGCTTTATCGAGTTCGGCGATAACAACCGCGTCGATCCCGGCTATCTGATCGGTCTGCTGCAGGGCAATCCGCAGGTTTACCGCCTGGACGGCCCAAGCAAGCTGAAGTTCACGCTCGATCTGGCCGACCGTCAGAAGCGCCTGACGTTCACCGAAGAGCTGCTGAACGCCTTCCGCGAACACACGCTGGCGGCCTGAGGCAACGCCCCCGCCATCACGGTGGGGGCGGCCTATTCGCGCGGGAAACCGGCGCCCAGCGGGGCCAGCTGCATCACGCGACTGGTCACCACCCGGTTTTTACCGCCGCGTTTCGCCTCATACAAGGCTTCATCGGTCATGGCGATCGCTTTGTCCACCGTCATGCCGGGCAAATACAGCGACACGCCGATGGATATCGTGATGTGCGCCTCGTCGTGCGCATTCAGCAAGAACGTCGAACTTTCCACCGCGCTGCGAATGCGCTCCGCCACCCCGCCGATGACCTGCGGATCGTAGCTGGCGGTGATCACCATAAATTCCTCGCCACCGTAGCGCCCGACGAAATCCTCGTTGCGCACGCTGTTTTGCAGCAGCCGGCCGACGCTGGCCAGCAGCACGTCGCCTGCCGGGTGGCCGTAGGTATCGTTAACCTTTTTAAAGTCATCCAGATCGAGGATCATCAGCCCGCACGGGCGGCGCTCGACGCGCTGCAGCATCAGCTGGTAATCGACGCTGGCGCGGTTGTTGATATGGGTCAGGCTGTCGGTGGTGGCGCGTGCGCGCATCGCGAAATAGGCGTAAATATGACGCTCTTTGAAATTCAGCGCATGGTAACAAATCGCCAGACAGAGCGCGGACATCGCCTGATACAGCAGCACGTCCAGCCACAGCCCGCTCATATCCATCAATAACCACACCACGGCGATGCGATACAGTGCAATGGCGCCGATCGTCAGATAAAACGTCCAGTGGGATTTCTTCAGCCACACCCGCGACAGCAGCAGCGGCACCAGAATCGAGGCGATAAACAGATTATCGACGGTGAAGCCGCCGGTCAGCGCCATGGCGAACAGAAAGCTCACCAACCCGCTGACGCCGCCGCCGAAGAAGGTCACCAGCACCATCGGGATCATCGCAAAGCTGTAGTGCACCTTATCGTTCAGCAGCAGCCGATCCTGGCTTAAATAGAGCACCGCCACCCCGGCCAGCAGGCCGAAAACGATGCGTTTCCACAGTGCGGAACGGTAGGAGAAAGGGGCGTTTTTACTGAGGACGAAATAGCTTATCGACAACGTGGCGTAGGTAATGCAAGCGTCGCTGTAAATGGCGGGAATAGACACAATGTAAGTCATAAAGAATCAGCGCGCTCCTCGGGATCGCCAGGGGGGTAATGTACAGACGTTGAATAACGCATCCCTGTCGTTTCCGCTTCGGCGGCGGGTATTTTACACAGTCTAATAATAGAGTAGCAGTTCTATCTTATCACCAAGCCGTCTATCTCACGGCGAACGCTTCGGGCTACTCTGTGCAGGGTGTAATCAGGGGAGAACCGCATGAATATCGACGATGAACTGCACGCGCTAAGCGAACAGGAAGCGACGCTGGCCTTTACGCATTTTGACGCCGCTACCGCCTGGGAGCTGGGCGCCGCGCTGAAAACCGCCGCCGAACGGCGCGGCCTGAGCATCGCCATCGAGATCCAACTCGCCGGGCAGACGCTGTTTTATTACGCCATGCCGGGCGCAACGCCGGACATCGCCGACTGGGTGCGGCGCAAACGCAATCTGGTGAACCATTTTCACAAAAGCTCTTACGCCATCGGCCTGCGCCTGCAGCAGCGGCAAACGTCGCTGGAGGAGCGTTACGGGCTGAACGTGCGCGACTATTCGGTGCACGGCGGCGCCTTCCCGCTCAATCTCGCCGGCCTCGGCTGCGTCGGCAGCATCAGCATTTCCGGCGCGCCGCAGAAAGAAGATCACCAGCTGCTGGTGAGCACTTTAGCCGATTTTCTCGGCTTACCCTTACCCGCCCTTCACTAACCGTTAAAACCTCGCGTATTCCTGTGCTGTACAGCCGCAGAATCTGCGGCTGACTTACCCGACAACGGTATTTAGCGCCGGATAAAACGGCGACTCTCTGATTTCCTGCCCCAAATTGACACAGGTCTGGTAATCCGCTGAATAAAAGGCGTATGGTATCTGTCACGTGACAAGACGGACCTCATCGGGCCCGCCATTCCTTTCACTTTTGAAGATTTGGTACGCACCGTAGATGAAAACGCATGAAATAAACAGAATTCGCCCCTTCAGCGCGCTGATAGACGCCTGCTGGCGGGAACCTTATAGCCTGGCGCGGTTGCTGAAAGACGCCATCGCCGGGGTGACGGTCGGCATTATCGCCATCCCGCTGGCGATGGCACTGGCGATCGCCAGCGGCGTGCCGCCGCAGTACGGCCTGTATACCGCCGCCATCGCCGGTATCGTCATCGCCGTCAGCGGCGGTTCGCGCTACAGCGTCTCCGGCCCCACCGCCGCCTTCGTGGTGATCCTCTATCCGGTCTCGCAGCAGTTCGGCCTGGCCGGTCTGCTGGTCGCCACGCTGATCTCCGGCATATTTCTGCTGCTGATGGGGCTGGCGCGTTTTGGCCGGCTGATCGAGTACATTCCGCTGCCGGTGACGCTCGGCTTTACCTCCGGCATCGCCATCACCATCGCTACCATGCAGATCAAGGACTTCTTTGGCCTGCAGCTGGCGCACACACCGGAAAATTACGTCGGCAAGCTGTACGCCTTGCTGCAAGCGCTGCCAACGTTGGATCTCGGCGATACGCTGATCGGTGCGGTGACGCTGCTGATCCTGATCTTTTGGCCCAAACTCGGCCTGCGCGTGCCCGGCCACCTGCCGGCGCTGCTGGCGGGCACTGCGCTGATGGGGTTGCTGACCCTGTTTGACCACCCGGTGGCGACCATCGGCTCCCGCTTCAGCTACCTGCTGGCCGACGGCAGCAGCGGTCAGGGCATTCCGCCAATTCTGCCGCAGCTGCTGCTGCCCTGGCATCTGCCGGGCGGCGGCGGGCAACCGTTCAACCTGAGCTGGCAAACCGTTTCCGCGCTGCTGCCGGCGGCATTTTCAATGGCGATGCTCGGCGCGATTGAATCGCTGCTGTGCGCGGTGGTGCTCGACGGCATGACCGGCAAGAAACATAACTCCAACAGTGAACTGATCGGCCAGGGCGCGGGCAACATCATTGCGCCGTTCTTCGGCGGCATCACCGCAACCGCCGCGATTGCCCGTTCGGCGGCCAACGTGCGCGCCGGCGCCACCTCGCCGGTGTCCGCCATCATCCACGCGCTGCTGGTGCTGTTGGCGCTGCTGGTGTTGGCGCCGTGGCTCTCGTATCTGCCGCTGGCGGCGATGGCGGCGCTGCTGCTGATGGTCGCCTGGAACATGAGCGAGGCGCACAAGGTGGTTTATCTGCTGCGTCGGGCGCCGAAGGACGACATTTTGGTGCTGCTGCTGTGCATGTCGCTGACGGTGCTGTTCGACATGGTGATCGCCATTACCGTCGGCATCGTGCTAGCGTCGCTGCTGTTCATGCGCCGCATCGCCCGCATGACGCGGCTGAGCGAGCTGAGCGCCGGCGACGGCCGCCTGGTGCTGCGGGTGAATGGCCCGCTGTTCTTCGCCGCCGCCGAGCGCATCTTCACCGAACTGCTGGCGCGCAGTGAGGGCTACCGGACGATCGTGCTGCAGTGGGATGCGGTGCCGGTGCTCGACGCCGGCGGCCTGAGCGCCCTGCGACGCTTTATCGACGTGCTGCCGGCGGACAAGAAACTGGTGATCACCGACGTGCCGTTCCAGCCGCTGAAAACCCTGGCGCGCGCGCGGGTGCAGCCGATCGAGGGCCGCCTGCAGTTCTACCCGACGCTGCCGGAAGCGCTGGCGGCCACCGAGGCCTAAACGTAAAAAAGCCCGACGAGTCGGGCTTTTTTTATGGCGCGGAGCACTTAGTTGCTGGTATCCAGCTCCGGGAAGCTCTTCACCAGGTCGTCGATGGCTTTCATCTGCGCCAGGAACGGTTCCAGCTTGTCCAACGGCAGCGCGGACGGGCCGTCGCACTTGGCGTTGTTCGGATCCGGGTGCGCTTCGAGGAACAGCCCTGCCAGGCCGACCGCCATACCGGCGCGCGCCAGCTCGGCCACCTGAGCACGACGGCCGCCGGACGCGGCGCCGAACGGATCGCGAGTCTGCAATGCGTGGGTCACGTCGAAGATCACCGGATGGCCGCCGGTGACGTTCTTCATCACGTTGATGCCGAGCATGTCGACCACCAGGTTGTCATAGCCAAAGTTGCTGCCGCGATCGCACAGGATCACCTGATCGTTGCCGCCTTCTTTGAACTTGTCGACGATATTGCCCATCTGCCCCGGGCTGACGAACTGCGGCTTCTTGACGTTGATCACCGCGCCGGTTTTCGCCATCGCTTCCACCAGATCGGTCTGACGCGCCAGGAAGGCCGGCAGCTGGATCACGTCAACCACCTCGGAAACCGGCTGCGCCTGCGCCGCTTCGTGCACGTCGGTGATGATTTTCACGCCGAAGGTTTTTTTCAGCTCTTCGAAGATCTTCATCCCTTCTTCCAGGCCCGGACCGCGGTACGAGTGAATGGAAGAACGGTTGGCCTTGTCGAAAGAGGCTTTGAATACGTAAGGAATCCCCAGTTTTTGCGTCACGGTGACGTAGTGCTCGCAGATGCTCATCGCCAGATCGCGCGATTCCAGCACGTTCATACCGCCAAACAGCACAAACGGCAGGTCGTTTGCTACGTCGATGTCGCCAATGCTAACCACTTTCTGTTTCATGCTTTCGCCTTTGTTAAGGTTGTAACCGTCGCCTTGCAAACTGCACGGAGTCATTGAATTAATGCAGCGTCACCTGTTTCGGCTCAATCGAGTGGATCTGTACTTTGATCACTTCGCTGACCGGGTCTTCAGGACACTGCTCGACAAAATAGTTGAGATCGGAAATCGCGATGTGGTTGCACTCCAGCTGGGCGTAAATCAGCCCGCGGTCGCGGATCTCGTAGGGATCTTCCGGATCGAAGCACAGCACCGTTTCGCTGGTGCGCAGCGCCATTTCCAGCTGTTTTTCCTCCATCAGGGCAGCCTTCAGCGTATCCAGCATCTTGCGCACCACCATGATGTTCTCCGACTCGTCGAGATCGTCGTCTTCCAGTTCGGCGCCCAAGCCCAGGTTGCCCTTGATCCACACCTCCAGCTGGTGCTCGCTCAGGGTTTCGCCGTTCAGCGGGTTGATCAGCCACAGCTCTTCGTCCAGCCAGTCGGCGCGCAGGATCAGCTGAGTGGGGAAAATCACCGGCAACAGCGGCAGATCCAGCGCGTTGGCGATGTGCAGGAAAATGGTGCCCAGCGAGACCGGCGTACCCTGTCGCCCTTCCAGCACCTTGTCCAGCCAGATGGCGTCCGACAGGCGGTACACGCCGCTGGCGCCGCCGAATCCCCAGGTCTTGTAGAACAGTTCAATGAGCGCATCCAGTTGCTGCTCCTGAGTGATATCGGCCGGCACCACCGCACGCGCTTCGTCCACCAGCTGTTGCAGCTTGCGCTCCACGTCGGCAGCGGGAAAATCGCGCCGCACCGACTGCGACACCAGGATCACCCCTTCGCTCAGCGGCGAGGTGTTAAATTCAAAATCAGCAATGCTACTCATAGGTATCCCATCAGAAACGGTATTTTCGTCGTGGCAAGTTTAATTATCAGATACAGACAGCCCAACGCCAGCACGAACGCCACGGTTCGCAGCCGCTGACTTTTGGTCTTCTTGCCCAATGCGACGTAGCCAAGCAGGATATAGATAATAACGCCAAACAGCTTCTCGGTCAGCCATGAGTCCATACCCAGCAGCGGATAAAACCCGAACGTCACCACCAGCGCGATGCCGCTGACGAACAGCAGCGTGTCGTTCAGGTGCGGCGCTATCTTGACCCAGCGGCGACCCATGATCGGCGAGCGGCGCCACTGCCAAAAGAAACGCAGCACAAACAAGGTAATACTGATGGCGACCGTCAGCAAATGGAAATGTTTCAACGCGGTGTATGCAGTCATGATGCTCCCTTAAATGGCTCGGGCGTCGTTATTATCAGAGGCGCTTATCCCGGCCATTGGCCGAGCGTCACACGGTCGTTGTCGCCGTAATCACGGTGGGTGGCGACAGCGGAAAATCCGGCGGTCTGCAGCAGCGTGCGCACGCTCTCACCCTGCTGCCAACCATGTTCCAACAGCAGCCAGCCCTGCGGCTGCAGATAGTGCGGCGCCTGACGCACGATGGCGGCCAGATCCGCCAAGCCATGCTCGGCGGCGACCAGCGCACTGCCCGGCTCGAAGCGCACGTCGCCCTGCGACAAATGCGGATCGGCGGCGTCGATATAGGGCGGATTGCTGGCGATCAGCGCGAAGCGTTGCCCCGCGACGGGCGTAAACCAGCTGCCCTGCAAGAATCGGACGTTGTCGATCTTCAGCTTGTGCGCGTTGTGCTGCGCCAGCGCGACCGCATCCGGCTGCACATCGACGCCGACTGCCGAACAATCCGGGCGCTCGCTGGCCAGCGCCAGCGCGATGGCGCCGGTGCCGGTGCCGAGATCGAGGAAATGACAGGGTTGCGGCGGCAGGCGCGCCAGCGCCAGCTCCACCAGGCATTCGGTATCCGGGCGCGGGATCAACGTTGCGGGCGAGACCGACAGCGGCAGCGACCAAAACTCGCGCTCGCCCACCAGATAGGCCACCGGCTCACCGCGCTCGCGGCGCGCCAGCAGCGTTTCCAACTGCTGTTGCTGCGGCGGCGTCAGCAAGGTTTCACCGAACGCCATCAGGAAGGTTCTGGCCTTGCCGGTCACGAAACCCAACAGGATTTCCGCGTCGCGCCGGGCGCTGTCGCTGTGGGTCAAACGCGCGGCGGCGGCTTGCAGCCAGTGTTGATAATCCATCACTCTTGCTCGGCGGACAGCGCCGCCAGCTGATCGGCCTGATACTCCTGCACGATCGGCTGGATCAGCATGTCCAGTTTGCCTTCCATCACCTCGTCCAGACGGTAGAGCGTCAGGTTGATGCGGTGGTCGGTCACCCGCCCCTGCGGGAAGTTATAGGTGCGGTTGCGATCGGAGCGATCGCCGCTGCCCAGCAGGTTGCGGCGCGTGGACGCCTCGGCCTGCTGGCGCTTGGCCATCTCGGCGGCGCGAATGCGCGCGCCCAGCACCGACATCGCCTTGGCTTTGTTTTTGTGCTGTGAACGTTCGTCCTGGCACTCCACCACGATGCCGGTCGGCAGGTGGGTGATGCGGATCGCCGAGTCGGTGGTGTTAACGTGCTGGCCGCCGGCGCCGGAGGAGCGGAAGGTGTCGATTTTCAGATCGCCCGGGTTGATGTCCGGCAATTCGGCCTCCGGCACTTCCGGCATCACCGCCACGGTGCAGGCGGAGGTGTGGATGCGCCCCTGGGATTCGGTTTCCGGCACGCGCTGCACGCGGTGGCCGCCGGATTCAAACTTCAGCTGGCCGTACACGCCGTCGCCGGAAACTTTGGCGATCACTTCCTTGAAGCCGCCGTGCTCGCCTTCGTTGGCGCTCATCACCTCGACGCGCCAGCGGCGGCTTTCGGCGTAGCGGCTGTACATGCGGAACAGATCGCCGGCGAAGATCGCCGCCTCATCGCCGCCGGTGCCGGCACGCACTTCGAGGAAGCAGCTGCGCTCATCGTCCGGATCTTTCGGCAGCAGCAACACCTGCAGCTGTTGTTCCAGCTCTTCGCTGGTCGCCCGCGCCTGTTTCAGCTCTTCCTGCGCCATCTCGCGCATTTCCGGATCGTCCAGCATCATTTCCGCCGTCTCCAGATCCTCCTGCACCTGACGCCATTCCAGGAAGCAGCGGCTGACGTCGGTCAGCTGCGCGTATTCTCGCGACAGCGCGCGGAACCGGTCTTGGTCGGCGATAACGCCGGCATCGCCGAGCAGCGCCTGCACTTCTTCATGGCGCTCTTGTAACGCTTCCAGTTTGGCAACAATAGAAGGCTTCATGCGTGGTAATAAACCCTGTTAATAGAGAAAACTAATGCTGATCCAGCCCGAGGCTGTCGCGTAATAACTGCAACCGCTCCACGTCGCCGTCGCCGGCGGCCTGCTGGAGGGATTTGGTGGGGGCATGAATAAGGCGGTTGGTCAGTTTATGGGCCAGCTCGTGAATAACCTGCTCCACGTTGGCGCCCTGAGCGATGGCGGCCAGCGCTTTGGCCTCCATTTCTGCGCGGATCTGGTCGGCCTGCGAGCGGTAGTCGCGAATGGTTTCCACCGCGCCCTGCGAACGCAGCCAGGCCATAAAGTTGGTGCTTTCCTGCTGCACGATCGACTCCGCCTGCACCGCCGCCGCTTTGCGCTGCGCCAGGTTGCTTTGAATGATGGCGTGCAGATCGTCCACGCTGTACAGATAAGCGTTGGCCAGCTTGCCGACTTCCGGTTCGATATCGCGCGGTACGGCGATATCCACCAGCAGCATCGGCTGGTTGCGGCGCGCTTTCAGCGCCCGCTCCACCATCCCCTTGCCGATGATCGGCAGCGGGCTGGCGGTGGAACTGATAATGATGTCGGCGTCCGCCAGGCGTTCGTCGATCTCCGGCAGGGTGATCACTTCCGCGCCAACTTCGTCCGCCAGCAGCTGCGCGCGCTCGCGGGTGCGGTTGGCGATGATCATGTGCCGCACTTTGTGTTCGCGCAGGTGGCGCGCCACCAGCTCGATGGTTTCACCGGCGCCCACCAGCAAGACGTTGAGATCGGCCAGCGATTCGAAAATCTGCCGCGCCAGCGTACAGGCGGCGAAAGCAACGGAAACTGCGCTGGCGCCGATTTCGGTTTCGGTGCGCACGCGCTTGGCGACGGAGAAGGATTTCTGGAACAGGCGCTCCAGCTCGCCGGACAGCGACTGGCCGCGTTGCGACTCGGCGAAGGCCTTTTTCACCTGGCCGAGGATCTGCGGTTCGCCCAGCACCAGCGAGTCCAACCCGCTGGCCACCCGCATCAGATGGCTAACCGCGTCGTTGCCCTGATGCCAGTACAGGCTTTTCTTCACCTCTTCCGGGCGCAGGTTGTGGTAGGCGCACAGCCAGGCGACCAGTTGCTCGTGCATGTGTTCCTGCTGCTCCACGCTGAGATACAGCTCGGTGCGGTTGCAGGTGGACAACACGACGCCGCCCTGCACCAACGGTTGTTGGAGCAAGCTGGTCAGCGCCTCATCGATGGACTCTGGCGAGAAGGTCACCCTTTCACGCAGAGAAACCGGAGCAGTTTTGTGATTTATACCTAACGCCAGCAGGGTCATTGCTTCGAGTAATACTTCTGTTGGTACGGGTTCTCGTTGAACGGCATTCTACTTGATGCGCGGGATCAATAAAAGTAACAACCGCATCTTCCGTTCAATCGCTGTCATAGACGACATCAATTAATGAATAAGTAATAAATACAGTGAGATGATTTATAATTTGACGGCATAACATACTGAATTTTAGCGCAAGATGCGGTATCCCGCGCAGGATTCGGTAAAACCTGCAGGCTATCCGCTTATAATCCGCGCGTTTACCACCCCAGCGTGCCGCAACGATAGGATGGATCCAAGATAAAAGAGACCTGTTGGCAAAAAACCTGCTTGGCCTGAAAATAAAAAAATACCGCACCGGCAAAGCACAGAAGCGAAATGATTATTCGCACCGCTATCTTCATTCGATTATTTCCCGCAACAAAAACCCCCGGCAGCATACCGAGACAAACATCAACCAAACGCTAACGGCGGCCCCCTGCCGTAACGAAAATTGTTGCGCCGGGGCAGCGCTACGAAACGATTGTGTTAATCTTAATGGCGACCCCGACGCGCGCGCCGGGTTGGCATTGCGCCGGTAAAAGCGGCAAGATTCAACGCGATGCAGCAAAAAATTGACGCGTCGCCGCCGCCCCGTTAGCGTGAGCGCTGAATCCGGGTTTCGTCGCGCATGCCCGCAAGGACAAAAGGACAAGAGAAAGTTATGCCAATACGCAAAGTTAGTTTGCTCCGTCTGATCCCGCTGGCCAGCCTGGTGTTGGCCGCCTGTACCACCACCAAGCCGAGCGGCCCGGCCACCAGCCCGACCTCACCGCAGTGGCGCGCCCATGAGCAGGCGGTGCAGCAGCTCAGCACCTATCAGACCCGCGGCTCCTTCGCCTACTTGTCTGATCAGAAAAAAGTCTACGCCCGCTTCTTCTGGCAGCAGTTCTCGCCGGAGCGCTACCGCCTGTTGCTGACCAACCCGCTGGGCAGCACGGAAATGGATCTCAACGTGCAGAAAAACGTGGTGCAGTTGACCGATAACCAGGGCAAACGCTACGTCAGCGATAACCCGGACGAGATGATCCGCAAGCTGACCGGCATGGCGATCCCGCTGAACAACCTGCGTCAATGGATGCTCGGTCTGCCGGGCGAAGCCAACGATTTTGCGCTGGATGACCAATATCGTCTGAGCAAGCTTACCTATCAGCAGGGCGGCCAGACGTGGAAAGTGGATTACCAGGGCTACAGCACCGAGGTGCAGCCGACGCTGCCGAACCGCCTGGAGCTGCAGCAGGGCGACCAGCGCATCAAGCTGAAAATGGATAACTGGACGCTCAAATGATCCACCAGTGGCCCTCCCCCGCGAAGCTCAACCTGTTTCTGTACATCACCGGCCGTCGTGAAGACGGCTATCACCTGCTGCAGACGCTGTTCCAGTTTTTGGACTACGGCGACACCCTGACCATTGACCCGCGCCAGGACGATCGCATCAACCTGCTGACGCCGGTCGACGGCGTGCCGGACGAGCAGAACCTGATCGTGCGCGCCGCCCGCCTGCTGCAGCGCTATTGCGATGAGCGCGGCCTGCAGACCGCACCGCGCGGCGCCGACATCAGCATCGACAAGCGTCTGCCGATGGGCGGCGGTTTGGGCGGCGGCTCCTCCAACGCCGCCACCGTGCTGGTGGCGCTCAACGAACTGTGGCGCTGCGGCCTTGGCGACGACCAACTGGCAGAGCTGGGGCTCAGCCTCGGCGCCGACGTGCCGGTGTTCGTGCGCGGCCACGCCGCTTTCGCCGAAGGCATCGGCGAGCGCCTGCAGCCGGCCGAACCGCAGGAAAAATGGTATCTGGTGGCCCATCCCGGCGTCGGCATTCCGACGCCGGTTATCTTCGGCGACGCCGAATTGAAAAGGGATACCCCGGTTCGCTCCTTAAATGAGCTGTTGCGGGCGCCGTACGCAAATGATTGCGAACCGATCGCAAGAAAACGTTTTCGCGAGGTTGAACAGCTTCTTTCATGGCTGTTAGAATACGCCCCGTCACGCCTGACAGGCACAGGTGCTTGTGTGTTTGCTGAATTCGACACAGAAATCGCCGCCCGTCAGGTGTTAAATCAAGCCCCGGAGTGGTTGCGTGGTTTTGTAGCGCGCGGCGTTAACGTCTCCCCACTACATCGCATTCGTTCCGGGCGGTTTGAGTCGTAGCTCAACGTTTCGCTGCGCAGGGTCATGCACACCTGGCCCTGTTATCCCTGCGCTGCCTGCGGTCTCAATTTTAGTTTTACATACCCGTATGTATATTGCGCCGGCGTCGCCGACTGCCCCTTGGCGATGTCGTATGACAATATCTTCTCTGGACGCAAGCCTGAGGTTCTTCTCGTGCCTGATATGAAGCTTTTTGCTGGTAACGCCACCCCGGAACTAGCACAACGTATTGCCAACCGTTTGTACACCAGCCTTGGTGACGCCGCTGTAGGTCGTTTTAGCGACGGCGAAGTGAGCGTGCAAATCAACGAAAATGTACGCGGCGGTGATATTTTCATCATCCAGTCCACCTGTGCCCCGACCAACGACAACCTGATGGAACTGGTTGTGATGGTCGACGCCCTGCGTCGCGCCTCCGCAGGTCGTATTACCGCCGTTATCCCTTACTTCGGCTATGCCCGCCAGGATCGCCGCGTGCGTTCCGCGCGTGTGCCAATCACCGCCAAGGTTGTCGCCGATTTCCTCTCCAGCGTAGGGGTTGACCGCGTTCTGACGGTGGATCTGCATGCTGAGCAGATTCAAGGCTTCTTCGACGTACCGGTAGACAACGTGTTCGGCAGCCCGATCCTGTTGGAAGACATGCTGCAGCAGAACCTGGAAAACCCGATCGTGGTTTCTCCGGACATCGGCGGCGTCGTGCGCGCCCGCGCCATCGCCAAACTGCTGAACGACACCGACATGGCCATCATCGACAAACGCCGCCCGCGCGCGAACGTTTCTCAGGTGATGCACATCATCGGTGACGTGGCAGGCCGCGACTGCGTGCTGGTCGACGACATGATCGACACCGGCGGCACCTTGTGTAAAGCGGCTGAAGCGTTGAAAGAACGCGGTGCCAAGCGCGTATTCGCCTACGCGACGCACCCGATCTTCTCCGGCAACGCCGTGGACAACATCAAGAACTCGGTGATTGATGAAGTGATCGTCTGCGACACCATTCCGCTGTCGCCGGAAATCAAGGCACTGAAAAACGTTCGCACTCTGACCCTGTCCGGCATGCTGGCTGAAGCCATCCGCCGTATCAGCAACGAAGAGTCGATCTCTGCGATGTTCGAGCATTGATGCGTCGTCTTTCCGGTGCGGCGCCCACCGTGCCGGAAAGATAACGTGCCCGACAGCAGAAAAAGAAAAACCCGTTGGTGCGTACGCAACAACGGGTTTTCTACTCGTAGTCCAACATGACCTCAGACCTTAATGCACGGCAGATATTCCCTTGCCCTGCTCTCGCTTCCCTTCTGATTTTTTAATCAATGCGACGAACGATGTTGGTCGTTACGGCACCGTTTATCAAAGTGTTTTACCCACCAGTAGCGATCCGCCACCTGCTCGCGGCCGCCGATACGCGCGCCCACCAGCCACAACAGCGCGCCGACGAAGATGCTCATGATGGCGCCGTGGGCGAAAAATTGCGGTAAATCGAACTGGGATACTTCAGCAATAATGGAGTATCCGACGCCGCCGATCATCACGACCAGCCCCAGCCCCATAAAAAAGTTGCCCATTCTGTCCGCGTTTCTACGTTTCATATGCCACCTCCATGATTGCCATGTGCCAACCGGGATAACGCTGCAACTTGTTAACCCACTTTGATAAGTTAAGTATAGTCCTTGTGGCGGCAAGGGGATTGCGGGGGCGATCACAAATGGTAAAGAATTATTGACACTTCTTAACACGGCGCTGAAAATTAGCGGACAAATTGAATTATTCAGCTAATGAATCATTCGTCTTTCTTACCTAAGACGATGGCGGAGATCGGATTTTGTCATTCGCCGCCCCGACAGGTAGACTAAGGCCCTTTCCATTACCCTGATCATAGCGAATCTCCCAGTGAGCAGTATTAAATTGATAGTCGGCCTGGCCAACCCGGGCGCGGAATACGCCCAGACGCGCCACAACGCCGGCGCCTGGTACGTCGATCTGCTGGCCCAGCGCCACAATCAGCAGTTGAAAGAAGAGAGCAAGTTCTTCGGTTACACCGCCCGCTTGAACCTGGCGGGCAACGACGTGCGCCTGCTGGTGCCGACCACCTTCATGAACCTGAGCGGCAAAGCGGTGCTGGCGATGGCCAACTTCTACCGCATCGAACCGAACGAGATCCTGGTGGCGCACGACGAACTGGATCTGCCGCCCGGCGTGGCCAAAATCAAGCTCGGCGGTGGCAACGGCGGTCACAACGGCCTGAAGGACATCCAGAACAAGTTCGGCAACAACCCGAACTTCTATCGCCTGCGCATCGGTATCGGCCATCCGGGTGACAAGAACAAGGTGGTGGGCTTCGTGCTCGGCAAGCCGCCGGCCAGCGAGCAGAAGATGATTGACGAAGCGATCGACGAGTCGCTGCGCTGCACCGAAATGCTGATGAAGGACGGGCTGGAAAAAACCGTTCAGCGCCTGCACAGCTTCAAGGCGCAGGCCTGAACCTTGCCGCAGCGGGCGCCCTGCCCGCTGCCTGCTTTTAGCCGCGCGGGTTGAAGGTTTCCTCTCCCACCCGGCGATCGTCGGCGGTGAAGCCCTCTTCCGCCACGTAATACTGCGGATCGTCCAGCTCATGGCTGCAGAACGGCCCGGCGCGCTTGAGCAAGCGCACGCAGTCACCGCTCAGGTGGCGCAGGCGGATGCTTTTTCCCGCCGCCAGATAACGCGCCGTCAGCTTATCGATAGCCTCTACGCCGCTGGAATCCATCACCCGGGTGCCAGCAAAATCCAGCACCACATTCTGCGCATCGCTCTGCGGATCGAACAGTTCGGCGAAAGCGGCGGCGGAGCCGAAGAACAGCGGGCCATCCAGTTGATACACCGCCACGTCGCCCGCCACCTGCCGCTGGCGCACGCGGATGCGCGCCTGCTGCCAGGCGAACACCAGCGCCGAGATAATCACCCCGCTGATCACCGCCACCGCCAGATCGGTAAAGATGGTAATTAGCGTGACGATGATCATTACCAGCGCATCGGCTTTCGGCATGCGGCGCAAACGGCGCAGCGAGCTCCACTCGAAGGTGTTGTAACACACCACCAGCATCACCCCCGCCAGCGCCGCCACCGGCAACAGGCCGATATAGCGCGACAGGCTGACCACGAACAGAATCAACAGAATGGCGCCCACCGTGCCGGAAATGCGCCCGCGCCCGCCCGAGGTGAAGTTGATGATCGACTGGCCGATCATCGCGCAGCCGGCGAAGCAGCCGAACAGGCCGCATACCGCGTTACCGGCACCCTGTGCGATGCTCTCGCGGTTGCCGTTCCCCTTCTTGCCGCCCATTTCATCCAGCACCGTCATGGTCAGCAGCGATTCAATCAAACCGACCAAGGCGATCACCACCGCGTAGGGCAGCACTACCCGCACCATCTCCAGGGTGAACGGCGCCGTCGGCAGGCTGAAGTGCGGCAGCGCGCCGGAAATGTCCGCCAGATCGCCCACCCGCAGCGTGTGCAGATTGAGACCGATTGCCAACGCCGAGACCACCAGCAGCGCCGCCAGCGAAGACGGAATGGCTTTGGTCAGGCGCGGGAACAGCACCACCACCGCAATTGCCAGCGCCACCAGGCCGTACATCAGCGGCCCCTGCCCGGCGATCATCTTCAGCTGCGCCAACATGATGACGATCGCCAGACCGTTGACGAAGCCGTGGATCGCCGGCAGCGGCACCAGACGAATGAACTTGCCCAGCCGGAAGGCACCGATCAGGATTTGAATCGCCCCGGCGAACAGCGTGGCCCACAGCACGTAACCCATGCCGTACTGCGCCGCCAGACTCATCAGCACCACCACAATGGAGCCGGCGGCACCGGAGACCATGCCCGGCTTGCCGCCGAACAGCGCCGTGACCAGGCCGATAATAAACGCGGTGTGCAAACCGACGATCGGCGAAAGACCGGCGACCAGCGAAAAGCCGACCGCCTCGGGGATCATCGAAACCGCCACCACAAAGCCCGCCAGGACTTCATTTTTAACGTCCGCGATCCTGACGTTACTCAGATTAAACATGCATTATTCACTTATGACAGATGACATCATCTCCCCGCGTAGCGGGTATGGAGAGCCGCAAGGGGCGGCAGACTGCAGGCGGGCACAACTCAGGGTGGCGTAGGCAAGAAATACATCCGGCGCGTTTCCTGTCGGTTAATCGGAATGGCCAGTATGGGTAAATGTGATCCAAATCTCAAATAAAAACCGGCCGCCCGCGCTGCGTTCGCCCCGGCCAAGCAAGTCTGATCGAGATAAACGCCCATTACGTGTATAATGGCGGCATTATTTTGCCCTTTATGCAGTCGATTAAACCTAACCGACTGATAGTTAAGATATTTAAGGTGATTACAACATGGGATTCAAATGCGGTATCGTCGGCCTGCCTAACGTAGGCAAATCCACCCTGTTCAACGCGTTGACCAAAGCGGGCATTGAAGCAGCCAACTTCCCGTTCTGCACCATTGAACCGAACACCGGTGTGGTGCCGATGCCCGATCCGCGTCTGGATAAGCTGGCCGAGATCGTCAAGCCGCAGCGCATTCTGCCAACTACTATGGAATTCGTCGACATCGCCGGCCTGGTGAAAGGCGCGTCTAAAGGTGAAGGCCTGGGCAACCAGTTCCTGACCAACATCCGCGAAACCGAAGCCATCGGCCACGTGGTGCGCTGCTTCGAGAACGACAACATCATCCACGTCAACAACAAGGTCGATCCGGCCGAAGATATCGACGTGATCAACACCGAGCTGGCGCTGTCTGACCTGGACACCTGCGAGCGCGCCATCCACCGCGTGCAGAAGAAAGCCAAAGGCGGCGACAAAGACGCCAAGGCCGAGCTGGCGGCGCTGGAGAAATGCCTGCCGCACCTGGAAAACGCCGGCATGCTGCGTGCGCTGGATCTGACCGCAGAAGACAAGGCGGCGATCAAATACCTGAGCTTCCTGACGCTGAAGCCGACCATGTACATCGCCAACGTCAACGAAGACGGCTTCGAGAACAACCCGTACCTGGACACCGTGCGTAAAATCGCCGACGCCGAAGGCTCCGTGGTAGTTGCCGTGTGCGCCGCCGTGGAATCCGACATCGCCGAGCTGGAAGACGAAGAGCGCGACGAGTTCATGGCCGAGCTGGGCCTGGAAGAGCCGGGCCTGAACCGCGTGATCCGCGCCGGTTACGAGCTGCTGAACCTGCAGACCTACTTCACCGCCGGCGTGAAAGAAGTGCGCGCCTGGACCATCCCGGTCGGCGCCACGGCCCCGCAGGCGGCCGGCAAGATCCACACCGACTTCGAGAAAGGCTTTATCCGCGCGCAAACCATCGCCTTTGACGACTTCATCACCTACAAGGGTGAGCAAGGCGCCAAAGAAGCCGGCAAAATGCGCTCCGAAGGTAAAGACTACATCGTCAAAGACGGCGACGTGATGAACTTCTTGTTCAACGTCTAACCCCTTCCCCGCAGCGTTTCTCTCCGCTGCCGGAAACGGAAAAATCCACGCTTCGGCGTGGATTTTTTATTCTCGGCAAGGAACCCGCCAGCACTTGAAGCAGTGCGGCATCGCCCCAGCAGAAACCCTTATTTATTTAACCGCGCGAAAAGCGCCAGACCGTTATTTCGGTTGAAGCTTGCTTTTTGCGCATCAGTCAGGTTTGTTTCGGCGTCGAGAATATGATTAAACTTAGCGGCGACGGACTCCGGTGCATAAGGATAATCGCTGCCGAACAGAATATTATTATGATTCGCAAAGGTCAGCAGGCTGGAGAATGCATTCGGGCCGGAAGACAATGCGGTATCAAAATAAAAACGCTTAAACTTATCGTTCAATTCCTGAGCTGACGGCCCATTTGGATTAAGCGACTCCGCCAGCAATGTAAAACGCAAGGCGGCATAAGGCAGGAAGCCGCCGGCATGCGAAAGAATAATTTTCACGTCAGGGTAATTGTCCATAACGCCGTTCAGCACCATATGGACGGCATTGCGGGTAGTATCAAACGGATAATCAACCAAGGGGCCCGGAACGCCATCCAGCAAATCCATGATGGGATGACCAGGGTGAATGAAAACAACGGCAGAGCGTTGGTTAAGCGCCGCCCAAAGCGGAGCCCACTTTTTATCCCCTAAATAAACCCCTTCATAGTTGGTTAATAACACCACGCCATCGGCTTTCAGCACATCCAGTGCATACTCAACTTCACGCACCGCCCCCTCAACGTCCGGCAACGGCACAGTCGCGAAGTTGCCAAACCTCGTGGGGTATTTCGCCACCAGATCCGCCGTATATTCATTGACTTTCCTGGCCATATCGCGGCGCGCCTGGCCTTCCCAGCCAACCACGCTTGGCGCGGTTAACGACAAGACGCTGGTCGCTATTTGCTGTCTGTCCATATAGCGCAGATGGTCGTCCGCCGTCCATTTGGGCAAGGTCCATCCGGACGGATCGCCGCCGTGGCTCGGCAGCGCACTGCCCCAAAAGGGCGGAACCAGGTGAGTATGAACATCGATTCTGGCTAATGAATTCATTTAGCGCCTCCACTATATATATTTGTTCGTTGGAAACATATAGCAACACGCTGAGTGTTGTTGACTAGCCCGCATTTCAGAAATAACCTACACTTTAACGCGAGTTCTATTAGAGGGTATTTTCATGGGCACTATATATCCAATTCATTTTTTTGAACGACTGATACAGGAATCTAATCCATGAATTTTCGCCATATCCAGGCATTCCTGGCCCTCGTTGAAGAAAAACACTTTGGCAAAGCGGCCAAACGCATTCATATTACGCAGTCGGCTTTCAGCATGCAGATAAAAGCGCTGGAAGAAGAGATTGGCGCACCACTTTTTATTCGTAACAACCGCAATGTAGAACTCACCGAAGTGGGAGAGATATTTTTAAAGAATGCGCCGGATATTTATGAAAAAATAAAAAGCACGCTTGACGAAACCAAAGCGGCGGCGAAAGGTGAGAATGGCAATGTGCGCATCGGATTTGTCGGCAATGCCGTGGCGGCAGGATTAGTCACCGCCGATATTCATCGATTTAAAGCAGAGCATCCCGGCGTAAACTTCCGCGCCAAAGAGATGTCTTACTGGAAACAAATCGATGAGATCGTCAACGGAAATATCGACGTCAGCTACTGCCCCAATCTGGATCTCAACATCCCACCGGAGCTCGGCTTTATAGCCATAAAAAAATTTGACTGGGTTGTCGTGATTCAGGAAGACTCCGATCTGGCGAAAAAAGAGGCCTTGAACAAGGAAGACCTCTCTGGACGAGACTTTATCATCTACTCGGAAAACAGCGGAGACGATGGCCAGCTTCGTATCCTGAACGCCATTATTGAAGAAGACATCAAGGTGGCCTATCGGTTGGACAGCACCTTAAGCGTGCTCGCCATGGTGGCCTCCGGCCTGGGCATCGCCATCGTTCCCTCAACGCTATCTTCAATCAAACTGCCTAACATCACCTACAGGCCGATCCCCGCCGTCGATAACGCAACTGAGGTTTTTTTCATCTATCGCAAGAATGAAAAATCCGCCATCGTTAATGCATTCATATCAGATGTACAACATAACCTATGAGGCCTGCCGGGTTACTCTCACAGCCCCCACACGGTGATGCCGCTTCTGTTTAAGCGAGATAATAACCCGGCACTCATCGTCGCCTTTAAGCATCGGATATTCCGCCAGCGCCGCTACCCTCCCACACCGAAGGCCGGTTCTCCTTGCGCCACCGCTCTCCCGCCGCCGTCCCCGGCGCCGGCGGTTTTAAACCTTCGATAGTCCACAGCGAGAACGGCGTTTCGTCCACGTGCAGCTCCCAGCGCAGCCCGCGGGCGGCGATGTAGGGTTGCAGGATGCGGGTGCAGGCCGCCAGAAATTGCTGCTGCTCCGCGTCGTTGTCCATGGCGCGCGCGATATGGTCGATGGTCACCCGCACGAAGTCATCGGCCGGTTCGCCGCCGAGATAAGCCGAACCTGTCGGCAACGCATGGAAGAAGACGTTGACGTAGAAACGTGGCAAAAAGTCCTGGTACAGGGCGGTGACCTGCTGCGCAATCGCGCGTTTATCGGCAGCGCTGAAGGCCGGTTCGGGGTGGTAGATCTGCCACAGTGGCATCGCATTGTCTCCTCGGTGTGGGCGTAGGCTATCGGCAACCGCTTTGATCGGTAGCCGGTCTAAAACACCAACTTCAATAATTAGAGTAATAACTCCAATTATTGAAGTTATCAAGCGGAGGCGATAAAATTATCGGCATTCCGGTGGCAAGCAGAGGCACAACAGGATGAAGGCAAAAGATTTTGAAGGCATGACGTGTTCGGTGGCCCACGTGCTGTCGGCGTTGGGCGATCGCTGGGGCGCTATCCTCATGCGCGATCTGCTGTTGGGGCTCTCGCGCTATGACGATCTGCGCCAGTCGACCGGCATCACCAACAGTACGCTGGCCAATCGGCTCAAAGCGCTGGAAAGCGAAGGCCTTATCGAAAAGCGGCAATACCAGACCCGCCCCGATCGCTATGAGTATCTGCCGACGGAGAAGGGAAAAGATCTCGGGCTGCTGGTGATGGCGATGATTCAGATTGGCGACAAGTGGAATCTGTCCGAGCTGGCCGGGCCGCCGCTGCGCGTGGTCGACCGCATGACCGGCCACCCCGCCACCCTGCGCGTAGTGGATGCCGTGACCGGCGAATCGCTGCCGCCGCAAAGCCTGGCGCTGACGGCCGGACCCGGCGCCGATGAGATCACGCGATGGCGGCTGGCCGTCGGCCAGGCCCGATAACGGCGCTACAGCAGCGCAATCATCTTCAACAATTCCACCCGATTGCGAATACCGAACTTTTTGCCGGCGTTATTGAGGTGCGAATAAACGGTTTTCGGATGCAGGTTTAGCCGCCGCGCGGTCAGGCGGATATCTTCCGTACGGGCGGTTTCACACAGCACCGCCGCCTCGCCAGGCGTGATCGCCGCCACCCGATGCCGGTTCATCACGCGCCGCTCACCTTCCTCCTCACGGCGGACCAGCGCCGTGCAAGTCTCTCGCACCATCTGCAACGCTTCCCGTTTGTGCAAAATCGCATCCGGCTGCGCCGCAGCGATAAACGCCAGAATCAGCGGCGAAGTCTTATCGACGAAGAACAGTAATCTCACGCCGTTATATTCACGGCGGGTATAATTAATGAATTTCAAATAGGCTTCGAACCGGTAAATCTCATGGGGAAAGTCCATGATAATTAAATCAGGCGCCGGGCTTATATTTTTAACGATGTTAATATCTGGCAAGGATAAGGTTATCACCCCGCCACCCAATAATGTTTTCATGCCCAGCCGGCACAGCGGCGAGCCGTCGATATAAATCACTCTCACTTTAATTCTCCTTATCAGCATGGCAGCATGCTTCCATACCTCAGGCGACTTGTCGCCGTTCTTTTTTGGGGTAATTCGCCGGCAAAGCACACCAATAAAAAACATCTTGATAACATGTTTTTCAAATAATCACGCAACCGCCAGTGCGTTGATTAATCCGCAAAAAAGGCATGAATGTTTCAAATTATTTCCATCACAAAATCCGGCGATCCAATAAAAACGCAACGCAATGATATAGATCTATTTTCCATTTTGTATGATATAAGCAAAAATGAAAATAAATGTAACAACCCACGCCGCCGCCTTATTACCATGCGGAAAACACCTATAGGGAAAATTCTTAGTTTGTTAGGATGAAAATCCATGTTTGCCGACGCGTTTAAAAAACAATTGCGCAACATGATTAACCCACAACCGCACGTCAGTAATTTATTACTGTCAGGAAAGCTTTTCTCTAAAGTTAATTAAAGGGCATTTCACATGAATGTTAAATTAGTCGCATTATCCCTGCTGGCTCTCTCCGGCGCCTGTGCGGCCGCCTCGTCCAATACGGTGCAATTCAAAGGCGAAGTCAGCACGCAAACCTGTTCGGTGAATATTAACGGCAACCAATCCAACCCGGTCGTGCTGCTGCCGACCGTCGCCGCCAGCAAACTCGCCACCAAAGGCGCCACCGCCGGCGACACCACCTTTACCGTTAACGTGACGGGCTGCGCGGCGGCGAGCAGCGATACGGCGATCAAAACCGTGCTGGCGGGCAACAACCCGACCACCAACGGCAACCTGGGCAACGCGGGCGATGCCGCCAAGGTGTCCATTCAACTGCTGGACAGCGACGCCACCACGCCGCTGTCGTTCGCCAGCGGTTCGACCGTCACCACGTCGGCGATGACGCTGGCGAAAGACGCCACCTCCACCTCGCAGAACCTGGTGGCCCGCTACTACGCGGAAGACACCGGCGTAGCGGCCGGTTCGGTGATCGCCACCGCCCAGTTCGCCATTAGCTACAAATAAGCCGGCGTCAGGCGCCATACCTGTTGATGCCAGCGCCGTTCCTTAGCGGACGGCGCTGAATGACTCGCTCCCTTTATCGGTTCACGTTTATGCCGCAGATATCCCGTTCCGCCCGCCGATGGGCCGCCCTGTCGCTTTGCCTGATGAGTTTTGCCGCCACCCACGCCTTGGCCAGCGTAACACTGCTCGGCAACCGCGTGATCTACCCCGCCGAGGCGCGGGAGAAAACGCTGCAGTTCACCAACGATGACGGCGTCCCGGCGCTGATGCAGATCTGGCTCGACATCAACAACCCGCAGTCCACGCCGGAAAACGCCGATGCGCCCTTTGTCGCCTCGCCGCAAATCTTCCGCATGAATCCGCACAGCGGGCAAATGGTGCGGCTGTCGTTCGTCGGTCAGCCGCTGGCGCGCGATCGCGAATCGCTGTTCTACCTTAACTTCCTGCAGGTGCCCGCCGTACGGCAGACGGACAACGACAAGAACAAACTACTGCTGGTGGTCACCAATCGGCTGAAGGTGTTTTATCGCCCCGCCGGGCTGGCCGGCGACGCCAACCACGTCATCGATCGCCTTAGCCTGCGCCAGGTCGGCAACGCGCTGCGCGTCGACAACCCGACCGGCTACTACGCCAACATCAGCCAAGCGGTCATCCTGAGCGGCGCGAAGCGCAGCGCCATTCCGCAGGCGGATCTGATCCCGCCGTATTCACAGGCCAATTGGCCGGTGAACGGGGAGGTACGGCAGGTCGCACTGCGCGTCATCAATGACTATGGGGTGGAAATCACGCGCACCCTGAACGTCGCGCGCTGAAACCAGACAGGGAGGTTCCCATGTTCGATGTCCGCAAGGCGACGCCGCTGCCCGCACGCTGGTGCTGCGCGCTGCTGGCGCTGCCGCTGGGCTGCGCCGCCGCCGACGGCTATACCTTCGATCCCGCGCTGCTGCGCGGCAGCGTGCTGAGCAACAGCGCCCTGAGTCAGTTCAACCAACAGGACGCCGTCGCCCCCGGCAGCTATCAGATCGATCTGTACCTCAACGGCCAGTTTCTCGAGCGCGACCAAATTCGCTTCGTGCGCGCAGGCCAGCAGGTGCTGCCCTGTTTCGATCGGCCGCAGCTGACGCGCTTCGGGCTGAAGAACCCGCCGGCGGCCGAGGCGGAATGCCTGCTGCCCGGCCGGGATCTCAAAGACATCACGGTGAACGCCGATATCTCGCGGCTACGGCTGGATCTCAGCGTTCCGCAGGCGCTGTTGAACGGCCGGCCGCGCGGCAGCGTCAACCCCGCCAGCCTGGATAGCGGCGAATCGATGGCCTTCGTCAATTACAACCTCAACCAGTACCACGTCAGCTACCGGCAGGGGCAAACCCGCGATCTCGACTCGACCTACGCCAACCTTAACGGCGGGTTCAACCTCGGGCTATGGCGCTACCGCCAGCAGTCCAGCTACCGCTACGATCGGGAGTTCGGCGGTCACCTGGACACCAGCCGCCGCTACGTGCAGCGCGCAATCCTGCCCTGGCGCAGCGAAATGCTGTTGGGCGAAGGCTTTACCGACGGGCACTTCTTCTCCGGCCTGGGCTTTCGCGGCATTCAGCTCAGCTCGGACGATCGCATGCTGCCGGATTCCCAGCGCGGCTATGCGCCGGTGGTGCGCGGCGTGGCGAAAAGCAACGCGCGCGTGACGGTGCTGCAGGGCAAAAGCACGCTGTATGAAACCACGGTGGCGCCGGGGCCGTTCGCCATCAACGATCTGTACGCCACCAACTACGCCGGCGATCTCACCGTGGTGGTGACCGAAGCCGACGGCAGCGTCAGCACCTTCACCGTGCCGTTCGCCGCGGTGCCGGAATCCATTCGCCCCGGCCAGTCGCGCTACTCCGCGATCGTCGGCCGTTCCCGCTACGTCGGCGACAACGATCTGTTCAGCGAAGTGACCTGGCAGCACGGCCTGACCAACGCTCTGACCTTCAACCTCGGCAACCAGCTGGCGGACGGCTATCAGGCGGTGATGCTGGGTGGCGTGTACAGCAGCTGGCTGGGCGCCTTCGGCATGGATACCACCTATTCCCACGCCAGCCTGCCGGACGGCGGCGCCTCCGGCTGGATGCTGCACCTCTCTTACAGCCGAACCTTCAGCCCGACGGACACCACGCTATCCATCGCCGGCTACCGCTACTCTACCGAAGGCTTTCGCGATCTCAGCGACGTGCTCGGCGTGCGGCGCGCCGCCGTTACCGGTCAAAACTGGCAGTCCGACTCCTACCGCCAGCGTTCGCGTTTCGAGGTCGCCGTCAATCAGGGCATGGGCGCGTTCGGCAGCCTGACGATGTCCGGTTCGACTCAGGACTACCGCGACCAGCGCGGCCGCGACAATCAGCTCCAACTGGGCTGGGGAAAAACCTTCGGCAACGGCGTGGCGCTTAACCTCTCCGTCACCCGCACTCGCAGTCTGGGCTACAGCAACGGCGACTACCGCGGCTACGGGCCGCTGGATAACGTCTACAGCGCGCCGCTGGCGCAGAACGCGCAGACCGTCACCGCCCTGTCGCTGAGCTTCCCGCTCGGGCGCTCATCATCCGCCCCCAGCGTCTCGCTGCTGGCCAATCATAGCCAGGGTCAGGGCGGCAATTATCAGGCTGCGCTCTCGGGCAGCGTCGGCGACGAACAGCCGGTCAGCTACGGCCTGAACTTCACCACCGACGACGATCGCCAGCAAAGCATCTGGGGCGGCAACCTGCAAACCCGTCTGCCTTACGCCAACGTCACCGGCTCGTTCTCCACCGCGCGCCAGTATCGACAAGGTTCCCTGTCGCTGCAGGGCGCCGTGGTGGCGCACCACGGCGGCGTGACATTAGGGCCGTATGTCGGCGACACCTTCGCCCTGATCGAAGCGCCCGGCGCCAGCGGCGCACGGGTGATGGACGGCCAGGGCGCGCGCGTCGATCGCTTCGGCTACGCCCTGGCACCGTCACTGGTGCCCTATCACTACAACACCGTCGCGCTGAACCCCGAGGGCATGAACGACAAAGCGGAGCTGGAAGACGGCCAGCGGCGCGTGGCACCGTACGCCGGCGCCACGGTGCGCCTGCGCTTCAACACCGTGCGCGGCCAGGCGCTGCTGATCACCGCGCAGCGGCCCGATAACGCGCCGATCCCGATGGGCGCCAACGTGTTGGACCCAGCGGGCAACAGCGTGGGCATGGTCGGCCAGGCCAATCAGGTGTATCTGCGCAGCGATCGGAGCGCCGGCGAACTGACGCTGAACTGGGGCGACGCGCCCGGCCAGCAATGCACGCTGCATTACCGCCTGCCCGCCGGGGAAGACAGCCCGATTCAGCGGCTCAGCGCCCCGTGCCGCTAGCCCGTAAAACTTATTCTCAGGAGAGACGATGAAACGCATTGCTTACCCGCTCGCCGCCCTGGCGTTGCTCGCCCTGTCGCTGTTCGGCGCGCCCGCCGCGCTGGCCCAATGCACCCGGGTTTCTCCCGCGATCGATTCCGGTTGCGATCCCTGCGGGGTGGGCACGGCGCTGGGCCGGGTCAACCTGACCAGCACTTACCTGCAGCCCGTCGGCACGCCGCTCGGCACCAGCGTGTTCGATCTTACGTCCGGCACACGCTACCCCGATCCCAACAAGGTGCTGTATGAATGCGACGCCAGCGATGCGGGGCAGATCTATGAAGTCTTCGCCACCAACGGCGACGATCGCGTCGGCGGCTATTACGATCTGGGCGCCCAGGACGGCAACCCCAACTACTACGCCACCTACTTCCCTTACGTCGGCATCCGCCTGACCCATCTGGATTCCGGCAAGGTTTTTACCCGCTACTGGCAGTCGGCGCCGATTACCCGCTACGCCACCGTCGGCAGCAAAATTCAGATCCGGGTGAAAGACTTCAGCGCCATCCGCGCCGATCTGATCCGCATCAGCTCGCTGCCGGGCGCGGGCGCCAGCAACTATTGCGGCTACAGCGCCGGCAACCCGCTGGTGGGCATGGCCTCGACCACCGGCAATTCGAACTATACCTGCACGCAGCCGAACGGCTATGTCACCTTTCAGGGGCCAGGTATCGCTTCGGATCCTATCGGCAGCGATTCCGCCACCAACTACGCCACCTGGGGCACCGGGCGCTGGAACGCGATGGGCATGGGCACCGCACCGATCTCCTCATTGACCTATACCGCCACCTGCGTGGCGCGCAACGTCACGCCGCTGGTGATCCTGCCGACCATCTCCGTCAGCCAGTTGACCGCCGGGCAAACCTCACAGGCGCAGTTCACTATCAATATCGAATGCGACAACGCCGCCGTGTCCGGCGTCAGTAGCAACAATACCGCCCTCGGCCTGCAGGTGCCGTATGAAAGCTATGTCGCGGCGCAGCAGCTCGGGCTGGTCAGCGCCAACGGCGGCGTGAGCTACCTGCTCTCCAGCGGCTACGGCACCGACAGCAGCGTCGCCACCGGCGTGGGCATCGCGCTCGCCAACGCCGGCAACGGCGCGCCGATGAATTTCGTCGGCTGGGCGCGCTGCAGCGCCGGGCAATGCCCGCAGGGCAACGACGCCGGCTGGTACCCGGTGCTCAACGGCGCCAGCGGCGGCGGCAGCACCGCGGCGGGCTTTACCCACTACACCACCCAGCTCACCGCCACGCTCGCCCGGCTGCCCGGACAAACCGTCACCGCCGGCAAAGTGGACGCCAGGGCCTACGTTTGGGTTAAGGTGCAATGATGAGAAAGAAATATCTGACGATGGGATGCGCCCTGCTGCTGGCGCTAGCGGCCATGGGCGCGCAGGCGGGCATCATCGCCTCCGCCACGCGGGTGATTTTCCGCGAAGGCGACACGGAAAAAACCCTGATGTTGCTCAACACCAACGGCTATCCGATCGTGGCGCAAACCTGGGTCGATAACGGCGACGTCAACGCCGCCCCCGAACTGTCCCGCGCGCCGTTTGTCACCCTGCCCAGCGTTTTCGCCCTGCCGCCTTCGGCGCTGAAAGGGCTGCGCATCCTGTTTGCCGGCGCTAACCTGCCCGCCGACCGGGAGTCGGTATTCTGGCTCAACCTGTATGAGATCCCGCCTAACCCGCCGACCACGCCGCCACTGGCGTCGCGCGTGACGCTGGCGATGAACACGCAGATGAAGATCTTCTACCGGCCCAGAGCGCTGCAGGGAAAAGCCGAGAACGCAGCCGAGGCCGTTTCGTTCACGCTGCAAAAATCACCGGGCGGCTATCTGCTGCGCTGCAACAACCGGTCTGCGTTCTATCTCTCCTTCGCCCGCATAAGCGTGCACATAGGAAAACGTGATTACCCGGTGCGGCAAGAAAGCGACATGATGACCGCGCCGTTCAGCATACGGGATTATCACCTCGACGGCGTTGCAGCGCCGACACTCCCTTCTCAGGTCATCGTTCAGGCCACTCTCATCAACGACCAGGGCCAACAGATCGTCAAGCCATACACAGCAAACCCATAACGATAAAAAGCAGCACATTTTTTTAAGTACAGGAAATAGGGAAAATGAGTCTAAGCAGATTCCAGCTACAGTTTCATCTGGAGAAACAGGCCAACATCATCAGACAGTCACCGGCGTTCCACGCCGCCATCGTCAAGCACGGGGAGTTATTGAAAGAGACCTACAAAAAACATCCGCTGTTTTACAAAATCATCTTCAGGAACAGTCGGTTCATTATTTGTTCCACCATCCTGTCCATTTATTACCACCAGCCCGCCGCCGGGTTGAAAGACATCAAGGCCTTTTTTAAAGGGAAGAACATGATCAGCGAGAATTCTCTGGATTCCTTTCTGTTCTTCTTGCGGGTCGGCCGTCGGCTGGAGGTCAAACCCTGCGAACATGACAAACGCCAGCTGCGCTATAGGCCGACGCCGAACGCGCTGGCGGAAACCCAGGCGCTGATCGCCTCGATGGCGCGGCCCTATCAGGCGCTGGCGCCGCAGATGCCCATCGCGGCGCTGCTGGCGACGCCCGACTTTCTGCCCGCCTTTTTCGCCGCCTACGGGCAGTTGATGCTCAAGGAGATCTACCTGATCGATCTGGTGCCGCAATCCGCGCTGTTTATCAGCAAAGACGCCGGCCACATGGTGCTGCTGATGCTGCATATCGAAAGCATCCGGCAGAACTCCCCCTTTCTGCTGCTCTCCTCGGCGAAAATCGCCAAGTCGTGTTCCGTCTCCCGCGCGCACGTGAATCGCATCCTGCAGGCGGCGGAAAAATCCGGCCTGCTGACCACCACCAATAACGTGGTGATCGAACTCAACAGCTCGTTCTTTATCATGGCGGAGCGCTATTTCAGCCTCTATTTCGCGATGGTCGAATGCGGGCTTGAACGGGTTTGGCACACGCCGCAGCCCGCCGAAAGCCCCTGAGTCGCTTCACCGTTCATGCAGCACCTTATCGATCAGCCCCCAGGCCGCCGCTTCGTCGGCGGTCATAAAGCGATCGCGATCCAACGCCTGCTCCACCGCTTCATCGCTCAGGCCGCAATGTTGGGCGTACAGCCGGATCACCCGAGCTTTGGTGCGCTTCATCTCTTCGGCGTGGATCAGGATATCGGACGCCTGCCCCTGAAAGCCGCCCAGCGGCTGGTGCACATGCAGGCTGGCGTTAGGCAGCGCCATGCGGTGCCCCGGCTCGCCGGCCATCAGCAGGAACGAGCCCATCGAGCGTGCGGTGCCCATGCACAGCGTATGCACCGGCGCGCGGATGTACTGCATGGTGTCGTAAATCGCCAGCCCGCTGGTGATCGCCCCGCCCGGCGAGTTGATGTACAGGTGGATCGGTTTTTCCGGATTTTCCGCCTCCAGAAACAGCAGCTGGGCGCACAGCATTTCGGCCACGTCGTCGTTGACTTCGCCATTGAGAAACACGATTCGGTCGCGCAGCAGGCGCGAGTATATGTCAAAGGAACGTTCTCCCCGGCTGGTCTGTTCCACCACCATTGGGACGAGCATCATCTTCTCACGCATCGGTGAACTCCTGGGTTGGCAACAAAGGGAAGTGTGTTTAACGCGTCAGGCGGCGCGCATCACCGTTGTCGGGCCGTCGTTGGCGGCGTCTGGCTGGTGGATAATCCGCAGCACACTGCCGCCGTCGGCGTTCGGCACAATCTGCAGGGTCACGACGCTTTCGAGAAACGGCGGTTGGTCGTCGCGCAGACGGTAGCTCACCGCCTCGCCCGGCGTGGCGGCCAACGGTTCAGCCTGCGCCAGGTCGCCGGTCGGCAGCCATTGCTCGCGCAGCTCGGGAATGCTGAGCGCCCGCCACACTTTTTCCGGCGGCGCATCAAGCGAATATTCCAACACCAGCCGGTCGTGCGGCGGCGGCTCAGCCCGTTTGTTCATTGATCCATGTCCTTCAGCAAGGTTTGCAGCGCCTCGATGCGCGCCGGCCAATAAGCGCGGTACTTCGCCAGCCACTGCGCGATCTGCGCCAGCCCGTCCGGGTCGACCTGGTAATTGACGCAGCGCCCCTGCTTCGCCTCGCGCACCAACCCGGCGTTGCGCAGCACCGCTAGGTGTTGCGACATCGCCGATTGGCTGATGGGCAGCCCTTCGCGCAGCGCGCTGGCATTCATGCTACCGGCGACGAGTTTGTCGAAGATGCTGCGGCGGGTCGGATCGGCCAGCGCCTTGAAGATGTCATTTTCGTTCATACAAACACATTAGTACTCACTTATGTATTATGCAAACGCAGAGGCAGGATTTTTTACGCAAGGCGAGACTCCGCGCCGGGGCGCGGAGTCGATAGGTGAGCAATTACAGCGGTTTATTGCATGCGGGCGTGGTCAGCGCGGGTTGACCGGCAGGCGCCCCCTCCTGCGCTTCCAGCGCGAGACGCGCCAGCGGCATGTCTTCGTGGTAGCGCGCTTCGGCGTTCAGGCTCTTCGAGTAGCGGTTGTACTTCCACCAGGCGTATCCGAGGAACACCACCAGCCCGCCGACGTTATAGAACACGATGGTCATGATGCTGGCGCCGGTCGGGAACGTCGAGGCGAAGAAGCCGACGGTGAAGATGGCGATCAGCACGCTGACGATGGCGATGCCCTGCAGGCGCGAGCCCATTTTGAAATCGCGCGCCACCCGGTCGTACTTCAGCCGCAGATTAAGGTAGGCCAGCATGATGAACAGCGGCGGCAGCATCGAAGCAGCGGCGGTCATGTTGATCAGCGTATTCATCAAATCCTGCACGCTGCTGGAACCCAACGTCGGGATCAGCATCAGCGGGATGACGATGAAGAACTGGATCCAGGCGGCGCGCGTCGGCACGCCGTGCCGGTTCAGGCGGATGGTTTTCTCGCCGAAAATGCCCTTCGGGATCTCGGTGAAGAAAATCTTCACCGGCGCCGCCGTCCACATCAGCAGCGAGCCGAACATGGCGGTGAAGGAGACGATGCCGACAAAGCGGTTCATCAACACCGTCGGCAGGCCGAAGTGTGCCGACAGGCCTTCGAACACCTGCACCGTGCCGCCGGTAAAGTGCAGGTCGGTGCGATGCACAAACACGTTAATCAGCAGCGAAGACACCGAATACAACACGCCGATGAACAGCCCGGAAACGATGATCACCTTCACGAAGGCGCGGCTGCCGCCTTTCACATCGTTCACGTACACCGCCACGGATTCCGCCCCGCCCGCCGCCTGGAAGATCCAGGCGGTAATGCCGAGGAACGCCCAGTTGAAGTTCGGCGTCATCGCCTGCACGTTGATCGGATCGGCCGGTTCGATGCCGCCCAGCACCGCCGCGCCCGCCAGGATGATGTAGGAAAACGTCAGCAACAGCATCAGCGACGAGGTGACGGAGGTCATCGGCCCCAGCAGTTTCGCGCCGCTGTTGGAGATGTAGGTCGAGAAGGCGAACAGGAAGATACTGATGATCGCCGTGGTCAGCGGGGTAAACACATAGTCATAGCCCAAGAACGCGTACGAGGCGTAGGCGATGACGCGCGGCAGCAGCGCGGTGAAGAAAAACAGATTCACGAACCAGTAGGTGTAGGCGGTGATAAACGCCCAGCGCCCGCCGAGCGCGCTTTTGACCCAGGCATAGACGCCAGCCTCGGAGTTGCGGTTGAGCGAGACGAACTCGGCGATGATCAGGCAAAAGGGAATGAAGTAAATGATCGTCGCCACCAGGAATACCGGCGACGAGGCGATGCCGAGCTGAATATTGTTGTTGATCACGTTGTTGAAACTGAACACTGCCGCAAACGTCATCGACAGCAGACCAAACTTGCCGATGGTGTTTCTGTTCGACGCAGCCATAGAGATTCTCCGAATGGTGTAGGGGACTTCGGTTTGTTGTTATCGATCGGCGGTCGCGCTATTTGTTGATGAAATAGCTGTCTTCCACCGTCACTTTTAAAATGACTTTTTTTACCTTGCCGCTTTCTTTGAAGCGGTGAGCCTGGTGGTTTTCGAAGATCACCACGTTGCCTTTACCAACCCGGCGCCTCTCGCCTTCGCCGCTGAAAAACTCGCGGTCGGTTTCGTCCTGATAGGGCGCCACCGTCGCCAGCGTCCGTTTGTCGGCGACTTCGACGATCTCTTCTCCCTCGAGGTAGTAGTGCACGTCGAAGTAGCGGCGGTTGCCCTCCAGCCAGCCGTGCTGCCGGCCGGCGCCGACGCTCAGCCGATACGTCAGCGAGTCGCCGATCGAATGGCACACGTTCGGGCTGATGCGATCGACATTGGCGATCGCCTCCATGCAGCGCAGCCATTTCTTGCCGCTGTGATAAATGCGCTGAAACTCCGTCAGGGATTCGAGAATGATCATGCGTTTTCCTCCGCAGACTGCGGGTGATGAGGGGCCGGCGCGTAGTCATAACCGGCGAGCGCGGCGCCGTCCGTTTGCCGGCCGTCGAACGGCACCAGCGTGAAGCCGTAGCTGAACGGCGCCAGATAGACCCGGTGGGTATCCAGCACCTCGGAGCCCCAGGAGTTGGAGCCGAGGCCGAGCACCTGATCGTCCAGGTTCAGCGTCAGGCAATCGTCAGGCTCCAGCTCGTTGATGTGCTGGGCCTGATGCAGCATCTCGGCGCTGTACGGCCACAGGCTGAAGTTGATCGGCCGCCGCGGTTGGATGAAGATCCCCTTGCCCGCCGCGTCCTGCAGGCTCAGCCAGCGCACGTCCTGCCGATTGCCGTTGTCCTGCGGGAACGGATAGTGTTCGAACAGCGCATCGGCGCGCTGCCGGTAGCGGCCGATAAGGTTGGCCCGGCAGCTGTCGCGGTAGTTCTCACCCGGCCCGCGGCCGTAGTATTCCACCTGCTCGAAGCGGCGGCTGATGCCGAAATCGAGACCGATTTTCGGGATCACCTGCCGGAAATCGCCGTAAGGCTCCCCGGCCAGATCCAGGCTGACACAGCCCTGCGGAGAGATGCGCCAGCGATAGGTGCAGCGCATGCCGAAGTCGAACACCGGCGGCGCGATCAGGCTGTGCACCTCGATCAGCAAATCGTCTCCCTGCCATTGTCGGCTGAGGCGGCGGAAATGCTGTTGCATGATGGGGAAGTGATACGGCAACCAAATCCCCTCATATTCCTGTTTATGGTTATCGATCACCGGTTTGAAGAAGGTGATGCGCGGCGCGCGTCCCACCATTTCTTCATCGTCTACCCGCCACGACAGCAGTTCGCCGCTCAGCAGCGAGAACGCCAGCTGGAACCGGCCGCCGCTGACGAGCAGCTGATGATTTTCCTCGCGGCATTGCAGCGCCGGCGCATCGACCACCGGTGGAGCCGGTAGCCGCTTCGCCGCCTGGCGCAGATGCTGGTAATGCCCCAGCCGCTGGCCGCTCTCGCTGTAGCGGGTGGCGCTGTCCTTATGCACCGCCACGTCGATCAGCGTTTCCCCCGGCCCCAGCGCCAGCACCGGCAGGTGCATGTCTTCGCTCTCGCCCGGCTGCAGATGCGGCAGCTTGAATTCGTAACTCGCCACCTGGCGGCCGTCGGTCTTGACGCTGACCTTCAGCGTGATGTCCGCCAGCGAGCTGAACCAGTAGCGGTTTTTCACCCGCAGCACGTCGCCTGCGCCTTCTTCCGCCGTCACTTCCACCGGGCACAGCACCTGCTGATATTCACGCAGGCCGGGGCCAGGGCGCTGATCCGGGTAGATCAGGCCGTCCATGCAGAAGTTGTAGTTGTTCGGGTAGTCGCCGTAATCGCCGCCGTACTGGTAGCGCTCGCGCCCCTGCTCGTCGTGGCTCAGCAGACCGTGATCGCACCATTCCCAGATGTAGTGCCCCTGCAAGCTGGCGTGGCGGTTGAACACCGACTGGTATTCGAACAGCCCGCCGGGGCCGTTGCCCATGGCGTGGGCGTATTCGCACAGAATGCGCGGTTTGGGGTGCGGGTATTCACCGAAGGCGTTCATCATCGCCACGCGGGAATACATGGTGCTGATCACGTCGGTCACTTCGGCGTCGCGGTCTTCCTCGTAGTGGATAAGGCGGGTCGGATCGAGCGCCTTGCAGCGCCGGGCCATGGCGCGAATGTTGCAGCCGTAACCGGATTCGTTGCCGAGCGACCAGATGATGATCGACGGGTGGTTTTTCTGCGCCGCCACGTGGCGCTCGATGCGCTCGACGTAGGCTTGCTCCCAACGCGGATCGTCGGTGATGCGGCTCAGATCGCCAACGTTGGCGAAGCCATGACTCTCCAGATCGGTCTCCGCCATCACGAACAGGCCATAGAGATCGCACAGTTCGTAAAAGCGCGGATCGTTGGGGTAGTGGGCGGTGCGTACCGAGTTGATGTTGTGCTGTTTCATCAGCACGATGTCGCGCTCCACCCGTGCCATATCGACGGCGCGCCCTTTACGGTGATCGTGATCGTGGCGGTTGACGCCGTGCAGCTTGAGGTAGCGCCCGTTGACGTACATCAGCCCGTCGCGCACCGCGATCTCGCGGAAGCCCACCCGCTGCGGCACCACGCTCAGCAGGTTGCCGGCGCCGTCATACAGGCTGAGCAGCAGTTGATACAGATAGGGATTTTCCGCGTTCCACTGCTGCGGACGGCTGACCGGCAGCTCGAAACGGCAGCTCAGCGCCCGTTCAATGCGCAGATCGTCGCACCACTGCTCCGCCACGCAGCGATCGCCGTCGAACAGCTGCGCCTGCAGACGGCAGCCCTCGGCGGCCGGCGATCCGAGATGGCGCAGCTCGGCGTCGATCGCCAACTGCGCGTCGCAGTAGCGCTCGTCGAAGGTGGTGACCAGCGTCAGGTCGTGAAGGTGAGTGGCGCTCTGGCCGATCAAATAGACGTCGCGGAAGATGCCGGCCATCCACCACATGTCCTGATCTTCGATGTAGGTGGAATCGGCCCACTGCATCACCCGCACCGACAGCAGGTTCTCGCCCTGCCGCACATAGGGGCTGATGTCGAACTCGGCGCACAGTCGGCTGCCCTTGCTGAAGCCGACATAATGGCCGTTGACGTACACCTCGAAGTAGGTTTCCACGCCGTCGAATTTGATCAGCACTTGCTGATCCCGCCAGCCGGCGTCGAGCGTAAAGTGGCGCTGATAGGCGCCGGTCGGGTTGTTGGTCGGCACGTAAGGCACGTCGATCGGGAACGGGAAGCCCTCGTCGGTGTACTGCAGGTGGCCGTGCCCTTCCAACTGCCACATACCCGGCACCGCCATATCGCCCCAGTCGCTCATCGGCTCACGGTAAAACGCCGCCGGCACCTGCGCCGGGTGATCGAAGAAGCGAAAGCGCCAACGGCCGCTCAGCAGCTGGAAACGCCGGCTGGCGTTGCGATCGAAGCTCAGCGCCTGCTCGGCGTCCGCGTAGCTGAAGAAGCTCGCGCGCGGCGCCAACCGGTGCTCCGACTGTTTTTCAATGTTTTCCCAATTATTCACGTCACGTCTCCCGACACCTGTGCAATGCGGAAACGATAGTAAATATTTAGTAAAAACTACAGCCGATATTTACCAAATGACGACAGGATCACAATAAATCTCAAATGCCTTTTTTTATCATGACGTTAATTTTGAGCGCCAACGCCCCCCGCCGAGGCGGGGGCCGGTCAGGCGACGGTGGTGTCGCGCAGCTGCAGCGAGCTGGGAACGAAGATCGACAGCGGGACGGCGCGTTCATCGCGCAGCCGCTCCACCAGTAGGTTGACGGCCTGTGCGCCCATGGTTTCCGAAGGGATGCGCACCGTGGACAAGGCGGGGAAAATAAAGCGGGCGGTGGGAATGTCGTTGACGCTGATCAGCGCAATCTGCCCCGGCACCTGGACGCCGTGTTCGTGCAGCGCGCGCAGCACGCCGATGGCGATCGAATCGGTCGCCACCAGCAACGCCGGCGGATAGCCATTCTGGCTTTGCAACATCGCTTTGGCGCACTGGTAGCCCGACTGGCTGCTGAAATCGCCGTGGTAAATATCCTGCGGCCGCACCACGTTTTGCTGCCGGCCATACTCGACGAACGCCTGCTCGCGCTGGTCGATGCCCGCCGGATGGTCGCGCCCGCCGATAAAGCCGATGCGCTGATAGCCGCGGCCGATAAAGTAATCGATCACCTTGCGGCTGATCTTGTACAGGTCGACATTGACGCAGTCGAAACGCTCGTCGTCCACCACGCCGTCGATAAACACCACCGGCGCGTCCTGCAGCTTAAGCTGCTCATACAGCGCGGGCTGTGGCCGGCCGATCACCAGCAGGCCGTCGGCCGCCGGCAGCGCCTTGTCGCCGGTAAAGTCGTAACCGGCGCTCAGCGTCACGCCCAGTTTTTCACACTGCGTTTCGATACCGTAGCGCATCGCCAGGTAATAGGGATCGTTGATCTCCACGCCCTGCGTATAGGTGAACAGCGCAGCAAAATGCAGGCGATGCCCGCTTTGCCGTTTGGAGGGTGCCACCTTGTATTCGAGGCGCTCCGCCGCTTCCAGGATCTTCTGGCGCGTTTGCGCCTTCACGCTCAGGGTGGGGTCGTCATTCAACACGCGCGAAACGGTGGCGACGGACACATTAGCGGCTTCAGCAATTTCCTTCAGTGTGGCCATAGAGTCCCAATGCACAGACGAAAAACGGTAGCTTAATCGGATAGCGGCGCGACGTACAGCGCCGCCCGCCCCCTCTCTTCCCAGACCGGGCCGGCGCTCGCTCATGCAAATCGTTGCCGGGCGCCTGCAGCGAAAGATACCCATTTCACCCGTTGTGATCAAGTTAACGATTTACTGATTAAAGCGTATTTTTTACTAAATATTTTACTAATATACCTGCCGTTTACCGCTCGCGATCGGGCGGACTTTATCTCTTCTCCCAGGGAGCCGGGAGCGACCTTGCGTGAGCCGCCGTTCGACTGACGCGCCGATCCATCCAACACCAGGCACATGCCCCATGACATCAATAAATCATCACGCCCTGTTGCCCTTATTACTGATACTCAGCGCGCCGGTCTGGGCGGCGCAGGACCCCGTTACCCCGGCGGAGCGCAATCAGCTGCCGCCGCCGCCGTTGTCCGATAGCGCCGCGACCGCCCTGCGCTTTTACGGCGAGCTCGGCATCGGCGGCAGCGTCTATTTGAACGGCGAACATCAGCATAAATACAGCGACGGCACCTACATCGAAGGCGGCCTCGAGATCAAACAGGGCCACTGGTTCGGCCTGATTTACGGCGAGGGCTGGACCGTCCAGGCCGACAGCCAAGGCCACGCCTGGACGCCCGGCCACAGCTGGGGCGGCTTCGAGGGGGGCCTGAACCGTTTCTATGGCGGTTACCGTACCGATGACGGCACCGAGATGATGCTCAGCGTACGCAACGACTCGTCGCTCGACGATCTGCAATGGTGGGGCGACTTCACGCCGGAGTACGGCTACGTGATCCCCAATACCCGCGATCTCAGCTACGCCGCCAAGCTGCAAAACCTGACCGGGCGCTTTCGCTACAGCGTGACGGCGGCGCCGGAAAGCCGCATCGACGAGAGCAAGGCGCTGCTGCACTTCGGCAAATACGACCGCTACTCCGACAAATACACCTACCGGGCGATGATCAACGGCTACACCCAATACGATCTGCAGGACAATCTGACGCTGCTGAACGGCCTGGAAGTGACCGACGGTCTGGGGCAGCTGTTTCTGCTGGGGCTGCGCGGCAAACACCTGGCCGGCCGCGTCTGGCACCACACCGGCAAAGGCGACAGCGGCGGCCACCCCGGCAGCGAGTCGGGCCTGATGCTCAGCGCGATGACGGAAACCGCCAAAGGGCTGTACCTCTCCACCGCCTACAGCTACGCCCGCCACCGGTTTGATCACGCGGCGGATACCGCTACCTCCTACGCCCAGTTCGGCGTCTGGTACGAATATGCCGGCGGTAAGCTGGCCACCGCGCTGGACAGCAAATTCTTTATGCGCAACGACAGCACCGGCGCCAGCAACTCGGTGTTTCTGATGCAATATTTCTATTGGTAACCGTTGAGGCCCCTACGATGAACATGACTCCCCTGACGCCGCTGGCCACCGCCCTCACCCTCGCGCTGACGCTGGTGGGCTGCGCGCCGAAAACGCCCGACGCCCCGCTGGCCGAACGCTACTCAAACGTTATCGATCGCCACGGCGCGCCGCATTTTATGCTCGACTATGACTTCGACGATCATCAACGCTTCAACCCGTTCTTCGATCTCGGCGCCTGGCACGGCCACCTGTTGCCGAGCGACCCGGAAGGCATGGGCGGCTTCCCCGGCCCGGCACTGCTGACCGAAGAATACATCAACTTTATGGCCAACAATTTCGATCGGCTCAGCGTATATCGCAACGGCAAGCCGGTGTCTTTCACCATGACGGCCTACAGCCTGCCCGGCGCCCTGGTGCAACGGCTCAACGCGCCGGGGGTGACCGTCAACCTGACGCTGCGCTTCGCCAGTGCGCGCACCTCGCTGCTGGAGACGCAAATTATCACCGATACGCCGCTGGAGCTGGTGTGGGACGGCGAATTGCTGGAGCGCTACGCGGCCAAAGAGCAAAAACCGCAGCCGCCGGCGACCATCGAACAGGCGTTTCCGGACTACAAGCGCCGCATTGTGCCGACGGCGGACGGCCTGCGCGTCACCTTCGGCAAGGTGCGTGCGCCGTCGCAGCTGATGACTTCCGGCCAGTCCGAGTATCAGATCCATAAATCGCTGCCGCAGCGCACCACGGTCGACGGCCACCGCTTCCGCGCCACGGCGCGCATCGCCGGCACCACCACGCTGTACACCACCTATTCGCATCTGCTCACCGCCGACGAGGCGCAGCGCGAACAGCGCGCTATCGCCGACATCCTCGCTCACCCGCAGCGCTATATGGCCGCGTCGGCCCAGCGTTGGGAACGCTATCTCGCCGCCGGGCTCCGCAACCCGCACGCCACGGAGGAACAAACCCGCGTGGCGGTCAAAGCGATAGAAACGCTGAACGGCAACTGGCGCGGCGCCGCCGGGGCGATGAAGTTCGACTCGGTCACCCCGTCGGTCACCGGGCGCTGGTTCTCCGGCAACCAAACCTGGCCGTGGGACACCTGGAAACAGGCCTACGCCATGGCGCACTTCAACCCGGACGTGGCCAAGGACAACATTCGCGCGGTGTTCGCCTTCCAGATTCGGCCGGGCGACGCTTTGCGGCCGTGGGACGCCGGTTTCCTGCCCGACCTTATCGCCTACAACCCCAGCCCGGAGCGCGGCGGGGACGGTGGCAACTGGAACGAACGCAACACCAAGCCGAGCCTGGCGGCCTGGGCGGTGATGGAGGTGTATCGCGTCACCGGCGATAAGGGCTGGCTGGCGGAGATGTACCCGAAGCTGGTGGCTTACCATGACTGGTGGCTGCGCAACCGCGATCACAACGGCAACGGCGTGCCGGAGTACGGCGCCACCCGCGACAAAGCGCACAATACTCCCGACGGGCGCATGCTGTTTACCGTCAAACGCGGGCAACGTGAGCAAACGCTGGCCGGCCTCGACAACTACGATCGCATCGTGCGCGAGGGGCATTACGACAGCATCGCGATCCCGGCGCAAACCGCCGCCTCCTGGGAGTCGGGCCGCGACGATGCGGCAGTATTCGGCTTTATCGATCCGGATCAATTGGCGCGCTACGTGGCACAGGGCGGCAAACGCCAAGACTGGCAGGTGAAATTCGCCGAAAACCGCGCGCCCGACGGCACGCTGCTCGGCTACTCGCTGCTGCAGGAATCGGTGGATCAGGCCAGCTATATGTACAGCGACAACCGCTACCTGGCGGAGATGGCCGATATTCTGGGCCATGGCGCCGAGGCCGAGGCCTTCCGCGCCAAAGCCGATAAGCTGGCGGCCTATATCAACACCTGCATGTTCGATAAGCAGAGCGGTTTCTTCTACGACATTCGCATCGAAAGCCGGCCGTTGGCCAACGGCTGCGCCGGCAAACCGATCGTCGAACGCGGCAAAGGGCCGGAAGGCTGGTCACCGCTGTTCAACGGCGCCGCCAGCCAGCCGCACGCCGATGCGGTGGTCAGGGTGATGAAGGATCCGCGCGAGTTCAATACCTATGTGCCGCTCGGCACCGCGGCGCTGACCAACCCGGCATTCGGCGCGGACATCTACTGGCGTGGCCGCGTGTGGGTCGATCAGTTGTATTTCGGCCTCAAGGGCATGGAACGCTACGGCTATCGCGACGACGCGGTGGCGATGGCGCAGGCCTTCTTCCGCCACGCCGACGGCCTGGTCGCCGACGGGCCGATCCGCGAGAACTACAACCCGCTCACCGGCAAACAGCAAGGCGCGCCGAACTTCTCCTGGAGCGCGGCGCATCTGTACATGTTGTATAACGACTTCTTCACGCAATAAGCCGCGGCGGCCACCGTCATTGTTGCCCGGCGGTGGCCCGCGTTTATGATCGGATCGGGATCACCAGCACGTCGATATTCAGCTGGTTGATGGCGTTGCGGGTGGAGGAAAACAGATTGCTCCACAGATCGTGGTGATGGCCGAACACCAGCAGATCGATGTTCTTGTCCACGACCGCCGTGCGCAGTTCGTCAACGAAGCCGCCACGCCCGATAATCACTTCCGCGATCGGGTAATTGACGTTTTGCGTGGTAGGCTCCAGCTCTTTGCGGATCTTCTCTTCGAACGGTACACCGTCATAGCTGCGCTCCGAAAAGCCGATCGCCGCGTGGTAGGTGTCGTAGTGGACGTCCACATAGATCAGCGAGAGTTTGGCCTGCAGCGCCTCCGCCAGCAGCGCTCCCTTTTCGACCAGCCGTTTGCCGTCATCGCTCAGATCGGTGGCGATGACAATATGTCTGTAACACATAGCGCCTCCTGTCATGGACTCGGTAGAGACGAGGCTCCGATATCACGTCGGGGTCATATCGTTATGGTTAATTTTAGTTCAGAAATGGCGCGCCGGGCGGATGGCGATGCGGTGGGAAAGCCCCGTCGCCGGGGCTGAAAGCAGAAATTACTTCTCGCGCTGCGCCTCAAACCAGACGTTGCACAGCGACAGGATCAGCGTGTTGGCGTCTTTCACCAGCACGTTATCGCCGGGCACCCCGTCGCTACCCTGATCGGTGATGCCTTTAATGGGGGTATCCGCGTGCTGAATGGCCACGCGCTCGACCGACGGCGTGCTGATGCCCAGCATCGGGAAATCGATGTAGGAGCTGCTGCCGGCGTTGTCCTCGACGAACTCCTGCGCTTCTACGGTGCTGACCGTGGCCCCTTCGCTTTTCAGCGCCGTGCCGTTCCAGCTGAAGGCGTCCGCTTTATAACTGATTTTGCCGCCGATCAGGCTCTGCGCCTGCTGCTGATCCCAGCAGCCGGTGGTTTGGGTCGGCACGATCTTGCTGACGCGCCAGTTGCCCAGCAGCTGTTTGGGGATCGGCCCGGTATCGCTCTCCGCCGCCCGAACCTGAGTCGCCGAGACGCAGGCCAACACCACCAGCGGCAGCAGCGCCTTGCTCCAAGTGTTCAATCGCATTGTCTATTCCTTCGTTTCAGTACCCAGTCTGCCCCTTGTGGGCCAACGGCTATCATAATAAGCCCGCCGATTCGCCGTCAAAACAATCCGCACCGCGCCAGGCGGCGGGCGCTCATAGCTAATCGCTATGAGTCATAGTGAATCAGTATTTTGTTTTAGCCCAGCGATTACCTACAGTCACTGCCACTATTCTGCCCGCCAAAATTAGCAGGCAATGTTGACAAGGACCCTGGGAAAATGACATTTACGCTGAAAAACCTCACCCTGGCGCTGGCCGCCGCCGGCACGCTGCTGCTGACCGCCTGCGGCCCCACCGCGCAGGACGATCACCACATCAAGGTCGGCATCAGCGCCGGTATCGATCAGTCGCTGTGGGCGGTGGTGCGAAAGGTTGCCAAGCAGAAATACGATCTGGACGTGGAGGTGGTGACCTTCAACGACTACGTGCTGCCGAACGAAGCGCTGAACAACGGCGATCTGGACGTTAACGCCTTCCAGCACAAGCCGTATCTGGACAAGCAGATGCAGGAGCGCGGCTACAAGCTGGCGGCGGTGGGCAACACCTTCGTCTACCCGATCGCCGGCTACTCGAAGAAGATCACCTCGCTCAGTCAGCTGCCGGACGGCGCGCAGGTGGCGGTGCCGAACGATCCGACCAACCTGGGCCGCTCGCTGTTGCTGTTGCAAAAACAGGGGCTGATTACCCTGAAAGACGGCGTCGGCCTGCTGCCGACCGCGCTGGATATCGTCAGCAACCCGAAAAAGCTGAAGATCGTCGAGATTGAAGCGCCGCAGCTGCCGCGCGCGCTGGACGATCAGAAGGTAACGCTGGCGATCATCAACACCAACTACTCCAGCCAGATTGGCCTGTCGCCGGCCAAGGACGGGCTGTTTGTCGAAGACAAAAACTCCCCGTACGTCAACATCTTCGCCAGCCGCATCGACAACAAAGACAGCGAGAAAGTGAAAGATCTGGTCAAGGCCTATCAGACCGACGAAGTGGCGGCCAGCGCCGACGAAATCTACAAAGGCGACGCCGTCAAAGGTTGGTAACGCTCTCCCGCATGCCCGTGGCGCCAGGCCACGGGCGATGGCAACCTCAGCCGCGCTGGATGGACACCCCGCCGTCCACCAGCATCGCGGTGCCGGTGACGAATGAAGAAGCGTCAGACGCCAGATACAGCGCCGCCTGCGCGATCTCCTCCGGCATCGCCAGCCGCTTGAGCGCGTGCAGATCGGCCACCTGCGCCAAGGCCTCCGGGGTAGCGCTCATCTGCCGCCCCATCGCGGTATCGGTGCCCCCCGGCAGCAGCGCGTTCACCCGAATGCCGCGCCCGCCGAACTCCACCGCCAGCGCCTGCGTCAGGCCAATCAGCCCCGATTTGCTGGCCGCATAGGCCGCCGTGCCGGGAAACGCCGCAGTGTGGCCGACGAAGGTGGAGGTGAAGATCAGCGAGCCCGCGCCGCGCGCCAGCATGGCGGGGATTTGATATTTGGCGCCGTAGTAGGCGCTAGAGAGATTGGTTTCCAGCACCTCGCGCCACTCTGAGGCGGTGAGCGCCAACGAAGGCCCCAGCGGCCCCAAGGTGCCGGCGTTGTTAAAAGCGATATCCAGCCCGCCGAACTCGCCGACCGCTGTCGCCGCCAGCCGTTCGGCGAAGGCTTCGTCGCGCACGTCGCCCGCCACCGCGAGCGCCCGGCCCCCCTCGCGCCGAATCTCCTCCACCAGCTCGGCCAACAGCGGCTCGCGCCGGGCGCCCAACACCAGCGCCGCCCCCTGCCGGGCGAACAACAACGCCGCCGCTTTGCCGATCCCCGAACTGGCGCCGCCGATCACCGCCACCTTACCGTTCAATGCGTTCATCGCTCATCCTCACGCGGTTTAAAGACCTCCAGTGTGAGGCAAGATTCGGCGCCGCGCTGGCCACAAGCGGACATGTAACTGACGCCAATAAGAAAGGCGCTGCAAGCAGCGCCCCGACAAAGCGAATCTCACGGCGAACTCAGGGTTTGGCCGCGTATTGCTCCTGATTGGCCGGCGTCACCAGCTCGAACGGGATCCAGTAATACGGCTCGAGATTTTCGCCGTTGATCATGCGCTGCGCCACCTCGACCGACGCTTTGCCCTGACCGATCGCGTCCTGGAACACCGTGACCTGCATCTTGCCGGAAGCCAGCGCCTTGAGGCCGTCCGGCGTGGCGTCGATGCCGCCGATCAGCACCTTTTTGTCCGCCTTGCCCGCCTGCCGCAGCGCCATGATCGCGCCGATCGCCATCTCATCGTTGTTGGCGGCGACGATGTCGATCGCTTCGCCATTGGTCAGCCAGTTCATCATCAGATCCATCCCCTCACTGCGTGAATAGTTGGCGCTCTGCTTCTGCACCACCTTCATCTTCGGGTATTTGGCCACCACCTGCTCCACGTCTTTGGTGCGCTGCAAGGCGCCGGCGTCGGTCAGGTTGCCGATCATCACCGCCACGTTGCCCTGATAGTTGGCCAGCCGCGCCAGTTCTTCCATCTGCAGCGTGCCGGATTCCCGCTCGTCGGAGCCGACGAACACCACGCCCGGCGGCAGTTTGGCGTCGCCCGGCGTGCGGTTCACGTACACCAGCGGCACGCCGGCGGCCTGTGCCATTTTGGTCATCACCGGCGTGCTGGCCGAGTTGACCGGATCGACGATAATCGCGTCCACCCCGGCGCTGATAAAGCTCTGCACCTGATCGGTCTGGCGGCCGACGTCGCCGCGCGCATCCTCGAACTGCGCACTGATGCCACGCGCCTTGGCCTCCTTGTCGATCGCCTGGCGGATGATGGTGAGGAAGTTCTGGTCGAAATAGGCCATCGATACGCCGATGGTTTGCGCCCATGCCGGGGTTGACGCACACAGCGCCACCGCCAGCCACAGCCCTTTCAGGTAGTTCATGATGCGTCCCCCGGTAAAAAAAGACCGCCGGCCAACCTGGCGCCGGCAGCAATTCACGGCAATCAGTGTTTTTTGCGGTTGCGCCGCATGTCGATCGACACGGCGGCGACGATAATCACGCCTTTGATGATGTCCTGAATGTAAGAGTCGACGCCGATAAAAGTGAAGCCGCTTTTGATAAGGCCGAGGATCACCGCGCCGATCAGCGTGCCGGTGATGCGCCCGACGCCGCCCATCAGGCTGCTGCCGCCGATCACCGCCGCAGCGATGGCGTCCAGTTCATAAGACATTCCCATGCTCGACTGGCCGCTGCTGACGCGCGCCGCCAGCACCACCCCCGCCAACCCCGCCAGGCCACCGGCGATGGTGTAAACCGTCACCAGATACTTATTGACGTTGATGCCGGAGACCCGCGCCGAGGTCATGTTGCCGCCGATGGCGTAGATGTATTTGCCGTAGCGGGTGTGCTTGAGTGCGATATGGAAGATCACCGCAATCACCAGGAAGATGATCACCGGCATCGCGCCCTGGCCGATTGACGTGAAGCCATCCGACAGGAAGCTGACCGGGTTGCCCTTGGTGTAGTACTGCGCCAGGCCGCGCGCCGACACCATCATCCCCAGCGTGGCGATGAACGGAGGAATGCCGGTGCGGGTGATCAGGAAGCCGTTGATAAAGCCGCAGACAATACCCACCCCAATCCCCGCGCCGATCGGAATTGCCGCCGGCAGATCGAGCAGCCCCGGGTACATCGGCGAGATGCTGTCCGAGGTCTGCGCCAGGCTGGCCGCCACCACGGCGGTCAACGCAATCAGCGAGCCGGAGGAGAGATCGATGCCGGTGGTGATGATCACCTGGGTGACGCCCACCGCGATGATGCCGATGATCGCTACCTGCAGCACGATCAGCAGCAGGCGGTTCGGGTTCAGCAGGAACGACTGATCGCGCATGTACCAGCCGAGGATTTCGAAGATCAGCGCGATGCCGATCATCACGATGAAGATGCCGGTATCCTTCGGCATTTTGCCGCTCAGCCCGGAGAACAGCGTTCCCTTGCCCGTTGAATCGGCGGAGAGCGGCTTCTCAATCTTTACGTTACTCATGATGTTCACCCTTCGTTATTCTGAGGCCAGCGCCAGGATCTTCTCCTGATCCGCGTCGTCTTTATCCAAAATGCCGGTGATGCGGCCGCCGTGCATCACCATCACCCGGTCGCTCATGCCGAGGATCTCCGGCAGTTCGGAGGAAACCAGAATGATGGCGACGCCGCGGTTGGCCAGCTCGCTGATCAGGCGGTAGATCTCCGCTTTCGCCCCCACGTCGATGCCGCGCGTCGGTTCGTCGAGGATCAGGATTTTCGGCTGCGCCAGCAGCCAGCGCGCAATCAGCACCTTTTGCTGGTTGCCGCCGCTGAGGTTATTGATGATCTGATCCATGGTCGGCGTTTTGATGTTGAGCTTCTTGATCTGCGCCATGCAGTCTTTGGCCATCTGCACGTGGCTGACGAAACCGTTCTTGCCGATGTATTCCGACAGGTTGACGATGCTCATGTTCTCGACCACCGACAGCACCAGAAACAGGCCGGATTTTTTGCGGTCTTCGGTGAGAAACGCCAGCCCGCTCTCGATCGCTTTGGCCGGGGAGTCCACCTTTACCGCCTGGCCTTCGATAAAGATCTCGCCGCCGTCCGCCGGGTGCATGCCAAACAGGCTTTCCATCACTTCGCTGCGCCCGGCGCCCACCAGCCCGGCGACGCCGAGGATCTCGCCGCGTTTGACGCTGAACGACACGTCATGAAACCAGCCACTGCGGCGCAGCCCCGCCACCCGCAGCACTTCCTCGCCGATGTTGTTGTTGAATTTGGGGAACATCTGCGTCAGTTCGCGCCCCACCATCATGGCGATCAGCGACTGTTTGGTCAGGTTCTCGGTCTTGTCGCAGGCGATGAAGGTGCCGTCGCGGAAGATGCTCACTTCATCGGTTATGGCGAAGATCTCGTCCATCTTGTGGCTGATATAGATGATGCCTTTCCCCTGCTCGCGCAGTTCGCGAATGATGGCGAACAGATGCACCACTTCGCCTTCGGTCAGCGCCGAGGTCGGTTCGTCCATGATCAGCACGTCGGCGTTGTAGGACACCGCCTTGGCGATCTCCACCATCTGCTGGTTGGCGATGCTCAGCTCGCCCACCAGCGTTTCCGGCTGCAGCTTGATGTTCAGTCGCGCCAGCAGCTCGCGGGTCTGCTCGTTCAGCTGCTCGTGGTTGACGAACCCCAGCCGCGCCGGCTCGCGCCCCAGCCAGATGTTTTCCGCCACCGTCATGTAGGGCACCAGGTTCAGCTCCTGGTGGATCATGGAAATGCCCGAATGCAGCGCCTGCAGCGTGTCGCTGAAGGTGACCGGCCGGCCTTTGATTTTGATCGAGCCTTCGTCCGGGTGGTAGATGCCGATCAGGCATTTCATCAGCGTCGATTTGCCCGCGCCGTTTTCCCCCATCAGCGCGTGCACGCTGCCGGGTTTGATTTTAATCGAGACCTTATCCAGCGCTTTGACGCCGGGGAACTGCTTGCTGATGCCTTCGGCCTCAAGAACATAAGGGTACATACCGCTTACCTCCGCACTGACCCACGTTTTCCGCCGCAGGCGCCCCACACCGGCGGCGCCTGCGACAGGCTTCAAGGCTTATTTCTTGTTTTTATCGGCGAATTGCTGGTAATTGGCCTGGGTGATCAGCTGGTAAGGGATCAGCACGTTGCTCTCCACTTTCTCACCTTTCACCAGTTGCATGGCGGTCTGCACCGCGCCTTCGCCCTGGCCTTTGGCGTCCTGGAACACGCTCAGCGCCAGATCGCCCTTCTTGATGAACTCCAGCGCGTCCGGCGTGCCGTCAACGCCGGCCACCAGCACGCCGGATTTCTTGGCTTGCTTCAGCGCCAAAATAGCGCCGATGGCCATTTCGTCGTTGTTGGAAGCGATGGCGTCAATCTGCTGGCCGGACAAAATCCAATCGGTGGTGACGTCCACCGCCTCTTTGCGGAAGAACTTGGCGGTTTGCTTATCGATTATCTTGATGTCGGGGTAATTGGCCGCCACCTCTTCCACGCCGCGGGTGCGGTCGCGCGTGGCTTCACTCGACAGCTCGCCCATCAGGATCATCACGTTGCCCTTGCCGTTCATCAGCTTGGCCAACGCTTCCATCTGCAGCTTGCCGGCCAGCTTGGAGTCGGAGCCGACGTAGGCCATGCCGGCCGGCAGCGCCACTTCCGGCTTGCGGTTGACGAATACCAACGGGATCTTGGCCTTCTCGGCCAGCTTGATCATCGGCTTGACGCCCTGAGTATCCACCGGGTTGAGGATGATGGCGTCGACGCCCTGGCTGACGAAGTTCTCGATTTGTTGAATTTGCTGCGCGATGTCGCCCTTGGCGTCTTCGAACTGACCGCTGACGTTGCCGTCGGCTTTCATTTTGTTTTGCATCGACTGGCGCAGAATGGTGAGGAAGTTGTCATCGAAGTAAGCCATGGAAACGCCGATCTTGATGTCTTTCGCCAACACGCTGGCCGGCAGCATGCACATCAGTACCGAGGCGGCGATCAGTTTCTTCAGCTTCATGTTCGTTACCCTTTAATCGTTAGAATGAAGAGGTCTGTTGGTTGACAGCTAATGAAAAATATTTTTTACATTCAAACAACAATACGGTCGGTATTATCCCTTTGATACGGCGAATTTACCGCGTCATCGCCGCATTAAGGCCGTGAACAAAATGGTGATAGATATATCAAAACAGATTAAAAACAATTAATTGAAATAAACCCCTGGCACAGCAAGCGACGCTGGCATCGCATTTTTAAATGTTTATTTCATAATTGAGATTATTGAAACTTTCCAACCCAAACAAGCGAAACATGCGTTTTGGAATGGCTTATTAACAAAAACATGACACGGATCTAACAAATGAAGTGAAAGCCGTCGGCGAACGCCCCCCTTTCGTGCGCCGCACCGAGCGCCGGCAAAAACTGCGAGCGGGCGCGCAGTTTGCGGTTTCCGCGTTTCCCGACCATCCTTACTCGGCAATAATGGACATATCCCTATCTCAGGAGGACCTGACATGCAGCTCAGCAGTAAGGTGCGGATGAACCGCCTGTTCAACAACGGCAAGTGCCTGGATGTGGCGATCGATCACGGCATCGCCAACGAACCGGATTTCTTGATCGGCCTGGAAGATATCGAACAGGTGATGGGCAACCTGATCGCCGCGCGCCCTGACGCGATTCAGGTCAACTACGGCCAGGCGGATCTGCTGCAGCGCGCGCCGCAGCGCGAAAAACCGGCGCTGGTGATGCGCACCGACGTCGGCAACGCCTATAACGCCGCGCGCCACCGCGAAATGTGGGCGGTGCTGCACAACCCGGAGGCGCCGATCCTCGCGGCGCTGCAAATGGACGCCGCCGCGGTGGTGGTCAATCTGTATATGATCCCGGATGAACCCGGCATTTTCCGCCAGTGCGTGGAAAACATCGGCCGCCTGCGCCACGCCTGCGACCAGTACGCCATGCCGCTGATGATCGAGCCGCTGGTAATGGCGCCGGCCGGCCAGGGCGCCGCCTACGGTTCGCTGGGCGACGTGGAGAAGATCGTGCCGCTGGTGCGGCTGGCGCGCGAACTGGGCGCCGACATCATCAAGGCCGACCCGACCGACCGGGTGGAAGACTTCCACCGCGTGGTGGAAGCGGCGCGCTGCCCGACGCTGGTGCGCGGCGGCGGCAAGGGGGAGCTGGGGCCGGTGCTGGAGAAATCCGCCGCGCTGATGGCCCAGGGCGCCTCCGGCATGGTCTACGGCCGCAACGTCTATCAACACAGCAATCCGTCGCAGGTGGTGCGCGCCCTGATGGCGATTATCCACCAGGGCGCCAGCGGCCAACAGGCGCTGGAGATCTACCACCAACAGTGACCCGCTTTTGTAACTAAAATAACCCCTCCGCACCCCGGCAGCATGCTATAACCTGCTGCCGGTAACTGCAGCCTGCCGCATTCCTCGCTAGAATACGCCGTGATATCGCCATTCGGAGAACCTCCATGCCAAAACAACGGGTGCCGCTCAAGCTGAGCACCTCCATCACGCTGATGGTGTCCGCCATCATCGCTTCGGTGCTGCTGGTGGTGTTCGCGCTGTTTTTCGTGCAGATGAGCCGCGAAGGGCAAGAGCAGCTGCAGCAAAAAGCCATCGCCGTCGCCAACACGCTGGCGCTCTCCAGCACCGTGGTCGACGGCCTGCAGCGGCGCGATCAAAGCGGCGCCATTCAGCGCTTCGCCGAGCAGGTGCGCCATCAGAACGAGCTGCTGTTCGTGGTGGTGGTGGATATGCAGGGCATCCGCTATTCGCACCCCAAACCCTGGCTGATCGGCAAACATTTTATCGGCGACGATCTGGCGCCGGCGCTGCAAGGCAACGTCAACAGCGCCATCAACCGCGGCACGCTGGCCCCGGCGCTGCGGGTGTTCGTGCCGGTGTATGACGAACAACGGCGGCAAATCGGCGTGGTGGCGCTCGGCATCGCGCTGGACACCGTGCAGCGGGTGGTGGCGGAAAGCCGCTGGATCATCTATTGGACCATCGCCTTCGCCGCGCTGGTCGGCAGCCTGGGCACCTTCTTCCTGGTCTCTGCACTCAAACGCATCATGCTGGGTTTTGAGCCTTACGAAATCTCCAACCTGTTCGAGCAGCGCAACGCCATGCTGCAATCGATTAAAGAAGGCGTGATCGCGGTCGATAATGATTCCCGCATCACCATCGTCAACGACGAGGCCAAGCGCCTGCTGCGCCAGAGCGGCCCGCTGGAGAACCTGCTGTTGGAAGCCGCCAGCAAGCATTGGCCGGCGCAATTGCATCTGGCGGAGGTGCTGGCCAGCGGCAAGCCGCTGCGCGATCGGCAGATCAGCTTCAACGGCAGCGAACTGCTGACCAATACCGTGCCGGTGATCGTCAATGGTCAGGTGACCGGCGCCATCGCCACCTTCCGCGACAAGACCGAGGTCAGCCGCCTGCTGCAACGCCTGAGCGGCATGGCGCACTACGCCGACGCGCTGCGGGTGCAGTCGCACGAATTTATGAACAAGCTGCACGTGATACTCGGCATGCTGCATATGAAGGCTTACCAGCAGTTGGAAAACTACATCATCAATACCGCCAGCAACTATCAGGAAGAGATCGGCGCGCTGCTGCGCAAGATCCACTCGCCGGAAGTGGCGGGCTTCTTCATCGGCAAGATCAGCCGCGCCCACGAAGCCGGCGTTGAGCTGACTATCGAGGAGACCAGCCTGCTGCCGGAAACCGACGACGCGGAAACCACCCACGTGCTGATCAGCGTGCTCGGCAATCTGATCGAAAACGCCATCGACGCCATCGACGGCGTTGAAGGCCACGAGATCGGCCTGAGCTTCCATCACCACGACGATCAATTACACTGTATCGTCAGCGACGACGGCCCCGGCATCGATCCGGCGATCGGCGCGCGCATCTTCGAACACGGATTTTCCACCAAGGGGACGGGACGCGGCATCGGCCTGGCGCTGATCCGCAGCCATCTGGAGAAACTGGGCGGCAGCATCGATTTCGAATCCGAGCCGGGCGAGCTGACCCAATTTTTCGTGCACCTTCCCTATCAGGCCAAGAGCAGAACCCATGATTAATGTACTGATTGTCGACGACGACCCGATGGTGGCGGAGCTGAACAAATACTACCTGAGCCAGATCGGCGGTTTTCACTGCCAGGCGACGGTCGCCACCCTGAGCCAGGCGCGCGCCCTACTGGCCGACGCCAGCGTCAGCATCGATCTGGTGCTGCTGGACATCTACATGCAGCAGGAGAATGGGCTGGATCTGCTGCCCGGCCTGCGCGAGCTCGGCGAGAAGACCGATGTGATCATCATCTCCTCCGCCAGCGACGTGAATACGGTGCAAAAGGCGCTGCACTACGGCGTGGTGGATTACCTGATCAAGCCGTTCCAGTTCAGCCGCTTCAAGGAGGCGCTGAGCCACTACCGGCAACAGTCGCAGCTGTTGGCGCAGCGCGAGTTTTCACAGGCCGACGTCGACAGCCTGCTGCGCCGCCAGCCCGGCGGCCAGGAGAGCAAGAAGCTGCCGAAAGGCCTGACCAGCATCACCCTGAGCACGGTGTGCGAGTGGATCGAGCAGCAGCACGACAGCGAATTCTCCACCGACAACCTGGCCAACGCCATCGGCATTTCGCGGGTCTCCTGCCGCAAGTACCTCATCTATCTGGCGGAGAGCGGCATTCTCGGCACCCGTATTCTGTACGGCGCCACCGGCCGGCCGGTCTATCTGTATCAGCTGAAACCGGATGCGATCGCCATGCTGAAAGAGCATTGCCGCCCGGCCTAAACGACGCCGGGCGCAGAAAGCGCCCGGCGGTTAAAAGTTAGAAGTTGTACATGTAACACTTCGCCTCGGGGTGAGGATCTTTCGAGTATTTCCGCAGGCAGCGCTGCTTTTTCTGCTGCTGATCCAGGTGACGCTGCTGCCGCTTGGCGCTCTCTGCGGCCTCGCGCTGTTGCTCGCGGGCGATCGCCTGTTCGTTGGCCTGCGTCAGGTTATCGACGTTCCACACCTTGTGGCGCAAGGCATCGCGCTTTTTCCGGTACTCCTCGGTGATCTTACTGTCCTTCGGCGGTGCCGCATGGTATTCCAAATCTACCCGCGCCTGCGCGAAGCAGGCGCAACACAAGGCCACGCCGGCCAACACTGTCCTTTTCATCGATAAACTCCTAACAAACCTGTTTCTCATTTTCAGCAATTCTGCGGCCGCCCATTAAGCCAGGCGTGACAATAGGCACCGACAAAAGGCCGGTGTGGCCCCAGTGCGGACGCACGCCGCAGCCGTAAAGACAGGCAGCGGACGATGCCGGTGTGCTGCGCGCATGTCGACGGGCTGGGTAAATGCGCCACCGCAGTACGTTTGGCGTTTTTCTGCGTTTTCAGCCAGGTTTTCACTGCGTTACGCTCCGCACGCAGGCGCGCCAGCTCGACTCGCTCCGCCTGGATCTGCTCAACCAACCAAAGATGCTGCAATAATCCGGCCATGCTGGCCGGGCATCCTGCCTGGGGGGCGTTTTCCACCGGAACAGTAACTGGCGAGTGGCGATCGACGAACGCCTGGCTATAAAACGAGGCCAGCATCGCCAGAGCCACTGCGATTAACGAGGGTAGTTTCAATACACAGACTCCATGAATAAACGGGCTCGACCACGCAACGGAATGGGTCAACAACCGCTGAGTGACGTTGCGTTCTGCTCTTCGGGAGCCGGCGCTGGCTGTCCTCCCGTCGCCGGCGCTTTCCCGGTTTCGACATCGCATTCCGCCCGCCGCGCCAGCGCCTCGTCATTCACCGGCGGGGACTCCGTCGCCATCTCTTGCCGCAGATCGTGCGCCAGGTCTTTCAGTTTCTTTTGAAACAACACGGGCGACATTCCGTCGCACTGCCGATCATAGCGGACGGCATTTGCCGGCTGGCTCAATAAAGGCATTAGCAGTACCAACATGGCGAAAATAATCTTTGCCATTGAGAACTCCTGTAATGATATTCGGGCATACCGATATATCTTCGGCAAGCAGAAAGGCGCCAATCGGCAATGAAATAGCGCATCAAAGCAGAGTAGCGAAATAATAGTAAACCGAACAACAATACCCTTAAGATAATGACAAATACCCACCGAAATATTTAAACGGCTAGCGGTCCCATAATTTTGACCAGTCCAACGTGCCGCTTACGCCAACGCGATCCCCACTCAACACTGACGTGGCTGACTCTCCGGCGATAATGCGCTGCTTCTGTTCCCGCGTAGCCGGCTGAGGCATAACCCAATCGGGAGACGAAGACGTTGAATAAATGGCACCGCATCCGCTTAATACAAAGCATAGTGCAGGGAGGCAATGACGAAATCTCATGTGATGTTCCTTAAAATAACTGATTCTGGTGATTGTAAAAAATAAAAACGGCTTTATTTAGTTTAATAACCCTGCCATATGCAATAGCAATAAACACAACACGGCCTGGTGTTAATTAGGCGTTATTTTAATTAACGAAAGAAAAACAAATAGACTCAATAAGGCAATGCTAATCGCGAAGAAATTTGCCAGTGGACTCAGCGCACATCCGAGTGCGCCGGGCTCCTACTCTTCGCCGTCCGGCTGCCAGGCCAGCAAGTCGCCGGGCTGGCACTCAAGGATACGGCAAATCTTGTCCAGCGTTTCCAGCCTGACGCCCTTGACCTTGCCGTTCTTCAACAGGGACAGGTTTTGTTCGGTGATCCCCACCTGCTCCGCCAGCTCTTTTGAACGCATCTTCCTTTTGGCCAACATGACGTCAAGACTTACGATTATTGCCACTCTATTCTCACACGAAAGAAAGCTGTTCTTCATTCAGCCGCAGCGCTTCCAGAAATACCCGGCTAAACACCAGGATTGCGCAGCCGACGATCAGCGAGCGCACCGACTCGCTATTGACGCCATAATAAAGGATAAACAGCATTTTTTCATCGGCGGTCAGAACCATAACCTGCAACAGGTCGGCTAACGAAGGGAACAGCACATCGACAATCAGCAAAATCCCGATGACCTGCAGCAACACCATGTTGTTGCGGTGCCATACGTTGCCGCGGAAGAATTGATAAAACAGCCCGGCGCCGCACAGCAGCGCGCTGTAATAAGGCAAATAACCGAGCATATCGATCGCCAGCGTGGCACCCAGCGCCCAGCGCTGTTGAGGAATGGCATAGCCAACCAGCTCGGGGTAATACTCCCGGTAAGAGGCGATGATCTCGGCATAAGCTTCACCGTGCAGCCAGCCACGCACGATCATGAACATTTCGACGCAGGTGCTGATAATCAGCATCGCCATAATCAATAAGCACAGACAACGCACATACAGCGGCAGATGGATCCTTGGCGCAGTGCTCATAGTTTTCTATCCCTTAATCAACAGCAATAAATTATCGTAAAACGATAACTTATTACTGTCAATGATCAAGTGGACTGATGAGTTAGGTCAACATCGTCTGGTTACGGAAAAAAAAAGGCCGGGCAAGCCCGACCTTGTTTGACCGCTCGACGCGCTTAGACCAGTTCGATCACTTCGAAGTTGGCTTCGCCACTCAGATCGGCGTCGTAGTCAACGCCCTGCAGACCGAAACCGAACAGGCGCAGGAACTCCGCCTTGTAGCCTTGATAATCGGTCAGCTCGTTGATGTTGCTGTCGTTCAGCTGCTGCCAGATTTTACGACAGGTTTCCTGCACTTCGTCGCGCAGTTCCCAGTCATCCAGACGCAGACGGTGTTTCTCGTCGGTATCCGGCGCCGCACCGCTGTACAGCTTGGTGGCGAACAGCCGCTGGATCTGCTCGATGCAGCCTTCGTGAATGCCCTGCTCCTTCATGATTTTGAACACGATGGAGATATACAGCGGCATGACAGGAATGGCGGAGGAAGCCTGGGTCACCACCGACTTGAGCACCGCAACGTAAGCCGCGCCGCCTTTGGCCTGCAGTTTCTGGTTGATGGCGTGCGCCGCGCGATCCAGATCTTCTTTCGCCTTGCCCAGCGTACCGTGCCAGTAGATTGGCCAGGTCAGATCGGTGCCGATGTAGGAGTAAGCGACAGACTGCGCGTTATCCGCCAGCACGCCCGCTTCGTCCAGCGCGTCCATCCACAGCTGCCAGTCCTGGCCGCCCATCACCTTCACGGTGTCGGCAATTTCTTGCTCGTTGGCCGGCTCGACCACGGCTTCAACCAGCACGTCTTTGTTGGTGTCCAGCGCGACGGATTTGTACGGCTCGCCGATTGGCTTCAGCGCGGAACGCACCACTTCGCCGGTTTCCGGCATTTTACGCACCGGCGAAGCCAGCGAGTAAACCACCAGGTCAACCTGGCCCAGGTCTTTTTTGATCAGATCGATCACGGTCTGACGGCACTCGTTGGAGAATGCGTCGCCGTTGATGCTTTTCGCGTACAGGCCTTCTTCTTTAGCTGCCTTGTCGAAACCGGCGGAGTTATACCAACCGGCGGAACCGGTTTTGCCTTCGCTGCCAGGCTTCTCGAAAAATACGCCGATGGTGGCCGCACCGCTGCCGAAGGCGGCATTGATGCGCGAGGCCAGACCGTAACCGGTGGATGCACCAATGACCAGCACCTTTTTAGGCCCGTTTTTCAGTTCGCCGCGCGACTTAACGTAGGCGATTTGCTCACGGACGTTGGCTTCACAGCCTGCCGGGTGAGCGGTGGTGCAGATAAAACCACGAATTTTAGGTTTGATAATCATAGTAATTTTTTCTTGGTAGCTAAAAACCGAAGGACAATATACCTGATTTTCTCGATATACTTAAGAAAGTGCGCAAACAAGCGCAGTGACCAGACCAGTCGGGGCCGCCACCCTGCGCCAGTGAAGGAGCCGTACCGGGTGAATGCCATTCCCAAAATACATGCCGATGAGGCCGAGATTTCCCTCCCCCATGTCCGAGCTATGCTCGCCGAACAGTTTCCGGCCTGGGCGGCGTTGCCCATCGAACTTGTCACCACCGGCGGTACCGACAACGTGATGCTGCGGCTCGGCGACGAGCTGTTGATTCGTCTGCCGCGTACCGCCTCGGCGGCCGAAGCGCTGACGCGCGAGAACCGCTACCCCGCGTTGCTGGCACCTCATCTGCCGGCACCGATTTCCGTACCGTTAGCCCAGGGCAAGCCGAATGGCGCCTATCCTTTCGCCTGGAGCATCGGCCGTTGGATCCTCGGCCGCACGCCCGCCTGCGGCGAATGCAGCCCGGCGCTGGCGACGCAGTTGGGTGAGTTCGTGCGCGCGCTCCACGCCATCCCAACCGCAGGCCACGCGATCAGCGCTTATCGCGGCGGCCCGGTCAGCGCCAGAGACACCCTCACTCGCGAATCTATTGCCCAGTGCGCCCCTCACCTCGACGCTGCCGCCCTACTGCAAGCATGGGACAGCGTGAGCCAGGTGAGTGAAAACACCGGCGGCGCATGCTGGCTGCACACGGACATTCAACCCGGCAATCTGCTGATCGACAACGGTGAGCTGGCGGCGGTGATCGACTGGGGCGGCATCGCCATCGGCGATCCTGCGGTCGATATGATAGTTGCCTGGAACCTGATGGGAGCGGAAGCCCGAGAACATTTCCGCCAGGCGGTGAAAGTGGACGATGAGACCTGGCGGCGCGGCCGCGCCTGGGCGCTGTCGATTGGCGTTATCGCTTACGCCTACTATGTCGATAAGGAGCCTTCACTCACGCGCACATCACGCTACCAGCTGGAGCAGGTCGCGGCGGAGATGGGATTGACGCTATAAAACAGCAGGCCGGACGCACTTCGCCCGGCCTGATAATCATTACGCCTTGTTCTTTTCCAACTGCTCAATCAGCGTATAACGCAGCGATGAGGCATCGGCCGGCACGTTCTCCACCGGAGTGACGCGCACTTTCAGCCGATACTGATAACCCGGTTCGAAGGTGAAACCCTCGATGCCGGTATAGAACAACTCCCACGGCTGCTGCGCGGAGCGGCGCACCTGCATGCACTTCATCGGGGCGACGCCCACGCAGTCCACCAGCGCGCTGTTCACCAGCAACACTTCCGTTTGGCCGCCTTTTTCGTTTACGGGCTGATTCATCGAGGTTCCCTCCTGGCTGCAGCCGGCCAGCGCGGCCAACGCAACAAATAACAACGCTTTAATTTTCAATGTACTGCACCATTAGTCATCTAGGTCGGGCGATCCTAACAAATTGACTGGATGAATTGAACCTTGCTTCACGCCGCCGGTGGCGCCATTCACTGTAAAGGCCGTCTTATTATGCGGAATGACTCACGCTATCCCCTCGCCGGGAATATCAATCTCCGGCACGTTTATCAGCCTGGTAAATACCTGAAAATAAATCCCCTGTTCTTATCCGAACCGGTAATTACTCCCATTGTTTTTTCTGTTAGAAACAGCTGGCTTGCGCAAGCTTTACGCTATTTAACCATATCGATAAAGGGGGTATTTTATGCAAGAGATCGAGGCTAAATATTTTCACCTGATCGCCGGTGGCGGCAACTTTGCCGACAATCGCAGCAGCAATGGACGCGTCAATAACAATAGCAACAAAGATGGCAACACCTGCTCTCGCTAAGCGGTTTTAATTAATCAAAGCCCCGGCTGTGTCTTTCCGTTCAGTCGGCGCTTTCAGCATTTCGGTGATAACAATGTTTAAACTGTTCCGTACCTTGTGCCTGCTACTCGGCTTTTGGATCGCCACCCTGCTGCTCAGCGGCGCCGGGGTCTCTTTTACCCACGGCTACGCCGCGCCTAAAAACCTGTCGCATTTCGTCGTCTCGCTGGTGGTGGTCGGCGCCATCCTGCTGTGGACAAATAAATTGCTGCGGTTCTTTTTTGCCGAGAAATTTGAGAAGAAGCCGCGTTAAGCCGTATTCCCACTTTGGTCGTCGCCCACAATGATAAAACCGGCATCACGAATCGCCGCTTTCACCTGCATGGCGTCCATCACCGCCGTTTTCACATAGCCAAAAAAGGCCACCCGCACGCCGGGCAAACGGACTGGCGTCGCCAGTTGGGCACTGAGTTCGCGATTGCGCTGCGCCATCAGCTCGGCACGCTCCTGCCAAAACGCGGCCGGCTCGGAGGGAGTTTCAGTGGTTGTTTCGAACCGAGACGCCCATTCGCTGAGCGCCTCCCACTCAGCCAACAGCTCGGCAACCACTTCAGGATTAGCCACCTGCCCCCAGTCAGGTGGTAAAGCCGCCTCACGCCACGCCTCGAGATAGCCGGGTAGCGTTCTCTTCAACTGGCTCAACCGGTCGTTCAACGCAGTCTTCCTTTTATAAGAATTAACATATTGATATTAATCACAATATCATCCTCGCTTAACCGGCGATGGGAACAATGAACGGAGCTTATCAGCGCCTTAGATGACGTAATGACTTTTGGTGCGGCTGAATTAGCGATATGTGCGGGTGGAGGATGGGGATGGAGGTCGGGTTAGTGAGCTGTGATTCGAAAAGAGGAATGGGAATTGTTGCTGGCGTATTAAGTGGGATTTACTTATAAATCAAGCACACAAAAAAAGACCGAATACGATTCCTTTATACGAAAAACTATGTAAATATCCTTTTTAAACAATGCATTACCAAAAATTTAGCCTTTGCAACCCCCTACTATACCTTACATTCCCTGTCTTTAATTTCAGATAGTTACCAGGACTCTCGGAGCAATTCGGATAAATTTCGGAGCAGTTTGTTTCTTCGCCCCCCCACACACCTCAAGCACATATACATAGTAATTATCACAACCATCTATTTTATAATCAGAGAATACATTAAATATAAGGAAGTCACTATTGCTTAATTTGTCATCTACAAAATGGAGTCAAAATACATTAGAATCATAACCAATTCACAATACAAAATGTCCATTTCGCGCTATATACTTCAACCGAGGATTAGTCATAATCAGCATCATACTTGGTCATTTTGGCATATCTGAAGATTATGAGAAAAGCTGTTGATGTGTTTGCCGTATCTATCATGATACTAGTTTGTCTCATCTGGGGTTCACAACAGGTGGCGATAAAAGGTGTCGCTGAAGAAATATCTCCTGTACTTCAAGTAGCTATTCGTTCAGGCGTTGCTGGGTTTTTGGTATGGATTGTAATGTTAGTTAAAAAAGAATCCTTTACTGATATTCGCAACACAATAAAGCCCGGTCTGGTTGTAGGCTTACTTTTTGCTCTTGAGTTTTTATTTGTTGCCGAAGGGCTAAAATTTACGTCTGCATCACATATGTCAGTTTTTCTTTATACTGCACCTGCTTTTGCAGCGTTAGGTTTACAAATCTTCCTCCCAGCAGAACGCCTTTCCTTAGTCCAATGGTTAGGTATAACCCTAGCTTTCGTTGGAATTCTGGTTGCATTCCTATCGGGTTCTGCTGATAACACCAGCAAAACACATGATATTCTAATCGGTGATGGGTTAGGCCTTCTTGCTGGCCTTTCGTGGGGTATGACGACCATTGTAATACGCTGTTCAAAATTAAATGAGTCTCCAGCGAGTCAAACACTATTCTATCAACTTGCCGTAGCGGCTATTTTATTGTTTATCTATGCATTCTCCAGCGGGCAGACTCTTTTTACGGTTGGCCTAAAAGGAGGACTAAGTTTAATTTTTCAAGCAGTAATTGTTGCATTCCTTAGTTATATGGTTTGGTTTACACTTTTGAAAAAATACTTGGCATCACAGCTAGGTGTACTGTCATTCATGACTCCAGTATTTGGTGTTTTTGCAGGCGCTCTTATATTGAATGACAAGATAAAGTCCGGCTTCATTTTTGGGACGCTACTTATTCTTTTCGGAATAATTGTTGTCAGTGGTTACCCTTGGTTGCAGAGCAAAATTAACTCACGAAAAAAATAAAAACATTTCTGATAGAGGTATATTACTATGAAAGTACTCATTGTTTTCGCACATCCAGAATCAAAGTCATTCAACGCAGCGCTTAAAGATACTGCGGTTGAAACTTTGCTTTCCCTTGGTCATGAAGTTGAGGTAAGTGATCTATATAAAATGGGTTGGAAAAGCCAGATAGATGAGAAAGATATTCCAGGCAGCAGATTGAATGACTCCATATTTACTGTACATGAAGAACAAGAACACATGGAGAATACAACTGGGGCAACACTAGATGTTCGAAAAGAACAGGAAAAACTCGTTTGGTGTGACATGTTAGTCTTCCAATTCCCTATATGGTGGTTCAGTATGCCTGCAATCTTAAAAGGCTGGGTTGATCGTACTTTTACTCGAGGATTTGCATATAAGACAGGGAGAAAATACAGTTCTGGCATTTTTAAAGGAAAGAGAGCAATGATATGCGCCACTACAGGAACGGCTGGCTCCCTATATGCTCCAGATGGTATTGACGGCGATATAAATCATATACTTTGGCCTATTCACAATGGAATCTTCCATTATACTGGTTTTGATGTCCTCCCACCTCAGATGGTTTGGATGCCGGGAAATCTTACAGAATCAGAGAGAGAAGCTGCACTTGAGTCTTGGGCAATAAGAATTGGCAGTATTGAAAACGAGGAACCACTTTTCTTTCATGGTCGAGAGGATTATACATCGGAACAACGCCTACGTCCCGATGTAATAGCGAAGACCGGATTTCAATGGAATCCTTCCGCGGGGCAAACACATGAGATTGCAGCGCGTCAGTATACTAAACACCTCAAAAAAGATTAGTTCTTGGATCACACAATGAAAAAGCATAGCATATTTAATAAGCTACACCATATTTGTATCGTTGTTAATGATATGGATGAATCAGTAAAGTTCTATGAGTCTATAGGAATTGGCCCTTGGAATGATTTCCCGTCATTAGAACGATTCAGAGATAACCTGGAAGTTAGCAATGTTGATGATTTTATGCAAAACAAATATTGCTATACTAATATAGGTGATATTCAAATCCAACTTTGCCAACCATCTTTGGGGGATACTGAACAGCGTCATTTTTTGGAAAAGAATGGTGAGGGTGTTTTCCATTTAGGCTTTACTGTAGATGCTGTTGATGATGCAGAGAAACAAGCTCATAGCCTTGGCTTAACAAACTTAATCCGCGGAAGATTGCCAGATCATAGTGGATTTACTTATTTTGACACAAGCGCACGAGCAGGGGTAATACTACAAGTACGCGCAATTAAACCTGTAGCAAATAGCTAATGCTTTGAGTGCCCCACAATGCTTGCCTCCAACTTTACCTTGCTAAAGGTTTAATTATGAATCTGTATACATTGACCTAGTGCGATTAATATATTATATCTTTATTTAAGGTTATGTTGACACCTTGATATATCAACATCCCGTTCTCAAGTGCCGGGATGTTGTCTTTCCAAGCTTGCAGTAGGTGACGATGAAATGACAACTATTATTCCCCAAGAACTTCAGAAAAAGAAGTTGATAGCTCCTCCTTTCACGACCTCACTACCTGCTCCTGCATGGTTCAGAGTAGGGACAATGCCAGCAGATGCCACTTATCCGGTACACTCTCATCCTTGGGGTGAGTTCGTATATTCATACAGTGGTATAATGGAAGTCAAAATCAAGAATGAGCATCTCACAGCCCCGCCACATTTCGGAATCTGGTTACCACCGAAGCTAACTCATGTTGGCCTTAACAGAAATGAAGCAACACATTGCTCTTTTTATTTAATGCCAGAGCTGTGCGAAGAGCTGCCAACTTTTCCTTGTACGTTGAAAATAAATGAATTTACTATTTCGATTCTAGAGCACCTTAAGGACAACCCGTTGACAGCACCTATTGATGATAAAAGCATGCGTATATTACAAGTGCTTAGCGATCAGTTATGTGCAGCCCCTCGCCAAAGTACTTTCCTTCCCTATACCAGCGATCCGTTGCTCAGTAAAGTTATTGCTGAAATCGAAAAGTGCCCGTCGGTGGAAATCCCTCTAAATGAGCTAGCTGAAAAATTAGGATATACTGTTCGGACATTAAATCGACGCAGCCATCAATTATTAGGAATGTCACTTGGCGATTGGCGGCAGCGTTTGCGTGTTGTAAAAGCAATAGATCTTCTAGAAAAAGGTGAAAAAGTAGAAATCGTTGCCTATTCGGTTGGTTATAGTAGTGCATCGTCTTTTATAGCAATGTTTCACCGAGTAACCGGTAGAACCCCAGGTAGTATTGCCACTCGGTGTCGATAAGATATCTTTGATTTAATCTAATCTCACTAGACCAATAGTAAAACTTTTCAAATTCGAGCAAAGATTAATGGCTTAATTTATGCCATAATTACACGTAGACATCATGAAAAGACATAACAAAACTGTCTCCTGCCTAAAGAAATGGGTTTTTGACAATAGAGAAAAACCACTATCCATTAATAGCGTGATTGAAAAGTCAGGATATTCCAGACGATATATGGAGTCTGTTTTCAGAAAGTTAACAGGTGAAACAATCTACTCATACATTAGAGCAGTGCAATTTTCAGATGCAGAGAGAAAATTGTCAACAACAAACTCTAAAATTTCAGAAATCGCTGCCACATATGGATACCGCTCCCTTTCTCAGTTTACAAAAACCTTCATTAAAATATACGGACTTTCACCTTCTGACTATCGTAGGAAGGCAAGAAATGAAAAATCAGCCACTATAAAAATCAAAAAATCATAATAAAATAACACTCCTAGATAAGACTTCACCTAGTGATTTTTTCAGGAGATTCTGGCCATCTAATTTCTCGAGGCTCCATATTGGAGTCAATGCCATTTATCTGATTGACATAGTGCATCCATTTTTTCAAACTATCTTTCTCCTCGATGGTGCACATTCCCAGCATTAGTTTTGTATGCAATGATTGTGTAACCTGGTTAACACGGTCGATCCGAAGTGACTTCTCATCTTCGATTTTCTGTCGTTTCTCTTCAGCGGTATAGACTCTCTTGACTACTTTACCATCGCTATATACCCAATTAGTGTCATTACAAGCATCATCAGGCATCTCACAAATGGCCACCTCTGCTACTGAGAAACCAGGAGGGAAAATTGCTGTGACGTCTTTTGATATACAGACGATAATACCATTCTCGTCATACATGACCTTCAGCGTGTCTGGACTAAAATCCGCCTGACAGGCGTACCAGTCTCGCCCATTTTTATCTTTGGCGTAAAGAATATCAGGTCTATATGCTGGCTCATTCCCTTCGGTGGATTTAAAGTCAGGCTTGTAAATAGCAAAGTTTTCAAATTTAACCATGATTAAGAAGTCCCTATATTTCGCCAAGAACCATTAATTAAAACTTGGATATATGAATAAGAAGCCCAAATAGATGGGTTATAGTTAGCCCCAGACATACCAGTAAACACGCAACCGTCAGGAGCTCTAACTTGCCCCCCAGTATCAGGCTGGTTAATTCGTCCAGTAAGCCTGACGTTTTGGACAAGATTTTGATAAGCCCAGTTTTGTGCGTTATTTTGCGCGTTCGATATATTTTGATTTAGCCAGTTACTGAGATACCCTCCCCAGATATTACCAGTGATATTTCCATCGGTGTGAAATATAGCCCCACTGGCTAAAACAGCTCCTGGTGAATAGAACTGACCGGAATTTGGGTCGAATCTCCAATTAACATCAATGTTATCCCCTTTTGCATGAATACAGGGTATAGCGAAGCTGGGAGTACCATTAAGCAAATAGCCGAAGCTCACAGCAGTCGGGTAGCCTTGACCTTTCCGGGTCACAACTCCTTTTGCTATCGGTGCATAAATACCGCCGGCGGTAACAGGCCACTGCCAATTAGGCTGAAAGAATGGCGCCTGATTGTTCAACTGTTCGGAAAATGGCCCAGCTCCCCACGGAATTGCTCCTAGCGTTGTGGCAATAGCGGGGGCAAATAATTGTCCCGTCATGGTGTCGCCAGTCTTAGCAACAGCGTTTACATCAGCAGCAGTAGGCTTATAGGCTGTGGTATAAACACGCGCCCACGTCACGCCTTTCCCCTGAGTCGTGGACTGCCCAACCCAGGTACTTAAGTCGCCACCAACCGCCAAGTACGCCGTTGTTGGCGCTCCGTCGATAGGCAACCTCACGCAGCCGTAAGCACTATTACTACCCGGACGGTTGGCGCTGGTCGAATTGACGCGGAAAAACTCGGCAATCGTTCCGTAGGCATCGCTCTTGTGTTGAGCCCCCGCCCCTAGGCCAAAAGCGCCCACTTCCATAACATTGCCCGTTTCCGTGCCGACATTGCGGGTGGCTGCAGTTCCCAACTCGAGATTTTTGCGCCCTTCGGCCTTGTTTTGCAAATCCGCCAGATTCTGCTTTTTTTGCAGGAAAAACCCATCGGGATCGGCCAATAGGTTTTTCCAGCCCGCTGCACTGGCGCCGTCCGGATCCGTTGTGTTCGCTTCAACGGTATTCCACCAGATTTTCGAGCCGTCAGCGCTTAATACCGTAGCGCCTTTTGCATATCCGCCGATAGCCTGAGCAAAAGCGGAATCAAAGGTATACTGGCCGCCAGCTTGAGAAAAACGAATTGCCGCAGTGATGTCGTTCAGCAGTCCGTTAAAATCCTTCCCGTGCGGCGGGATACCGCCGGCCGCGATCGCTGTCATTGTGAGTGGCGGAAAGCCAGAGTCATAGGCAGCTTTGCCCTTTTCCTTGGTTTCCTGGGTGGCGTTATTGGGGATCGTGTTTTTGTCAGCAGTACCGCTGGCGAACGGCACTGCAATCTGACGCGGTTTATCTGTCAGTTTCATTTTATGCCTTCTGAATTATTGAAACGTTAATACCTGGCAGCGCCGGCAGTGAGCCGGAGGACTGCACGATAGCCAGCTCTGCGGTCGACAGTTCAAACTCGAACACATAGCTCATCTTCATTCCGCCATCGTTCTGGATATAGGCGCGCCCCCGATCGCCGAACATGTAACGCAACATCCGATTGATATTCGGTATTGAGCAATCGGTGATATTGCTCATGGCTTTCATCATGATCAGACGGCGATAGATCGGGTCCGCAAGTTCAATGGTCTGCGTTGTGCTCTCACCGCTATAGAACGGCGCCTGGTCAAATGGGCGGGGATCTGTCCGCGTTGGCGTATCTAGCCGCGCTTCACTGAACCCCAAATAATTAAAGTCGTCGTCGACCGTTAGCCGCCGGCTTACGTCCACAATTTTTCCCCACACATCGAGGCCATAGGTCTCTGCGGTTTCGATGTTCCAGATCAGATCGTAAAAATCATCGACGAACTTGTCGGGGGAAACAGCTTCGTTGAAGCTGCCGATCAGGGCGTTAAGGCGGGGGCTGGCGGCGTACTGTGCGAGCACAGTGGCGGCCACATTCTGCAATTTAGACCTCCTGCAGCTCTACGCTGATATTGTTCGGATCCAGCGTCGGAATTTCGTCGATTCCAAACTGGAGGGATGAGGAAAAGGCGTTACCATCCCTGCTCAGCGCCAGGCTGAGAATATCGATGTTTGAAGGGTCAATGCTGTAAATGCCCGCATAGAATCGCCCGGCGGCCAGCGCAGCCGCTGCACGCGCGCGATTGCCCCCATCAGCGCCATTGAATGCCGCAATCACTTTACTCTTTACCTGATCGGTAATGTCCGCTGGCAAATATTCGCTTTTTCTCAGGATAACCCTCACTGACACGCTCACCGGCTTCAACCCTTGCCAGGTGATCACATACTCCGGGTATGGCGGCTCATAGCCGTCGGTATCTGCAATCGTGTATGAGGAATCACCGTTCATGTCGACACCGGGCGGCGCCTTGCGCCAGATAGCATCCGCGATATCCTCACCCTTTCCGCCATATACGCCAACGTAGAACGAGTTTTTCTTCAATGTATATTTGGATGAGCCGACTTGTCTGTCTACCGGGGTCGGGTTATGCGTAACGTATACATCCACTACGTTGGGAACTTTTGCGAGGATCTCGCCGCGGATCGCGTTCAATGTATTCCGGGCATTGTTGGCAACGGAATTGCGTCGGCGGTGCTCAAAGTCGGCTCTGCTCTCCTCATTGTTGCCCGGCACCCCGGCGGCGCGGTTGGTCACACCTGACCAGCCAGGGATCGCTTTGTAGACCTTGCTGAGCGCACCAATGGGGCAACCGATCGGGCCTGTCGTGAGGTTCTGGAAAACCACATCAACGCTACCGGCGGCGCCGATCGTGGCGTCGGACAGGCTGGCGTAGAGATACCCTGCTTCATCCTGTGCCAGGCTTCCAGCAGGGATCAGCGTATCCACCAGCCCTGAGCACGTCCCGGTTACTGTCGTGCCGGTGGCACCGATGCGGTCGAGGAAATAAACCCGGCCAATCGCATCCTGAAACCTGCCGCTGCTGTAGTCCGCGTTCACCTGGTTCGCGATCGCCAGCAACTGATCGTTCTTATCGGCGATGATGGCCGAATCGCTCATCGCCAGCTGTCCCTGTGGGCTTGTCAGGCTGGTCCCCATCGAGCTCCCCAGCGCGGTGGAGAAATCGGTTAGCCGGCCGTTTAGTATGTCCACCTCATCCGGTACCAGCAGCCCCGTTTTTGAAAACGTAACCGCCGGTACCGCAGTTGTGTAATTGGTGTTTTCATCCGTCATAACAGCACCGTGTAATCGTTGAAATTGGTATCGGTGATCGTCATTACGCCACCAATGCGGCGATCGCCATCTGAGACTGCCGAACACAGCGCGCTGGAGACCGTCGGCAGTTTCATCGCCTCCTGCTGCATTTTGGTGTTAATCAGCTGCGTGCCGGGCCAATGGCCGAGGATCCGCGGGTAATAAGGAATCCCGAGCGTGTTGTCATACCAACACTCGCCAAGGAACGTGCTGCAGGCGCACGCCACATCCTGTGCCACCGCATAAGGGTTGTCCGTGACCGCCAGGTTGCCTTTGTCGTCCAGCATCAGATCCCAGGTATTCGTATCGAGAAGAAGTGAGCGAGTTTGCATCATGCCCCCTGTTGCGGTTTATTCGTCTGCGCGCTGCCTGATTGCACGCCACCATGCACGTGGTCACCAAACTCGATGCCACTAATCGTGGCGCCGGCGGACAAGTCTGCTTTACCTTTGGCTGTAAACTTCTGGCTCACCTCGGTCGCGCCGTTCAGTGCGATCTCTGGCGCGTTGACGGTAAAACGTTTCGCGCCATTGGCTTCAATGTCGGGTGCATTTAGCGTGATTTTCCAGGGTGAAGTTACATTGATCTGCTGATCGGCAAACTCAACAAATTGCACCGGGTCGCCATTCAGTACACCGCCCAGATAAAGCGCATCTGACAGGCTGTGCGTACGCTTTGATCCGGGCATCGCGGGCTGGTGCGTCGCCTTAACAGCGCTGATATCCCTATCGCAAATCGCTATGAGTCCAATATCCCCGGCTTTCGGTGGCATGATCACCGCACTTTTGCCGCCCTGCAGGCGCCAGACTGGCACGTTGTAAATCACCTCATGCGCGATGGGTGAGCCATCACCGGCGACGTCCATCACCATAGGGCGAATGTCCACGTGCTTCTTGTAGGCATTGATCACCCAGCCCAACGTGATAAACGCATGGCGCCCCAGAAACTGGCGCATCACGAAGTCCTGCGCGTTGATATCACCATTCAGATCGGAGCCGTTCACATGAAAATTTTCCATATTAGCCCCCGGGTTGCCGCAACAATTCGCAGCTTGTTGAACATTGGCCGCCCTCAATCCATGAGGTTAACGTGTGCATAGCACCGATCACCGCATACCGCCCGCTGGCGTTCGGGAGTGAAGTCACCAACGACAATTTGCGACCAATAAAAATGTCAGGGCAAAACAGACACGAAATGCTCAGCCCAACATTGGTAAAAATGGGATATCCGATTAATCCGTGGTCGGGAGAAACGAGCAATGCCGGCTCTTTTCGGGATACTCCCTTTGGCCAGATCGTCACCTTCTCCACGTTGATATCGATCTCGGCATCAACAGCCCGTGCCGCCTCGATCATCTGCTGCGTGATATCCCCACGGAAATACGGATCGGGCAATGTGCGTTTAACGCCCTGATTCTCATATTTCAGCCCCACTGATGATGCCATTGGCATCAAAATGTCATCGATCGAGACGGGACCTTTCGCGCTGAAGGGCGACACCTTTTTCGCCCGCAGATAAAACATCATGTTCGCCGTAATAATCAGCGGCACATCCGGCACCTGGTTGTAATCCGCATATGCATCGCTGATAACCCCCTCAAAAATCAGACGGTCAGCAGCCCATACGCGGATCCGATTAGGCTTGGCCCCATCAATCCAAATCCCTTTGTAGCTCAGCGCCGCCATCTGCTGGGCCACGAGCCCCCACAGATAAAGGGTAATTTGCGTGCCGGCAATCCCGCCATACGCCGCCAGGCTTATATAGCAGCGCGCATTCTTGACGGTAAGCACGTTACCCCGATCGTCAAACGTTCGCCCCTCTGCCAGGGTAAACTCCACCCTGATATCCCGTTGTTGATAGCTCACGGCATTTCCTCCGGCGCAAGGTAGTAAAGTTTGAAACGCTCACCCAGGCCGGACCATTCAGGATCTGCGTTTCCCGCCAGGTCAGCGAAAAATAATTCGCCGGCGAATGGCAGATAGCCGTAACGCACGATCTTGTTGCCGTTCAGGCACAACACCCCCTGCAGGCAGGAAGTGCCGTTAACGGTAAGATCGATATATAGCCCCGTGGTACGCTGTGCCAGACGAATTTCACAGGCCTGATTATTCAGGGAGACGGTAAACCGTTGAGACTTGAGGGGCTTGAGTACAATTTCCAGCATCAGGTTAAACTCCCCGCCAATTGCTTAACCGCCGCATCCAACTTTTGCGTCGCGCTTACGGTGACCTCTCCGAGAGGTTTGGTCACATCCTCGACCGCTGACGAAACCTTGTCGGCAATGTTCCCAACCAATTCCGACGCCGAGCGCTGCACGCCGGAGATCGCTTTCTTCACATCAGAAAGGGTGGAACCACTCGTTGAAGAGGTAACGAGCTCCGTTTTGGCGCTCGCTCCCTGGGTGATTTGATTATTGGTAGTGTCAGCCTGCGATGTCTCGCTGCTGACGGTCACCTCGGCCACGTCCTGCACGTCCTGAAAAACCGCCGTTACCGTAAGCAACGTCGGGCCGCCGTCGCTTCGGATCCGATAATCGTATTTGGTCAGGTCATAGGACGAATAGGTTTTGTCGGGGGTTTCGATGTCATAAACCTCCGCCGTTGTTCGCATCGTCTCCAGGGTGGCCAGCACGTCCGAGCGGGATGTCAGCGTGAGATTGGTCAGGTTCGGAAGCCCGCCTGAAAACCCTGTCCAGCCTTCCACGGTAAACGTAATGTGTAATTCTGCCGGCCGCTGCACCTTGTTGAATGAGGTGTAACCACCTCGCTCGATCGGCGCCGTGGTGATCGACGCTTCGCCCCCCACTTCGATAACGACAAATGACGTTGGCGAAAAGGGCTTCGTGCCGACACTGGCGCCGGAGGCATAATAAACTCCGTATCCCGGTGCCAACACGCTGTTAACGACAGACAGCAGGCCACCGCCCCGCACAGCATTCAGTACAGTGGCCTGATTCAGGGAAAACCTCATGTCGATACTCCCGATGCATACGCGCCCACAAGGCTGGAGCGATTAATTTTTTGCCTTGCGTCGTCAATGATCCCTTTCGTGCTGTCCGCCGGCGAATTCACCTGCAGAGTGCCGATATGGGTTGTTTCGGTGATCGTGGATTGCGAGCCGCCGACCGGCTGGCGCGCCTGCGCCGCCATGCCTGCGCCCGGCTGCGGCAAGTTGGATAACACCTTCGGCACGTATTCCCGCGTTTCCTGCGGGGCCGCGCCGAGCCCTTTGCGCTCAACATTACCCTGGCCCCAGTTATACGCCGCCAGCGCCTTACCCAGATCACCATCGAACATTTTCAGCAGCTGCGACATGTAGCGCGCTGCAGCATGGGCTGATTTCTCCGGATCAAAAACGTCATCGCCGACCAGTCCGAAGTCCTTCGCCGTGCCGGGCATGAACTGAAATGGCCCTTTGGCGCCCGCTTTCGATACGGCCTGAGTATCGCCGCCAGACTCCGTGATCACCATGCTGCGCAGCAGCCCGGCAGGGAGCCCGAACGTTTCCTCCAGCTTGCTGAGTTTCGGCTGCAGCCACGCCAGCATTTCCTCACCGGCCTTTGTTGGCTGTGGCCGGCGTACAGATTGAGCAAACTGCGTCGGAGCCTGGTCTTGCCCGTAACCATCACCACGCGGAAGATTGATCCCGAATGTATCCTTAACCCAATCGTGAGCGGATTTTCCCCACCCCTCTACCTTGTCACTGAATGGCAGATTGTTCAGGGCATCCGCAACGGGGTTATTTTTCAGCGCAGGGTATTTTTCCTCGAGGGGTTTAATGACAAACTCCTCAAGCGCCACCAGAGCTGCAATAAGGCCGGCAGGCCCCATCAGCGCCCCGCTGAGCCCTTTAAACAGGGAAAGCAGCTTGCCACCCACCGATGCGCTAACCAGCAGCAGAATGGCGTTCTGCCAGCCTCCTACCGCATTGGCGGCTTCACCGGCGATACCGACAATGCTCGACAGAACATCGAACACGCCCTGCACTGCGGCTTTGATTTCATCCGGGTGCTGTGCCATCCAGCTCGCCAGATCGTTCAGCCACGCGTTGAACTGTTTGATGTAAGGCAGCAGCGCGTTAAAGAGGATGTATCCCGTTTTCTCAAAGGCCTGGCTGATCTCTGCCCACTGCTGGCGAAACTTCCGCGCCGCTGCGATTGACTGATCGTCAACGCCTGAGCGCGCTGTAAATCGGTCAACATCGCGCAACGCATGGCCAGAGCCGAACCATTGCTGCGCGGCGTAGCCATACCCCAGCTCACTGCCATAGGCCTGCTGCTGATCCTTATTCAGGTTTGGAAACGCGGCTGCCAATTTGCGGACAATATCCTCAGTCCCATCCCGGCCCAGATCGATATTGGCGCCCGCCTGGTTAGCGGCCAGTAGCAGGCTTTGAAGTTGAGGATCCAGCCCAAGGCCAGATTTTAAGCGTGCCTTTGCATCGTTGATGCGGGAGAACGCGCCAACAATCTCGTTGGCACTGACACCGAACGCCTCGCCCGCCTTGGTCCAGCCATCCAGCGATTTGGCCGACATGCCAAAAGCATCGGCCGCCGTCGCCAACTGGTTCAGGTTACTGGTAAACCCGGTAACAAAGCTTTTGAGGCCGCCCAGCGACAACGTGACGCCGGCCAGCGCCAGCACCTGGGCGCGAATACTGGAAAAGAACGACGCCGCCTTTTTGCCGCTGGCTTCCATGTCTTTGGCGGTTTTGTCGGCTTTTTTCCCGGTTTTATCCAGCGCCTCGCTGCTTTTCTTCTCGCCGGTGTCGAACGCCTGCGCAACGTTCTCCATGACCGCTGTCAGGCGGTCAAGCCCTGCCACTACCGCCTGCTCGCCAGCGCTGAAGTTTTTGTCGTCAATACCCAGGGCGAGGACGAGCTCGTCAAGTACCATTGCCACTATTTCCCCTCCTGCATTACGCGTGCGTTATGGGCGTCCACCTGGATGATTTCCAACAAATCCCACAGGTCCTGCACACCAAGCACCGCATCCAGCTCAGCCTTGGAGGCTTTGCCGGCGGAAATCACGGTGGCGATGGTGTGCGGGACGTTGGTGTAATCGACAAGCCCAAAAGGCCTGTCAGGATTGGCAAAACGAGGCGGGATATCTAGCGGCCGGCGGTAGCGAAAAAATCCACGTGCAGTTTGAACACCTCCGCGCGCAGGTTAAGGCGTGTGGCCACTTCATCGATATCGGCTTCAATCAAAGGGCGAACCACGGTTTTATCCGCTGGATTCGGCACGGCCTGAACACAGGTCATCAACTCATCAAGCAGCGGCTTGGCCTCATCCGGGGGGATCTTCGAAATCGCCTTTAAGCCCTCAACAGCCATCGCCGCGATCCCCATGCTGCGTAAATTATCGGGGATCTCGACGCCGCCGCGCCCCATCGCCATCAGCGCCCGCAAAGCCCACCATTCAGCCTGTGACGCCGACATTTCCTTGATGTAGAAAACCTTGCCCTGATCGCGCCCGGCGGCGTCGATAGTGATAAACGTCTCTTTACGTGCCATCAGTTAAACGCCTCTGGAGTGATGGATTCCCATTCGATGACCGCCTGGCTGGCCTGCAGAATGCGGCCGGCATCCGGTAGCACCTTCCACTGCTTCAGCACGCCGTTCACGCATTTATATTTGCGCTTCAGCGCCGGCAGGATAACCGTTGCATTGCAGCGGAACACCGCCACGCTGGCGCGCGATGTGGTTGCCCAGGTATCGAACACGTCCCGGCTTTCCGAATCCGGCATAATGTAGATCGTCTGGTTGATGTTGCCGTAAATGAAGCCAGCGGATAACTTGCCGTCGGCGCCGCGCACCGTTTCCGCCAGGCTCAGCGCGTCGGTACCGTAGATATTATCCGCAGCGAAACCCTGCAACTGCACGCCTGACGGGTACAGGTTCATTACCGACAGCGTAATGATGGCGTCGGCAGAAGTGATGGTGTTGGACATTATTGAACCTCCGTCGATGCAATATTCAATTTCTGGATGCTGCCGCCGTCGCTGTACCACAACGCGCAGTTCGGGCTGGTGCGAGCAGGACGAAGGGCCGGCAGCATTTCACCGACATAGAGGTAGTACCCCGTCGCGAAAATTGTCGCCGACACGTCTTCCCCTACTGCGTTGCTGATCTCCAGTTTTTGCGCCGCGGACAGTGTCACACCGGCACGAATGCCGCCCCATGCTTTAAACTGCTCGATCACATCGGTCATCGAGGTTGCAACCAGCGCGCGCCCGGCGTTGTTGTAGGGGATCGTCTTGTTGGATTTGAACAGCGCCAGCACCGCGCCCTGCAGGTTGGCGTTCAGCCAAATTTGCCCGGCGAAGCTGTCCAGCCATTTGAAATCGCCGGTGATCGAGCCATCTGCCCAATAATCCTCGACGATGTTATTGGCGGCGTACTTGCCGTAGAAGTTATAGCCATTGGCGATCAGCACGTCGTACTCATCCCCGCTGGTCACATCGGCCGCCAGCCCGTTGTATTCGCGGAATTTGAACGGCACGCGCCCTTCTGTGCGGGTAAAGTCCAGCGCAGCGGCATATCCCAATACGGATGCAGGTTTTTTCACGTCAGTGCAGAACACCGGCACGACACTCCCGTAATTGTTCGCGGTGATGATCTTGTACGCGATGTGATCCTGATTGCCCGTAATTCGGGCTTTTTCGTTGGTGGTCCACGCCACATAGAAAAAGCGCTCCTCCTGTGCGCTGGCCCATGCGGACAACGCCAGGTGTTCATCATCCTTGCACTCGAAAACGGTCGAGAATGAGGCCCACTGCTGCGACTTGGCGATGATTGCCGTGAACAGCGCGGGAACCACTGCCGCCGGCGCCCCCTGGGAGATCTTGGCGCCGAGATCGCTGGTCATCTTCATGGGTGCCGCTGCGGTGCCGGTCGCATACGCGATAGTCGTCGCTTCCGGCTTGGCGCCGGCAGCAGTGATGATGAAGGCATTGTGCGTGGTGTCATATACCACCGTCGCCACGGCGGCCGTCAATGAGGTTTGCAACGCGGCGGCCGCCTCCGCAAAACTGGTTACCGCGCTGAAATTGACTTCCGCACTGGCATTCTTGCCGCTGATGCTGATCGTGAGCGTACCGGAGATTTTTTTCAGCTCCTCGACCGTCACCCCTTTGAACGATCCGCTGCGCAACCATGCGGCCGCTGGCGCGCGGTTGAATCGGGCGAACAGCAACGCCCCCGGAGATTTTGTCGCGTTGTTGTAGCCCTGAAAATACATGGATGCCATAACGTATTCGTCAGAGTCACCACCGAAATAATCGGCCACGCTCGAGGGTGACGAAAACGAAGGGACGTCGCCGATCGGTACGTAAGGGCTGTCGGTTAAAAGCAGGCCGTTGAGGTCGACCGCATTACCCACGGCGGATAGCACGCCCGGTTTGATTTTTACGTCTTTACTGATTGGAATTGCCATCGATGGACTCCGTTGTGGTCGTTTTGATGGTCACGTTGTCGAAGAACGCCAGAGGCGCACTGACCACCGGTTTGATTTGCGCGATGAATTCCAGCGTCCAGCGCGGCTCGTATTGCCACTCGCCGTTAATCATCGTGGTCTGACGGGGATCGCTACAGTAGAGCGGCGTTAAGACGCCCCCGGAGCAGCGAAAAGCGGACGTTCCAAACTCCGAGCGGATCAGCGTGGCGAACATCAGGGAATTTCGCTCCGCGCTGTCGCCAAAGAAATCAAGCTGACATTCCCAGCGCGTGGTGCGCGTGATGTGTTGCGTACCCATTCCGGCCGCCGGTGGCGGCGTGTACTTCACCACCGCCGTAGACAAACCGGCGGAATTCAGCGAAGTCATCGCGATAAATTCGCCCTGTGGCATCGGCACCCCGTTTTGCTGAGTGCGCTCGATCTGCGCATCAACAAAAAGCCCCTGGAGAAAATCGCCAAGGGCTTTATAGAGATCGCTTTCAGTGATCGAGAGCGTTACGTTTGCAGACATGCAACAACCCTCGTCCAATCCGGCCAGTTCTCCGGCACCGCCACCACAAGCCACGTTTCGCCCGCGATGACGAATTTGTCACCGCCGACCTGCTTCGGTCGACTCACACCGCACCAGTTCCCGTTCGTATAGATGGACGTGAACACCCCCTGAATATTCAGGTTGTCCAGGTGGCGGATATCGCCCTGCGTAACAGCCTGTTTTTGTACCATCATCGGAATAGGCGCGTCATAGGCCGGCGCTCGGGAATAATCCTCACGTTTTTCGGCACCGAGCGATCGATAAATCTGCGCCTCAACGAAGGGATTAACTGCGCCGACGGCGCGCGAAACAATACCGTGCAAATTCACTCATCACCTCCATCAACGGCATAGTCGACGCTGTTCTGCATGTGGCCAGTGTCGACCAGCGGCTTATCGAACCCTTTGCGCTTAATGGTCGTCTCCGCCAACGGCGGAGAATTGAGTTCCCGGATAGAATCCTGCAGCTGGCTTTTTATCCGCTCCCCCATCAATCCAAGCGCTAACCGCGCGTCATAATTTGATGAACGGATAAGCTGCGAAAACTCACCGGGCCACTGCGTACTGTTGGCTGAAATCATGTTGCGGAAAAAAGGCCGCGGCAGCTGAAAATAGGACTCCCCGGCCTTGGTCATCACCATTTTTCCGAACTCGTTCGCGGCGGCCACCAGCGCAACCGGGGTCCCGTCCTCATAGGTCGCATCGGCCAAAAAACCCACCTTGAGGCTCTTGCCCGAAGACAGCCCTTCGGCAATTTGCGCCAGGCGCGCTTTAAACGCGGCACCGCCGCGAACACTGGCACCCATTTAGCGCCCCCGCCTGACCGGCCGATAGTAGTGGTCTGGATAGCGAGATGGCGATGAGCCCGGGTGATAAACCATCGTCCTGTAGGGCGCGGTCGCTTGCCAATAATCCGCGCCATAGGGAGTCTGCAGATACCACCATGACTGATCGTTACTGCCGGCGCTGTCCACCGATACAGAAACCGATCCCTCTGAGGCACTGGTAATGCGGCCAACAAGGCCGCTTCCCTGACCGCCCGACTGTCCTGAACCAAATCCGCGCAACGCACAGAGATGAGCAACAAGCAGGAAAAATAACTGCTCGCGCTCTTTCAGATCCTGCACTTTGCTTTCATCGGTATTATCGAGGTAGAGGGTCGAGGCCTGATTGAACAGCGCCTCGAGCAGGTCATCACTTGGCGCCGATCCGCATCCCGTTGCAAACGACGGGTAAAGTGCCCGAAATGCCTTGATGTTGAAAACCACGGCGCCCATGCATTACTCCTTTTTATTCATCGCTTCATCATCACGCTTGATCCCCGGTGCCGGGTTGTTTTGCGGCAATGGGTCAAGGCCTGACTTCAACTTTTCCTGCTCTTTGGCCTGCGCACGGGCGCTGTTGCCATTGTCCTGCGCGAAGATCACACCGTTTTTTACATACGGCTGATCTTTGTGGATCTTCAGCCAGGCGTCCCACAGTTCCTTATCGACCGGTGTGAGGCCATAGCCGCCGATAATGCGCACATCTTCGCCGCGGTAACCCGCGACCGCCTGCCGATGGCCGTCGACTTCCAACACCAAACCGTTCGGCAATTTGCAGCCAACTGTTACTTGCTCTGCCATCTTTTAAACCCCCAACATTTGTGCGTAAGCCAGCGGTTGGCGAATGATCGCCCCCCAGGTACCGGCGGATTTTTTCTGGTGCCAGGCTGAAGACTCCGTCACCACTGCGTGCGCGCGCATTTTCTCGGTGAACGCACAGTAACCGGTGTCGTTCTCCCCGAGACGCTCGGCGATCAGCTGAACCACTTCACCCGCGTCGCTGGAATATTCCACCGCCGTTTCGATGGTCATATTCGGGAAGTTTTTCTGCAGAAGATCTGAAACGTTGACCTTGTATTGGTTGGTCTTCGTCAGGTTGGCTTCTGATGTCGGGGACATATTCAGCTTCATCGCGTCGGTACGTTCGACATGACCTTTGGTCTGACTGACGAGCTGCTTGTACAGCTTGACGACGTCGTTATAAATAGCGTCGCCATCCTTATCGTCCCACTTCAACTTGCCGCCGACGTCAATCGGGGTAATCGGCGCCGACAGCGATGGATCGTTCAGCATGCCGTAGTTCTGCAACCCCTCGATGCCGTAGAAGTAGGATTTATTCTGGAACTTGTTCAGCACCAGGGCAGACGCGACATTCAACTCCGCCGCCCAGCCGATGCGCGCCGCGCCGTACATATCCAGTTCGCGTTCACCCCAGCGGGTGTGCGTCTGGTAGTGGTAGCTCTGGCGTGGCACCCAGTTTGCGTTCGCGGTTACCATACCGTTGTTGTTGTAGTCGCCGTAAGAGCTGGTGTCACCGGCTGATTCCACGATCGGGAATTGAGTGGTCAGCGTCGTCCAGTCGCCCTTTTTGGTTTCGCCCAGGATTTGGGCTGCTTTCATCGGTGTCACCAGCACGCGAATTAATTCTGGATCAACGTAGTTGGTGAAATAGGCCGGCACGCCGGAGTTTGAGACCGTTACCAGATTAGGCTGCGCATCCATCGCCAGCGCGAAATCGCTCGCGTACTCCGGCGGCAGGTAAGCCTGCGCGCCCGGCAGGATGATGCCGTAATCGCGGCTGGCGGTAGCGTAATGCTGCTTAAATTTATTCATCACTTGCTCCAGGTGCTGATTTTGATACGTTCTTTGGCCGCCGCGGCGCTGGCCACCGAGAATGCCGTTTCCGCAAAGCCTTCAATGGTCGCGCCGGCGGCACCGGTAGCAATCTCGCCGGTGGTCAGTGACGCAAACACTTTTTGGCCGACAGTGGCCGCTGTCGTGGTAACCGCCCAGTAATCACCGCCGGTGTGCAGCGTGCACTCTCGCCCCGGCTGGATCACGTTAGACGCCGCGCCCAGCCATTCAACGATTGACGCCTGGCCATCGCGAGGAACAAACCCCGACGGCGCGCCAGTGCCTTTGTTCGATGCCACGCCCTTCACCACCCAGGCAAATCGCCCAATGGTTAACCCGTCGGCACCGGTGACCAATGCCCCCTCACCGGCCACATAGCTGGTGTATGGGTTGTTACTGGCAAAAGCCCCCTCAATACCCGGAGCCGGGTATTGGTTAATGCTCGTCTGAAATCTTGACATGTTAATAACCTTTTTTAAGTTTGCCGGCGGTAGGGAAATCGGCAGCGAAAGACGATGCAGCCGCGGAGTCATGCGCCAGTTTCGGCGCCTTGACGGCCTGTTTTTGCTCTACGGCATACTTCACCATGCTGCGGTAAGCGCTTGGGTGTACGTCGGTGACATCGATCCCGGCCTGTTCGAGAGCAGTGCGGTAAACCTCCTCGGCGGAGTCCATCGCCACCACGTCACCAATCAGAGGGCGCACCTCACTTTCAGCGGTGCGAACCGCCTGGAAGTTTTTCGCCGCCACCTTGGTGGCGTTGTCAGCCGCCAGCCTGATAGCAGCGTCCATCGCCGGTTTGCTGACCATATCGGGATTCGGTTTTACCGGGTCTTTTGCTGGATCGTCCGGGGTGTCATCCGACGCCGGCATCAGTACCGCTTTGATTTTTTCCAGCACTTCCTCCGGCACTTTGTCGGACAACAGCGCCAGGATGCTTTCCAGTGGGTTTTCCGTATCAAACGCTGGCCCGTTCTCTTCCGGCTCGACCACTTCTTCGGCGGCCTCCATCAGTTCGGCAAGCTCGGCCGGCTCGATTTCCATATCCTGCGCCAGGCGGCCGGAAAACGCGGATTTGACCGCATTCGCGATCGCGTTGGGGCGTTTATGCTGGCCCACCAATTGCGTGAGGTCTTTCGGCGAGGCGTCTTGAGCCAGGCGAGGTTTAAGATAGGCGCCCAGCGCTGCGCGCATGGCGACACCCTTACGATTTAATTTCATGTTTTGTAACTCCTTCGGGAGGCAATCAAATACCAGCACATCGGATCCGGCCCGGCCGTCACCGACCAGCGCCACGTGGTTACCGACGATATCCCGCATCACGCCGTCAAATTTGACGCCATCCGGGGTAACGCCTGGGGTCATGTCAGCGACGTACGCATACGAAGATGACAGTTCTCGTTGCTCGTCGGTCTCGATACCGGCGATGGCGGAGTTGTCCCAAATCGACAATCCGTTTGTTAGGTAGGTGCCATCAAAATCACTGTTGGCGTGCGTTGTCCCCACCCGAAGCTCACGCGCGGGCGCGCCTGGGTAATCAGGCTTGTGTCGGCAAAGGATGGGGATGTTATTGAAGGTTTTCGCTGCCTTGCGCAGCTCGTCGGGGTCGCGGTACAGCATGTACAGCCGGTCGGGCTCAAGTCCTAGCGCCTCGGAATTCGGGATTTCTCGCCCGTAATAGCCGCACACGTTGGCCTTGCTGATGTTGCTGCGTTCGACCTGCAGCCGTCCGACCTTATCAATTTGCCGCACCGAACCCCGGTCAAATGCCAGTCGTTCAGTCGTCATTCATTACTCCAGTCCCGGTAAAATCGCCTCCCATCCACACCTGCAACGTATTTTTTGCCCTGGCATGATCCATTCGCCATCGATAAACATGCCTTTGTCCAGATCGAACTCTTTGCCGTCGGCTTTCACATGGGAGATGCGCGGCTCTTTCCCTGCGTGGGAATGGCGCCAGCGCCCCCGGCGGATGCCAAGCGCACGCTGGCGCGCCGACTGCATGGCAGACGTTGCCTTGTTGTTCTGATCCAGCGCGATAAAAGCCGCCCGGCGCCGGGTGACGCCATAGCGCTGTTGCAGCTCTTTTGTCAGGGTGCCGAGATCACGCCCGCGAGATACCGACTGCATTACCAGCGTTTCGACCTGCGTGAGGTATTGCTGCGGAATGGAGCGGATCAGATTGACGTTCTCGGTGATGGTCGCCTGCAGTGCGTTGTTCATTTCCGCCGTCATTTTGAAGGGCACCGTGAAACCGGCCTGCTGCAATGCAGTGGAAAGCGACGCGTCGCTATTTTTCATCACATCAGAAGCGAAACGCTCAGCCAGTTTCCCGGCCAGCACATCGAATTTTTTTCGCCAGCGCCGCGACAATTTGCGCATGGCATCGCGCATCATGATCGCCGGTGAGGCATCCTGCGCCAGCCCGGTCTGCCGGTATTCGGCGCGCAGCCAATAGAGCGTGCTGTTGTGCAGCTCCTGCACCGCCCTATCCAGCTGCTGCCGGTACCAGGCCTCAATCCCCGCGTTGGGTCGGATCTGACGGAGGGTCTTTTTCCGACGCGCTTTCCTCGAGGTTGAAGTTTTCGTCGTCTTCGTCGTCAATCTCAATCTCCCCGCTTAAATCCAGACCGCTATAGGGGCTGTTCGGATCAGAGGCCAGTTTTTCGCGCACCTCGTTATTCGTCACTGAGCCAATGGACTCGTAAATCTGGTCCGTCTCCGCTTCTGTTTTGCGGATGGCGGCCTGCTGTTCACGCGTCATTTCGTGCAGGGATTCGAATTCAAAGGTGATATCCGGATCGATGTCGCCAAACTCCGACAGCTGGATAATGTCCATCACGCGCTTAATCGGGTGCTTGAGCAATCTGGACGCGCCGGCCGCTATCGTGTCGTAGAACACCTTGATCTCGCCCTCGCTCGAGGCATTCAACCCAGTGGGGCTCAGGCCTGCGAACTTCACCGACGGGATCGCGCTGACAAAGAACATGTGTTCTTGTGCCTGCGCCTGCAGCGTATCCAGCCCACTCAGTGGTGTGTTGAACTGGAAGAACTCCTCCTGTTGCTTGTCCAGAATCAACAAGCCGCGCGTGTCCCGCGTGCGGTTATACAGCTCCGCGCGCTTGGCATAGTTGGGATCGTTCTTTCCGCTTAACGCATTCCCCATGTTCGTGAGGATGCCGCTCAAGGAGAAGGAATGAAGCACATCACCCACGCTATCGCGGGTACGCAGCCAGTTATTGACGTAGGGCTCGGCGATTTGTGTCAGCGACAAGCCACCGAAGTTATAGGCCGGCTTCAACATGTCAGGCACCGGCCGGGAAATCAGATCCAACATGCGGCTGGCGTGCACGGTCTTACCCATCACGAACCACTCCGCAGGCTTGTAGAAATCATCGCTCAGCGGATTATCGGCGTTGTAGATGCCTGGGTAGGTCCATACCGGCTCAATCACGCGAAAGCCCACCAGCGAGCCAGGCGTGATTTTTTTGTTGGACAGGAACAGCCGGGATTGCAGCTCCTCCGGATCCGTCCATGCGGACAAACCGCGCGGGGAACGCACATCGATGTATATCTGGCCGCGGCCGAAAAATCCGTCGTGCTCAATAGCCAGGCGGAAAATATCCTGCACCTTGTAGCGCTCCATCGCCTTAACGAGCAACGCGATGCGGTCACCCTTACTTTCATCCCCGTCACTGGCCGCTTTAACCTTGATCCATTTGCGGGTCATTTCCTCGGCGATCACGCTCACCATCCGGCGATATTCCGGCAGTTGGGCGAGTTGCGCCAAATAGGGGTAGCCAGGGAAGCCGCCGAAAACGTAATCGGGGTAGCTGCCGTTCAGTGAATCGTATGGCGTAGCATCCATCGCAAGAATTCCACTGCGGATATCGTCAGGGATAACACCGGCCGGCGGTTCGTACTTCTCGAACTCACGCCGCTTTTTGTGTCCGACCTCGGCGAGCATCTCGTCGCTGATCGCAATCCCTGGCGATTTTGGCGCCTCCTGCACTAGCGGCGCCTCGCCACTCGTTTTTTTTCGCTTAAAGGGCCACATCAAATACTCTCCAAAAAGTCGTCGGAAATGAGCATTGGCATTTCCATTGGGGCGTAGGCGATCATTGCCGAGTCGGCGAGGTTCGGTGATTTGGTGCCGTCAGGTTTTTTATCAACCACGATTTTCCCCACACCATTCACCGTGTAAGTGGGCTGGGATAATTCAATAACCAGCTTGTCCTTTTTTTTCATCGTCCCAGAGATGGAAATAATTTCGTCAGGATCAAACTCCATCCCTTCAGTCACTGCGCGGTAGGTTTTTTGGAACCGGGTACGCAGTGACCACCACCCCTGTGCTTTGGCATTGGCGAAAAAGTCCTTGTTAAGGCGGGCTGGCCTTCCGTTATCGCCACGAACGGCCTCGCCTTCGGGATCGAATACCGCGCCGCTACCGCGGAATGGGACAGCGACAATTGTCGGTATGTCCTCAGCTTCACGGTTTTCGTTTATTACCCGTGCGTCGCCGCGCGCCCCGGCCCCCAGACCGTCTGAGTCAAACCTGAAGTGATCAAGCAGTTGCTGATCGCAAATGTTAAAAGCTTTCTGAACGGTTCCAAAAATGTCGTCGCCCTTCCCCGACCACTCGTCGATATCCTCCAGGAGGAAACCGTGGCGGGACGTAAAGGCGTTGGTGTCCTTGCCCTCATCGGCAACATCCAGCGACCCCATGCGCACGCCCGTTGGCTCGATGCCAAGCGCGATGTGAGCGTCGATCGCCGCCTGCACCCATGCAGACGGGATCAGCACGCCCTCGACGGATGCGCTGTAGTTGATGTCGATTTCTTGTGCCACGGTGACCGCGTCGAGTTCCTCTACCTGCTTGTCGTACCAAGCCTGGTCTTTGCGAGGGTCATCACGCCAGTGGAACGTAAACACGTCGATCTTGCCGCTATGACGGCGCTCAGCGAAGGAGTTGGCCATGCCGTTCGGCGTTGAAATGTCCTGCCGGCAGTTGGTGGTGGCAGATAGCGAAGCATCAACCAGATAAGGCCGCTCCAGGAACGCGGATTCGTCCACGATGTAGAAACTGGTGCGGTCACCACGCCCAATGCCGTCGCCGGCCTCACCGGTCATTGCTGATTCGGTTTCCGGGAACAGAATTCGCATGTGCGGCGCGTGCTGTTTGGCACTCCAGCCTCCACGAAACTCTACCGGCAACAGGCTAATGAAGTTACGGGCTTTGTCGAACAGCGACTTCGGTGAGCCGATTTTATCGACGTATTCTTCTTTGCGAGAGCCGAAGCCGGCAAAGACACCATGATTGAACAGGCAGAGCGACGACGCCATCCCTACCGTCAGCCACGACATGCCCATGTCGCGGGTTTTCTCCGTGATGCCGGGTTTTGATGCCCGCCAGTGCTCTACAAACCACTGGATCCACTCCTCCTGCTTTGGGAACAGCAGAAATGGGATACGCGCCGGTAAGCCACGCTCGACGTTGCGCGGGTCAACCGTCATTCCCCAATCAATGATGAACTGGGCCGGGTTGTCCTTATAAAAGGCCTTCATGATTGGGAGCGATTCAGGATTAGCCCTGATACGCTGCAGGCGCTCCATCCGCCATTCGAACACCTGGGTGTAATCTGGTTTTTTGAAGTTGAACGGGAATGGAATGGGCATAACGTGATCCATGTACCTTGTACTTCATTGACTAAAACAACATATTAATTGTTCTTAATAATCAGTGGAGGATGTATGTTACCGAATGTTAGTGTCAGACTTCTGGAATTAACCCGTGACCTTAATAATCAGGTTAAAATTGCAGCTATTTACGCTCTTGGAGAGGGTGGTGTTGCACTGCCAGCCATTACCGAAAGATTGTTAGAACTGAGTAATGATTTAAACACTGATGTAAAAATAGCGGCTACGAAAGCCTTGGGTCGCATGTCTCGCCCTGGGGCATAAAGTTAATATTATGGATAATGCCGCCAATGTGATGGCGGCTTTACCTCATCAGCTTACGATAGGCCTCTGCAGCTTCTTCCGGCGTCAGGTTGACGCTTTCCGTTTTTACAGGGCCTCCATCCGGGCCACTGAGCTCAGTCTTGTTTCTCACCATGCCCAGGTGCTGCGCCACCATCTTCAGCGCGTCATCCTGATTACGGGTGATCACCTCAATCCCGAACTTGCCTTCTTTGATGCCAGCGAAGAGCCGCCGGGCGGCACCGGTCAAATCTCGGGAGTCGTGGAAGTGTGCGCGGCCAACGCCAGCGCCATTGCACCGGGGGCATTCAGGATTGGGATCCAGCATCGCATCAAAGCCGTAACCACCTCTGTCGGATGGCTCAGGCTTATTTGCGGCTTTAGCCTTCACCGATGCCTCCTCGTGCTCCACCGCATCCATCCACTGATACTGGTGGCCGAAGCCCCAGCAATAACGGCAGCATAACCGGCGGTACTCAGTGATCTGGTTGACGTCGGCCGTGGCGATGTCCCACCACATTCTCAGGACAGCATCCTGCGTTATCTGGGTGCGACGTTCGCGAGCAGCCAGCGCGTCGCTGATTGCCCTGTTCACCTTAGCGTTTCTATACATGCGGCTAGCGCTGACATATGCCGTGTTGCCTTCGCCCTTCCCACCCGCGCGTTTGTATGCCGCCGTCCTGTTCAGATCGATGAGGTACTCATTCACGAAACGCCACTGCATATCGTTTAACCCGTATTTGCGCGGGTCTAGGCCTGGCGTATCGTCATCCCCATAATCGGCATAAGGATTGATGTCATTATCCGGGGCGACTGCTTCTATGTTGGCTTTGGGACTAGTACGCACCTTTCCATTATGCGTACCGCTTTTGCGTACCTGCGTACCTTTTTGCGTACCGCTCTTTCCCTTGCGTACCCAGCCATGCTTTTTGGCGCGCTTCCTAATTGCCCCCTCACTGAGGCTGTATATCTGTGCCAGGTCGCGGAGAGAAAGTTGACCGGCACAGTAATCGCGCTCAAGGCCGCTTTCTTCCGGTTTTGCCATAACGTTCTCCGTGAATAAAAAAGCCACGGGCAACCATGATCTGAGTGATCGGTGGGTGTCGCCTGTGGCTTTGCTTGCGCATTACGCAGCACCTGGATAGATGCTCTGTGATGGGCAATAAAAAACCGCCCGGAGGCGGTTTAGTTTAAACTCTCTTTTCTAAGACATCTTGTATAGCATCAGCCAAACGTTCAATGCTCTCAGCTACGTTTGCGAGATCAAGCTTTACTTGATGAGCATTGTCACCAGAACCAACAGATGCCTTTGCAATTTCTAATGCAGCATCTACAGCTTTAATTCTCTTCCGCTGCTCTCGAGTTGCAGTGGGGCCATAATAACCATCTAGCATTTCTGACTCCTTCCGATTGATGGGATTATTTATGTTAGCACCCCTTAAACCCTCAATCGATGCCAGCACATCACATTATTAACATCAAGCACTCTACAAAGAAGTATTTAGCAGCTTATCTTCCTTTCTAATTTCAACTATTCTATCAATTATAATTTCATTGTTAATCTTACCCTGCAGGTAATCATAAACTAGCAGGGATATTTCATTATAAATTTCAGATGCTTGATTCCTTAAAACTTTGTTATGGAAAGTTAACGTCCCCTCATAAACCTCGTCAAGACTCTTTAAAATTGAGAATGCTTCATCGACTTGATGCTGAGGTTTATTAGATGAAGCGAACATATTCCTTGAAAAGGTAATTTTCATCTGAAACCGAAAAACAGATAATTTGAGTTTCTTTATTTCTACTGCCTTGTCTTGCAACTTCCAAACACTGATGGCCCGATAGGCAACAATTGCAGCAAAAAGTGTGACCCCTGTAGAGCAAAAGGCAGCAACCATGCCCCAAAAAGCCCAGTTTGCTGAGTCTCGAGCCGCCAGCATCGACTCATAAGAAATTAAATCAGCGTCCATTTTCACCTCACGATTTTGACGAGGTGATTTTAGTTACCGTCTCTCCGGCTGTCACACCGTTTCTTCTACCACGGCTGATGTTTCCGCTATGACCGCCCCCTAGCTCGCGGGTTATTAAACGTATTTGATTTCTCCCACCCGCTCACCGTGAGGAGCCCGGGTCGTGGCTAAGGCAGGAGAACGGCGACGGCTCGGCGCTTTGGTGATTTCACCTTTTCGGCAAGGCGGCCCGCCAGGCATTCAGTGTGGCAATTCTGCCGGCACAAATCTTCAGTGAGGTTTGTAGCGCCAGCGTATAGCCGACGGCGTCGCCCCATGTATCGCCGGCCATTTCTGGCTGCTCACATAGAGTAAATACGGATTCAGGGGGAAGGAGGATTAACGGCACCGGGGTTTGTATCGGCGGCCGGGCGCAAGAGCTCAAGCACAGCGGCAGGCAGAGGCTGAGCAGCGCAGGCATCATTCTGGATTGCTTCACGATATTTCCTCTGGTAGTTTTCGCCCTGCTGGCGCAGCTGCTGCTCTCTCCGTTGTTGTTCGGCCATCATTGCGCGATTACGGGCGTCATCCGCGCGCAGTGTGGTGATCAGTCCTGCCTGCTGCGCCAGCGTCTTCTGCTGTTCTGCAGCCTGCTGGCGTGCCAGGTCCAACCGGTGCGACAACAGCGAGCTGTAACCACCTAGGCATATGGCTGTCACCAGCAGGAGCAACATTCCCCCGCCGGCCAGTTTTGAGATCCAGCCGCTCATTTGTCCAATCCCCAGCAAGCCAGTTCGGCTTCCTGATCGCGCCGTACGATCTGCCCGTAGCAGTTATTCGAGCGGATGCGGCAATCTCGGCCAGCGTCGTATATCCAGCGGCGGATTTCGCGGCAGGCGCCAATGCGGTCGCCGGCGTTCAACTTTTTGTAAAAAGTGGAAGTGAAGCACTTTCCGGGGCCAATGTTCCACGGACAGAACGAGGCGATCCCGACTTTTTGCGGTTCGGTCAGAGTTACCTTGACGTTGCGGTCTACCCAGTCGAGCGCCTTTTTCTGCTCTGCTGCGTCAATCTGCTTGCACTGCTCGGCGGTCAGGCGCTGCCCCCTCACAACCTTCTGGCCGTTGACCATCGTCACGCCGCCGCAAATTGTCCAGATGCCGACTCCGTCCTGGTATGCAGTCAGGCGCTGTCCTTCTTTTTCTTCCTGAAACTGCGACATCATGACCGGGGCCGATGCGCCAGCAGCAATCAACGCCAGCATAGCGGCACTAAGTTTGGTCTTTACCGAAGCCACTACTCGCCCCCTATCAGGTCAACGTCTTGCGCGTTAATGATCTTGTTTGAGCGGTCAATGAGGTACATTTTCAGTAATCTTTCTCGCCGGCACCTGAACCAAATACCCACGATGCACCCAATAAAGGAACTGAGGATGCCGACAAAAATGCCGATCACCATCCACTCACTGGGCGAGAAATAATTTATTGCCCCAAGCAGCAGGCCTACCAGCCAGCCACCATGCGTGGCGCTATCTGCGATTTTTTCCGGCATGGATCTCACCTTTCCCCCTTCCGGGGATCTGTCCCGGTACCGGGTGATAAAAACAAAAAAACCACCTTCCGGTGGCTTTCGATTGCACATTGAAAAATGTGCGGAAATTTAAATACGATACTCTTAGCTAGTAGGCTCGCGCTTAGTCACCAAAATCCAACGAGCGTAGTCGTAACACCAGTTGAAGATGATCGTATAAGGCAGGAAAAAGAGGACTAATCCAATCTCAACAACGAAAGCCTGAACTAAAGGCAGCCCAAGCAGAATCATTGCCATCGGCGTTAACAAAACAATCAGCCCAACCTCAAATGTCACTGCATGCGCTACACGCACCATGAAGCTCCGCTCAAACCCATACCTATTCTGAAACTCATCAAAAAATTTGTTGAAAATGTAGTTCCAGATGGTTGCTGTCAAAGCAGAGGTTACAGAAAGCAATGCGGACTGGATCAGCGGAACTTGTAAGGCAAATGCGACAAAACAAGCAGTTAGAACATTTGCTAACAGTTCGAATAGAACTGCATGAAAAACTCTTTCTCTACGACTTTTATTCAGCTCAATCTTCATTTTACCTAACTTTATGTTTCTCAAGAAGAATGGGCGCGCATTGTAGACGACTATGATTAAACTTCTTAATAACGAATTACTATGAAACGTGTTTTTTTATTGGGAGTGTCACGGTTGAAAGAGTTCATCCAGCAGCCGTAAACACAGCCGGTAAGAGGGGGTGCCGTGTGTGTCGTCCGTTGGCTGGGGCTGAAATGCAAAAAGCCCCGCACTATGGCGAGGTTTGAATGTGGTGTGGTAGCGGGACTCGAACCCGCATTCAGGATCAGCATTAGCATCATGCCTTCCCTGCCAGATAGCCCGGTTGATGCTTTACTCTATCCATCTAACCCGCAAGCGGGAATTGAGTTGCACCACACAGATAAGAACACTGCATTATTCAACAGCTATCAAGCAAATTAGGTTTCTCAGGCCCGCCCGATAGCTGCTCATGCTCCCGCTCTGTATAAAACCCAGCGCTTGCAATGCTCTTAACTGTTGTGATCAAAAAAGCCTGGCGATTTCCAGAAATTTCATTTTCAGCTCAAGGCAATGAGACGCGCTCCCCGCTTGATTTCCATGTAGCTTCTTTCAAAGTGAAATACCTCCAACACACCGAACCAGTCTTTTTTAATAGCCGCCTTACGCAGCGACCGATCATCGCTCCATTGACGCTTAAGCGTTCGAATTTGCCACCAGCGCTTTATGGTGATAACCAATATTAGTCTCGATATAAAGGTGGAAAGTGAGTGAAGTGACAGCATAGTCTTTACTGCGCTGTCCGCTGTCCGCTGTCCGCTGTCCGCTGTCCAGGTGGTGGCGTCTGAACAAAAAATGCAACCTGCATTATGGCGTCATGTTTGGAGCGGTCAGCGGGAATCGAACCCGCATCATCAGCTTGGAAGGCTGAGGTAATAGCCATTATACGATGACCGCATTGGTCCGCCATCGAGGTCTCGAACCCCGGCTCTTACTTCCTGTCACGAAGCAATGCTCTTGCCACGTTGAGCTAATGGCGGTTTGGTGGCCCTTGCAGGGCTTGAACCAGCGACCAATCAGTTATGAGCCGACTGCTCTAACCAACTGAGCTAAAGGGCTGATGCGAGGATAAAATGTTGAGTGGCGGCCGGCGCTTATCTTCGGCTTGTCTCGGAGGACTGCAATTCACCACAACCGGAGAGTATCCTACATCGCCGACAACTACTAGTGAAGTTCACCGATACCCTCTCCGCCGCCCACTTCACAAACCAGAAATAAAAAACCCCGCCGGAGCGAGGCTTCTGAATGAGTAAGCTACCTGTCTGCGTAACCACTCTTATCACGTTACAACAGTTTTTGCGTACGCGTGAGTTATTTCGTATATTTAGCAAGTGACTACAAACAGTTGAAGCATTATAAGAAAAAAAAGGATACCTATGGATAACCTTATCTATCAAAAATTTAGTGATTTCGATCACAAAGATCCGTTTTTTGACTCTTTGAAAGCTGATTATAAAGAATTCCCATCTTGGCTTACTAAAAAAGCAAAGGAAGGAGAGTCTGCTTATGTCTTATACGGAGACGAGGGACTAATAGAAGGGTTCATGTATTTAAAAGAAAATGATGACGGGGGTGGTCTTGATCCTCAACTTCCAGCTGGAAATCATCTAAAGATTGGCACTTTTAAATTCGAATCTAAGAGAACACTACGTGGACAGCGGTTCCTTAAAAAAGCATTTGATAGAGCTATAAGCTCTGGTTCGAATGATATTTATGTAACCGTTTTTGAAAAGCACGGCCATCTGATTAGGCTTTTTCAAACGTATGGATTTTATCGCCATGGTCAGAAAGACACTCCAAACGGAAAGGAGTTTGTCTATGTCCGCTCATTAAATGAGGTTAATGGTGATATTCTACTTGATTACCCATTAATATTAAACCGCAACACTAGAAAGTATTTGCTTGCCATATACCCTGAGTTTCACACACGTTTATTTCCTGACTCAAAGCTAGTCACTGACTCACCAGATATTGTACAGGATGTATCACATACAAATAGCATTCACAAAATTTACATATGCGGAATGCCGACTGTATCAAAAATGCAACGAGGGGATATAATAGTTATATACCGCACAGGAGATGGTAAAGGGCCTGCATTCTTTAGAGCTGTAGCCACTTCTATATGTGTCATCGAAAGCGTAAGAAAAATTGATGACTTTAATGACGAGGAAAGCTTTGTAAATTACTGCGGAAAGTTTAGCGTATTCAGTGAAGAGGAATTAAGAAAATTTTACAAAAACAAGCGGTATCCATATGTTCTGCGCTTCACATATAATCTAGCTTTACCTAAACGTCCAACGCGTGGTAAAATGATTGAAGATGTTGGTTTAAATGGCACTAAAGGTTTTAGATGGAGCCATTTTGAACTAACAGATCGTCAGTTTAACGAAATAATTGATTTAGGCAAAGTCGATGAAAGTTTTATTATCAATTAAACCTGAATATGCCGAGAAAATTCTAGACGGAAGCAAAAAATTCGAGTTTAGAAAAGGGATATTCAAGAATGAAAAAATCACAACCGTAGTGATTTATGCGACCATGCCGATTGGTAAAATTGTTGGTGAATTCCAGGTTGATTCTGTATTAACTGGCAGTCCTGATGCTGTATGGGCTGAAACAAAGAAATTTGCTGGAATTACAAAAGAATTTTTCGATATGTACTATGAAGGAAGGGAAAAGGCATTTGCGATTAAGATCGGCTCTGTCGATAAGTTTGATGCCCCTCTTCCGTTATCCGCTCTTGGTAACAATATTACCCCTCCACAGTCATACCGTTACCTTTTAGCGTAATACATGCCCGGATCTCTCCGGGCATCCGTTTAGATCATATTCAGTTCAATATCCAGTATAGCTAGGCACCCTCTGATAAAACCTTCAGCAGTTTGCATCTCCTTCCTGACAGTTCCATCTGAGCATTTACGTATTCTTGCTATCTTTCGCAATGACATGCCGTAAACATGGTGCGCAATCACTAGGTCGTACTCGTCCGGCTTGTACTGCTTCAGCCTTGCCACACATCCGTCTATCACCAACCCATCATCATCGCAGCAGGACAGTTTACCATTGGACGGATGAGGCAGTAGTCCCTTGAAGCCTGCAGCGATTGATGAATAATCAATGCCACTACTTTCTCTTGCCCACACTCCCCAACGGGACAGCACTTCGTACATGTCCAATTTCATAGCTTTCCTTCCTTTCTCAAAATTTCTTGCGTGCGCATGACGCCTTCGGCGTGCATCAGTCTGGCGTCGTTGGCGTCGATAAGGCGCGTGCGTCGGTCTACTTCATCGTGGCAAGCGCTGCAGGCCCACGCTGCCTGTGTGTCGTCTGGCTTTATTGCCGTGCCGCACGTGCCGGCCAGCCGATAATGTGCGGCGACGGTTGTTTCTGGGTTTCGGTTACAGATGCCGGGGATCCTGATTTGGCAATCACGGCCGCGGGCCTCGTCTGTCAGTTTGCTCATGCTGCATAATCCAGAAGCTGAGCCGCGGCGTTCTCTGCCTCGGCGATGGTTGGGAAGGATTTGTTTAAGATGAAGGTCCACAGCACGTTAAGCGCTGCCTGGTATAGGTCGTTAAATTCTAGGTCGTCCATTTTTGCGAATGAGATCGATCGCGGCTCGCGCAGGGTCGAACCGTCGGGGAGTTCAAAAAGGTCATAATGCCCCGCTTCGACGGTTACCCATCGGCGGAAAGCGTGGAAGGATTTTGCAATCGTCAGCCGTTCGGCGCGCTTCTCGGCCACCAGCTGCAGATATTCGTCCGCCGGCGCATAGAACACGCCAGCATCGTCAATATGGCGCGCCAGGCGATTGATATACCCGCGGAGAAATTGGCGCTCAAACGTTGATACTGCACCGCCAGTCGGGATCCAGTATTCAAAACCGAGATTCAGGAGTGAGAAAAATTTGCGGTGTAGTCCGGAATTCCGGGCGCGCTTAAACTCGCCAGTGACGACCGCCCCCAGCTTGAGTTTGTTCGTGACGAAATCGGCCGTGTCGGGCGTTGCCGGCACGAGGATCCCGCCTTGGGATTTGTAAAACGAATACTGCGCCATTTTCGTCTCCGTGGTGGCGCAGCAGGTGATCAGCTGTTCAGGCTGATGAGAGGATTATATCACTTTCTCCGGACGTCGTAGCCCATACGTCGGAGCAGCACAATCATGAGCTCAGTATCGGCGACGATCTGGCTCTCCTTCAGCGGTAAAACCGCAGTTATCGCCCCGTGGGTCATGTAAACCAGCGCCCGACCATTCTCAGGCAAAACATGAGCAACATCTTGTTTTACATCCATTATATTTTTCTCCGACATTCTCGGATTCACTTCGTGCTTTAATTATTACATCAAAATACTGTACATATAAACAGTATTTTGTGTGATTTACTGCAAAACAAAACCCGCCTTAGCGGGTTTGAAAATTTGTCGATATACCTCTTTTTACACTTTATTCAGCATCCCCGGAGATACAATCGTCAACAATACGTCAGAGAAAACCCATTATTGCCATAAATTTCACTGTCATCGGACACTGTCTGTGGACTTCTCAGACGGATAATTTTAAAATCTCAGGCCCAGTATAATGAGATATGCGATTTTGGTCGTTAAGGAGGTAAGCCTTGGCCAAATTTTTGAGCTTACCCGCGATATCTGGAGCTTTATCTAACGGTTAAGTTCGCAAAGATAGTCACTCCGGGCATATTTTATTGAGGTGACTGAGGGGCAACCCAGATCGTACAGCAAACTGGGCGCCGGGTTTTACCCGGCGTTTTTTATATAGTAGTTACCCCCGCCAGCGCCTGATCAAACATTTTGTGTATGAGGCAAAACCGTAGCTCTATTGGGTTGAAATGCCACAGCGTTTTGTCCGGCTTGGTTTTCTTCCCGGCTGGCCGGAAATTAACTTCCCCCAGCTCGTAGAAACGCTCATTCACGCCTATCAGGTGATAGCGCGCCTTGTTCCCCTGCCCGGTCCGGATCATGTTCACGTTTGGCGACCGGAGCATCGATTTCAGCCGAATGCAGATCTGCGATCGTGTCATGCTGTTCCCTGGGTGTTTTTCATGCGTTAGTGCGCGGATCTCCGCAGTGGAGAGATTTTTGCCCTGGATAAGTTCGACAAACTGCCGTGTTGTGATTCTGGTCATTGGTCATGCCTCGGTTATTTCACGTTGTTGTTACCCATGCTGGCGCGGATCCGTGCCAGCATTTCCATGCCCTTTCGCTGATAGCGTCCGTCGGTGTCAGCGACTTGTGCATCGCCCGGTGGCCTGTTCTCCAACGCTTTCGTTTTTCGCACTGGCGGGATGGAGAATCCCATTTCCACCTGCTTTGCCCACTTCGCCAGCAGCCGGCCGGCCAGTGCGGCGAGTTCGTTGTGTCCCAGCTTGCGCTCTACGCCGGCGCGGCGGAGCTCCGGGCAAATCTGGAACAGCACCGGGTGGCGCCAGTCGAAACTATCTGCGCCGTCGAAACGCCAAGATTCGTTGCGCCAACGCCGGTATTCGGTCATGACGTCGTCCGCCGACAGGCCGAACGCGTTGGCCGTGCACTCGCCGACGATCGCAGTAAATTCCGCAAGGTCAGGCGGCCAGTGGTTACCGGCGCTGCAACGCTCCATGCACCGGCGCGCGGCGTAGGCCAATTGGTCATCTGAGAATTTCGAAATCGTCTGGCCCCAGATCGTGGAGGGTGCCACCCCGTTCTTGGTCACCCAGCGGTTGGCGTAGATCCCCGCCATCGTCTCCCAGAGGAGCCAAGCCCTGTCGCTCCCGTTCTGCATTTCGTGCGGCCCTGACCTGCTGCTGAGCGGTAGCGGCTGCTGCGGTGTATCTGGTCGCATTTGAACCTCCTGCATGCTGCTTTCGTTTGGCCGCCGCCTGGCGCTCGTAGAGCACGCTGTCGGCGAATTTCTGCTCCCACTGCGTCTGGTTAAATACCCTGCCCTCGGCTTTCCAGTACGCCTGGAAGCTCGCCAGCTCCTGCGGGGTATATCCCGGCGCCGGGCCGTCGATAATTCGGCCCCACAACGCCGCCAATCGCTGGAAATCAACCGTCGGCGCCCAGTTGGCGCTCATCGGAAACTTTCCGCATGGGTTCTCGTCGTCTTGGTCTTCCCAGGGTGTCGGCGGTGATCCCTGTCCATCTGGTGAAATTTCGCCCGCTCCCAATAGAGAGAGGGGTTTATCTTTTAGATCTTCTTCTTCCTCTACTTCTGGTAACGCTTTTTGATACGCATCTGTAACGCTCGCAGCGTTACTAATTGCGTTACCTTTTGCGTTACTCCCGCGTTTCACTTTCCTGGAATTTGCAACGCGATTATTCGTAAGTGCTCGTTTTTTCGATGAATTCCCGTTATGCCTTTCAAAGTTCGGAAAAACCAACGTCTCCCCATCGAGCGCCAGCCAGCCAACGCTGATCAGCGCATCTGCAAAACCGGAAACGAAAGTGATCCGATCAACTGCATTTTTTGTAACGCTCGCAGCGTTACACTTTGCGTTACCGTCAATGGTCTGTTGATCGGCCCACGCCCATAATCTGACCAACTTGCCTAACACGGCGTCCGGGTCCAGATTCAGGATTTCCGACAGCTGGAACACCTCCGGTTTATCCGGGGTTATCACTTCAACCTTGATCCAACTTGCCGCCATATGTGCCTCAACTTTCTGTAATCTGTAACGCCGACAGCGTTACGGTTTGCGTTTCTAAAAGGTCAGTTTCGCGCCGTCGCGCGTGTTCCCTGCGGCGCTGGCTTCCCTTTCAAACGCTGGCAGTGCTTTGCAAAACTTCGCGCCCAGACCAACAGGTCGGGCAGTTTCATGTTCGGGTTGTGGCGCTGGTGCTGTACGGCAGCCGCCGCCGACGTCGTGGCGACCGCCTCGTCGAACCGTGCCTCACGCAGCTGCGCGGTGATCTGCTTCTGCAGGAAATCGTCGTGATTAATGGTCATTGGTCATGCCTCGGTTAATGCAGTGCGCTGTAGGCTCGCCGCAGCTCGTAGAAGCTGCGCTCTGCCTCGTCGCACTCTCTTTCAAAATCTGCCGGTGATGCGTGCAGCAGCGCGGCGGCGATCGCCTCCTGGTGTTCCTTCAGCGCGCGGATTGCCAGGTATTCGATGCTGTTCCCCGCCACCAGCCGGGCGCGCAGCACCGCCGGCAGCGCAGCAAGGATCGCCGGCTGCAGTTCCTGGATTTTCTGGCGGGCGCCAGCACTATCGCTGTCGAGCCAGCGAAAGATCTGCTGCTTGTTGTTGTGCCATGCAGCATCATCAACGCTGCCGTCGGCGCGTTCGATCTGCGCCAACTGCGGTGCCTGCATTTTCAACTTGAAGTAAGCGCGGGTGATTTCCGCCGCGACCGTGCGCTGAGTGGCCCATCCGCGCAGCGCGTCGCGGATCTGCTCGTGTTTGATTTCCATATATCAATCCTTAAGCCCCAGGTTTGTTATCCTGAGGTTCTGGTGGTAAGCCAGAGGTTGGGTTTGGGTGAATGTCAGGCCGAATTTCATGCGGCGTGACGCCTGTTAGTTCATAAATTTTCAGCAAATGAGCCTCTGGGACACGGCCGTTATATTTCTTTACCCAGCGGTTCAGAGAAGAGGGTTTGATCCCTAACATAAGAGCCAAACGACGCTGGTTAACTGCAACCTTGATGGCTTTGTCTAGTCCGGTCATTGCAGACCTCCTTGAAGTTAAAACACAACAAGTGTGAGCATAAAGCTAACATATGTCAACAACAAGAGAAATTGAGGGGTGTTAGCCGGTGGCTTATACTCACATAATGAAAAATACAGACGACGCCCAGACCTCGCTGGTTACCCAGCGCCTAAATGAATTGATGGAAGCCAAGCATCTTTCAAAAGCTGACTTGGCACGAATTGCTGATGTCAGCAGATCATCAGTTAACGGATGGTTTAAAAGGGGGAGCATCAGTAAAGAGGCTGCTTCCAAGCTTTCGAGCGCTACTGGTGTCTCTATAGCCTGGCTGCTCGGTGACGACACAGAAGGAAGTGGTGATCTCAGCCAAGAAGAAAGAAAGCTTCTCGACTTATATCGCCAATTACCGGGAATTGAGCAGGCTAACATGTTGGCTGCTTTTGAAATGCGCCTGAATGAATTAAAAGAATTCTACACTCGGTACGTTTTAAGAAATAAAGAATAATCAATCATATACATAGAACCCTCTATCGAAGGCCGCTTAAAAAGCGGCTTTTTTTATGCCCTCATAAAATTTTCTAGTTAGCCAAATGTTGACACATGTTAGCTTTTAGCTCACAATTCATTTCATCAAGCAGCAGCGAACAGGCAGGAAGCCCACGAAGTAGCCGCCCGGGGCGCACGAAGACCGGGATGATTCGCTAACGCAGCAGGTGAAAAACGTTCTGACAGCTGGAAAGACAGCACTGAGGCATGACCAACAGACCACACAGCAGAGGGCAACACGATGTTCACATCATACGAAGAGTATTTCGACAGTCTGGCGGAAGGCGAAGAGGCCATGTCAGAAGCAGAATTTAACGCAGCTCTCCAGTAACACTCACCGCGCCCTACGGGGCGCCACCGAGGCAATCATGAGCGACAGAGGTTTCTGGATTGTAATTGTCGTCGGCACCTGCGGCCTGTTCTGGACGGGAGTCATCGTAGCTGCACTGATTTTTAAAGGGGCATGGCAATGAGCAAGATTGTCCCAAACAGCGGTAAGGCCGTCAGCCTCCGCAACACGCGCACCGGCGCACCGTGGGTAGCATCGTTCGATTACATCCGCGGCCGCTATCGGTTCGAACCTGTCGGCAATCTACGGGCCATCAAGCGCCCTTTTGAATCCCTGCGGATCCCGCCGGAATTCGAGCCAGCCGGCACGCACTAAAGCACCACCTGAAACAGCAGTAAAAAATGCCCGAATTAATGGGCAGGACCAAACACGCACTTTAATCAAATGAGGCATGACCATGAAAGTAACTAGCGCAACTTTAGTTTGTGAAAAAATCCACGCAGGTATTCATTCCGTATCTGAAAACGACAATGTCATTGGATATATCGCCAAGACCAAAAACGAAGAATTACCTGTTGGTGCAGTTTTAGCAGACGGAACCGATCTCGGTGAATTTGATTGCCCTGACTGCGCAGTAAAAGAAATTTACCGCAAAGCAAACAATATTACTGACGGGCATTTAATTACCAGCGACGACAAGAAAGAAATGCTTTTGGCCTTCATGATGGCAATGCTTGGCGGCTCAGCAGAACGCACAACCCACTAATTGCTGTGTGTAGTCTTCCCCGCCAGCGATGGCGGGGCTTTTTCAAATATTGAAATGCGTCATGCGTTTCCCTCCCGGGGCGTCAACTCGTAGGGCGCATTTCAATTAATCAAAGAGAGGGTTTATATAATGCAAACTTTCAACACTGAATTAGCAATTGAGGCCCAAAGCCAATATTGCAATGACAACCGCCTTCCGAATTTCTCGCCAATTGACGGGATTTGTTACCGCTGCAACAAAGATGTTTATGTTCCAGTTGAGAATAAATACGGCGACTTTGTCTCCGGAATTTCCGTAGAAAAGGCAGCGAGCACCCACATTATTGATTGTCCGCACTGCCGAATGAGTTATTGCGATTAAAAGTAAAAAGGCCCGCACAAGGCGGGCCAGTCTACCGGCTTAACGTCCCGGTGACGGGCTGCCAGGGGACCAACCCTAACAGCCGAGGCATGACCAATGACCACATCGAGGATGCAGCACCGATCGGGCTGCATTCTACCTAAAACTCAGGAGAATTGCACAATGCAAAACGTCTACGCCTATCACTTAAAGGCAAAGCAAAAGTCAGGGAAACCCTCGCTTTTCATCTGGTTTGAAGCAAAGAACGATGCGCGGGCAAAGCGTGACCTCGAAAACCACATCGAGGACGCCGAGCTGGATCAATCCGCTTACTTCAAGCCGGTGCGCACCAATTACCCCGTTGTTGACGATCTGCCGCCAGAAGCGGCGTTCTGTGATACCTGGTGCCTGCGCTACAAACTGGACGATAACCTGTCGTGGCAGGTCATCCCTGCGGCTGAGCGCGAGCCGCATAAACCTGCAGGTGATGCTGGTGCATCAGAAACCAGCAGCAGCCAAAAGCCACAGATAGACCAGAAGACCAATGACGGCGGGGATCCAGCTCACGGGCAAGAGCCGCGAGCGTACTTCGCAAAAATGAGCGCTGACACGCGGGCTGTCGCCGTCATCCTGCACGGCTTCGAGGTGATCGATACCGTGCTGAGTAAATCGCAGATGACCAATGTCATAAACACCGCATTGAGCGGCGAATCCGCTTATATCGCCGATATGCTGCAGGCTCTACGCCTGCCTGCCGTTTCCTGCATGGATCCCGAGCGCTTCGCGGCTTTCGTTGCCGGGGTCGCGCGTCGCTATGAAGAAACCGATCCTGAATCGACCTTCATCAATATCCGCAAATACGTTGAGCAGCTGCTGAAACCGGCCACGGAGCCGGAAGCAGAAACGACGAAAACTGTACATAAGCGCGGCTATACCCAAACGCATGACGCCCTTGACCGTGAGATCGCCTGCGCGCTGTGGGTCGGTGATGTCGACTGCCAAAATATCGCCGGTGAGATCGATCGCTGGGCGCAGAAAAAAATAAAAAACGATGACGAAGACTTTAAGCGTTGGTCAATGGCGCTGCGCGCTGCCCCGAACATCCTAAAATACAGCCGTGAGACAATTTTCGGTGTGATCCGCAATGTTCCATCGTCTGATATGTACCACTTCCCCGCCACACTCCGCGGCTGGATTGAGAAATATTTGTCTGAGCATGGCGTTTATGAATTTGGCGCGGCGCCGGACGCCGTGCAGTTGGCTGCAGAGCCAGAGCCAGAGCCAGAGCCAGAGCCAGAGCCAGAGCTTGTCAGCTTAGGCGGTGCCCACTTCGATGCGTCCAGTCTTTTCAAAGCCTCCCCGCTGGCTGCAGTGCAGGTTGATAGCGAACTGAGCGAAGATACCGAGCAGCAGCCGGCGCCAGAGCAGACATGCAAAGACGCCTCAAACGACGATGAAAAAGCGGAAGTAGCGCAGCGGCAAGAAAGTGAGCCAGCAGCAGATTGCGCACAGGCGTATTTCGAGCCAGGCCGTTACGCTGATATTTCAAACACAGCCTATCACGCTGCGAACGGCATCAGCAGCACTCAGGTGAAGGACGCGCGCATCAGCCTGATGTATTACCACGGGCGCCACGTCATCAAAACGATCGGCCGGGAACGCAGCGACGCGCTGACGTTCGGTTCGCTGGTGCACACGCTGGCGCTTGAGCCAGAGAATCTGGAGCGAGATTTCAACGTAGAGCCGATTATCCCGGACGGCGCTTTCACGAATACCGCCTCAATGCGCGCATTTATCGAACAGCACAACGCCAGCCTGCCGAAACAGACCGACGCCGATACGCTGCGTGCCGTGATCGAGAAGCATAACGCCACCCTCCCGGTGTCGTATGCGTTGGGCGGCAATTACGAAGAAACCGCGCAATTTTATGTTTCACTGCCGGTTGAGTTTCAAAGCCTGGCAACGGCCGAACCTACGGCTTCAGCGATGAAGGAATGCATCAAGAAGTACAACGCCACCCTATCGGCGCCGTTGAAAACCGCCGGCGGCCGCGACGCACTACTGGAACAACTGACAGCCATCGATCCGGAGTTTGTCGAGAAAGAGCGCGCGATCCCGGCTCCGCTGTCGGTCAGCGGGAACAAAGAAGACATGGCGGCGCGCATCAAAACGATTCTGCCAACAGCCATCTTTGCCGACGAACTGTTCGATGCCTGGAAAAACTCTGATGACGGCCGTCAGCTGGTAACCCAGCAGCAAATGCAACACGCCAAAGCCATTCAGCGTGCGCTGTTTACCCATCCTTCAGCGGGTCCGCTACTGCAGCATGAGCAGCGTGCGGTTGAAGCAAGTTATTTCGGCTTTGATGAGGAAACCGGCCTCGAGGTCCGCGTTCGCCCTGACCTTGAGATCGATCTTAACAGCGTGCGCGTAGGTGTGGATTTGAAATCAGTCAGCATGGGCCGCGTAAAGCAAGACGCGCTGCGCGCCAAGCTGCACCGGGAAATTATCGATCGGGACTACCACCTCAGCGCCGCCATGTATAGCGACATCGCCGCCTTTGATCAGTTCTTCTGGATTTTCGTCAACAAAGACGAGGGCTATCACTGGGTAGCTATCGTCGAGGCTTCTCCTGACCTGCTTGAGCTTGGCCGGCTTGAGTACAAAAAGGCGCTGCGCGACATCAAAAACGCATTCGACACCGACACCTGGCCGGCACCGATCACCGAAGAGATCGTCGACGACTTAAACGACTATGACCAGCGCCGCATGGAAGCGCTGCGCGTTGCGTAAGGGGCAAAAACATTATGAGCAATATCAGCATTCCTGAAGAAAAAACGGCATCGGTCACTGACTCGAACATCGCGCTGTTCAACCCGCAATACCTGACCGCTATCAACCAATTTGCGCAGGTCATGGCGAGCGGTACAGCGACGATCCCCGCCCATCTGCGAGGGAACCCGGCCGACTGCATGGCGATCGCCATGCAGGCCGCCCAGTGGCAAATGAACCCCTTCGCGGTGGCTCAGAAAACGTTCATCGTGAGCGGCGTTCTCGGGTACGAGGCGCAACTGGTTAATGCGGTGATTTCCACCCGCGGGCCGCTGGTCGACCGCATCAACTATGACTGGTTCGGTCCGTGGGAAAAGGTGATCGGCAAATTTGATATTCGCAAAGGGGATAAAGGGGAGTATCGCATTCCTGGCTGGCGCCTGGCTGATGAAGAAGGGATCGGGATCCGCGTCTGGGCAACGCTGAGGGGGGAGGATAAACCGCGGGAGTTAGTGCTCATGCTGGCGCAGGCCCGCACCCGCAACTCTACGCTCTGGGCTGATGATCCGCGCCAACAACTGGCCTATCTGGCAGTGAAACGCTGGGCGCGCCTGTACTGCCCGGAAGTGATTCTCGGCGTCTACACGATCGACGAGTTGGAAAAGACGGAAGAACGCGAAATTAACCCGCAGCGGGGCGCCTCGCGTGTCAGTGTGAGCCAGCTTGCGGACGGACCTACCGCCGCCCCCGTGCAGCAGAGCGCCCCGCCTGTCGATACGGATGATATTGCCGGCGGCATTCGGACAGCTATCGATCAGGCAGAAACAACAGACCAAGCATCAAATATCCGCGCACAGGTTGAAGAGTTACGTCAAAAGCTGGGGATCGCCGCTTACACCGAGTTGAAAAACAAAGTGATTAAACGCCACCGGCAGATCACCGCATGCGGCAGTATCAGTAGCCAACTGAAAGACTGTCGGAGCGCCGAGGAGTTCGCTGCGGTAGAGGCGCTGGTGCGACGGTCAGAGCGAGATCTAAGCGCTGATGACATGGAGCGTTTCCAGCTAGCGCTCGACGATATGCGCCCAGAGTTTCAGGGCTGATTTTGGAAAATCAACACACAACGCCGGCCACGGCTAATATTGTGGCCGGTTGTGCTGAGTAGTGAGGCATGACCAATGGCTAAATGGATGACTCTCGAAGAATGGCGAGATGATAACTACACCGATAAAAAACCAAGCATTCAGACGCTCTGGCGCTGGGCGCGCAATGGAAACTTCTACCCGCCGGCGGAGAAGCACGGCAAGCAGTACCGACTGACACCAGGGACTATTTACATCAACCCCAAGGACTTCAACCTGGGGAGAAAAATAAAGGAAGCGCAGAGCCCTAATCCCGCGAGGCTCGCGTTCATGGAGAAAGTGATCAATGGCACGGCGAAGGGAGGGTTATGACATGCGCTTACCGAAAAACCTAACATTCCGTCGAAACCGGAACGCGTTCTACTGGCGCAATCCAGTCACCAAAAAGGAGATCTCTCTCGGTCAGATTTCGCGACGCGAGGCTATCGCCCAGGCTATTGAAGCCAACCACTATATCGAACAAAATTACTCTCCCGTTCTGCTCCTGGAGAAAATTAAGGGCAGCCACGAATACACGCTGAACGCCTGGCTCGATCGGTATGATGTCCTATTCAAGCGGCGAGAACTGGCCGAGAACACATACAAAGTGCGCGCTGGCCAAATTGCCATTATCCGGGAGCGCCTGGGCGACATGGTGCTGACAAAAATCACGACACGCCACATCGCCGAATTTCTCGAGTTTTGGATCGCCCAGAACAAAAAGACAATGGCCGCAACCATGCGATCGGTGCTGTCTGATATTTTCCGCGAGGCGATCGTGGAAGGTCACATCGAAAACAACCCTGTGACCCCTACCCGCGCGGCGAAAGCTGTCGTGATGCGCGAACGTCTGGAACTGAAGCAATACGGGCCGATTCGAGAGGCTGCGGAGACAATGCCGCCTTGGTTCTGCCTGGCGATGGATCTCGCTCTGGTCTCCGGCCAGCGCCGCGAGGATCTGACACAAATGCGCTTTAGCCATATCGTTGACGGCCGCCTGCAAGTTGAACAAGGCAAAACGGGGGCTTTGCTCTCCCTCCCCCTTGATCTTGAACTGAAATGCATGGGCCTGCGGCTTGGCGCCGTTATCGACCGATGCCGATTGGTCAGCACGACGGACTTCATGATCAGCGCTGGCATCAGGAAAAATAGCCCAGATGGTTCGATCCATCCCGACGGGTTAACGAAAAAATTTGTCGCCGCGCGGAAAGCATCGGGTTTGGAGTTTCAGGAAAGCCCGCCGACGTTCCACGAGATCCGAAGCCTGTCCGGCCGCTTGTACGAAAAGCAGAACGACAAGGCATTTGCTCAAAAGCTGCTGGGGCATACAACGGAAATGATGACGCTGAAATATCTTAAAACGAGGGGGAAAGAGTACGTGATGCTGTAAAAGACCGAATATCAAAATTCGGACATATTTCGGACATTTTCGGACAAACGAAAATAAATCCTTTAAAATCAACAACTCAAAAAAAGACCGAATACGATTCCTATATTCGGTCTAGGGAAATGGCTCTTGGGAGAGAGCCGTGCGCTAAAAGTTGGCATTTAATGCAGGGCTTGTTCAGCCGTGCACTTTAAGAGTAGCCTACCGCGCCAGTTTTGCCAGCCGCCCGGCGGCCGCGTGATAGTTTCGTGACGAAATAACTATGCGGCAAATGCGCATCAATCCGCGCACATTGGACAAGACGTTGGCAAACAAGCGGTTAGTCAGCGCACAGCTTCTCGGCGCGCTCGATGAACGGCGCCATGCTCATTTTTTTCCCCGGTTCGGCAGGGTCGTCCAGCAGGATCACCTCCAGCGGCTGCGCGCGCTGATGGCCCTTCTTCACCTGCTGCTCCGCCGCGTCGTTGAGCGGGTATTGCATCAGGGTGCTGTTATTCAGCACGAACAGCGCGCCGCCGCTGCGGCACTGCAGCGTCACCTCTTCCTTGGTGAACGCCCACTGTTTGCCGTACTCCAGTTTGGTGATGTTAACCAGTTTGTCTGCCGCCAGCGCGCCGGTCGCGGTTGCCAGCAGCGTAATGCCGAGTAATACCGATTTCATGTGATGGCCTTAAGGTTGCTATTCGCGTCGATTTTCCCGCAGCTTGCCGGCCTGCGGCAAGCTGAAATGTCATACCGGCGCATAGGTTGCAAATAAACTGACCAGCAGCAGCACCGCCATTCCCAGCCCCACTTCGATCCAGCAAGCCAGCACCACGCCGCGCTGCGCCAGCGCCGGTACACGGCTCATCGCCGGCACGATGGCGTAGCGATTGGCCAATGCCACCATCACCATCAGCGCCACCAGCGCGGTTTTGATCAGCAGCAGGCGCTGATAAGGGGAGCTGAGATTTAGCGGCCAGCCGCCGAGTATGATCAGGCTGTTGACGATGCCGGTAACGATCACCGCCGCCACCGCCAGGTGCCCCCAGCGCGAGAAACGGATCAGCGTGGTGATGGCGTCGCTGCGCCACTGCGGCGGCTGCAGGTAGCGCAGGCAAACCAACAGCGGCGCCAGGCTGCCGAACCAGTAACCGGCGGCCAGCAGGTGTACTGCATGGTTGGCGCGGTGCAGCGCGCCCAAGGCGCCTTCATGCATCGCCGCATGGCCGATGAACGCCAGGCTCACCAGCAGCAGCGCCGAACACAGCGCCAACGCCTGCGCACGCGGCCGTTCCGGCAGCAGCAGGCTCAGGATCGCCAGCAGCGACAGGCCCAGATGCCAACGCCACACTTCGCCGAAGGTGGTGCCGAGTACCGCCCACCAGACCTCCAGCCGCCAGGCGTCTTCCCAACCGTCGCCCATCTGCCCGGCCTGGATGGCCAGCAGCGCCACGGCGGAAAGCCCGGCTACCCAGGTGCCGGCAAGCAGCAGCGGACGCACATCGCGGGAGAGGATCGGGGAGAGGCGCTGCGGTGACAATAAGGCGGTGAACAGACTGATGCCGAACATCAGCATCACCGCCGCAAAGTGCACCAAGCGACACAGAACGAACAGGGTCGCCAGACTCACGGTCAGTTTACGGTGAAGCTGTACTGGCCTTTGGTTTTATGCCCGTCGACCGACACTACATGCCAGCTGACGTTGTATTTGCCCGCGCTCAGCTCGCCTTCGATCGGCACGTTGACCTGGGTGTTGTTGTTCGGATCGAGCTGCAGCTTGCCGGTTTTCACCACGGCGTTGTCCGGGCCGGTGATTTTCACGCCGCTGAAGTTCGGCTCGATGCCTTCGGAGAAGCTGAGGGTCAGCGCCTTCGGTGCCGGGCTGACGCTGGCGTCGGCCTTCGGCGTTTCCACTTTCAGGTGGGCGTGCGCCAGCGCTTGCTGTGAAGACAGGCCAACGAACAGGACGAAAATGGTGGAAAGCAGGCGACAGGAGGAACGAATTTTACCGATCACAGTGGTATCCCTTAACAGTAAAAGAGGGTCATAAGGGTTAAGGCCACAGCCAAGGCGATGTATCAGCGGCCCCAACCCACCGCAAATGATTGCGCCACGGGTAAACAGAAAACGGGTTGTATCGGCTAACCCGCTGTTTTGACTCTACCATCCCTGTAGCGTATCGCGGTAAATCATAACGACCACACTGCGGCAAGTCGAGCGCATCACTGGCATTTTGCGATCCGGCAGCACGTATCGCCGCATAACCGCGATAAACGCAGGGTAAAAAAAACCGCGCGTCAGGCTCGCCCGCGCGCGGTTTTTCGACGTTCTTCCGGGGATCAAGCCTGGCCGTTACCGCCCTGGCCCATCGCGCCCATCTTCTTCAGATCTTTGTCGATGAAGAACAGGCCTTTGCCGCTGGTGCCCACCAGCGCCAGCTTATCCAGCACGGATTTGAACAGCTTCTCTTCTTCGTGCTGCTCCGCCACGTACCACTGCAGGAAGTTGAAGGTGGAGTAATCATGAGAGGACATTGCCGCGTGCGCCAGCTCGTTGATCTGACGAGTGATCAGCTTCTCGTGTTCGTAGGTCTGCTCGAACACATCCGCCAGCGATTCGAATTCCACCGGCGGCGCGGCGATGGTGCCCAGCAGCGGCAGAGAGCCGGTATCGCTCAGGTAGTCGAACAGACGTTGCATATGCTGCATCTCTTCCTGAGAGTGCTCTTTAAGAAATGCGGCGGCGCCTTCAAAGCCTTTATCGCTGCACCATGCGCTCATCTGCAGGTACAGGTTGGCGGAGTAGAACTCCAGATTCAGTTGCTCATTCAGCTTTTGAGTCATTTCTTGCGTCAGCATAATGATTCCTTTTATTTTGCAGGTCATGAATTTAATTTCCGCGCATTATGCCCTGCTGCCGTAAAAATAAAAACACCTTATTTACACTCAAATCACATCAATTATAAAAATATTATATATCAACAAATTACAATATCACCACCACATTGAGAATTAACATGATAATTATTTTCATCTTTTAGTTTAATCAAAAAGCGAATCATTCTTATTTAAAAGAATAAATAGATTGCATTACTGCTGGATAAATATCGCTCCCGGCAACGGCGTAATGGGCTTGCCAAGCGCCGCCGGGTGGATTACCTTCTGCGCAGATTCAATGCGGCAAAGTAAGTAAGGAGCATAGCGTGGGTTACAATCTGGCCGAGCTGCCCAAAGAGGAAATGGACAGGGTGAATGTGGATCTCGCCGCCTCAGGCGTGGCGTACAAAGAGCGCTACAACATGCCGGTGATCCCGGAAGTGGTAGAGCGCGAGCAGCCGGAAGCGCTGCGCGATTATTTTCGCGAGCGCGTGGCGCATTACCGCGCGGAATCCCACAGGTTTTCGCGCCTGCCGTACGAGCCAAAGGCCAAATAAAAAAACCCGCCGTAACGGCGGGTTTTTTGCATCACTTGCCGGCGAACCGGTCGGTGGCGATCATCAGTTGGTGCAAGATGCCCGGTTCGTCATACGAATGCCCCGCCCCTTCCACGATATGCAACTCCGCTTCCGGCCAGGCCTTGGCCAGATCCCAGGCGTTCTGCACCTGACAGGCCATGTCATAACGGCCGTGGACGATCACCGCCGGAATATGGCGGATCAGCGGCACGTTGCGCAGCAGTTGGTCGTCGCTTTCCAGGAACCCCAGATGGGTGAAGTAGTGGTTTTCAATACGGGCGAACGCCAGCGCGAAATCATCCTCGCCGAACGACGCAGACTCGCGGCTCGGCAGCAGCGTGACGGTCTCCCCTTCCCACACGCTCCACAGCTTGGCCGCTTCGAGCTGCACCTGCGGATCGGTCGAGGTCAGCCGCTGCCGGTAGGCGGCGATCACGTCTTTGCGCTCGTCATCCGACAGAATGGACAGCACGCGCTCCCATTTATCCGGGAAGAAGCGCGAAGCGCCGTCCTGGTAATACCAATGCAGCTCCTGCTTGCGCAGGGTGAAGATGCCGCGCAGCACCATTTCACTGACGCGTTCCGGGTGGGTCTGCGCATAGGCAAGCGCCAGCGTGGAGCCCCAGGAACCGCCGAACACCAGCCACTGCTCAACGCCGGCCATTTCCCGCAGCCGCTCAATATCGGCCACCAAATGCCAGGTGGTGTTGTTGTCCAGGCTGGCGTGCGGACGGGAACGGCCGCAGCCGCGCTGATCGAACAGCAACACCTTATAGCGTTCGGGATCGAACAGCTGGCGATGGTGCGGAGAGATGCCGCCGCCCGGCCCGCCGTGAATGAAAACCGCCGGCTTACCGTTCGGGTTACCGCTCAGCTCCCAGTAGATCCGGTGGCCATCCCCAGTGTCCAGCCAACCGCTGTCGTATGCCGCTAACGGCGGGTACAAACCTCGTAATTGTTCCATGGCGCTTTCCGTCTCTCTGTGAGTCATGCTTTCATCAAAGCGGAAGCCGCCCGGCAGGTCAACGGTAAAACCTGAAAACTCAAACGCGCGCCGGGAACTCGGCGCGCGTTTGCTCAAAATCACAACGACCTGCTTGCAAAACGCCCACAGGCCCGATCAGTTCAGGCCTTGTGATACTTACCCGCTTTTACGCATATGCGGCTCGCGCATCTCCTGCGCGGTTTTCGCCTCGATACTCAGTTCCGCCGTCGGGCGCAGCAGCAGGCGCGCCAGCCCGATGGGTTCGCCGGTTTCGCGGCAGTAGCCGTATTCGCCGTTCTGCAAACGCGCCAGCGCCGCATCGATTTTCGGCAGCAGGCGGCTTTCGCGATCCAACTGGCGGAACAGCAAGCGCAGATCCTCTTCGCGCGCCGCCTTGTCGGCCTCATCGCCCGTCGCTTCGCCGCCGTCGATCTCGCTCTTCAGCTCATCGATATGCAACAGCAGCTTTTGCCGCTCATCCTGCAGCAGCTGACGGAAAAACGCCCGTTGAACCGAGTTCATATAATCAGAATCCGGCATGGCCAGCAGTTGCTGCGCATCCGGTAATGCCATCACAGTCATTGCGTTCTCCGAACATTAAAAGTGTAATATTATAACATAATAATTATTTTTATCACCCGGTCATCCAAAAACAAAATTTCACGTGCAAACAGCCGGTTAAGAGCAATTCGCACTTTGTCGCTTGCATCCTGCCGGCTTTAGGCGGTTAATGGCTGAGCAAGCCACCCAATCATAGGTAACGAGAGGCCATCATGAGTAAGGGAATGGATAGCAAAAAAAATGCGAAGAAGAAGCCGTTGAAAACCCCAGCTGAGAAACGTGCGGAGAAACGCGCCAAAAAAGCGCATCCGTCTGGTGAGTAAGCGTCCTTCCATCCGTCATTAAACCCGCCAAGGCGGGTTTTTTATTGCCTTACAGGAGAGATGGCCGATGCCCCGCTTCACCCTCGCTGCCGCCCAATACCCCGCCGCCGCCGATATCGCCTGCAATCTTGAGCGTCATCTTGAATTTATCGCGCAGGCAGCCGATCGGCAGGTGCAGCTGCTGGTTTTTCCCGAACTGTCGCTGAGCGGCTATGAGTTGGCCGAGGCGCCTGCATTGGCGCTGACTCTGGATGATCCCCGCCTGCAGCCGCTCAGTGCAGCGGCGCGAGCGCGACAGATGACGATCATCGTCGGCGCGCCCTTACGCAGCGGCCCGGCATTGTATATCGCCGCCTTGATTTTTCACCCCAGCGGCGCGCTAGCCACCTACACCAAACAGCATCTGCACGGCGCGGAACAGCAATACTTCTCGCCCGGTGTGGGCGGCTCGTTGCTGGCAATGCATCAGCAACGCATCGCGCTGGCTATCTGCGCCGACACCTCGCAACCCGCTCATGCGAGTGCCGCCGCACAGGCGGGTGCGCATATTTATGCCGCCGGCGTACTGATCTCTGAAGCGGGTTACGCGAAAGACAGCGCTGTGCTGGCGGGCTATGCCCGCCGTTACGGCATGCTCACGCTGATGGCCAACCATGCGGCACCGACCGGCGGCTGGATCCCGGCGGGCCGCAGCGCCATCTGGGATGAAACGGGAGAGCGCCTGATTGCCGCGCCGGGCGACGCCCCCGGGCTGGTCATCGCGAGCAGGAGCGCCGACGGTTGGCACGGCCGCCTGTGCCGGTTAAGCTAGAGCCTGACGGCAACGCGGAGGAAAGCATGACGTTACGCGTAATAGATACCGAGACCTGCGGGCTGGACGGCGGCGTGGTGGAAGTGGCCTCCCTCGATCTGCTCGACGGCCAGTTAACCAACCCGATGAGCGATCTGATCAGCCCGGATCGCCCCATCAGCCTGGACGCGATGGCGATTCATCACATCACCGAACAGATGGTGGAAGGCAAACCGCGCATTGCAGTGGCGATCGGCCGCTATCAGGGCAGCCCCTACTATGTGGCACACAACGCCGCTTTCGATCGCGGCATGCTGCCGGAGATGAACGGCGCCTGGATCTGCACCCTCAAGCTGGCGCGCACGCTGTATCCGGACATCAAGTACGGCAACCAGTATCTGCGCTACGCGCTGAACCTGGACGTGCAGCTGCCGGCTGACGCCACGCTGTACCCGCACCGCGCGCTGTACGACTGCTACGTCACCGCCGCGCTGCTGCAGCGCATCATCAAGGATTCGGGCTGGACGCCGGAGCAAATGGTGCAGATCACCGAACAACCGGTGCTGTTGAAGAAGTTCAAATTCGGCAAGTATCGCGGGCAGGAGATCGATCGCATCGCCCAGGAAGATCCCGGCTATCTGCGCTGGATGCTGAAATCCATCGACGACCTGAGCCCGGACATGAAGCACACGCTGAAATACTATCTGATTGGCTAACACGGCGGGCGACGCAGGCCGCCCGCCGAACGTTATTATTCCGCCAGCGCCAGAATGAAGGCGTACTCCAGCGCAATATCCTCATAGGCCTTGAAGCGGCCGGACTTGCCGCCGTGGCCGGCATCCATGTCGGTATACAGCAGCAGCTGCCGATCGTCGGTTTTCAGCTCGCGCAGCTTGGCCACCCACTTGGCCGGCTCCCAATACTGCACCTGCGAATCGTGCAGGCCGGTGGTCACCAGCAGATGCGGGTATTCCTGCGCCTTCACCTGATCGTACGGGCTGTACTGCTTGATGTAGTCGTAATAGTCCTGCTCGTTCGGGTTGCCCCACTCGTCGTATTCGCCGGTGGTCAGCGGAATGGTCTCATCCAGCATGGTGGTCACCACGTCGACGAACGGCACCTGCGCCACCACGCCGTGGAACAGCTGCGGCGCCTGGTTGATCACCGCGCCCATCAGCAGGCCGCCGGCGCTGCCGCCCATGGCGAACACCCGTTTGCCGTCGCCGTACCCCTGGGCGACCAGCGTTTCGGTCACGTCGATAAAGTCGTTGAAGGTGTTCTGCTTGTTGAACAACTTGCCGTCTTCATACCACAGCTGCCCCAGCTCGCCGCCGCCGCGAATGTGCGCCAGTGCGAACACGAAGCCGCGATCCAGCAGGCTCAGGCGGCTGGCGCTGAACGCCGGATCCATGCTGCTGCCGTAAGAGCCGTAACCGTACACCATCAGCGGGTTGGCGCCACGCTGGAAGCAGTCCTGGCGATACACCAGCGAGACCGGCACCTCGACGCCGTCGCGCGCTTTCACCCACACCCGCTCGCTGCGGTAGTTTTCCGGCGTGAAGTTCTTCACTTCCTGCTGCTTGAGCATCGTCCGCTCGCCGCTGTCCATGTTCAGCTCATACAGCGTGGTCGGGGTAGTCATCGACGAATAGCCATAGCGCAGCAGCGCGGTTTCCGGATCCGGGTTGTACGCCAGCCAGGTGGTGTAAGTCGGATCGTCGAAGGCGATGCGCTTCTCTTCGCCGCTTTGCCAGTGGATCTGGCGCAGCAGCGTCAGGCCGGCGCTGCGTTCTTCCACCACCAGCCAGTCGCGGAACAGGCTGAAGCCCTCCAGCATCACGTCGGCGCGCGGGGCGATCAGCGTCTGCCACTGCGCTTCGTCGGCCTGCTCGCTTTGGTACAGGCCGAAGTTCTTGCCGTCCTTGTTGGAGCGGATGTAAAAATGCTGATGATAGTGATCGATGGCGTACTCGTGATCCTTGCGGCGCGGCACGAACAGCTGCGGCTTGGCGTCCGCGCGATCGGCGTCCAGCAGCAGGATCTCCGAGGTGGTGGTGCTGCTCAGGTGGATCAGAATAAAGCGCTCGGAGGTGGTCTTCTCCAGCCCGACGTAAAAGGTATCGTCCAGCTCTTCGTAAATCAGCTCATCCTGCTGCGGATCGCTGCCCACCACGTGGCGATAGACCTGATACGGCAGCAGCGTCTTGGCGTGCTTGCGCACGTAGTACACCGTCGAGGAGTCGTTGGCCCACTCGAAGCTGCCGGAGGTATTTTCCAACACTTCGTCCGCCCAACTGCTGTCGGCCAGGTTCTTGAAGCGAATGTCGTACTGGCGGCGCGACAGAAAATCTTCCGCTACCCCCAGCCGCTGATTGTCTGGACTGACGTCCAGCCCGCCCAGGGTGTAAAATTCGTGGTTCTCGGCGCGCTGGTTACCGTCGATAAGCACATCCCACTGCTCACTCTCGGCCTGCGGCTGGCGCACGGAAATCGCGTATTCGTTGCCCGGCTCGTAGCGCGTCTGATAGCGGTAGCCGTGGCGCACGTAAGGCACCGAATGTTCCTGCTGCGGAATGCGCGCCACCATCTCTTCATACAGGGTTTCGCGCAGCGCCTGCTGCGGCTTCAGCATCGCATCGGTGTAGGCGTTCTCAGCCTGCAGGTAGTCCAGCACCTGGCGGTCTGCGCGCTCGTCGTCGCGCAGCCAGTAGTAGTCATCCACGCGCGTGTCGCCGTGGATGGTGATGGGATAAGGACGTTTTTCCGCTTTTGGTGGGGTCATCATTGCTAAATCATCCGCTTACATAGATTGCGGCAAGAGTGACACGATTCCCCCCGGCTTGCCAAGCGGCGCTACGCCAGCTCGCGCTTTTTCTCGTTGACGTCGCTCTCGATGCCCTGCTTGACGTCCGCCGGGATCTTCAGCGCCTGCGCCAGCGCATCGAGGTAGCCGCGCTCCATAAAGTGGTCGACGTCGATCACCAGACAGCTCAGGTAGTAAACCTCCAGCGCCTCGTCTTCATTTTGCACGCTGCGGGCGATCAATTCCGGGTTGAGCGGCTGATCGAGCGCTTCCTGCACCCAGCCCTGCGCCTCTTCCCCCACCTCCAGCTGCGCCAGGCTGTGATCGATGGCGCGCTGTTCGTCGGCATCGATATGGCCGTCGCTCTTGGCGGCGAACACCAGCGCCTGCACCAAACGTTTGGCGCGCAGATCCACCGGCGTGGTTTGCAAACCGAACTGCGGTTCGTCCTGATGGGTCTCTTTCACCCGCTGCTTATACTTGTTCCACAGCACCGCGCCCACCGCCGCGCTGCCGCCGATGATCAGCGCATTTTTGCCGAACTTGCCCACCAGCTTACGCGAGGATTTGTTGGCCAACAGCACGCCGACCAGACCGCCCAGCGCCGTGGGCGCCAGCAGCTTGCCGATGCCTTCCGCCCCGCCCATCGCGCCGGCCTTCTGCCCGATCAACGTTTGAATCTGCTGCATCCAGTTACTTTTCATCATCTACCCCTTGCGTGAAAAAGCGCGGCGCGCAGGCGCGGCCGAACCGACGGTAAACCGCCAGATTAGGGGATCTTTTGTCAATTTACGTCTGGGGGATGCAAACCTGTGTTTAGCGGATCGGCGGGCCGGATGGCCCGCCTTGATGGGCTGCGGCGTTACGCTTCTTCGTCGCCCGCTTCGTCGTCCTGCTCGTACTCCGCCAGCTCGTCGCGCATTGCCTGGATGGCATCGCGGGTCATCAGCGCCAGCGTGCGGTAGAAACCGGTGGTGGCGTGCGCTTCCACTTTGCCGAGGAAGCGGCCGCACCACGGCAGCAGAAACTCGTCGAACAGGGCGATCTGCGCCTGCGCTTCATCTTCCTGCGATTGATCTTCCAGCCAGGAAGCGGCCAGCAGCAGCTGGCCGAAATGGTCGGCCGGCGCCTCCGCCAGCGGCATGCCGCGCTGCTGCAGGAAGGTGCGCACTTCCGCTTCGCTGGCCCCTTCGACGTAGTCGGAGCGGAACGGCGACACGCTGCATTCGCTGCCGACGAACATCGCGTTGAAGTCGGTCGCCAGTTGGTTGACGTCGCAACCCTGCTGCAGGCGCTTCAGCAGGTCATCCTGCTCCAGCGGCCAGTGTTGCTGCAGCTTGCCCTCTTTGATCAAGGCGAACAGCGGCACCAACAGCGGATCCTGCGGCTGGCGATAAAACAGCGTACCCAGCACGCGGCAGACAATGGAAAACTCATTCATGATAATGCCTTATACAATACGGAAAATTTTGCCGGGACGATGTCACAAATCGGCCAATTCCGCAATCGCCGGCTTGCCGCGCCGCTCGAGAAAATCCAGCAACCGGCGCGGGCTGACGTTGAGAATGCGCTCCTGCGGGAAGCCCACCTCTTCGATGATGCGCTCGCAGTGCTCGAAATTACCCAGTGAAAAAGCGACGTGCGAATCCGAACCCAGCGCCAGCCAGCCGCCGGCGTCGCGTACCGCGGCGGCGATCGCCCGGCAATTGGCCTCGCTGCCCTTGCGGGAGTGGGTGAACGACGAGTTATTCAGCTCCAGCGCCACTTCGTATTTGGCCGCCGCCGCCGCAACGGCGGGAATGTCGATCGGGTAACGCGGGTTGCCGGGGTGGCTGATGATATGCACGTCTCCCTGCGCCATCGCGGCGATCATCGCTTCAGTATTGGACGCTTTATCCTGCGGCGCAAACACCGGCTCATGGAAACCGGCGATGATCACGTCGGTGGCGGTCAGCATCGGGCCGGTGCAGTCGATGTCGCCCTGCAGGTTTTTGATGTTGGCTTCGATACCGCGCAAGATGCCCACGCCGTTCACCAGGCGCGGCCACACGTGCATGTTCATGAAGTGCCAATAGTGTGGCGCATCGGCCATGTCCGGGCCGTGATCGGTGATGGCGAACAGTTTGATGCCCTTCTGCTGGGCTTCGGCGATGTAATCGTGCAGCGTGCTGTAGGCGTGGGTGCTGGCGACGGTGTGCATATGCAAATCAACGGGGTACATTGTTTCTCCTTCCAGAGGGCCCGCCCGCAAAGGTACGGGCAGGCGCGATGACGATAACAGCTTATCAGTTACCGAACGGCGGCTGAAGGATCAGTAACCCCGTTGCCTGTCGACCACACCGGCCGGGGCATGCCCCGCCTCCAGCGCGCGAATGTTGGCGGCGATCTGATCCATCGCCTGCTGCGGCAACGTGATGGCAGCAATATGCGGGGTAATGGTGACACGCGGATGACGCCAGAACGGGTGATCCTGCGGCAGCGGTTCGCGGGCGAACACGTCCAGCGTGGCGGCGGCCAGCTGCCCCTGCTCGAGCGCCGCCAGCAGATCGGCTTCCACCAGATGCGCGCCGCGCGCGATGTTGATGAGATAGGCGCCCGGCTGCAGCTGCGCGAACAGCTCGCGGTTGAGGATGCCGAGAGTCTCCGGCGTATTGGGCAGCAGGTTGATCAGCAATTTGACGCCGTCGAGGAAGGCCGCGCGCTGCGCCTCTCCGGCAAAGCTTTGCACGCCGTCTAACTGTTTGGCGCTGCGGCTCCAGCAGCGCACGCTGAAGCCAAACTCGGTCAGCTTGCGCGCCACGCTCTGCCCCAGCACGCCGGCGCCGAGGATGCCGATGGTGAAATCCTCCAGCGAGTACGGATCGAGCGGCTGCCACTCCTGCCGCTGCTGCAGCGCCTGATACTCGTCGAAACGGCGGAAATAACGCAGCACATAGCTCAGCGCGTATTCCTGCATCTGCTGCGCCATGCCGGTATCTTCCAGCCGCAGCAGCGGCACGCCGGCGGGCAGCGTGCCGGGGTGTTTGCGCTCCTGATCGAGAATGGCGTCGACGCCGGCGCCGAGGGCGAACACCGCTTTCAGATCGCGACGGTTGGCCAGCATCTCGTGCGGCGGGCGCCACACCAGCGCGTAATCGGCCGGCCGCTCGTCGCCGCGCTGCCACTCGCGGATCTCAGCCTGCGGCAGGCGCTGCTTGATGCCGGCCAGCCATTCCTGGGCGTTAAACAAGGGGTGGTAATAAATGATGTTCATACTGCGGGCTCCGGTTTGTTTTTATTGGTTTTCCTCCAGCCTTCCGCGATTCGCCGCCGGATGCAAGCGTTAAAGCCCAAAATGAAAACAGCCCCGACCAGTGGGGCTGTTGTGCATACTCGCCAATCAGGCGGCGGACGGGCCATCGCGACGGATAAGACGCCGCAGCAGCGGAATGAGGATCAGCATCGCCACGCCGACGCCCGTCGCCCCCCAGCCCAGTGCGCTGAAGATTTCGCTGTAGCCGGGGTTGGTTTGCAGCGGCGTGCTGCCGCTGTTTTCCGGCATCAGGCCGGAGACGTAGCCCGCCAGCACCGAGGCGACGCCGGTCACCATCATCCAACAGCCCATCATCACGCCCTGATAGCGCGGCGGCGCCAGCTTGCCAATCATCGCGTAACCGATCGGCGAGATCATCAATTCACCGACGCTTTGCAGCACATAGCTGATGACGATCCATTTGAACGCCACCAGCCCGTCGCCGCCCGCCATGCTGATGCCCAGCGGCAGCACCAGCATGCCCAGCCCGATGCAGAACAGCGAGCCGGAGAACTGCAGCGGAATGTCGATGTTGCAACCGCGAGCGCGCAGGCGGTTGAACCACCAGGCGAGCAGCGGGCCGCCCACCACGATCACCAGCGTGTTGATGTTCTGGATCCACTGCGGCGCCACCTGAATGCCGTAAACGTTCAGGTTGATGTTGTGCTCGGAGAACAGCATCAGCCCCATCGGCGCCAGCTGGTACAGCGCCCAGAACACCAGCGACCCCAGCGCCAGGATCAGATAGGCCGTCATTCTGCGGCGCTCATCGCGCGGATGGTGGCGCAGCGTCACCACGCACAGCATCAGGAAGATCAACGCACCGAGCACGATCACGAAGTGGCCGCTGAACTCGGCGTGGGTCAGCATCACGCGGATGATCGGCACTAGCGCCACCAGCACCGCCAGCCCGACCAGCATGCGCCAGCGGTATTGGCTGCGGCTGGCGCCGTGCAGCGGCGTATTGAGATCCGCCAGAATGCGCCAGCGGCAGACGGCAACGATGATCGCCGCGGCGTTGCCCAGCGTGGCGAACAGGAACAGCGCGCGGTAGTTTTCCGTCAGTTGGAAATAACCGGCCACGGTAAAGCCGACGAAGAACCCGAGGTTCATGCCGGCATAGTTCCACAGGAACGCCGATTCGCGCCGATCGTCGTCCGGCTTGAAACGCTGGGTGAGCATCATATTGATGCAGGTGACGTTGAGGCCGCTGCCGGTCAGGAACATCGCCAGCCCCCAGTACAACCCCCACACGCCCGCGACGGCAATCAGCGCACAGCCGATCACCTGCAATACCATGCCGAGCACGAACAGGTTGCGGTTGCTGAGGAAACGGCCGCCGAGGTAGCCGCCGAACATATGCAGACCATAGTTGAAGGCGCCGAACACGCCCATCATGGCGTTGGCGCTGCTTTCGTTGAAGCCCAGCCGCTTGGTGGCGTACAGCACCAGCGTAGAGTAAAGCACGGCGAAGCCCAGCGTGGCGAAGATCTGGATGAAGAACAGCGCTCCCGCACCGGGCGGAATGGCATGGCGCGCTTGCGGCGCCGGCATGGCATCTGAAGGAGTCAAAACGAACCTCTACTGCATTATTATGTAATGAGTCTGTCCCTGTCTGCGATATCGCCGGCCTGTCATCCGGCAATCTGCGCGGCGACGTGATGTTCCTTGCCAAAAACGCCGCGCCGACATGATTCCATTTAGCGACACATCTGACTAATAATCCAGTATTAATGCATATAACAGCAAACAACCCCATCTCAATGGCGACATATTGAGCTATCTGTACAGAAAAAGGTCAAACAATCGTCTTTCATGGATTCTGACCGCTGTCTGCCCTGCCCGCCGGCGGCCAAGAGTGGGAATATCGTTCGGTAAATCAGCAAATTGCTGCAAGTTTGGCTAAACAGTCATGAGAATGAAATAAGAGGGTTGACGCTGAGATCAGATTCTCCTACATTAGCGCCCGTCGACAGCGCAAGGCGTTATCGATGACAAAACGGTGAGGTGTCTGAGTGGCTGAAGGAGCACGCCTGGAAAGTGTGTATACGCGAAAGTGTTTCGAGGGTTCGAACCCCTCTCTCCCCGCCAAATTCAAAGAGAAAGCCTGGATTCACGTCCAGGCTTTTTTTTGCATGGCGCACCGCCGAGAGGGGCGAGAAGCCTCGCCAGGGTTCGACAAAACGCCTGCGTTGTGGACCGCCAACGGCGGCCCGCAGGGTGAGCGCGGCGAATCAAGCCCTCTCTCACCGCCAAATTCAAAGAGAAACCCTGGATTCACGTCCAGGCTTTTTTTTGCATGGCGCACCGCCGAGAGGGGCGAGAAGCCTCGACAGGGTTCGACAAAACGCCTGCGTTTTGGACCGCCAACGGCGGCCCGCAGGGTGAGCGCAGCGAATCTATCCCTCCCTCACCGCCATATTCTAACGAGAAAGCCTGCCATCACTTTCATGATGGCTTAATTTAAAATCAATTTAGATTAAACCCTATTTTCTTGAGAACGTTTCGGCAATCACGTCAAACGTATTTACTTAGAGTAAATGTAGGGATATATTTACCCCCATTAACATCTTCCTACTTTGATGATTAAATAAACATATGCATTATCAACTCAACAAAAAATAAAAATGGATGAAACATGAAATCACAAACAGCAAATAACTTTTCTGAATTTGTCGATATAGTGGAGAGACTTGGCAATAACTCGGAGCTGATGCTATTCAGGGGGCAAGCAGAAAAAGGTAATTTACTGCCAAGTATAGCGCGAAAAAATCCAAAAACCGACTCAACAAACGCTGAGCAAGAATTAATAAAAGAGTTAAAGCGCATGGGAGCATCGATTCTACCTAAAAATGATCTTGATGATTGGGAACTCTTAGTAATAGCACAACACTTCGGCATGAAAACTCGGTTATTAGATTGGACTAGCAATCCACTTGCAGCCTTGTTCTTTGCATGTAATGATTGGAAAAAGGGAGACGTTTATGTTTATGCATTGGATGCAAATCGATATCTGAAAGAACCGCAAAAAGGACCATTTGAAACAGGAAGAACTCAGGTTATAAGGCCAAAGTTAAATAACCCTAGAATTATCGCACAACATGGTTGGTTTACAGCGCATAAGTACTCAAAATCCTCTAAGAAGTTCGTTCCTCTGGAAAAGAACAATGAAATATCAGAATCGGTTCAAGAAATAAAAATTCCAGAAGGTACCAGGGAAAAACTCTTGAAATCTTTAGACAGACATGGTGTCAGTAGCCGAACCTTATTCCCTGATCTGGAAGGGCTCTGTAAATATATAAACTGGAAAAACGAGACAAACTAATATCAACACGTAGCTGTAAAAATTTCGAGTTACTCAAAAAGTCATTTAGATGCTGACAAAAAAGCCCGAACGCAAATTCAGGCTTTTTTATCCCCACTGCCGCACCGCTCAGTGGTGCGTGCGCCCCATCGCCGTCGGCTGCGCCAGCGCGCGGCGCCAATCGCCCGGCGTTTGGCCGAACTGGCGTTTGAAACTGCGGTTGAACGACTGCTGTGAGTCGAAGCCGAGCGAGATCGCCACGCTGACGATAGGTTCGCCGCTGTTGGCCAGACGCTCCGCCGACACCTTCAGTTTTTGCATGCGGATATACTCCCCGAGCGCATAGCCAGTCTGGCGCTTGAACATGCGCTGCAGGTGCCATTTGGAATAGCCCGCGCGGTCCGCTACGGTGTTGATATCCAGCTTTTCTTCCAGATTGTTGTCGATCCACGCCTTCAAATCGGTAATGAAACCCGTCGTGTTCATGCTGATGCTCCCATCATGTCGGCAGGGTCAACCACTGCCCAATGCACATACGTTGCAACAGTTTCGCTTTAAATGCAATTTTTATTATTGCATTTACCAGAAAGCCGCCTCTATACTCCACCCAATTAATGTAACCGATATTGATACATTAATGTGACACCAATATGTTTCAAAACCTAACGTTGCGCCGCAGCAAGGCGCAACACCCCTTCCGCCGCAGGTTGGCAAGAAGGGAAAGCCCGGATGACAGGGCTGGGTATGGGGCCGGACTGCGCTTACTTATCGGAATAAAAATAATGGCAAATCAACCAAACTCATCGTTCAACGCCGGCGGCCGCCCGCGCGCCGTCGCTCTGGGTCAGCGGCTCTTAGGGGTCGCGCTGCTGGCCGCCCTGCTCGCCGGGTGCGACAACAGCGTCGCGCACAATGCCCCGCCGCCGCCGCCAGTGGTCAGCGCCGCCAACGTGGTGGTCAAACCGATCAGCCAATGGGATGCATTCAACGGCCGGGTCGAAGCGGTACAGAGCGTGCAGCTGCGGCCGCGGGTTTCCGGCTATATCGATCGGGTCAATTACACCGAAGGCGACGAAGTGAAAAAAGGCCAGGTGCTGTTCACCATCGACGATCGCACCTATCGCGCCGCTCGCGAACAGGCGCAGGCGGAGCTGGTGCGGGCGCGCAATCAGGCGGCGCTGGCGCGCAGCGAATCCTCACGCACCGAGAAACTGATCGGCACGCAGGCCATCTCGCAGGAAGTGTGGGAACAGCGGCGTTCGTCCGCCGCTCAGGCGCAAAGCAACGTGCTGGCGGCGCAGGCCCAGCTCGACATGGCGCAGCTGAATCTCGACTTTACCCGCGTTACCGCGCCGATTGACGGGCGCGCCAGCCGCGCAATGATCACCGCCGGCAACCTGGTCACCGCCGGCGACAGCGCCAGCGTGCTGACGACGCTGGTGTCGCTCGACAAGGTTTACGTCTATTTCGACGTGGATGAAGCCACCTTCCTGCGCTATCAACAGCAGGGCCGGCACGACGCCCGTTTGCCGGTGAAGGTCGGCCTGGTGGGCGAAGACGGCACCCCGCATCAAGGATTGGTGGACTTCACCGATAACCAGCTGAACGCCGGTACCGGCACCATCCGCATGCGCGCCCTGCTCGACAACCGCGAGCGCCGCTTCACGCCGGGGCTGTTCGCCCGGGTGCAGATGCCAGGCAGCGCCGAGTTCAACGCCCTGCTGATCGACGATAAAGCGGTGATGACCGACCAGAACCGCAAGTTCGTTTATATCGTCGATAAAGACGGCAAGGCGCAGCGCCGCGACATCGACGTAGGCCGCATGGCCGAAGGATTGCGCATCGTGCAAAAAGGCCTGGCGAGCGGCGATCGGGTGATCGTCGACGGCATGCAGAAAGTGTTTATGCCGGGCATGCCGGTCGACGCGAAAAGCGTCGCGATGACCACCACCGCTTCCGCACTCAACTAAGCCCCCAGCAGAGAATTCTGACCCATGGACTTTTCCCGTTTTTTCATCGACCGGCCGATCTTCGCCGCGGTGCTGTCGATCCTGATTTTTGTCGCCGGGGTGATCGCCATTCCGCTGCTGCCGATCAGCGAGTACCCGGACGTGGTGCCGCCCAGTGTACAGGTGCGCGCCGAATACCCGGGCGCCAACCCGAAAGAGATCGCTGAAACGGTGGCGACGCCGCTGGAAGAAGCGATCAACGGCGTCGAAAACATGATGTACATGAAATCGGTAGCCGGTTCCGACGGCGTGCTGGTGACCACCGTCACCTTCCGCCCGGGCACCGATCCCGATCAGGCGCAGGTGCAGGTGCAAAACCGCGTGGCGCAGGCCGAAGCGCGCCTGCCGGAAGACGTGCGCCGCCAGGGCATCACCACCCAGAAACAATCCCCGGCGCTGACGCTGGTGGTGCATCTGGTATCGCCTTCCGGCAAGTACGACTCGCTATATCTGCGCAACTACGCCACCCTCAAGGTCAAGGATGAGCTGGCCCGTCTGCCGGGCGTCGGCCAGGTGCAGATCTTCGGCGCCGGCGAATACGCGATGCGCATCTGGCTCGATCCGAACAAGGTCGCTGCGCGCGGGCTGACCGCTTCCGACGTGGTGAGCGCTATGCAGGAGCAGAACGTGCAGGTCTCCGCCGGCCAGCTCGGCGCGGAGCCTATGCCGACGCGCAGCGACTATCTGCTGTCGATCAACGCCCAGGGGCGCCTGCAAACCGAAGAAGAGTTCGGCAACATCATCCTCAAGAGCGGCAACAACGGCGAGATCGTGCGGCTGCGCGACGTAGCGCGCATCGAAATGGGCTCCGGCAGCTACGCGCTGCGCGCCCAGCTCAATAACAAGGATGCGGTCGGCATCGGCATATTCCAGTCGCCGGGCGCCAACGCCATCGAGCTGTCGGACGCGGTGCGCGGCAAGATGGCCGAGCTGGCGACCCGCTTCCCGGACGGCATGAGCTGGAAGTCGCCATACGACCCGACGGTATTCGTGCGCGACTCGATCCGCGCGGTGGTAGATACCCTGCTGGAAGCGGTGATCCTGGTGGTGCTGGTGGTCATTCTGTTCCTGCAGACCTGGCGCGCCTCGATCATTCCGCTGCTGGCGGTACCGATCTCCGTGGTCGGCACCTTCGCCGCGCTGTATCTGCTGGGCTTCTCGCTCAACACCCTCAGCCTGTTCGGGCTGGTGCTGGCGATCGGCATCGTGGTGGATGACGCCATCGTGGTGGTGGAAAACGTCGAACGTAATATCGAAGAGGGGCTGTCGCCGCTGGCGGCGGCGCACCAGGCGATGCGCGAGGTCTCCGGCCCGATCATCGCCATCGCCGTGGTGCTATGCGCGGTGTTCGTGCCGATGGCGTTCCTTTCCGGCGTCACCGGCCAGTTCTACAAACAGTTCGCCGTCACCATCGCCATCTCGACGGTGATCTCCGCCATCAACTCGCTGACCCTGTCGCCAGCGCTGGCGGCACGCTTGCTGAAACCGCACGGCGCGCCGAAAGATCTGCCGTCGCGCCTGATCGACCGGCTGTTCGGCTGGCTGTTCCGGCCGTTCAACCGCTTCTTCGCCAGCGGTTCGCAACGCTACCAACAGGGCGTCTCCCGCGTGTTGGGCCGGCGCGGCGCGGTGTTCGTCGTCTACCTGCTGCTGCTGGCCGCCGCCGGCGTGATGTTCAAGACCGTGCCCGGCGGGTTTATCCCGACGCAGGACAAGCTGTACCTGATCGGCGGCGTGAAGATGCCGGAAGGCGCCTCGCTGGAGCGCACCGATGCGGTGATCCGCAAGATGAGCGCCATCGGCCTGAGCGTGGACGGCGTCACCGATGCGGTGGCGTTCCCCGGCCTGAACGCGCTGCAGTTCACCAATACGCCGAATACCGGCACGGTGTTCTTCGCGCTGGAGTCATTGAGCACCCGTACCCGCACCGCAGCGCAGATCAACGCCGAGATCAACGCACGCATTTCGCAGATCCAGGAAGGCTTCGCCTTCTCGATCATGCCGCCGCCGATCCTCGGCATCGGCCAGGGCTCCGGCTATTCGCTCTACGTGCAGGATCGCGCCGGGCTGGGTTACGGCGCGCTGCAGACGGCGATCAACACCCTGTCCGGCGCCATTATGCAAACGCCGGGAATGGGGTTCCCGATCTCCTCGTATCAGGCCAACGTGCCGCAGCTGGACGCCAAAATCGATCGCGACAAGGCCAAGGCGCAGGGGGTGCCGCTCAACGCGCTGTTCAGCACGCTGCAGACCTACCTCGGTTCGTCTTACATCAACGACTTCAACCGTTACGGCCGCACCTGGAAGGTGATGGCGCAGGCCGACGGCCAGTTCCGCGACAGCGTGGAAGACATCGCCAACCTGCGTACCCGCAACGATAAGGGCGAAATGGTGCCAATCGGCAGTATGGTCAGCATCGGCACCACCTACGGCCCGGATCCGGTGATCCGTTACAACGGCTTCCCGGCGGCGGACCTGATCGGCGACGCCGATCCGCGCGTGCTCTCCTCTACCCAGGCGATGGGCGCGCTGACGCAGATGGCCGGCAAGCTGTTGCCGAACGGCATGAACATTCAGTGGACCGATCTGAGTTACCAGCAATCGACCCAGGGCAACGCCGCGCTGGTGGTGTTCCCAGTGGCGGTGCTGCTGGCGTTCCTCGCGCTGGCGGCGCTGTACGAAAGCTGGACGCTGCCGCTGGCAGTGATCCTGATCGTGCCGATGACCATGCTGTCGGCGCTGTTCGGCGTGTGGCTGACCGGCGGCGACAACAACGTGTTCGTGCAGGTCGGGCTGGTCGTTCTGATGGGGCTGGCCTGCAAGAACGCCATTCTGATCGTCGAGTTCGCCCGCGAACTGGAAATGCAGGGCAAAGGCATCGTCGAAGCAGCGCTGGAGGCCTGCCGCCTGCGGCTGCGGCCGATCGTGATGACCTCCATCGCCTTCATCGCCGGCACCATCCCGCTGATCCTTGGCCATGGCGCCGGCGCCGAAGTGCGCGGCGTCACCGGCATTACGGTGTTCTCCGGCATGCTGGGGGTCACCCTGTTCGGGCTGTTCCTGACGCCGGTGTTCTACGTCACCCTGCGGCGCCTGGTGGCGCGCAAAGCGCAGCCGCAGAGGGCGTAATCATCATCCTGAAATGCAAAAAGGTCGGGCAATGCCCGACCTTTTTTATGCGCTCCATCCGGCATTATTTACCGGCGGCTTCAGCCTCTTGCTCGGCGGCGTATTCCGCGCAGGCGCGCTTGTCGCCCCGCTCCAACTCGGCCAGCGAGTCGGCCACGGTATGGCGCGCCAGCACCGCGAGCGAAGCCTGCTCCGCTTCGTTCACCACCGATTTGAAATACCAACAGGCGTTGGCGCTCACCAGGCAGCGGGCCGGCACTTCAGGGCGAGAGGCCCAGATGCGCTTGTCGTCGATTACCGCCAGATAGATATCCCGCAGGGTAATCTCTTCCGCCGGACGACCGAGGTGGATAGAGCCGTTTCGGCCCAGGGTGGACACGATGATGCCGTCTTTGGTCAGCGGCACCATCAGTTTGCGGATAAAGCTCGGGTTGGCTTCCAGAGCAGCGGCGAGCGTGGCGCTCGTCGAACGCATGCCCTGCTTCTCAGCTACGGCGACGCTAAGGACCATTTGCAACGCTGTCGGAAAGCGAAAATCTAACATGTCGTTATCTCTGCGAGACGAAATACTCGGGTTTGGCCGGTGCGGCGATTGGCGCCGATAACACCGTTTAATCGCACAATAATATAACAAACGCAGGGGCTTTTTTGAAGTTTTGCCCAGTGATATCGCACGCAGACATTAGAACAATCGCCGAATTCTCCGGCGAACAAAAACAGAAGCCCGCGTCAATGTTAACGCCGCTCGCTTAACCGGGTTAAACGATCAGAACTAACACTGCCCGCGGGCTTAATTCGAATGCTGCGATCAGGCTCTGTTCAGCACCAGCTGGCCGTTTTTATCCAACGGGATTTGCGTGCCCGGATCGTGATCCATGCGGATCTTACCCTGCTGATTGCCGATCTTGTAAGTCACGTCATAGCCCAGCATTTTCTGGGACTTGTCATAGACCGTTTTGCAACGCTGCTGAACGCTGGTGGTGACGTCATTGTTCTGCATCGCCCCTTGCACCTGGTTGCCGGCATAGCCGCCGCCCAGCGCGCCCACTACGGTCGCCACGTCGCGCCCGCGACCGCCGCCGAACTGGTGGCCGATCACGCCGCCCGCCACTGCGCCCAGCACGGAACCGGCGATGCGGTTTTCATCCTGCACCGGTGCGCGGTGCGTAACGGTAACGTTGCGGCATTCCTGACGCGGCGTTTTGATGGTTTCTTTAATCGGCGTTGCGGCGAGCACCTGCGCGTATTGCGGACCGGCAGAAAAGACGTCCAGGCTGGCTACCGCGGCGATCCCCAGAGCGGCAGCGATACCAATCCCAACACCGGCTAACATTGACTTGTTCACAGGAAACCTCCTGAAAGTGTTACCACGCATTTTTTCCGGGGTCTGTTACCGGCATGGCACCGCGCTTATTGTTTTGCGCATGGGCGGCTTGCGGTATCCCGGTTTACGGCGTGCGCGACGCGCCGTCTGTAAACGAGGTAAAGTCTGCACAATGATTTGAGGGCTCGCAATAAGACAAGGGGACCAAAAATGCGGGAAAACGGCCGTTTGGCCGCTGTTTAGGAGGAATCTTAAGAATTTTACCCATGTCCGCGACAGCTTATGCTGAAGAATCAAGCAACCGCCGCCGTTCGCCTTACGCCGCCATAAAAAAACCCGCGCGGGCGAACCGGCGCGGGTTGGTCGATAAGGGCAGGATCAGTGCATCTTCAGACGCGGGCGGATCACCCGGTTGATGCCGCCCACCAGCATCATCAGGCCGGTTTTGATGTAGCCGTGCAGCGCCACCTGGTGCATGCGGTACAGCGAGATGTAGACGAAGCGCGCGATGCGCCCTTCCACCATCATCGAACCGCGCATCAGGTTGCCCATCAGGCTGCCGACGGTGCTGAAGCGCGACAGCGACACCAGCGAGCCGTGGTCTTTATACACGTAAGGCTTCAGCGTCTGGCCGTTCATCAGCGCCAGGATGTTGGTAGCGCAGCGTGAGGCCATCTGGTGCGCCGACTGGGCGCGCGGCGGCACGAAACCGCCGCCCTCTTTCGGGCAGGAGGCGCAGTCGCCGATGGCGAAAATGTTCGGATCGCGCGTGGTCTGCAGCGTTGGCTCCACCACCAGCTGGTTGATGCGGTTGGTTTCCAGGCCGCCGATGTCCTTCATGAAGTCCGGCGCCTTGATGCCGGCCGCCCACACCATTAGATCGGCGTCGATGAACTCGCCGCCCTTGGTGTTCAGGCCCTTGGCATCGGCGCTGGTCACCATGGTGTTGGTCAGCACGCGCACGCCCAGTTTGATCAGCTCCTGGTGCGCGGCGGCGGAAATGCGTGGCGGCAGCGCCGGCAGAATGCGCTCGCCGGCTTCCACCAGCGTCACGTTCAGCGCGCTGTTGTCCAGGCCTTCGAAACCGTAGCTGTGCAGCTGTTTCACCGCATTGTGCAGTTCGGCGGACAGTTCAACGCCGGTGGCGCCGCCGCCGACGATGGCGATGTTGACCCGCTCTTTTTGCCCCGGCTGCGCCGAGAACTTCAGGAACAGGTTGAGCATTTCGTTGTGGAAACGACGCGCCTGATGCGGGTTATCCAGGAAGATGCAGTGCTCTTTCACGCCCGGCGTACCGAAATCGTTCGAGGTGCTGCCCAGCGCCATCACCAGGATGTCGTACGGCAGATCGCGCGCCGGCACCAGCTCGCCGCCCTGCTCATCGCAGATCTGCGCCAGCTGCAGCGTTTGCGCCTCGCGGTTGATGTTGGTCAACGACCCCAGCTGGAAGCTGAAATGATGATTGCGCGCGTGCGCCAGGTAGCTGAGCGCATCCACGCCGTCATCGAGGGAACCGGTCGCCACTTCGTGCAGCAACGGTTTCCACAAATGGCTGTGGTTGCGATCCACCAACGTGATCTCCGCTTTGTTCTTGCGGCCGAGCTTATGGCCCAAGCTGGTCGCCAGCTCCAGACCACCGGCGCCGCCGCCGACAATAACGATTTTCTTCTTTGGCGTTGTCAAAATAACCCCCTAAATGTGAACCATTTGTTATTCCAGGGTAAATAAATAATATCCTTAGAATACATAGGGTTCGCGTAAAATAATTCGGCTCTCTGCAGCCAGAATAGCATGTGAGGTTATTTGGTCATACCAAAATTGACGTACATCAAATTTTTTTGGTTAAAGGCTGGACGAGGGGATTTTTTGGGGATTGAGATTCAAATAGTTAGCGCTGAGTCACAGTTTTAAATTTTGCCGATTGCCACCTCAAATTTAGTCTTGGTGCACAAAAAAGCCGCACTTTCCGTCGGTGAAAAACGGCAGGCGCGGCTCGCGGCGGCGTTATGAAACTGTTAACCCAGCGCCTTAAACGCCTTGAGCCGCTGCAGATGCGGCGAGATGTTTTTGAACTTGTGCGTCTGCTGTTCATCCCAGACGATTTCGTAATAGTGATGCAGCAATTCGGCGCTGCGTCGGTTATCCAGCACCTCATCGCGCCGCGACAGCACCACCAGGCAGCGATCGCGGTTTTTCTCGCGGAAATCCTCCACGCACTTGGTGGCGATATCGCGATACTCTTCCGGTCGGTCTATCTTGCCGTGCATGTGTTCTTCCGGGTACAGATTGGGATTGAACATCGCCTGGCGAATGCCGCACAGGAAGCCGATGCGCTCAGCCCAGAAACCGCCGAGGCCAACCCCGCAGATCAACGGGTGCGCGTCGCCGCCCTGCTGCACCGCCTTGTCCACCTCTTTCAACAGATGCTGCATGTCGTGACGCGGGTGCAGCGTGCTGTAGCTGATAAAGCGCACGTCCGGATCGATAAACTGCAGCTGTAACACCTTTTCATGATTGCCGGGACTGGTGGAATCGAAGCCGTGCAAATAGATAATCATGTGGATCCTCGCAACAAGCCAAGGGCCGCGGGCGCGGCCCTCATCATTTCCGCTCTGCGCCGCGATGCGGCGCCTGGATTCACCCTTGCGAACGCTGCTTGTGCTCCTCCCAGCGTTCGCTCAGCGCGCTGAGCGCCTTGTGCGCCTGCTGCCAGCGCTCGGAGGCGCGCAGTTCCTGACGGGTGAACTGACCGCGATGATATAACCGCTTCACCTTCTCTGCTTTGACCGGGGACAGGTTATCCAACACGCTGACCGCACCGGCGCGGTTGTTGCACACCAGGATCATGTCGCAACCGGCATCCAGCGCCGCCTGGCCGCGCTCGGCGTAGCTGCCCATGATGGCGGCGCCTTCCATCGACAGATCGTCGGAGAAAATCACGCCGTCGAAGCCCAGTTCCTGCCGCAGGATCTGCTGCAGCCAGTAAGGCGAACCACTGGCCGGACGCGGGTCCGCTTCAGTATAGATGACGTGGGCCGGCATGACGGCGTCCAGCAGCTGGCGATTGATCAGCTCACGGAAGATCGCCATGTCGTGCTCGCGGATCTGCGCCAGCGGCCGCGGATCGCGCGGGGTTTCCTTGTGCGAATCGGCGCTGACGGCGCCGTGCCCCGGGAAGTGCTTGCCGGTGGTTTTCATGCCGGCGCTGTGCATACCGAGAATAAAGCGTTCCGCCATCGCCAGCGCCTGCTGCGGATCGCTGTGGAACGAACGCTCGCCGATCGCCGCGCTACCGTGGCCGATGTCCAGCACCGGCGCAAAGCTGATGTCGATATCCTGCGCGATCATTTCCGCCGCCATCAGCCAGCCGGCCTCCTGCGCCAGACGGCCGCCTTCCTGCGCATCGTGCAGCGCCGCGAACGACTGCGCCGCCGGTAAACGGGTGAAGCCTTCGCGGAAGCGCTGCACGCGCCCGCCCTCCTGGTCTACCGCCACCACCAGCCGATCGTGCGAAGCGGCGCGGATCTGCCGCACCAGCTCACGCAGCTGCTCCGCATCGTGGAAGTTGCGGGTAAACAGGATCAATCCGCCAACCAGCGGGTGTTTCAAAATCTCGCGTTCTTCTGCATCCAGCTCGTAGCCGGCGACATCTAGCATTACTGGGCCCACGGGCACCTCACTTCATTATTGTTCGTTCAGAATTCGGATGATGATAAACAGAATCGCCGGCGCCGCGCCGCGCCCCAGCGCAAAAATTCAACGTCGCCGCTCTGCTGCCAGCGCACTTCAAACCACAGCAGCATCAGATAATCCACCCACGGCAGCCAGCGGCGCACCTGCGCCTGCAGCCGGGCGAGGTCGTGATAGCCCTGGCGCGCGTACTGCTGCAAAAAACGCTGTTGCTGCTCGGCCGCCCAGCCGTTGCCGCGAAACAGCGCGGCGATATCCAGCGCCACGTCGCCGTCGGCGGCATACTCCCAGTCGATCAGCCGCAGCCCCTCGCCGGTTGCGAGCAGATTGCCCGGATGGATATCCATGTGCAGCGGTGCCAGCTTCAACGGTGACGGCGGCTCGCTGTGCAAAAAGTGATGCTGCCAGCGCAGCCAAAGAGGGGTTAAACGCCGCCTGTCCAACAGCTGCCAGTAACGAATGAACTGCCGACGCAGATCCAGCCGGTAACCGCTGAGCGGCCGCCGATGCAGCGCCGCCGCCATCGCCGCCAGCTCGCCGCGCTGGTTCAGCGCGACAAATTCGGCATTTGTGACGACGTCACCTTCGAGCCATTCGAGCACCAGCCACTGATTATTCTGCGCGAAAACCCGTGGCCCCAGCCCCGACGCGCAGCGGCGCAAGGCCTGTGCTTCCCGCCATCGGCTCACCCCCAGCGCACGTTTCTCCGCGCTGTGTTGCCGCGCCAACAGCGTGATGCCCGAACCGTCGATGCGCCAGCTCTCGCCGGTCAGCCCTTGCACCGGGCTGAAATGACAACCGGCGGTATTCACCGCCGGCAGTCTGGTTTCCATCAATCGTCGCAGCGCGGCCTCAGCGTTTAACGGCGCCATTGCCCGACCAGACGATCTCGCCGGTTTGCACCAGCATCAGCTGCATATCCAGCGCCGGCGACTTCACGTCGCCGCTGACGTCGCTGTACAGCACGTACTGCGCGCCGACGATGCGCGCCAGGCCGATCGCCTTGCTGCGTGAGCCGAAGCTGTCATCCGCCGACAGGCCCAACGTTTGTCTGGCGCTGGTCAGCTTCGCTTCCGGTACCACGCTGAAGGTGGAGTTCGACGCCAGCGCCTTATACAGCGCCGCGGTGGCTTTGCCCATCTGCAGCGAGCCGTTGGTATTGTTCTTGACGCTGTCCAGCAGCAGCACGCTGCCGGCCGTCACGCCATCGGCCTTCAACATCTGCCCTACCAGCGGCTGAACGCTGCCCAGCCAGTCGAGCTGCTGAATTTTCGGCGGCTGCGGCACCGGCTCGGTGGTTGGCGGCTGCGGCTGTTCTACCGGCGGCTTCGGCTGTTCCGGCTCGACGGTGACCGGCGGCAACGGCTGATCCGGCTCAGGCTGGCGCGACAGGCAGCCGCTCAGGGTTAATGCGGCCAGCGCCACTAAGACGTACTTTTTCATGCTTTTTCTCCAAACCTGGCAAGCGCTTACAGGTACAGATACAGACGCGCGGTTTTGGCGTCCAGATTGCCGTTAATCGAGTAGATTTTGGCGTCCGAGTTGGGCGCCACGACGATCTCACGCGATTTTTCGAAGGGGCGAATATCCAGCCCCTGCGCATCGTACCAATAGAAACGGTAATGCACGGTGACCGGCGTCGCCTGGCTGTTATTGAGTACCGAGGTCGCCATCACCCGCCCGGAAGCGTTCGAAATCGAAGGCGTATCGGCCAAAATGCCGGCGGTCAGCACCGAAGGATCCATCACCACCGTCTGCCCTTGGTTGACCGCGATGCCGGACGGCGAACTGCACCCCATCAGCAACGCGGCGGGCAGCGCCAACGCCATCAGACAACGCAGAGTTTTTTTACCGCGCATGATTTCCTCGCTTAACGTGACAGCAGCGGCCCCAGCGAGCGGCCACCGACCAGGTGCATATGAATATGATAGACCTCCTGACCGGCGTGGCGGTTGCAGTTGACGATCAGGCGGTAGCCGTCCTCGGCGATGCCTTCCTGTTCGGCGATTTTCGCCGCGGCGGTGATCATGCGGCCCAGCGCGGCTTCATGCTCCACGGTCACGTCGTTGACGGTTGGGATCAGCACGTTGGGAACGATCAGCACGTGGGTGGGTGCCTGGGGGGAGATGTCACGGAAAGCGGTGACCAGTTCATCCTGATAAACCACATCAGCAGGGATTTCGCGGCGGATAATTTTACTGAAAATCGTTTCTTCGGCCATCTGGCGTTCCTTGTTTTACACAATTAGCTGTACGCAGTATGAGTGACAAATTCTACTGCTTTCAACCTGATTGCGCACTTTCCACGTCGAGTGCTGCAGATTCGCGCAGGCCGGCGCCCCGCTTGTGCATCTTTTCACTTTGGTTATTCACTATTGTTGCTTTACTTGCCCCTCACCGCCGCCAATAGTAACCCCATGATTAACAAAGGATAGAGGGCGTTATGTCACCGAGGATTTCGGCGCTGTGCGCGCTGTTGCTGAGCGCCGCCGTTCAGGCGGCCCCGTCGGGCGGTATCGATCTGCAGGCTAACCGACAGCCGATACGCGCGGAGCGCAATCCCGCCGCTATTGCGCTGATTCCGACGAACTTTCACTTCGCGACGCCCGGCAAACTGACGGTGGCGGTGGCGTTCGAAAACTCCCCGCCGCTGGCGCTGTTCGCCGAGGACAATAAAACGCTGATCGGCAGCGATCCGGACATCGCCCGCCTGGTGGCCGACAGTCTCGGGCTAGAGTTGAACCTGGTGCCTACCTCCTGGGAGGATTGGCCATTGGGCATCAGCGCCGGCAAATACGACGCGGCGATCTTCAACATCGCCGTCACCAAACAGCGCAAGACCAAATTCGACTTCGCCACCTACCGGGTGGACACGCTGGGCTTTTACGTCAAATCCACCAGCAAGATCGCCTCTATCAATCGGCCGCAGGACGTCGCCGGGCTGCGGATCATCGTCGGATCCGGCACCAATCAGGAAAACATTCTGCTGGGATGGGATAAGCAGAACCGCGCCGCCGGGCTGCCGGCGGTACAACCGATCTACGTGACCGACGACGCCGCCACCAACCTGAGCATTCAGTCAGGGCGCGCCGACGCGTTCTTCGGCCCCCACTCTACCGGCGCCTACAAGGCGGCGCTGACCGGCAAAACCAAAATGGTCGGCATCGGCCCCAACGTGGCCTACGTGGCGGTCACCAGCAAGAAAGGCAACGGGCTGGTGAACGCCATCAACGCCGCCGTCAACGGCGTCATCGTCAGCGGCGAATACGCGCAGGTGCTGGAACGCTGGGGCGAAGGCGACGAAAAGGTCGAACGCTCCACCATCAACCCGCCGGGCATCGGCGACTAGCCGCCGATCAGCTGCGGCGCGTGCCGGCGCATCCACTCCGCCAGCGAGTCGAGCGTCGGCCGCAGCGATTTGCCGAGCGCGGTGACCTGGTACTCCACCCGCGGCGGCACTTCGGGAAACACCCGCCGCGTCACCAGACCGCGCTGCTCGAACAGCCGCAGTTGGCGCGTCAGCTCTTTTTGCGCGATGGGCGCTACCGCCCGCTGCAGCTCGCTGAATCGCACCGGATCGTCGATCACGATCAGCCGGTACAGGATCGGTATCGCCCACTTGCCCGACACCAGATTGACGAAGTCCACCATCGGGCAGGATTCGCCTGCCCTCGGCAACGCCGCCAAATTATTTTCCTTTGCTAAGGGTGCTTGCGCCGTCATTTCATCCCACCTCGTCCTTTAGTATCCAAAGGGTGCCTACTATGCAAAAGGAACTATAGCGCAAATAATGCCGCAACAGACACTCAAGAGGAATCTGTTATGTCACGACTGCAAGGCAAATACGCATTGATTACCGGCGGCACCAGCGGCATCGGGCTGGAAACCGCTCGCCAGTTCATCGCCGAGGGCGCTTTGGTTGCGATCACCGGCCGCAGCCAAAGCGCTCTGGACGCGGCAGGCCAGGCCTTGGTGGGCAAGGCGCTGTTGCTGTTGAGCGACGCCGGCGACATCCCGCAGCAGCGCGCGCTGGCGCAGCAGTTGGAGCAGCGGTGGCCGCGGCTGGACGTGCTGTATGTCAACGCCGGCGACGTCACGCACCGCCCGCTGCAGGAGTGGGATGAACAGAGCTATCAGCGGCTGATGGACATCAACCTGAAAGGGCCGTTCTTTCTGATCCAGGCGCTGCTGCCGCTGCTGGCCAACCCTTCTTCGGTGATCCTGTGCGGTTCGGTCAGCGCCCATATCGGCCTGCCGCAGAGCAGCGCCTACGCCGCCAGCAAAGCCGGTTTGTTATCGCTGGCCAGAACGCTCTCCGGCGAGCTGCACGCGCGCGGCATTCGCCTTAACGGCCTCAGCCCCGGCCCGACCGAAACCCCGGCGTTGGGTAAGCTGGGGTTGGCGGAAGCGGATGAGCAGGCATTGCGCGACGATATCCGCGCGCTGGTGCCGATCGGCCGCATGGGCAGCGCGCTGGAGCTGGCCAAAGCGGCGGTGTTTCTGGCGGCGGACGAATCGGCCTTTATGGTCGGCGCCGAGCTGCAGATGGACGGCGGCGTGGGGAATCTTTAAGGCAAAATACCCGTATATCGGGGGCGTTATGCCCCCAGCTAAATTGATCTCGCTGCAATAAACTGACCGGTTGCCTCTCAATTGCAAAAACCTGGGGCACGCACTACCCTTGGATATAATTATTTCGAGCGTGAAGATATTCTTATGGGAAATAAACGGAAGGACACGGTCACTGGAGGTGTAATTATTTTATTAGTAATAATAGGCTTTCTGTTTCACGCATCGGAAAGAAAACAATCTGCAGTAATAGCCCCCTATTCAGCCAACGTCTCTGATACCAGTAGCCAAACTCACCCGGCAGCCCCAGTATATTCGGCAACGACGACCGAAAACCCATCCGTCGAGAAGTTTGTGAACACCGATAAACTTAACGTACGCGCATCCCCCAGCGGAAAAGTCATAGGTTCAGTCAGCCGCGGCGAAAAAATAACCGTCTATCAGGAAAAAGCTGATTGGATCAGAATATCGCAGAAAACAGAAAAACCGCGCTGGATATCAGCAAAATCTCTTTGCGATTATGCCGAGTGTTATATCAAACCTACGATAACAAAAGCGGTTAAGGCGCCAGCCAAACAGACTCCCCCAGTAAAAAAACCGCCTCGAAACTCATCCATTGGCTCTTGCCCTTGTTCTTCCGGGAATATTTGCATTGGTCCCAGAGGCGGCAGATATTGTATTACCTCCGGCGGCAATAAAAGGTATGGCGTTTAGTCATTACTTCTCGCACCAAGCCACCGGGTCTCCTGACCTCACCCCAACCCGGGGATGTCGACGCCAAAGGTCTGCAACAGCAGCACCACATTGAGCAGCACGATCACCACCGTGCCGACCACCGCCGCCAGGCTGGTCCAGCGGCCGTTGGCGAACTCGCCCATGATGTCGCGGCGGCGGGTGAACATCACCAGCGCGATCATCGGCGCCGGCAGCGCCAGGCTCAGCACCACTTGGCTGTAGACCAGCGCGTCGGTGGCGTTGACGCCCATCGCCACCACGATAAACGCCGGCACCATAGTGACCAGGCGACGCACCCACACCGGAATGCGGAAGCCGACGAAGCCCTGCATGATCATCTGCCCGGCCATGGTGCCCACCACCGAGCTGGAGATGCCGGAGGCGATCAGCGAAGCGAGGAAGATACCGGCGGCCGCCGCACCGAACAGCGGCGTCAGCGTATGGTAGGCGGTGCCAATCTCGGCCACGTCGCTGTTACCGGCGTGGAAGGCGCTCGAAGCCATGATGACCATCGCAATATTCACCAGCCCCGCCAGCGCCAGCGCGATCACTACCTCGATATTGGAGAAACGCAGCAGCTTGCGCCGCTCGCCGTTGTCGCTGGCCGGACTGCGGTGCTGGGTCAGCCCCGAGTGCAGGAAAATGGCGTGCGGCATCACGGTGGCGCCGATAATGCCGACGGCGATGGTCAGCGCCTGCGCGTCGGGCAACTGCGGCGTCACCATGCCGATGCCGGCCGCCTGCCAATCCACCGGTACGATGAACATCTCCACCAGATAGCACAGCGCGATGATGCCCACCAGGCCACCGATCATCAGTTCAACCGGGCGGAAACCTTTTTTTTCCACCATCAACAGCGCATAGGTGATCACCGCCGTCACGCCCATCCCCGCCAGCAACGGCATGTGGAACAACAGCGCCAGCGCGATCGCGCCGCCGAGAAACTCCGCCAGATCGGTGGCCATCGCCGCCACTTCGCTGAGCAGCCACATGCCGATCACCACCGGCCGTGAGAACTGATCGCGGCACATTTCCGCCAGATTGCGGTTGGTGACGATGCCGAGCTTGGCCGACAGCGCCTGAAACAGCATGGCGATCAGGTTGGCCATCACCACCACCCACAGCAGGCTGTAACCGTATTTCGCCCCGGCCTGAATGTTGGTGGCGAAGTTACCGGGATCCATGTAGGCGATAGAGGCAATCACCGCCGGGCCGGCGAACAGCAACGGCGTAAAGGCGCCGCGCTTGCGTCCGGCAAGGGCGGCACCAATCGCGATGTTGGTCCGTTCGGTTAACGATGGGGTGGTTGCCGCATCACGCATGAATTACCCTCAATCTTTTACTGGTTATTTTTCCACCTGTCATGCTGACAATGTAGCATCGGCTACACTTTATGCAACAGGCGAAATTCATTGGCTTTGTGTAGAGATATTTCTAACTACCACAATGCGTGGCATCGAATTGATAATGTGTGCTATTTGGACTAACTTAGGGCAACCCTCCCCATATTGCCGGGAGACGCCATTTTTACGCTTACAGGACGCCCCACGCTATGGTTACCCGCGCGCCAGATAACGCCGACCGCCCCGCCCTGACCGATATGCCGGACGAGGCCGAGCACGCCCTGCGTTTTAGCCGCGCCCGTGAAGCGCAGTCCAATGCGCTGATCGAAGATTACGTTGAGCTGATCGCCGATTTGCTGCAAAGCACCCGCGAAGCCAGAACCACCGATATCGCGCGCCGCTTCGGCGTGTCTCACCCGACGGCGATCAAAAATATCGCGCGGCTGAAAAGCGCCGGGCTGGTTGAATCGCGCCCTTATCGCGGGGTGTTTTTAACCGAGGAAGGCGAACAGCTGGCACAGAAGGTGCGCCGCCGTCACCGCATCGTGGTCGATCTGCTGATGTGCCTCGGGGTGCCGAGCGAAACCGCCGAGCTGGATAGCGAAGGGATTGAACACCATATCTCGGACGAAACGCTGGCGGTGTTCGAACATTATCTACAGCAGCACGCCAAACCCTGACTCCCGGAGCGCCGATGAGCTACGCCGTGCAGCAAATCCATGATCTGCGCCTGGTGGTTTTCGCCGAAGCCGGGCCGGCGCTGAAAGATGAAAACGACGTCAGCCTGTTTATCGCGCCCGCCTTTGAACACGACGCCGGGATGATCGCCCTCCCCGTCAGCCGCCTGGACGCCACCTTCTTCCAGCTCAGAAGCGGTATTGCCGGTGCCGTATTGCAGAAATTCGTCAACTACCGCCTGCGCGTGGCGCTGCTGGGCGATATCACCCCTTGGCTGGCGCAAAGTAACGCGCTGCAAGACTTCGTGCGCGAAGCCAATCGCGGCGAACAGGTCTGGTTCCTCCCTTCTCTCGCCGAACTCGAACAGCGCCTTGGCGCCTGACGAAAGGCAATAAAAAAGGGAGGCTTTCGCCTCCCTTGGTAACTCCCCTGCCTGAATCAGTGATTACGGATATATTCGTCCATATCGGTTTTCAGGTTGTCAGACTTGGTGCCGAAGATGGCCTGCACGCCAGAGCCAGCGACGACTACGCCGGCTGCGCCCAGTTTCTTCAGGCCCGCCTGGTCAACTTTGGACACGTCGGCCACGCTGACGCGCAGACGGGTGATGCAAGCATCCAGGTTAGTGATGTTTTCTTTACCGCCGAAGGCCTGAACCAGCGCTGCGGACATTTCGGAACCGCCCTGCGCAGTCTGCTCGGCAGCGGTGTCTTCACGGCCCGGGGTTTTCAGATCCAGCTTGGCGATCAGCACGCGGAAGATGGTGTAGTACACCAGACCGTAGATGATGCCGACGATTGGGAACAGCCAGATTTTGCTGCTGTTGCCGCTCAGTACGATAAAGTCGATCAGGCCGTGCGAGAAGCTGGTGCCGTCACGCATGCCCAACAGGATGCAGATTGGGAACGCCAGACCGGCCAGGATAGCGTGGATCACATACAGGATCGGTGCGACAAACATGAAGGAGAACTCGATCGGCTCGGTGATACCGGTCAGGAACGAGGTCAACGCGGCGGAGATCATGATGCCGCCGACTTTAGCGCGGTTTTCCGGCTTGGCCGAGTGCCAGATGGCGATGGCCGCAGCAGGCAGACCGTACATTTTGAACAGGAAGCCGCCGGACAGTTTGCCCGCGGTTGGGTCGCCCGCCATGTAGCGAGGGATGTCGCCGTGGAACACCTGGCCCGCCGCGTTGGTGAATTCACCAATTTGCATTTGGAACGGTACGTTCCAGATGTGGTGCAGACCGAACGGCACCAGAGCACGCTCAACCACGCCGTAAATGCCGAAGGCTACAACCGGGTTCTGATAAGCCGCCCACTGCGAGAAGGTCTGGATAGCCGTACCGATCGGTGGCCAGATGAAGGACAGCACTACGCCCAGAACGATCGCCGCCAGACCGGAAATGATCGGCACGAAACGCTTACCGGCAAAGAAGCCCAGGTATTCCGGCAGTTGAATGCGGAAGAAGCGGTTGAACATATAGGCCGCGATGGCGCCGGAGATAATCCCCCCGAGCACACCGGTATCCGCCAGGTGTTTGGCCGCAATCTCTTCAGCCGGCAGGTGCAGCACCAGCGGCGCAACCACCGCCATGGTTTTCACCATGATGCCGTAAGCCACCACCGCCGCCAGCGCGGAAACGCCGTCGTTGTTGGTGAAGCCCAAGGCGACGCCGATAGCGAAAATCAACGGCATATTGGCGAAGACCGAACCGCCCGCTTCCGCCATCACGTGGGAGACTACCGCAGGTAGCCAGCTAAAGTTGGCGGAACCGACGCCCAGCAGGATACCTGCGATAGGCAACACGGACACCGGCAGCATGAGCGATTTACCTACTTTTTGCAGGTTTGCAAATGCGTTCTTGAACATAGTTGAGTGTGCTCCTGAGTAATAATGCTTTGCTACTTCTTGTCGCGATACGTCGCGCTGCAAGGGGGGGAGAAAAACCCCTGCAATTCAGGGTGTCTGAGCACCCCTTGAATTTATTACGCAGAGTAAAATAAATAGCCTGCGCAATGTTTGATGACAATCACGTTTCGATGATCGAGCCGCAGCAACTTTGCATAAACCGGCTGTTTTTTGGCAAAACAGGCCAAAAAATACGCACCGAACAACCTGAAACGGGAGGGAACCTTACCCGTTTCAGTGATTAATTACGAGCTCAAAAAAAATTATGCAGACAATGACCTACAGCTATAGCCTAGGTCAAAGATCACAGATCGAGGTGAAATAAGCGTGAAAAGTTGGCGGTGGTCGCTTCGGCCAGTTGTTCCAGGCTAACGCCCTTCAATACCGCCATGTATTCAGCCACATCGCGCACATAGGCGGGTTGGTTTTCTTTGCCGCGATGCGGCACCGGCGCCAGATAAGGCGAGTCGGTTTCCACCAGAATGCGGTCCAGCGGCACATAGCGGGCTACTTCACGCAGCTGTTCGGCGTTGCGGAAGGTCACGATGCCGGAGAAAGAGATGTAAAAGCCCAGATCCAGCAAAGCTTCGGCGGTGGCCAGATCTTCGGTGAAGCAGTGCAGCACGCCACCACAGTCCTGTGCGTTCTCTTCACGCAGGATCGCCAGCGTATCCGCGCGCGCATCGCGGGTGTGGACGATCACCGGCTTGTTCAGATCCCGGCCAATGCGGATATGCTCGCGGAAAGAGTCCTGCTGCAGCTCAAGGTTGTCTTTCTGGTAGAAGTAATCGAGCCCGGTCTCCCCCAGCGCCACCACCTGCTCCGCCGCCGCCAGGCGACGCAGCTCGGCGTAATCATAGCCTTCTTCCAGGTTGAGCGGATGCACCCCGCAGGAGAAGGCCACATCGTCGCGCTGGCCGATCAGTTCGGTCATGGAACGGTAGCCCGGCAGCGTGGTGGCGACCGCCAGCACATAGCCGACGTCGCGCGCTTTGGCCTTGGCCAGCGCATCGTCCACATTCTGGTGCAGCGTTTGATAATCCAGGCCGTCAAGATGGCAATGAGAATCGACTAACAACATAATTTTTAACTCTTTTACTTTACAGCGAATGAGGTTGGGAATAGCCGGCGGCGCCGAGCATCTGTTCCCAGCGAAGTAACTGTTCGGTCAGCAGCAGCTCGCGATTGACGCCCACCACGCTGAGCAGCTGGTGACGACAGTTCAGCCACTGCTGCACGATCTGCTGCAGCGAGGCGCTGCTCAGCAGGCTGGCCAACTGGTGCACCAGCGGCTGCTGATCCTGATTCAATACATAGTGATGCGCGCCCTGTTGCCACTTCATCGCGTCCACCAGCAGCGCGCACAGCCAGTGCAGGCGCTCGGCGACGTCTTCGTGGTTTAACGCCGGCAGCAGCGACAGCATATCGCGCTGCGGCAGCGCGGCGCTCAATGCAGCGCACAGGGCGCTGCGCTGTTGCCACTGCTGCGGCTGCAACAGCTGTTCGGCGGCCAGCGGCGCGCCGTCGTGCAGGCGCAGCGCCGTGAGGCGGTCCGTCTGAGATCCGGCCGCCTGTCGGCCCAGCCACTGCAGGCTGAGCTGCTCCTCCGGGCTGGCCAAATGCCAGTACAGGCAGCGGCTGCGCAGCGTCGCCATCAGCCGCGACGGCTCACGGCACCCCAGCAGGAAATAGGTTTTCTCCGGCGGCTCCTCCAGCGTTTTCAACAGCGCGTTGGCCGCCGCCTCGGTCAGCTGTTCCGCCTGAGGCAGCCAAATCACCTTGGCGCCGCCCTGCTGCGCGTGGGCATACAGCTTCTCAATCACCTGGCGAATCGGTTCGATCCCCAGGCTGCTCTTGCCCTTTTCCGGCGCCAGCACGTGATAATCCGGGTGGTTACCCGCCAGCATCAGCCGGCAGCTATGGCACTCACCGCAGCTTTTTTCACCGTTGCGCTGCTGACAGATCAACCAACGGCTCAGGCCGTAGGCCAGCGCATCGTCACCGTTGCCCGCCGCAGCGTGCAGCAGCAGCGCATGATGGCCGCGGCCCTCGGCGTACTGCCCAACCAGCTGGCGATAAGGGCCATTCAGCCACGGATACCAGTTCATTATGCGCCTTCCTGCTGCCGCAGCCACTGGCTGACGCAGTCGCGGATCGCCGCCGTCACCTGTTCCAGCGGTTGGGCGGCGTCGACGGTGACGATGGTTTCATCCTGCGCCGCCAGCTCGAGATAACGCGCGCGGGTGCGTTCGAAGAACGGCAGCGCCTCCTGTTCGATGCGATCCAGCTGGCCGCGAGCCTGTGCGCGTTGCAGGCCAACCAGCGGCGGCAGATCGAGATAGACCGTCAGGTCCGGCCGGAAATCCCCCAGCACGGTGTCGCGCAGCGAGGCCATCAGCTGCGGATCCACGCCACGGCCGCCGCCCTGGTAAGCCTGTGAAGAGAGATCGTGACGGTCGCCCACCACCCACGCGCCGCGCGCCAGAGCCGGTTTAATTACGGTCTCCACCAGCTGCACGCGCGCGGCGTACAGCATCAGCACTTCGGCCTTGATGGTCGGCAATTCGCCATCGATGCCGCGCTTAAACAGATCGCGCAGCTTTTCCGCCAGCGGCGTACCGCCCGGTTCGCGGGTGAAGACGATATCGCTGACGCCGTGTTCACGCAGTACATTGACCACCGTGTCGCGCGCGGTGGTCTTGCCCGCGCCTTCCAGCCCCTCGATAACAACGAATTTACTTTTCATTCTTTTCCTTTAACGCCTGACGGTACGCACGCACCGCCTGGTTATGGCTCGCCAGATTGGTGGTGAAGGTATGCCCACCCTTGCCATCGGCGACAAAATAGAGATAAGGCGTTTTGGCCGGATTGGCGGCCGCCTGCAGCGAGGCCTCACCCGGCATGGCGATCGGCGTTGGCGGCAGGCCGGCGATCACATAGGTGTTATAAGGCGTCGGCGTCTCCAGATCCTTGCGCGTGATGTTGCCATTATAGCTTTCGCCCATGCCGTAGATCACCGTCGGATCGGTCTGCAGACGCATGCCGATGCGCAAGCGGTTGACGAACACCGACGCCACCTTGCTGCGCTCTTCCGGCACGGCGGTCTCTTTCTCGACGATCGAAGCCATGGTCAACAACTCTTCCGGCGTTTTATACGGCAGGCTGGCGTCGCGGCCGGCCCAGGCTGCCTGCAGCGCTTTGTTCATGCGCACGTGAGCGCGTTTGAGTAGCGCAATGTCGCTCATGCCGGCGGTATACTGATAGGTATCCGGGTACAGGTGCCCTTCCGGCGTTTCGCCCGCAGGAATGCCTAGCGCGGTGGCGATCTCCGCTTCGCTCTTGTCCGCCAGAGTGTGTTTCAGGTATTTGGACTGCTGCAGCACCTGCTGCCAGTCACGCAGGCGTGAGCCTTCGATAAAGCGCGCGGTGAACTGCGCCTCTTTGCCGCTGGCCAACAGCTTCAGCATCTGGCGCACCGTCATGCCCGGCGTGAAACGGTAGGTACCGGCCTTGAACTCCGCCAGCTCCGGCTCCAGTTTCAGCAGCCACTGGAACCAGCGGCCGTTGCGCACCAGTTTATCGCGCACCAGCAACCCTTCCAGCGCCACCCGGCCGGTGCCGGCAGGCAGTTTGAAGATAGTCTCTTGCTGGATGGCCAGCGGCGTATCGGCAAAGCGTTCGATCTTCTGGTAGCCCCAAAACAGCAGCGCCAATGCCAGAACAACAATAACAGACAGGACCTTCAGCTTTCTTTTCTTCATCAATCAGCCATGGTTAACAGTGTGGACGCAAAAAATCATACAGCTGGCGCGAATGATAACGCCATGATTGGGCAACGTTTACCGGCAGCAGCGGCATCAGCGCGTTGCTCACCAGAACTTCGTCAGCGTCGGCCAGCGTCTCCAGCGGTTCACTGACGCAGTGCAGACGGTATTCCGAACCGGTCAGCAGCGCGATCACCCGCCGCCGCATCAGCCCGGCGACGCCCGCCTGGCTCAGGTCCGGGGTAAACACCGCTTTTCCCTTACGCCAGAACAAATTAGCCGCACAGCATTCCACCAGCATACCGGCAGTGTCAAGCACCAGCGCCTCGTCGGCGGCCGTCTGGTCAAGATGCGCGCGGATCAGCACCTGCTCCAGACGGTTCAAATGCTTTAGCCCCGCCAGCAGCGGGTTACGCGCCAGCGCCACCGGGCTGAGCGCGAGCGTGATGCCCTGCTCGCGCCACTGCAAATAGTGCGCGGGATAGCTGCTGCGGGCGACGATGCGCGTTGGGTTTTCGCACCCCGACGGGCTGTAGCCGCGCCCACCGCTGCCGCGCGTCAGTATCGCTTTGACCACGCCGAGCGGAATTGATTCGGCCGCCTGCGCCATCTCCCGTTCGAAAGCCAGCCAATCGGTGGCGGGCAGCATCAGCCGCTGCGCCGCTTGCTGCAGCCGCTCCAGATGCCAGGGCAGCAGCTCGACTTTGCCGTCGATAACCCGGGCGGTAGTAAAGCAGCCATCGCCGAATTGCAGGCCGCGATCGCTCGGCGCCAGCGTATCGTGGCGTTGTCCGTTAATCCAATACATGCTTCCTCCTGTTGCCGGCTGATGACTTGACGCTCGCAGAATAGCAGGCGATGAAGCGATGTGCAGCCCCGCAGAGAGTCAGGCGTCAGACGTAAAAAAGCCCGGTTAAAAAACCGGGCTTTCATCAGCAGTCGACCGTGCGAGTTACACTCGGCGGAAGATCAGCGAGCCGTTGGTGCCGCCGAAGCCGAAGGAGTTACACAGGGTGAACTCCATATCGCTGACCTGGCGCGCTTCGTGAGGCACGAAGTCCAGATCGCAACCTTCATCCGGGTTATCCAGGTTGATGGTTGGCGGTACCGCCTGATCGCGCAGCGCCAGCACGGTGAAGATGGACTCGATCGCGCCTGCCGCACCCAACAGGTGGCCGGTCATCGATTTGGTCGAGCTCACCAGCACGCGCTGGGCATCGGCGCCAAATACGGATTTCACCGCCTGCGCTTCCGCCTGATCGCCCGCCGGCGTAGAGGTGCCATGTGCATTGATGTAGCCGATTTGTGACGGGGTCACACCGGCGTCAAGCAGGGCATTCTCCATCGCCAGCGCAGCGCCAGCGCCGTTTTCCGGTGGAGAAGTCATGTGATAGGCATCGCTGCTCATCCCAAAGCCAACCACTTCGGCGTAGATTTTCGCGCCGCGTTTTTTCGCGTGTTCGTACTCTTCCAGCACCATCATGCCGGCGCCGTCGCCCAACACGAAGCCGTCGCGGTCTTTATCCCACGGACGGCTCGCCGCCTGCGGGTTGTCATTACGGGTGGACAGGGCGCGCGCTGCGCCAAAGCCGCCGACGCCCAATGGGGTGCTGGCTTTCTCTGCCCCACCGGCCAGCATCACGTCAGCATCATTGTAAGCAATGATACGCGCCGCATGGCCGATGTTGTGCACACCTGATGTACAGGCGGTGGCGATGGAAATGCTTGGGCCACGCATGCCGTACATGATTGTCAGGTGGCCTGCAATCATATTCACGATGGTGGATGGCACGAAGAACGGACTGATTTTCCGTGGGCCACCGTTAACCAGTGAACTGTGGTTTTCTTCAATCAAACCCAGGCCGCCGATGCCGGAACCGATCGCGGCTCCAATGCGGGTAGCGTTAGCCTCGGTGATGTCCAGACCTGCATCCTGCATGGCTTGCATGCCGGCAGCGATACCGTACTGGATAAAGGCGTCCATCTTGCGCGCATCTTTGCGAGAGATGAAATCCTCAGAATTAAAATTCTTTACCAGGCCAGCAAACTTGGTCGCATAGGCAGTGGTATCGAAATGGTCGATCAGGCTGATGCCACTCTGACCGGCAAGAAGAGCGTTCCACGTGGACTCTACCGTATTGCCGACAGGAGACAACATGCCCAGTCCGGTCACAACTACTCGACGCTTAGACACGTTTGTCCTCCAGGGAGGGAAAAATATGACACTAGGGATAGAAAAAACTTAGGCGGTCGAACGACCGCCTAGATATGTTCTCTTACTGCTGGCTAGCGTTGATGAAATCAATAGCTGCCTGAACAGTAGTGATCTTCTCAGCTTCTTCGTCTGGAATCTCGGTGTCGAATTCTTCTTCCAGTGCCATTACCAGCTCAACGGTGTCAAGAGAATCAGCGCCCAGATCTTCAACGAAAGAAGCGTTGTTCAAAACTTCTTCCTGTTTAACACCCAGTTGCTCAACAATGATTTTCTTAACGCGTTCTTCGATAGTGCTCATACTCTTAAATTTCCTATCAAAACTCGCTTTCGCGATGGTTTTCGTAGTGTATAAAATGCTGAAAAAGATGCAACTAAATCCCGGCTGGTCAAACCACGATTTTACGCTATTTTGCGGTTTTTGCCTCAAATAACGCAAATGGTTTTCGCATTTTTTAAATCATGTACATGCCGCCATTGACATGTAACGTTTCACCGGTGATATAGCCGGCCTCATCAGAGGCCAAAAATGCAACAGCGCTGGCGATTTCTTTAGCATCGCCCAGCCGGTTGGCTGGAACTGATGACAAAATGCCTGCGCGTTGATCATCTGTCAACGCCCGTGTCATGTCCGTCTCAATAAAGCCAGGTGCCACGACGTTGACCGTAATGCCACGCGAAGCAACTTCACGTGCCAAAGATTTGCTAAAACCAATCAGGCCGGCTTTAGCCGCCGCGTAGTTCGCCTGCCCTGCGTTCCCCATGGTACCGACAACGGAACCGATGGTGATGATACGGCCAAACCGCTTTTTCATCATAGCGCGCATTACCGCTTTTGACAGACGGAATACGGAAGTCAGGTTGGTGTCGAGGATATCCTCCCACTCATCATCCTTCATGCGCATCAGCAGGTTATCACGCGTAATGCCGGCATTATTCACTAAAATGTCGATTTCGCCAAATTCGGCGCGAATCGATGCCAGCACGCTGTCGATAGATTGCGCATCAACAACGTTCAACATAAACCCTTTGCCGTTTGCGCCCAGGTAGCCGCTGATCGCTTCAGCGCCGCTCTCGCTGGTCGCGGTGCCGATCACTTTGGCGCCGCGTGCCACAAACGTTTCTGCAATAGCTCGGCCAATACCGCGGCTCGCGCCGGTGACCAGAACGATTTTACCTTCGAAGCTCATCATTTTCCTCTTTATTGTTCAAGCGCCGCCGACAGGCTGGCGGTGTCGTTCACCGCCGCAGCCGTCAGGGTGTCAACAATACGTTTAGTCAGGCCGGTCAGCACTTTGCCCGGCCCCACTTCCAGCAGCGACGTCACTCCCTGTGCTGCGATAAATTCTACGCTTTCGGTCCAACGCACCGGGCTGTACAGTTGACGCACCAGCGCGCTGCGGATCGCTTCAGGATCGTTTTCGGTACGCACGTCGACGTTGTTCACCACCGGCACCTGCGGCGCGTTGAAGGTGATGTCCTGCAGCGCCACGGCCAGCTTGTCGGCGGCCGGTTTCATCAGTGCGCAGTGCGAAGGCACGCTCACCGGCAGCGGCAGCGCGCGTTTGGCGCCGGCGGCTTTACAGGCGGCGCCTGCGCGTTCAACCGCTTCCTTGTTGCCGGCGATAACCACCTGGCCCGGCGAGTTGAAGTTGACCGGTGAAACCACCTGCCCTTGCGCGGACTCTTCACACGCCTTGGCGATCGCGTCGTTGTCCAGGCCGATGATGGCGTACATCGCACCGGTGCCTTCCGGCACCGCTTCCTGCATCAGCTTACCGCGCAGCTCGACCAGACGGATCGCCGCCTTGAAGTCCAGCACGCCGGCGCAGACCAGCGCCGAGTATTCGCCCAGGCTATGGCCCGCCATCAGCGCCGGCGCTTTACCGCCCTGCTGCTGCCAAACGCGGAAAATCGCCACCGAGGCGGCCAGCAGCGCCGGCTGGGTCTGCCAGGTCTTGTTCAGCTCTTCCGCCGGGCCTTGCTGCACCAACTGCCACAGATCGTAACCCAGGGCGGAGGAAGCCTCGCCGAAGGTCTCTTCGACGATCGGGAACTGTGCGGCCAAATCGGCCAACATGCCAACGGTCTGCGACCCCTGGCCCGGGAAAACAAAAGCAAATTGCGTCATTTTTTCTTCCTGTCCAAATCAGAAACGAACCAGCGCCGAGCCCCAGGTAAAGCCGCCGCCGAAGGCTTCCAGCAGCACCAGTTGGCCGCGCTGAACTCGCCCGTCGCGCACTGCTTCGTCCAGTGCGGAAGGCACCGAGGCGGCGGAGGTGTTGCCGTGACGATCGAGCGTCACCACCACTTTGTCCATCCCCATGCCCAATTTTTTCGCCGTTGCGCTGATGATGCGCAGGTTGGCCTGGTGCGGCACCAGCCAATCCAGCTCGCTGCGGTCCAGATTATTGGCCTGCAGCGTCTCGTCGACGATACGCGCCAGCTCGGTGACCGCAACCTTGAAGACTTCGTTGCCCGCCATGGTGACATAGGCCGGCTTGTCTTGATTCTGACGATCCTTGTACGGCAGCGTCAGCAGGCCGCCGTAGCTGCCGTCGGCGTGCAGATGGGTGGACATGATGCCCGGCTCTTCGGAAGCCCCCAGCACCACCGCCCCTGCGCCATCGCCAAACAGAATGATGGTGCCGCGATCTTCAGGATCCAGCGTGCGTGACAACAGATCTGCGCCGATCACCAACGCATGTTTGACCGCGCCGTTTTTCACGTACTGATCGGCCACGCTGAGCGCGTAAGTAAAGCCGGCGCAGGCCGCAGCCAGATCGAACGCCGCGCAGTCCTTGATACCCAGCATGTCTTGCACCAGGCACGCCGCGCTCGGGAACGCGTGCGTATTCGTGGTGGTCGCCACCACGATCAGCCCGATGTCTTCTTTAGCCACACCTGCCATTTCCAGCGCTTTTTCAGCGGCCTGGAAGCTCATCGTCGCAACGGTTTCATCCGCAGCGGCGATACGGCGTTCGCGAATACCGGTACGCGTGACGATCCACTCGTCAGAGGTATCCACCATTTTTTCCAAATCAGCATTGGTGCGCACTTGTACGGGCAAATAACTCCCCGTACCGAGAATCTTTGTATACATGTACGATCAGTCACTCTTAGGTAATACAGCCTCAAGGCGCGCAGCAATCCTTTCCGGGACTTGCCGCTGCACCGCCTGCACAGCCTGTTCGATTGCGACTGCAAACGCGTGAGGGTTCGCAGCGCCGTGGCTCTTGACTACGGTGCTGCGCAATCCTAACAGACATGCGCCATTATACTGGTCGGGGTTCAGGTGGCCGAACCGCTTAACCACCCGTTTTTGCAGCCAACGGCCCAACAATTTCAGCCACCAGGCTCGCTTGTTTCCGTCGCCGGACGATTTCAGCAGCGATAAGAACACCCTGACCACCCCTTCCATGGTTTTCAGGGTGACGTTGCCCACGAAGCCGTCGCAGACCAACACGTCGGTCTTGCCGGTGAGCAGCTCGTTTCCTTCCAGATAACCAATATAGTTGATTGCCGGCGTATTTTTTAGCACAGCGGCCGCTTCGCGGATATTATCCAGGCCTTTGGTCTCTTCTTCGCCAATATTCAGCAACGCCACTCGCGGTTGTGCAATGCCGATCACCTCTTCCGCCATCACCGCGCCCATCACCGCGAACTGCACCAGCATGGTGCTGTCGCACTCGACGTTGGCGCCCAAATCCAGCACCACGGTTTTGCTGCGTTGCTGATTCGGGATCACCGTCATCAGCGCCGGGCGTTCGATGCCTTCCAACGGCTTGACCAGCAGCTTCGCCAACCCCATCAACGCACCGGTATTGCCGGCACTGACGCAGCCCTGCGCGTTGCCGCTGCTGAGCTGTTCGAGCGCAATGCGCATCGATGTGCCGCGGCTGGCGCGTATCGCTTGTGAAGGTTTGGCGTCGCCGGCGATCACCGACTCGGCGGGCACGACTTGCAGACGCTCCAGAAGAACCGGATCGGCGTGGGCAAGCAAAGGGGAGATGACGTCGGGATTGCCGACCAGCAGGAGATGAAGCTGTAAATTAGAGGCCAGTGCCTGCAACGAAGCAGGCACTGTGACGCAGGGACCGAAGTCCCCGCCCATTGCATCTAACGCCAGGGTTAGACGAGTCAAGGTATCGCTACTTAGCCGATAACCTTGCGACCGCGGTAGAAACCGTCGGCAGTGATGTGGTGACGACGGTGAGTTTCACCGGATACTTTGTCTACAGACAGAGTAGTCGTGGTCAGAGCATCGTGAGAACGACGCATGCCACGCTTGGAACGGGTTGGTTTATTCTGTTGTACGGCCATGGACCTTACTCCTCAATTACTTACGCTTTAAACTGGCTAATACGGCAAACGGATTCGGTTTCTCCGCCTCAGGAGGCAGTTGGCCAAATACCATGTCCGCTTCGGACACTTCACAGTGTTCAGATTCATGTACCGGAACGACAGGCAGTGAAAGAATAATTTCGTCTTCAATCATTGCCAACAGATCGACTTCGCCAAACTCGTCAACTTCGATCGGTTCGTACGCTTCCGGTAATGCCTCAGCCTGCTCATCATTGACGACCGGGCTAAAACAATATGTTGTGTGGACCTGATGTTCGAACGGGACTCCACAGCGTTGGCACATCAACGTTACCGTGACGTCCGCATGCCCTGTTATCACCGCGAGGCGCTGATTGTCGATATTAAACGACAACGACACCTCGACATCACTGTCCACACTGACCACGGAGTCGGCAACACGAGTAACCTGCTCAGGCGCATAGACACCAGCATAGTCCAGGCGTTTCTGAGCGGTACGTACCGCATCAATGGTCAAGGGTAATTTTACCTTTTGCATAGGGCGCGCATATTAACTTTGTAACGACATAGAGTCAAAGAAAAAGGCCGTAAAACGGCTCCTTTCACCAATATTCGCTTCCACAGCGGCCGACAGTTTAAAATGCCGTACCCATTTACGCTACGGTTTGCGAAAAAAATTATGCAGAGATTGCTTTTAGCCTCCACCTCCCCCTATCGAAAAATGCTGCTGGAGAAGCTGCAACTGCCCTTCGACTGCGCCGCGCCGCAGGTGGATGAAACGCCACTGCCGGGTGAAAACGCCGAAGCGCTGGTGCTGCGCCTGGCGGCGGCGAAGGCGCGGGCGCTGGCCCTCGCCTATCCCGAGCATCTGATCATCGGCTCCGATCAGGTCTGCGTGATCGACGGCGCCATCACCGGCAAGCCGCATACCGAGGAAAACGCCCGCGCGCAGCTGCGCAAGGCCGCCGGCCAGGCCGTGACCTTCTATACCGGCCTGGCGCTGTACAACGGCCGCAGCAAACAGCTGCAGGCTCTGTGCGAGCCTTTCCACGTACATTTTCGCGCGCTGAGCGAAGCGGAGATCGCCGCCTATGTGCGTCTGGAGCAACCGCTGAATTGCGCGGGAAGTTTCAAAAGCGAAGGATTGGGGATCGCGCTGTTCGACAGGCTGGAGGGCCGGGATCCGAATGCCCTGATCGGCCTGCCGTTGATCGCGCTGTTGGATATGTTGCGGGCTGAAGGCGTCAACCCGCTGGTCTGATGCGGATTACTTGGCCGCCTGCCGGCGCAGCACCTGCAGGCAGTGGCGCAGTTCTTCGTCCATCGGCGCTTCGATGCGCATCGTTTCGCCGGTGGCCGGATGCTCAAAGCGCAGCGCCGCAGCGTGCAGGAACAGACGTTTCAGGCCGGTGCCCGCCAGTTGACGATCGAACTCGCGATCGCCATAGCGATCGTCAAAAGCGATCGGGTGCCCGGCATGCAGGGTGTGCACGCGGATCTGGTGGGTGCGCCCGGTGATCGGGCTGGCCTTCACCAGGGTGGCGAACTCGTAACGCTCTTCCACCTTGAAGCGGGTTTCCGAAGGCTTGCCTTCGCTATTGACGCGCACGATGCGTTCGCCGCTTTGCAGAATGTTTTTCAGCAGCGGCGCCTGTACGGCCTTGCAGTGGGATTGCCACTGGCCGCGCACCAGCGCCAGATAATCCTTCTGCATGCCCTTCAGCCGCAGTTGCTCATGCAAAGAGCGCAGCGCGGAACGCTTCTTGGCCACCAACAGCACGCCGGAGGTGTCGCGATCCAGGCGATGCACCAGCTCGAGGAAGCGAGCCTCGGGGCGCAGCGCCCGCAGCCCTTCAATCACGCCGAAGCTCAGGCCGCTGCCGCCGTGCACCGCAGTGCCGGAAGGCTTGTTGAGGATCAGCAGGTGGTCGTCTTCATACAGAATGCAGTCGGCCAACGCGGCCACCTTATCCAGCTTGGCCGACACCGGCGCCTCTTCGCGTTCGGCCACGCGCACCGGCGGCACGCGCACCACGTCGCCGGCCGCCAATTTGTATTCGACCTTGATGCGCCCTTTATTGACCCGCACCTCGCCTTTACGCACGATGCGGTAAATCATGCTCTTCGGCACGCCTTTCAGGCGAGCGAGCAGAAAGTTGTCGATTCTCTGACCGGCTTCGTCGTCAGAAATCGTGATGAATTGTACTGCTGGATTGTTCGTTTTCATGGTGCGGGATTCTAAATAGAGCGCGTGAATAGCGCCACATCTTTTTCTGTGCTTAACTGTCTCTCTGACGGCGGGCGAAACCCCAGCGGACAATAAGGCAGCAAGCCGATTTGAACGTTTGCGATTTCTTCCGCAGTTAAGGAAAAGTCACCTTGCTATAACGGCATCAGCAGTGGAATAATGCAGTCACTTTCCGCGTTGATTCTCGTTAAACAGGGAAAACGGTGGAATTATAAAATTTGTCTGATCGCGCAAAAACGCAGCAATGGCGTAAGACGTAATGCGAAATCAAACAATTAGCGGGCTGCGGGTTGCAGCTTGGCCGGCAAATGGAATCAGATCTGTCGACGTAAATCAGAGGCTATTCCCCTAGTAAAAGTGCTGCCTTTCACAAAGAAAGGCAGGCTTACCGAGATAATGCGCCCCTATGCAGGCGACAACCGTGAGGTTGACGGCTTTGCGAGAAGACACGGGGCTTTCGGTTTAACTCCGGCCATGAGGTTATTTTGCCCGCAGCTTTGTCGATAATGTAAAAATAACGAGTAAGTTAAGATGAAAAGAATGTTGATTAACGCAACTCAGCAGGAAGAGTTGCGTGTTGCCCTCGTAGATGGACAGCGGCTGTATGATTTGGATATCGAAAGTCCGGGTCATGAGCAGAAAAAAGCGAATATTTACAAAGGCAAAATCACCCGCATTGAACCAAGTCTTGAAGCAGCGTTCGTGGACTACGGCGCAGAACGACATGGTTTCCTCCCTCTTAAAGAAATCGCCCGCGAATACTTCCCTAGCAATTACTCTTCCCATGGCCGCCCGAACATCAAAGATGTGCTGCGCGAAGGCCAGGAAGTCATCGTTCAGGTAGACAAAGAAGAACGTGGCAACAAAGGCGCCGCCTTGACCACCTTCATCAGCCTGGCGGGCAGCTATCTGGTGCTGATGCCGAACAACCCGCGCGCCGGCGGCATTTCTCGCCGCATCGAGGGTGACGATCGCACCGAGCTGAAAGAAGCGCTCTCTTCGCTGCAACTGCCGGACGGCATGGGCCTGATCGTTCGCACCGCGGGCGTAGGCAAATCCGCCGACGCGCTGCAGTGGGATCTCTCCTTCCGCCTGAAGCACTGGGAAGCGATTAAAAAAGCCGCCGAAGGCCGCCCTGCGCCGTTCCTGATCCATCAGGAAAGCAACGTTATCGTGCGCGCCTTCCGCGATTACCTGCGCCCGGACATCGGCGAAATCCTGATCGACAACCCGAAAATTCTCGATCTGGCCAAAGAGCACATCGCTGCGCTGGGCCGCCCGGATTTCAGCAGCAAGATCAAACTGTACAGCGGTGAGATCCCTCTGTTCAGCCACTACCAGATCGAATCGCAGATCGAATCCGCCTTCCAGCGCGAAGTGCGCCTGCCGTCCGGCGGTTCGATCGTCATCGACAGCACCGAGGCGCTGACCGCCATCGATATCAACTCCGCGCGCGCAACCCGAGGCGGCGACATCGAAGAGACGGCGTTCAACACCAACCTGGAAGCGGCGGACGAGATCGCGCGCCAACTGCGCCTGCGTGACCTCGGCGGCCTGATCGTCATCGACTTCATCGACATGACGCCGGTACGCCACCAGCGCGAAGTGGAAAACCGCCTGCGCGACGCCGTGCGTCAGGACCGCGCGCGCATCCAGATCGGCCGCATCTCCCGCTTCGGCCTGCTGGAAATGTCGCGTCAGCGCCTCAGCCCGTCGCTGGGCGAGTCCAGCCACCATGTGTGCCCGCGCTGTAACGGCACCGGCACCATTCGCGACAACGAATCGCTGGCGCTGTCCATCCTGCGTCTGATCGAAGAAGAAGCGCTGAAGGAAAACACCAAAGAAGTTCACGCTATCGTGCCGGTTCAGGTCGCTTCGTACCTGCTGAACGAAAAGCGCGAATCCGTCAGCGCGATCGAAAAACGCCAGGGCGGCGTGAAAGCCGTCATCGTGCCGAACGATCAGATGCAAACCCCGCACTACTCGGTGCTGCGCGTGCGTAAGGGTGAAGAGACTTCCACCCTCAGCTACCTGCTGCCGAAGCTGCATGAAGAAGACATGGAGCGCCCGCTGGAAGATGCGCCGATGGAACGCAAGCGTCCGGAGCAACCGGCCCTGGCTTCCTTCTCGCTGTCCGCCGATGCGCCGCCGCCGGCTGAAGAGCCTGTCGCCGTGGCCAAACCTGTCGCTGCAGCCGCCAAGGCTAAAGCCGCAGCGCCGGTCGCCGCCAAGCCAGGCTTCCTGGGCCGCCTGTTCGGTGGTCTTAAGAGCCTGTTCGCCGGTGAAGAACAACCTGCCGTCGAAGAAGCCAAACCGGCCGAAACGCCGAAAGCGGAAGGCAACGGTGAAAACCGTCGTCAGGATCGTCGCGGTCAGCGCCGCCAAGGCACCGGCCGTAAAGAGCGCGGTGAGCGTGGCGATCGTCCGGAACGCGGCGAGCGTAAAGAGCGCGGTGAAGGCCGTGACAATCGCGAGCGCGACAACCGTGAACCGCGTGAGAACCGTGAAGGCCGTGAATCGCGTGAATCCCGCGATGAGCAGCGCCGTAACCGCCGCAACCAGCAGCAGAACGCGCCGGTAGCTGAGGAAACCGCAACGGAAGAAAGCGCTAAAGCGCCGCGCGAAGATCAGCAGCAGCGCCGTGAGCAGCGTGCTGAACGCCAGCGTCGTCGTCAGGAAGAGAAACGTCAGGCTCAGCAGGAAGTGAAAGCGCTGGAAAGCGTTGAAGCGGTCGAGAGCACCGACGAAGAGCAGGAAGAACGCCAGCAGCAGAACATGCAGCGCCGTCAGCGCCGTCCACTGTCGCAGAAAGTGCGTATCCTGTCTGCGGAAGAAGAACTGCAGCGTGCAGCGGAAGAGCTGTTGGCGCCGAAAGCGCCGGTAGCGAAAGCCGAAGACGCGCAGCCGACTGCCGACGACAGCGTCAAGCTGCTGCCGGAAACCGTTGCTGCACAACCGGAAGACGATGCCCAAGGTGAAAACCGCGGCAACGGCGAAGGCATGCCGCGCCGTTCCCGTCGTTCACCGCGTCACCTGCGCGTCAGCGGCCAGCGTCGCCGTCGTTACCGCGATGAGCGTTACCCGCTGCAATCCCCAATGCCGTTGGCGGGCGCCTTCGCTTCGCCGGAAATGGCGTCGGGCAAAGTGTGGGTGAGCTACCCGGTCGCTCAGGTTGAAGAAGCCGAAGTGCAGACCGAAACCGTAGAACAGGCAGCGGCACCCGTTGTCGCCGCAGCGGTTGAACAGCACAGCGTTGCCGTGGAAGAAGCGCAGATCGTGGCCAGCGTCAACGAACCGGCACCAGAAGCCGCCGCTGAAACTGTTACCGTCGCCGTAGCGGAAGAAGCCGCAGTCGTTGCTACCCCGGCCGAGGAAACCCCTGCGCCGGTAGCAGCAGCGCCGGCAGCTGTCGCGGTTGAAGAGCCGAAAGCGGAAGAAACTGCCCCGGCAGTGGAAGCCGAGCCGGTAGCTGAAACCGTTGCGGCAGAACCTGTGGTTGAAACTGCCGCACCAGCGGAAGAGGCCCCTGTGGCCGTCGCTGCGCCGGTAGAAGCTGCGCCTGTGGCAGAAACAGCGCCTGCAGCCGCCGCCGTGGAAGTGGCCCCGGAGGAAAAAGCTCCTGCGACTATCGCCGCTGAACCTGTGCCTGCGGTTGTTCAACAACCAACGCCGGTGAAAGCCGTGCAGGACGTGCTGTACAAGCACATCGCCACTGCGCCGATGACTAAAGCGCCTGCGCCTGCCTACGTGCCGGAAGAACGCAAGCACAGCGACTGGCAGCGCCCTTCCTTCAACTTTGAAGGCAAAGGTTCCGCCGGCGGTCACTCGGCGGTGAGCCAGGCGACCGCGCCGGCCACCAAGCCGCAGCCGGTTAACGAATAAGTTAATCTGCAACCCTAAAAAAAACCCGCCATCGGCGGGTTTTTTCTTGGCTGCAAAAAGGTTCAGGCGATCTTCTTCAGCTTTTTGATGTCCAAAACATCCAGCTTGCCATCGAGCCGGCTGACGAACTGCTGAAAATGCGCCGTCTTATTATGCTTATCCAGCGCTTCGCTGCTGGCCCAGCGCTCGAAGAACACGAAGACGCCCGGTTTTTCCAGGTCGCGATGCAAATCATATTGCAGATTGCCCAACTCCTGGCGGCTAGGCTCGAGTATGTCGTGCACCGCTTCGCTGACGGCGGCCTCAAATCCCGCTTTTGCTTGCAGGGTGGCGATAACGCGTACTTCCATTGTTTTCTCCCTTTCCACTTGATGGCAGTCGACCCTAATCATGTCGGCATCGTTGAAATCCCTGCCACTATGCGCCTGCTGGCACATTGATTTCAACTTGTCGGCAACAAACAGATGCATCTGCGGCACTTTCCGCTTATCCTTACACCCCGGCGTGAATAAACCCATTATTCGCTTTTCATTAGACGTATTTGACCGCCGGAGCCTAGCTAGATGACCGCACAACCTCAAGTTCTGAAAATCCGCCGCCCAGACGACTGGCATATTCACCTGCGTGACGATGAGATGCTGAAAACCGTGGTGCCCTATACCAGCCAGGTATTTGGCCGGGCGATCGTGATGCCGAACCTGGTTCCGCCCGTAACGACCGTGGCCGCCGCGCGCGCCTACCGCGATCGCATTCTGGCGGCGGTTCCGCAGGGCCACAATTTCACTCCGCTGATGACCTGCTACCTGACCAACTCCCTGGCGGCCAGTGAACTGATCAACGGCTTCGAGCAAGGGGTGTTTACCGCCGCCAAGCTGTATCCGGCCAACGCCACCACCAACTCCAGCCACGGCGTCAGCGACGTGACCGGCATTTACCCGTTGTTCGAGCAGATGCAAAAAATCGGCATGCCGCTGCTTATCCACGGCGAAGTGACCGATCCTGCCGTCGATATCTTCGACCGCGAGGCGCGCTTTATCGAACAGGTGATGGAACCTATTCGCCGTCACTTCCCGGAACTGAAAATCGTCTTCGAGCACATCACCACCAAAGAAGCGGCTCAATACGTGCAGGCAGGCAACCGTTTCCTCGGCGCCACCATCACGCCGCAGCACCTGATGTTCAACCGCAACCACATGCTGGTCGGCGGCATTCGCCCACACCTGTTCTGCCTGCCGATCCTCAAGCGCAATGTGCATCAGGAAGCGCTGCGCCAGGCGGTGGCCAGCGGCTCGGACCGTTTCTTCCTCGGCACCGACTCTGCGCCGCACCTCAAGCATCGCAAGGAGTCCAGCTGCGGCTGCGCCGGCTGTTTCAACGCACCGAATGCCATCCCGGCTTACGCCGCCGTTTTCGAACAGCTCGGCGCGCTGGAGCACTTCGAGGCCTTCTGTTCGCTCAACGGCCCGCGCTTCTACGGCCTGCCTCTCAACGAAGACTTCATCGAGCTGCAGCGCGTGCCAACCACCCAGCCGGAAGCGATCGCCCTGGGCGATGAGTCCGTCATCCCCTTCCTGGCCGGCGAAACCTTAAGCTGGTCGTTGAAAGACTGATATTTTTGCTTTCCCTACTTGCTCCCGCTCGCGGTTAACTGTATAAATAAACAGTAAATCGCTTCGGGGGCAATTATGCGTGTTGAAGTCACTATAGATAAAACCCGGCCGCTGCCGTCGGGCGCCATTGAGGCGCTGACCGGTGAACTGGGCAAGCGGGTCAATCGCCAGTTTCCAGACGCCGTCGTGCACGTCCGCTATGCCGGCACCAACGGGCTCTCCGTGCTGGGGGGTGCCAAAACCGACCGGGATCTGATCGAGGAAATCCTTCAGGAAACCTGGGAAAGCGCGGACGAATGGTTCAGCGCAGAATAACACTGCAATGCTGTTTTTGCCGGGGGTCGCTCTCCGGCTTTTTTGTTTCTGGCGCCCTGCTCTTTCATCGCTTACCCTTATTCTGGAACAAAATCCGCTGCATACTGTTTTTAACGCAAAGGAGTTAGCATGGCCCCGGACAAGGTGAAATCCGAAGACGCGATGACGTTTGGCGAATTGCTGGCGCTGATTGCCGATCAGAAAAGGCGTCTGAACGTACTGGAAGTGGCTTTCTCTTATCTGGCATTCAGCCTGGATGACAAAGCCAATCAATTGCTGATCCACAGCCTGAAGCTGGAATCGCAGAGCCAGAACCGCGACGCCGAAACGCAAAAGCATTTCGCGCATTTGGCCGAGGAGCTGGAAAAATGCCTGCACGGCTCACCGCCGCCTGCCGGCGCGGAATAACGCCGCCGCGCTTTTCATCCACAGAATCGCATACGAATTTGTAGAATAATTGTTCAAATAAATATTTATTTTGCAAATTTCGGTGACAACCCCCTCCACCGATGAAAGCGGATGCGTATACTGTAATTGCTCTCATGATGATGAGCCGCATTGATCCTCGTTAGTCACTCACGGTAGTTACTACTCAATAAGGGGTCTTTATGGACAGAAATGATGAAGTAATTCAGACGCACCCGCTTGTCGGTTGGGATATCAGTACTGTCGACGTTTACGACGCCATGATGATACGCCTTCATTACCTGTCTTCACTAGACCAAACGCCCGAAGAAGCCCAAGTAGACCGAACGCTTTGGCTGACCACAGATGTCGCCCGTCAATTAATCAATATCTTAGAGGCCGGCATCGCCAAAATTGAAGCTACGGATTACCAGGATCTTGATCGCAGAAAGCATTGATTCATCGTCCCCTAACCCCTAAGGCGCCGCGCCCCATTCCCGGCGCCTTTTTCTTTGCCTTTCGCCGTTCAATCAGTGCATTGCGCTCGCCAAACTTTTATCATGGGCCGATAAGAAATCGCTATCAGAGAAGGTGGGCACGTGGAATATGATTTGATTGTGGTGGGCAGCGGTTCCGTCGGCGCAGCGGCAGGTTATTACGCCACGCGCGCCGGCTTGAAAGTGCTGATGATCGACAGCGCCATCCCGCCGCACCGCAACGGCAGCCATCACGGCGATACCCGCATTATCCGTCACGCTTACGGCGAAGGCGAAAAATACGTACCGTTGGTGCTGCGCGCGCAGGCGCTGTGGAATGCGCTGATTCAGCAATCCGGCGAGGAGCTGTTCCAGTCGTGCGGCGTGCTCAACCTGGGGCCGCAGCAGTCCGAATTCATTCGCAATGCGCAGCACAGCGCACAACAATTCCGCCTGAACGCGCAAACCCTCAGCGCCGAACAGATCAATCAACGTTGGCCGGAATTCCGTGCGCCGGAAGGCTACGTCGGCGTCTTCGAGCCGGACGCCGGATTCCTGCGTTCCGAGCTGGCGGTAGCCGGCCTGATCAAGCTGGCGAAAGAAGCCGGCTGCAGTCAGTTGTTCAACTGCCCGGTCAACGCGGTAACGCCTATCGATGGCGGTGTGGAGGTCGTCACCGGCGAAGGGCGCTTTACGGCGCGCAAAGCGGTAGTTACCGCCGGCACCTGGGTCAAAGCGCTGTTGCCGCAATTGCCGGTCACGCCATTGCGCAAGGTCTTCTCCTGGCACCAGGCGGACGGCCGCTACAGCGTGAACAATCGTTTCCCGGCCTTTACCGTCGAAGCGCAAGACGGCACGCACTATTACGGCTTCCCGGCGGACAACGACGGGCTGAAAATAGGCAAGCACGACGGCGGCCAGCCGATGGATGCCCCCGAGCAGCGTAAACCCTTCGGCAGCTATGCCAGCGACGGCACGGAAGTCTTCGCCTTCCTGCGGCAGTTTTTGCCGGGTGTAGGCGTATGTTTACACGGTGAAGCCTGCAGTTACGATATGAGCCCCGACGAAGATTTTATTATCGATACCCTGCCGGATTGCGATCGCCTGATGGTCATCAGCGGCTTGAGTGGCCACGGATTCAAGTTCGCCAGCGCACTGGGCGAGATCGCCGCGCTGTTCGCGCAGGACAAAGCGCCGCCGGTCGACGTTTCCTGCTTTGGCCTGAAGCGATTTCGTTGAGCGAAGGATTTCGCTGTCCGCATTCACCCTTGTCCCTGGACAGCGAAATTTGATGGTTACAATTTATTAACCTGCTAACGCTTTTAAATATCAAGTAAAAATCCTGATAACGGAAATTTCTTGTATTCAGCAATTGAATTTCCGAATTGAACACTTGCAGTGTAAGTCCTATTTTACAGAAGATATGCTCCATCGGCTTTCAACAAGGACGTCACCATGAAACTACTTGTCGTGGACGAATGCTGCTTCACCCGGGTCGGTATAGCCAGCTACTTTGCGGATAGTGGAATTACGACGATCAAATGCTGCCATAGCATTGAACACGCTACGCCGCTGTTGGCCAGCTTTCAGCCGAGTCATATACTGGTGAACCTCAGCAACCAATGCCGCTATAACGAAGCCGACGCGCAGCTGCTGGCGTTTATGGAAGCCAGCCAGTCCGCCCTGCTGTTCATCTATCTCGACACCCCTTACCCTTACAGCGAAACGCCAATGCGTATCGCCGATAACGCATTTCTGTTCAATAAAAGCATCCTGCCGTTCACCTTGCGCATGCTGCGCGAAAATCCGCTGGCGCTGGCCGATGACGGCGAAGAGCGTTCGCTGTTCAGCCCGCAGGAACTGACGGTGATGAAATATTGGATGGCGGAAATGCCCAACTACCGCATCGCGAAGAAACTGCAGATCAGCTCGCATACGGTGTACGTGCACAAACGTCACATTACGGAGAAGATCAACGCGCGCAATCGCCTGGAGTTCTACTCGCTGTATAACGTACTGCGCTACTTCTATCCGCCGAGTGCACCAACCAATTCGACGCCGTTGGCGCTGCTGGCGGTTTAGCATCAAGCCTGCGATAACGCAGGCTTTTTTATCGCCATTCGCCCACCGCCCCCACGCGGCGCGCTATAAAAGACGCCAAGAAAAGGACTATAATCAAAGGTCCCTTTCTTCAGGCGGCTGAAATGTTAAACCGAATTCTGGCGGCGATCGTCAACAACGTGCGCGAGCACCTGGTGCTGTACCTGTGTCTGTGGCTGGTGCTGCTGGCGCTGGATGTCTATTTCTTCTTCGTGATGTAACCCATGTCGTCGTCATTTCCCCGACTGAGCTTCAACCGCTTTGGCGACCCCGCCGAGGTGCTGGAACTGCAGCAGGCGATCAAACCGCCACTGCGCCCCGGCCAGCGGTTGCTGCGGATGCGCTATGCCCCGATCAACCCTTCCGACCTGATCCCGATTCACGGTCAATATGCGCACCGCATCGCCCTGCCGCAGGTGCCGGGGTATGAAGGCGTGGGCGTCATCGTCGATCCGCAAAGCGGGCGCTCAACCGGCCGACGCGCGCTGGCGGTAGCCGGTGACGGCAGCTGGCAAACCTTCGTCACGCTGCCTGACGAGCGGGTGGTCTGGGTGCCGGACGACATCGACGACGCCAGCGCGGCGCAAATCTATATCAACCCGCTCACCTGCTGGGTGCTGTTGACGCAATGGCTGTCGCTCACCGCCGGCGACGTGCTGCTGCTTAACGGCGGCGGCTCCGCCGTTAGCCTGCTGCTGGCGCAGCTGACGGCGCTGCGCGGCATTCGTCTGGCGATCGTGGCGCGCAACGCCGCTCATCGCCCGGCGCTGCTGGCCGCCGGCGCCTGGCGCGTTATCGACGCGCCTCAGTTGGCACAGATGACGAATTTTGGCGCCCGCGCGGCCATCGACTGCATCGGTGGAGAAGACGGCTTGCAGCTGGCGCGGGCGGTTCGCACCGGCGGCGACTTCGTGGCGCTGGGCCTTTTAGGTGGGCGTCAGGTGGACTGGCGGCGCGTGGTGGACGAGCTGAAGCTGCGCGCTTCGCTGTTTCACCTGCGCAAATGGAACGCACAGGCAGCACCGGCGCAGTGGCAGACGGCGTTTTATCAGCTCTTCCAGCTGCTGCGACGCGGGGAGCTGGCGCTGCGCCCGCCCGCTGCGATTTACCCTCTTCACCAGTTCGCTGCGGCGCTGCGGCATGCCGCCCAGCCAGGCGTAAACGGAAAAATCTTCCTCACTCCGGCGGCATCGGAGGCTGACGCGGCGGGCGACCGTCCCCCAAAATGACCGCCAGCCGATAGCCGCCCTCGGTAGTCTCCAGCGCGATGCGCGCCACGATCGTCAGCGGCACCGACAGCAGCATGCCGACCGGCCCGAGCAGCCAGCCCCAAAAGATCAGCGACAGGAATACCACCAGCGTCGATAACCCCAGCCCGCGCCCCATCACTCTCGGCTCGAGGATATTGCCGATCACCATGTTGATAGCGATAAAGCCGCCCGCTACCACCAGCGCATCGCCCAATCCGTTGAACAGCAGCGCCTGAATCAGCGGCGGAATGGCAGCCAACACCGAGCCGATATTGGGAATATAGTTGAGCAGAAACGCCAGCAGCCCCCAGATAAAGGCGAAGCGCACGCCGACCGCCGCCAGAAAGATCCAGACGATCACCCCGGTGGCCAGGCTAATAATGGTTTTAATCACCAGATAGCGCGTCACGCCATCCAGCGCTCGCCGCATCGCGGCGAGCCCCTCGTCCGGTTTATCCAGCGCCTGCCGCAGCTTGTAAGGCAGCAGTTGCACTTCGAACAGCATGAACACCACGGTCATCAGCAGCAGGAAGACGTTGGTCATGGCGCCAGACAAGTGCCCCAGCATGCGGGTGACCAGATTCATCGCCGCGCTGGGATCGACATACTGCAGCATCGCTTCGCTGGAGAGGCTAATGTTGATGCGGTCGGCGTAATGCTGCAGCTCGCGCAGCTTCTCGATCATCATGCCGCGATACTGCGGCAGCGAGCGGGCGAACTCATTGAGCGAAGCGCCTAACATGCCGATAAACAGCATCACGACCACGATCACCGCCGTCACCAGCAGCGTGACGCCAACGATGCGCGGCACGCGCTTGCGTTCCAGCATCGCCACCAGCGGGTTCAGCACCATGGCGAGAAACACCGCCAGTAAAAACGGCACCACGATATCGGCGGCGGCTTTCACCCCGGCCAAAATGATCACCAACATCGCCAGCAGGACGGCCAGGCGCAGGCTGCTGTCGGTCACGCGGGTACGGCCCATGACGTTTCCTTGTTATTTCACTGGGTTAACCGGCCTCATGGGGCCGTCTCTTGGCGCTAATGGTAGCAAAATTCCGCCGCCGCGCCGCAGGGGATTTAACGCAACCGTTCGATGAAACTAATCTTTTCGCCCTTCTCTCGTCGCAAGAAATAGGCATAACCTTTGCCAACAAATAATCCCGCCGAGCAATTCATGCAGAATTTACGTAAAATGACAAAAGCTGACGTTAATAAAGAATAATCCTAATTTTCAACAACTAGCATAAATTTTACGTGAGCAAAATAATATCATCTTCAACGATTTATCTGATTAACTCCCAACATCTCAAACAAATTCACTGACTAATATTTCAAAGTAGTAACATAGTTAAATTTATTATTGATTTTATGTTTCCTAAAGTTTAATTATTGCAGCCAGCCAATCGGTAATCGAAGGAAACAGGATGCTCTGGAAAAATACCGCCGATCGTTTCGGCCATGTGTCAGTGTTGATCCACTGGCTGGTGGCGCTGACGGTATACGGCATGTTCGCGCTCGGCCTGTGGATGGTCACGCTGGGCTATTACGACGTCTGGTACCACCAGGCGCCGGAGATCCACAAAAGCATCGGCGCGCTGCTGTTCATCGTCATGGTGATCCGCGTGATCTGGCGCTTTGTCTCGCCGCCGCCCAAGCCTTTGGCCAGCTATGGCCGCCTCACTCGCGTCAGCGCCATCCTCGCGCATCTGGCGCTGTACGCCGTGTTGTTCGGCATTCTGATCAGCGGCTATCTGATCTCTACCGCCGACGGCCAGCCGATCAGCGTGTTCGGCTGGTTCAACGTGCCCGCCACCGTCACCGGTATGGCCGAACAGGCCGATACCGCCGGCGCCATACACCTTTACCTGGCCTGGACCGTGGTCGTGCTTTCGGTACTGCACGGGCTGGCCGCGCTTAAACATCACTTTATCGATCGTGATGTCACTTTGAAACGGATGCTGGGTAGCAGCGCCGATTAACCTTTGGATTTATGGAGATTGCTATGTTGAAAAAGACCGTATTGGGCCTGACCGCAGGCGCCCTGCTGCTGAGCGCCGGTTCCGCACTGGCGGCGAACTACAAGATCGACAAACAGGGCCAACACGCCTTTATCGAGTTCCGCATCCAGCACCTGGGCTACAGCTGGCTGTACGGCAGCTTTAAAGACTTCGACGGCGGCTTCACCTTCGACGAAAAAGATCCGTCCAAGGACAAGGTCAATGTGACCATCAATACCGCCAGCGTCGACACCAACCACGCCGAGCGCGACAAGCATCTGCGCAGCGCCGAGTTCCTCAACGTGGAGAAGAACAAGCAGGCCAAGTTTGAATCCACCGAAGTGAAGAAAAACGGCGACGGTTATGCGGTGGTCGGCAACCTGACGCTGAACGGCGTGACCAAGCCGGTTACGCTGGACGCCAAACTGATTGGCCAGGGCAACGATCCGTGGGGCGGCTACCGCGCCGGCTTTGAAGCCAACGGCAAGATCAAGCTGAAAGACTTCGGCATCACCACCGATCTGGGCCCGGCATCGCAAGACGTTGAGCTGATCATCTCCGTAGAAGGCGTGCGCGAGAAATAAAAAAAGCCCGGCCAGACGGCCGGGCTTCTCATTTCGTCAGGCTCAGCGGGCTGGGCCTTCTTCTTCCGGTGCCGGAATGTGCATCGTGGTCTGCAACAATCCTTTCGATTTATTGAAGATCTTGACGCCATTCTCACGGCCGGCACGGCGCGCGCGCTGCTCTTCGCGCGGCAGCTTCAGCTCTTCGCGGCAAATCTCGCTGCAGCACCCTTCAAACTTGGCGGCGCAGCTCGGGCACTGAATGAACAGCAGGTGGCAGCCGTCGTTCTTGCAGTTGGTGTGGGTATCGCACGGCGCACCGCACTGGTGGCAGTTGGCGATCACATCGTCGGAGATGCGTTCGCCCATGCGCTCATCGAACACGAAGTTTTTGCCGATAAACTTCAGCGGCAACCCCTGCTCTTTCGCTTTGCGAGTGTACTCGATGATCCCGCCTTCCACGTGGTAGATGTTTTTAAAGCCGTTGTGCAGCATATAGGCGCTGGCTTTTTCACAGCGAATGCCGCCGGTGCAGTACATGACGATGTTTTTGTCTTTGCTGTCCTGCAGCATCTCCACCGCCATCGGCAGCTGATCGCGGAAGGTATCCGATGGCACCTCGATGGCATTTTCGAAGTGACCGACTTCGTACTCATAGTGGTTGCGCATATCGACGAATACCGTGTTCGGATCGTCGATCATCTGATTGACGCGATCGGCCTGCAGATACTCGCCGACGTTGCTCGGATCGAAGCTGTCGTCATCGATGCCATCGGCCACGATGCGCTCGCGTACCTTGAGGCGCAGCACCCAGAAGGATTTGCCGTCGTCTTCCAGCGCGATGTTCAGGCGCACCTGATCCAGCGCCGGGTGCGAGGCGAACAGCGCGGCTTTGAACGCGTCGAAGTTATGCTGCGGCACGCTGATCTGCGCGTTAATGCCCTCTTTCGCCACGTAGATGCGGCCGAACACCTTCAGTTTTTCAAACTGAACGTACAGGCTGTCGCGAAACGCTTTGGGATCGTCGATGGAGAAGTATTTATAAAAAGAAACTGTGGTGCGCGGCTCGGTTTCCGCCAGCATGCGCGCCTTCAGTTCCTCGTTAGAAATTCGGTTATGTAACACTGGCATGGTGTACTTTCCTGTCTTTCGGGAGGTGACTGATACCGCGCGCTGCCAACCGGCCCGCGCGCGGCGCACATCATACCCGAAAAACCGGCGCAGCGCACAGCTGCGCACGAGCCAAGGGCCGCCATATCGCTGCCTTGTGCACCATAACATCGCCGAAGATGCCCATGCCGTTGTCCTTGCACAGGAAATTTTGTGGAAAAATCCCGCACCTGATGCATATTTAACGCCGAAAAGGGGATTTTAATGCGTTGTTTTTTCCCGACGCGCCAGAAAAATGCCACAATAGTCGCAAACAAACGGCAGAAACGAACCTGACGGCCGAGCATATCCGCCGCCAGACCATGCTATGACTCTGTCATTACACTTAAACAACCGTATTCAAACAGAGAATCCATGACTCAAGTTCCTACTTTCAATCGTTCCTTATTGCACCCGCGCTACTGGCTGACCTGGGTAGGCATCGGCTTGCTGTATCTGCTGGTGTTGCTGCCTTACCCCGTCATCTACTGGCTCGGCACCTCGATCGGTCGGTTTTCCATGCGCTTTCTCAAGCGGCGCGTCGTTATCGCCCAACGTAACCTCGAGCTCTGTTTTCCCGACATGCCGCAGGCCGAACGCGATGCGCTGGTGGTAAAGAATTTCGAGTCGGTCGGCATGGGTCTGTTTGAAACCGGCATGGCGTGGTTCTGGCCGAACTGGCGCATCGAGCGTTGGTTCAAGGTCAGCGGCCTGGAGCATATCCAAAAAGCGCGCGATAACCATCAGGGCGTGTTGCTGATTGGCCTGCACTTTTTGACGCTGGAGCTGGGCGCGCGCATCTTCGGCATTCACAACCCAGGCATCGGCGTTTACCGCCCGCACGACAACAAGCTGATGGACTGGCTGCAAACCTGGGGACGCATGCGCTCCAATAAATCCATGTTGGATCGCAAGGACGTCAAAGGCATGATCCGCGCCCTGAAACAGGGCGATATCATCTGGTATGCGCCGGATCACGACTACGGCCCGCGCAGCAGCGTTTTCGTGCCGCTGTTCGCGGTGGACAAAGCCGCCACCACCACCGGCAGCTACGTGCTGGTGCGGATGGGCAAGCCGGCGATCATTCCGTTCACCCCGCGCCGCCTGCCGGACGGCAAAGGCTATGAGCTCATCATGCAGCCGGCGGTGGAGAACTTCCCGCTGGATAACGAACTCGACGCCGCCGCCTTTATGAATAAAGTGGTGGAAAAAGAGATCCTGATGGCGCCGGACCAGTACATGTGGCTGCATCGCCGCTTCAAGACTCGCCCGGAAGGCGAGCCTTCGCTGTACTGACCTAAAAACCCGCCGCCGGCGGGTTTTTTATTGCGCGCCCCTTGAGAATCGCCGGCGAGGGTGGGATGGTAAAGCCTTTGCCGCCAACCCTGGAGCCGCTATGTACATTGTCAGCCTGACCTACCATCGCCCGATTGCCGAAGTCGACAGCCACCTTGACGGGCACATCGCCTGGCTTAAACAATATTTTCAGGACGGCACCTTCGTCGCCTCCGGCCGCAAGAATCCCCGCACCGGCGGCGTGATCCTGGCCAAGGGCATTGAACGCGCGCGTCTGGACGCCATCCTGGCCGAAGATCCCTTCAACGCCGTGGCCCACTATGAGGTCACCGACTTTAGCGCCACCACCACCGCCGCCGGTTTCGAGGCGCTGGCCGGACTATAAAACGCTGTAAATTCCGCGCGATAAGCGCGGAATAAGGTTTAAACGCCATTTTTAAAACTTTATTTCATTTTTACCCCGATCTTCGTCCCCTCGTTTGCCGTTGCCGCGCTGGCGGCGCATACTTATCAGGCTAACTTTCACGTTTTGCCCCTTCACCTTGCCGCTGGCAAAACGCGTCACCTTTCGGCAGTGGACATTTATGGCTTCGGCAGCAGAACCCGTTAACTGGAAACGCAACCTTTTCGTCGCCTGGCTGGGATGTTTTCTCACCGGTGCCGCCTTCAGCCTGGTGATGCCGTTTCTACCGCTGTACGTAGAGACGCTGGGCGTAACCGGCCATCAGGCGCTCAACATGTGGTCCGGCCTGCTGTTCAGCATCACCTTCCTGTTTTCCGCTATCGCCGCGCCGTTTTGGGGCGCTCTGGCCGACCGACGCGGCCGCAAACTGATGTTGCTGCGCTCCGCATTGGGCATGGCGATCGTCATGGTGCTGATGGGCATGGCGCAAACGGTCTGGCAGTTTCTCGCGCTGCGCGCGGTGCTGGGGCTGCTCGGCGGGTTCATCCCCAACGCCAACGCGCTGATCGCCACCCAGGTGCCGCGCAACCGCAGCGGTTGGGCCCTGGGCACCCTGTCTACCGGCGGCGTAGGCGGTGCGCTGATCGGCCCGCTGATCGGTGGCCTGTTGGCCGATCTGTACGGCCTGCGCCCGGTGTTTTACATCACCGCTGCGGTGCTGTTCGTCTGCTTCGTGCTGACGCTGCTGTATGTCAAAGAGCAATTCACTCCAGTGCAAAAACGCGACATGTTGCACGCACGGCAGGTGTTCGCCTCGCTGAAGAACCCGAAGCTGGTGCTCAGCCTGTTCGTCACCACCATGATCATTCAGATCGCCACCGGCTCGATTGCGCCGATCCTGACGCTGTATGTGCGCGATCTGGCCGGCGCCACCCATAATCTGGCGTTTATCAGCGGGCTGATCGCCTCTGTGCCCGGCGTCGCGGCCTTGATGAGCGCCCCGCGGCTGGGCAAACTGGGCGATCGCATCGGCCCGGAGCGGATTCTGGTATGCATGCTGCTCCTTTCGGTGCTGCTGCTGATCCCGATGGCGTTCGTGCAAACGCCGTGGCAGCTTGGGGTACTGCGTTTTCTGCTGGGGGCGGCCGACGGCGCGCTGCTGCCGGCGGTACAGACGCTGTTGATTTATAACTGCACCAATCAGGTGGCCGGTCGTATTTTCAGCTACAACCAGTCGTTCCGCGATGTCGGCAACGTCAGCGGTCCGTTGCTCGGCGCCGCGGTCTCCGCCGGCTACGGTTTCCGCGCGGTCTTCTGCGTCACCGCGCTGGTGGTGCTGTTCAACGCCGGCTATTCCTGGTGGTGTCTGCGGCGGCGCCCGGGATACATGCGGGAAGACACGCTGCAAGAGGAACAATAGCTGCATTTATCGCCAGTTTTCGCCGTTGACCGGATCAACGGCGCATTTCCCCTACTTTTAATAGTGCCTCCCCCGAAGCGGTGAATTTTCGCCTCACTCAGAACATTCTTATCGCAACAGTTTGTTTATCAACAAAAAACAAACTTTCAGCACATAAAACCCGCTGTCAATCTTATTCCTGCTTTAACCAACGGAAAAACCAGAAAAGGAGATGCTTGTCGACTTTTCGTCTAAAAAATGGGATACAGGTACTAGACAAAACCAACGACCAGTTATCAAATGGTTAAATAATATCACGCCAGATGTGAACCATCGGCCAAGTGAAGAAAAGGTCAGCACGCTTTCCACGGTTTATCAGCGTTGCAGCCGCGGTTTTGTCGGGTAATCCGCATTGGGCGGAGCGCCTTCATTAAATACACATACATACCACAGTACGGGCTGCAGCCTTGCAGCGCCTTTTATTGGGAAATCGTTATGCAATCCTCTGTCAATAAGTCAGAAAGCCGGACCTTCTTCGGCCATCCCTATCCGCTGGGTTCGCTGTTCTTCACCGAAATGTGGGAGCGCTTCTCGTTCTACGGCATCCGTCCGCTGCTGATCCTGTTTATGGCCGCCACCGTGTACGACGGCGGTCTGGGTCTGGCGCGTGAGAACGCTTCGGCGATCGTCGGCATCTTCGCCGGCAGCATGTACCTGGCGGCGCTGCCGGGCGGCTGGCTGGCGGACAACTGGCTCGGCCAACGCAAGGCCGTCTGGTACGGCTCGATCCTGATCGCGCTCGGCCACCTGTCGATCGCCCTGTCCGCGGTGATGGGCACCAACCTGTTCTTCATCGGCCTGATGTTCATCGTGCTCGGTTCCGGCCTGTTCAAGACCTGTATCTCGGTGATGGTCGGCACGCTGTACAAGAAAGGCGATGCGCGCCGCGACGGCGGTTTCTCGCTGTTCTACATGGGCATCAACATCGGCTCGTTCATCGCTCCGCTGATCTCCGGCTGGCTGATCAAATCACACGGCTGGCACTGGGGCTTCGGCATCGGCGGTATCGGGATGCTGGTGGCGCTGGTGATCTTCCGGGTGTTCGCCGTACCGGCAATGAAACGCTATGACCGCGAAGTGGGCCTGGACTCCACCTGGAACAGCCCGGTCGCGAAGAAAAAAGGCGTCGGCGCCTGGTTGCTGGCGCTGGCGGCCATCCTGGTGGCCGTCATCGTGCTGATCGCACAAGGCACCATCGTCATCAACCCGGTCGAGGTGGCCAGCGTGCTGGTGTACGTGATCGCCGCGTCGGTCACCCTGTACTTCATCTATCTGTTCGCCTTTGCCGGCCTGAGCCGCAAAGAGCGCGCACGCCTGCTGGTGTGCTTCATCCTGCTGATCTCCGCCGCGTTCTTCTGGTCGGCGTTTGAGCAGAAACCGACCTCGTTCAACCTGTTCGCCAACGATTACACCAATCGCATGATTGGCGGCTTCGAGATCCCGGCGGTGTGGTTCCAGTCGATCAACGCCCTGTTCATCATCCTGCTGGCGCCGGTGTTCAGCTGGGCCTGGCCTGCGCTGGCGCGCAATAACGTGCGTCCGAGCAGCATCACCAAGTTCGTGATCGGCATCCTGTGCGCCGCCGGCGGCTTCGGCCTGATGATGCTGGCCGCGCAGAACGTGCTGAGCAATGGCGGCGCCGGCGTATCGCCACTGTGGCTGGTGGGCAGCATCCTGATGCTGACGTTGGGTGAACTGTGTCTGAGCCCGATCGGGCTGGCTACCATGACGCTGCTGGCGCCGGAGAGAATGCGCGGGCAAATGATGGGGCTGTGGTTCTGCGCCAGTGCGCTGGGCAACCTGGCGGCCGGTCTGATCGGCGGTCACGTCAAGGCCGACCAACTGAATATGCTGCCTGATCTGTTCGCTCGCTGCTCAGTCGCGCTGCTGATTTGCGCCGCCGTGCTGATTGTGTTGATCGTACCGATTCGCCGCATGCTGGAAAATACCCAGTCCAAGAGCGCGCCAAAACCGGCGACCAACGCCTGACGGATAAACCGTTTTCATCTCGCAAACCGGCGCTCGATGCGCCGGTTTTTTTTATGCTTGCCAGGCCTGATGTTGCAATACCACCCGGTAGCCATCAGGATCTTCAAAGGTTTGCCCCGCCCGATCCCAATAGGGATTATAGGCGGCGACCGATAGGAACCCCGCCGCCCGCATCCGCTCACACGCTGCGCGCCAATCGTTCTCATCCGGCAGATAAAACACCAGCAGATGATCCTGCGTCGGCGCCTGTCCGACTCGCACTCCGCGATGCTGTGTGAACTCCAGATGGTAGGCATGCTGCGGATGCCCGATCATAATGCCGTCAAAGCCCTGATGATCGACAAACTCGCCCAGCCTTTCGAATCCCAACCCGCGGCAATACAGCGCGGCGATCTCTTGCAACCGATCCGTGGGGCGCGCGATGCGCAACACCGCTTTGGCTATCGACATGAACGCCTCCGCCTCATGATAATTTCATACAGCGCCATACCCGCCAGCATCGCCAACAGGAACGGCCACACCCGCTGCATCTCCGCTCCCGCCAGCACCCAGGCGGGGCCGGGGCAGATGCCCGCGATGCCCCAGCCGATGCCGAACAGCGCGCTGCCCGCCAGCAAACGGCGATCCACACGTCCGGCGGCCGGTATCTGCAATGTTTCCCCCAACAGGCTCCGTTCGCGTCGCCGCGCCCACAGGAAGGCCGGCGCCGCTACCGCGATCGCCCCAGCCATCACTAACGCCAGCGAAGGATCCCACTGGCCGGTAACGTCGAGAAACGCCAACACCTTAGCCGGATTGGCCATGCCGGCGACGATCAGCCCCAGACCGAAAATGACGCCGCTCAGCAACGCCAACAACGATTTAAGCATTTTCACCCTCCCAACAGGTGGCGCATCAGCCAGACGGTCATAAACCCCAGCAGCATGAACACCGCCATGGCGGCCAGCGAACGCGGCGCCAACCTTGCGACGCCGCACACGCCGTGCCCGCTGGTGCAACCGCTGCCCAATCGAGTGCCCAATCCCACCAACAGCCCTGCGGCCGCCAGCCAGCCGCTGCCGGTCGCGATCTCACCGGACGGCAAAGCCGCAGCGGCAGCATACAGCCAGGGAGAGAGCAACAACCCGCCAATAAATGCGACGCGCCAGCCCCGCTCCCGACCGCCGGCGCTCAATAAGCCGCCGGTAATGCCGCTGATACCGGCGATCCGGCCGTTGAACAGCAGCAGCAGCGCCACCGCTGCGCCGATAATGGCCCCGCCCGCCAACGCGGAATAAGGCGTGAAATGTTGCCAGTCAATGTTCATCGCGGTTCTCCGGCTGTGGGCAATAGAGTTGATACAGGGTATGGAGCAGCGCCAGCGCTTTGGCATCGGCCACCGCATAGTAAATCTGCTTGCCGGCGCGCCGGGTGGAGACCAAGCCTTCCTCACGCAGCACGCCAAGCTGTTGGGACAGCGTCGGCTGGCGGATATCCAGCGCCTGCGCCAACTCGCTCACCGCCATTTCTCCCTGGCTGAGCCGGCACAGCAGCAGCAGCCGATCTTCATTGCCTAAGGTGCGCAGCATCGCGCCGGCCTGCGCCGCCGCCTTGCGCATCGCGTCTATGTCCATTGACCCTCCAAACAATTTATAAAATTATATAATATCATTTTATATACCATCTAACCGTGCCGCGCCACCGGCTGGTGCTAAACCGCGCCTCATGGCATGCTGTTATTCCCTTTTCGCCGCGCGGAGAACACTCACCATGCTGTTGTTTCACGACGTTCTGCCGGCCAATCAGCCTATCCGGCCATTAGCCAAAGATTATCGCCACGGCGACAGCGAGCCGGAGCACTACCATCATTGCGCACAGCTGATACACAGCCTGAGCGGTGTAGTGCAGGTCACAACCCGGCTTGGCAGCTGGGTTGTGCCGCCCGGCCGCGGCGTCTGGGTGCCGGCGAAAATGGTGCACAGCCTGCGCATCACTGGCCAGGTGGCAGCCAGAACGTTGTTCGTCGATCCGTTGGCGCGCGCCGATCTGCCGGCCCAATGCCAGGTGGTGCAGGTTTCGCCATTGCTGCGCGAGCTGATTATCTGTGCGATGGAGATTGCGCCAGGCTACCCAAGCGGCGGGCGCGATGAGCGGGTGATGGAACTGATTCTGGATGAGTTAAGGATGCTGCCGATCCTGCCGCTGCACCTGCCGGAACCGCGCGAAGCCTCGCTGCTCGCCCTGTGCCGCCATATACAGACCTCACCGGCGCAGCCCTGGACGCTGGAACAGGCGGCCGCTCGCCTCAGCGTCAGCGGACGCACCCTGTCACGACGCTTCCAGCGAGAAACCGGGCTGCGTTTTAGCGATTGGCTGCGACGCGCCCGTTTGCTGGCGGCATTAAACGCGCTGGCGACCGGCCGTTCAGTATTGGAAGTCGCGCTGGATCTCGGCTATGACAGCCCCAGCGCGTTCAGCGCCATGTTTCGCCGGGTGCTGGGCGTCGCGCCCAGCGACTATTTCACTCGAACCGCGACGCCAGATAGCGCCCGGCAACGTTGAACAGCGCCTGCAGCGAGGCACTGGCGGAGTCGACGTCGATGCCAACGCCGTAGCTCGCCTCTCCATGCGGCAAGACGCAGCGAATGTAGGCCACCGCTCGACTGTCGCTCTGATGCCCTAACGTGTGTTCGTGGTAATCCTCGATCGCCAACGGCAAGCCGAAACGCTGACGTAACGCATCCACCGCGCTGGAAAGCAGACCGTTGCCGGCTCCCTGCAGCCGCAATTGTTCTCCTGCGCAAGCGACTCGTGCGTTGAAGCTGTATGCCTCTGCGCCGTGGCTTTCCGTCTGGTAGCTCAGCAGCTGCAAGCACGGCTGCTCCACCAGCCCGTAAGTGTCGCGGAATAAACGCCACAGCTGTGCGACGCTCATTTCCTTACCGCTGCCGTCGGTCGCCCGCTGTACCACCTGGCTGAAATCGATCTGCAAACCGCGCGGCAACGCCAGCCCATGATTCTGTTCCAACAGCCAGGCGGCGCCGCTTTTGCCGGACTGGCTGTTGACCCGGATCACCGCCTCATAGCTGCAACCGACATCGGCGGGATCGAGCGGCAGGTAAGGCACCTGCCAGCGGCCGTCTTGCCGCTGCCGCTGTGCGGCGAAGCCTTTCTTGATCGCATCCTGATGCGAACCGGAGAAGGCGGTAAACACCAACTCGCCGGCATAAGGATGGCGAGGATGCACCGGCAGCTGATTGCACTGCTCCACCACCTCCACCACCTGCTTCAGGCGGCTGAAGTCCAGGCCCGGCGCCACGCCCTGGGTATAGAGATTCAACGCCAGCGTGACCAGATCGACGTTGCCGGTGCGTTCGCCGTTGCCGAACAGACAACCTTCGACGCGGTCGGCGCCGGCCAACAGCGCCAGCTCCGCGCAAGCCACGCCAGTACCGCGATCGTTATGCGGGTGCACGCTGATCGTCACGTCGGCGCGACGACTGAAATGGCGACAGAACCATTCGATCTGATCGGCATACACGTTGGGCGTGCTCACCTCCACCGTCGCCGGCAGATTGATGATCATCGGCCGTTGTGCCCCCGGTTGCCATACATCCGCCACCGCTTCGCAGATCTCCAGCGCGAACTCCAATTCGGTAAAGCAGAAGGTCTCCGGCGAATACTCGAAGCACCAGGCGGTATCGGGCTGCGCCTCGCAATGTCGGCGAATGCGGCGCGCGCCGTTCACCGCCAGCGCCACGGTCGCCGCCTTATCCTGACGGAACACGATGTCGCGAAACATCGGCGCAGTGGCGTTATACAAATGTACGATGGCCCGCGGGGCGCCCTGCAATGCCTCAAAAGTGCGATCGATCAGATCATCGCGCGACTGCGTCAGCACCTGAATCGTGACGTCGTCCGGGATCAGCCGCTCGTCGATCAGCGCGCGCACAAAGTCGAAGTCCGTTTGCGACGCCGAAGGGAAAGCCACTTCGATCTCATTGAAACCGCACTGCAACAGCAACTGATAAAACTCGCGTTTGCGCGCATTATCCATCGGCTCCGCCAGCGCCTGATTGCCGTCGCGCAGATCGCTGGAGCACCAACGCGGCGCCTGTCGCAGCGTGCGTGAAGGCCACTGGCGATCCGGTAACGCCACCGGCGGGAACGGTCGGTATTTGTGTGAAGGGTCGATTAACATGGGCTTCTCCTGACGCCTGAGTGAACGATAAGTTCATTATTTCCCGCCTCCGCCTCTGCTTCTCCCGCTTTGCAGACAATCGTCGTCGCACAACGGACAATAAAAAAATTTGCATCCTGCGCCAGTCAGACAACAATTAGTTTTGATATTTCTCCCACCGCGCCAACAGTACGCCGGGCGCTTTACTCTCATCGTCAACGGAGGCGAACATGAGCCTGTATGCAACCCTGGAAGAAGCCATCGAGGCCGCACGCGAAGAGTTTATCGACACCGCAGAAGGCGGCAGCGATGGCGAACCGCCGGTGCCGCAGCAGTTCAATCTGCAAAAGTACGTGATGCAGGATGGCGATACGATGTGGCAGGCGGAGTTCTTCGAAGACGAAGGCGAAGCGGTGGAATGCCTGACGCTACGCAGCGGTGCGGCGGCGCAGGCGATTTTCGACGGTGACTACGACGAGGTGGAGATCACCACCGAGTGGATAGACGAAAATACCCTGTACGAATGGGAAGAAGGCGACTTCCAGCTCGAGCCGCCGCTGGACACCGAAGAGGGCCAGGCCGCCGCCGATGAATGGGATGAGCGCTAATCCGCTCCAGAGATTTTATCGCCAAGGAGGCAACATGATTATTCGTCAGGCCCGTCCCAGTGACTACCCCGCCATTTTGCAGCTGCAGGGGGAAAACGTGCCGGAAGCGCTCGACGAGCGCCAAAAAAGGCAGGGATTTATCGTTTCGCGCATGAATGAGGCACAGCTGGCGGCGATCAACCGCGGCATCGGCATAGTAGTGGCGGAACAGGATGGCCAACTGGCAGGATTTGTTTGCCTGATGCCCGCCGACGTGCAACCGCGGCCGCCGGTGGTGGACGCGATGCTGGCAACGCTCGTCACGCAGTCCTTCGCTGGCCGGGCGCTGAGCGAGCAGCGAGTGTTTCTCTACGGCCCGGTCTGCCTCGACGCCGCCTGGCGCGGCAAGGGCGTGCTGAAACGCCTCTACGACGCGGTCAAAGCGCACACCCGCCATGACTACGACGTGGGCGCGCTGTTTATCGACGACGACAACCCGCATTCGCTGGCCGCTCACGTGCAGGGGCTGGGCATGACGGCGCTGACGCCTTTCCACTGCGGACAAAAAGGTTATCAGCTGGTGGTGTTCGCCACCCGCTGAACGGATCTATTCATAGGGGCCATGCTGCGCATCGAACGGCAGCATAAAGGTGTCCACCACCATCGACAGCGGCACGTCTATCACCGTGACGTAGCGCCAGGGCGTATCGCGCAGATCCCACTGCACGCCGGGATAATACTGATGGCCATGCCCGGCACCGGGCACGGTGCGGCTGATGATGCTGCCGCAACCGGTTAAGACCATCACGCCGGCCGCCACGCAGGCCAGGCGAAAGTAGGAAGAGAGCGTCACGACATTAACTCTGAGCAAAGGGTTGTTTCGCGAGTGAACAATGCATTGGCCGCAGTCTATCACAGTTCCCTTTCTCCACCGGTACCGGCGCGCGTAAGCAAAAGGTAAAAAAAACGGGGAACGCGCGATGCGCATTCCCCGTCGAGCGTTGCCGTTTAGCGGTTAACGCCGGCCCGTTGGGTGCGCCAGCGGGTTATGCGGCAACTGCTGATAGTGCTCACGCCAGGCGGCGCCTTCCGGCAACAGCCAGACGCGCTGGTGCAGACGAGCCAGCGTGACCGGATCGCTCAACAGCTCCAGACGTTTGCCCTTCACCAGCTTCTCCGGCCCCAGCTGCAGCGCTTCGTTCACCCGCTCTTCGCGGTTGCGATCGAGCGTGGCGCGCAGATGGTGACGCGCCGTCGCCAGCGCTGTCGCCAGCGCGTTGAAGGACGGGTTGACCACCGCGTGCATAAAGCCGTTGGTCAGCGCACGGTTACGGTTGAGATGCAGGTACTCTTCCGTCGCCAGCAGCTCACGCGGCGGATTGTACTCTTCCGGGATCAGGAACAGCTTGGCGCGTTTGCTTTTCATGCCCAGCGTCGCGCGGCTCGACAGCACCGACACGAACGGCGACAGGATCAGCGAGAACACGATCGGCGACAGCCACCACAGGAAGCGCAGATCCAGCCACGCCATGCCGCCGGCCCACACCAGGCCCAGCAACATCTGCGAACCATGGCGGCGGAACGCTTCGCCCCACGGCGTATCGTCATCGTCACGCTGCGGCGAATTCCACACCACTTCCCAACCAAGGAAAGCGCTCACCACGAACACGGTATGGAACAGCATGCGCACCGGCGCCAGCAGCACCGAGAACAGCATTTCCATCAGCATCGAAATGAACAGACGGAACGCCCCGCCATACTCTTTCGCGCCCTTGGCCCAGATCAGCACGATGCTGAGCAGCTTCGGCAGGAACAGCAGCACCAGCGTTGTGGAGAACAGCGCTATCGCCAGCTCCGGCCGCCACTGCGGCCAAACCGGGAACAGCTGCCGCGGCTGCAGGAAGTATTGCGGCTCCATCAGCGTGTGCACCACCTGCAACGCGGTGGAGAGCGCCAGGAACATGAACCACAGCGGCGCCGACAGGTAGGACATCACGCCGGTAAGGAACACTGCCCGGTGCACCGGGTGCATTCCTTTCACCAGGAACAGGCGGAAGTTCATCAGGTTGCCGTGGCACCAGCGACGGTCGCGCTTCAGCTCATCCAACAGGTTCGGCGGCAGCTCTTCGTAACTGCCCGGCAGATCGTAAGCGATCCACACGCCCCAGCCGGCGCGGCGCATCAGCGCGGCCTCAACGAAGTCGTGCGACAAGATAGAACCGGCGAAAGAGCCCTCGCCCGGCAGCGGCGCCAGCGCACAGTGCTCGATAAACGGCTTCACGCGGATGATGGCGTTATGGCCCCAATAGTGCGACTCGCCCAACTGCCAGAAATGCAGACCGGCGGTAAACAGCGGCCCGTAAACGCGGGTGGCGAACTGCTGCACGCGCGCATACAGGGTATCCATACCGGACGCCTTCGGCGCGGACTGGATGATGCCGGCGTTCGGGTTGGCTTCCATCAGGCGCACCAGCCCGGTGAGGCATTCGCCGCTCATCACGCTGTCGGCGTCCAGGATCACCATGTAGCTGTACTCGCCGCCCCAGCGACGGCAGAAGTCGTCGATGTTGCCGCTCTTGCGTTTTACGCGGCGGCGGCGGCGGCGATAGAAGATACGGCCGTGGCCGTCGACATCGCGACACAGTTCCATCCACGCCTTTTGCTCGGCCACGCAAATGTCCGGATCGTAGCTGTCGCTCAGCACGTAGATATCGAAGTGTTCCAGCTGACCGGTGGCGGCGACGGACTCATAGGTCGCACGCAGACCGGCGAACACGCGCTCGACGTCTTCGTTGCAGATCGGCATGATCAGCGCGGTGCGGTGCGCCGGGTTGATCGGCTCATCACCCTTGATGGTGGAGGAAATGCTGTATTTGTCCTTGCCGATCAGCAGTTGCAGGAAGCCCATCAGCGCGGTCCAGAAACCGGCCGAGACCCAGCAGAAAAGCACCGCGAACAGGATCAGAATGCCGGTCTGCAGCACATACGGCAGCAGCTGCAACACCGACTGCATCAGGTCCTGATCCAGCATGGCGATAGGATCGATCAGCGCCCAGCCCTGATAAGGCAGGATGGTTTTCATGTACCAGGTGGCGATGCCGGTCTGCACCAGCATCAGCACCAGCAGCACATAGCGGCGCATCGAACCGACGACACGCCAGCGGTTCTCGGCCTCGGCCTCCTCTTTGGTGGCGTGCCGATTGTGCGGCGAACGCCCCAGCAGAGAATCCCAGAAGCGCGCCACCGGGTTGGTGCGCCAGGCTTCCGGGAACATGGTGGTGCGTTTGATCGGCGGCGTCGCTTTCAGAATGGCGCGCCCTTCGGCGTCGGTATCGAAGTCGTCATCGCTGACCGCATCCGGCCAGGCGCTTTCGATACGCGGCTTGACCGAGGCCAGCGCCACGTCATCCGCCGACAAACTATTGACGTTGGCGTCGGCGGCGCCCATCTGCCGATGGAGCGCCTCCAGTGCCTGAGCGTCATCCGCCGTTTGAGGGGTGAGCGCCTCCGACCGCTCAGCGGTCAGAGGCAGCGCCGCAAGATAATCCTGGGCGGGTTGAGTAGGCTTATTCATTGGCAGGTAGCTGATAGCTCCAGGTTTCCGACAGAGTCTTATCGCCATTGACCAGCGCCGCGCGCATTTCTACCGGTTTTTTGTCGTCTTTCACTTTCAGACGCACCGTCAGGCGCCAGCCTTTGGTCACTGGGTTATAGCGGACGTTGTTTTCTACCATTTCACCGTTGTCGCCGATGCTGATCTGAGAAGCGACCGGCGTGTTGGCGTCCAGCCCTTTCAGCACCGGGCCGACGAAGTCGACCAGGAAGGCCACGCTGCCGTCAGGCTCGCGAATCAGGTTCGACTGCTTCACGTCGCCGGTCGAACGCATAGTGCGCGCCACATAGGCGATGTCTTGCGAATGCAGTTTATCTTCATCGCGGGTGAAGTTCAGACGGTAGCTCAGCGTCAGCGGTTTTTTGGCTTCCGGCAAGGTGTCCGGCGTCCAGAACGCGACGATGTTGTCGTTGGTTTCATCCGCCGTCGGGATCTCCACCAGCTCGACCTTGCCTTTGCCCCAGTCGCCCTTCGGTTCGATCCAGGCGCTCGGGCGCAGATCGTAACGATCGTCCAGATCTTCGTAATCCTTGAAGTTGCGGCCGCGCTGCAGCAGGCCGAAGCCTTTCGGATTCTCGACGGTATAGGTGCTGACGGACAGGTGTTTAGGATTGTTCAGCGGGCGCCAGATCCACTCGCCGTTGCCAGCGTGGATGGACAGGCCGTTGGAATCGTGCAGCGCCGGGCGGTAGTTCAGCGTCGGCGACGGCTGGTTTGGCCCGAACAGGTACATGCTGGTCAGCGGCGCCAGGCCCAGTTTGCCCACTTTGTCGCGCAGGAACACTTTGGACTCGACGTCCACGGTGGTATCGCGACCCGGGATCACCGTGAAACGGTAAGCGCCGGTAGCGCGCGGGGAATCCAGCAGCGCGTAGATCACCAGGTGTTTGTCGCCCTGCTTCGGACGCTCAACCCAGAATTCGCGGAAACGCGGGAACTCTTCGCCGGACGGCAAAGCGGTATCGATAGCCAGGCCACGAGCGGAAAGCCCGTAAACCTGCCCTTTACCCACCACGCGGAAATAGCTCGCGCCCAGCAGGCTCATGATCTCATCGTTTTTGTCGGCGCTGTTGATCGGGTAGATCACCTTAAAGCCGGCAAAGCCGAGGTTCTTCACCGATTCAGGATCGTGCTTGACCGAACCGAAATTGAAGTAATCCGGGCTGTATTTAATCTGCTTTACGCTGGTGGAGGTGACCTCGTTGATTTTCACCGGCGTATCGAAGTACATCCCCTGATGATAAAACTCAAGCTTGAAAGGGGTTTTCAGCTTGCTCCAATAGGCTTTATCGTGATTGAACTGAATCTGCTGATAGTCTGCGAACTTCATCTCGCGGAACTGAGAAGGAAGGTTGCTCTTCGGGGCTTCGAAACCTTTCGCAGCCAGATCCTGCGCCTGCTTGGCCACATCATCAATAGAAAAGGCCCACGCCGGCGCACTGAACAGCGTGAACAATACGGTGGCACCTAACCAACGAACGCTCGCGGCGCGTGGTTGTCCGGATAATATATTAACTAGCACATCCCCCCCTATTCGTGTGCTCAAATCATTTTAAATCCATATTAATGGATTACTCAGCTTTCCGACAACATGATAAATGGATGGTTCATGTTTACGGCTCATTGTTTAAGCAGCTGATGGAGCACCAGCGTAGCAAGCCGCGCAACAAGACGCTATGGAAAAATGCGGGGGGCTATAGTAGGGTTTCGGATAACAATTTAACCTTTGACGACTTATTAAGCGTGTTAATGAGCACCCGATTAAATCACCAGCGGTAATCTATGACTAAAGGCAGCAAACAGCGCGAGTTTTTCCTCGATTCGATCCGAGCCTATTTGATGTTGCTCGGCATTCCGTTTCACCTCTCCCTGATTTATTCCAGCCATGCCTGGGCGGTGAACAGCGCGTCGCCCTCCTTCTCGCTCACGGTGCTGAACGACTTCATCCACGCCTTCCGCATGCAGGTGTTCTTCGTGATATCCGGCTACTTCTCCTACATGCTTTACGAACGCTACGAGCGACATCAGTGGCTGAAGGTCAGGCTGGAACGGGTGGCGATCCCGCTGCTGAGTTCCATCCCGCTAATAACGGTGCCGCAGTTCTTTATGCTGAAATATTTCACCGATAAATTAAATGGCTGGGATACGTTTTCTCTCTATCAGAAAATAAATGTAACAGTTTGGGAATTGGTTTCTCATCTGTGGTTCTTATTGACGTTATCACTGTTAACCTGCGCCTGTTTTTATCTGTTCCGTAAAATCAAGCGTCAAACCCGTGAGCATATCCCAGCCTTAATAAATAGAATGCGGGGATTAGGAAACATCTCACTGTGTTTCTTTATTTATGCGGTATGCTATTCGGCCGCGCACCGTATTATTTTGATTTTCGCGCCGCAGCTATTATCCAACGGCCTGTTCAATTTCGTGGTGATGGAGACGATGTTCTACCTGCCGTTCTTCATCCTCGGCGCCTATGCGTTTAAGTACGTGTGGCTTAAGGAGATTTTCCTGCGCCGTTCGCCGCTGGCGCTGCTCGGCTCGCTGCTGCTGTTTATCGCGTATATGCTGAACCAGAAACTGCTGGCGCACAGCAGCTATATGTTCGAACTGGAAGTGGTGATCAAAACCCTAATGGGGATTCTGATGACCAATGTGGTGTTCTCTTTCGGGCATAACCTGCTGAATTATCACTCGCCGCGCATCACCTATCTGGTCAACGCCTCGCTGTTTATATATCTGGTGCACCATCCTCTGACGCTGATATATGGCGCCTTCGTGACGCCTTATATCGGCAACAATCTGTTGGGATTCTTGCTGGGCCTGCTGTTTGTGTTCTCGCTGGCCTTCGCTTTATATGAACTGCATAAGCGTATTCCGGTGCTGCGTTTCCTGTTCTCCGGCAAGCCGCAATAACCTTCCCTCCCTGTAAACCCGATCGTTTGCAGGGATTTCCTGTCATATTTACGCCGCGTAAAAAGCCTATACTGGTGGTTTGCATGCAGAGCACACATTGCTCAGCCTGGCGTCGACCGTTGAGGCAAAGTGATACGGCTGCATAGATAACCTAGGCGTTATAACTGCAATGCATAAGTAGAAATCCGGATCCCTGCCTTACGGTAGCGATTGGGCTCAACACCCCCGAGGGGCTGCGCGACCGCTTGATATATTCGATGGCGCTAGCTGTTTCTCCCTTCCGTCACGACAGAGAGGATTTTGAATGACCGATAAAACCCCACCGGCTGAGGAAGCCGTAGCGGAAAACGCCACCTTGCTGAAGATCCTCGGCCGGCTGCTGTCCGCGCTGGACGCTTCGATCAGCGGCAAAGAACGCAGCGTTTTGGTAACTGAACTCGCCAACTTCAATCTCGACGGCATTTCCGAAACGGAAAGCAAGCTGGCGACCGAGCTAATCAAGCGGGCGCTGGAATCGCTCGACCATTAACCCTGCCGCGCCTGCAAACCATTAAGCCTGCCTGCGCGGGCTTAATGGTTTTTCCCTCAGCCACGATCGGGCATTGTTGCCAAAGCAGAAATACAGCAGACTGATAATGTTGGATAAAAGGCAGCATTCTCCCTCTTCCCCTCACTTTCTTCGGTTAATCGCACCAAAGGGCAATAATTGATCGGTTGTTTTCGCAATCAGCCTTGGCGTTTTACCCACTAAACACGTTATCATCGACACCAGCGCAGTGCCCCCTATCCCCCAGCCTCAGGAGAGCGATATTTTGGATGCCAGCACCATTAACAGTTTGTTCGTCATCGGTGCCGTGCTGGTGGGGGCAAGCATTCTGCTCAGCTCATTTTCTTCCCGGCTCGGCATTCCGATCCTGGTGATCTTCCTGGCGATCGGCATGCTGGCCGGCGTCGACGGGCCAGGCGGTATCGTCTTCAGCAATTACCCGGTCGCTTATCTGGTCAGTAACCTCGCGTTGGCGGTGATCCTGCTCGACGGCGGCATGCGCACCCGGGTCAGCTCTTTCCGCGTCGCCCTGTGGCCGGCGCTGTCTCTCGCCACCATTGGCGTGGTGATCACCGCCGGCCTGACCGGCATGGCCGCCGCCTGGCTGTTCAATCTCGATCTGCTGCAGGGGTTGCTGATCGGCGCCATCATCGGTTCCACCGACGCCGCTGCAGTCTTCTCGCTCCTCGGCGGCAAAGGCTTGAACGAACGCGTTAGCGCCACGCTGGAGATCGAATCCGGCAGCAACGATCCGATGGCGGTATTTCTCACTATCACGCTGATTGCGATGATCGCCGCCGGGGAAACCGCGCTAAGCTGGACCTTCCCGCTGCATCTGATGCAGCAGTTCGGCATGGGCATCGTCTTCGGTTTGGGCGGCGGCTGGCTGCTGCTGACGCTGATCAACCACATCAAGCTGGCCGACGGCCTCTATCCGTTGCTGGCGGTGAGCGGCGGCATTCTCATTTTCGCGCTGACCACCGCGCTGGACGGCAGCGGCATTCTGGCGGTGTACCTGTGCGGCCTGCTGCTGGGCAACCGGCCGATCCGCAACCGTCACGGCATCGTGCAAACCTTCGATGGCCTGGCGTGGCTCAGCCAGATCGGCATGTTCCTGGTGCTCGGCCTGCTGCTTAATCCACACGAGCTGCTGCCGATCGCCATCCCTGCCCTGCTGCTGTCGCTGTGGATGATCCTGTTCGCCCGCCCGCTGTCGGTGTTTATCGGCCTGCTGCCGTTTCGCAGCTTTACCCTGCGCGAGCGCGGCTTTATCTCCTGGGTTGGCCTGCGCGGCGCGGTGCCGGTGATCCTGGCGGTGTTCCCGATGATGGCCGGCTTGCCCAACGCCCAGCTGTTCTTCAACGTGGCGTTCTTCGTGGTGCTGGTCTCCCTGCTGCTGCAGGGCACCACGCTGTCTTTCGCCGCCAAAAAAGCCAAGGTGATCGTGCCGCCGGCGCTGACGCCGATCTCCCGCGTCGGGCTGGACGTGCACCCGGAAAACCAGTGGGAGCAGTTCGTCTATCAACTTTCGGCGGAAAACTGGTGCGTCGGCGCGGCGCTGCGCGAGCTGAAAATGCCGCCCAACACCCGCATCGCCGCCCTGTTCCGCGGCAAAGAACTGCTGCACCCGAGCGGCAGCACCCGGCTGCGAGAGAACGATATTCTGTGCGTTATCGGCCATGAGCACGATCTGCCGATCCTCGGCAAGCTGTTCAGCCAGGCGCCGGCCGTGACGCTCGATGAGCGGTTCTTCGGCGACTTTATCCTGCAGTCCGACGCCCGTTTGAGCGATATCTCGCAGGTCTATGGCCTCAATCTGCAAGACGACGTGGATGAGCAGCAGACGCTCGGCCAGTTTGTTATTCAATTGATCGGCGGTGAACCGGTCATCGGCGACCAGGTGGAATGGGACGGTCTGACCTGGACCATCGCCGAAATGGAAGGCAATCAAGTCAGCAAGATAGGCGTGCGGATCGTGACCGACTAACGCTGCCGCTCAGGCGCCGGCCTATCAGATGAGGGAACTTCTGGCCTTAAGAACGCTCTTAATCTCTATCACGATGTATGCAGTACGGCGCCGCCAAATTATATCCCTTTGATATAACGGCGCCGACAGGGATTAGGGATGTGAACGGCAAGACTCGATTTCTTTCGGTGATAATGATCATGGCGCTGGGCGTAGCGGCGCTCGATCTCGGCATCGCCGGTTTGGTCCATAGACTTTTAATTGGATAACTTCAACGTGACGCAGCGGGAACAAGAAAAAGACATTCTGGGGAAAATACTGGTGACGGTGTCCGCGCTTTGCCTGATTTTGGTGGCGGCGTTCCTGATCTGGGGATTCGTGCTGGATTGACGCCGCGCGATGCTCAGACATAAAAAAAACCGCCGCGGCGGTTTTTTTTATGGGGCAGGCGATCAGATCTTGCAGCCTTCGCAGTCCGCTTCGTCCTCGAGGAACTCAGGAACCTCTTTTACCTTCTGCGCCGCTTTTTCTTCGGCTTTCGCCAGTTCGGCATCGATATCAAAATCGAAAATATCATCGCTCATCGCTTGGTCCTTATTCTGCTTCACGTTCAAACGCTGAGTATAATCGACAAGCCGCCGGCCGGAAACCTTTCAGTTCGCCGCCGCCAGCTGAGACGGCTCATCCTGCGGCTTTTTTCCGTAGGCCATGTCGTACACGTCGTAGAAATCGATTTCGCCCTTGTTGCCGATGATGATTCGCATCTTCTGTTTCAGCGCGGCGCCGATGGACGGCTCATCCAGCAGCTGCTGCACCGCATAAGGCGACAGCGCGCGGGTGAAGTACCATTCGCCGTTGTAGCAAACCCGCAAATCCAGCACCCCGATGTCCTCGAAACGATACACCGGCCGAATCTCGATCAGCAGCATGGCGAACATGAACAGCACGAAGGCGGTGAAGCCCAAGAAGGCATACATCCCCATATACGGCACCTGATACATCACGGCGATCACCGCGAAGTAACCGGCGAACATGGCAAGGCACAAATAGCGGTGAGTGCGGGCGAATTCGCTGTTGAAACGCGGCTTGCCGTCGCGCCCCTCGCGCCGATTGATCTGTTCAATCTCTTTAACCAAGATGCTTTTAATCGCGTCCATCGTTACAACCTTATGCTGGAAACAGCATTGCCATCAAATCTCACCGCTAAAAGTAACACAAGTACAGTTTTGCCGGGTAGATCAGTTAGCCAACTTAATGACGGCAACTGTTATAGTTCGGCTTCAGCGCGGCTGAGCGGCTTTGCCTTGCGCAAACATGAACATGCGCTGGGCGACGTCGTCGGCCTGTTTGATTTTTTGCTTTTGCGGTTCGTTGCTGCGTTGAATGGCGCGGGCGTAGGCGATTTCATGGGCCTGATCGATCATGGCGATGATCCGGTCACGTTCGGCCTTCTCCATATTGCCCAACATGGTGGTGATAATCGCCTGATAAGCGTTGGATGCGGCGGTCAGCGCTTTCTCCCTCGCCTCGAGGGCGGCGACGCGTTGCAAGAGCTCCTGCAGTTGCTCGGAGTGAGACATATCGACCTCCTGTTGCCGGGCAGACAGCCTGCCTGATTACAGTTTAGCAAAGGATCGAAAGAGAAAGAGGAAGGAAAGCCAGCGGTTACGGTAAAGCACACCCGAAAATCCCAACGAGGAGCCGATAGTGCAAATCAACCCGGGTGCGCTTTACGGTAAACGCGGTGAGGTGAAGGGAAAGAAAGCTGGCGCGCTATGCAGGACTCGAACCCGCGTCTATCAATTTTCAAGCCAAAACAAGCCATTATAAAACCAATCACTCTGCCAACTGAGTTAATAGCGCGTTCCTTCGCTTCGGGGCGACATTATCCATAACAACATTATGGACTCAAGCTTTTTTAGCATAATGTCATGCATTTACGGATAAGTCTTAGGTAATCGCTAGCGTTCCGGCATTAAGGCAGCGCAATAATCCGGTAATCGCCACCGATGAGCGGCTTGCACAGAATCTTGTAGCCATCGCTGTCAAAGTGGCTGGCCGCGCTCTGCAGCAACTTCGCCTGCGCCAGGCTGCTGACCGATCCCAGATAAAACCAATTGTGGATAACATGGTACTGCCGCAGCGCCTCGCCCTGCTCCTCCAGCGCCACGCGCCCGGCGAACGGCCAACAGGCGATGCGCAACTGTTCAAGCGCCGCGCTGAGCCGCAGAGCATGTTCCTGCGCCGACTCCACGCCACAGCAGGCGCCGGCGCACTTGCGCAGGCTGTAACGGAAACAGGCTCGCCCGGCGGGCAGCTTGTCGATCCCCAGCTTGCCGTAACACAATCGATGCTCGTCAGCGATGGCGCGCAGCTTTTCCAACGCGGCGTGGCGATTGGCGAACAGCCCGTAGAGATCGGGCGTGACGGCGAAATCAATCTCTTTGGCATGCGCTATCGTCACGTTCCCCGCCAGCAAACGCAGCGCACACAGCTGCTTCGAACGCCGCAGGCGTTTGTTGAACAGCGGCTGCTGCTGCTTGATCAGCTGCGCCTCCAGCAGCAACGCCCCCAATTCGCCGGCGGTCTCGATAAAGCTGATGCGCCGGGTTTGACGCAGCATTTTAGCCTCGTCCTGCGCGCGAAAATGCGCCATCACCCGGCTGCGTACGTTGACGCTTTTGCCGATGTAAAGCGGCAGGCTTTCGCTCTGGCCATGGAACACATACACGCCCGGCCCCTTGGGCAACGACGCCAGGCAAGCGCGCAGGTGCTCCGGGTATTGGTAAATATCGAGTTCAGGCTCGAGGCGGTTCGGCATCATGGCGGCGGTGTCATCCTGCTGATAAATGAATACTGGTTTTTTACCCAGTATAACGCCCATCGCCGTCGGTTGCACACCCAACGGATAGTAACTCGCCGTGATCTTTAGCGAGAAAGCCTTTACTATCCCCTTTCCAGCGGGAAAGCGCCTGACGTTTAGCGCCAGTTCAAGCTGGCGCTGCCATGATGGCAGACTGGAACCGCCGCTTTTATCGTTATGGAAAACCTGGGTATGCCATCACTGAAACTCTCCTCCCGCCGCCTGGCGTTGGTCGCCGTCATCGTTTTCATCGCCGTCGCTGTCGCGTTGGCCATCTATTGGCAACGCCCGCCGCAACAGGATTACGTTACCGCACCGGCCCGGCTGGGCGATATCGAAAACGCCGTGCTGGCCACCGGGCGGCTGGACGCCGTCGAACGCGTCAACGTCGGTGCGCGAGTCTCCGGTGAGGTCAAATCGCTGAAGGTCAAACTAGGCGATCGCGTCACCAAAGGCCAGCCGATCGCCGACATCGACGATCTGCAACAGCGCAACGATCTGCGCAACGCCGAAGCGGCGCTAAACGTGATCAAAGCCGAGCTGCAGGCCAAACAGGCGCAGCTGAAACAGGCGGAATCACGTTTCAAACGCCAACGCCGCATGCTGAGCGACGAAGCCAGCTCGCATGAAGACTTCGAAACCGCCGAAACCGCGCTCGCTACCACCCGCGCCGAACAGCTTTCGCTCAATGCGCGCCTGGTACAGGCGCAGATTGACGTCGACAAGAAAAAGATCGATCTGGGCTATACCCGCGTGGTCGCGCCGATGGACGGCATCGTCATCGCCGTGGTCACGCAACAGGGGCAAACGGTCAACTCCAGCCAAAGCGCGCCGACCATCGTCAAGCTGGCGCGGCTGGATATGATGACTATCAAGGCGCAGATCTCCGAAGCCGACATCACCCGCATTTCGCCAGGGCAAAAGGCATACTTCACGATTTTCTCCGATCCGGATAAACGCTACGACGCCACGCTGCGCACCATCGAACTGGCGCCGGAATCGGTGATGAAAGACGATTCGCTCGCCGGCACCAGCTCCGCGTCCGGCTCCGGCACCTCGAATGCGTCGGTCTATTACAACGCGCTGTTGGACGTACCTAACCCGGAAAATCGCCTGCGCATCGCCATGACCGCGCAGGTTTCCTTGCTGCTCGGCGAAGCGAAGAACGCCCTGCTGGTGCCGATCCAGGCGGTGCATAAAACCGAAGGGAAAGTGCAGCAGGTACAGGTGCTGACCCAAGACCAGCGGCTGGAAACGCGCGAAGTGACCACCGGCATCACCAACAACGTCGATATTCAGATCCTCAGCGGTCTGAAAGCCGGTGAGGCCGTGGTGCTGTCGCAGCCTGCCGCCAAATCGGCTGAGGATGGCTTCTTCCTGTGAACGCGATCATCGAGCTAAAAGGCATCAGCCGAACCTACACCAACGGCGGCCAGGCGTTGACGGTGTTGAAAGACATCGATCTGACCATCGCCGCCGGCGAACTGGTGGCGATCATCGGCGCCTCCGGTTCCGGCAAATCGACGCTGATGAACATCATGGGCTGTCTCGACGTGCCGGATCGCGGCGACTACTACATCAGCGGCCAGAACGCCGCCCATCTGTCGCCTGACGAATTGGCCCGCTTGCGCCGCGAGCATATCGGCTTCATCTTCCAGCGCTATCACCTGATGCCCGATCTCAGCGCGCTGGGCAACGTCGAGATCCCGGCGATTTATGCCAATGACAGGCGCGATCAGCGGCGGCGGCGCGCAGCGCAGCTGCTGGCGCGGTTGGGCCTGGAGGGACGCGAAGACCATAAGCCTGGTCAACTTTCCGGCGGCCAGCAGCAGCGCGTCAGCATCGCCCGCTCGCTGATCAACGGCGGCGAGATCATTTTGGCGGACGAACCGACCGGCGCGCTGGACAGCCAATCCGGCCAGGAAGTGCTGGCGATCCTCAGTGAACTGAATCAGCGCGGCCACACCGTGGTGATCGTCACCCACGACATGAAAGTGGCGCAGCATGCACAGCGCGTCATCGAGCTGCGGGACGGCGAAATCATCGCTGACAGCGGCCGCCAGTCGGTGCCCGGTCCTTCGCTGCCGTCGCCGAACCGCAGCCGGCAAAGCGGCTGGCAAAGTCTTATCGACCGCACCCGCGAATCGCTGCATATGGCGCTGAAGGCGATGAATGCCCACCGCCTGCGCACCGCGCTGACCATGACCGGCATCATCTTCGGCATCGCCGCCGTGGTCACGGTCGTCGCGCTGGGCGAAGGCGCCAAGCAACGCACGCTGGAGAATATCAAAGGGCTCGGCACCAACGTGGTAAGCATCTATCCGGGGCGCGACTTCTTCGACGACGCCATCGACAGCATCCGCACCCTGGTGCCGGCCGACGCCGACGCCCTGGCGCAGCAAAGCTTCGTCGACAGCGTCAGCCCGGAAGTCAGCGCGTCCGACAGCATCCGTTTTCGCAGCAAATCCGCCACCGCGTCAATCACCGGCGTCGGGCGCGACTATTTCCGCGTCAACGGCATCACGCTGGTGCAAGGCGCCACCTTCCGCGACGATCGCAACGCGCTGCAGGAAGTGATCATCGACGACAACGCGCGCCAGGCGCTGTTCGGCGACTTCGGCGTCGAGCCGCTCGGCCAGATCGTGTTTCTCGGCTCGGTGCCGGCGCGAGTGGTCGGCGTCGCCAAAAGCGAGCGCAACTACGCGCCCAACCGCATCAGCGTTTGGATGCCCTACAGTACGGTGATGTACCGCATGGTCGGCAAAACCACGCTCAGCGGCATCACCGTGCGGCTGAAGGATGACGTCGCCAGCGATGCCGCCGTCAGCGCCATCACGCAGTTGCTGACCCAGCGCCACGGCGTCAAGGATTTCATGACCTTCAACCGCGATCAGTTCCGTAAGTCGATCGAGCGCACCTCGATGACGCTCAGCCTGCTGATCCTGATGGTAGCCTCGATCTCGCTGGTGATCGGCAGCCTCGGCGTGATGAACATCATGTTGGTTTCGGTGACCGAACGCACCCACGAAATCGGCGTGCGCATGGCGGTCGGCGCGCGGCGCAGCGACATCATGCAACAGTTCATGATCGAAGCGGTGCTGGTCTGTCTGATCGGCGGCGCATTGGGCATTGCGCTGTCGCTCGCCGCCGGGTCGCTGTTCACCTCGCTGGCGGGCGGCATGTTCACCGCCATCTATTCCTGGCAAGCTGCCGCAACGGCGTTTTTCTGTTCAACCTTAATCGGCATGATCTTCGGTTATCTCCCCGCCCGCAAAGCGGCAAGGATGGATCCGGTCGTTTCATTGGCCAGCGAGTAACCCATGAAAATTTTATCCCCCCTGGCGCTAAGCCTCGCCGCCCTGCTCACCGCCGGCTGCGGCAATGCCCTGAAAAGCGACTACCAGGCACCGCAGGTCAACTACCCGGCGGGCTGGCAGCACGCGGCAGAAAATGCCGCACCGACGCCGTTCGACTGGCGTGATTTCCACGATCCCGAGCTCGATCGTTGGCTGCAACAGGTGATGGCGAGCAACAACGATTTGGCCCTCGCCGTGCTGCGTGTTTACCGCGCGCGGCTCGAAGCGGAACGCGTCGGCATCAGCACCGCGCCCGCCGTCAGCGCTTCGTTGACGAACGGCATCAATCGCCCGCTGTCCGAATCCTCCGCCTGGAACAAAACCAGCGGCGCCTCTCTCTCTACGAGCTATGAAGTCGATCTGTGGGGCAAACTGGCGCGCCAGCGCGACGCCGCCGAGTGGGCCAGCCAGGCTTCCGAGCAGGATCTGCAGACGGCGCGCCTGACGCTGCTGGCCGACGCGGCCACCAATTACTGGCGCATCGGCTTCCTCAATCAGCAGATCGACGTCAGCCGGGCGAGCATCGCCTACGCCAAAGAAACCCTGCGGCTGGCCAACGCCCGCTACCGCGCCGGCAGCATCTCGGCGCTGGACGTGGTGAACGCGGAGCAAAGCTTGCTGACGCAGGAAAGCCGGCTGCTGGCGTTGCAGCACGAACGCCAACAGGCGCTGAATGAACAGGCGGTGCTGCTGGGTGCGCCTTCAGGCCAGGCCACCATCGTCCCCGCACGTCTGCCGACGGCGGCGATGCCGCAGATCAACACCGGCATTCCCGCCAGCGTCTTGAGCCGCCGCCCGGACCTCAGCGCTAAAGAGCTGCGGTTGCGCGCCGCGCTGGCCAACGTCGACGAGAAACGGCTGCAATACTATCCCGCGTTCAGCCTGACCGGCTCGCTGGGTGCCAGCAGCAGTGCGCTACTGGAGTTCCTGCGCAACCCGACGGGCAGCCTCGGCGCCAGTCTGACGCTGCCGTTCCTGCAATGGCGGCAAATGGGCGTGGATATCAAGATCGCCCGCAACGACTATGAACAGCAGGTTCTGGCGTTCAAGCAGGCGCTGTACAAAGCGATGGGCGACGTGAACAACGCACTGTCATTGCGTACGCAGCTGCTGGCGCAGGAGACGCAGTTGCGGGCCTCATTGGCACTGGCGCGCAAATCGGAGCGGCTGAACGAGGTGCGCTACCGACAGGGCGCCGTCACCATTACCGACTGGCTCAACGCTCAGGAGCAACGTCGTCAGGCGGAACTGGCGGTAGACGAAAACCGCTTCGCGCAGTACCAGAATCTGGCGAAAATCTATCTGGAATTCGGCGGTTCGTCGGCGCCATAACCCAACCGGCCCGGCCATCGAGCCGGGCCTTTTTTGACGGCAAACACATCAATTTTTCCTGTTTTATCTCTCGCTTTCTCTATACTTGAAGCATCGTCAATCAGACGAAAAATCGCCAAATCGCGCAATTATTAGACCAATCTCGCACCAAATCGGTGCAAATACTTAAGTTAAACTGCTGGATTTGATCGCCGCAAGATATAACGTTAAGCTATAGATGCAAAATAATTAGTCACCTAAATGACATAACATCGGCATAAGCGAGGTTATTTTGCGATCCACATCACAACTTAAATGTGGATAATGGATCGTCTTGAATCGCGATTCAATTAGCCGATTTGATAACTCAAAAACAACAGTGAACGGAGATTACGCTTTCACGAACAACGAATAATTCATTAAGGGATGATTATATGAAGTTAAGAAAAAAACGACATAAACCGATGCACATTAACGACATCACCATCATCGATGACAGCAAACTCAAGAAGGCGATCACCGCGGCGGCCCTGGGCAACGCGATGGAGTGGTTCGACTTCGGCGTATACGGCTTTGTCGCCTATGCGCTTGGCCAGGTCTTCTTCCCCGGCGCCTCTCCCGGCGTACAAATGATCGCCGCGCTGGCGACCTTCTCCGTGCCCTTCCTGGTGCGTCCGCTCGGTGGTCTGTTCTTCGGCGCCATGGGCGACAAGTTCGGCCGGCAAAAAGTTCTCTCGGTCACCATTATCATCATGGCGGTCAGCACCTTCTGTATCGGCCTGATCCCGTCCTATGCGTCGATCGGCATCTGGGCACCGATCCTGCTGCTGCTGGCCAAGCTGGCACAGGGCTTCTCCGTCGGCGGTGAATATTCCGGTGCGGCGATCTTCGTCGCCGAGTACTCGCCGGACCGCAAACGCGGCTTTATGGGCAGCTGGCTGGACTTCGGCTCCATCGCCGGCTTTGTGATGGGTGCCGGCGTGGTGGTGCTGATCTCCAGCATCGTCGGTGAAGCCAACTTTCTCGACTGGGGCTGGCGTATCCCGTTCTTCATCGCCGCACCGCTGGGCCTGATCGGTCTCTATCTGCGCCATGCGCTGGAAGAAACCCCGGCGTTCCAGCAGCACGTGGACAAGATGGAGAAAGAGGACCGCAACGCCATCGAAAATCCGCCGAAAACCTCGTTCAAAGAGATCGCGGCCAAACATTGGAAAAGTTTGCTGGTGTGTGTCGGTATCGTGATCTCCACCAACGTGACCTATTACATGCTGCTGACCTACATGCCGAGCTACCTGTCGCATAACCTGCACTACTCGGAAGATCACGGCGTTCTGATCATTATCGCCATCATGATCGGCATGCTGTTCGTGCAGCCGGTGATCGGCCTGACCAGCGACCGCATCGGCCGCAAGCCGTTCATTATCGGCGGCAGTATCGGCCTGTTGGCGCTGGCGATCCCGTGCTTCATTCTGATCAACAGCAACGTGATTGGCCTGATCTTCGTCGGCCTGCTGGTGCTGGCGGTGCTGCTCAACTCCTTCACCGGGGTGATGGCGTCCATTCTGCCGGCGATGTTCCCAACGCACATCCGCTACAGCGCGCTGGCGATTTCGTTCAACATTTCGGTGCTGATCGCCGGTGCAACGCCAACCGCCGCCGCCTGGCTGGTGGAGGCGACCGGCAACCTGTACATGCCGGCCTACTACCTGATGGTTGTGGCGGTGATCGGTCTTATCACCGGTCTGTACATGAAAGAAACTGCTAACAAGCCACTACGCGGCGCGACGCCGGCGGCGTCTGACCGTACCGAAGCGAAAGAGCTGCTGCAGGAGACCTACGACAACATCGAACAGAAAGTCGAGGACATCAACGCGCAGATCGCCGAACTGGAAAAGAAAAAGCAGATCCTGATAGACCAGCACCCCAAACTGGACTGATCGGCGCTGAAAGGCAAAAGCCACCCGCTTGGGTGGCTTTTTTACATGGGTTTCACGCGAAACAATGCGCAGCGCATTTTATGACAATCAGGATTGATGATACGCTTTGAACCACACTCTTTATTGATGAAGCACCTGATCATGAGCAAGATGGATCTTCCCGTCATCATTGGCATCCTGGTTATGCTAACCCTGTGGCTCGGCGCACTGTTCAACATCGGCGATATCACCTTCACCATTTCTCGTCTGTTTCACTGGATTGAAAGCCAACGAGGATAGCCTGCGTACGCGGCAACACGGGCGATGAGCAAACATCGACTATGATTGAAAGACGTTACCGTCATTTTCCGAGACTGTCGCTCGCGATAAAGAGGACCGCATCATGACCGACTATGTATTCTACAATCAGATCCTGACCCGGCTGGCCGCCAATCACCCCGGCACGCTGGATGAAAAAACCTACGAGCTGTGGAAGCAAGACGCCACCAGCCCGCACGCCTTCGCCGATCCCTTCGCCTATCTCAAAACCAAGGGGCTGATACAGGCCTATGTAATGAGCGATATCGACGAGAACAACTATGACATCGATCCGCATCAAACGCGGATCACCGCCGCTGGTCTCGAGTTCATTCGCAACGGTGGTTTCAAATAAGGGCGATGGTCACCAATAAAAAACCGCCGGACGGCGGTTTTTTATTTCGGGCAGCATGCTGGCCGGGTCAGGCGGGGAAAGGCCGATAAAAAATGCGCAGCACTTCGTTGTCGCCCTGGCGTAAAAAGCCGCCTTCCGGCTGCCAGCGCAGATCGCGCGCCAGGTTGAGATTTTCCCAGCCGACCGCGCCGCCCACGCCGATGCAAAGATTTTTATTGCCTGCGGCAAAGCCCGCACCGGTGCCGATCATCGCATGCAGCAAACGGGGAGCCGCCGCGTCGCGCAGGGAGAATATGCCGATAAAGCAGCCCTGCGGAGCGCGCAGCATCTCTGCACTGGTGCGGATCTCGGTATCTTCCGGGCTGACGAAATGTTTGTATTGTTTATCGAATACCGTCAGCCACAGCTGCTTATATTTCGCCTTGCTGAGTGCCCCGGAGCGATAGGCGCAAAGCACGACCGCATCCCAACATATCTCCCCGCTCAACGAGAAGTATTCATCCGTATTCGCCTGCGGCTGAGCCGCGTAATGTCGTGCGAATTCGGCCGCATTCAGATGCGGCGGCACAGCCTGTTTGGCAACCTCACTCTTGTAACGCTTGAAATTCAACCAATGCATGGGAAGCATCCTCTCCGCCTGTCGGATGAGTCAATCCACAACGGTGGATCAAACGAGCCATCAAATCCAGAGCGTCGTCGGCGATAGCGGTTTCCTCATCATTCAACCCCTGCGCCACCGACCGCTCGATGGCGCCCATAACTGTCGGCGCGCTGGTTTCTTCCCCCTGCGCCACCACGTCCAATACGGCCCTGCCGATCGCCAGACAAAGCTCATGATCAAACTCAACCTCTTTATGCGGCTGCATACTCACTCCGATAAAATTTTTACCCAAGAATACTAGACCACAATGACGCATCGCGCCCGCCATTGCGCCACCGCGTGATATGCAGCCGAAGAGAAAGGCATCAGGCCCCGGATGATTAATCCCGGGCCTGATAAGCGACAGGTTATTGCGGCGCTTGCCCGGTAGGGCGAATGATAAAGCAAGTGGCGGTTGCCGAAGCCAGCAGCTTCCCTTCCGTCGTTTTAAGCGTGCCTTCAGCGAACGCGACATTCTTCGATGTGTAGACCAGGCGCCCCTCGGCGATCAGATCAATTCCCTTCGGCACAGGGCGCAACATTTTAACCTGCAGATCGACAGTGCCATAGCCAATCCCCGCAGCCAGCGTGCTGTGCACCGCGCAACCGGTCACCGAATCCAGAACCGTGGCGGCGAAGCCGCCATGAACGCCTCCCAGCGGATTCAGGTGACGTTCGTCAGCCCGCGCCACGATGCGGATATAGCCCTCTTCAACCGCATCCGGTTTCATGGGCACCGTTTCAGCGATTGAAGCCGGTGGGATCTTGCCGGCCATCGCAGCCTGTAATAACGCCAATCCCGTCATTTTGGTCGGATCCATAGTTTTCTCCTCTGGTGGTAAACCCGTCATATAGGAGAGGTCTGACCTGTTGGCTTGCTTTTTCGTGCTGATGACGTCAGTCAGCCGCGTTTCCGATGTTCAAATGTGACCGCTATCACTCTTTAGGGTTAATAACCACAATTTATTCATGACTATAGATTTAAAACAACTTTCTGCTGTAAGCGCCGCCGGAAACTGAACGCAGTTAAGTTCAACATTATTAAGGCGCATCTATCATGGATTTCTTTCTGCAATTAGCGGTTATATTGGCATGCCTGCTGTATGGGGCGCGTAAGGGCGGCATCGCGCTGGGGTTGCTGGGCGGTATCGGTTTGATGATTCTGGTGTTCGGCTTTCACCTGCAGCCCGGCAAACCGCCGGTAGACGTGATGCTGGTGATCATTGCGGTGGTGGCGGCTTCCGCCACCCTGCAGGCCTCGGGCGGATTGGACGTCATGCTGCAAATAGCCGAACGGATGCTGCGGCGTAACCCGCGCTATGTTTCGATCATTGCACCGTTCGTCACCTGCATTCTCACTATCCTGTGCGGCACCGGGCATGTGGTGTACACCATCTTGCCTATCATCTATGACGTGGCGATCAAAAATAATATCCGCCCGGAACGGCCGATGGCCGCCAGTTCGATCGGCGCGCAGATGGGCATTATCGCCAGCCCGGTCTCGGTGGCGGTGGTCTCACTGGTGGCGATGCTCAGCAGCTACACCTTTAATGGCCGCCATCTGGAATTCCTCGATCTGCTGTCGATCACCATTCCCTCAACCCTGTGCGGCATTCTGGCGATCGGCATCTTCAGCTGGTTCCGCGGCAAAGACCTGGACAAAGATCCCGAGTTCCAAAAATTTATCTCAGTGCCGGAGAACCATCGCTACGTCTATGGCGACGCCGCCACCCTGCTGGATCGGGTGCTGCCGCGCAGCAACTGGATCGCCATGTGGATCTTCCTCGCCACCATCGCATTGGTGGCGGTGCTGGGAGCCTTTTCCGACCTGCGGCCCAACTTCGGCGGCAAACCGCTCTCCATGGTCCTGGTGATCCAGATGTGTATGCTGATGGCCGGGGCGCTGATCGTTATCATCACCCGCACCAATCCGGCGTCGATCTCTAAAAATGAAGTGTTCCGTTCCGGCATGATCGCCATCGTGGCGGTGTATGGCGTCGCCTGGATGGCAGAAACCATGTTTGGCGCCCATCTGGCGCAGATAGAGGCCACGCTGGGCGTGCTGGTGAAAGAGTACCCCTGGGCCTATGCGCTGATCCTGCTGCTGGTGTCGAAGTTCGTCAATTCACAGGCCGCCGCACTGGCGGCGCTGGTGCCGGTCGCGCTGGCGATCGGCGTCAACCCGGCCTATATCGTCGCTTCGGCGCCGGCCTGCTACGGCTATTACATTCTGCCGACCTACCCCAGCGATCTGGCGGCGATCCAATTTGACCGCTCCGGCACTACCCGTATCGGCCGCTTCGTGATCAACCACAGCTTTATTCTGCCCGGCCTGATCGGCGTCAGCGTCTCCTGCGTCTTCGGCTGGATCCTCGCCGCAGCGTTCGGTTTCTTATGAGTTGTACTTCGGAGCCCTGCGGGGCTCCAAGATATGTGCTCCAGCTATACCAGCATATTTCTGAAAATGCAGAGCAAAGAAGCTATCCTTGCCCCAGGCTTTACTTAACTCGTCAACAACCGCAACCAATTAAAATAGCTAACTATCACAATGTGTTACCTGGCTACACAGAAAAGCGCTATCGACTTCATTTCCTCACTTGATACCCATAAGATAAAACGCCTTCGTTTGCCTTACGAGATATAAAGTTATCTTTAACACACCTGTCACCACAACATGTGGTGCGCAGAGTAAAAGAAAAAAACAATATATAGGGGTAAAATGAAGTAGCAACAATAAATCAGACTACTTCTAGGATTGCATTTTGCTTGTGCCCGTTGCAATATGTGTCGTTTTAAATAATATGACCAGCAAAAATTTGATTATTCTTATCAAGATGTTGGAAAAAAATTAACAAAGTCACGGGGATTTGGGCAGGATATCCATGAAAAAGTTAGACACCTTACAATACGCTAGAGCACTTGCAGCCCTGTTCGTTGTTATAGCCCACACTGTTAATCAGTTTTATTTATATCACCCCCTTGAAAACCCCATTATTAGTAACGCAATGCGCCTTACTGTTCATTTAGGTGATATTGGGGTTTATGTGTTCTTTGTTATTAGTGGATACATTATGTCCTATACGACAAAGAACAAAGACTTTGGGATTAACTATTCCATTCAGTTTTTAAAGAAGAGAATAAAGAGAATATATCCTTTATATTGGATATATTTGACGGCTTTAGTTTTCCTCTGGTACTTTGGTTTAGCCTTGAGAGCTCAAAACTTTGAAATCGAAAAGATAATATTTAATTATTTCTTAATACCTTTTGGTGCCAGCGGTGGGAAAATTGACACCCCTGTAATGTCTCAAAGTTGGACATTATCTTACGAAATGTTCTTTTATATAGCATTTGCCATTATAATATTTTTGGACGTTAAAAAGGAAAGAGTAATAGGTTGTTTAACAGCGATATTTTTAGCTTTATTTTTCGCTGCACATTTTAACCTCCTCCCCTCCGAAGAAGCGAATATCTTTTTTTCAAAATGGCTCATATTCCTATTTATCGCCGGTGTCATTATTGAACGAAATGAGAATTTCATGCGTAAGCTAGAAGGGAAAGTGAGCGATGCGTTTCTTTGGATCTTAACCTTATCTTTCATTCTCTTGGCAACCTATATCGAAAAGCCTCAATACGTAGACTGTATGATAAGCATCTTAATATTAATAACTATATTACCTATACAAGTAAAAAACAAAACGTTATTGGATATTGGCGATGCGTCTTACACCATATATCTTACCCATAATTTTATAGTAATGGGATACGGCATTTTGATTAAAAAATCGCCTGGAATTTTCATGGGCACACTCGCTGGCGCAATAACAATATTAATATGCATTCCATTTGGGCTAGTTTTATATAAACTCGTCGAAAACAAAATACACCGATAATATTGAATTAGATCACACCCGCAAAGAACATAATCTGAGCGGGTTAATCCCACTAAAAAACGAATTTAAATAGGAAGAAAGAAATCACTCACGAAATCCAGGCTGTTAACCATTTTTAATTAAAAAACGCTATAAAGCAGAACCCTTCAAATGAGATACTACTCCCACCGAACACACCTGCAATGACCATTAATTACAAAGTAGACTTATCCGCTGTTTCAGGCATTGAAATCAGTATTAGCTGAAATGCCAGACGTATAGAAGAGTCAGGTACTACTAGCTCTGGAACTGTTGAGTATGGGAGATTTCCTGGCGGCGTCATGCGGGAACGACTGTCAAATTGTCGCTATTCATACGGCAACTCAGGGATGATACGATGAATGAAAATCCACACGGACGCGCAAAGCACCGAAAAATTGTTTCGTTTCGAAGGCACCCTCAAACACCTCAAAGGTGACTGTAACTAGTTCGGCAGCTATCCAGCAGAAGTGTTAGCGTATCTGTCCGAATCTATGGTGTGTCCCACGTGCCTATCTACAGTAGTATCTGGAAACTTAGGCCGTCACCGAAAAAATGGCCAGTGGGGAATAGAAACAAGGCTCAGCCTCACACTGCAAAAACAAAAAAACCGCCTCTCGGCGGTCTACGACATTACTACTTATTGCTTTGATTATTCGGTATTTTTATTCCCTGGTACCCGGGGCGGGACTTGAACCCGCACAGCCATAAGCCGAGGGATTTTAAATCCCTTGTGTCTACCGATTTCACCACCCGGGCTCGGGAAAGTTGGAGGCGCGTTCCGGAGTCGAACCGGACTGGACGGATTTGCAATCCGCTACATAACCGCTTTGTTAACGCGCCTTTATTCTGTTTGCCTTTTCAGGCTAAAGCCGGTGAATCACCCGCTTCGTTTTATTCTTTTGGTCTGCGATGCTGAAACCGCTTAACCTAATCATCTGATTCTCAAGCGATTTGTTTCGTTACCGCCGAATCGATGGACTGCATTATGGACTAAACCCCCTACCTTGGCAACCCCTCGAAATAGCAAAAAGTTCTCTAACGCTTTCAACTGCTTATTTTGTGGGCGCACTGTTCACAATACCGACGCAAAGGCAAGCGGAATGTTGATTTTATATGCATCGGCTCAGAAGTTCACGGGCAAATCGGCGATTTTTTCTCGTTCAGACTGTTGGGGAGCTTGTTTATTGCCATGGCGTACCGGGCAAAATATCCTGGTTAGAGGCTGCTCGCAATCTCCTGCGCCACCATAAAAAACCGGTGATTATCCCCGGCAAAACCGCAATCGCGCCAAAAATGCGCTGTTCGACATTCAGCAAACCGGGTGCAACGGCGGACAGCAGCGCGCATAACAGCAGAAACCATCGCAACCGGCTGATGCCAGGCTGGGCGATACCGACGATAGCCCCCACCAAGCATGCCGACAAAAAACCAATCGCATAAGAAAAAGCCCCGATAAACCCCACCATGCCCAGTATATCTCCGGCTTCGAGACGGCCCATTTCCACCAGTTCGCCGCTGCCGAACGTCATCAGCAGCAACATGATAACGCCCCCTAACGGCGGTGCAATCAGACCGAAAAATAACATGCATGCCGCCGCCGTCCTCACCAGATGCCTTATAGCACCGGATTCCATACCGCCTCCTATGCGCGGCCCCAAGATACCGACAGTAATAGTGAATGGGTAGACTGCCGTGTAAAAGGTGGCTCCGCGCCATTCAATTGGATTTCTTCGATGCTTTTTTCTTGGGTACCGGCAACTGAGCGTAAGTCACAGAGACTAATTGGGAAAGCCAAGCGCTATCCTGCCAGCGCTCTTCAGGGATCAGAAAGCAAGGCTTTGCGCCAGGATAAGGCGCCGCCTCTAAACCTTCGTTCAGGAGCGTTTTGCCGCCCGCCGTCGGTTTGATAAACAATCGATCATCGCAGACCAGCGCGACCAGTTTCTCGCCGCAATAAATGCCATACTCACCGAACATCTTCTTTGCCGAAACCGTATCCGACACAGAAATATTGCCGATGATTAATTCTACCGTACTCGGTTTTGAGGCCATCGGCCCCCCTTCTTCCTATAGTGGTCCATCGCCAGCAGCGGCCAGCGCCCCGTGGACGCTCTTTCTCATACCGACATAACACTTCACTTTGCCGATAGCCCTGCGATCAATCGCGGCCAAAGCACAGCGTGGCTGCGCCTGAACATGTTGATATGCCCTATCGCCCGACCATCAGTCTCCGCCGGCTGCAGCAAGTGAACCCTATGCCGCGCATTGGGCAATAGCCGCAGCCAGTCTGCAATACTGCACTGCGTTACCAACACGTCATCGGCTGCAGCAACCACGGCGATCGGTGCCTGGAACGCTTCATAATAATGACGTTGGATTTCCGTACCAAATGAGTTTTCCACGTAGCCTGGCCGCCGACACCAAGCGGCCCATTGCCGTGCGACGCCGGCGGGCAGATCCTCCCCCCACCCCAACCACTTTGCCGGCGCGTAGCCGAGCAACCGTACCGAAAGCGGAATATAGCCCCACATCAAGCCTATCGCCGTCGCCCTGAACGGCCAACGGATATTGCCGATATAGCCGGAGGAGGCGGAGACCGCCGTCAGGCTGCGTACCGCTTGGTAGTTGGGCATCAACCCCACCAGCTGAGCGCCGGCGCTATGACCGATCACATGCGCCTGTTGCGCTGCGGTTTTCGCCAGCAGCCAGTTCAGCGCCGCCGGCATATCCCGTTCACCCCAATCCTGCTTGCGGGCTTTAGAGTGTCGGACATGCGATTCCGCCAGAGAAGCGCCGATGCTCCGGTAGTCGAACACCATAACCGGATGCCCCTGCTCGCTCAGCCACTGCGCGAAGGCATAATAAAACCCTTGCTTAACGCCGGTGGCGGGGCAAATCAGCACCGGCGTTTTATTACCGCATGGGGCAGGAAAGTAGCTGCCGCTCAGCGCATAGCCGTCCGCTGCGATAAAATGGATCGTTTCATACGCCGCGTGAGTTTCTTCCTGCATGGCGCTGCTCCCGGCATAGCCAAAATTCTGCCGCTCATTCTTTCACCGTTTAACGGGCGCAGCCAGCAGTATGAAGACAACGGGAGAGATAACGTGAGGAGGGTCAATAATCGATATGGGAAGATGAAGAAAGGTTTAGCGAACGGCGCTAAAAAAGAAAACGAAAAAGGGGCCGAAGCCCCTTTTCGCTTGCCTGCCGAATCACTGGGATTCAACAGGCCAATATTTGGAGCGGGAAACGAGGCTCGAACTCGCGACCTCAACCTTGGCAAGGGTGCGCTCTACCAACTGAGCTATTCCCGCATTACCAGAACTGACTGATTTCTTTGCTATCTTTCGGCAATTCATCGTTGTCGTCTGATGCGATGCATTCTACTTACCTGACGTGATGAGTCAATAAAATTGTTGGCCCATCACGATCGTTTGCCGCTTTTTGCAGCGTATCGATCACGGTTCCAGCAGATCGTTGCGCGCTGCGTTCAAATATTGGAACATCGACCAGAAAGTCAGCACCGCCGCGATATACAGCAAACCGAACGCCACATACTCGACGGAACGATCCGGGCGCCACAGCAAGCCCACCAGCGACATCATCTGCGCCATGGTTTTCACTTTGCCGATCCAGGACACCGCCACGCTGCTGCGTTTGCCGATCTCCGCCATCCACTCGCGCAGCGACGAAATGATGATTTCACGGGCGATCATGGTCGCCGCCGGCAGCGTGATCCACCAGCTGTGGTAGTGCTCCGCCACCAGCACCAGCGCCACCGCCACCATGACTTTGTCCGCGACCGGATCCAGGAACGCCCCGAAGCGCGTCGTTTGTTTCCAGCGGCGTGCCAGAAAGCCGTCAAACCAGTCGGTGACAGCGGCAAACACAAAGATAACGGCGCATACCATCGGAGCCCAGCTGAACGGCAGATAAAACGCCAGCACAAAGAATGGGATCAGAACTACGCGAAACAGGGTAAGCCAAGTCGGTATATTCAATTGCATAATGCTACGGTAACTATCTGGCTAGAGTGGAAATTAAGAGTATGTTGCTACATTGCCCTCAGTGTTTCAATGCATTGTAGATCTTTTCTGCCAATGCTTGTGAAATACCCGGCACTTTTGCAATTTCCTCCACGCTGGCGTTCAACAAAGGTTGCAGTCCGCCCATATACTTCAACAGCACCTGGCGCCGTTTCGGCCCTACGCCCTCAATCAGCTCCAGTGCGCTGGTATTTCTGACTTTCGCTCTTCTCTGCCGGTGACCGGTAATCGCATGATTGTGTGAATCATCGCGGATGTGTTGGATCACATGCAGCGCCGGCGAATCCGGCGGCAGCGAAATCCCCTCGCCTTCCGGCACGAAGAACAACGTCTCTAATCCGGCCTTGCGATCCGCGCCTTTGGCGATGCCGATCAGCAGCGGTTTGTTCTTGTCCCAGGTCACATTCAGCGATTTGAACACCTCGTTCGCCATGCCAAGCTGCCCTTTGCCGCCGTCGATGAAAATGACATCCGGGATCTTCTTCTCTTCCAGCGCTTTGCCGTAGCGGCGCTTCAGCACCTGCGTCATCGCCGCATAATCATCGCCGGGTGTAATGCCGCTAATATTGTAACGCCGATATTCCGCGCGCACCGGACCATTACCGTCAAACACCACGCACGAGGCCACAGTTTGCTCCCCCATGGTATGGCTGATGTCGAAGCACTCCATACGGTTGATTTCCGTCAGGTTCAGCACTTTGGCCAATTCAGCCAGCCGCTGATGGATCGTCGACTGCTGTGACAGCTTGGTGGTCAACGCCGTTGCCGCATTGGTGCGCGCCAGCTTCAGATAACGAGCGCGGTCACCGCGCGGTTTGCTTTGGATCTGGATTTTTCGCCCCGCCAACTCGGAGAGCGATTCTGCGAGCAGATCTTTTTCCGGCAAGCTGAAATCCAGCAGGATCTCGCCGGGCAGCGTGCGCGCCTGGCTGCCCTGCAGATAAAATTGGCCGACGAAGGTTTGCACGACTTCGCCCATATCCGTGCCGCCCGGTACCTTAGGGAAATAGCTGCGGCTGCCCAGCACCTTGCCCTGACGGATGAACAACACATGCAGGCAGGCCATACCGGCGTCGAACGCCACGCCGATCACGTCCAGATCGTCGCTATCGCCCGACACGAACTGCCGTTCGGTGACGCGGCGCACGGCCTGAATTTGATCGCGAATGCGCGCCGCCTCTTCGAAATTCAGCAGCTTGCTGGCTTCTTCCATGCGCGCAATCAGCTGGTGCAACACCTGCTGATCCTTACCTGAAAGGAACAGCCGCACATAATCCACCTGTTGCCGATACTCTTCTTCGCTCACGAGGCCGGCGACGCAAGGCCCCAGGCAGCGGCCAATCTGATACTGCAGGCACGGCCGCGACCGGTTGCGATACACGCTGTTTTCGCACTGACGGATCGGGAACAGCTTCTGCAGCAACGCCAGCGTTTCGCGCACGGCGTAAGAATTGGGAAAAGGACCGAAATATTCGCCCTTGGCGTGTTTGGCGCCGCGATGCACCGCCAAACGGGGATGGGTATCCGCACTGAGAAAAATCAGCGGATAAGATTTATCGTCTCGCAAAAGAACATTATATCGCGGTTGGTACAATTTAATGTAGTTATGTTCCAACAGCAGCGCTTCGGTTTCGGTATGGGTAACCGTTACGTCTATTTGCGCGATATTTTTAACCAGCGTCTCGGTTTTACGGCTGCTGACCTGCTGCCGAAAATAGCTGGCGAGACGTTTTTTCAGGTCTTTGGCTTTACCGACGTAGATCACCGTGCCCGTGGCGTCGTACATACGGTAGACGCCGGGCTGGCTGGTGACGGTACTCAGGAAGGCTTTGGCATCGAAACGATCATTCACTGCTTAACAACGTCTCCGCATTGAACAATCCATGTCGGATGGCCAGGTGGGTCAGTTCGACGTCGCCGCTGATATTCAGCTTACTGAACATGCGGTAACGGTAGCTGTTCACCGTTTTCGGGCTGAGACTCAATTGCTCCGAGATCTCATTCACTTTTTTGCCTTTGGTGATCATCAACATGATCTGCAGCTCGCGCTCAGACAGGCAGCTGAACGGCGTTTCAGCCTGCGGCTCCAGCTGGCTAAGAGCCATTTGCTGGGCGATATCAGACGCGATATAGCGCTGCCCCGCATGCACGGAACGCAAGGCGTTAACCACTTCCTGCGGCGCGGCGCCCTTGCTCAGATAGCCGGCGGCACCTGCCTGCATCACCTTCGCGGGCAAGGGATTTTCAGTATGGATAGTCAACATGATGACTTTGACGTCGGGTGCATAGCGCACAATCTTGCGCGTGGCTTCCAGCCCGCCAATGCCCGGCATATTCATGTCCATCAGCACGATATCGACAGCGTTGCCACGGCACCATTTAACGGCGTCTTCACCGCACTGGGCCTCACCGACAACTTTTATACCTTTGATATCTTCAAGAATGCGTCGTATCCCTGCGCGCACCAGTTCGTGGTCATCAACAAGAAGAACGCTAATCAAGGAAAAATCTCCAAAAAAAGGGAGTAACGCAATCAGCCTCTGTTTTCGCCAGAGATATTACTTGTTTTTCAGACAAGAATGAACACAGATTAATACATACTGCCGAATAACTTTGCGGAGCAGAGCTGATTTTTCAATTTTAGCCGTCTATGCCGCCGATAAATCGTCACGCGGGGAAACATTGGCCGGATAAAATAATTTCGCTGCGCCGCATACAGGATAGCCTGACAATCATGCCGCAAGGGGAAATCTGTGTAAGCAATCACGACATGAATAATATTAACACGGTTGCCGGTTCTTTGTAATCATTTGATATTTAACGGCGAAGGAAGAACCACTACTGATGGGAACCTGCCCCCCTGAGTGCAAAACTATTATTCCCGTTGAATGCCGGCGAAATCAGCGCCATCAGCCCAAGATAATTATAATAACCCCAAGGATTCAACAATGACGAGCCGGACAAATACTTGTTAACCGTCTCGAAATAACTTGTCGATAATTGAATGGTTCGGTCATGCAGTGAGCGAGTTTTGCCCTGGAATGCGGCCCAAACAAGCCCGGTGCAGATGGCGGGCACATGCTATGCTATACTCCGCGCCCAGTTAAATTCGCCGCCGTGCCTGGAGCAACCTTTCTTAGCCCGCGCGCGGTGCGCCAAAGCAGTTTGTATCAGGCTACGGCCTCAAAAAAATCAGGAGAAAAAATGAGCAACGTTGATTTCACTACGTCTGCAAACCCGGAAATCTTGGCAACCGAGGTTGCCTGCCTCAAAGCCACGCTGACGCTGATCCTGAAATCGATCGGCCAGGCCGACGCCGGGAAAGTCATCATCAACATGGAACGTTTCATTGCCCAGATTGAAGATCCGACCCAGGCAGAAATCTTCAAGAACAGCATTCAGCAAATCAAGCACGCTTACCGTCAGTAAGCGTTGCGCCTCAGACCCGCGCTTCATGCGGGTCTACTTTTCCCCAAGCTAAGCCTCACCCCGTTGATCTTGCTCAGGCTTTCGGGCAGTGTGTTGGCATTCCCCCGACACCCGAGACCATTATGGGCATTCTTGTCAAAGCGCTGATCGGCGCGCTGGTCGTGGTTCTGATTGGCCTGCTGGCCAAAACGCGCAACTATTATATCGCCGGTTTAGTCCCGCTCTTCCCCACTTTCGCCCTGATTGCGCACTACATTGTCGGCAATGAACGTTCAATTGCGGCGTTGAAAACCACGCTGATTTTCGGCATGTGGGCGGTGCTGCCGTATCTGGTGTATTTGATTTCGCTGTATTTTCTGATTAACAGCCTGCGGTTGTCCGTCGCGTTAGGGGCAGCAGTGCTGTGCTGGATTGCAGCGGCGTGGCTTTTAATCACGCTATGGGGTTGGTGGCAAGGGCGTTAACGCCCTTGCCTCGGCAGTTACGGGCGCCCCGCCTGCAAAACGAAACCGCGCTGCCGGTCACCGGCGATACGCAGGTAGCGGCTCTCACCGGCGCGCAGCGTCATTGGCACGTTGCCACCGGTATCACGCCAAATACACAGGTGATTCTCGATCATATCTTGCCCGATGCTGATCGACGTATTGCCCGTCGGCACGCGAAACTCCGCTTTTTCTTTCGCGCCCAGCGAAGCGGCGAACTCGCCATTCACATAAACACCAGTGCGGCAACTGCCCGCCAGCATGCCGCTGTCGCGCACGACGACCACCGTGGCATAAGGCGTATCCGGAATATTTTGATAGAGCAGCAGACGGCTTGGGGGGGGTAATTCGGCCTGCTGCGGCGGCACGGCCTGGGTCGTACATCCCGTCAACAGTACAGAGGCAAAAAACAACGCGGCGTAGTGCTTCATCCTTGCTTGGCTCCTGAAGAAAATAATGCTCATCGTAACAAGAGAATAGCGGCCACCCGTAGTGCTAATGCCGCAGAGATGAAAAAATAGGATAACTTCCCAGTCTCCATCCATGACCAGTGAAGATAAGAAGATTCTGCATTAAACATATTGAAATAAAGACGGTTTTTACGAAATTATAACTTGACCATACCGCGTTGGATATCTGCCGCCAATGCGCCGCTGACGTAACTAAAACCATCCGGCGTGACGTAAACCCGGGTATGGCCACTCTCCGACAGCACGGCCACCATATATCCCAGACTGATCATTTCATGTGATGGGACATTCATCGGCGTAAGAAACCCGCGCCCGCGACACCACTGATAAAAACGGGTTCGCCCATATCCCAACACGGCGCCGACGTCAGCGAGGTACTTAAATGTATCATAATCCTCTGATGCTGAAGGTAAACCGTCATGGTTTTCAGACGTTTTCTTTATCCCAGGCAAAATAAACTCCTTTTTTTGCATCTGTCACTAACGGTTATCCTTCATCTGGAATGAATTTAAAAAATCCAAATTTAAAATGCAAATGAATTCCCTATAACTAAAAAGACTTTTATGGAGAAAATCTGAAAATAAAACCACAATAAAAAAACCGAAATAAAAAAATAGAGTATTAATACCGTGAATTAAATCTTTGGCATGGGTAAATATCCTAAACAAAAAATAATAGTGAAATCGCATAAGAAAATGCTTAGCCTGCATATTATACCGCACCACCCAAACGTTCACACAGTAACCGGATCATGACGGCGTAAGAGAAGGGATAAAATTACCGGGCCTGCCTCCTGCCCACATCATCAGATCACTGATTCCTGCAGACCTCCCGCCCCCATCTGCATCATCTATCGATGATCGTGTTTCCTCAATCACACCTAAACAATAACTATTATCATTTCCAATTATCGCTCCAGTTGATTACACTTTTTTGTGTCGCAGGTTGGGAATATTCCTAGACCGCGTCCTCAGGATAAAGAAAGAGTTAGGGACATTATGAAGAATTGTCGTTATTTGATTGTTTTGCCGTTATTGATGCTGACTGCCTGCACACAATGGGAAAGGCCTGGCGCAGTTGAGAGTACCCGGGATGCCGAATATGCCGAATGCCGCAGCCGCGGCTACGATCGCTTCCCGCCGGATGTGGTGCGGGACGTGGAGTTCAGCTACGAAAACAAATACATTCCTTGCGAGAAGAATAAGAAAGATTGCCCATCGGGATACCGTTATGACAAGGAGCCGTCAATTAAAACGGTGCAGACCGATCGCAATAAATCCGCTCGAGACGCCACCATCGAAGCCTGCATGTACGGCAAAGGCTGGCGGGAGAAAACCTACTATTGGCCGCAGTGGTGATGCAGCGAGCGTGGTTCGGACTGAAACGCCACTGCGGCAATGTCCCATCAGTTATCGTCGCTGCTGCAGAGCTTCCCCAGAGCAGCCAGCGTTTCCGTTCTCACCGGCGTTAAAGGAACGCGCGGCGCCGGCAAAGGCCATCCCAACAGTTGCCGCGCCGCCGCCGCACAAACCTTGCCCTGACAGGCCCCCATGCCGCAACGGCTGCTCAGCTTGGCCGTGTTCCAATCCGGCTGATGACGTACCTGTTCCAACGTGACGTCTTCGCAGCGGCATAGCAACGTCTGCGGTTTAGCCAGTGAGTTCACGCGTTCATCGAGCCGAAAGGCGCTCGCCGTCGCCGTGGCGAAATGACGCCACCGCCGCCGTTGCGCCGCCAGGGCCTCGGCTTTTTCCTGCTGCCCGGTGGCGGCATAACCGGCGATGGCGCCTTCGGTGAGCGCCAATTCACTGCCGCCGATGCCGGTACACTCCCCGGCGGCATAAACTTGCGCCAGGCTGGTTTGCTGCCAATGATCAACCGCTACGGCGTCGTGTTCTATTCTGCACCCTAGCAGCATCGCCAGCTCAATGTTCGCCACCAAACCGAAGCCGCAGGCCAGCCTGTCGCAGGCCACCGTACTTTCCCGCCCGCCAATCTCGACACGCACCAACGCCAAGCGCTCTTGCCCCAAGGCCGCCAGCACCCGGCTACCGGCGCGATAATGGCTTGGCATCAGAGAGAAGGCCTGACGCAGCTTGCCCGGCCAGCGCCACAGGCCGCCGGCGAACGCCGCCAACCGCCATAGCGGCGCCTGTTCAGCCACCAGCACCACCTCGCCGCCGGCCTGCTTCACACTGCGCGCCACCGCCAGCAGCAGCGGACCGCTGCCGGCGATAACCACCCGCTCGCCGCGCATCGTCAGCCCCTGCTTGATTTGCGCCTGTAAACCGCCTGCGCCGGTCACCCCCGGCAGCGTCCAGCCGGGAAACGGCAGCAGCAGCTCGCGGGCACCATGGCATAAAATCAGCTTTTTATAGCGAATCACGCCACAGCCTTCTGCGTCTTCATACGCCAATCGATCGGCGCCGCACCGCGCCACCAGTTTGCAACCGGACTGCAGCACAATATTTTCCCGCGCCGCCAGCGCCTGCCGATAGCGGTTCGCCGCCTTAGGCAGGATCACCTGCGGCCCATCGCGCCAAATTTGCCCGCCGGGGCGCGGATTATCATCGATCACCCGCACCAGCCCCCCACTCTCCGCCGCAGCCAACGCTGCCGCCATGCCGGCCGGCCCAGCGCCGACGATCAGCACTTCGCAGTCAAAGTCACTCATCATCGCTCCTCTCGATGCGCATGCCGGACTGGCACAGCGTCTGGCAAGCCAAACGACGCAGGCCGTTTATGGTCACCCGACATTCCTGACAAACGCCCATGCCGCAAAATGGCGCGCGCGGCTGGCGTGAAACCGACAACCGACAACGATCGGCGCCACACAGACTGAGCGCCGCCGCAACGCTGATGCCAACCGGCACCCGGCAGGGTTCGCCGTCGATGCTCAACATGAGCGTATTTTGCCTTTCGTTCATACAGCCAGTTCCTCGGCGGCAAATGCCCGCGCCGCCAAATACGGGGAGTCGTCAATCTCCGTCGTTTGCCGGCCGATCTGCGCGGCGATCAACGCGGCGCTGCCGAGTGCAGTCGTGACGCCTAACCCTTCGTGCCCCAACGCCAGCCACAGCCAGGGATGGTGCGGATGCGCGCCCAGCAGCGGCAACCCGTCGTTCGAGGCGGCGCGCAGCCCGGTCCAACAGCGAATGATGTTCATCTGCGCCAATGCGGGCAAAAAATGCTGCGCACGCATGAGCATCGCCGCCAACAGCGGCATATCCAATGACGAGTCGACGGAATCGAATTGGCGGGAAGAACCGATCAGCCATTGCCCGGTAGGCCGCGCCTGCACATTGAATGCCACCGATGTGCCGTCGCTGGCGTGCGCGCTGGCGCCATACCCCAGCTCCACCAGCTGATGCCGCACCCGCGCTGGGTAGCGATCGGTGATCGCCAGGTGCCCCTTTTTGGCGTGCAGCAACGGTTGCGGCAACAAGACATTGGCCCGCAGGCCGCAGGCCAAAACCACCACCGGCGCAGCCAACTCTCGGCCATCCGCCAACCGCACCGCCTGCTCGTCCAGCGCGACCGCTTCACCCTGCACCACGTCGATCGCCGCGCCAGCATCGGCCAACAGCCAGCGCGCCGCCTGCGGCGCATACAAAATACCGTCTCCCGGCACTCGCAGCCCACCGGCCAGGCCAGGCCGCAACATCGGCTCGATGGCGGCGATCTGTTCCGCCGTCAGCAGCTCTGCGGCCACGCCCCGCTCCGCCAGCCGCGCTCGCTTTTGCTCGGCGATGGCCATTTCATCGGCTTTATCCGCCAGCCACAGCGTACCGCAGCCGCGCCAGGCGCATTCTTCCGGCATCCGCCCCGTCACGTCACGCCACAGCCGCAGTGAATAAGCACTCAACGCCAGCTCGGCCGGATTATCGGCCATGCACACCAAATGCCCCATGCCGGCAGCGGTAGCGCCGGCGCGGCGATCGTCCACCACCAAGACGCGATAGCCTTCCCTCGCCAACCGCCAGGCGCAGGCGGCGCCGATGATGCCGGCACCCACCACGATCGCATCGGCTGCCCGCCCGGCGCCCATCAGCGTATACCCCAGACGAAGGGATCGCGTTCGTCGAGCAGCAGCTGGCTATCGGCACACACGTAGGCTTGCCCGCGGATATAGGGGGTGATGCGCTCACCGTTCCAGCGATAATAGGCCTGGAATTCGCTGCCGATCACGCTGGCCTGCCGCCAGGGAGTATCCGGCGGCAGTTTGCCGTCCGCCGCCAGACACGCCAGTTTGGCGCTGGTGCCGGTGCCGCACGGCGATCGATCGTAGGCTTTGCCGGGGCATAACACGAAGCTGCGGCTGTCGGCCCGCGGGTCGTCACCGAACAGTTCGATATGATCTATCACCCCGCCGTCTTCACCACAGATGCCCGCCTGCTCCAGCGCCTGCCGCACCGCCCAGGTGAACGCGGTCAGCGCCTCCAAATTTTGCTTATCGATGGGCAAGGGCGACTCACCGATCAGGAAAAACCAGTTGCCCCCCCAGGCGATGTCCCCCGTCACCGAGCCATAACCCGCCACCTCAACCCGCACCTCATGGCGATAACGATAAGCCGCCACGTTCTCCACCGTCACACTGCCGTCATCGTGCAGCGTAGCGTTTACCGGGCCGACCGGGGTCTCGATCAGATGGCGCCCGGCGCGGATGCGCCCCAGGTGCGCCAGCGAAGCGATCAGCCCGATAGTGCCGTGGCCGCACATGCCCAGATAGCCGGCGTTGTTGAAAAAGATCACCCCGGCGGTGGCCTGCGGCGAACAGGGAGAGCACAGCAGCGCCCCCACCAACACGTCATTGCCGCGCGGTTCGAGCATCACCGCACAGCGCCAGTGATCATAATGTTGCGCGAAATTCGCCCGCCGTTCCGCCATGCTGCCTGCGCCGAGATCGGGAAAACCTTCGACGATCAGCCGGGTCGGCTCCCCGCCGGTATGAGAATCGATCGCCCGCAAAGCGGTGATATGCGCTGAAAGTGCCATCGGCGTCTCCAGGGTTAATGAGATGTTACCAATAGCAGTAGCCTGAACGAATGCGAACATGACGGCTTGATGCGTTTCGGCGTGGCGAATGAAGAAATCAGCACAGTGATAAACGTCAGACCTGGCGCGTCGCGGGTATGAGTTTAACGAACGCCATAACAATAACTTATTTATCATAGCCTTACTTTCATGCTAAACCACCGAGTAGCGAGAGACGCCGCAGTTTTCAAGCAACCGCCAAGCGCAGCGCGACAAAAGTATGCGGCAATCCGCATATTTAATAACCGGCCGGAAATAGCGCTTGATTCGTTACGGGAAAGTTAATATTGATGCGAAAGCGCCAACCTGGCCCGCCTGTTATTCCGGCTAACGATCGAAAAGGGAATGCTATGCGAACCACTTCAGCCCCTCAGCCTCAGGTTTCTCTCTCGCCGCCTTCGCTCGCGGGGCAGCCTGAACAGGAGGACATTTTCGCCGTCGAGCATCTGTCGCGCCTGTGCGATGGGCTGGCGCAGCAGCGCCCGAACAACCTGCGCGATCTGTTGAATACGCTGGCGCTGATCGCACCGTTGCTGAACGCGATTCCCAACGTGGTGTTCTTTATCAAAGACGCCCAGGCCCGCTACCTGCTGGCCAACCTGACGCTGGCCAGGCGCTGCGGTTTCAAGACCGTCACACCACTGCTGGGCAAGACGTCCGCCGACGTGTTTCCCGCGCAGCTCGGTTCCGGCTATACCGAGCAGGATCTGCGGGTGTTGCGCCACGGCGTGCTGATCCAGGATCAGCTGGAAATGCATCTGTACAACGGCCGTGAAACCGGCTGGTGCCTGACGCAAAAGCTGGCGCTGTACGACGCACAGGGAAAAGTCATCGGCATGGCGGGCATTTCCCACGACCTGCAGGAAGCCAGAGCCAATCACCCTGCTTATCAACGACTGGCGGCGATCGACGTGCACATCCGCCGCCACTACGCCAGGCCGATCGCGCTCGAGGAGTTGACGGCGCTGACCGGTTTGTCGGTGGCGCAGATCGAACGCTACTGTAAACGCATCTTCCACCTCACCCCGCGCCAGATGATCCACAAAGTACGGCTGGAAAAGGCCACGGAACTGCTGGCCGGCGATCTGCCGATCACCGACATCGCGCTGCAGTGCGGCTATACCGATCACAGCGCCTTCAGCCGTCAGTTCAAAGCGATGACCGGCTCCACGCCGCGCGATTTCCGTCTGACGCTTTCCGCTTAATGCGCTGATCTACCAGATTAAAAACATCTTCTCATGGCGCACCGGCGCCCGATTTTCGCATGCCCGCCTCTTGGCGCTACTGTGCCAATTTCGTCGTGGCAATCGGCGAAAAGCGTCAAGCCTCCCTGTGCAATACCGGTCAATCTGTCGGTGAGTTTCACCAACGGTTCACTTTTCATTAACACTTTCGAACGACAGGACAAACACCATGAGCCATAAAACCCTAAGCTGGAGCGGCGTATTCCCGGCGGTGACGACCCAGTTTCGCAACGATTTCTCTCTGGATCTCGACGCTACCCATACGGTGATCAAAAACCTGGTGCGCGACGGCGTCTCCGGCGTGGTGGTATGCGGCACCGTCGGTGAAAACACCTCGATGACGGTGCAGGAAAAGCTGGCGGTGATCGAAGTGGCCAGAGACGCCGCCGACGGCAAAGTGCCGGTGATCGCCGGCATCGCCGAGTTCACCACCGCCTTCGCGCAGAACATGGCGCGCGAAGCGCAAAAGGCCGGCGTCGACGGCATTATGGTAATGCCGGCGCTGGTCTATTCCGCCAAGCCGCACGAAACCGCCGCGCACTTCCGCAGCGTCGCCGGCGCGACCGATCTGCCGATCATGGTCTACAACAACCCGCCGATTTACAAGAACGACGTCACGCCCGACATCCTGACCTCGCTGGTCGACTGCGAGAACATCGTGTGTTTCAAAGACTCGTCCGGCGACACACGCCGCTTTATCGATCTGCGCAACGCAGTCGGCGATCGCTTCGTGTTGTTCGCCGGGTTGGACGACGTGGTGCTGGAGAGCATCGCCGTTGGCGCACAAGGCTGGATCTCAGGCATGTCCAACGCCTTCCCGCGCGAAGGGGAAACCCTGTTCCGTCTGGCGAAGGAAAAACGCTATGAGGAGGCGTTGGCGCTGTACAGCTGGTTCATGCCGCTGCTGCATCTCGATGCCCGCCCCGATCTGGTGCAGTGCATCAAGCTGTGTGAACAGCGGGTCGGCCGCGGCAGCGCCGTCACTCGCCCACCGCGCCTGGCGCTGCAGGGGGAAACGCTCACCGAAATCAACGCCGTGATCGATAAAGCGCTGGCCACCCGCCCCGCGCTGCCGAACGTCGGTCTGTAACGCCTTCACCGCCCGGCCATGTCGGGCGTCACTCTTTTTCTACCGGGGGTACCGATGCCCAACGATCGCTACGCCGCCATCAGCGGCCAACACTTTATCGGCGGCCAGCGCCGCGCGGCGGAAGAAGCGGTGCTGCTGAGCCTGCGCGCCGAAGACGGTCAGCCGACCGGCTACCGTTTCCATCAGGCTACGGCGGAGGAAATCGCTGCCGCCGCCGAAGCCGCCTCAGCGGCCTTTGCGCCTTATTCGCAACTCAGCGCCGAGCGGCGCGCTAACTTTCTCGACGCCATCGCCGAGGAGCTGGACGCCTTGGACGAGGCCTTCTTCGCCTTCGCCACGCAGGAGACCGCCCTGCCGCCGGCGCGGTTGAGCGGCGAACGCGCCAGAACCAGCGGCCAGATGCGGCTGTTCGCCACGCTGCTGCGGCGCGGCGACGTCGAAGGTGTGCGCATCGACTGCGCATTGCCGCAGCGCTCCCCCCTGCCGCGTCCCGACCTGCGTCAATATCGCACGGCACTCGGTCCGGTGGCGGTGTTCGGCGCCAGCAACTTCCCGCTGGCTTTTTCCACCGCGGGCGGCGACACCGCCGCCGCGCTCGCCGCCGGTTGCCCGGTCGTGTTCAAGGCGCACAGCGGCCATATGATCACCGCTGAGCTGACCGCTCAGGCGATCGAGCGCGCGCGGCGACGCACGGGCATGCCCGCCGGCGTCTTCAACATGATCTTCGGCAACCGCGTGGGAGCCGGCCTGGTACAGCATCCGGCGATTCAGGCGGTGGGATTCACCGGCTCGCTGCAAGGCGGCCGGGCGCTGTTCGATCTGGCCATGCAACGCCCTCAGCCGATCCCGGTCTTCGCCGAAATGTCGAGCATCAACCCGGTGGTTATCCTGCCGCAGGCGCTGGCGCGGCGCGGGCAACGCATCGCGCAGGAACTGGTCTCTTCCTTCACGCTCGGCTGCGGTCAGTTCTGCACCAAGCCCGGCGTGATCGTCGCGCTGCGCGGCACCGCCTTCGAACAGCTGATCGAAACGATGAGTGCCCTGGTCAACGCCGCCGAGCCGCAGCCAATGCTGAATGCCGGCACGCTGGAGCACTACCGCCACGGGCTGGCGGCCCTCGATGCGCACCCGGGCATGCGGCGTCTGGCGGGCCGAAGCGAAACGCCTCCTCATCGGGCAGCGGCGCAGCTGTATCGGGCCGAGGGAGCGTTGCTGCTGCAGGCCGACCCGCTGCTGCAACAGGAGGTATTCGGCCCGGTCAGCATTCTGGTGGCGGTGGATAACGAAGCGCAGCTGCATGCGGCGCTGGCGGCCTTGCAAGGTCAGTTAACCGCCACGCTGCTGGCGGATGACGGCGATCTCGACATGGCTGCCGGGCTGACGACATTGCTGACGCGCAAAGCCGGTCGGGTGCTGTTCAACGGCTACCCGACCGGGGTAGAGGTGTGCGACGCCATGGTGCACGGCGGACCCTATCCGGCGACCAGCGACGCGCGCGGCACCTCGGTAGGCACGTTGGCCATCGAGCGTTTTCTGCGGCCGGTTTGCCTGCAAAACACCCCCGTGGCGCTGTTGCCGCCGCCGCTGCAGGACGCTAACCCGCTCAACCTGCTGCGGCTGGTGAACGGCGTTTATACCCGAGATCCCATAGTTTCACCTGCCCAACACCAGCCCGGCCGCATCTGCCAATAACAAAAGGGTCACACCATGACAACCCAAGGCAAATTCAAGAAGCAGCTTACGCTCACCGATCTGACGTTCATCGGTCTGGGCGCCATCTTCGGCTCCGGCTGGCTGTTCGCCGCCAGCCATGTCTCCTCCATCGCCGGCCCCGCCGGCATCTATTCCTGGTTGATCGGCGGCCTGGCGGTGTTGCTGCTCGGCATCGTCTACTGCGAGCTCGGCGCCGCCCTGCCGCGCGCCGGCGGCATCATTCGCTATCCGGTGTTCTCGCACGGCGAGTTGATGGGTTATCTGCTGGGGTTTATTACGTTGATCGCCTTCTCCAGCCTCATTGCCATCGAAGTCGTCGCCGCCCGACAGTACGCCGCCGCCTGGTTTCCGTTCCTCAGCCAGCCGGGTTCCGGCAACCCGACGCCGATCGGCTGGCTGGTGCAGCTGGCGCTGCTGTGCTTTTTCTTCGCGCTCAACTACTACAGCGTCAAAACCTTCGCCAAATCCAATAACCTGATCAGCGTGCTGAAGTTTCTGGTGCCGCTGTTGGTGATCGTGGTGCTGTTCGGCTTCTTCAAACCGGAAAACCTGCACAGCCAGGGCTTTGCCCCCTTCGGCTCCGCCGGGGTTGAAGCCGCCATTTCCGCCGGCGGCATCATCTTCGCCTACCTCGGTCTGACGCCGATCATCTCGGTCGCCAGCGAGGTGCAAAAACCGCAGCGCACCATCCCCATCGCGCTGATCCTGTCGGTCGTGTTGTCCACCATCATCTATGTGCTGCTGCAGATAGCCTTTCTCGGCAGTATCCCCAGCGAGATGCTGAGCGGCGGCTGGGCCGGCATCAGCCAACAGTTCTCCCTGCCGTTCCGCGATATCGCCATCACGTTGGGCATGGGATGGCTGGCGTTTTTGGTGGTCAGCGACGCGATCGTTTCGCCGAGCGGCACCGGCAACATCTACATGAACGCCACGCCTCGCGTGATCTACGGTTGGGCACGCGCCGGCACCTTCTTCAAGCTATTCACCCGGGTGGATGGCGAGTCCGGCATCCCGCGCCCGGCGCTGTGGCTGACCTTCGCCCTCTCGGTATTCTGGACGCTGCCGTTCCCGTCGTGGGAAAAACTGATCGGCGTGGTGTCCGCCGCGCTGGTGCTGAGCTACGCCATCGCGCCGGTCACCGCCGCCGGGCTGCGGCGCAATGCGCCCGATATGCCGCGTCCGTTCAGGGTGCGCGGTTTCTGCGTACTCGGCCCGCTGTCATTTATCATTTCGGCGCTGATCGTTTTCTGGTCCGGCTGGGATACCGTTTCCTGGCTGCTCGGTTTGCAGATCCTGATGTTCTTCATCTACATCCTGTTCAAGAATCAGGTGCCGACCCACGCCGTTAGTCTCAGGCAACAAATCAGGTCCTCGCTGTGGCTGATCGTCTTCTATGCGCTGGTGATCGCGCTTTCCTATCTCAGCAGCTTCGGCGGCATCGGCGCCATTGCCCACCCGTGGGACACCCTCACCATGGCGGCGATCGCGCTGGCGATTTACTACTGGGGCGCCTATACCTGTTTACCCCAGGCCAATTTTATCGGCGATGAAGAAGAGTGACCCCAGGGAGGAGATCAAGATGACATCCATGCACGTTCTGTCGCTGGAACAGGCTTATCAACTGGCATTGCGCGCGCTGTGCAGCAACGGCTTCAATCAGGCGCACGCCGAAGCGGTAGCGCAAAATGTCACGCAAGGCGAGCGCGACGGCTGCGCTTCGCACGGGCTGTATCGGCTGTTGGGCTGCGTGCGCTCACTGCAGGCGGGCAAAGTCTCCGCCGATGCCCAGCCCAGGTTGGTCGACCAGGCGCCGGCCATCTTGCGCGTCGACGCCGGCGGCGCCTTTTCGCTGTTGGCTTACCACACCGCACTGCCGGCCTTTATCGATAAGGTACGCGCCAACGGCATTGCCGCCCTGGCGATCAATCGCTGCGTGCATTTCTCTGCGCTGTGGGCCGACATCGAACCGCTGACCGAACAGGGGTTGGTAGCCCTGGCCTGCACGCCCAGCCACGCCTGGGTGACGCCGGCCGGCGGCTCGCGCCCGTTATTCGGCACCAACCCCATCGCCTTCGGCTGGCCGCGCTCGCAGCGGCCGCCGTTTCTGTTCGACATGGCCACCAGCGCGGCGGCGCGCGGCGAAATCGAGCTGCATCGCCGCGCCGGCACCCCGTTACCCGAAGGCTGGGGCATTGATAAAGCGGGCAACCCCTCCACCGACGCCGCCAGCGTGTTGGAGGGCGCAATGCTGACCTTCGGCGGACATAAAGGCTCGGCGCTGGCGGCGATGGTGGAACTGCTGGCCGGCCCGCTGATCGGCGATATGACCAGCAAGGAATCGCTGGCTTATGACGGCGACACCGGTTCGTCGCCTTACGGCGGTGAGTTGATCATCGCATTGGATCCCGAACGTTTTCTCGGTGCGGATAAGGAGACGTATTTCGCCGCGGCGGAAACAATGTTTGCCGAGATGCAGGCGCAAGGCGCACGCATCCCCGGCGAACGGCGCTACCAGCGTCGCAGACAGAGCGAGCAGTCGGGGGTAGCGATTCCCGCAACGCTGTACGATGAAATAGCGGCACTGTGCCAATAAGCGCCGCTCTGGGCTCGCGATAAGCGTCATCGCGGGCCCACCTTAATCAACCGGTCTGGACTAAATCGGTATGCAAACGCCGACGCCAGATCGGTTTTGTCGCCCATTTGCCGACATTCTTTTTATCCACCTTGCCCTGCTGCACGTTATGCCACATGCTCTCTTTCCACAGCATCGGGGCTTTGCCTTTCAACGTGGGCCTGACCTGCTTAATCACTCGCCGCAGGTGCTCCGCCTCTGCCCGCTTGATCTCCGGCGCATTGGTGGCCGGATCCAGCGCGCAGGCGGCGAACGGCGCCATGCAAAGATTGAGCACGTTAACCTGTTGCAGCGTCGAAAGTTGGTTGCCGCTCATCCCTTTGCCGGACCAATGCTCATACTTCTCCCCGGGATCATCCCCTTGCTGGCGATATTCGCTGCCCGGCCCTTCAACAATATTCCATCCTTGCCAGGTCACCAACGTGTGCAGTCCATCGCGGTCATGCACATTTTTATCTTTAATCTGCTGAAGCACGCCCGCGTAATTTGGCACGCTGATCAACTGCATAAACTCTGCCAGCGCCTCCCAATGTTCTCCCGCCACTAAACCATTCCATACCGCGCGCAGGCAATTCCAGGGAATGGTGTGGTGCCAGGTTAATGTCACTGACGGCGTAGTGGGCGTATGCTGCCACTTGCCCGGTTCGGCACCTCGATCGCCCTTAATGATCCCGTTGGCCTCTAATGGCATGGCTGTCCCTCTTCTGGTCTGGCTGAGATGAAAACGTGTAAGGCCGGCAGACCGGATTACACCGATAAAACGTCAGCTAAAATCGTAGCAGTTCAGGCTGAGATGGCAAAAAAACGCAAAGCGCGCTCTGCAACCGCAGAACGCGCCTGAAAACGGCGGACTTGAGGGGGGTTATCTCACTACCATCACCGAGATGTTGGCATGGCGCACGATAGCGGCGGCGTTGGAGCCCAGCAGATAGGTTTTCACGCTCGGGCGACGCGAACCGATAATGATCAGATCGGCGTCGATCTCTTCCGCCAGTTCCAGCGCCTGATCGCGCGCCGAACCGAAGCTCACGGTGTAGTTGAGGCGATCCAACGGCAGATCGATCTCCGACATGATTTTCTTCAGCTTGTCCACCGCCTTCACTTCCGCCTGATTCTCAAACTCCTTGAGGCCAAATGAATAGGCGGTAACAAAGGCCGAAGCATCCGGCAACGCATGGAAGAAATGCACTTTAGCGCCGGACATCTTCGCCAAATATTCCACATGCTTCAACGCATGTTCAGTCAACAGATCTTCTTCAATATCTATCGGCACCAAAATAGTCTTATACATATCACATCCTTTCTATGTAAAGCGGGTGCCTACAGAATACTGCCGCCCACCAGCGCGGTGAACCGCTTTATCGCACTTTTGTGATCGGGGGTAAATACTGACAAGGACAATGTTTAATTTAACAAAATATAAACACCGCGCCGCTAACTGATAGGCGATTAATTATTTATTCCTCACCGTTAAATCAGCTGTAAATAAACCGCTTTGGCGGTGGCCGCAGTCTTATTGGCGACAGAAAGCTTTTTAATCGAGTTGCCGATATGGAAGTTGATCGTGCGTTCGCTCACCCCCATCAGCAACGCGATCTCTTCCGCCGTTTTCCCTTCGCTGCACCAGCGCAAGATATCTTTCTCGCGCAGCGTCAGCACATCTTTTATCGCTTCGTCGTTCACCGATATCAACGCTTCACGCAGCGTTTTGTGGGCGGTTTGCGCCAGCCAAAGGAAAAACGTTTCGTTGGCCGCGCGCGCTTGCGGCGTTTGCTGCGGCAGCGTCTTGCCGGCAAAAGTCAGGATCCCGAGGCGACCATAGCAATCCTTGACCGACTGCGACCAACCGGTACACAGGCCAAACTGCGCCATACGCCGCCACATCGCCGGCCACTGGTGATAAAAGCTTTCGTCCCACTGAAACTGCAGCGTGGAATGGTGGGCGCGCTCGATGACCGGATCCTGCAAATAGGCCCGCTGCCGCCGATATTCCTCGAGATAGCTCGCAGGGATATTCCCCTCGATCAGCATTTTGGGCCGGCTGGCCGGGTAGCAGGAAAAAACGATGTAGGAGAAGTAATCAAACCCCAACGCCTCGGCGCAGGGCCCCAGCTGCGTCAGAAAACGTTCGCGATCGGTTAAGCTGCCAATCACCTCCGCCATGAGCCGTTGAGTGCGGGTATCCATAACGCGAGTTCTCCAGATAGCGATGCCGATTTATCGATAGGTCAGACTCACTATAGGATATCGCCGCCTGGCGTCAGTAGCCGTTTCATATAATAAAAAATACCAAGGCTATAACGAAAAAAGCTATTCTCCCGTTTATTGACCTCAGAATACGCCTTTTTATTACGCTACACGGGAAAACTACGCGAATAGCATAAACCCTCCGGCGCGTAAACCTGTCATTTCTACCGTTAGACAGCCAACACACCGCCAATTACTTTCCTCACAGGCACCCGGTGCCGCCGTAAATCCAAAGAGATAATAAGCATTTGCGAATTTCGCATGGCATACAGTGACGGGGATTTTCTATGGCAGAACGTAATGCGGCAATTCAATCGGCTGCGATTATCGGCGCGGGAACGATGGGCAGAGGCATCGCTTATCTTTTCGCGCAAAAAGGCATTCGTACGGTGCTTTATAATCGCAACGGCAATACCCTCATTCAGGCTCGTGAATATATCGTGCAAGACCTGGACAAAAAGGTCGAACAGGGCAGGCTCGCGCCGCAGGATAAAGACGCGGTGCTGGCCAATCTGCAGTTCTCATCGGTGTTTGAAGCTATCGTCGACAGCGATTTGGTGCTCGAAACTATCGCCGAGCAAGAGCAAGCCAAACTCGAGGTGCTGGCCGCCATCGCTGCGGCGGTCAAACCCGACACGCTGATCGCCACCAATACGTCCTCATTGTCGCTCAATAAGCTGGCAACGGCGGTGACCCACAGCGAACGCTTTATCGGTTTGCACTTTTTCAACCCCGCACCGCTAATGAAGCTGATTGAAATCATTCCGGCCTACTTTACCACCCAAGCCACCACTGAACGTTGCCGCCAACTGGTGGCGGCATTGGGGAAACGCGATGTCGTCTGCCAGGCTACGCCGGGGTTCATCGTCAACCGTATGGCCCGCCCCTATTACCTGGAAGGCTTTCGCCTGTTGGAAGAGCACGTGGCGCGCGCGCCGCAGATCGACCGCGCCCTCAAGGCCGGCGGACACTTTCGCATGGGGCCGCTCGAGCTGACCGATTTTATCGGCCAGGACATCAACTATCAGGTCAGCCGGCAAATTTGGCAGGACATGCAGTACGACCCGCGCTATACCCCCGGCCATCTGCAGCGTTCGCTGGTCGATGCCGGGCTGCTGGGGAAAAAGAACGGTCGCTCCTATTTTTCCGCCGAAGAAACCGCCCCGCCGGTTGAGGCCGCCGCCGAGGCGGATGTCGAGACGCTGCGCATTTACGGCGAACACCCTTTGTTTACCCTGCTGCAACAGCGAGCCGCACTGCAATGGCCGCAGTTGCGCGTGGAACAGCGGCCGGCCTTGTCGGGCCTGGGAGCGGCCATTCAGGTCAATGACGCTTTCACCGTCAGCATCACCGATGGCCGCACGGCAAATCAGTTGGCCGAGCAGACGGCGGCGGACGCCTTTGTGGTCGATGTCGCCCTGAACTACGCCGACACGGCGTATCTGGTGGCGGCGCACAGCCGCCACGCCTCTGCGGCTAATAAGGCGTTGTTTTTGCGCCTGCTGCACACCGCGCTTCCGCAGGTTGAATTTATCAAGGACTCCCCGGCGCTAATCGTCGCCCGCGTCCTCAGCAGCCTGATCAACGAGTCGGTGATCATGGTGGAAAGCGGCGTCTGCAGCCGGGAAGACATCGATGTCGCCGCCGTCGCCGGCGTGAACTACGCCGACGGCATTTTCGGCTGGCTCACTCGCCTGGGGGAGAAAAACGTCAGGACGACGCTGAGCAACCTGGCGCAGCTGCTGCACGCGGCCCGCTATGCGCCGCATTACACCCTTCTGCACGCCGCCCAACCGGCGCTGACCACCACGCCTTAAGGATCAACGATGAGCATTAAAGATGACGGTGTGTATCTGATCGACGGCACGCGCACGGCGATCGGCGCCTATGGCGGCAGCCTGGCGCAGACCCGCCCCGACGATATGGCGGCGACCATCATTCGCAGCCTGCTGCAGCGCCATCCGGCGGCAGAGGCGAGTCTGGACGAAGTGGTGCTGGGCTGCGCCAACCAGGCCGGTGAAGACAATCGCAACGTCGCCCGCATGGCGACGCTGCTTTCCGGGGTGGATCAGTCGGTGCCGGCCATTACCCTCAACCGCCTTTGCGCCTCCGGATTGGATGCGGTGATTTACGCCGCGGCGAAAATTCGCAGCGGCCTCAGCGAACTGATCCTGGCCGGCGGCGTGGAAAGCATGAGCCGCGCGCCCTATGTGCTGAGCAAAAGCGAAACGCCGTTCGATAAGGGGGTAAAGCTGTACGACACCACGCTGGGATGGCGCTTCGTTAACCCGCGTCTGGCGGAACGCTACGGCAGCGATCCGCTGGGCATCACGGCGGAAAACGTGGCCCAACAACAGCATATCTCGCGCGAGGAACAGGATCTGTTCGCGCTGGCCTCGCAGCAAAAGGCCCGCAGGGCGATCGACAGCGGCCGGTTGGCGCGGGAGATCACGCCGCTGGAAGTGCCGGCCGATCGTAAAACCACCCGCCTGTTCGCGCAGGATGAATTCCCCCGCCTCAGCACGCTGCAACAGCTGCAGGCATTGAAACCGGCGTTCTCCGCCGGCGGCTCGGTCACCGCCGGCAACGCTTCCGGTATCAACGACGGCGCCGCCGCACTGCTGCTGGCCTCCGGCCGCTACGTGAAACGCCAGGGGTGGCAACCGCTGGCGGAGATCGGCGACAGCGCGGCCGCCGGCGTTGCACCGGCGCTGATGGGGCTGGGGCCGATCGCCTCCACCGAGCGTTTGCTGCAGCGCGGCGGATTCACGTTGCACGACTTCGACATCATCGAGATTAACGAAGCGTTCGCCTCACAGGTGCTGGCGGCGCTGAAACACTGGCGTATCGATGCCAACGACGCGCGCGTCAACCCGAACGGCGGCGCCATCGCACTCGGCCATCCGCTGGGGATGTCCGGCTCGCGTCTGGTGCTGTCGGCGGCGTTGGAATTACGCGATCGGCAGGCCGGCAATGCATTGGTGACGATGTGCGTCGGCGTCGGTCAGGGTCTGTCATTAAGCCTTAAAGCCGTTTAACACAAGGAATATGCTATGAGCGTACTGAACATTCTTGAAGAAAAGCTGGCAGAAACCAAAAGACAGGGGCGCTTTCGCGAGTTCCTCAATCTTGAGCGCGGCGTGCAGGACAAACCCTGGGCCACCCGTCACGGGCAACAAGGCGAGCGTCGTCTCAACGTCTGGTGCTCAAACGACTATCTGGCGATGAGCCACCATCCCAAGGTACTGCTGGCCACCACCGACGCGGTTAACCGCGTCGGGCTGGGCACCTGCGGCGCCCGCAGCATTTCCGGCACCTCGGTTTATCACAGCGAGCTGGAAACGCTGCTGGCCAGCGCCTACGGCAAAGAGTCGGCGCTGCTGTTCACCACCGGCTTCGGCGCCAACGACGCCACCTTGTCCACCCTGTGCGACGCCATTCCCGATCTGATCGTGTTCTCCGACGAACTGAATCACGCCTCGATGATTTATGGCATCCGCTACAGCAAAGCGGAGAAAAAGATCTTCCGCCACAACGACGTGGCGCACCTCGCCGAGCTGCTGCAGGCCGCCGACCCGGCGCGGCCAAAGCTGATCGCCTTCGAGTCGCTGTATTCCATGGACGGTGACTTTGCTCCCCTGGCGCAGATTGTGGCGTTGGCGGAACAGTACCAGGCGCTGACCTATCTCGACGAGATCCACTCCGCCGGCGTGTACGGCGAAAGGGGATTGGGCTACGCCGAACAGCTGGGCCTGTTGGATAAAATCACCATTATTCAGGGCGGATTCGGCAAGTCTTACGGCGCAGCGGGCGGTTATATCGCCGCGCCCCGCTCGGTGGTGGAGGCGGTGCGCAGCTGGGCGCCGGCATTCGTGTTCAGCACCTCGTCACCGGCGCCGGTGGTCGCTGCGGCGTTGGCCAGTTTCAAATACAACCTCGAGCATGACACCCAGCGCAAGCACCTGCTGGCGATCGTCGATCACCTGAAAACCGGCCTGCGCGCCGCCGGCATCCCGCTGGTATCGGCCGACAGCCACATCCTGCCGCTGTTGGTCGGCGATCCGCACCGCAACAAGCACATCAGTCAGGTGCTGCTCGACGAGCATGATATCTACGTGCAGCCGGTCAATGCCCCGACGGTGCCCGCCGGCAGCGAGCGGCTGCGGGTGACGCCGACCTCGGCGCACTCCCATGCCGACGTGGAAACGTTTCTGGCGGCGCTGGGACAGGTTTGGGCGGCGAACGATCTGCGGAGGGCGGGATGAAGTTAGCGGATTATAACGGCCATCTGGTCACGCTTTGTTTGATGGCGACCGGCACCTTCGCCATCGGCACCGACGCCTTTATCGTCGCCGGCGTGCTCAGCGACATTTCCGAAACCTTTGCCGTCAGCCCCGCGCAAGCGGGGCAGTTGATATCGGTATTCGCGCTGGCTTATATGCTGTTCGCGCCGCTGACCGCCTGGCTGCTGGGCAACGTCAACCGCAAGCATATTCTGCAGTTGGCGCTGGTGCTGTTCATCGCCGGCAATCTGGCCTGCGCCTGGGCCACCAGCTACCTGCAGATCTCGTTCGGCAGAGTGTTGGCGGCATTGGGCGCGGCCTGCTATACGCCGCAGGCCGCCGCCGCCGCGGTGGGGTTGGTGACGGAAAAACGCCGCGGCCTGGCCATTTCCATCGTTTATGGCGGCATGACGCTGGCCATCGCGCTCGGCATCCCGTTCGGCACCTTTCTCGCCAAACTGATCGGCTGGCGCGAAATCTTCCTGTTCATCGCCCTGCTGGGAGTGATTGCGCTGCTCGGTCTTTCGCTGGCGCTGCGCGCCATTGCGCCGCCGGGCAAGCATTCGCTGAAAGAGCGGCTCGCCCCGCTGCGGCAAAAGGCGGTGCTGACCACGCTGCTGATCACCTTCTTTGCCGTTTGCTCGGAGCACATCGTCTACAGCTACGTCAGCGTATTATTGAAAAACACCCAGTTCGGCCCGGAGGCGATCCTGCCCCTCGCGCTGCTGGTATTCGGCATTGGCGCGGTGATCGGCAATTTTGCCTCCGGCGCGCTGACCGACGCCCTCGGCAGCAAATTCGTGCTGCTGTTTTCCGTGGCGATCCAGACGCTGTCCCTGTTTCTGCTGGCCTTTTATGTCACCTCGCCCTGGTGGGTGCTGGTCATCTTTCTGGTCTGGGGCATTACCGGCTGGATGTATCTGGTGCCGATCCAGCACCACTTGTTATCGCTGTCGAAACGCTTTGGCGCCTTGACCGTGTCGCTCAACAGCTCGGTGCTGTACGCCGGCATCGCGGCGGGTGGCATGCTGGGCGGCCTGACACTCTACGCGCTGCCGGCCTATTATCTGCCGCTGTTTTCGCTGCCGCTCGGCGCCATCGCCCTGCTGCTGACGCTGTTCTTTTTCCAGGGAGAGGCCATCGATGAGTGAATCACCGCCGGTGCTTTATGAGCGCCACGGCGCGCAGGTTGCGGTCATCACCCTCAATCGGCCGGAAAAAAAGAACGCCATCAACCTGCAGATGGCCGAACTGATCCGCACCTACCTGCGCCAGGCGGACAGCGACGACTCGGTGCGCGCTATCGTCCTGGCCGGTCAACCGACGGTATTTTCCGCCGGCATGGATGTTAACGCCTTTCGTCAGGGCGAACTGCCCATCGTCACGCCGGAGGGATTTGGCGGGTTGATCCATGCGCAGATCGGCAAGGTGATCATCGCCGCCGTTGACGGTATCGCCTACGGCGGCGGCTTTGAGCTGGCGCTGGCGTGCGATCTGATCGTCGCCGGGTGCGATGCGCGCTTCAGCTTTCCCGAGACCGGGCTTGGGTTAGTCGCCGCCCAGGGAGGATGCGCCCGCTTGCCGACGCGAGTTTCGCCCTACGTGGCGCTGGATTGGCTGCTGACCGGCAGAACCGTCAGCGCACAGGAAGCGTTGTCACACGGCGCCATTTCCCGCATCAGCGCAAGTTCGGCCCGGGAAGAAGCGTTACGCATCGCCGAGCAGATCGCCGGGAAAGACCGTGACGCCAGCCTGGCCGTCAAGGCCATCGTCCGCCAGGGGCTGACGCAGCGCGAAGCGCCATCGTTCGACTTTCAACAAGCGCCGGTCGAGCGCCTGCGCCAGGCGGCCGCCCGGCGTTAATCCTCCTTGCCGGCTCGCCTGAGCCGGCATGTCCCGCCTCTCCTCCACAGCTCATTTTACGCAGCCCATCTCTCGACGCTAAGCTACACTGCCCGTTGCCCTAATGCGCTGATAAGGAAAAACAATGCGCCATTTGCCTCTGTTGACCCCCAGGCTGATCCTGCGCCCGTTCACGGCCGACGATCTGCCCCATTTTACCGCTTACCGCAATCATCCCGACGTGGCGCGCTACCAGAGCTGGAGCGACTACAACGCGGCGGACGCCCAGGCCTTCTTCGAACAGCAGCAGCAGCTCCCCTTCAACCGCGACGACAGCTGGTTTCAACTGGCGGTCGAACGCCGCGAGGACGGCGCCTTGCTGGGCGATGTCGCAGTGCATTTTTTCGATGAGGGACGCCAGGCTGAGCTGGGCGTGACCTTCGATCCCGCTCATCAGCGGCAAGGTCAGGCGCGCGAGGCGCTGAGCGCAGCCATCGCCCTGCTGTTCGGGCCGCTGGCGAAGCACCGCATTACCGCCGTGGTGGACGCGCGAAATCTTCGCGCCGCCGCGCTGTTCAGCAAGCTAGGTTTTCGTCGTGAAGCCTGTTGGCGGCAAAACGTGTTTTTCAAAGGCGCATGGGGCGACGAATTCGGCTTCGCTCTGCTGCAAAGCGAATGGCGGGAAGCTGCAAAACATGAAGCTGCTGAATAAATACCTTGGGCAATACCAGTTCTCGGAGCGGCACGCGATCGCCATCGCCGCGCCGCAGGCCCGGGTCCTGGCGGCCGTGGCCGCTTACGATCCCAAGCACGATCGCTTTTTCCGCAGCATGATAGCGCTGCGCGAATTGCCCGCGCGTCTGATGCCACGCAATAAACCCAGCCCGCCGCCGTTTGGCCTGCATAACTTTTGCCTGCTCGAGCAAGATGAAGGCGCGTTGGTCTATGGCCTGATCGGCCGCTTTTGGCAGGCCGAATACGGCCTGAAACAGATCGCTGACGGGCCGGAATTTCTGGCCTTCGCGCAGCCCGGCGTCGCCAAACTGGCGCTGGGCTATGCCGTGAGCCCGCTGCCGGACGGCCGTTGCCGTCTGGAGACGGAAACGCGCATCTTCTGCCCCGACGACGCCAGCCGGCGGCGGTTTACTCCCTACTGGTATACCATTCGCCTGGTCAGCGGGTTGATACGCCGCCGCATGTTGCGCGCCATCAAAACCGCCAGCGAGGTCATGCCGCACAACCATCCATAGTGCGAATGTGTTTAGGAGCATTCTCAAAGCATAACGCGATCGGAAAGGTTATTTATTAACCACTATAACATGCATTGAGAAGCCATTAGCCCCGCCCCCCTGCGGGGCTTTTTTCATCTAGCCGTCGTTTAGGCCCGGAAATGCCTGCATAAACAGGAAGGTGCAAGGCTTGCGCTGATGCTGATTGATCTGCGGCACCAGCCGGGTGAAATGCTCGGTTTGGCAATGCACATCCAGAGCGGCGCGGTCCGGCCAGCTTTCGATAAAAATAAAATGCCCGGGATCCTGCTGATCGATGCACAGGTCATAACTGATGCACAGCGGCTCCTGTCGGGTTTTTTCCACCAGCTCACGATACCAGGGCATGACGGTTTCAATGTGTTCCGGATGAATAAAATCTTCAGCAATGACCTTAAGCATGTCGCACTCCTGCGTTCCGTTTTGTCGTGCTTCACCTTATCTTTCTCCTTCTCGAGAGGAAAGCGACGCTCTCCAGGCCTCTAACCGAGTTCTCAATTCGGTGATAGCGCACACAGATCTCGATCAAAGCGCTTGAACACGCCACAGCCCTGTGTGAACTTTTAATTAACAAAAAAGCAACACACCATTCACCAGGGTGATGTCTGCTGCGATATGCCGACGCACTGCGCGGCGTTTTTTCGCCTTTAAAGGCCTGACCATTAGTCCTTTAGACCTTTAAAGGCACGAAAAAAATCCGATGTCATCGGCGACGGCGCCAGACGGTCTTGTGACCGACGTTTGTCATTCTCAGAAGAGAGGTTAACGCCAGTGAATCACGCCACCTATGCCGCCCCTGCGCTCAATGCCGCCATCCGCAAAACCTGGCGCAGACTGGTGCCATTGATGTTCGCCATGTATTTCATCGCCTTTATCGACAGGGTTAATGTCGGTTTTGCCAAGGACGCAATGGCCATCGATATCGCACTGTCGCAATCCGCCTTTGCTCTGGGCGCAGGAATATTCTTTGCCGCCTATGCGCTGTTCGGCATCCCTGCCAACCTGTTGATGAATCGCTGGGGCGCCAAACGCTGGCTTAGCGCCACCACCGCGCTGTGGGGCGCGTTATCGGCCTGCACCGGGCTGGTGACCAACGAACAGCAATTTATCGTCCTGCGGTTTCTGCTGGGGATCGCCGAAGCCGGCTTTTACCCCGGCATCCTGCTGCTGGCGTCGATCTATTTTCCCAATAAGGTTCGCGCCTCGGTCATTGGCATTTTCGTGCTCGGCGTGCCGGCGGCGCTGACGCTTGGTTCACCGCTGTCGGGGGCATTGCTGGAGATGCACGGCGTGTTGGGTAAACCCGGCTGGTTCTGGATGTTTGTGTTGGAAGGGTTGCCGGCCGTCGTCCTCGGCGTTTTCGCCTTTTTCTATCTCGACGATAATCCACGGCAGGCGCGCTTTCTGAGCGAGGAAGAACGCACGGCGCTGGTGGCACAATTGGCCGATGAACAGCAGCAGACCGAAACCAGCAGCGTCAAAGCGGCGATGAGCAGCGGCAAAGTTTGGCATCTGGCATTGATCTACGGCACCCTGCAGATCGGCGTATACGGCCTGATGTTTTTCCTGCCGTCGCAGGTCGCCTCGCTGATGGGCACCCATCTTGGCTTCAAGGCCTCGCTGGTGGCCGCCATTCCCTGGGCATTCTCCGCGCTGGGCGTCTATTTCCTGCCGCGCTATGCCGACAGAAAAACCGCCAGACGATTACCGATCGCCGTCGGCTGCATGGTAGCGGCAGCGCTGGGTTTGGTGGTCTCGTCCTATGCAGGCCCTTTGCTCGCTATCGTCGCCCTGAGCTGTTGCGCGATAAGTTTCCTGGCGGTACAACCGATTTTCTGGACGTTTCCCGCCCAGGTGCTGACCGGCCCGGCGCTGGCGGCCGGCATCGGTTTTTGCACCACGCTCGGCGCCGCATTCAGCTTTTTAGCTCCGCTTATCCGCACCGAGGCGGAACAGCGCTTCAACAGCCCGCATGCCGGGCCGCTGGTGCTGGCCGCCTTTTCACTGCTGTGCGCCGCACTATTATGGGCGCTCAAACATCGGCGTGCCGACGTGAGCAAACCAGATGCAGAGATTGCCGGATAGCGGCGCGTTATTTAGCCATTATTGAACCTGTGGATGTGACACTGACACTCAGCCTCCTCACCCGCAGGTGTTAAATGGATGAATTGACGCACATTATCGCCAAGTACAGCCCGGAACCGGAGATGTTGCTGCTGCTGATTTTCCTGTTTGCGCTGGGTAAATCCGTGATCGTAGTGTCTTCCGTCTTGCCGCCCGCCTCGGTCACGTTGCTGATGGGCATCGTGGCGGGCAAGCATGCGCTGCCCATCGGCGCGGTTTGGGCGGCCATCGCCCTCGGCGCCGCGTTGGGATCGATCCTGTCGTTCCACTGCGGCGCGCTGCTATGCCGCCGAGATCTTGGCCGCCGGCTGCCGGTGCGCTTTCACGCTCCGCTGCGTAAAGCGCAAAGCGCCTTGCAAAAACGCGGGCTACCGCTGCTGTTCGCCTCGCGTTTTCTGGCGGTGATGCGTTACACCGTGCCGCTGATGGCCGGCATGTTGCAACTGCCGGCGCGGCGCGTCTATGCCACCGCCGCGCTCTCGGCCGCCGTCTGGGCGCTGCTTTTGATGTCGGCTGCGCATTTATTCCCCGTTTCCTGACCTGAAAGATTCTTGGGCAAATGGCCCGCCCCTACGCCGACGTTGCGCCAGCGCACAGCCTTCCTTGCCGTATAAAGTCCGGTGCAACATTGCAGTTTGCGCCAGATCACCTTTCTGAACATCAGTCGAAAAATGCGAATTTTTTTGCAGAATGCGCGCTTAAAACGGCGCAATGCGGGAAGAAACGAAGAAAAGTCTGAGCGTAACACGCTGATTTGGTTGGTGGGTCGTACAGGGTTCGAACCTGTGACCAATTGATTAAGAGTCAACTGCTCTACCGACTGAGCTAACGACCCAACGAGGTAAATTGTCCTCCTCGTCGGAGGCGCTGTCAAACGCTTACACGCATTACTTTTTCTCATGCGAAATTTACAACCCTTTGTTTAATCAACGAGATAAGCCGCATAAGGTCTGTTAATCCCCTCTTTTGAAGAGTAATCTTCCGCTCCCTGAACGTCCGATTTGCCTCCTCCGTGTAAAGATTGATCGACTTTTATCCCGCGTATAAATGTTGTAAACATGTTGCACAAAGGTGGCGTTATTGCACTACCTTACTAAAGCCGGACCAACCGGATAAATGTATAAAAAAGAGCCACTTCAGAGCTCGCGATTTCACTAATGACAGGTAAAACAGGACATCATCAGATGGTAGATCACTCTAAAATAGCGACTGACGCGACGCCCGCCTCAGAAGATCATCTACGGCGAAACCTCACTAACCGACATATTCAACTGATCGCCATCGGCGGCGCCATCGGCACCGGCCTATTTATGGGTTCCGGTAAAACCATCAGCCTGGCCGGCCCCTCGATCATCTTCGTGTACATGATCATCGGCTTTATGCTGTTCTTCGTGATGCGCGCCATGGGCGAGCTGCTGCTGTCCAACCTGGAGTACAAATCCTTCAGCGATTTCGCCGCGGACCTGCTCGGCCCGTGGGCCGGTTTCTTCACCGGCTGGACCTACTGGTTCTGTTGGGTGGTGACCGGCATCGCCGACGTCGTGGCGATCACCGCCTACGCCCAGTTCTGGTTCCCGGGACTCTCCCAGTGGATCGCTTCACTGCTGTGCGTGCTGTTGCTGCTCGGCCTTAATCTGGCGACGGTGAAGATGTTCGGCGAAATGGAGTTTTGGTTTGCGATGATCAAAATCGTCGCCATCGTCGGGCTGATCGTCGCCGGGCTGGTGATGATCGCCATGCAGTTCCAGTCGCCGACCGGTACCGTGGCCTCATTCACCCATCTGTGGAATGACGGCGGCATGTTCCCTAAAGGCATCAGCGGCTTCTTCGCCGGCTTCCAGATCGCCGTATTCGCCTTCGTCGGCATTGAGCTGGTGGGCACCACCGCCGCGGAAACCAAGGATCCTGAGAAGTCGCTGCCGCGCGCCATCAACTCGATTCCGATCCGCATCATCATGTTCTACGTGTTCGCCCTGATCGTTATCATGTCGGTGACACCATGGAACTCCGTGGTGCCTGACAAGAGCCCGTTCGTTGAACTGTTCGTGCTGATCGGCCTGCCGGCCGCGGCCAGCGTAATCAACTTCGTGGTGCTGACCTCCGCCGCCTCCTCCGCCAACAGCGGGGTGTTCTCTACCAGTCGCATGCTGTTCGGGCTGGCGCAGGAAGGCGATGCGCCGAAGTCGTTCGCCAACCTGTCCAAGCGCGCGGTGCCGGCCAATGGCCTCACCTTCTCCTGCATCTGCCTGCTGGGCGGGGTGGTGCTGATTTACCTGATCCCGAACGTGATGACGGTCTTCACCCTGGTGACCACCGTGTCGGCGATTCTGTTCATGTTCGTCTGGACCATCATCCTGTGTTCGTACCTGGTCTACCGTAAACAGCGCCCGGCGCTGCACCAGAAATCGATCTACAAAATGCCTGCCGGCAAACTGATGTGCTGGGTGTGCATGGCGTTCTTCGTGTTCGTGCTGGTGCTGCTGTCGCTGCGCGAAGACACCCGCCAGGCGCTGATCGTCACCCCGCTGTGGTTCATCGTGCTCGGCCTGTCTTACGTGTTCCTGCGCAAGAAGAAAAATGCTTGATGTAAAAAGGGGCGGATATCTGTATGAATCGGTCACATAGGTTACAGACCTGACCGGTCACATAGGTGACACTTTTTGACTTAATCGGCCCGGATTATACGATGATTTCGTTTGTCGTACCGGGCCAGTATCAGTTCGCCGAACCCTTGTCGTCCCCCCCCCTCATCCAGCGCCCTCCACCAGACTCGCTCATACCGCAGGGCTTCAGACAAAAAGGTTTCACCCAGCTGGACCGCCAACTGTTGCACGTCTCTATGTCCATCGGTGGGATGTCCCAGCGCTGGGCAGACGGGGACCCGCTGCGCCTGCCATTCTTCTCCCTGCGACAGCTTCTCACGGGGGTTTCCCCAGCGATCGCTGTTTTCGAGCCAAATGTCCCGTCGACGCAGTGCATCCTGAAGACGCTCCAGCAGGCGAAGCGAGTAACCGGCACGTTGTATCCGCCCCTTCGCATCGTACACCAGGCGTTTCCAGGGGCCGGTAATAATATGTTCAGGCGCATCGTCCAGGATGCGCTTTTTCGAGCCGTTCAGTTCGGTCAGATAATGAATGGCGGACAGCATATGTTCTCCGGCTGACGTTGCCTGGAAATGCAGGTCGCTCAATACCGCCGGAAGAAAACACTTTACCCGCCCGTACTGCTCCACCATTTCGTCATGGAAATTGTTGTTCTGAGACCGGGCCAGCTCATTTACCTTGCTGACGGATTCTGCCAGCCTGCTTTTCGGTATGCTGCTGAATATGGTCTCCCTCAGCTCAGCATCGTTGATAAAAGAATTCGATTCTCAGGGGGGCGCAATTCGGTTTATTGACGATGGGAGCTGTACTGACGGTAACATGGGAAAAATGGTGGTCACTATCCTCTCCGCTGTGGCACAGGCTGAACGAAGAAGGATCCTGGAGCGCACGAATGAGGGGAGGCAGGAAGCAAAGCTCAAAGACATCCAATTTGGGCGTAAGCGCACTGTCGACAGGAGCATTGTGCGAGCCCTTCACCAGAGGGGCTCGGGGCAATGGAAATTGCTCGGCAGCTCAACATTGCCCGTTCCACTATTTATAAAATTCTGGAAGATATGAAGACCTCGTGATAGCGCCAGCTTTATCATAACAATTTAAGGTTGGTACCCAGCGTTGCAAGCGGGAGCTGTCAAAATCTTTACTTTTCCCTAACTCAGCTCCTTCAACTTAAAGCGTGCGCCGAAGCAAATGATAAATATGAGTACAATACCTACCAGCTGTGGCCATCTTGCGCCACAAAGGAACTCGTCCCCCACATGCTTACTGAGATCGAGGCATGTGTAAACCGTAGCCCCAGAAAACCAAGCTTTGATCCATGATGCTTTATTCATTGAGTATCCTTAGCTTAAACTTAATATAAACAAAAAGTATATAATTATTATACACCCTCCAATCCAAACTTGACTCTTATTGAAAAAAGAGATACTAGTAAATGGCTTTACAAAAGATTACACAAGGTTAACCAAATAATCAAAAGTAGTTGTTTATGAAAATCATTGATTCTTCAATGTTAAACTTTGTTTCTGGTGGTAGGGGTAACAATGGCGGTGACCGTGCTGATAATGGTGGCCGGAACGATAGCGCTCGAAATTCAGGTCGTGATGCAGCTACATATGCAGGCGGGGCCGCAGGCACTGCAATTGGAATCTTAGCCGGTGGGCCTGTCGGGGGACTTGTCGGTGGCTTAGTTGGTACCGTTGCTGCTGGTCAGAGCTATGATTCGGCGATGAGCGCTGTAGATAAATATGGTAATAATGGTAATGGCGGCGGTGCGTTTGGTGGAGATAGTAACAAGAATAGTGTTAACGGACAATGCCATTGGTAAATATACAAAAGAGGTTCTTTTGAACCTCTTTTTTAGATTCATAGGCCAAATAATGTTAAATCAGTTTAAGCGGTTTATTTTTTTCTTTGTTATTTTCTTTTTAGGAAATGTTTTTTTTGGTGTGGAGGTCACTATCAACATAGTGAAGTCTAGTATTTTATCACTGGTGACTGTAATATTTATTTCTGTATTTAGTAGCCAATGGTGGAAAAAAAACATCCTCAAAGTAAAAGTAGACAAATAGCTTCATCTATGAGTCATATACATATAGTCGATTTATAGATGAAGAAGTTAGCTCGGCAATATATTTCGACATCCGTCCACTATATTGTATAAATACCTGCACTCAATATAACGCAATTCATTGCCATATGCAGTGCAATTGGCATTACTATCCCTCTGGATATTATTCTGGATGTAATCAGGATGATAGAAATTAGAAACAAAATAATTAACGTTCTGACATCCGTGTATTGAGTGTGTAACACAGCAAATAAGAACGAAGTTACTAGAGATGCGATGTAAATATTACCACGAAAAAAAACCAGTAAAGCTGTTAGCAACCCCCCTCTGAACGCCAATTCTTCATAAACCGGAACGATTAAAACTAACATGAAAAAATTAAGCCAAAATAAGCTTCCTTTTCCGGTTTCCTGCTCCATCACCCAGTGTTCTGCTTCCCTGATATCCAGAATGTAAGCAACCGCAGTTTGAGCAAGTAGAATGAGGAGTAGAAATATTAAAAATTGCCTAACACTAAAACATCCCCGCCCCATGTCGTCCCATTTTCTGAAGAAAATGAAATATAAGGGAACAATAAATGAGAACTCAAGAACATATAAAACAATTAGTAATAGCCCTGATTGTTCGAGTGCAACCTTATCAGGAACAACAATTGGGTAAAATGTTATCCCAACCAAAAGAATAAACAACGCAAAACAAGCAAACCCGCGTTTTATACTCATTCCCGTTCTGTTATTCATCTAACTTTCCTTTAGCCCAAGGTAAATAACCCGATCTGCTGACGCGATTGTCGTTTCGCGGTGGGCAATAATCACCCGTGTAATGCTGAGTGCCTTAATCGCCTGATTCACCTTCGCTTCACTGTCCTTGTCCAGCGCACTGGTCGCCTCGTCCAGGAACAAAATCGCCGGCTTCTTGTAAATGGCCCGGGCAATAAACAGGCGTTGCTTCTGCCCGCCGGATAATCCTTCCCCCAGTTCGCCGATCAGGGTTTCATACCCCATCGGCATGCGCATAATCACTTCATGCAGATAGCTGGCACGGGCACAGATTTCCATCCAGGCGTCATCTACCTCGTCCACGAACCCGCAAATATTTTCCCGGATTGAGCCGGAGAACAGCTTGTCGTCCTGCATCACGCAGGCGATCATCTTGTGGTAGTTGTTGATGCCGAGCTGCCGAATATCGACGCCGTTCACCTCAACCCGCCCTGAATCCGGGGGAAACAGCCCGCACAGCACCTTCATCAGCGTGCTCTTGCCTGCCCCGGACGGGCCCACGATGGCCACACTTTCCCCCGGTGCAACGTTGATGTCCAAGGCATCAAAGACCGCCGGTGACTGGCTGTCGTACCGGTAGCTCAGGGCATGGGTGGACAACCCCATCGGTTGCATTCCCGAGATATATGGAAGGTCGGGCTTGCGATCTTCCCGTGGGTGCAGGGCAATATCGGCAATACGTTCGTTATGCAGGCTCATCATGCGCAGCTGCAGCAGAAACGCCGTCAGGGACCCGATACGATCGGAAAACTGTCCCCGAAAGGCACCGAACGCCACGAACATGCCGAGGGTCATCTGATTGTCGATCACCAGACTGGCCCCCAGCCACAGAATGACAACCTGGTCACAGGCCGCCACGAAGGTGTTGATCCCACCAAACAGCATGTCCATTCGGGTGATCCGGATACCGGTATTGATGGTGTCGATTTCAAGGTTGAGCCAGTGAGCGATGCGGCGTTCCGCCATGCCCTGCATTTTGACGGTAGCGATACCGTACAGCGTCTCCATAAAATATGAACCGGCGCGGGCATTTCTCACCAACGCTTCTTCGGACAGCTGGCGATAATAGCCGTAAGTCAGCAGGCGCATCAACACATAGAGCGCGGTGAAAGTGAGCACTACCCAGGTCAGCCAGCCGCCATACAGCACCATCATCACCAACACACCGATCACCATGATGCCGTCCATGATGGCGCCGACGATACTGGTGGTGAAAGTGCTGCGCAGCGTATCCAGCGAACCGAAGCGTGACTGAATGTCACCCAGCTTACGCCGTTCAAAGTAGCCGAGCGGCAGGCGCAACAGGTGGGTAAACAGACCGGACTGCCACTGCACATTGATGAGCGTCGACATGACCAGTCCGGACCAGGCGCGCACCATACCAATGGCGGCCCGCAGCAGGATGAACAGCATCAGCCCAAGGCAGATGAGCGTCAGTAACCCGCGATCCCCGGCAGGAATAGCGTGATCCATCACCAGCTGCGTGCCGATGGGCATCACCAGGTTGATGGTTTCGAATACCAGAGACAGGCAAAAGATTTTGCCGAGCGCCCCCTTGAGGCCATGCACGCTGCCAATTAGCGTACGCAGGTGAATGCGGTGGCGAATGCTGTCGGCGGTGAAGGCGGTGCCGGGCCAGGCCTCAAGCGCTACGCCGGTGAAACTGTGCGACAGTTCCGTCAGGCTGATGGCCCGGCGCCCGCGCGCCGGATCATGCAGCACTACGCGGTGGCCCTTGACGCTGACCAGCACCACGAAATGGTTGAATTCCCAGTGCAAAATGCAGGGCAGTTTCAGCGCGTTGAGTTCGTCCAGATCCAGAGACAGAGGACGGGTGTTCAACCCCAGTTGCTCGGCGATACCGGTCAATCCAACCAATGTGGCACCGCGCGTTGACAGGTTGAACTGCCGGCGCAGCGCGATCAGGTCGATGTTTTTTCCGTAGTAACCGCATATCATCGCCAGGCAGGCCAGCCCGCATTCCGACGACTCGGTCTGGTGCACCATCGGAACCCGGTGACGTAGCCGCAGATCCAGCTGGCTGACCCGTTGTTTGAATGCAGGCTTACTCATTGACCGGCCCCGTCGCGCTGTGTTTCATGTCGTAGAACGGTGACAACATCCATTGATAAATCTTCCTTTTTTCCAGAAACAGGGTGCTTTGCGCTTTCATGCCGTTTTCCAGGCTCAGACGTTTACCGTCATAGGCAATGGCCTGTTTTTCCGGAATGACAATCACCTTGTAGTAGGGCACAGCGGCGGTCAGCGCCGCTTTTGGGGCCCCCTGATAGGTCAGCATTTCCTGCGGTGAGGCCGGGGCTTTGGAGATGACGGACACCGTACCGGCAAACTGGCCGAATTTTTCCGCCGGAAAGGCGTCATAACGTACATTGACCTTGTCACCGGCAGCAATGTAAGGAATGGCATCGTTAGGTACCCACAGCACGAGGGCGTAGTGATCGATGTCGTGGGGGATCACCTGCAGCAGGCTGTCGCCGACGTTGACCATTTGGCCAACCGTGACGCTCAGCGAATCGATACGGCCATCGGCCAGCGCACGAACGACGATCGCTCCACCGGCATCGATGTTGAGCCGCTCTTTCTGCAGCTCGTAGCGCTGCAGCTCCATCTGGTAGATCTGGTTGTCGAAGTTGGCGGCCTGGGTATGGATCTGGCTTTCCAGCGCGGTGATCTGCAACGCATTCTGTTCGTTCTGGCCGGACAGGCCCAGCAGGTTGTTCTGCTGCTGGTAATACAGGGCCACCTGATTGGTGAGCTGATCCTTGTTGATCAGTCCCTTGGTCTGATAGTGCCTGTAGTTCTCCATGTTCTCCTTCATGATGTGTATCCCTTCCTGAGCACGCCGAAGAATGTCGGTTGAGCGCGAGAACGCGGCGGTATATTGCGCCTTCTGTTTTTCCAGCATAGTGAGCGTGGCCTGCTTGCTGCTTTCCAGTCGGCTGATGATTTGCGCAATGCGTGCCAGCTGGCCATCAATATCCCGCTGCTGGTTATCGCTGACTACACCACTGCGAGTGCTTTTGCTGACGTCAATCTGGTAAATGGGTGCTCCGGCGGTGATCACCTGCCCTTCGGTGACAAATTGTTTGACGACTACCCCCTGAACGGAAGAATAGACGTTGGCGGCACGCGGATAGGTGCTGACCTCACCAGTCACATTGACCCGTCGGGTATAGGTACCGGCGATCACGAAGGTGAGAAATGCAATGAGAAAAAACAGGCAGAGCCCTGCTATGAGCCAAAAGGGAATGCCGGGAAGGAGGAGCGCCCGACCACGCCATTTCATTCTCTGATTATCGATCGCTTCCTGGCGAAACACCGTTTTTCTTCCTTAAAAAGAAGGGGGAATGAAGTCCAGCCCCATTATGCTGTCAACAAATCGCTAAACACCAGCGTTGCGGTGAGTGGGCGTTTAATGGATTGTTGGACATAAAATGGAGCAGAAGCCGGGAATGAAGATATCGCCCGGTTATCCCCACTGATGCATGAGCATATCAATATGCTGGAGCATTATACGTTCACGCTCCCGGAGGATATTTTAAAGGGGGAACTTAGAACGTTAAATTTTAATACAAACAACGAATTATCTTCTTAGCGTACGTTTTCGTTCCATTGGCTCTCAAACCCCACATACTTCTGCAATCGGAAGCTCACCTTCCAAACAGGCCGTGACAAACTGTAAACGTTGCATGGTAACAGTCTCATTCCAGGGCACGGTAAACCGCCATAGGCTGTTTACCGTACCGTTATAACCTGTTACCCATGTGACCGGTTCATACATCTCTCCGCCCCTTTCTTTTTACGCCTCTGCGCTAGTCCGCTTCCGTCGCCACCGCCGCTTTCCCCTTGCGCCGCACGCGCAGCTCGCTGACCACCACCCCGATCACGATCAACGCGCCGCCCAATAACGCCACGCCCGGCAAACGCTCCCCGGCCAACCGCCCGACGATGCCCGCCCAGACCGGTTCGCCGGCGTAAATCACCGTGGCCCGCGTCGGCGAAACGCTGCGCTGCGCCCAGTTCATGGTCAGTTGAATCAACGCGCTGGCCAGCCCCAGCCCAATGGCGCTGTACAGCAGGTAATCCGAATACGGCGGTGGCGATTCACCGGTCGGCGCCATCATCAAGAATGAGGTCAACGAGGCGGTCGCCAGCTGTACGATGGTCACCCGGCGGATATTCACCTTGCCGGCGAAGGCGCCGATCAGGATGATCTCCGCCGCCATGCCAAGGGTGCCGGCCAGCGTCAGAATTTCGCCGAGGCTCAGCGTCATGTCGGTGCTGCTCGGCGCTGCCAGCAGCATCAGCCCGGTAAAGGCCAGCAGAATGCCGATCCACGACATGATGCCGGGGAACCGCCCCAGCACCAGCCATTGCAGCAGCGGTACGATCGGCACATACATGGCGGTGATGAACGCCGACTGGCTGCTGGTAATGGTCTGCAGGCCGACGGTTTGCATGCTGTAGCCAAACATGATCGCCAGCCCGATCAGCCCGCCCGCCTTCAGTTCATACAGCGTCAGGCCGCGCAGCACGCGCAGCGAAAACAGCGTCAGCGCCAGCGTGGCGGTGGCGAAACGCAGACCGACGAAAAAGAACGGCCCGCTGACCTGCATCGCGTGATGCACCGCCAAAAAGGTGCCGCCCCAGATCATGGTGATGAAAATCAACACCGCTTCCGGCAACCTGATTTGCGGAACCACGGCGGAAATAAAGGATTTTTTTGCTGCTGACACCGGCTTGCCCTTCCTGCTGAGTGCAATATAATGCACAGTTCCTGCCAGTATGAGATAAAGTCCGGCGATGAGCAATACGGCGCATAACGCGAAAACCGATCCTCCCAAAGTGCTGCAGTATCTGAGCAGCAATCTGCGCGGCTACCGCCAACAGGCGGGCCTGAGCCAAGTGGCGCTGGCCGAGCTTTCCGGCGTCAGCCGCCGCATGCTGGCGGGCATCGAGGCCGGCGATCGCAACGTCAGCCTGGCAGTGCTCGACAAGATCGCCGCCGCCCTGGCGATTTCCTTTACCGATCTGATCCAGGCACCGGAAGCGCGCGGCAGCCATCTGGTAGGGGAACTGGCCTGGCAAGGCGCGCAGTCCGGCAGCCAGGCGCTGTTCGCCGCCAGCGTGCCGGCGCGCCAACGGGCCGAGCTGTGGGAATGGACGCTGATGCCGGGTGAGCGCTATGACTCGGCGCCGGACGCCGAAGGCTGGAGCGAGATGATCTATGTGATTGCCGGCACCCTGACGCTGGAGCTGGAACAAGGCACGCTGACCCTTTCCGCCGGCGCCGCGCAAACCTTCAACAGCGATCAACGCTACGCTTACGCCAATCTCGGCGACCTGCCCCTGCGCTTTATCCGCAACGTCGCCTTCTGACTGCTCGCCAGCCCGCGCCGGCGGTGGATGTCGTGCCGCTGTCGTGCCGCTGTCGTGGCGCCGTCACCCCGCACGCCCTACACTGGATGACAGTGACAGTGAACTCGGGAGTGCATCATGCAAAAGTACCGCATCAGGCCATTACGTCTGGAAAAAGGCTGGTCGCAGGAGCAGCTGGCGACCATTGCCGGTCTCAGCACCCGCACCGTACAGCGGATTGAAAACGGCGAACAGGCCAGCCTGGAAACCTTGACCGCGATCGCCGCCGCGCTGGGGGTGCAGGTCAGCGATCTCACCTCACCGCCGCAGGCGGAAACGCCGAGTGAGGTAGATGAACAGCAGCGCATTCGTCGCCAGGTCGCGGCAGAAGGCAAACTGCTGAGCATGGCGGTGCGTTTCGCCGTGATTGGCGCGCTGCTGTTCGCCATCAACGAGTTGACTCACCCGCAATACCTCTGGTCGCTGTGGGCGATCGGCGGCATGAGCCTCGCGCTGGTTATGCGGGCGGTGCGCACCCTGCTGCTGCGCAATGCCTTCAGCCGCTGGCAGGAACAGCGGCTGGCGCAAAAACTCAGGCGCCTGCCGTAAACGTCAGCCACTCCGCCAGCCGGGCCAGCGCACTGCCCGGCACGATCGGCTGCGGCGACAACAGGTAATAGCCGCTGCCGTCGGGCGTGAAACCGAACGGCGCGCTCAGCAAACCGGCGGCCAGATCGTCTCGCACCTGCAGCCACGGGCCGATAGCGATGCCAAGACCGGCTACCGCCGCCTGCAGGCTGAAATAGAAATGATCGAAACGCTGCTCCGGATGCCCCGCCAACGTCACCCGCTGCCGCTGCGCCCAGTGCCGCCAGGCATCCGGCCGGGTGGCGGCATGCAGCAACTTGGCGTCGGGCCGCAGGTTCTGCCTGCCGTCCACGCTGGCCGTCAGCCTCGTCAGCGCTTCGGGTTGGCACACCGGCCCGACTTTCTCATCAAACAGCGCCAGGCTATGCACCTGCTTTCCCCAATCAAAGTCATTGCGCCTGATCGCCGCCGTAATGCCGTCATGGAACGAAAACGGCCCGCCGCCGGCCACCAGCTGTAAGTTGATATCCGGGTGCGCCTGCTGAAAAGCCGGCAGGCGCGGGATCAGCCAACGCATCAATAAGGTCGGCTCACAGGACAACACCAACGGCGCATTGAATGCCTGCTGGCGCAGCTCCAGCGCCGTAGCATCCAAAATGCCGAATGCCTGCTGCGTCGCCTGAAACAGCTTGCGCCCCGCCGCCGTGAGCAGAACCCGCCGATGGCGGCGCTCAAACAGCGCCACGCCCAGCTCCTCTTCCAGCGCCCGCACCGCCCGGCTGACCGCGCCATGCGTCAAATTCAGCCCCTGTGCCGCCTGCGTGAAACTTTCCAGCCGCGCGGCGGCTTCAAAACAGCGCAGACCGCCCAGCGGCAGCGGCCTACGGGTTTTGCGTGAGTTTTTCTCACCGATATCGTCACTATTCATCGTTTGTCACCGAGGGAAATTACTCTTATAAATCAGTCACTCTATCGAGAAACATCGCAAGGATAACTATGACTGAACTCATCGCTGTCGTCACCATTACTTTACTCGCTGTAATCAGCCCGGGGCCGGATTTCGCCATGGTCTCGCGCAACAGCCTATTGCTTTCGCGCCGCGCCGGCGTCTTGACCGCCTGCGGCATCGGCGCCGGCGTGCTGATCCATGTCAGCTATACGCTGATTGGCGTCGGCGTGTTGATTCAACAGTCGCCCTGGCTGTTTAACCTGCTTAAAGGCATCGGCGCCGCCTATCTGATCTATCTCGGTTTTACGTTGCTGCGCAACGCGGCGCATCATGACGCCGCGCCCACCACGACACCGGCCGTCATCAGCGATTTCGCGGCGCTGAAAACCGGTTTTTTAACCAATGCGCTGAATCCGAAAACCACCATCTTCGTCGTCAGCCTGTTCATGCAGGTGGTTTCTCCGCACACCCCGCTCGGCGTGCAAATTGGCTATGGTCTTTTTATCGCCGCCGTCCATATCTTCTGGTTTGCCGCCGTCGCGCTGCTATTTTCTGCGCCGGGGGTCAATGCGCGCTTTTTGCGTTTGCGCCGCGGCATCGATCGCACCTTTGGCGGGCTGCTGATCGCCTTTGGCGCCCTACTGGCGATCGCCGGCATCAAGTAACGCCGCGACGCCAAGTTCGTCATTCGCTTCTATGCTTATCAGGGGTTTTTGTTAATCATCTGAGAGGGAGTACGGAACATGACGAAACTGTTGGTGCTTTATTACTCAATGTACGGCCACATCGAACGCCTGGCGCAGGCGGTGGCCGAAGGGGCAAATCGGGTCGATAACGTGGACGTGACGATTAAACGCGTGCCGGAAACCATGACGCCGGAAGCCTTCGCCAAGGCCGGAGGCAAGCAGCACCAGCAGGCGCCGGTCGCCACCCCGCAAGAGCTGGCGGACTATGACGGCATTATCTTCGGCACGCCGACCCGCTTCGGCAATATGGCCGGACAGATGCGCACCTTCCTCGATCAGACCGGCGGCCTGTGGGCGTCCGGCGCGCTGTACGGCAAGGTGGGCAGCGTCTTCTCCTCCACCGGCACCGGCGGCGGCCAGGAACAGACCATCAGTTCGACCTGGACCACGCTGGCGCACCACGGCTTCATCATCGTACCGATCGGCTATGCGACGCAGGAGCTGTTTGACGTTTCGCAGGTGCGCGGTGGCACCCCATACGGCGCCACCACCATCGCCGGCGCCGACGGTTCGCGGCAGCCGAGCAACGAAGAGCTGACCATCGCCCGCTATCAGGGCGAGCACGTGGCGAAAATCACCGCCAAGCTGAAAAGTTAAGCGCCCTCCCGCACCCTTGATTCAAAGGGCCGCGCATTCGCACGGCCCCATCTTGTTGCCGACCCGCCGCAAGGTTAGAATGCCCCTCCCCCGGCCATTCAGCGTCTGAAGGCCAGGCCCGAATTCGTTCTGCCCGTCGCTCATCGGCTTTCAGCCTGAGGACGGGCGTTCTGTTTTTTGCGCACAGCGAAGGGAATAAGTCAGTGTCTAAAGATTTTGATGAACTAATAAGAGACATGGATCTTATTATTGAAAATGTAGACAGCTTCAAAGCTCTGGCTCCGCGCGCGCCCGAGCCGGCTCCGGCCCCGCCGCCGCCGGTTCATCATTACGACTCGTTCTGCGAAAACATCGCGTTGAAAGTGGTATTGAAGGTGCTGCTGTCTTCGGTAGACAAGATAGTCAAAGTGCAGATCGCCAACAAGGTCGAGCAGGAGATCGCCCAGATCGAACAGCAGGTGGTGCGCGCCGGCGGCGGCCCGGTGTCGCCGGACGATCTGGCGCAAATGACGCACTATGTGCGCCGCACGGTCAACGATCTGCTGGAATAGCGTTCTCCCCCTCCACGCCATGCTTATTCGGCGATATGAATTTTTACGTTATTTTTATATCGCCTGCTTTATGCTTGATACACTTCAATAAATTGACGCATCGTCGGCGGGCACTCCGAGCAACAGCATGGTCAAAACCAAACAAATCCTGGTCGTTATTCATCTTTGCAGCTTTTTAGTCCTCCTTTACAGCCTTTCAATGATCCCGCCCCTGTTGATGGGCCTGCTGTATAAAGAAAAAAGCGCCTTCTCGTTTTTCTATACCCTGGTGCTCGCCGCCACGCTAGGCGGATTGGGCTGGTTCAGCACCCGGCAGTCGAAAGTGCAGCTGCGCACCCAGGACGGTTTCCTGATCATCGTCATGTTTTGGCTGTTGTTTTCCGCAATCAGCGCCCTGCCGCTGTGGCTGGATGACACGCTGAACGTCCGCCTGGTGGACGCGATGTTCGAGGGCGTCTCCGGCATCACCACGACCGGCGCTTCGGTGCTGAACGACGTCTCCAACGTCCCCAAATCATTCCTCTACTATCGCTCTCAGCTCAATTTTATCGGCGGTCTGGGGGTTATCGTGTTGGCGGTGGCCGTGCTGCCGCTGCTGGGCATCGGCGGCGCCAAACTTTATCAATCGGAAATGCCCGGCCCATTCAAAGAGGAGCGCCTGACGCCGCGGCTGGCCGACACCTCGAAAAACCTGTGGCTGATCTACCTTGGCCTGGGGCTGGCCTGCACCGTCGCCTTCCGCCTGGCGGGCATGCCGTGGTTCGATGCCTTGTGTCACGGCATCTCTACCGTCTCGCTCGGCGGATTTTCCACCCGCAACGAAAGCCTGGGGTACTATGACAGTTCGGCGGTGGAAATGGTCGGCGGCATTTTCTCTGTTCTGGCGGCGGTGAACTTCACGCTCTATTTCGTCGCCGTCGGCCGCCGCAGCCTGAAACCGCTGTACCGGAACCCCGAGCTGCGCTTTTTCCTGTTGGTGCTGGCCATCGTCGTGGCTATCGTGTGCGTCGAGCTGTATCGTTCGGGCATGTACGGGGTCAAGGACGCCTTCGTGCACGGTTTTTTCCTCACCAGTTCGATGATGACCGATAACGGTCTGGCCATCGCCGATTACACCAAAATTCCGTCCCACACCATCATGCTGCTGCTGGCGGCGAGCTTTTTCGGCGGCTGCGTCGGATCCACCTGCGGCGGCATTAAAGCGCTGCGTTTTCTGATCATGTACAAGCAAAGCCGGCTCGAGATCAACCAGCTGGTGCATCCTAACGCCTTGTACACCATCAAGGTCGGCAATGCGCCGATCCAGGATCGGATGCTGCGCTCGGTTTGGAGCTTTTTCTTCCTCTACGTGCTGTTCACCTGCCTGTTTATCTGGCTGCTGAATCTGATGGGCTATGATCTGGTCACCGCTTTCGCCACCGTCGCCGCCTGCATCAACAATATGGGGCTGGGATATGGAGAAACCGCCGCCGGCTTCGGCACGTTGAACGACGCGGCGAAATGGCTGATGTGCGCCGCCATGCTGCTTGGCCGCCTCGAGATCTACCCGATGCTGATCCTTTGTTCACGCGCGTTTTGGCGTTTTTAAGCGGATAAACCCGGCATGAAGCCACCGTTTCGCTCGGTTATCGCTGACACATTCACAACACACATATGTTGCATTGTTGTATTCGTTTCACTGCGATAAGTTTAATTCACTGTAAATATATACAGTACATTTTAACTTATTGAGGATATGAATATGCGCTTTAACAACAAGATGTTGGCCCTGGTCGCCCTACTGTTCGCCGCACAGGCGTCGGCCGACACGCTCGAATCCATCGACAACTGCGCGGTCGGCTGCCCGACCGGCGGCAGCAGCAACGTGTCGATCGTGCGTCATGCTTATACGTTGAATAACAACAGCACCACCAAGTTCGCCAACTGGGTGGCCTATCACATCACCAAAGACACGCCGGCCAGCGGCAAGACGCGCAACTGGAAAACCGATCCGGCACTCAATCCGGCGGATACCCTGGCGCCCGCCGATTACACCGGCGCCAACGCGGCGCTGAAGGTAGATCGCGGCCATCAGGCGCCGCTGGCTTCGCTGGCAGGCGTTTCCGACTGGGAATCGCTGAACTATCTGTCCAACATCACGCCGCAAAAGTCCGATCTGAACCAGGGCGCCTGGGCGCGGCTGGAAGACCAGGAACGCAAGCTGATCGATCGCGCCGACATCTCTTCGGTCTATACCGTGACCGGGCCGCTGTATGAGCGCGATATGGGCAAACTGCCGGGCACCCAGAAAGCGCACACCATCCCCAGCGCCTACTGGAAGGTGATTTTTATCAACAACAGCCCGGCGGTAAACCACTACGCCGCCTTCCTGTTCGACCAGAACACGCCGAAGGGCGCCGATTTCTGCCAATTCCGCGTGACGGTCGACGAAATTGAGAAACGCACCGGTCTGATCATCTGGGCCGGCCTGCCGGACGACGTGCAGGCTTCGCTGAAGAGCAAACCCGGCGTGCTGCCGGAGTTGATGGGCTGCAAAAACTGACGAAAAAACCCGCCGAGGCGGGTTTATTTTTCACGCGGGCGCCGGCGGCTTACTCCGTCAGCGCCTTTTGCGCAGCGGCCAACTCGCGCTGACGAGGTGAGGCTACCGCGTGGTCGCGCGCCAGCAACGTATACACCGTCGGCAACACGAACAGGGTAAACAGCGTGCCCACCAGCATGCCGGATACGATCACCAAGCCCAGACCGAAGCGGCTGGCGGCGCCGGCGCCGCTGGCGAACAGTAGCGGGATCAGGCCGAACACCATCGCCCCGGTGGTCATCAGCACCGGCCGCAGACGAATTTGCGCCGCCTGCAAAATCGCGGCGCGCCGCGCCAGCCTCTGATGCATCTGCAGCTCGTTGGCGAACTCCACCATCAAAATGCCGTGCTTGCTGATAAGCCCGATCAGGGTCACCAGCCCGACCTGGGTATAGATATTCATCGTCGCATAGCCCAGCGCCAACGGCAGCAAGGCGCCGCAGATCGACAGCGGCACGGTGATCAGAATGATCAGCGGATCCTTCAGGCTCTCGTACTGCGCCGCCAGCACCAGGTAGATGATGACCAGCGCCGCCAGGAACGCGAACGCCAGCGCGCTGCCTTCCTGGGTATACTGGCGCGAATCCCCCTGCCAATCGTGGCTGAATTCGGCCGGCAGCGCATTCGCCTGCCGTTCGAGGAACGCTACCGCTTCGCCCATCGAAACGCCGGGCGCGGGGATCGCCTGCAGGGTGGCCGCGTTCTGCTGGTTGAACTGGGTCAGCTTGTTCGGCTCGACCTTAACGGCCACCGATACCACGGTGGAGAGCGGCACCAGCGTATTGTCCTGCGTGCGGACATACTGCCGCGCCAGCGCCTGCGGCGTCAGCCGCTGTTCGCGCAGGCTCTGCGGGATCACGTCATAGGCGCGCCCGTCCATGCCGAAGCGGTTGAGGTAGTTCTCGCCCACCAGCACCGCCAGCGATTCGCCGATGTCGCTCATGCGGATCCCCAGGCTGTTGGCCTTGGCGCGGTCGATGTGCACCTCCGCCAGCGGATTGTTGTAGTCCAAATCGCTGTCTACCACCATAAACAGGCCGCTGTTTCTGGCGTTCTGCTTGACCTCTTCCAGGGTGCGGTACAGCTGCGGGTAGTCCTGCGGCGTGCGCAACACCATCTGCACCGGCAGCCCACCGGTGGAGCCCGGTAAAGCGGGCAGCTGGAAGGCGAAAATGCTGGTGCCTTCGACATCGTTCACCGCCCGTTGCAGATCGGCCTGCACCGCCGACGCCGAGCGCTGGCGCGCCTGCCATAGCGTCAGGTTGATGCCGCCGATGCCGGACGCCGTGCCGTCGCTGCCGTTGATGATCCAACGGCTTTCGGTTTCCGGCATGCGGTTGTAGACCTCATCCAGCTTATAGGCGAAGCGTTCGACATAGTTCAGGTTAGCGTGCTGCGGCGCCTTGATGGCGGTCAGTACGATGGCCTGATCCTCGGTCGGCGCCAGCTCGCGCTGCGGCATCAGATACAGCAGCGGCAGGCTGATCATCACCAGCAGCGCCAGCGCTCCGGTCAGCCAACGGTGATGCAGCGAGAAATCCAGCGCGCGGGCATAGCGCCGCGTCAGGCCGCCGAAGAACCACTCGGCGGCGCGCGCCACGCGCCCTTCGCTCTGTTTGGCGGGCAGCAGGAGAGAACTCATCACCGGCGACAACGTCAGCGCCACCACGCCGGACACCACCACCGCGCCGGCCAGCGTCAGCGCGAACTCGCGGAACAGTGCACCGGTCAGCCCGCCCATCAGGCCGATCGGCGCATAGACCGCCGCCAGCGTCAGAGTCATGGCGATCACCGGCCCCGCCACCTCGCGCGCGCCGATCATCGCCGCCGCCAGCGGCGTTTTCCCCTCTTCGATATGGCGATGCACGTTCTCCACCACCACGATGGCGGCGTCCACCACCAGACCGATCGCCAGAACCATCGCCAGCAGCGTCAGCAGATTGACGCTGAAGCCAAAGGCCAGCATCAGCCCGGCGGCACCGAGAATCGACAAGGGAATGGTCACCACCGGGATCAACACGGTGCGCAGCGATCCCAGACACAGGTAGATCACCGCCACTACGATCGCCAGCGCTTCCAGCAGGGTATGCACCACTTCATCGATCGAGGCCTGAATAAAGCGCGCGGTTTCAAACGCCAGCGCCATCTTCACGCCCGGCGGCTGCATCTTGTCGATCGCCGGCATCAGGTGACGAATGCCGTCGACGATCACCAGCGGATTACCGGTCGGCGTGGGGAAGACGCCGAGGAACACCGCCGGTTCGCCATCCATCAGCGCGCTGGTCTCCGTGGCCGCGGCGCCCAGCTCCACGGTGCCGACGTCTTTCAAGCGCACCAGGCCGTTACCGTCGTTGCGCACCACCAGATTGCGAAACTCCTCCACGCTGGTGAGATCGGTATTCACCCGCACGTTGGCGACCACATACTGCCCTTTCACCTTGCCCGGCGCCGCCTGATAGTTGTTGCGCCGCACCGCGTCGGCCACGTCGGCGGCGGTCAGGCCGCGGCCCGCCAGCCGATCGCTGTCCAGCCACAGGCGCATCGCCATTTTTTGCCCGCCGAACACTTCAACCTTGGCGACGCCGTCGATGGTGGTGAACATCGGCTCCACCACCCGCGTCAGGTATTCGCTCAGCGCCGGCGTGGACAGCGTTTTACTGGAGAAACCGACATAGGCCACGGCGGTGGCTTCACCGGCGGAACGCTCAATCACCGGATCGTATGCCTGCTCCGGCAACTTGTAACGCACCTGATTGACCTTGGCCATCACCTCGGTCAACGCCTGGGTGGAATCGCGGTTCAGCGCCATGCGCACCGTCACCACGCTACGCCCCTGCACCGACGAGGAAGAAAGGTAGTCAACGCCTTCGACGGACGACACCGCCTGGGCGATCGGCTGCGTGACGAAGCCCTGCATCAGCTCGGACGAGGCGCCGGGATAGTCGGTGCTGATGGTGATGGTCGAATTTTCCAGCAGCGGGTATTGGCGAATCGGCAATTGGCTGAGCGCCAGCGCGCCGAACAGCAGGATCAGCGTGCTGACCACCAGCGCCAGCACCGGTCGGCGCACGAACAGATCGGTAAATGTCATCGGTCTCTCCTCAGGAACCGGCCTGGGCGGCGCTCAGGGTATCCTGCGCCACCGGCTCGGCCGCCATGCCGTCACTCAGTTTGAGCTGGCCCGAGGTCACCACCCGCTCGCCTTCCTGCAGGCCGCTGACGATCTCGACGCGCCCGTCATTGCGTTCGCCCACGGTGACCGAGACGCGCTTGACCACCATGCCCTTCTCACCCTGCTGCGCGACGAACACGGTATCGCCGTACGCCGTATAGGTCAGCGCCGTTTCCGGCACCGTCAGCACCGCCACGCGCTGTTGCTGCGTGACGCGAATGCCGGCGTACATGCCGGCCTTCAGCAATCCCTGGCGGTTAGTCAACGTCGCCTGCACCTGTACGGTGCGAGATTTGCCGATCATCGGATCGATAGCGGTAATAACGGCGGGGAAAGCGCGATCGGGATAGGCGCCGACCTGCACCGATACCGCCTGGCCCAACGCCAATCCGGCGCTGCTTTGTTCGTCCAGCGAGAAATTGACCCGCAGCGTATCGGCATCCACCAGGTTGGCCACCGCCTCGGCGGCGTTGAGGTATTGCCCTTCATGCACGCGGCGAATGCCGATGACGCCGGAGAACGGCGCGCGGATCGCCTTCTGGGCGATTTTGGCCTGCGTTTCCTGCACCGCACCGAGCGCCATATCCCGTTCAGCCAGCGCATCGTCCAACTGCTGCCGCGCGGTGGCGTTAAGGTTCATCAGCTTGCGCATGCGCTCCAGCAACAGATCGGCATTGCGCAGCTGCGCCTGCAGGCGCACCAGCTCCGCTTGCTCGACCGCATCGTTGAGCTGCACCAGCAGTTGCCCCTGCCGCACCGTTTGGCCGGACTCGAACAGAATGCGCGTGATGCGGCCGCTGGTCTCCGCCGCGACCTCCACCTGGCTGGCCGCTTCCAGCTCGCCCACGCCGGCATAGCTGCGCGCCGTTTGTTCACGCAGGGCCGGCGCCAGCGCCACTTTTACCGGCGGATAGGCCGGCGCGCCTTCGCTTTGCCGGGCGGTGGAGCGCATCGCTACCGCAGCGACGGCGACCGCCGCCAACAGTGCGGCAATAATGAGGTATCGTTTCATCATGTAACGGTTTCTTCCTGATTTTACAGCCAAAGCCATCCTTCCCCCGACGCAGCGCAGGCAGGTGACGAGAGATGCCGGTTGCCAAGCCCGGCTGGCTGCACTATAAAACCTCAGGTTAACTTGAGGTCAAGCTAAGGGATGTGGAATGGCAAGAAATGAACCGATTGACAACTATCGGCTGCTGACCGTGGGAGAGGTGGCGAAACGCAGTGGCGTAGCGGTGTCCGCTTTGCACTTTTACGAGAGCAAGGGGCTGATTCAGGCGACGCGCAACGCCGGCAACCAGCGCCGCTACACGCCGGTGGTGCTGCGTTACATCGCGGTGATCAAGATCGCGCAAAGCGCAGGCATTCCGCTGGAGGAGATCCGCGCCACGCTGGGCCGCTTTCCCGCCGGCAGCAAGCTGACCTCGGAGCAATGGGGCGTGTTGTCCTCCGCCTGGCGCAAAACGCTCGATGAGCGCATTCAACGGCTGACCATGCTGCGCGACCATCTCGACGGCTGCATCGGCTGCGGTTGCCTGTCGCTTGCCGACTGCCCGCTGCGTAACCCAAACGATATTCTGGGCCAACAGGGCACCGGCGCACAGATTCTCGAACATGGCGCCGGAAAGGACCGATGAGCGAGACGGCGGCTCACCGGTGCTTCCCAGCCCATTCCTCTCAGGGATAGATGATGTTCAACGTGGCCGAAGTGTTAATTTCCCCCTGCGTGACGCCATCGCGCTGATAAGGGTAATAATAAGCGCCCATGCCGATGATGAAGTGACTGTTCAGGCTGCCGCCGGCGGCGACGTGAAACAGCGAGGTGGCGCCGCCGCGATCGACGTTGGAGGGCGACACCACCACCGGCGAGCTCGGCATGTCGCGCTTGACCAGCCGCAGCCCCACCCCTTGCGCACCGCCCGCATTGGCATTGGTCAGTACGCTGGCGTCAGAGGCCAGCAGGTTATTGCTGGACAGGAACATCTCTACGGCGCGATCGGCGATGCCTTCCTGCTGCATGTTCTGGCAGCTGATGGTGAGCGAGAACGGTGTGTAGCCGGGTTGGCTGTTATTCAGCACCTGCGCCACGCCCATTTTGGGCAACCTGACCGTCAGGCCGGCATTGTCGAAACGACAGGTGGTGGTTTTCGGCGCGTATTTGATGTTCATCGGCTGGCCGTACATGTCGCGATCGTCATAAGGCCAGTTGCCGGTAAGCAACCAGGTGAGCAGTTTCCCTACTTGTTCCAGCAGCCAGAACGGCAATTCCAGAATGCCGATACCGGTCACATCGCTCACCAGTAAAACGTCATCAAGCATCAAGGTATCGCCCGGCACCACCCGCCCATCTTTGGGTTTTTGTACCAGCGAATAACGAATGGTCATCGGCGAGTTTAACTCTGACGCGGAGTGTTCCCCGCGCCCCCTCAACGTTCTGTCGCTTATCTTGTTGGTGATTTCCGCTCGGACCCACTGTTGACCGTTGTTAAAACCGAAAATCGCGGCCTGCGAATCTTTCGGCGAAAGCTTGATGGTGTAGGAAAAGTTGCTTTTGGACTTGCTGCAGTTAAATGTGCCGGTGTACTGGGTATTATATTGCGCCTCCCAGACCGGCGTATTGGCGCTCAGCTTGTCGGAGAGATCAACGAAAATCGGGGGCGCAAACTCCGCTCCTTTGCCATAGCAGGAAGCATAGCTATAGCTGCTGAACAGCCCGGACAGCAGCAGTAAAGAAATCAGCCTGATCATAGGTTCGATTATCCTGTATTAGCGGCAAACGCCGGGCGACGCATCCAGCGTCAGAGTAGGTTTGGCGATGCGGCAGCGGCCATCGCGCAGTTGCACCGTCAACGCCGTTGGCGGCTGTTCGGCGCGCAGATACAGCACGCTGGCCTGGCCGACAAAGCCTACCGACCGATCGTGTTCATCCAGCACTTTGGCGCCGAACGGCAGCGGCGTGCCATCGGCGCGTTGCGCCCGTTGCTGGAATGGCCGGCGTTGATCGGTTTCGAATTTCAGGTAGCTGACCGCGCCGTAGTAAGGCACGTGGTTGGCGACGTTGCCGCTGATTTCCGCCCCGCTGCTGTGGCCGGTATCCGATAGCGTGATCGAGTTTTGCCGGTACGGCGTGGCGTAGGGCACCAGCGCCAATCCTTGCGCGTTGGTGACGATGCTTTCGTCGCCGTTGACCATCAACCCCGCAGCCTGCGGCGCCTCCACCACCGTCATGGTGTTACCGATTTCGTTCGACGCCAGCAGATGCCAGGGGATCGCCACCAGGCTGCCGCGTGCGCTGAGGCCGCTCTGACGATAATCGTTGCCTTCGCTGTAGGAGACGCCCAGCGTCGAAGCGCGAGCGCGATAGGCCGCATTGACGCTGGCCATATTGTCGCCGCCGCTGCGGTTGCTGCCGCTCAGCGAGTAACTCAGGCGGTTGGATTCCAGCGCGTTGCCGCTCAGGCTGACCGTGCTTTGCTGATAGTGAGAGTCCGTCGCCGACAGACCGGTGCTGAGATAGGCGTTGTTGTCGAATACCGACAGCGGCAGGCTGAATGACAGGTAATAGCGCGTCTCTTCTTCACGCTGGCTGTTGCGCACCCGGCTGGCGGAAACCGCGTAGCTGACGCGCCCCAGATTGTTGGAGTAGCCCAGCTGGTATTCGCGGCTCTTGGCGTTGGCCGTCCAGTAATCGCGCTGAGAGCCGGAGAAGAACAACGTGCCCCAGCCTTCGTTCAGGCGCTGGTTCAGGTTAAGCGTAAAGGTATTTTTCGGCCGCGCGGAACGCAGCGCATCCCAGGTGTTCATATCCAGTTCCGATACACCCTCTTCGTCGCGCCAGCGATCAAATTGCCGCTCCAGTTGGCGATAGCCGTCATTGGAGTAAATGGCGTCGGTAAAGCTGTAGTAACCGCGGGTGGAGTAACGGTAGGCCGCCAACGTGAAGTTGGTGGCGGTGACATCGAGAAATTTACTGTAGGCGATGCGAAAGCTCTGCCCGCTTTCGCGGCGATTTTTCAGACGGGTATCGGCATGCGTCAGATCGATGGACACCGCCCCAATCGGCAGGTTCCACCCGCTGCCGAGCAGCCAGGCCTGATAATCGTCGCTCAAAATGCTGCCAGCATAGCCGGTCACCAAGTTATTGAAACCATACTGCAAGGTGCCTTGCACAAAGCCGGGATCGTAATCGGTATTGCTTTCGTTAACCTTGCCCGCCAGCACGCTGTATTGGCCGACACCCTGCTTCAACATGTTGGGCACGGCGGAAAACGGCACGCTGAACGACTGCTCGCGCCCATCCGCTTCTTTGACCGTCACCCACAGATCGCCCGCCGAGCCGGTAGGTTGAATGCTGTCGAGCGTAAAGGCGCCCGGCGGCACGTTTTCCTGATAGATGACGTTGCCGTTCTGCACCACTTTCACCAACGCGTTGGTTTGCGCCACGCCCCGAACGATCGGTGAAAAACCTTGCTGCGAGTTGGGGCGCATGCTGATGTCCGACGCCAGCGCCACCCCGCGAATGCGCACCGAGTCGAACAGATCCCCCGGCGAATAAAAATCGCCGACGGTCAGGTTGGATTTGATGTCGGCGAAGCCGCGCTGCAGATAGCGCGTGTTGTTCTGCCAGTGACTACCGCGCCCGCTGCCGTGGCGAAAGCTGCTGCTGTCGCGAAATTGCCAACCGGCCAGGTTGATCCCTGACTCCAGCCCGGTATAGAGATCGTCATTGCTGCTGCGATTGCCGTCGCCGTGCGTCTCTGCGTGATAGTAGGTCGCGTTGTAGGCCAGCGTCAGCGCTGAGATGCCGCGATTCCAAAAGGCGGGATCGACATACCCCGCCTCCGACCGGTTGACCCGCGCCTGCGGCACCGTCAACCGCAGGCTAAGCGCGCCGACGTCCATATCAAACCGCCCGCCCTGTACCAGCGTGGCGATTGGCAGCGTCTCCTGGGGCGCCTGAGGCGCCGGCAACCGGCTCAGATCGATGCCCAGCCGCTGCGCATCCCGGTAGTCGATTTGAATATCGTCGCGCTGGGCGCCAAACAGCAGCGCGTAGCGCCCTTTCCAGTCATGGTTGACATACACATCGATCTCCTGCCGGCCGGCAGGCATGTCATTGTTGAGATAAAAACGCGAAAGATCGGAATCGCGCGATTCGCCGGCCAGCAGCGAAGTATCGAACGTCACCGCCCAGGCCGTGTCCGGCAACAAGAATGAAGAGGCGGTCAGCAACGAGAGGACTTTTTTATTCAGCTTCATTGTTGTTCTTTCAGGTTAGTGTGCGGTGACGGCTTTAGACTTGTAAGCCCCCAGATCGTCGATATACATCAGGTCATAGCGGGCGTTTTTAGTGACCGATCGTTTGCTGGCGGCAAACTGGGTGGAAAACGGCGCAACCATGAGCGAGTCAACCAGCAAGTGTTTGTCCGCGCCCTGGCCGATATTCGCTATCGTGATGAAATACGGGCTGCTGTTGGTGACGTCGAACCCTTTGCCGTTGGCTTGCAGCGTCAGTTTTTCCAACGCGCTTTCTACGCCGCGGGTTAACGCCGGCGGGCGGTAGAACAATTTGATGCGCGACTTGATCGCCAGCTGCAGCGTGTTGGTGCCCTGCAGGTTTTCCGGCGTCGGCGGGATATCCAGCACGTTGAGATAGAACACCGATTCGCGATCCGCCGCCAACGCGGCGCCGACTTTCTGAATTCGCAGCTGCTGGCCGCTATTGCCGTTGACCTTCACCACCGGCGGCGACAGCAAAAACGGCACATTGGCGGTTTCCGGGGTGGAATTGATATCGCCGTCGTCGATCCAGGCCTGAACCAATGAGGGGTCGGCGCCATTGTTCAGCAGTTGGACAATCACGTCCTTGTTGTTTGCCGGATAAATAACCCGCGTCCCGTTAACCACCACGTTGGCCTGAGCGCCAACGGCAGTGAGCAGCAACGCCGCCATCATCAAGTATTTTTTCATCGTTCCCCCGAGTGGCCAGGCCCGGTCAGGGGCCTGGCGGTCAGCGTGATTACAGGTAAGAAATGGTGTAAGTCACGTTGGAGCTCAGAGCGCCCACTTTTGCCGCTTCGGCGTTGGTTTTGTAGTAGTACGCATCCAGCGTCAGGGTTTCCGAATCCGGCGCCGTTTTGTCGCCCATGATGTCGGTGACATACGGCACGTTCAGTTGGATCGGCGTAGAAGAACCGGTTTCCGCCAGAGAGAAGCCCACGTTCTTCGCGACGGAAGCGTCGTTCTCATTGACCGAGTTGTTCAGCAAATATTTGCCGTCAGTGGAAATGTTATCCGCGGAGGAGAAGTAAATTTTCAGCGGGGTGCCTGCCGTGCCGGCCGCCGGCGAACAGCCGGAGAAGGTCAGCGAGAAGGACTTTTTGTTCTTGGTGATTGGCCCAACGGCGTTACCGGCATCGGTCACCGAGATCGGGCTCAGCGCTACGGTGAAATCCGCACTTTTGCCGCCGTTGATGGTACAGGTGGTGTCGGTAATGGCACCGGTAAAGTTAATGACGCCACCGGCGGAATTATCTTCAGCGAAAGCCGTAGGCGCAGCGACCGCAGCCGCCATGATTGCAACAGAAAACATCTTCTTCATCATGATGATAAAACTCCATAACAGTTTGGTTTGAGAGAATAAATAAAGCGGCCGCTGCCGGCGGGATGAAACAGTCCCTCCCCGTAATACAGAGGCAAAAAATAGCGATCACATTCCTGTTTTTATAAAAACCAATAAATAACGTGATGCATCCACCAGGAATATAAGCGAGAAATAGCCCCCTACCTCTCTCCTATAAAACCGGAAGAAATCCCCAACAAATTATGCACCCGGTTTTCCAGCCCCATTTTGCGTAACGCACTGCATTTCTGCGTGCTGACGGTTTTTACGCTTTTATCCAACATTTTGGAAACCTGAGTCACCGTATAGCCAAAAGAAAGCAAATGGAGAGTTTCCGCCTCGCTTTCCGTCAGGCAATGTTTCGCCGCGCGAACCGGCCTGTCATCTATCTTTTGAGGCGATGCTGAGCAACGGAGAATATCGGCCAGTAATAACGCCAGAGACTGGCTCATATTAGAGACGCTGTCCCGTTTGTCGAACACCACGACATCGTGCCAGAAGGATCGACATAGCAGGCGGCGCATCTCTTCCGTTGCAATAAAAAATTTAACCCCGTGGATTGACGGTAATAAGGTTACCGCCACACTGAAACGCAACATGCTTTTTACCGCGTCGTCAATAACCAGAATGTCATGACAACGACTTCCCATTACCAATGGCAAATCGCCGTAACAGGTAATAACGTGTTCTTGATGATAAATCCTTGGCGTCAATATTCTCTTGACCGCCTCCCTGAAGAACAGATTTTCAGATACAATACCGACACTGAGCATATCCCCTCCATCCGTGGCTTAACCAGAACACGTCATCATCACTGAAAAAAAACACTTTTACGGAAAATTCTTATTACCAGACAAACATAGAAAATAAGCCACATGCACAGGGAAGCCCTGTTCCGTACAGCCAGGATAATTCTGCACCAAACCGCCACCACTAGAAAGATTATTTTTTATAACAGAAATTTTAATCACAATAATCTAAAAATATTGAAATTATTAGCACAAAACACTTAAAACATCATTCATCACACTCGAGGTCAGACATTGCGCCCAGCGTAAAAATAAAAAACCAACCCGCTTCACTTGTGAATTCCGCCATAATCCTTGACCTCCTTGCCTTTTACCTAAATACTAGCCGCGCATTGGAAGCCTATATCCTTATAAAAACCTGCAAATATGAAATACATTATCGATCTCTGCGTGATCTATGACGCAAGCACCTGTTACCTCCAGCTTATTGATAACCATGAGTCATCAATACGAATATCCAACCCGGCATCACGACTGCTAATTGAAATGCTGACGCATCCAAACGTTCCATTAAAACGCGAGGTATTGATACAGAAGGTATGGGAAGAATACGGCTTTAGCGGCTCGTCAATCAGCCTGAATGTCGCCGTGAGTGAAATAAGAAAAGCCTTCAAGCTGCTGGGAAGGGAGACGCCTCCCATAAAAACCATTGCCAAGGTCGGTTTTTGCTTTACCGCGTTGGTTGAAATACACTCCCTGCCTCTGGTAGAGGAAATACCTTCCCAAACGCCATTGCCGACCGAGACATTTCCTTCCCCACGCCGCAATAACGCGCTAAAAAGGCTGAGACTCTCCCCAACCGTCATTATTATCGGCCTGCTCTCCACACTATTGATGATGGCGATGTTCTATCCGATTGAATTTCCCAAGCAACTGCAGCAAGAATTAATTGCGTTGGGAAAACAAGACAACTGCACTCTGTATTCACTGGATGCCGAAAAACACATCGATAATGAAGCGGAAAAACGCATGGCGGGGAAGATATTGCAGCTCAGCAACGTAGATTGTAAGAAAATCAGCGCCGACGTCTATTTTTCGATGCGCAGACATACGCTGAGTTATGACACATTTCTCGGCGTATGTTACCTGGGAAATGAACATCAATACACTCAGTGTGTGACCTATAAAATACTCAACGGTAAATAAATGACGGCCTTGCGCACCCCCAAAGCAGTGATTATCGGCTTGTCAGCCGCGATTATTCTTATTGTCATAGTCCGCGTCTTCACCCTGCGTCCCCCCTCCTACATCAACTGCAAGGCGGAGACGGTGACTCGGAAGCTGTTGGCTTCAGGCGACGCTCTCGACCTGAAAGTGTCGGGCAGCTTGTTCATTTACGATGAAGACAGAGCGGTGATCGTGCAACGCGGCGATATCACCCTCAGGGGTAAAACCTACAATCTGGACCAGAAACTCATCTTTAAACTCAAAAAAATAGGCGATGGCTTTTATATGACGACGCAACGTGAAGTGATCAAAAGCCCCGACGACAACGCACCGGATGAGCTCACCAAGGAGATCCCCATGATTTCTCTCGGCATTAAGAACGGGTTCTTTTCGATGCGAAAAGTACGGCAGGACGCCTATATCATGCACGGCGTGTTGTTCCCCGTCGCGATGTGCCGCTAACGGACGCTCATCGCGCAAACCAACAGGGACAGGAAAGGAAAATCAACAGGGGCGCTATCGTGATAAACGCCCCCGACGGCGGCAGCGCGCTTATTGAACCGAATTCTCCGCGCGGGTAATGCCATGCTTTTTCATCACCTCTTCCATGGTGAGATTCTCGTCATACGGCTTATCGTCCACCACGACGTCCTGCGGGCGCACATAAGGTTTGGTCGCGCGTTTGAACATCCACCACCATACGAATACCAGAAAAGCGCCGGACTTCAGGAAGATCATGGTCCATAGGGCGACTTGATACCAGTTCATCTCTGTCTCCATAAGAGCATTACGCAAAATTGATAAGGCGGCGTTGATTATTACGCCGGTCACGCCTGACAGCAGCAGGCAGCCGAACGGCCGACCTTGGTGACCGCATAATCTCACCGATACGTGGCCCTTATCAATAGCCGAACGCGTTTCCTGCCAAAGCGCGCCGGTTTCTCCGCACGCAAAAGCAAAAAACCCCGCGCTCAGAGAGCGCGGGGTCAGAATGTATGGCGGAGGAGCAGAGATTCGAACTCTGGAACGGTTTCCCGTCGACGGTTTTCAAGACCGTTGCCTTCAGCCACTCGGCCACCCCTCCGCAACGACGCGCACTATAAACAGAGCTTATTCGCTTGTAAAGCCCGGCGGCGTTCAACCGCGCGAAAAATCGGCGACGCTCATGCAAGCGGCGAACAAACGCGCAGCCGCTCCCGCATGGTTGCAATAATGATAACTAAGGGTAAAGATTGGTAAACAGACTTTAATCAAACGCTTGCGCTGCCTATCATCGGGACTATTTTGTGATGGCTTGATAAGAGAGAACATTATGGACCGCATTGTCGTCTCGTCTTCCTCGCGCGACTCGCTGCTCAGCACGCATAAAGTCCTGCGCAACACCTATTTCCTGTTATCCCTGACGCTGGCTTTCTCGGCGTTGACCGCTACCGCCAGTACGATGCTGGGCCTGCCGGCGCCGGGCTTATTGCTGATGCTGGTCGGCTTCTACGGCCTGATGTTCCTGACGCATAAGCTGGCCAACAGCCCGGCGGGCATTCTGGCGGCGTTCGCGCTGACCGGGTTCATGGGATATGCCCTCGGCCCGATCCTCAGCTCGTTCCTGAACGCCGGCGCGGGCGATCTGATCATGCTGGCGCTGGGCGGCACCGCCGCGGTGTTCTTCTGCTGCTCGGCCTACGTGCTGACCACGCGCAAGGACATGTCGTTCCTGTCAGGCATGATGATGGCCGGTTTTGTGGTGCTGCTGGTGGCGGTGATCGCCAACCTGTTCCTGCAGATCCCTGCCCTGCATCTGGCGATCAGCGCGCTGTTCATTCTGTTCTCCGCCGGCGCTATCCTGTGGGAAACCAGCAACATCATTCACGGCGGCGAGACCAACTACATTCGCGCCACCGTTAGCCTGTACGTGTCGCTCTACAACATGTTCATCAGCCTGCTGAGCATTCTGGGCTTCGCCCGCAGCAACTGATAGCACGCTACGCATGCCTTCCAGGCCCCGCTCCGGCGGGGCTTTGTTTTTTGCGGCCGAAAAAATTTGCTAAACTGGCGGCCGTTCCGAATTATCCGTTATCGAGGCAGTATGTTGGAGTTTGAAGGTCAGGTTATCGACACTGACGCGCAGGGCTATCTGAAAAACAGCGCCGACTGGCATGAGGGCCTGGCGCCGCTGCTGGCCGCGCAGGAAGAAATCGTGCTCACCGAAGCACACTGGGAAGTGGTGCGCTTCGTGCGCGACTTCTATCAGGAATTCAATACTTCGCCGGCTATTCGCATGCTGGTCAAGGCCATGGCACAGAAATACGGTGAGGAAAAAGGCAACAGCCGTTACCTGTATCGCCTGTTCCCGAAAGGGCCGGCCAAACAAGCCACCAAGATAGCCGGGTTGCCGAAGCCGGTGAAATGCATCTGACTGCACAGCCCGCAGCGCAGCTGCAGGCGAGCGTTTAATAGCGAATGCCGAACCCGGCGTAATCGGCCACGCCCTGCGGCTCCACCAGCACGCGTTCGACACGCGCGCTGCGCGGGCCGCCCTGTTTCAACCATGCCACCAGCTGCTCCACCTGGGCCTGAGCGCCACAGGCCACTACCTGAACGCTGCCGTCATCAAGGTTGCGCGCATAGCCAGTCACGCCCAGCGCCTCGGCCTGCCGCTGGGTGGAATAGCGAAATCCAACCCCCTGCACTACGCCATACACATACGCAGCAATGCAAACTTGTGTCATAATCGCCCCCTTAATTCAGTTTTCATTATGGCATTGCCGTGCCTTTGCACCGCCGTGTCACTCTTTCTATCCTAGCTGGCAGCACTATTAATTATGACCGTACGCCTGTTTCTCGCCAAAGGACGTGAAAAGTCCTTACTCCGTCGCCACCCTTGGGTGTTCTCCGGCGCCGTTCAACGCGTTGAGGGTAAAGCTCTCTCCGGTGAAACCATCGATATTCTCGACAGCCAGGGCAAATGGCTGGCTCGCGGTGCCTATTCGCCCGAGTCGCAGATCCGCGCACGCGTCTGGACCTTCCAGCAGGATGAAGAGATTAACATCGATTTCTTTATTCGACGCCTGCAGCAAGCGCAAAGCTGGCGTGATTGGGTCGCGCAGCGTGACGGTCTGGACGGATATCGCCTGATCGCCGGCGAGTCCGACGGCCTGCCGGGCATCACTATCGATCGCTTCCAGAATTTCCTGGTGCTGCAGCTGCTGTCCGCCGGCGCGGAATACCAGCGCCCGGCACTGCTTTCCGCACTGCAGCATTGCTACCCGGAATGTTCGATTTACGATCGCTCCGACGTCGCGGTGCGCAAGAAAGAAGGACTGCCGCTGGCGCAAGGCCCGGTATTGGGCGACCTGCCGCCTGAGCTATTGCCGATCACCGAACACGGCATGAAGCTGCTGGTGGACATTCAGCAAGGGCACAAGACCGGCTTCTATCTCGATCAGCGCGACAGCCGCCTGGCGGCGCGCAACTACTCCGCCGGCCGTCGGGTGCTGAACTGCTTCTCCTACACCGGCGCCTTCGCCGTTTCCGCTCTGATGGGCGACTGCGCGCAGGTGATCAGCGTGGATACCTCGCAGGCGGCGCTGGATATCGCCAAACAGAACGTCGAGCTCAACAAACTGGATTTGAACAAGGCGGAGTTCGTCCGCGACGACGTATTCCAGCTGCTGCGCAACTACCGCACCCAGGGCGAGAAGTTCGACCTGATCATCATGGATCCGCCGAAGTTCGTTGAGAACAAGAACCAGCTGGCCAGCGCCTGCCGCGGCTATAAGGACATCAACATGCTGGCGCTGCAGCTGCTGAACCCAGGCGGTATTCTGCTCAGCTTCTCTTGCTCCGGGCTGATGCCGACCGACCTGTTCCAGAAAATTTTGGCCGACGCCGCTGTAGATGCCGGACGTGATGTACAATTTATAGAGCAGTTCCGGCAGGCCGCCGATCACCCGGTGATCGCCACATACCCTGAGGGGCTGTATCTGAAAGGCTTCGCTTGTCGGGTGATGTAACTTGAAATGCGCTGCCTTGCCCCCATATATGAGCAAGGCATTGTTTCTCAGGAGGTCATCATGATTGCCAGCAAATTCGGTATCGGACAACAGGTTAGACATAAACTGCTGGGGTATTTGGGCGTCGTGATCGATATCGACCCCGAATACTCTTTGGAACAACCCAAAGCTGACGAGATAGCGGCGAACGATGAACTGCGTTCCGCCCCTTGGTACCACGTGGTGATGGAGGACGAGGAAGGCCAACCGGTGCACACCTATCTGGCGGAAGCACAGCTGGATGGCGAGCCCCAGGAAGCCCACCCCGAGCAACCATCGCTGGATGAGCTGGCGGAATCCATCCGCCACCAGCTACAGGCGCCACGCTTGCGCAATTGACCGCGCCAAGACCTGAGAAACCCGAGAGGGCCTGGCATCGCGCCAGGCCCTTTTTATTCAGCGCTCCAGCCCCAAACGCGGGATGTCGATTTTCGGACAGCGATCCATCACCACCCGGAGCCCGGCCTGTTGTGCCAGCTCTGCCGCCTGGTCGTTAACTACCCCGATCTGCAGCCACAGCGCCTTGGCGCCGATCGCTATCGCCTCTTGCGCCACGCCGTACGCGGCCTGCGAATTGCGGAAAACATCGACCATATCCACCGGCTGCGGAATGTCTGCCAGCGTCGCGTAAACCTGCTGGCCCAACAGCGTCTGCCCCGCCAGTTTTGGGCTGACCGGGATCACCTGATACCCTTGCGCCAACAGATAAGCCATCACCCCATAGCTGGGCCGCGACGGATTATCGCTGGCCCCCACCAGCGCGATGGTATGCACCTGCCGCAACAGCTCAACAATCTCTTGATCTTGCATCTTCAACTCCCGTTTATCACTGCGTCACTCTCCGTTTCGAGTGTAACCGATCGGCCTTCTCTCGGCTAAACGCAACGCGTGCGAAACTTCAGCGCGATCTTATGGTCTGAGGCTGTCGCGGTTCAGCTGTGCATGGTCGTGTCTAATCGCGATAAAATATGTGAAAATGTAAACAAAATACCCGATTGAAAAATTTTGACACAACCTGTGCCGTGTTCAACACTTAGAGCTACGTCACTTTATAAGGAGATAATGATGAAATTTGGTCTGGTGGTTGCGGCGTTGATCAGCATCAGCATGCCTGCCGCGGCTACGACCCTGAAACTCTCCCCGGACATCGACCTGCTGGTGGTCGACGGCAAGAAAATGACAGGTTCGTTGTTAAAAGGCGCCGACAGTCTTGAGCTGGATGGCGGGCAGCATCAATTGCTGTTTAAAGTGACCAAAACCCTACATTCTGGCCAGCATGCGCAAACCTACGCATCCCTGCCGCTGATCGCCACCTTCAATACGCAAAAGATCAGCCAGGTCGCGATCGAAATTCCGCGTATTGAGAACGATCGTGACGCGCAACGCTTTGACAAAACGCTGAATTACCTGGTGGTGGACAAAGGGGGCAACGCCCTGCCGTTCAAACAGGATGTGCTGCATCCCGACAGCGTGACTTTCAATGCCGATTTGGAAAAGGTGATGACGGATTACAACCGCCAAAACCGCCCGGCCTCCGTCCCAACCTTCGTGCAGACGAACGCCGGTAATGCCCCGGTATCCCCCCAGGCCAACTCACCGTTGAATGCCCCGACGGTGACGCTGAAAGGCGAAAACGTATCGGAGCAGATGCTGCAATACTGGTTCCAGCAAGCGGATAAGGAAACGCAAAAGCGTTTCCTGCGCTGGGCCAATAAGCAGCCGGTGCGCTGAACCCGCCTCGGCGCCTTTACCCGCAAAGGCGCCGTTTCTTCGCATTTTCTGGCGCAAACGCTAGGCAGTGAAAAACAGTTTCAGTAATCTGTCGCACATCCCCGATTAGCGAAGGACATCGAGATGGAATTGACCACCCGCACTATCGCCGCGCGCAAACACATTGCGCTGGTGGCGCACGATCACCGTAAACAGGCCCTGCTGGAGTGGGTAGAAAGCCACAAAACCATTCTGGCGCAGCACCAGCTGTATGCTACCGGCACCACCGGCAACCTGATCCAGCGCGCCAGCGGCATTCCTGTCACCAGCATGCTAAGTGGCCCGATGGGCGGCGATCAGCAAGTCGGCGCACTGATTGCGGAAGGCAAGATAGACATGCTGATCTTCTTCTGGGATCCGCTGAATGCGGTGCCGCACGACCCGGACGTGAAGGCGTTGTTGCGGCTGGCGACCGTATGGAATATCCCGGTGGCCACCAACCGCTCAACCGCGGATTTTCTCATTGACTCTCCGCTGTTCAAAAGCGAAGTGGAGATCGCCATCCCCGACTATCAGCGCTATCTGCAAGATCGCCTGAAATAGTCCTTGCGGCCTGACGGCCGCCAGGCCGGATGCTTAAGGCTTTTTCTGCGCCGGGACGCCAAGCTCCCGCAGGTGTTCAACGAACACCGAAGGACGCTCAGGATCCTGTAACAGCCAAACCTGATGTTTGGCGCGAGTCAATGCGACATACAGCAGGCGGCGCTCTTCAGCATCCGGGAAGTCCTCCGGCTGCGGCAGCAGCACCTCTTCCAACACCGACTCACGCGCCACGGCAGGGAAGCCGTCACGCCCGTCATGCAAACCGGCGATGATGACGTATTCCGCCTGTTGCCCCTTGCTGGCGTGGATGGTCATAAACTCCAAATCCAGCTTGGGCCAGCGGGTGGCCGCTTTCGCCAGCGCTTCCGGTTTCAGATGGTGATAACGCGCCAACACCAGGATACGCTCATCCGGCTTGGCATAACCGCTCAGCTTGTCCAACAAGGGCTCCAACTGCTCGTGCGGCAAGATCGCCACCGACTTTTTATTGCCCTTGCTCAGGCTGTTGAGCGGTTTTTTCAGCTGATGCGGATTCTGCTGCACGAACCGGTTAGCCACCTCGCCGATCCGCTCATTGAAACGATAAGTGGTATCCAGCGCGCACTGCGCCCCTTCGCCGAAGTTCGTGGCGAACGCTGTGGTTAACGTCAATTCTGCGCCGCTGAAGCGATAAATCGCCTGCCAATCATCGCCCACCGCAAACAGGCAGGTCTGTTTGTTCTGCCGGCGCAGCGCTGCCAGCAACAGCGCGCGCTGCGGCGAGATATCCTGAAATTCATCGACCAGAATGTGTTTCCACGGGCTGACGAAGCGCCCCTTGTCAAGAATATTGACCGCCTGATGGATAAGGCCGGAGAAATCCACCGCCCCCTCCTCTTTCAAGGCGCTTTTCCAGGCCTTAAGCAGCGGTGCCATCAGCCGGATACGTTTCGAGAACAGATCGCGAATCTCTTCATTCGCCTGCTCAATCATTTCCGCCTGGCTGCCGCCGTGCGTGCGCATCAGCCCCAGCCAGCGCTCCAGCCGGCCCGCCAGCCGATCCGCCAGGCGTTTATCCTGCCAGAAGTCGCCTTCCGGCACGTCCCATTCCAGCTCTTCAGTCAACCATTGACGCCACCCCTTGGCCTGGGCTTTCTTCTCCGCACACTGCTGACGCCAGTGGGCAATCAGCAGCTCTTTGCGCGCTTTGGCGTCGGTTTCCAAGCGGCTGATGGCAGGTGCTTTACGACTGCCCTGCTGAATGATTTGCAGCGCCAATGCATGAAAGGTTTTGGCCTGAATGCCGACATCACCCAGGCGTTCTTTAATACGGTCGTTCATTTCACCGGCGGCCTGACGGCCGAACGCCAACAGCAAAATTTGGCCCGGCTCCGCCTCCTGACGACGCAACAGCCAGCCGGCGCGCGCCACCAGCACTGACGTTTTGCCGCTGCCGGCACCGGCCAGCACCAGCACGGAATCCTCGCCATTGACCACCGCACGGCTCTGAGAGTCATTGAGCGGCGAACTCTCGACGGTCTGGAAGAAGTCATGGTGCTGCTCCAGCATGCGCTCGGTCCATTGCCGGTTGCGTTGGTCGACGCTGCGCTGCCCTTGCTGCAGCCATTGCAGACACAGCTGATAGTCGGCGCGGCAGTTATCGAACGCCTCCAGGCGCGCCACCGGCATCGGCAGCGCGGAGAAAGCCTCGCGAATTTGCTGCTGCAGCTTGCCCAACTCAGACTTTTTGAACCACTTATCTTGTTGCTCGATGCGCTGGATCAGCGCCACCTGCTGTTGCAGCACGCCGGCGCTGATCTCGCTCATTTCGGCGCTCCACTGCTGCCACGCCTGCTGCAGATAGTGATAAAAACGCTGCGTTTCCTGCCATTCGGTGCCGTGCAGCCGCACCACTTTTTCGTCCGGCAGCTCAAATTCCAGCTCGCCCCAGACGATGCCGCGCTTGCACCTGACCTGAATCAATTGATTGAAGGGGATCAGGTATTCATGTTTTTCCCCGCTCACCTCAACACCGGCGTGCAGCAACCGCACGCGGTTATAAGGGTGCTGAGCCAGGTGTTTCCCCAGCGATGTCGCTTTAAGTTCCATATCGTCGCGCCATGACTATGTTGAGATTAAATAACGGATATCTGCCAGTTTACCTGCGATAAGCAGTGGCACTCTAGCGCTAAAAAAAGGGTAGAATAGATTTTGCGTTTTTATCGTGAATACGCCCGCATCGCGGTTTGGCCATCATTAGAGCAGAATGACGTCTATGCGTACTGTACTGAATATTCTTAATTTTGTGTTGGGCGGTTTCGTCACCACGTTCGGCTGGCTCATCGCCACGGTGTTCAGCGTGCTGCTGGTCATCACATTGCCGCTTACCCGCTCCTGCTGGGAAATCACCAAGCTGTCACTGGTGCCGTTCGGCAACGAAGCGATACACGTCGATGAACTGTACCCGGAGAAAAGCAATACGCTGCTTTCCGCCGGCGGTTCGCTGCTCAACATTATCTGGCTGGTGCTGTTCGGCTGGTGGCTGTGCCTGTCGCACATCGCCGCCGGTATCGTGCAGTGCATTTCGATCATCGGCATTCCGGTCGGCATCGCCAACTTCAAAATTGCCGCCATCGCACTGTGGCCGGTGGGACGCCGCGTCGTCTCGGTAGAAATGGCTCAGCAAGCCCGTATTGAGAATGCTCGCCGCCAATATCAACAGCGTTAATTTTTTCTCCGTTTGAGGAGTTTTTCGTGCTCTCTTTTGCACCCGCAGTTCGTCGATATACCTACAACAGCAACCTGCTGTACCACCTGCGCATCCTTATTGCGCTGACCGGCACCACCGCCGTTCCCTGGTGGCTGGGCATTCCCAAGCTGACCATCCCGCTCACGCTGGGCGTGGTGGCGGCGGCCCTGACTGATTTGGACGATCGCCTGGCCGGCCGGCTGCGCAATCTGCTGATCACCCTGGTATGTTTCTTTATCGCCTCCGCCTCGATCGAGCTGCTGTTCCCCTATCCCTGGCTATTCGCCCTGGGCTTAACCACGTCGACCTGCGGTTTTATTCTTCTTGGCGCCCTGGGGCAACGTTACGCCACCATCGCCTTCGGCGCGCTGCTGATCGCGGTTTACACCATGCTCGGCACCGCCATGTACGATGCCTGGTATCAACAGCCGCTGCTGCTGGTGATCGGCGCACTGTGGTATAACCTGCTGACGCTGGCAGGCCACCTGTTGTTTCCTATCCGGCCGCTGCAAGAGAACCTGGCGCGCTGCTACGATCAATTGGCCAACTATCTGGACGCCAAAGCCAACCTGTTCGATCCCGATGCCGAGCGCGACGCCGACCTGCCGTGGATGGATGTCGCGATGGCCAACAGCGCCTTGGTTGCATTGCTCAACCAAACCAAAGCCTCGCTGTTGACGCGCCTGAAAGGCGATCGCGGCCAGCGCGGCACTCGCCGCACCTTGCACTACTATTTTGTCGCCCAAGATATCCACGAACGCGCCAGCTCTTCCCACGTTCAGTATCATGCGCTCAGCCGACAATTCCGACACAGCGACATTCTGTTCCGCTTCCAGCGGTTGCTGAGCATGCAGGCGCGCGCCTGTCGCCAGCTGGCGCAATCCATCCTGCTACGGCAAAAGTACCAGCACAACCCGCGTTTTGAGCCGGCGTTCAACCGCATTCAGGAGGCCTTGACGCGCATCGCCGAAACCCAGGGCAATGCCGAGCAAGCCAAGGCGTTGGCGCATCTGCTGAAAAACCTGCATGCGATCGATGCGCAGTTGGCCAATATCGAATCAGAGCAGACATTGGCCAGCGGGCAGGCGGAAGAGAACAGCCTGGCCGACGACCGCTTAACCGGCTGGAGCGACATCCGCCTGCGCATCAGCCGCCATTTGACGCCCCAATCGGCCCTGTTCCGTCACGCCATCCGCATGTCGGCAGTGCTGTGCGTAGGCTACGCCTTCATTCAATTCACCGGCATGCAGCACGGCTACTGGATCCTGTTGACCAGCCTGTTCGTCTGCCAGCCGAACTATAACGCCACCCGCCGGCGCCTGGCGCTGCGCATCATCGGCACCCTGGCCGGCATACTGATCGGTTTGCCAATCCTCTATTTCGTACCTTCAGTGGAAGGGCAGCTGGTGTTGATCGTTATCACCGGCGTTCTGTTCTTCGCTTTCCGCACCGTGCAATATGCCCATGCCACCATGTTTATCACGCTGCTGGTATTATTGTGCTTTAACCTGTTGGGCGAAGGGTTCGAAGTGGCTGCCCCGCGCGTTTACGACACGTTGCTGGGCTGCGCCATCGCCTGGGCGGCGGTCAGCTTTATCTGGCCGGACTGGAAATTCCGCCAGTTGCCGGTGGTGGTGGATAAAACGCTGAATGCCAACTGCCGCTATCTGGACGCCATTCTGGTGCAATATCATCAGGGTAAGGATAACGGCCTCGCCTACCGCATTGCGCGGCGGGACGCCCACAACAGCGACGCCGAATTGGCTTCGGTCATCTCTAACATGTCCGCCGATCCCAAAGCCGACAAGGCCCTGCAGGAGGCGGCCTTCCGCCTGCTCTGCCTGAACCACACTCTTCTGAGCTATATCTCGGCATTGGGGGCGCATCGCGAGCGGCTGGGTACCCCCGCCACGCTCGATCTGCTCAATGACGCTGTGTGTTACGTGGATGGTGCCTTGCATCAGGAAGAGCAGAACAGCCAGCGGGTTGCGCAGGCGTTGGAGCAGCTGGCTGAGCGCATTCGCAAAGCCGTTCCGGAGCCGGAAAGCAAAGAACAGTTGGTCCTGCAGCAGGTGGGGCTGATGCTCGAACTTCTGCCGGAGCTCACCGCGCTGCACGCCCAAATTAATAAGGCAACCTAATGTTCAGGGCCTGATCGACGGGCCCTGAATCACCGGTTCATGTCCGTGACGGCGCATCGCCATCGTATGTTCGAACCAGCGCACCAGCTCGTTACGCAATTCGGCCGGCAACGCCGCCTGGTGATAGCCGGCTATCGCGCCCCCCAGCGACAGCAAGACTCGCAGCCCCAGATTGGTCTGCTGTTGCAGTAAACGCAGATAGCTGCGCTTGGCGCCTTGCAATCGGAGATCATAGGCGTTGCGAATGCCCGCTCGCCACAGCAGACGCTCCATATTGACGTCAATATTCGGCAGCGCCTTCAACCTGCCGTGATCGCCGGCCTTGAGCCTTTGCTCCCGGCGCGCCTCTCTGACCGCCTGCCAAGCCAGCCCGACCAGCTCGTTGCACTCGCGCCACAGCGACTCGTCGACCCAGTAATAACGCAGTGTGATCGGCACGCCCCGCTTGGAATAGACCATGTTGACCATTCCCCGTGCGCGAAACACCGGCTCCATGCTCGCCGTTGCTCGCAAATACAGCTCGCCTTCTGCGATCACGGCGAACATGACCCCTTCAGCCAGCAGGCCGTAGCCGCCAAACTGCGATCGCGTGGTGATGGCCCCCAGCGCCGCAAAGCAATTTTTAGCCTGCGCGATTCTACTCGTCGACATCCTTTTCATAGCGTTTCTCCGATTTAGGTTCTGGTCGTAATATTTCTCTCATCAATGAAAAAAGTAACGTGAACAACTAATTAGAAAAATACGCACTATCCGTCTGCCTGCCAATCCCAAACAAACCCCGGTATAAAAAATGTTCGTAATTATGCGAGCCGCTACGAAAATTTGGGTTGATCTTATCCTAAATCAGGGATACTGTATAAACATACAGTAACACGACGGGCGGGAACTCAATGCGTACTCAATCACTCTACCAACCTCATTTCGGCCAAGGCGCTTTTACAGCGCGCAACGTTGCGAAGAACACGGATGTCGGCAAAGAGAATGGCTTGATCAGTGAACTTGTTTACAACGAACGCCAGCCCGCCGTGGCTCAATTGTTGTTGCCCTTGTTGCAGCAATTGGGCAAGCAGTCTCGCTGGCTTTTATGGCTGACGCCGCAGCAAAAATTAAGCAAGCAATGGCTGCAGCAATCCGGCCTGCCGGTGGATAAAATGGTGCAGTTAAGCCAAATCAGCCCGGTAAATACGGTTGAGGCGATGGAAAAAGCGCTGCAAACGGGAAATTACAGCGTGGTTCTCGGCTGGTTGCCCGAGCTAACGGAGGAGGATCGTCTAAAATTAAGACGTGCGGCAGAATTGGGTAATGCCTACGGGTTTATCATGCGTCCTCAACGTGACATTGGCCCGACTCACGGACACTGTTCCACCCTAAAAATTCACTCTTCTTTGTATCATTAAGTAAATTTAGGATTTTTCCCATCATTTTCGCACCCCGTGAAGGGAACCTTTGCGGGGTCAGGCAGAAAGCTAGTCCGGCTGCGGTTTGGCACGAAAAAACGCCTGGTGAATCGCCGTTTTTTTAGGCGAAGAATGTTAGCAAATATGTACGATTCCGCGTTTTTTTTTAGAGCCTTATCACATCACACTTGTAACTTTCGCGCCACGTTGTAGACTTTACATCGCCAAGGTTGCTCTATAACGCCAGAAAAACTGGCGAGTAACAAACGAGGGCTTAAACCTTGGCGAAGGAATTTAACCAAGGGCTTAAAACAGCTTTAAAGCTCATTGCCTATTTGGATGATAACGAGGCGCAAAATGAAAAAGACAGCTATCGCATTAGCAGTGGCACTGGCAGGTTTCGCTACCGTAGCGCAAGCCGCTCCAAAAGATAACACCTGGTACACCGGTGCTAAACTGGGCTGGTCCCAGTACCACGACACTGGTTTCTACGGTAACGGTTACCAGAACGGTATCGGTAACGGCCCAACCCACAAAGATCAGCTGGGTGCAGGCGCGTTCCTGGGCTACCAGGCAAACCAATACCTGGGCTTCGAACTGGGCTATGACTGGCTCGGCCGCATGCCCTACAAAGGCAGCGTGAACAACGGTGCTTTCAAAGCGCAGGGCGTTCAACTGGCCGCTAAACTGAGCTACCCAATTGCTGACGATCTGGACATCTACACTCGTCTGGGTGGTATGGTATGGCGCGCAGACTCCAAAGCTAACTACGGCAACGGCACTCGCCTGAGCGACCACGACACCGGCGTTTCTCCGCTGGCTGCTGTTGGTGTTGAATACGCACTGACCAAAAACTGGGCTACCCGCCTGGACTACCAGTTCGTAAGCAACATCGGTGACGCAGGTACCGTTGGCGCACGTCCAGACAACACCATGCTGAGCCTGGGCGTTTCTTACCGCTTCGGTCAGGATGACGTAGTTGCTCCAGTTGCTCCAGCTCCAGCTCCGGCTCCAGTTGTTGAAACCAAGCGTTTCACTCTGAAGTCTGACGTGCTGTTCAACTTCAACAAAGCAACTCTGAAGCCACAAGGTCAGCAGGCTCTGGATCAGCTGTACACCCAGCTGAGCTCCATGGATCCTAAAGACGGTTCCGTAGTTGTTCTGGGTTACACCGACGCCGTTGGTTCTGCTCAGTACAACCAGAAACTGTCTGAAAAACGCGCACAAAGCGTTGTTGACTACCTGGTCTCCAAAGGCATCCCGTCAGACAAAATCTCTGCACGTGGCATGGGCAAAGCTGATCCAGTTACAGGCAACACCTGTGGCTACAAAGCTGGCCGCGCTACCAAAGCTCAGATCGACTGCCTGGCACCAGATCGTCGCGTAGAGATCGAAGTTAAAGGTATCAAAGACGTTGTAACTCAGCCTCAGGGCTAAGTTTACTCGCTTAGTAAAAAACCCCGCATTGCGGGGTTTTTTTTCGTCTTGAATTTATCCGAGCATTCAAAGCCATACGCAACCGAAGGCTCTCCCTCAGCCCCGTTTACTTGGGCTCTTTGCCGAGAATCGCCTTCAGGTCTTCTTTCAACGACGACATCTGGTTCGCATACTTCTCTTTGCGTTCAGCATCCTCGATAAGCTGCACCACGGTTTCCGACAGCGTAACGCCGCGGCGGCGTGCTAAAGCAGCCAGGCGTTGCCAAACCAAAAACTCCAAATCGATAGATTTTTTACGCGTATGCTGGTGTTCTGCGTTAAAATGACGTTTGCGGCGGGCGCGGATCGTTTGCTTCATCCGGTTATCCAGTTCCGGATTCATATGGGCGGCAATCCATGCAAGTACCTTTACCGGCTCATTTTCCAGCTTCAGCAGCTCGTTAACCGCTTCCTGAGCAGCGCTGTTTTCAATGTAGCGGGTAATGAGTTCCCCTTCCCGGTGCTTCTTCACCAGGTACTTCCATTTCCAACCGCTCTCCAGATTTTCCAGTTGCTGATATTTCATCTTGAGCTCTTCAGTGACCGCGTAACTTCAACTAAGCATAACAGCTTTGCGCCGAATTTCCCCGGCAATTAAGCCGTCTTTTAGACTGTTTTTTGCACAGTCATCGCGCGATGTCAAACTCCCTGACGCCAACTGGCACTCCGCATGTATCAAGCCGCCGTTATTCTTGTATAATCGCCCTTTCCCTTTTTAACGATTGCATCTAACACTTTGACCAATAACCGACTTGAATGGCAATCTTTATTGCCGGACGTAACGCCTTATCAGGCGATATTTGATACCGCCGCTCAGTTGGCACCCGTGCCCTTTTCCGCCATTCAGCCTCGGCTGGAAAATGCCCTGACGCTATTTTGCCACCCCCAATCGCCGCCGCGCTTTATGCTGTTGAAAGCGCAAGAAACGCGCGAGTACCTGGAGCTGATCGCTAACGCCGTCAAGCCGCTGCTGACGAAAAATACCGCATGCCGCGGCAGCCACTATGTCATTCAGGATGGTCAGGTCAGCGTAGCACCGGCCAGCCGTGGCGATGAACCTTTCGCCGCCGGCGGCGCTTGCGTGTTCCAGGATTGGATTGAACCCGAGCAGCTGTTTGGCTGCGTGCGGATCCACAATGGTGACATCACCCTGCAGCCAGGCCTGGTGCACCAGGCCAACGGCGGCATTCTGATCCTGTCGGCCCGGGCGCTGCTGGCCCAGCCGTTGCTATGGCTGCGGCTGAAGCAAATGATCGGCCAGCGCCAGTTCCATTGGGTTTCACCCGACGAAACCCGCCCGCTGCCGGTAGCCATTCCGCCAATGCCGCTGGATCTGCGTCTGATCGTCGTCGGCGACCGCCACGGCCTGGCCGATTTCCACGATATCGAGCCGGAGCTGAGTGAACAAGCGGTCTACGGTGAATATGAAGACGACCTGCAGCTGACCGAAGTTGATGATATGGCGCAGTGGTGCGGCTACGTCAACGGCGTGATCGCCGAGCGGCAATTGCCGATGCTGGCGGCCGACGCCTGGTCGCCGCTGATCGTCCAGGCGGTGCGTTACAGTGGCGACCAGGGCATCCTGCCGCTCTCGCCGGTTTGGCTTGGTCAGCAGCTGTCCGAAGCCGCTCTGTATGCCGAAGAGGATCGCATTACCGCCAAAGCGTTTGAAGCGGCGTTGAATGCCCGCGAATGGCGTGAAAGCTATCTGGCCGAGCGTATGCAGGATGAGATCGAACTGGGCCAGATCCTGATTGAGACCGAGGGTGAAGTCGTCGGACAGATCAACGGGCTGTCAGTTCTGGATTATCCCGGTCATCCGCGCAGCTTCGGCGAACCGTCGCGCATCAGCTGCGTTGTACACCTCGGCGACGGCGAGTTTACTGACGTCGAGCGCAAAGCCGAACTGGGCGGCAACCTGCACGCGAAAGGCATGATGATCATGCAGGCGTTCCTGATCGCCGAACTGGATCTGGATCAGCAACTGCCCTTCTCCGCCTCGATCGTCTTTGAACAATCTTACGGTGAAGTGGACGGCGACAGCGCCTCGCTGGCTGAGCTGTGCGCATTGGTCAGCGCCCTGTCTCAGCAGCCGATCACTCAACAGATCGCCGTCACCGGCTCCGTCGACCAATTCGGCAACGTACAGCCGATAGGCGGCGTTAACGAAAAGGTCGAAGGTTTCTTCGAGGTTTGTTTGCGTCGCGGTCTGACGGGCAAACAGGGCGTCGTATTGCCCGTGACCAACGTGCGCCACCTGTGTCTGCGTCAAGATATCGTCGATGCGGTGCGCGAGGGGCAGTTCCATCTGTGGGCAGTCGAAAGTGCGGCGGAAGCCTTGCCTTTGCTCACGGGTTGCCTCTACTCTGACGAACAACAGCCGAATCTGTTGGCGGCCATTCAGGAACGGATTGCGCAGGTCAGCCTGCAGGAACGCCGCCGTCCGTGGCCGCTGCGCTGGCTCAACTGGTTCAACCACGGCTGATCGGACTTGTTCAGCGTACACGTGTTAGCTAACCTGCGTCCTTCATTAAAATAAGGCTTACTGAGAACATGGTAGATAAACGCGATTCCTATACGAAAGAAGACCTCGAAGCATCCGGCCGTGGCGAGCTGTTTGGCGCCGGTGGCCCACCGTTGCCGGCAGGTAACATGTTGATGATGGACCGCGTGGTCAAGATGACCGAAGACGGCGGCACTCACAACAAAGGTTATGTGGAAGCGGAACTGGATATTAATCCGGACCTATGGTTCTTCGGTTGCCACTTTATCGGCGATCCGGTCATGCCAGGCTGCCTGGGCCTGGACGCGATGTGGCAGTTGGTCGGCTTCTACCTCGGTTGGCTGGGCGGCGAAGGCAAAGGCCGCGCGCTGGGCGTCGGTGAAGTCAAATTCACCGGCCAGGTGCTGCCAACCGCGAAGAAAGTGACCTATCGCATTAATTTCAAGCGCGTCATCACCCGCAAGTTAATCATGGGCGTCGCCGATGGTGAAGTGCTGGTTGACGGTGAAGTAATCTACACCGCCACCGATCTGAAAGTGGGCCTGTTCAAGGATACCGCAGCGTTCTAATCGCGCTGAAGAGAAGGCGGCCACCGCCTTCTCTTTTCAAGCCAATCGGCGGATTATCACTTTCGCCTTCAGTGTCTGAGTATCCCAATTCTCACGGCCTGCTTTACCCCCTGACTCCGCTATCTCTGCCCTATTCCTATCTGATGCGGCCAAATCAACAGCGGCTCAAACGCGCCCCTTATCATCGCCCTGACGGTTTTTTTCCTCCTGCTGTTTGCTTGCCTTTCAAGATCGCCTAATATGTCTACCTAGTAACTACAATAAATGTACTTATAAAGGAATCAAATGCAAAAAACCCGTTTTAGCGATGCGCCTTGCCCGGTTGCGCGCTCATTGGATCTCGTCGGAGAATGGTGGAGCATCCTGATTCTGCGCGACGCCTTTCAAGGGCTCTCCCGATTCGACGAATTCCAGCAGAGCCTGGGGATGTCGCCAACTCTGCTGGCCCGACGGCTGAAGGATTTGGTCGCCCACGGCATTCTGCATAAGGAACTCTATCAAACGCGGCCGGCGCGCTATCAGTATCTGCTCACCGAGCGCGGCAACGATTTTCTCCCCGTGCTGGCTGCCCTCTCGCAATGGGGTAATCGCCATCTGACCGACGGTGACATCAGCGCCCAATTGATCGACAGCCGTTCCGATCAACCGATCGAGGTACAGTTGATCAATCACGACACTCAGCAACCGGTGCCGCAACGGTTTATTACGTTGGCGCCAGGGCCGGCGGCCAGCGACGGCATACATCAGCGCGCCGAGTTGATGCGGCGCCGGCGCCTCGAAAATTTCCCAGAATTGACCAAGGAGACATCATGAACCATCGTCGTATCGTCATTACCGGCATGGGCGCCGTTTCACCGCTAGGGTGCGGCGTAGAGACCATCTGGCAGCGTTTGTTAAACGGAGAATCCGGTATTCGTCCTCTGCCTGAAGAGATCGTGGCAGAGCTGCCGGTCAAGGTGGGAGGACAGGTTCCCGAGCTGGCGCAAGATGCCGAGGCGGGATTCAACGCCGACGCTGCCGTCGCCCCCAAGGACCAAAAGAAAATGGATCGCTTTATCCTGTTTGCCATCGCGGCGGCCGACGAAGCCATTCGTCAGGCCGGCTGGATAGCCGATACGGAGGAAAAACAGGAGCGCACCGCCACCGTCATTGCCTCGGGCATTGGCGGTTTCCCGGCGATTGCCCAAGCGGTACGCACCACGGACAGCCGAGGCGCCAAGCGCCTGTCACCGTTCACCATCCCCTCTTTCCTCGTCAACCTGGCGGCCGGCATGTGTCAATCAAGCACCGCTTCAAAGGCCCGATTGGCGCCCCGGTCACCGCCTGCGCGGCCGGCGTGCAGGCCATTGGCGATGCGGTGCGTCTGATCCGCAATGATGAAGCCGATATTGCACTATGCGGCGGTACCGAGGCCGCGATAGATACCGTCAGCCTGGGCGGCTTCGCCGCCGCGCGCGCCATGTCCACTGCACCGGCCGAATTGGCGCGCCAGGCCTCCCGGCCCTTCGACAGCACCCGGGACGGGTTTGTCATGGGGGAAGGCGCCGGCATGCTGGTGATTGAAACGCTGGAACACGCGCTGGCGCGCGGCGCCACGCCGCTCGCGGAAATCGTCGGTTATGGCACCAGCGCCGATGCCTACCACATGACCTCCGGCGCTGAAGACGGCAACGGTGCCTATCGGGCGATGAAAATCGCGTTGAAGCAAGCGAACGTCGCTCCCGAGGAAGTTCAGCACTTAAACGCGCACGCAACCTCGACCCCCGTCGGCGATTTGGGCGAAATCAACGCCATCAAGCATTTGTTTGGCAGCGCCGGGACTGTCGCCGTGACCTCGACAAAATCAGCGACCGGGCACCTGCTTGGCGCCGCTGGCGGGCTGGAAACCATCTTTACCGCCCTGGCCCTGCGCGATCAGATAGCCCCCGCGACGCTGAATCTGGATAACCCCGATCCGGCGGCGGCAGGCCTGCACCTGGTCGCGAAACAGGCGGAGTCGATGAACATGACCTACGCCTTATCAAACGGCTTCGGGTTTGGCGGCGTGAATGCGAGTATTTTGCTGAAACGCTGGCGGGATGAATAAACGCTGAAACAAAAACCTCCGCCAAAGGGCGGAGGTTATTCCTTTTATTTGACAGGGAGCCGCTTAAGCGGTCACAGCCCTGTCTTCCATGGCTTCTCGCCAACCTCCCAGCCATTGAGACCGGGCGTCCACTGATGATTGGTAGGGACAATGTTCCCTGGAACGCCCTAAAATACCTGCCTGATACCCTCTCGAATGCGCCCTTTCCAGACGATCGCGTTTCTGTCTCTTCATGCCTCGTTTCCCTCATTTTGGTCTGGTGGAAAGAAAACAATGGCTGCTTTTTGCGCAGCCACGAGTAATCAATAGCGCTAAAAGAGCAGAAGATCAATGCGCAAAATTCACGCCAATGTCATATTTGTGAGCTACACACGCGGAAAAGGCTAAGTGGCTGATCTGCAGGGAAAGGATTTAACTGTTTGAAATGAAATAAAAATCCCTGCCGATGAGAAAAAAAGACTTTTCACGCCGACAGGGATTAGATGATTTTAGACCAAATTATGACTAAATGCCGCCCATCTGTGTTGCGATAGCCTGAGCCTCCTGCTGCCAGCCCTGCGCCAGGGTGCGCACCAGGGCGTCATAACCGTCCTCACCCTGTTTCAGCTCCAGGCTGAACGGCCGTTTGATCAAACGCCCCTGGCGGTTCAGCACCCACTCGCCGCGAATGATCGCTTTACCGTCAAAGCGGCCGTGGAAACCGCTGATGGTCACGTTCAGCACATCCTGATCGCTGCTCATCGGCTGCGAAGAGACCACCCAGCCCGGCAGCGCGCTGCTCAGGTTGGTGACCAGCGTTTGCTGCAGCTGCTGGTCGAGCGGGCTGGCCCACAGGTTATTTTGTGCTATCACATACTGGACGTCGTTGGTCTGATACACCACGCCGCTCTGCGCCAGATAATCCGCCACGCTCACGTGCTCCAGCCACAGCTGGCGCGTGGAGGCGCCGCTGCTGCTGACCGCCGCCGGCGCGCCCAGCGCCGGCAACTGATAGTAGGTCTTCTGTGGTGAACTGCTGCAGGCGCTGAGCAACAGCGCCAGGGCTACCGGGATCCATTTCATCATTTAGTGGCCTTCTTCGGCTGAGGGTCATTGCTGCCGGCGGCTTCAAACACCAGCGCGTTGCTCTTCTCATTCAGGGTGCGCAGCACCGGCTGCAGCTCACGCAACACCTGGTCGAGGCGCTGCATGTCGCCCACCATCTTGTTGTAAGCCGGTGAGCCAGGCTGGAACCCTTTCATGCTGCGGTTCAGCTCCAGCAGCGTTTTCTGCATATCCTGCGGCAGCGCCTGCATCTCTTTGCTGGCGATGATGTCGTTCAGCGACTTCATGGTCTGCTGCGTCGACTTCATGGTTTTCTGGCTTTCCGCCAGCGTTTTGGTCGCTTCGTTGATCATCGGATTGATCGGCATCGCGTTGATCTTGTCCAGTGTCTGCATCAGCTTCTGCTGGATCTGCGCCAGCCCGCCGCTGGTAGTCGGCATCAGTGGATAACCGAAGACCTCACGCGGCCCTTTCCACGCCTTCTCCTGCGGATAGAAGTCGAGATCGATATACAGCGAACCGGTCAACAGGTTGGCGGACTTCATCGAAGCGCGCATGCCGCGGGACTCGGCGTCTTTCAAGTGCCCTTCGATATCGAAGTTGCCGCCCAGCTGTTTCTGGAAACGATCCGGCTCGATACGGATCAGCACCGGAATGCGGTAATCGTTATCCAGACGCTGCGCCATGCCCTCTTTATAGAACGGCACCTGCGCCACCGTACCCAAACGGATGCCACGGAACTCGACCGGCGCGCCCGGCTGCAGGCCGCGTACCGAATCGGAGAAGAACAGCAGGTAGTCTTTATGCACGGTATACAGCGAATCCTGCGTGCTGCGCTGGTTGTCGAACAGCTGGTATTCCGCCTTCTCTTTCGCCTGCTCACCGCGATCCCAGCCGTCCGGCACATCGAAGCTGACGCCGCCGCTGAACAGCGTGGTCAACGACCCCATCTCCACCCGCATGCCCTGCGCCGACATGTCGAACGCCACGCCGCTGTCTTTCCAGAAGCGCACGTTGGTGGTGACCAGTTGGTCATAAGGCGCGGTGATGAACAGCTGATAGCGCATGGCGCGCTCTTTAGGATCGAAGTAACTGGTCTCCACCGACCCGACGCGATAGCCGCGGAACAGCACCGGATCGCCGGCGTTAAGCTGGCCCGATTTTTCGCTGTCCAGCACGATGCGCAGCCCTTTGGCGTCCGGGGATGCCAGCGGCGGCGCATCGAGCAGCTGATAATTGTCTTTGCCGTCTTTACCCTTGCTGCCCGGCTGCAGTTCGATATAGGCGCCGGAGAGCAGCGTACCCAAGCCGGAGACGCCTTCACGGCCGATCTGCGGCTTCACCACCCAAAAGGCAGAGTCCTGGCGCAGCAATTTCTCCATGCCGGAATTAAGGCGCGCCTGCACCATCACCTTGCTCAGGTCATCGCTCAGCGTGACGGTTTCCACCACGCCGACGTCAACGCTGCGGCTTTTGATTTTGGTTTTACCTGCTTCCAGTCCTTCCGCCGTCGTAGTGACCAGCGTCACCACCGGACCCTGATGGCTGAAGTGGTAAAACAGGATCCAGGCGCCGATCAGCGCGGTCACGATGGGAATGATCCACACCGGCGACCAGCGTTTGATCTTCTCAACGTCCGCGACGCTATGATTATTTTCCGTCACCTTGCGGCTCCTTGTTGATTGTTTCACTTGCGCGATCCCAGGTCAGCCGGGGATCAAATGTCATGGCGGCGAACATGGTGAGGATCACCACCAGCGCGAACAGCACGGCGCCCGTCGCGGGATAAATGCTCATCAACTGCCCCATTCGCACCAGCGCCGACAATACGGCGATCACAAACACGTCGATCATTGACCAGCGGCCAACGAATTCGACCACTTCATAAATCAGATGCATGCGCTCGCTGTCGGCGCGCGGCTTCTTCCTGCCGTTGGCGTCCCAGCACAGCCAGCCGATCGCCAGCATTTTCAGCGACGGCACCATGATACTGGCGATGAAAATCACCATCGCCACCGGGTAAGAACCGTCTCCCCACAGCAGGATCACCCCCGCCATGATGGTGGAGTTCATCTTGTTGCCCAGCGCCTCGGTCACCATGATCGGCATCAGGTTGGCCGGAATATACAGCATGATGGAGGTTACGAGCAGCGCCAGCGTCCATTGCAGGCTGTGGCGGCGACGCACGTAGCCCTTGGTGTGGCAGCGCGGGCAGCGCACCTGACTGGCCGGCAAGATCGCCGTGCAGCAGGCGCAGGAGCGCACGCCCTGGCGCATGCCGGTGCGTCCCACCGTCAGCGGGCGATCGAGACGCGGCGCCGGCTCGATGTCCTGCCACAGCCAGCGCCGATCTACGCACTGGAAGGCGCGAACCTGCAGCAGACAGAACAGGCAATACGGCACGAAGCTGCTGCCTATGCCGATATCGCCATAGGCCATCAGCTTGACGAAGCTGACCAGCACCCCGGCGAGGAAAATCTCCACCATGCACCAGGTCTTGAACTGGAACAGCACCCTGGCCATCCACTCTTTAAGCCCCAGCGGCAGTCGCACTTTGGCGCACAGCAGGATGATCGCCACCATGCAGAATGCCGGGATCAGCTGCACGAACACCATAAACAGCGTGGCCATGCTGGCGTAGTCTTCCGCCACCATGACTTCCGGAATTTGAATCAGCCGGATCTCGTTGCCGAGGCCGGCGACGCGCATGTTGATAAACGGGAAGATGTTGGCCAACACCAACATGAACAACGCGCTGAGCGCGTAACCGATCGGCCGCTTGCGCGGCTCGTCCCAGCGGGCGCTGAGCGTGGTTTTGCAGCGCGGGCATACCGCTTTGCTGCCATAGGCCAGCGGCGGCAGCGCCACCAGCATGTCGCATTGCGGGCACAGTATCAGGTTATCCTGCTGCTGCGCCGCCGGTGCGGAATGACTATGCTGCTGATGATTGTTGTGGGAACACACCATATTCCTCCTCAATAACGTTGCTCACCGGCACGTCGATACCGCCCGCAGCAGCGCGCGGGCGGTATCGCAACGGTCAGCCGTTTTTCATCGCTTCCAGCTCTTCCCAGCGGGCGAAGGCCTGCTCCAGCGCCTGCTCGGCGTTAGCCAGCGCAGTCAGCACCTCTTGCGTTTCGCTGTGCGGCCGCGTGAAGAAGTCGGCGTCGCTCATCTGCGCCTGCAGCGCTTCGATTTCCGCCTCCAGCTGTTCGAGCCGCTGCGGCAGCTGTTCCAGTTCGCGCAGCAGGTTGTAGCTCAGTTTGGCCGCCGCCTTCTTCGGCTGTTCGGCCTTCTTCTCCGCCGCCGGTTTGCTCGCGCTCGGCGCCGCCTGGCGAATCGGTTTCGCCGTGGCGCGCTGGTGATGCGCATCGTAGTAGCCGCCGACGAAGGCGTTGATCACGCCATTGCCTTCGAAGATCCAACACTCGGTCACCGAGTTGTCGACGAACTGACGATCGTGACTGACCAGCAACACGGTGCCCTGATAGCCGTCGATCAGCTCTTCCAGCAGCTCCAGCGTTTCGACGTCGAGATCGTTGGTTGGTTCATCGAGGATCAGCAGATTGCTCGGTTTCAGAAACAGCTTAGCCAACAGCAGACGGTTACGCTCACCGCCCGACAACGCCTTCACCGGCGTCATCGCGCGTTTCGGGTGGAACAGGAAGTCCTGCAGATAACCCAAGACGTGACGAGGGCGACCGTTGACCATCACTTCCTGCTTGCCTTCCGCCAGGTTGTCCATCACCGTGCGCTCCGGATCGAGATCGGCGCGGTGCTGGTCGAAATAAGCCACTTCCAGCTTGGTGCCGCAGTGCACGCGGCCGCTGTCGGCTTTCAGTTGACCGAGCATCAGTTTCAGCAGCGTGGTTTTACCGCAGCCGTTAGGCCCCACCAGCGCAATCTTGTCGCCGCGTTGCACCTGGGCGGAGAAACCACGCACCAGCACTTTCTCGCCGACCTGATAATTGACGTCTTCCAGCTCGAACACGATTTTGCCGGAGCGGGTCGCCTCTTCCACCTGCATCTTGGCGGTGCCCATCACTTCACGACGCTCTGAACGCTCGACGCGCAGCGCCTTCAGCGCGCGCACGCGGCCTTCGTTGCGGGTACGGCGCGCCTTGATACCCTGACGGATCCAGACCTCTTCCTGCGCCAGCTTGCGGTCGAACTCGGCGTTTTGCAGCTCTTCCACCCGCAGCGCTTCTTCTTTGCTCTGCAGATACAGATCGTAGTTGCCCGGCCAGGAGACCAGCTTGCCGCGATCCAGATCGACGATGCGCGTCGCCATGTTGCGGATAAACGAACGGTCGTGCGAGATGAAGACGATGCTGCCGTCGAACTCTTTCAGGAAGCCTTCCAGCCAGTCGATGGTTTCGATATCCAGGTGGTTGGTCGGTTCGTCGAGCAGCAGCACGCGCGGTGAGCTCACCAGCGCGCGGCCCAGCGCCGCTTTACGCAGCCAGCCGCCGGACAGCGAAGACAGTTCGGCGTCGCCGTTCAGCCCCAGCTGCAGCAGCACTTCGCTGATGCGGCTGTCGAGCTGCCACAGCCCCTGGTGATCGAGGATCTCCATGATTTGCGCCATGCGCGCCAGGTTTTTCTCGCTCGGGTCGCTTTCCACCAGGTGCGAGATCGCGTGATACGCCTTCAGGTGTTCCGCCTGCTCCGCGACGCCTTCCGCCACGAAATCGAACACGCTGCCGCCGATATTGCGCGGCGGATCCTGTTGCAAGCGCGCCACGATCAGATCCTGTTCGTAGATCACCCGGCCGTCGTCCAGCGGGATCTCTTTGCCGAGGATCTTCAGCAGCGTGGATTTACCGGCGCCGTTACGCCCGACCAGACACACGCGCTCGTTGTCTTCGATATGAATTTCGGTGTTGTCTAAAAGCGGCGCATCGCTGAAAGAGAGCCAGGCGCCGGACATGCTGATTAACGACATAGTAATTATTTTCCTTCGCCGGCGTGAGTCACCAGCCAGCAGTTGTGGATCTGACGGTTACGGGCAAAATCCTGCGACAGCGTCTTGGCGGTGATCTCTTTCGCCTCCAGACCCAACGCGCTCAGCCCTGCCATATCCATTTGGAAACCGCGCTTGTTGTTCGAGAACATGATGGTCCCGTTGCGGCGCAGCAACCGTTTCAAATCTTTCATCAGCGCCAGATGATCGCGCTGCACGTCAAAGGTGTTCTCCATCCGCTTGGAGTTAGAGAACGTCGGCGGATCGATGAAGATCACGTCGAACTGTTCGTCGGCGTTGCTCAGCCAAGACAGGCAGTCGGCCTGGATCAGCCGATGCTGGCGGCCGGTCAGGCCGTTGGCGCGCAGGTTCTTCTCCGCCCATTCCAGATAGGTGCGCGACATGTCCACCGTGGTGGTGCTGCGCGCGCCGCCCAGCCCGGCGTGCACGCTGGCGGTGCCGGTATAGGCAAACAGGTTGAGGAAGTCTTTGCCGTTGCTCATCTCGCCCAGCATGCGGCGCGCGATGCGGTGATCGAGGAACAGGCCGGTATCGAGATAGTCGGTCAGGTTGACCCACAGCTTGGCGTTATACTCTTCCACCAACAGGAACTCGCCCTTTTGCGCCAGTTTCTCGTACTGGTTTTTACCCTTCTGCCGCTCGCGGGTTTTCAGGATCAGCTGATTCGACGGCAGTTCCAGCACCGCCAACGTCGCGTTGATCACATCGAACAGGCGCTGACGCGCTTTTTGCGCATCGACGGTTTTCGGCGGCGCATACTCCTGCACGACCACCTTGCTGCCGTAGCGATCCACCGCAACGTTGTATTCTGGCAGATCGGCGTCGTACAAGCGGTAGCATTCAATGCCTTGCTGCTTCGCCCACTTGTCGAGCTTCTTCAGGTTCTTGCGCAGACGGTTGGCGAAATCTTCCGCCACCTGCACGCCGCCGGTAGCGGCGCCGGCCGGGTTTGCCGCCAGCTGATAGTTTTTCTGCACGCACTCCAGCGGGCCGTTCTTCGCCTTGAACTGGCGCTCGGCGCGCAGCTGCAGGCAGCTCAACAGCTCCGGCGAAGCGCTGAACAATGACAGCTGCCAGCCGCCAAAGGCGCTTTTCATCACGCGACCCAGCATGTTGTGCAGCGCGATCAATGCCGGTTCGCTTTCCAGACGTTCGCCGTACGGCGGGTTGCTGATCACGGTGCCGTGCGGGCCTTCCGGCAGCGGATTGGTCAAGCGCGCCACGTCACCGACGTTGAAGGTGATCAGCTCGGCGACGCCGGCGCGGCGGGCGTTGCCGCGCGCCATTTCAATCACCCGACGATCGATATCGGAGCCGAAGAAGCGAGAGGGGGTTTCCTGCAGGCCACGGCGTGCGCGCACCTGCGCTTCGGTGGTGACTTCACGCCACAGTTCGGCGTTGTGGCCGTTCCAAGCGCTGAAGCCCCAGTGTTGGCGATGCAGGCCCGGCGCGCGATCGGCGGCGATCATCGCCGCTTCGATCAAGAGCGTGCCGGAGCCACACATCGGATCGAGCATCGGCGTACCCGGCTGCCAGCCGGAACGCAGCACGATGGCGGCCGCCAGGTTTTCCTTCAGCGGCGCCTGGCCGGTAAGATCGCGGTAACCGCGCTGATGCAGGCCTTCACCGCTCAGATCGAGCGCCACGCTGGCCATATCGCGCTGCAGGAACACGTTAACGCGAATATCCGGCTGCTGCTTGGCGACCGTCGGGCGTTGGTCCAGTTTACGGGTGAAGCTGTCGACGATGGCGTCTTTCACCTTCAGCGCGCCATACTGGCTGTTGCGGATCTCTTCGTTAACGCCGCTGAAATGCACGGCAAAGGTTTTATCCACGCCAAAAATGCTCGGCCAGTCGATCGCCTGCACCCCGAGGTACAGATCCAGGTCGCTGTGCACGCGGAATTCGTTCAGCGGCAACAGAATGCGCGAAGCCAGGCGGCTCCAGAGCAGGCTTTGGTACAGAAGACGATCGTCACCCTGAAAATGTACCCCACCCTGCACCACTTTGCAGTCGTGAGCGCCAAGCGCTTCCAGCTCGCTTTTTAACAGTTCTTCCAATCCACGCGCCGTGCTGGCAAACAGAGAGTTCATATCGTGCTTATCACCAAAAAGAAAATTGTTGCGCATTATAGCTAATCCGCACCGCTTGTCATAAAGTTGCTCCCTTCTATTTAATCATCGCACGGAGATAAGGGTGATTACGCTTTCCAGACTCTACGTCCATCCGGTTAAATCATTGCGCGGTCTGCAGCTTTCTTACGCCCAGGTCGGCAGCAGCGGCCTGGCTTTCGACCGCAACTTTATGATCACCGAGCCGGACGGCACCTTTATTACCGCGCGCCAATACCCGCAGATGGTGTTGTTCACGCCGGCGCTGTTGCCGGACGGACTGTTCCTGACCGCGCCGGACGGCGAAAGCGCCGCCATTCGCTTCAGCGACTTCGCCGCCGCGCCGCAGCCGACCGAGGTGTGGGGCAACCATTTCACCGCGCTGATCGCGCCGGATGAGATCAACCGCTGGCTGAGCGGCTATTTCCAGCGCGACGTGCAGCTGCGCTGGCTGGGGCCGGAGTTGACCCGCCGGGTGAAGAAGCACCCTGAGATTCCGCTGACGTTTGCCGATGGCTACCCTTATCTGCTGATTAACCAGGCCTCGTTCAACGATCTGCAGCAGCGCTGCCCCGGCAGCATCAAGCTGGAGCAGTTTCGCCCCAACCTGGTGGTGAGCGGCGCAACCGCATGGGCCGAAGACGGCTGGCAGGTGATCCGCGTCGGCGACGTGATGTTCGATCTGGTGAAACCCTGCAGCCGCTGCGTGCTGACTACCGTCAGTACCGAACGCGGCCGCAAGCATCCGAGCGGCGAACCGCTGAGCACGCTGCAAAAATTCCGCACAGCCGACAACGGCGATATCGATTTCGGCCAGAATATGATCGCGCGCAACAGCGGCATCATTCGCGTGGGCGATACGGTGGAAGTATTGTCGACCAAACCGCCGCGCCCGTATGGCGCCGGCAAAGTGGTGGAGAGCGTGCAGGCGCCGCAAGACAGCGCGCACAACGTCACTATCGACTATGAAGGAAAGGTATTTACCGGCAACAATCAGCAGATCCTGCTCGAACAGCTGGAGCAGCAAGGCATTCGCGTGCCTTACTCCTGCCGCGCCGGGATTTGCGGCAGCTGCCGCATTACGTTGGTGAGCGGTGAGGTCGCGCCCCTGAAGAAAAGCGCGTTGGGCGACAACGGCACCATCCTGTGCTGCAGCTGCATCCCGAAAAGCGATTTAACCCTGGCGTAATCCGCCTTACACCGCCCTGTCGTAAGCCGGGGCGGCGCTTTCATCCTGCGCGCAGGGTTTCAGCCGATCGTGCATCACCTTGATGGCGTCGCCCAAAACCATGGTGCGGCCGGCCACCGTCAGCTGATTTTGCGCCAGCAGGCACAGGCTGGCGTTATCCCCGGCCTCTACCACCAGCAGGCGCGCTTCCGCGCCGCTTTCCATCACTTTCACCGCCGCCAGTTCGCCGTTTTTCGGCTGCAACGGATAGTGCTGCTGCGAGAAATGCCAGCTTTTCGGCATCAGCGGTTTCAGGAAACGGTAGGCGACCAGCGCATTCAGCACCAGCTCGGCGCGCTGCTCATGGCTGAGCTTGACCTGTTTGCACTGTTCTTCATAGGTGAAATAAAGGGCGGCGTCATCCACGCAAAAAGCGCATTCATCGAAGGCGTCCGGCGTTAACATTTTGGCCGGGAAACGTGAACGAAAGATCATACCATTAGCTAAATCCAACATTAGCCGATCGTGTTCGGCATCAAAATACCAACGCCAATTATCGTCAGGTTTTATCTTCATTTCGTATCCTTCTCGCTGCCTACGCCAACGCCGCACTCACCCTAAAAGGCGATTTTATCATCGATAAAATAGCTTAAACATCGGATAATTCCGCGAACGATATTTATGCTAACGAACAAAATATAGACGAGCCGGGGGCAGAAATAAACCCCCGGAATAAAATGAGAGGAAAAATATTAGATATGGGTAACGATATCTTTAATCAAACGCGGGCCGTGATAGATAAATCCGGAATAAATTTGCAGCAGGCTCGCGCCGGCCTCCATTTTTTCGCGCGCCGCCGTCAGCGAATCGATGCCGCCCACGCCGATAATCGGCAGGCGCCCTTGCAGTTCGGTGGAGAGACGACGAATCACCTCGGTGCTGCGTGATTGCAACGGACGCCCGCTTAACCCGCCCGCTTGCTCGCAGTAATTCAATCCCTGGATCAATTTTCGATCCAAGGTGGTATTGGTGGCGATCACGCCATCGATATTATGCCGTACCAGGCTATCGGCAATTTGGATCAATTCTTCCTCTGAAAGATCCGGCGCGATCTTTACCGCCACCGGCACATATTTGTGATGGCGCGCATGTAATTCCTGCTGCTTATTTTTAATCGCCGCCAAAAGATCGTCCAGCGCTTCGCCATACTGTAAGGATCGTAACCCCGGCGTATTCGGTGAAGAGATGTTGATCGCGATATAACCGGCATACGGATAAACTTTATCCATGCAGATCAAATAATCGTCTTTACCCTGCTCGACCGGAGTGTCTTTATTCTTGCCGATATTGATCCCAAGAATGCCGCCAAAATGGGATTTCTTAACGTTTTCAACCAGATTGTCCACGCCATGGTTATTGAACCCCATGCGGTTGATCAGGCCTTCCGCCTCAACTACGCGGAACAAGCGCGGCTTGTCGTTGCCCGGCTGCGGACGCGGCGTCACGGTGCCGACTTCCACATGGCCGAAGCCCATCGCGCCGAACGCATCGATGCATTCGCCGTTTTTATCCAGACCGGCGGCCAATCCCAACGGATTTTTAAACGACAGCCCCATGCAGCTGACCGGTTTGGTCGGCACGGACTGGCGGACAAGAAACGCTAATGGGGTGCCGGTAATACGGCTGAGCTGACGAAAGGTCACTTCGTGCGCGCGCTCCGGATCGAGCTGGAACAACGCTTTCCTGATGAGGGGGTAGTACATGGACTCTCCTGATTTCCCGGTTGCAAACCGGGGGCGTATTATCCGGTATCCCCCGCCCAATTGGAATTGATTAAAGGCAAAAAAAGCCGTTTTTACGCAATCGTTTTCTCTCTTCGCCGCCAAATCGGCGCCAATCCGCTTTTGCGCATATCCAAATCAAAAAATGAGATTTAAAAAACGCGCCCAGTTGCTGGTAGGTTTAAAACACTTCCTATTGATTTTCTAATTAAACCTAACTTTTAGTTATAAGGAGTGGCAATGCGCGTTATATCACTGGCCGGTAGCCCACGCATCCCATCACGTTCCGCCGCACTGCTCTCGCTGAGTCAGAACTGGCTGCGGCAGCAAGGCGTGGAGGTGACGGCTTATACCCTGCACGACTTCGATGCCGAAGATCTGCTGTACGCCAACTTCAACAGCCCGGCGATCAAGGCCTTTGCCGACCAGTTGGCGCAGGCCGACGGCCTGCTGATCTCCACGCCGGTTTATAAGGCGTCGTTCTCCGGCGCGCTGAAAACCCTGCTGGATCTGCTGCCGGAGCGCGCACTGGATCATAAGGTGGTGCTGCCGCTGGCGACCGGCGGTTCGATCGGCCACATGTTGGCGGTGGACTATGCGCTGAAGCCGGTGCTGGCGGCACTGAAAGCGCAAGAGGTGTTGCACGGCGTGTTCGCCGACGACAGCCAGATCCAACTGACCGGTGAAAGCGCCACGCTCACCGACGCCGTCGCCGCCCGGCTGGAAGAGGCGCTGGCCAGCTTCTACCTGGCGCTTGGCCGCCGCAAACCGCCTGCGCTGCGCATCGCCTCACCGCTGGCGACGCGCCAGACGGCCTGAAACGCCTGGAAAAGGAGAGCCTGAATGAAACAACGCATCGCTTTGCGCCGTTGGCTGAACGCAGCCGCCTTCACCGGCCTGCTGTCGCTGGTCTGGGCCAACGCCGCCGCCGCGCAGGATCCGGCGCAATTCCGCATCGGTTACCAGAAAGGATCGGTCAGCCTGGTGCTGGCGAAAAGCCACCGGCTGCTGGAGGAGCGTTTCCCCGCCACCCGCATCAGCTGGATCGAGTTTCCCGCCGGCCCACAGATGCTGGAAGCCCTGAACGTCGGCAGCATCGATCTGGGCAGCACCGGCGATATTCCGCCGATCTTCGCGCAGGCCGCGGGGGCGGACCTGCTGTATGTCGGCGTTGAGCCACCTAAACCCAAAGCGGAAGTGATCCTGGTGCCGGAAAACAGCCCGATCAAAACCGTCGCCGATCTGAAAGGCCATAAGGTCGCCTTCCAGAAAGGATCCAGCTCGCACAACCTGCTGCTGCGATCGCTGCAAAAGGCCGGCTTGAAATTTACCGACATCCAGCCCGCTTACCTGACGCCCGCCGATGCGCGCGCCGCCTTCCAACAGGGCAATGTCGATGCCTGGGCTATTTGGGATCCTTATTATTCCGCCGCGCTGCTGCAGGGCGGCGTCCGGGTGCTCGGCGACGGCACCGATCTGAATCAGACCGGTTCCTTCTATTTGGCGGCGCGGCCGTATGTCGAAGCTAATGGCGCCTTTATCAGCCAGGTCTTGACGGTGCTGACCCAGGCCGATGCGCTGACCCGCAGCGACCGGGCGCAAAGCGTGACCCTGCTGGCCAACGCCATGGGGCTGCCGGAGCCGGTGATCGCCAGCTATCTGGATCACCGCCCACCGACCGCCATCACACCGCTCGATGCGCATACCATCGCCGCACAGCAACAAACCGCCGACCTGTTTTACGCCAACCGACTGGTGCCGGTGAAGGTCGATATCTCGCAACGCATCTGGCGCCCAAGCGCACAATAAATAATGGGAGAACATTGACGATGAGCCTGAACGTTTTCTGGTTTTTACCCACCCACGGCGACGGCCACTACCTCGGCAGCGCACAGGGCGCACGCAGCGTCGATCACGGCTATTTGCAGCAGATCGCCCAGGCGGCGGATCGGCTGGGATTCGGTGGGGTGTTGATCCCTACCGGCCGCTCGTGCGAAGACTCCTGGCTGGTGGCCGCCTCGCTGATCCCGGTCACTCAGCGGCTGAAGTTTTTGGTCGCGCTGCGGCCGGGCATCATCTCCCCTACGCTGGCGGCGCGCCAGGCGGCAACGCTGGATCGCCTGTCCAACGGGCGCGCGCTGTTCAATCTGGTTACCGGCGGCGATCCGGAAGAGCTGGCGGCAGAGGGATTGCACCTCAGCCATGAAGAACGTTACGAAGCCTCGACCGAGTTCACTCATATCTGGCGCCGGGTGCTGGAAGGTGAAACCGTCGATTTCCACGGCAAGCATATTCAGGTGAAAGGCGCCAAACTGCTGTTCCCACCGGTGCAGCAACCGCGCCCACCGCTCTATTTTGGCGGATCTTCCGCCGCCGCGCAGGATCTGGCCGCCGAACAGGTAGAACTGTACCTCACCTGGGGAGAGCCGCCGGCGCAGGTCAAAGAGAAGATCGAAGAAGTTCGCGTCAAGGCGGCGGCGAAAGGCCGCCAGGTACGCTTTGGCATCCGCCTGCATGTCATCGTGCGGGAAACCACCGAAGAGGCCTGGCGCGCTGCCGATCGGCTAATCGCTCACCTTGATGAAGAAACCATCGCCAATGCACAGCAGGCTTTTGCGCGCTTCGACTCCGTCGGCCAACGGCGCATGGCGGCGCTGCACGGCGGCAAGAAAGATAACCTGGAGATCAGCCCGAACCTGTGGGCCGGCATCGGCCTGGTGCGCGGCGGTGCCGGCACCGCGCTGGTGGGCGACGGCCCGACGGTCGCGGCGCGCATGCAGGAATATGCCGATCTGGGCATCGACACCTTCATTCTCTCCGGCTATCCGCATCTGGAAGAGGCCTACCGCGTCGGCGAACTGCTGTTCCCACACCTCGATCTGGCGCAGGAGGAAACGCCCGCGCGTCTTCAGCCGGTGCGTCCACAGGGCGAAGTGGTAGCCAACATTTATGTTCCGCAAAAAGTGTCGCAGAGTTGAGGAGCGCCCCGATGGCAAATAACGCACAACGCATCCTGTACCGGCTGGCCCCTTGGGCGCTGCCGCTGGCGCTGGTGATCATCTGGCAAATCGCCGTCGAAACCGGCTGGCTGTCCAACCGCATTTTGCCGGCGCCGAGCGCAGTACTGACCGCCTTCTGGAGCCTGAGCAAAAGCGGCGAACTGTGGCAGCATCTGAGCATCAGCAGCCAGCGCGCGTTGTTAGGCTTTGCCATCGGCGGCGGCATCGGGCTTACCCTCGGTTTTATTACCGGCCTGTCGCGCTGGGGTGAACGTCTGCTGGACAGCTCGGTGCAAATGATCCGCAACGTGCCGCATCTGGCGCTGATCCCGCTGGTGATCCTGTGGTTCGGCATCGATGAATCCGCCAAGATCTTTCTGGTGGCGCTCGGCACGCTGTTTCCTATCTATCTCAATACCTATCACGGCATCAAAAACATCGATCGCGGCCTGCTGGAGATGGCGCGCAGCTATGGCCTGAGCGGCTTCCGCTTGTTCACGCAGGTGGTGCTGCCGGGCGCACTGCCGTCGATCATGGTCGGCGTGCGTTTCGCCCTCGGCTTCATGTGGCTGACGCTGATCGTCGCCGAAACCATCTCGGCCAACTCAGGCATCGGTTATCTGGCGATGAACGCCCGTGAATTCCTGCAAACCGACGTGGTGGTGGTGGCGATCGTGCTGTACGCCCTGCTCGGCAAGCTGGCGGACGTGGGTGCGCAACTGCTGGAACGGGTTTGGCTACGCTGGCATCCGGCCTATCAACTGAAACAGGGAGAAGCGCTATGACCCTTCCCGCTCGCCTTGCGCAAGGCACGCCGGTGACGCTGGAGTCCATCGGCAAACGTTACGGCAACCGCACGGTGCTGGACAATATTCAGCTGCGCATTTCCGCCGGGCAGTTCGTGGCGGTGGTCGGCCGCAGCGGCTGCGGCAAGAGCACGTTGCTGCGCCTGTTGGCCGGCCTAGAACAGGCCAGCAGCGGCGCTTTGCTCAGCGGCAACGCGCCACTCGCCGCCGCCAAAGAGGATACCCGGCTGATGTTTCAGGATGCACGCCTGCTGCCATGGAAAACGGTGATCGACAACGTGGGGCTGGGGCTGCGCGGCCACTGGCGCGACGCGGCGCTGGAGGCGCTGGCCGCGGTCGGTTTGGCGGATCGCGCCGGCGACTGGCCGGCGGCGCTGTCCGGCGGACAAAAGCAGCGGGTCGCCCTGGCGCGCGCGCTGATCCACCGCCCCCGCCTGCTGCTGCTGGATGAACCGCTCGGAGCGCTGGATGCCCTGACGCGCATCGAGATGCAAGGTCTGATAGAGACGCTGTGGCAACAGCACGGTTTTACCGTACTGCTGGTCACGCACGACGTCAGCGAAGCCATCGCGCTGGCGGATCGGGTCATCCTGATCGAAGAGGGGCATATCGGGCTGGATCTCGCCATCGATCTGCCGCGGCCGCGGCGCAAGGGCTCTACCAGGCTGGCAGAACTGGAGGCCGAAGTGCTGGAACGGGTACTATCGCCGCCTGCCGCGACGGACGCCGCGCGCCGGGCGGCGAATTGAATGAATGAAAAAGGGACGGCCCAGGCCGTCCCTTGATGTCTCTAGCGCGAAAAAATCAGGCGTCGAGCGCCTTGCTGATCTTCTCGTACAGATCGCCGGACAGGTTTTCCAACCCTTTCAGCTGTTCCAGCGCCTTACGCATCAGCGCCTGGCGGCCGGCATCGTAACGCTTCAGGCGAATCAGCGGTTCGATCAGACGCGCGGCGATCTGCGGGTTGCGCTGGTTGAGATCGCTCAGGATCTCCGCCAGGAACTGATAGCCGCTGCCGTCCGCAGCGTGGAACGCAGCCGGGTTGCCGGAAGCGAAACCGCCGATCAATGAACGAGTGCGGTTCGGGTTGCTCAGGCTGAACGAGCGGTGTTGCAGCAGCGCACGCACCTTGCTCAGCACGTCCGCCGACGGGCTGCCGCCCTGCAGCACGAACCATTTGTCCATCACCAGACCATCCTGATGCCAGCGTTCGTCGAACGCCGCCAACAGCGCATCGCGGCACGGCAACTGGGCCGCGACCGCGGCGGACAGCGCCGCCAGCGAGTCGGTCATGTTATCCGCCTGACGATACTGTTCGCTCACCAGCTGATCCGCCAGCGCCGCATCTTCGCCAAACGCGAGATAGCCCAGACAAACATTGCGCAAGGCGCGTTTGGCGATCTCGGCGTGCTCCACGCGGTAGCCGTCGGTCTTGTTGGCGTGGTACACCGCCAGCCACTCATCGGCCAGTTCCCGCGCCAGGCAGCGAACGATCGCTTCGTGCACTGCAGCGATCGCTTCCGGATCGATGGTGGCGAACAGCTCGGCGATCTCGTTCTCCGACGGCAGCGTCAGGATCTGCGCCGCCAGCGCCGGATCCAACTTCTCGTCCAGCAACACCGCGCGGAACGCGTCGGCCACATGCAGCGGCAGCGACAACGGCTGTTTCTGCTGGTGCCGCGCCACGTTCAGCTTGATATAGGTCGCGAGCAGGCTCTGCGCCGCATCCCAACGCGCAAATTCATTGCGCGCGTGCTGCATCAGGAAGGTCAGCTGCTGATCGCTGTACGGATAGTCCAGCTTCACCGGCGCGGAGAATTCGCGCAGCAGCGACGGCACCGGCTTGTGCGCCACGCCGTCGAACACGAAAGTCTGCTCCGCTTCGGTGACGTTCAGCACGTTGTTGACCGGCAGACCGCCCTTCTGCAGCGCAATGACGTTGCCTTCGCTGTCGTACAATTCGATATCCAGCGGGATATGCAGCGGCAGCTTCTCCGGCTGATCGGCGGTCGGCGCGGTTTTCTGGCTGACATGCAGGCGATATTGTTGGGTTTGTGCGTCGTACTCGTCGCGCACCGTCAACAGCGGCGTACCGGACTGGCTATACCAACGGCGGAAGCGCGACAGGTCGACGTTGGATGCATCCTCCATCGCCTGCACGAAGTCGTCGCAGGTGGCGGCGCTGCCGTCGTGGCGCTCAAAATAGAGCTGCATCCCTTTCTGGAAATTCGCTTCTCCCAACAGGGTGTGCATCATGCGGATCACTTCGGAACCCTTTTCATACACCGTCAGGGTGTAGAAGTTGTTCATTTCGATCACTTTGTCCGGACGAATGGCGTGCGCCATCGGGCTGGCGTCTTCGGCGAACTGCGCGCCACGCATCACACGCACGTTATCGATGCGGTTGACCGACCGCGATCCCAGATCGGAACTGAACTCCTGATCGCGGAACACCGTCAGCCCCTCTTTCAGGCTGAGCTGGAACCAGTCGCGGCAGGTAACGCGGTTGCCGGTCCAGTTGTGGAAGTATTCATGGCCGATCACCGCTTCGATGTTCAGATAATCCTTGTCGGTGGCGGTTTCCGCCTTGGCCAGCACATACTTAGAGTTAAAGATATTTAACCCTTTGTTCTCCATCGCGCCCATATTGAAGAAGTCGACCGCCACGATCATATAGATGTCGAGATCGTATTCCAGGCCGAAGCGGGTCTCGTCCCACTTCATCGAGTTCTTCAGCGAGGTCATCGCCCAGTCGGCGCGATCCAGGTTGCCGCGATCGACGAACAGCTCCAGCGCCACCTTACGGCCGGAACGGGTGGTAAAGCTGTCGCGCAGTACGTCGAAATCCCCCGCCACCAGCGCAAACAGGTAACAAGGTTTCGGGAACGGATCCTGCCATTGCACCCAGTGGCGGCCATCGGCCAATTCGCCCTGGCCGATGCGGTTGCCGTTGGACAGCAGGAACGGATAGCGCGCCTTGTCGGCCACGATGCGGGTGGTAAAACGCGCCAGCACGTCCGGGCGATCCTGATAGTAGGTAATATGGTGGAAGCCTTCGGCTTCGCACTGCGTGCACAGCGCATCGCCGGACAGGTACAGCCCTTCCAGCGCGGTGTTTTTCGCCGGATGAATATCGTTGACGATGGTAAGAGTGAATTGTGCCGGCAAATCCTCGATGATCAGCTGGTTATCCTGCTGACGATAGGCGCCCCACGGTTGGCCGTCGACCTCAATGCTCACCAGCGTCAGATCCTCGCCATCCAGCACCAACGGTGCGCCGGCCGCGCCCTGACGTTTGATTTTGCTGACGGCGGTCACGCGCGTGTTTTCCGCGTCCAGACTGAAGTCCAAGTCGATATCGGTCGTGGTGTAATCGGGCGCGCGATAATCGTGGCGATATTTTGCCTGTGGCTGTTGTGTCATAAAAACCCTTAAACGTCTCAGTGAGTTATAGGAGCCAAGCCGCTCTTCTCAACCGCGCCGCAGCCGGTATATTCACCTGCGGCGCCCGGCGGACCTGATTGTGAATAAACTGTATCACAGCTGGCTGAAAAGCCCAGAGTCGCCGGGCGTTCGCGATAGAGAAATCAGAAGCAAGTCATAAATCGCCCGCCGGGCGCAGGAGTGGGTGACCAGCGGCTAAATAAAACTCAGCATTAAATGCTAAAAAGAGACCATTGGTGCGCCCCGGCATAGTTAAGGCGGTGCCAGCGGCATGATGGTATAATTGCTGAATCAGGTTCAGGGATGGCTCGCATTATGAAGATTAAATACGCAATCTATTTTTTCACCCTGTGCCTGATGACCTCCTTCTCGCTGTTCATTGTCGAAGAGCTGCTCGAAGCCCATACCGAATACCGTGATAACCAGCTCAACCTGTATAAGATCGATCGCGCCAAAGAAATCTCCGAGGCCTTTCAGGCATCTCTGCAGGCCCACCGCCTCAAGCGATTGAGCCTGATCGATCCGCAAATCACCCGCGCGCAATGTCTGGCCGCCGATCGGGCAGCGCGCGAGAAAATCGCCCGGATCCGCGAACACCTGAACGATGCGGTCGCCAAACAGCTCGGGGTGCGGCAAAAAATCGCCGCGCTGTCGATGATCGGCCTGCTGGAACAGCTACTGGATAACGACAATCTGCAGCTTTCGCAGGTCAACAACGCCAACGCCAATCTGTTCAACATCAACAGCGCCTATTACATCTCGCAAACCAGCAAGAGCTATTATCGCTACACCTACGATACCCGGATGGTGGATACCGATTCCTTTATGTTTCTCGAGGCCATCCGCCTCAACAATCGGCTGAATATGTCACTGACGGAGTTAAGCGATCAGATTATCGACGTCAATGTCAGCCCGCTCGATCGCAAAGACGCCTACCTGAAGTCCATCCAGCTGACCGGCGTACTGAACGCGCTGAGCACCCGATTGATCTTCATGAAGATCAACTACGACGACGTGCAAACCACCGACCTCGTCAACCAATTGCTCACCGAGGTGTCCGCCGAGCGCCTCAAGCAGATTACCGATGGACTGTATACCGCCATCAATACCCAAAAACCCTATCCCGCGGCGCTTATTTCGCATTATGTCGACGAGCTGAGCGGGCTTTCGCAGGCGCTGTATCAACGCAGTTTCGAGCTGGAAACCGTCGCTTCGCGTCACAAAATTTATGACAGCCAGACCACCATTTACGGCATGATCGCGCTGGCCGGTCTGGTGGTGCTGCTGTTTATCTTGCCGGCGCTGGTATTTTGCACCAGCATCAACCGCTGGTTGACCAAGACCCACAACAATATCGTGCGATTGTCGCGCGGCGAGATGAATATCGATCGCAATGAGGCTTTCTACAGCCGGGAGCTGATCGCCATCAGCGACGCCATTCAGCAACTCAGACAATATCAGCTGGACAAGGTCTCGCTGGAGAGCGAGAAACAGCTGCTGATTAAAGAGCTCGAGGCCTCTTCCTTCCTCGATCCGCTCACCAACATTTATAACCGCCGTAAATTCTTCCTCGAATGTCAGCTATTGGGTGCCGGCAGTTATCCGCAGGCCTTTTGCCTGATCGATATCGACAATTTCAAACAGCTCAACGACTGCTATGGCCACGACGTCGGAGATCGGGTGCTGGTGGAGTTCGGCCACTTGTTGCAGCGCGCGTTCCGCGCCAGCGACATTTTCTGCCGCTACGGCGGTGAAGAGTTCGCGGTGCTGCTGGGCAGCTGTTCGTTGGACAATGCGCGGGACATCATGGAACAGTTGCGCGCGCGCACCCATGGACTGACGTTAAATCTGGCCGACGGACGGCAGGTGCGTTTCACCACCAGTTGCGGCATTGCGCCGGTCAGCGCGTTCAGCGCGCTTCAGGCGGCGATCAAGCAGGCAGACGAAGCGCTCTATTTCTGCAAAAAGAACGGCAAGGATCGGGTCAGCGTGCATACCCTGGCCGGGTTTATCTGATTTGCTGTTTAAAATAATTAACATTATAATTTTTATGACTAATTAGGCTAAGTCATTCACCTTACAGGCATATCTGACTTTTTTGTCGCCCCGCCGCCGCCAGGCCGCCATAAAGGCACGTTTAATCCTCGACCCGCTTTGGTGATTTATGGTGTGATGCAGCTTCAATAACAGGATAATCCGGGTATACTCCACCCCCACTTTTATGATTATCCGGATTTGGACACGCGCCTGACGAGGATGCTGTAACGCGCTATGACTCAATACGCTTCCCCGATTTTGATATCACTGCTTGATACCGACGCTTACAAGCTTCATATGCAGCAAGCAGTGTTCCATCGCTATCCCGCGATCAGCGTGGCGGCGGAATTCCGCTGCCGCGGCGACGAACTGCTGGGCGAATATGCCGACGAGATCCGCGCACAGGTGGCGCTGATGAGTCAGCTGGCGCTGACCGATGCCGAGTTCGCTTACCTCTCGGGCCTGCCCTTTTTCCGCCAGGATTACCTGAACTGGCTGCGCACCTTCCGCTACGATCCGCAGCAGGTGTCTATCGACAACCGCGACGGCAGGCTGCAAATCCGCATCGCCGGGCCATGGCGCGAAGTGATCATGTGGGAAGTGCCGCTGCTGGCGGTGATCAGCGAAGTGGTGCACCGCCGGCGCTCTCCGCTGGCGACGCCGGAACAGGCGGTGGCGCACCTGCAAACCAAACTGGCGCAGTTCAAAACGCTGGCGGGCGACCTGGATCTCTCGCGCTTCAAGCTGATGGACTTCGGCACCCGTCGCCGTTTCTCTCAGGGCGTGCAGCAGGCCATCGTCAGCACCTTGCAGGCCGAGTTCCCCTACCTGTCGGGCACCAGCAATTACGATTTGGCGCACCAACTCGGCCTGGCGCCGGTCGGTACCCAGGCGCATGAGTGGTTCCAGGCGCATCAGCAGATAAGCCCGGTGCTGGCCAACAGCCAGCGCGCCGCATTGCAAGCCTGGTTGGATGAATACCCGGACCAGCTGGGCATCGCGCTCACCGACTGCATCACCATGGACGCCTTCCTGCGCGACTTCGGCCCGCAGTTCGCCGAGCGTTATCAGGGGCTGCGCCACGATTCGGGCGATCCCGTCGAGTGGGGTGAAAAAGCCATTGCCCACTATCAGAAGCTGGGCATCGATCCGATGAGCAAAACGCTGGTGTTCTCGGACAACCTGGATCTGGAAAAAGCGCTGGCGCTCTATCGCCACTTCTATCAACGCATCAATCTCGGCTTCGGTATCGGCACGCGCCTGACCTGCGATATTCCGGGCGTCAAGCCGTTGAATATCGTGATCAAACTGGTCGAGTGCAAAGGCAAGCCGGTGGCTAAGCTCTCCGACAGCCCCGGCAAGACCATCTGCCAGGATCAGGCGTTCGTCAGAGCCCTGCGCAAAGCCTTCGATCTGCCGCTGGTGAAGAAGGCCAGCTGATCCTTCTTTATATAAAGAAAGCCGGCCCGGTTTCCGCGCCGGCTTTTTTGTTTTTATTTCCGAACGCCCTCTTTTCAGCCAGCCGCGATAAATGTTGCGCCAATCCGATGATTTCTGCTTGTGCTCTGCACCGCGGCAAGTAACATAGCCATTACCCCCATATTCTTGGGTTGTAAGCTATTTCTAAACCAAATTATTAAAGAGAGAAATCTATGAGCGTAGTGCCTGTAGTCGACGTACTGCAAGGTCGTGCTGCGGTTGACAGTGAAGTCACCGTACGCGGCTGGGTACGTACCCGGAGAGATTCAAAAGCTGGTATCTCCTTCCTGGCCGTCTATGACGGTTCCTGCTTTGATCCGTTACAGGCCGTCGTTAATAATTCTCTGCCGAATTATCAGGATGAAGTGTTGCATCTGACGACCGGTTGTTCGGTTGAAGTCACCGGCAAGGTTGTCGCCTCACCGGGCGAAGGCCAGAGCTTCGAACTGCAAGCCACCGCGATCAAAGTGGTCGGCTGGGTCGACGATCCGGACACCTACCCGATGGCGGCCAAACGTCACAGCATTGAATACCTGCGCGAAGTGGCTCACCTGCGCCCGCGCACCAACCTGATCGGCGCCGTGGCGCGCGTGCGTCATACCCTGGCGCAGGCGATCCATCGCTTCTTCCATGAAAATGGCTATTTCTGGGTGTCCACCCCGCTGATCACCGCCTCCGACACCGAAGGCGCCGGCGAGATGTTCCGCGTATCCACGCTGGATCTGGAAAACCTGCCACGCACCGACAAGGGCGCCGTCGACTTCAGCGAAGACTTCTTCGGTAAGGAAGCCTTCCTCACCGTTTCCGGCCAGCTGAACGGCGAAACCTACGCCTGCGCGCTGTCCAAGGTTTACACCTTCGGCCCAACCTTCCGCGCTGAAAACTCCAACACCAGCCGTCACCTGGCGGAATTCTGGATGATCGAGCCGGAAGTGGCCTTCGCTACGCTGGACGACGTTGCCGGCCTGGCCGAAAGCATGCTGAAGTATGTGTTCCAGGCGGTGCTGGATGAGCGCGCCGATGACCTGAAATTCTTCGCCGAGCGCGTAGATAAAGACGCTATCGCCCGTCTGGAGCGCTTCGTTTCTTCCGATTTCGCCCAAGTGGACTACACCGACGCCATCGAAATCCTGCTGGCCTCGGGCCAAACCTTCGAAAACCCGGTTTCCTGGGGCATCGATCTCTCTTCCGAACATGAGCGTTACCTGGCAGAGAAACACTTCCAGGCGCCGGTGGTGGTGAAAAACTACCCGAAAGACATCAAAGCCTTCTATATGCGTATGAACGAAGACGGCAAAACCGTCGCGGCCATGGACGTGTTGGCGCCGGGCATCGGTGAAATCATCGGTGGCTCGCAGCGTGAAGAACGCCTCGACGTGCTCGATCAGCGTCTGGAAGAGATGGGTCTGAATAAAGAAGACTACTGGTGGTACCGCGATCTGCGCCGCTACGGCACCGTGCCGCACTCTGGTTTCGGCCTGGGCTTTGAACGTTTAATCGCCTATGTCACCGGCGTGCAAAACGTGCGCGATGTGATCCCATTCCCACGCACACCACGTAACGCAAGCTTCTAATTTATACGATCAAACGTTTTTTAAACGATTTCGTTACAAAACAAAGGCCAGCATCGCTGGCCTTTCGCATTTTTTAATATTGACGCACGTCACAAAGTTCCCTAAAAATTACATTTAGTTACACATACTTTCTTTTTGCAACCTGATTGGGACATTGGTATCATTTTCGTCCTAGATTAACCCGCCTGTGAATGGAACACTGCGTTCAGACACAGGACGACACCAATCTATCAACAATAGTTCCCAAAGAATTATTGGCGGCAGTGGCAAAGGTGTCCGAATAACACCAATGAGGGTAATAATGATGAAGCGCAACATTCTTGCAGTGGTTATCCCGGCTCTGTTGGCTGCTGGTGCAGCAAACGCAGCTGAAATCTACAACAAAGACGGCAACAAGCTGGATCTGTACGGCAAAGTTGACGGTCTGCACTACTTCTCCAAAGACAAAGGTAATGACGGCGATCAGACCTATGTTCGTTTTGGCTTCAAAGGTGAAACCCAAATTACTGACCAACTGACCGGTTACGGCCAGTGGGAATACAACGTTCAGTCCAACCACTCCGAGTCTCAGGGCACCGAAGGCACCAAAACCCGTCTGGGCTTCGCCGGTCTGAAATTCGCTGACTACGGCTCCTTCGACTACGGCCGTAACTACGGCGTACTGTACGACGTGGAAGGCTGGACCGATATGCTGCCAGAGTTCGGTGGCGATACCTACACCATCACCGACAACTTCATGACCGGCCGTACCAACGGCGTTGCGACCTATCGTAACAACAACTTCTTCGGTCTGGTTGACGGCCTGAACTTCGCTCTGCAATACCAGGGCAAAAACCAGAACGACGGTCGCGACATCAAGAAACAAAACGGCGACGGCTGGGGCATCTCCTCTACTTATGACATCGGTGAAGGCATCAGCGTAGGTGCAGCATACGCATCTTCCAACCGTACCGATAAACAGAAAGACGAATCCAACGAGAAAGGCAAAAAAGCTGACGCTTGGACCGTGGGCGCGAAATACGACGCCAACAACGTCTACCTGGCCGCCATGTACGCAGAAACCCGTAACATGACCACTTACGGCGGCAAAAACTTCGGTGACGGCTGTGCAGCCACCGATGACAAGTGCGGCGGCTTCGCCAGCAAAACTCAGAACTTCGAAGTGACCGCTCAGTACCAGTTCGACTTTGGTCTGCGTCCAGAAGTGTCTTACCTGCAGTCTAAAGGTAAAAACCTGAACGTCCCAGGCGTGGGTTCTGACCAGGATCTGGTTAAATATGTTTCTGTTGGTACCACTTACTACTTCAACAAAAACATGTCCACCTACGTTGATTACAAAATCAACCTGCTGGATGAGAACGAGTTCACCAAAGCAACCGGCACCCCTACTGACAATATCGTAGCTGTTGGTCTGGTGTACCAGTTCTAAGTTGCCTCGCTTAACGGCGGTTTACTGCCGGCTAAGTTAAAAAACAGGGCTTCGGCCCTGTTTTTGTTTGTGTCAGCCGGTAACTTTTTATCCTGCCAATTTCTCCTTCCCCATCATTTTTTCTGCCTAATACTCCCCCTTCGCAAGATCGCGGTGTTTTTGTCGCAAACGGTTGGCAAAGCCGGTAACTGGCGTTACCCTGATGCTTCTGTCTGCTTAACTCCGAGATTTGGAAGCACCTGACATGTTTGAAAAAATCACCGCCGCACCCGCCGACCCGATCCTGGGCCTGACCGACATTTTCCGCGCCGACGCCCGCCCGAATAAAATCAATTTAGGGATTGGCGTTTATAAAGACGAAACCGGTAAAACCCCGGTGCTGACCAGCGTAAAAAAAGCTGAACAGTATCTGCTGGAAAATGAGACCACTAAAAACTATCTCGGCATTGAGGGCATCCCGGCGTTCGCCAGCTGCACGCAAGAGCTGCTGTTCGGTAAAGAGAGCCCGATCGTCGCCGATCGTCGCGCGCGCACCGCACAGACGCCAGGCGGCACCGGCGGCCTGCGCGTGGCGGCAGACTTTATCGCTAACCAGACCAGCGCCAAACGCATCTGGATCAGCAACCCAAGCTGGCCGAACCACAAAAACGTCTTTAGCGCCGTGGGCCTGGAAGTGCTGGAATACGCCTATTACGACGCCGCCAACCACGCGCTGGACTTTGACGGCCTGCTGAACAGCCTGAAACAGGCGCAGGCCGGTGATGTGGTGCTGTTCCACGGTTGCTGCCATAACCCGACCGGTATCGACCCGACGGCGGAGCAGTGGGCTCAGCTGGCTGAGCTTTCCGTCGTCAACGGCTGGCTGCCGCTGTTCGACTTCGCTTATCAGGGCTTCGCCAACGGGCTGGAAGAAGACGCGCAAGGTCTGCGTATTTTCGCCGCCAAACATAAAGAGCTGATCGTCGCCAGCTCCTACTCGAAAAACTTCGGTCTGTACAATGAGCGCGTCGGCGCTTGCACCATTGTTGCCGCCGATGCCGAGACCGCCGATCGCGCCTTTAGCCAGGTGAAAGCGGCTATCCGCGCCAACTACTCCAACCCGCCGTCACACGGCGCGGCCGTTGTCGCCACCATTCTGGGCAATGACGCGCTGCGTGCGATGTGGGAGCAGGAGCTGACCGATATGCGTCAGCGCATTCACCGCATGCGTCAGCTGTTCGTGAACACTCTGCAGGAGAAAGGCGCACAGCAGGACTTCAGCTTCATCATCCAGCAGAACGGCATGTTCTCGTTCAGCGGCCTGACCAAAGAACAGGTGCTGCGTCTGCGCGAAGAGTTTGGCGTCTACGCCGTGAACTCGGGCCGGGTTAACGTTGCCGGCATGACGCCGGACAACATGGCGCCGCTGTGCGAAGCCATCGTCGCCGTGCTCTAAGCGCGTCGGCGCAGGCCATCAGGACATAAAAAAGGGGCGCTCTAAGCGCCCCTTGATTATTTCTGCCGGGAAATAATCGTTACCACACCGCCGGCTCTTCACGCAGGAACGGGTTGGTCTGGCGTTCGTGGCCGAAGGTCGACATCGGGCCGTGGCCGGGAATAAAGCGCATGTCGTCACCCAGCGGCAGCAGCTTGGTGCGAATAGAGGCGATCAGCGCCTGATGGTCACCGCGCGGGAAGTCGCTGCGCCCCACGCCGCCGTTAAACAGCACGTCCCCCACCAGCGCCAAACGCGCCTGTTCATTAATAAAGACGATGTGGCCCGGCGTATGCCCTGGGCAATGCAGCACCTTGAGCGTCATCTCGCCCACCCGCATCTCATCGCCTTCCGACAGCCAGCGAGTCGGCGTCAGCGGCGCACACTCTTCCAGCCCGAACATCCGGCTCTGCGCCGGCAAACCGTCCAGCCAAAAAGCGTCCTCTTTATCCGGGCCGTAAATCGGCACCTGATAATGATCCGCCAGCTCCGCCGCCGCGCCGACGTGATCCAAATGGCCGTGCGTCAGCAAAATCTGCGTAATTGTCACACCCTGCTGCGCCACTTCCGCTTTAATTTTTTCCGCTTCGCCACCGGGATCGACCAACGCCGCCTGTTGCGTGTTTTCACACCAGATCAGACTGCAGTTCTGGCTGAAGGCGGTAACGGGAATAAGATGGTATTTCATAAGGCTCCAACGACAATAACGCCGCCTCCGCAAGGAGCGGCGTTATTCACTGAGGGCACAGCGGTTACCAGTTCCGAACCGGGCCGGTATCGATGTGCACGAAGTTGCTACGTGGGTAATATCCTACACCACCGGCGCGCATTTTTAACGCCGCTTTACGGATATTACTCAATTGGATACCTTCGATATGGAAATCCATCGCCTGGCCCTTGGTGTGGTAGCTGTGCTTGGCCACGCCGCGGCTGTGAGCGCGCAGTTCATTGTTGGTATCTACGGAACGGTAACCGGAGATCAGCTGCACCGGCTTGCTGGTACCCAGCAGCCCCTGCAGGCGGTAGAGGTGATCAAACAAGCTGGGATCGATCGATTTGACCTTGTTGGCGCGATAATCGCGGAACAGATGATTTAGCCGAACCAACTCTTCTTTATTGTAACCTTTGCCGTCAAAGAACTCGGCTTTAATAGATTCACCGGTATTCAGGTTATTCAGCACTAAAATACGCGGTCGAGCGGTGGAAAGACTGGCAAACGCCTGCCCTGGGAGCAGCGCTATGCCCATAGCAGCGCCACCTAGCGCCAGCCATTTACGGCGGTGATGATCAATTTTGTCCATGACTCTGTTAAACCCGGCAAGAATGTCAAAATAAATGCACAAAGCAGCGCACTGTCCGAACCATAACCGCCTGCGTATGCTGAGTCAACCCGCGATACGCCTAGGTTTACAGGCCCCCGCCTGTGGGGGCCTGCGGTATAGCCAAACATTCTGACCGTTATTTATTTATAATTACTGCATTTACTGCATTAATTTTTTGGCCTGAGCCAAAATTTGTGCGCCCGATCGCACCGTATTATCATAATTGTAAATATCTGTGCGGAATTGCGGTTGGCCGTCATCCGAAACCCAGGCGGTCAGATAATACAGTTTTACGGGAATACGCTGGCGAATATTCACATAAGTGGTATTCCCCTCTTTCAGCGTGGAAGAAACGCGGCTGTTGTTCCAGCCGGCATCCTGCAGCAGCATATTCGCCAAATCGGACGCTTTGTTCACCCGCACGCAGCCGGAGCTGAGCGCGCGAATGTCTTTCTGGAACAGGCTGTGGTTCGGGGTATCGTGCAGGTAGATAGCGTCTGAACTCGGCATGTTGAACTTGAAGCGCCCCAGTGAGTTGGTGGCGCCCGGTGCCTGGCGCACGCGATAGGGGAAATTGCGTGCAGAGACCATGCTCCAGTCGATCATCGCCGGATTGATCACTTCCGCGTCGTTGCTCCAGCCCGACAGCACGGTATAGCCGTGTTTCTGGAAATAATTACCGTCGCGCATCGCCTTCGGCACAATATCCTCGCGCACCAGAGTGGTCGGCACGTTCCACGGCGGGTTGACCACCACGTTGTTCAAGGCGCTGCTCATCAGCGGCGTCTTGCGGCTTGGGCGCCCGACGATAACGCGGGAAGAGAGCACCTCGTTGCCGTTCTGGTAGTAGGTCAGCGAATAGTTGGGAATATTCACCATAATGCCGGTGCTGACATGCCCCGGTAAAATTCGCAGGCGCTGGATATTCAGCGCCAGCAGCGCGGCGCGAGTCTTTGGCGACACGTTGAGCCACTCGCGGGTGCGCACGCCAATCACGCCGTCCGCCGTCAGCCCCTGCCATTTTTGGAAGCGCTTGACGCCCTCCACCAGCTCGTTGGTGTAGAGGTTGTCGCTCACCACGCTACCGACCTGCGGCGGTGTCTGTTCCGCCGTCAGTTCCGTCACCGGCGCCGCCGATGGGCTGACCGTCACGCGGCTTTTTTCTTCGTCTACCGTCAGCCCGCCGTCGTCCGGCTCATTGCTCTTCGCCGAAACCACCGCCGGCTCCGGCTCCGCTTCAGGCGCCGAGCCGGCCAGCATGCCGGTGCGGGTCAGGATTTCCCGCAGCGCTGGAATATCATTGCTCATTTGCCCAGGGCGCAGGCTCGGGCCGCTGCTCACCTGCGGCCAGGGACGATTATCCGCCAGCATGTCGCGCAGCGCCTGATGCATTTTGGCGTATTGCGGATGCTGCGGCGCGAGCGAGTTCACGTAGCTCAGGGTGCGCGCCTGGCGCACCGCCAGCTGCCATTGGTTGATCACCGCATTAGGCGGCAAACCAAGCTTGTAGGGAATATTGCTGTACAGCCAGTTGTTGCCGTTGGCGCCGATAGCGGACACGAACTGCAGGTAGCCCAGCATCGCATCGGACAGCACCACATCGCGGCCTACGTCATTGAGCGCCGGATTGGTCAACATTTTCACCCATTGGGTGAACTGCGGCTGCACGCCGGACATTGCCAGCTCAGCCAGCTGCTGTTGAAACTGCTGAACGGCCTCGCGATCCTGCCACATCGGCTGCATATGATTCGCCGCATACAGCGGTGCCAGCGTGGAAAGGTAATGCAGTTCCATGCCGCGCGGCAGCGCGGCCAACAGTTCAGAACGGCTCTGCGCAACGGACATGCCTGCTGATGCCACCGGTAACGCCGTCACGGTGGCCGATGCGGAAAACGACGACACAAGACTACAGGCGATAGCGCCACTCAGCGCCAAACGTCGTAGAGAGTTTCCCTTTTTAAGCACCATCCCTTGCCCCCTGTATGCTCACAAAAAAAACGTCAAAAACTGCATATAGTTTCAGTATACAAACAGAAAGGCCGTTTCGCCCTGCGGGCGTCGAATAACTGTTTATGTGATTAAACTAACCGCTTTTCAACGGATAAAAAAGCAGGACTATCATCCACGCGCACAAAAAAATAGCCACCCTGCGGCGGCTATTTTCAGATTTTTAGGGCGTTTTTTTGCGTTACGGCGTTTCGACCGGCGCAGTGCCCAACGCCGGCGGCTCGCTGGCGAAACCGCGCAGCCCCACCACGTGTACATGCTCGTGGTTCTGGAACACCTTACGCACCAGTTTATAGGTGGTGCCCTTCTCCGGACTGATGTTTTCCGGCGCCGCGATGATAAGCTGCATCTCCAGACGGTCGCACAGCTCGAACAGCGTGGCGATCGATTTGGCATCCAGACGCGCCGCTTCATCGAGGAACAGCAGGCGGCACGGCGAGATGTCTTTACCGCGCAGACGACGGGATTCTTCTTCCCAGCTCTGCACCACCATCACCAGGATTGACATCCCGGTACCGATGGCTTCACCGGTAGACAGCGCGCCACTTTCCGCACGCAGCCAGCCGTCGGAACCGCGATATACCTCCACCTCCATCTCCAGGTAGTTGCGGTAATCGAGCAACTCCTCGCCGATGGTCTGCGGCGTGCGCTGCCCCATGTCGATCTGCGGATTCAGGCGCTGGTACAGCTTGGCCAACGCTTCGGAGAAGGTCAGGCGGTTGCTGTTGAACAGATCCTGATGCTGTTCCTGCTGTTCGGAGAGCACGTCCAACAGGGTGGCGTGTGCTTCTCGCACGTTGACGTTCAGGCGCACGCTCTTCACCTGGCCGAAGGCAACGGCCTGCAGCCCCTGGTTCAGCATGCGAATGCGGTTCTGTTCGCGCTGAATGGTTTTGCGGATGATGTTGGCCACGCTTTTCGAACTGATCGCCAGCTTCTGCTCGCGCGCGGTCAGCTCTTCGGTCAGACGGCCCAGCTCGATCTCCATCTGCTCGATGGCCTCGACCGGATCGTCGGTACGGATGATATCCTGGCGGATACGCTCGCGCAGGTGCTGGTAGACCGCGATATAGAACTGAATTTTACGCTCCGGCCGCTTCGGATCTTCCGACAGGCGCAGCACGTCGCGCAGGTGTTCGTTGTCCGCTACCGCCAGACGCAGCGCACCGAGCGCCTTATCCGACATCGAACGCAGTTCGTCGCCATCCATATACGCCAACTCGCGGCGATGCAGGCGGCGTTCCACGCCGTTGTCTTTCACCAGGCGCATCACCGCGCACCATCCCGCCTTGGCGGTCACCACCTGCTCGCGCAGCTGATGATAGTCGCGTTCCAGCTTGCGCAGTTTCTTCTGCAGGCCATCCATTTCGGCTTCGCAGAAGGTTAGCTGTTTCTCCAGCTGATTGCGACGAGCGCGGTTGTTGCTCAGCGCCGCATGCAGTTCGTCGCGACGCTGGCGCGCGCGCGCTTCGGCGTTGGCGTCGGCCTGCACGCCGATGTCCACCAGTTCCTGGCTCAGCTCTTTCAGCATGTCGCGCTTGGCTTCGTACGAGCTTTTCAGCGAGGCCAGCACCTGGCTGTACTGAGTGAACTGGGTTTGATACTGACGCAGCTGCTCGCGGGCGCGGGCGCGTTCGGCTTCCGCCTGCTCCAGACGCTGACGCAGCTTGTCGTTGAGATCGTTGTTGGCATTCTGCATACCGGCGGAGTCGGTATAGCTGAAGTGCGCACGACGCTGCACCACTTCAGTCAACGCGAACGCCTGCTGTTTAGCCTGACGCTGCACGCTTTGCGCCTGCGCGTAGTCCTGTTGCAGCTGTTCATGCTGCTGCGGATCGCTTTGCAGCACCGACAGTAGCGGCTCCAGCTTGGTCAGCGATACGCCATGCTGTTGAATATGACGCGCGGCGTCCTGTGCTTCTTCCAGCTCTTCGCGGATTTCGTCGACGCGATCCTGCAGCGTTTCGTCGTTCAGCAACGATACCAGCGGCATCAGGCGGTTGAGCGCGGAAATGCCCTCTTTGGCCTGATCGTACTGCTGACGCTGCTGCTGGTTCTGCGCTTCGTGGTTGTTCAGCGCGCGCTCGATCTCACCGCGACGGCCGTTCAGGCCGCGGATCTCCGCTTCCGGGTCGGCGTCGAACGCCACCGCCAGATGGGTACCGATAAAGCGGCTGAAAGCCTGGTGCGAACGCTGGGTTTTCTGCACGTCGAACGACAGCGTGGCGTAGCGTTCCGCCAGCGTTTCACGCTCGGCATGCAGCACTTCCAGGCGGTTTTCGCGCGCCGCACGGCCGAACAGCGGCACTTCCGGATAGCGGGAATAACGCCACTGGCGATCGGCGATTTTCACCACCACCGCTTTGTCCTGCTCTTCGACGGCGAACACGCTGTCATCGAACGACTGCGGATCCCCTTCGATCAGGTAAAGATCTTCCGGGCAATCTTCCAGCCCTTCCAGCATCTCGCGCACCAACGACAGATCCGGCACCACGATGGCGTGGCGCGAAGGGCCGTACAGCGCCGAGAAGTAAGGCGCGTCGTCGATGGTAACGTCATCGTAAATTTCCGACAGCAGCACGCCGCCGAAACGCTCGGCCAACGTGACCAGGCGCTGATCTTCCGCGCCGCCCGGCTGGCTGAGACGTTCGATCTGCGCTTCCACTTCACGCTTGCGGGCCGCCACTTCGTCGCGCTCGACGGTGGTTTCGCGCTCGCGCTCCAGCAGCTGCTGCATGTATTCGGTCACCTGCTGGCTGTTTTCCAGCGGCTCTCCGCTCTGATCGCTGAGCTGGCCCAGGGCGTCCTGCGCCGCCAGCCACACCGGGGCGCGCGCCGTCAGCTCACGGATGCGCTGCTGGATCTGCTCCAGCTCCTGGCGCATCTCCATGCGGCGTTCGCCGGCTTCGCTGACGTTCTGCGACAGCGCTTCCAGGCGCTCTTCCAGCTCCTGCTGCAGCATGTCGAGATCGTCAGGCTGGTACTCTTGGCCATGGCGCTTGCAAAACTCTTGCAGCAGGCGCTCGGCGTCCTGCTGCGAGCGCAGGCGCTGTTCCAGTTCGCTCAGGCGCAGGCGCAGCGGCTGAACGCGCTCGGCGAGGTGTTGCTGCGAAGGCCAGTCGCGCAGCAATTCGCGCGCGCACTGCCAGGCTTCGCTGCGGCTGACTTGGCCGGCGATTTTACCCACCAGCTGATAGGCCTGTTCGAACTGACCGTGCGCGGCGTCGGCCACGCTCAACTTCTGTTCCAGCATCAGCAGCGCTTCAGTCGCTTCCTGCTCGCGGGCCTGGAAGGTATCCAGCCACTGCTCGGCGTTGTCGGCGGTCAGATCCGGCAGTTGGCACAGCGCGCGCGCGCGCTCCAACGCCTGCAGCGCCTGCTGATACTGAATGGCGCGGGTCTGCTGCACGTCGAGCGCCTGCTGGTAGTCGGCCAGCTGGCTCTTCAGCTCATCCACTTCCAGCTCGGCCGCTTCGGCACGCGCTTCGTTTTCGGCCTGCTGTTCGCTCGCCTCGGCCACCACTTCGTTCTGCTCTTCCAGACGGTAGGTCAGCTCTTCCAGATCGGCTTCATAGCGTTCGATCTTCTCCTGCTGACGCATCGCCGTCTGCACCAGATTCAGGTGGTCGCTGGCGGCCTGGTAATCGGTTTCCAAATCGGATTCGGCACCGCTCTGCTCGCTCAGCTCGCGCGCCATTTCCACATGGCGATACTGTTCGGCGGCCAGCTGCTTGCGGCTGCCCAACAGATCGCTGCGCAGCGCCAGTGCGCCGTCCAGATGGATGCGGCGTTCGTTGGCGTGGCGCATATAGTCCGCCGCCACATAAGAGGTGGCCTCGGAGATCAAATGTTTGAACAGGTCGCGATCCGACTGGGTGACGCGGATCGCCTCCAGCGTCATGCGGTTCTCGCGCAACGCCGCTTCCATGTCCTGGAACGCCTTGCGCACGCCGCTGTTTTCCGGCAGCAGGTAATCGCGCAGCGAGCGGGTGATGGCGCTGGAGATACCGCCATACAGCGACGCTTCGATCAGACGGTAGAACTTGCTGCGATCGGCGGACGAACGCAGGCGTTTCGGGATCACGCCCAGATCGAACATCAGCGAGTGGTAATCGGTGATGGAGTTGAACTGCTTGAACTGCACGCCCTCCATCTCTTCCACGCGCTCTTTCAATTCTTGCAGCGACAGCACGCGCGCCTGACGCTCACCCACCGTCTGGGTCAGCAGCTCGGTCGGCTGTACTGCAGTCGGCAGGCCCTGGATGGTGAAAGGCTTGATATCGACCTTGCGATCGCGCCCCGCCACCTGCTGCAGACGCACGCCAACCACCACGCGCTGGTGTCGCGAGTTGACGACATCGAGGGTGGAGTAACACACGCCGGCGCGCAGCTTGCCGTGCAGGCCTTTGTCACGCGAACCGCTGGTGGCGCCCGCTTCGGTGGTGTTACGGAAGTGCAGCAACGTCAGATCGGGAATCAATGCGGTGACGAAAGCCGCCATGGTGGTGGATTTCCCCGCCCCGTTACCGCCGGACAGCGTGGTCACCAACTCATCGAGATCAAAGGTGCGGGCGAAGAAGCCGTTCCAGTTAACCAGCGTCAGCGAGCGAAATTTACCGCGTTCAATCATTCCTGTTCATCCTCTGCACCGTCAGGAGCGTTATCAACCTGCTGATCCTCAGCGTCATTCTCATCGTTCAGCAACAGGCTGGTTTCAACCGGCATCGCCTCGCCGTCGCGAATCATGCGCAGCTGTGCTTCACGCGGATCGTCGCCGCTGCGCACGTCGGCGCCAAAGCGGAACACCGCCTCGGTAATGCGGAACTTGCTGCTGTCATTGCCCATGAAATAGACCATGCCGAGACGGCGCAGGCGGTTCAGCGAGGTGCGCACCTTTTCGTGCAGCTTCTGCCGATCGAGATCCGAACCGGTGGAACGCTGGTTGACGAACTTCAACAGTTTGTTCTCATCGGCCAGGCTCAGCAGCTCGTCGTACAGCTCCTGATGGCTGAAGATACCTTCATGCGCCAGGCGCTCGGGGCTGAGATACAGGTAGCACAAGATCTTGCCGACCATCATATCCAGCTCGGACAGCACCGAACGCGGGATCAGCGTGGTGGAGCGCGGGCGCAAATAGAAGAAGCCTTCCGGCGCCCGAATCAGCTCGACGCTGTAACGGTTGTAAAACTCTTCCAGCTCATCCTGGAAATCCATTAAAAAGGCGTGGTTGTCCAGCTCATCGATACCGATGTGACGACCCGCGCGCAGTTGGCTGTCCAGCGCCGGGAACAGCGAGTTGGACAGCGCCTTGGCCAGTTTGACTGGCATTACTTGTTCAATATTTGTCGATGACATGGGCCTGGACCTTGGCTCCGTAATCATTGATTGCCTGCCATTCCGCCGGCAACCCTGAGAAATCTGCTTCAGCCACACCGAGGCGCACTGCCTGGTCGACCACTAAACGTGCCACGTCGAAATGACGCGCACGCGGATATTGCGCCAGGTAATCGCGCATCACCGCTGCAAGGTTGAGCGGCATCTGCTGTTCCTGGTACACCTTCAGCGCTTCTTCGATCATCGCCGCCAGCTGTTCGCGAATTTCGCTGAACTCTTCGAACTCCAGATCCGGCGGCAGTTCCCCGGTCACTTCCTCACTGCGCAGCGCCAGTTCTTCGTCGCGCATGTCCAGCAGACGATCGGCATTAGCATGGGTCAGCGCCCACGGGTGGTCGAAATAGGTTTGCACCGACTGGCGCAGGCGTTGGGCGAACACGCGGTTTTTATCCATATCGATAGCGGTACGGATAAATTTGTGCACGTGACGATCGTAGCCGATCCACAGGTCGATCGCCTGCTGGCCCCAGCTGATGATGCGATCCAGCTTGCTCTGCAGATCGAACACCAGCTTGTCGACGAAGCCCAGCTCCACGTTGCCGAGGGTTGCGTCCTGGATGCGCAACAGATTGGCCTGCAGCTTATCGCCCGCCGCATCCAGCGTATCCTGCAGCTCGCGCAGGGTGCCTGAGGTTTCCGACAACAGCATTTCACAGCTGGAGATCGCCGCCCGCCAGTCTTTGCTCAGCAGCGCCGCGATGTCGTTTTTCACGCTCTGCTGCTGTTCATCCATCACGCGTTGCGTCATGTCGATGCTGTCGAAGATTTCCGCCACCGAATATTTCAACGGCGCGAACACGTTGCGGTGCCAATGGAAATCGTCGCCGCCTTCGTCGGCGGCGTCGGCGGCGCGCTTCAGTTCCTGCGCCACGATCGACAGCTGCATCGACAAGCGCAGCGTGGAGAATTCGCGTTGGCGAATATAGTAATCGGTAATGCCGATACCCAACGGCGTCAGGCGGTAAATCGCATTACCGTCTGCCAGTTCGCTGGTAAAGCGGTTCAACAGGCGCTGGCGCACCATGTCGTTGATCGCATTGTTGGCGCGCATCGCCACCGTTTCATGCGTCTGTTCAAAACCTTTGCTGACATGGCGAAATGCATCAACCAGCTCACCTTCGCTCATCTCGCCGTCCAGCCGTTCGCCATTCAGGGTGGCGATGGCGAGCAGAAATGCGAGACGCTCCGTAGGGAGCGAAATAGAGAAATCATTTTTCCGTGCCCAGGCGACCAGTTCGGGTACTGTCTGGGAAAATTCACTCATAGTTCGTCCTTCAGGTTTGGTTTATGCGCCATGACGTGAATATAGCGCCCCAAACTCACGTACGGCTCCTGCCGGCAATAGTGCTGTTCAAGCGCCAGTAACTCTTCAAATTTTTGTGTTTGCAGCTGTCTGCTCTGCAGATAGTCGTGGAACACCCGCACGCCGGTTTTGCCGCTGATGCGCATGCCCAGCTGTTCCAGCCAGCCGTAGACCAATAGCGGATCGTGCGGATATTGCGGCGACAGCGAACGCTTGCGGCGCCGCCTGACCTCGGGATCCACCAGTTGGAAGTTACCCAACACCACGTTGCGCATCAAGAGGCCGTTGGCGTTGAAGAACATCAGCGACAGCGCGCCCCCCGGCGTCAGGCAGTCATACAACGCCTCCAGCGCCGCTTCGGGTTCGGCGATCCATTCAAGCACTGCATGAAACAATATCAGATCAACCGGCTGTTCCAAATGTTGAGCAATATCCTGCGCAGAACTTTGTACGAATTGCATGTTCTGGCTCACACCTTTCTGCTCCGCCAGCTGCGCAGCGCGCTGGATCATCTCACCAGAAAGATCGCACAACAACACCTGATGTCCTAATTCTGCCAGTTGGCAGGCCATATGGCCTTCACCGCCCCCGGCGTCGAGGATACGCAGCGGCCGCTGCGGCAACTGCGCCAGCAACCCGGTCAGATCCTGCCAAACCACCGCCTGGCGGATTTTTCCTTTGGTGGTGCCGTAAATATTACGCGCAAATTTTTCAGCAATATCGTCAAAATTGCGATCCTGCATGGACAACGGCTCCGCTGATCTCATTCTTGTCGGCGGCAAAGCGCACGCCCATTCAAACCTGCTATTTTGGCACAGACTGGCTTAGAATGTATCTTCTTGCGGCCTGTTTATGCCTGGATGCCGCTTTTTCACCCAAAAGGATCTGATTTTCGATGCTGTTCAACCTGAAAAAGTTCTTTGGCGCCATGCTGATGCCGCTGCCGCTGTTGATGCTGCTGATGGGGCTGGCGCTGCTGCTGCTGTGGTTCACCCGCTGGCAAAAAAGCGGTAAGACGATTTTTACGCTGAGCTGGCTGTTTTTACTGCTTTTCAGCCTGCAGCCGGTGGCCGACCGGCTGCTGCGGCCGATCGAAGCCCAATACCAGACTTATCGCGGCAACGATCCGGTCAGTTACATCGTGGTGTTGGGCGGGGGCTATACCTACAATCCCGATTGGGCGCCCAGCTCGAATTTGCTCGGCAACAGCCTGCCGCGCGTGACGGAAGGCGTGCGGCTTTACCTTGCGCATCCCGGCGCCAGAATGGTGTTTACCGGCGCATCCGCCGGAAGCATGCAAAGCAACGCCGCCACGGCGGCGCTGGTGGCCGAAAGCCTGGGCGTGCCGCGCAGCGATATGGTGATCCTGAGGGAACCGCGCGATACCGAGGAAGAAGCCGCTCAGGTCGCCAAGTTGGTCGGCGAGCAACCGTTCATTCTGGTGACCTCCGCCAACCATCTGCCGCGCGCCATGCGCTTCTTCGAGGCGAAAGGCCTGCACCCGATCCCGGCGCCGGCCAACCAGTTGGCGATCGACTCGCCGCTGAATATCTGGGATCGCGCCACGCCGTCGTCGATGTTCCTCGGCCATACCGAGCGCGCCTGGTATGAAACGCTGGGCAGCCTGTGGCAATGGCTGAAAGGCGCGGATCACGCCGGCGCCGAGTAAGTTCCGTTCAACCGGCCAGCCAGGGCAGCAGCTGTTGCGACGCAGAGTCGAACGGCCGCCGCTCCAGCTGGCCGGTATGTATCAAACGCCCTACCGCTTCCCACACCACGTACAGCCAGCGTCGCGCCAGGAATGAATCGGCGACCGGCGCCCGCTGCAGATAGCTGAACAGCAGTTGGCTGGGCATGCCCGCCTCGCAAAGGCGGAAAAGATCGTATTCGCGCGGTGCCCACAGCACCACGCCGGGATTCAGCATCGCCAGCAGCTGATCGGTTTTGGGATCTTTCAGCATGCTGCGCAGCGACAGGTTGCCATGCACCAGCACGCAGGGATCGTCGAAACCGACGAAGAAATGGGTCAGCGCTTCGCGCGTGCGGTACAGCAAACGCCGATCCGCCATGGTCAACTGCGGCGTATTGAGATTGACCACCGTCGCCCACAGCACTTCGACCCGCTGCTGATACCAGCAAAACCAGTCGTTCTCCTGCGTACTATCGACGCTGCCTACGCTGCCGTGACTGTCGATGCGGTGCCAGGCCAACATCCCATCGACGATCTGCTCCATCAGCATGTTCCAGCGATCCGGCGAACGTGTCGGCGCTTCGACCGATACGCCGCGCAGGCGCTCGATCAGCAAAATTTCCTTATACGGCGCCTGGTGGGTGCATACCACGCCGTACACCGTGGGCAGACGAATATCCCCGTCGCGCGCCAGCATCGACAGCTTGTAAGCCTCTTGCTGGGCGATGCCCTGACAGATAAAGCTTTTCGCCATCAGCGGCATGGCGTTGCCCTGCCGATCGTACAAGGAATACATATGTGCGTAAGGCTGCTCGCTCATCCGTTCCAGCCGGCTGATGGACTCACCCAGCACAATGCTCAGTTCGGCGCGTAACTGCTCCATAAAGCATTCACCTCAGGCTAATAAGGGGGATGCGTAACATCATCGAACGGTGAGCGGAAAAATACTTCAACGCAGATCAACAAAACGGGGATCAGATAGGGGGTATTGCATCGTCGGCGCGTTGCGCGGCGCGCCGACGAACTCAGGCTCAGGGTTGAATGCTGTCGCGCACGCGCTGGAGATCTTCCGGCGTATCGACCCCCACGCTCGGGATCGCTTTCGCGACCGCCACGTGGATTTTTTCACCGTACCACAGTACGCGCAGCTGTTCCAACAGCTCGATCTGCTCCAGCTGACTTGGCGCCCAGCTGACATAGCGGCGCACGAAGCCGGCGCGGTAAGCGTAGATACCGATGTGACGCAACAGGCTGTCGCCGATGCTCTCTTTCGACGCGGCGAAACGCTCGCGATCCCACGGAATGGTGGCGCGCGAAAAGTAGAGCGCATAACCCTGCGCATCCATCACGACCTTCACCGCATTAGGATTGAAAGCTTCTTCGGCGCTGTCGATCGGCACCGCCAGCGTCGCCATGCCGGCCTGGCTGCCCGCCAGGTTCTCCGCCACCTGCCGCACGATCACCGGCGGGATCAGCGGCTCATCGCCCTGCACGTTGACAATGATCTGGTCGTCGGCAAAGCCGTAATGCGCGATCACTTCCGCCAAACGCTCGGTGCCGGAATGATGATCCGGACTGGTCATGCACACTTCACCGCCGGCGGCTTCCACCGCTTTGGCGACTTCAGGGTGATCGGTCGCCACGATGACGCGGCTAGCGCCGGACTCACGGGCGCGCTCCATCACGTGCACCACCATCGGTTTGCCGTGAATATCGGCCAGCGGTTTGCCCGGCAAACGGGTCGAGGCGTAGCGAGCGGGAATAATAGCGATAAAACTCATGCGTGCTTCTCGTCCAGCGACAGCGCACGCGCTTCATTTTCCAACAGCACCGGAATGCCGTCGCGCAGCGGGTAAGCCAGCCCGTCCGCTTTGCACACCAGTTCCTGGTTTTCTTTATTGAAATAGAGTTTGCCGTTGCATACCGGGCAGGCAACGATTTCGAGTAAACGGTGGTCCATGCATCCTCCGCAAGGGGATAGGTCATCTGGGAAAGGGGATGAGGATAGCATAACGTCCGGCCTCAGGTTAATCACCGGCGGCGTCCACCCGCCGATATTTCCTCACGACGCCGGCGCAACGGCTTGAACTGCGGCGCATCCCGGCGTAGAATTTTGTGATACAAATCACAAAAAGGCAGTGATACGTGATCAAACGTCTGCATAAAATCATCGCTCTGTTCGCTAACTACAGCCACTGAGCCCCTTTGTAACGAGCGGCGCGGTACTTCGTTTTACCCCACCGACGGCGTCGCTCGTTATCCCACTTCCCAGCCAGCTCCCCATTCAGCGGCCAGCGCCGCCGGAATGTCACCCAGCGCTACGCGTTGCGCACCGTGCCATTTGGCCGTGCGCGCGATGGCTTGCCGGATATCCTGCGCCCGCTGTTTGCCGAAGCGCACCTGCGACTCGGCATGGAAACTGATGATCTCGAATACGCCCTGGCGGCGGTGTGCCTTGGCGTCAATTCGCCCCACCAGCTCACCGCGATGCAGCACCGGCAACGTGAAGTAACCGTAGCGGCGTTTTTCTTTCGGCGTGTAACACTCCAGACGATAGTCAAAGCCGAACAGCTCCAGCGCACGGCGGCGATCCCAAACCACCGGATCAAAAGGCGACAGCAGGCTGGTGACCGTCGATTTGAGCTTGCCCTGCTCCGCCAGCGGCAGCAGTTCCGCCAGTGATTCATGCACATAGAACTGCCCTTCCAGCTCCGCTACCCGCACCGGCGTAATCTCTCCCTGCTCCTGCAACTCGGCCAGCAAGGCTTTTGGCGCCACGCGCTTCAAGCGATAATAATCCGCCAACCATTCGGCGCGAAAAATGCCCAGATAGCGGCAGGTACGGTGCAGCATCTGTCGGCGCGCCTGCTCTACAGGCAGCGTATGGCGCGCATCGTCCCAGGCCGGAAGCAGCCTTTCGGTCAGATCGTAAACCCGGTGGAAGTTGCGGCGTTCGGTCACCATCAGTTTGCCGGCAGTAAACAGGATCTCCAGGTGCCGTTTCTCCGGCTTCCAGTCCCACCACCCGCTGTTGCCCTTCTTCTCGGCGCTGAAATCCGCGGAACGCACCGGCCCCTGTCGTTCGATGTGCCGCAACAGACTTTCCATCGCCGCTTGATGCTGCCGCACCCAGTCGGCGGAGTATTTCCAACCCATGTCATGGGGCGCCAACATGCGATGTCGCAACAGACCAAAATCCTCGATCGGCAGGAAGCAGGCCTCGTGCGCCCAATATTCGAACAGCTGGCGGCCGGCGAGCGCCTGCTCCAGCCATTCCGGCTGATAGGCCCCCAGGCGGCTGAACAACACCAGATACGGGCTGCGGGCGACAACGCTAATGGTATCGATTTGTAACAGCCCCATGCGCCGGATCGCGCTCACGACGTCATCGGGCCGAGCCTGGCGTTTAAGCGGAGAAAGCAACCCCTGGGCGGCAAGGTGCAGCGCGCGAGCGGCGGTAAGGGAAATCATCGGGGTGGTCATCCTGATATCCGTGACGAGTAGGCAATGGCCTGATAATAGTGGATATCGAGGGATTTATCTTCGCCAGTGCATGCGGGTGGCGACACCGGCACTGGCGAGGAAGGAGGGTGCGATCAGAACGCGATAACGTCTGCCGCGGACAGCCCATGCGAGCTGCGATAGATCGAGAACTCAACGTTCTGACCTTCGTTCAACGACTTATTTTTGGTGTTGGCGATAGCGTTGCGATTGACATAGATTTCGTCGCTGCCATCTACCGGTGAAATAAAACCATAGCCTTCGGCCTGATTAAACCATTTCACACGGCCCATTTTTAACACGGTATTTTTAAACATAACTGATATCCTTTTACTTGAGCATCCTTGACAACGTCATTTTTTATATTGTCTGGACGCTACCAGCCCATCCTAAAGTTTTTCGTAACAAACCTCTCGTGAGCAAAAAATAAAAAACCCGCACTAAGGCGGGCTTGTTGAACTTAATATCTTCCGCATGACTCAGCGCTGAGGCGTCACCATGGTTGTATTAAGATCTCTTATACGCGTTCCCTGTATTCTTACAGAGCAACAACGTTGGCGGCAGCCGGCCCGCGCGGGCTGTCCTGGATGGTGTACTCGACACGCTGGCCTTCAGCCAGGGTCTTGAAACCGTCGGTCATGATTGCGGAGAAGTGTACGAATACATCTTTGCCGCCGTCGTTCTGCTCAATGAAACCAAAACCTTTGCTTTCGTTGAACCACTTAACCTGACCAGTCTTCTTAGACATTACATTTACCTTTAAATATATTTACAAAACCTGCCATAAGAGGCAATTGGGGCCATTTCAGAAACATTACTTATGGGAGGTACTTAGAAGGTTCGTCTTTGAAGCGGAATCGGATGATAACGTTTTTGGAGGAACTGCTTAACTCTAAACTCGAACATAAATAGGTCTGGATTACAGGCCGACTTGCATTTACTCATAAAAATGATGAATGCACAAGAGGTTTATTGCATTAAATTCGCCATTACGCCGAATTTATTTTTATCCTGCTGAATATACATGAATTAATTTATCGTTCGCCGCAGCCCATCCGCCGCATCCGCCCCCTCGCCAGGGCATCCTTTGCCCGTCCGTACGCTGCAAATGAGAGCTAACGCATAAAACTCTAATATGCTTGGCGCGTCTATAACAAATCCCAAATCAGATGGCTAAACTTGAGGGGAAAACAAGGCAGACGGCTTTTTCGCCAGCACTTTTGCCGCTAAAAACACGATTTTTCAGATTATGCTGAATCAAGGAGCTATGCGCATGACCGCCCAGCAGTTCGTTTCACCTAATGAAATCCGCGCCAGATTCTCTCACGCCATGTCGGACATGTACCAAAAAGAGGTACCGCTGTACGGCGATCTGCTGGAACTGGTGGCGGAAACCAACCGACAGGTTCTGCGCGAAGATGCCGCACTGGCCCATCAACTGCAAATTACCGGCGAGATCGAGCGCCTGGCGATGGAGCGCCACGGCGCAATCCGCGTCGGCACCGCGGACGAGTTGGCCACCCTGCGCCGCCTGTTCCGGGTGATGGGCATGGCGCCGGTCGGCTACTATGATCTGTCGGTGGCGGGCGTTCCGGTGCACTCCACCGCCTTTCGCGCCGTACACGAAGACGCGCTGCAGGTCAGCCCATTCCGCGTATTCACCTCACTGCTGCGCCTGGAACTGATTGAAGATCTCGCGCTGCGTGAGCTGGCCGAGCGCTTGCTGGCGCGCCGCCGCATCTTTACCGAACGCGCGCTGGAACTGATCGCGCTGCAAGAAACGCAAGGCGGATTGAACGAAGCGCAGGCGCAAGAGTTTGTCGAGCAAGCGCTGGAAACCTTCCGCTGGCACAATCAGGCGACGGTCAGCGCCGAAGAATACCGACAGTTGCACGATCAACATCGCCTGATCGCCGACGTGGTGGCGTTTAAAGGGCCGCATATCAACCACCTGACGCCGCGCACGCTGGATATCGATCGCGTTCAGCAGGCGATGCCCGGCCGCGGCATTACGCCTAAGGCGGTTATCGAGGGCCCGCCGCGCCGCCGCCGTGCAATCCTGCTGCGCCAAACCAGCTTCAAAGCATTGGAGGAAAGCGTCGATTTCGTTGAGCGAGATGGCCACGCCGTCGCCGGTCACCATACCGCACGCTTCGGCGAAATCGAACAGCGCGGCGTGGCGCTGACACCTAAAGGCCGTGAACTCTACGATCGCCTGCTGCAAGCGACCAACGATGCGCTGCAGGCGCCGCCGAGCGAGAAAAATGCGGAACGCTACTATCAACTGCTGGAAGAAAACTTCCGGGCGTTTCCGGATGATTACGCCACGCTGCGCGAGCAGCAGCTGGCCTGGTTCCGCTACTTCCCGACCGAATGCGGCCTGGCGGCCAAAGAATCGCTGGATAAACACAGCACGCTGGAGCAGTTGATCGCGAAAGAACACGTTCGCTTCCAACCGCTGGTGTATGAAGATTTTCTACCGGTCAGCGCTGCGGGGATTTTCCAGTCGAATCTGGGGGACAGCCGCCACGCGCAGTACAACGCGGTTTCCAGCCGGGCGGCGTTTGAACAAGCGTTGGGCAGTGAGGTGATCGATGAACTGGCGCTGTATCAGCAGACCCAGCAGCGTTCGCTGGAGGCCTGCGCACAAGCCCTGGGGCTTGTCACGCTGGCATCCTGAGGTTATTTAGTCAGCAGGGATTCGATATCCTGCAGCAGTTGCTCAGCCTGAGCGGACGGCAGCACCGCATCAACCGGTAAATACCACCAATTGGGCTGGGCAAAGGCGCGACACTTCACCGCGTCTTTCTCCGTCATCAGCAGCGTTTGGTCTGCACAGACCAGTGCCGCCAACTGCGCCTGCTGATATTCCTGATGATCGGCGAACGCCACTTCCTGCACAACGTCGACGTTCAACTTTTCCAGCGTCGCGAAGAAACGCGGCGGATGGCCGATGCCTGCCATCGCCACCACGCGCGGCAGCTCGGCCGCCGGGCGGCGTTCTCCGCTCAGCAGATTAACCGCGTCACGCGCCTGCAAGCGCATGGCGATTTCCCCAGCCTGCGCCACGCCGCCGTTGGCGACGCGCGCGTCGACGCTGGCAAGCCGCGCGGCGCGCTCGCGCATTGGCCCGGCCGGCAACCACCAACCGTTGCCGAAACGGCGCACGCCGTCGATAACCACCAGCTCGAAATCGCGCTGCAAAGCATAGTGCTGCAAGCCGTCATCAGTGATGATCACATCCAACGGTTGTGGCTGCAGCAATGCCTGCACCGCCTCAGCCCGCTTGGGCGCGATCGCCACAGGCGCCCCGGTGCGCTGATAAATCAGCACCGGCTCATCCCCCGCTTCACGGGTTGAAGTATTCCGACTGAGCACCAGGGGATAGACTGCCGACTTGCCGCCGTAGCCGCGCGACACCACGCCAACGCGGTAGCCCCGCTGCTGCAGGTGTTCCACCAGCCAGATCACCATCGGGGTTTTGCCGTTGCCGCCGGCGGTGAGGTTGCCCACCACCACCACCGGCACCGGCGCGCGCCAGCTTTTGCGCAGGCCGCAGCGATAGCTTAGGCGAATCAGCCAACTGAACAGGCCATACAGCCAGGAGAGCGGCAGCAGCGCCAGATAAAGCAGCGATCCGCCGGACCAAATGCGCTCGATCATTATTGGCCAAACTGCATGCGGTGCAGCTGCGAATAGGCGCCGTGCTGTTCAAGCAACTCAGCGTGCTCGCCGCGTTCGACGATGCGCCCATCTTCCACCACCAGGATCTCGTCCGCCTTCTCAATGGTCGACAAACGGTGCGCGATCACCAGCGAAGTGCGGTCTTTCTGCAGTTCGTCCAGCGCAGCCTGAATGGCGCGTTCGGATTCCGTATCCAGCGCAGAAGTGGCCTCATCCAGGATCAGGATCGGGCAGTCGCGCAGCAGCGCACGCGCGATGGCGATACGCTGACGTTGGCCGCCAGAAAGCATCACGCCATTTTCACCGATCACCGTGTCCAGGCCGTTTTCCATCTTGTTGATGAAGTCCATCGCGTACGCCATTTCGGCCGCTTTCTCAATCTGCTCGCGGCTGTATTCGCTTTCGCGCGCATAGGCGATGTTGTTGGCGATGGTGTCGTTGAACAGGTGCACGTTTTGCGAGACCAGCGCCACCTGATTGCGCAGCGAAGCCAGCGTGTATTCCCGCAGATCGTGGCCATCCATCAGGATTTCGCCTTCCTGGATATCGTAGAAACGCGTCAGCAGGTTGGCGATGGTGGATTTACCTGACCCCGAACGCCCTACCAGCGCCACGGTCTTGCCTTCAGCGATTTTCAGGTTGATGTCACGCAGCGCCGGCGTTTCTTTGGCCGGGTAGTAGAAGGTGACATTGCGGAATTCGATATCGCCTTTCGCACGCTTCACTTCACGGGTGCCGGTGTCTTTTTCCTGTTCCATATCCAAAATGGAGAACAGCGTCTGGCAGGCCGCCATCCCACGCTGGAACTGGGCATTGACGTTGGTCAGCGATTTCAGAGGACGCATAAGCGCGATCATCGACGAGAACACCACGGTAATGGTACCGGCGGTCAGGGTTTCCATCACGCTTGGGAAGCTGGCGGCAAACAGCACGAACGCCAGCGCCAGCGAAGCGATCAACTGAATGATCGGATCGGAGATCGAAGACGCGGACACCAGTTTCATGCCCTGTTGGCGCATGCGATTGCTCACCGAGTTAAAGCGCTCGGTTTCCACCTGCTGGCCACCGAAGATCAGCACTTCTTTATGGCCTTTCAGCATCTGTTCGGCGCTGGTGGTGACCTGCCCCATGGTGTTCTGCATGTTCTTGCTGATGTTGCGGAAACGCTTGGACACCAGGCGAATGGCGATGGAAACGATCGGCGCCAGCACGATCAGGATCACCGACAGCTGCCAGCTGTAGTAGAACATCATGATGAACAGGCCAATGATCGAGGCCCCTTCCCGCACCACGGTCACCAGCGCGCTGGAGGAGGAGGAAGCCACCTGCTCGGAATCATAGGTGATGCGCGACAGCAGAGTCCCAGTGGACTGCTGATCGAAGAAGGCCACCGGCATTCTCATCATGTGGCCAAACAGGCGGCGACGCATCTGCATCACCACCATGCCGGAAACCCAGGAAATGCAGTAGCTTGAAACAAAGCTGGTCACGCCGCGCATCAACATCAGCGCAATGACCGCCAACGGCATCCATACCAGCACGCTGCTGTCGGTTTTTCCAAACCCATCGTCCAATAGCGGTTTAAGCAGAGACAGCATCAGCGTGTCCCCCGCTGCGTTCATAATCAACGCAATGGCGGCCACAATCAGCCCGGTCTTAAAAGGAGTGATCATCGGCCAGAGTCGACGGAACGTCTGCCAGGTCGAGAGATCTTTATCATTCATCATGCAAATACCAGCATCGGAAGAAATAGCGGCCTATTTTACTCATTATCACCCTCTACGCCAAACCGCTGATGATACCAACGGGGCATTAATTGTTCGCGAAAGCCTTTAATTTGCCAATCGTTGTCGAAAAAAAGTACCGATAACTGACCGGAGCGCGTCGTATCGCGCCATTGGATGCCATTTGCCCGGTATCTGGCGACCACTTTCCGCGCCGGTAATCGCCATTTGTTGTAACGAGATGCGGACGCCAGCGCCGCTTCGGGATTGACCGCGCGCAGAAACGGCGGCGTCGAGGACGTCCTGCTGCCGTGGTGTCCCACCTGCAACACCGTGGCGGCCAAACGATCGCGCCGCAACCGTAACAACTGCGCCTCCGCCTTCTTTTCCGCATCGCCGGTGAGCAGCAGGCTGTATTTTCCATCGTCGATACGGATCACGCAGGAGTCGTCATTGACCGGCCTTTTGAGCGTTTTCGGCGGCCACAGCACCTCGAATTGCAGCGATTGCCAGCGCCAACGCTCACCGGCGACGCAGGGCAAGTGCCCTTCCCCGCGTATCGGGCTGCGCACCGTAGCCTGCGGAAACGCCCGCCGCACCGCCGGCAACCCGCCGATATGATCGAGGTGAATATGGCTGATAATGATCTGCTCCAGCTCAATATCCCGCCAGTTCAGCATCGGTAAGATATGTCGCTCGGCAGCGCTGCCCGCGGGCCAACGATCGCCGGTATCGTACAGTATCCCCTTGCCGTTTTGCTCGATAACCACCGCCAACCCGTGCCCGACATCAAGCATATCGACACGCCAACGATAGTCCGGCGCTTTGCCACGCCACAACACGCAGCATATCGCCACCGCCGCCAGCCCCGGCGCATAGCGCCACCACCAATGAAATCGCCAACAGATAACGATAAGCCATCCCGCTGCGCTGGCCAGCAGCGAAGCGGCCCCCAAATCCACCCAGCCATGCTGCAGATGATTCAGCGGCACAAACACCCAGTGCAACGTGACGTCCGCCAGCCACCATAACCCGTAGCTTAATGAAGGAGCGAAGCCAAAGATCACCGCCAACAAGATCAACGGCACCGTCATCAATGAAACGATGGGCACCGCCCACAAATTAGCCGGCAATGAGGTCAGCGTCAGGCCCAGAAACAACGCGGCCTGCATCGGCACCAGCAGCAGCGTCATGCCAAGTTGAATATGTAACCAGCGCACCGGCGCCCAGTACCAGGCTGAGCGAAATCGTTCACCGAGCGGCGCCCATTCAAACCAAAAAATCAGACAACCTACCGCCAGCACCGACAGCCAGAAGCTGTCTGACAATACCGCCAGCGGATCGCACAGCAAAATCAGCCCGACACACCACAGCCACACTTGCCAGGAAGAGCAAAGCACCCCACGCAGACGCAGCGACATCCACAATGTCATTGCCAGGAGGGAGCGCACCGCCGGCGGCTGGGCGCCCACCAACCAGACATAGATCAGCGTCGCCACCCAGCCCGCGATCAGTGGAAAACGATAGCCAATCAGGTGGGCGGGAAGAAAAAACTGCAGCCCGCGCAGCACGGCCCAGAGCAAGATGGCGACCATCGCTACATGCAGCCCTGAAATGGCCATTAAATGTGCAATGCCGGTTTTCAGCATCAGCGTGCGTAAAGCCTGTTCCAGCGCGGTTCGTTCCCCAAACGCCAGCGCCAGCAACACGGCCTTGTAACGCAGCTCACCGATATTGGTTTCCGCATGGCTGATGATGTGCTGGCGCAGGCTGCAACCGCCTTCCAATAAATAAGCCTGCCTGACCTGGCCGGTCAGCGGCTGGCGCTGTGCGATAGCCCAACGCTGGCTGTCGAAACCCCCTTCATTGAGCTTGCCATGCACCGGGCGTAAACGCAGTTTCAATTGCCAACGCTGCCCGGCGCACAACCGCCGCTGTTGCGGAACCCATGCGGTGGTAAACGCCAGCGCAGGCACCAGCCAATGGCCATCGATCCGCTCGATACGCATCAATGCCTGCTTGCTGTCGGCGGACTCCAGAGCGATGCTGCTTACCTGCACCACCGCCGTCACCTCCGGCCCGCGGCTTAAGCGTTCCATTTGCCCGATCAGGGTTCCGGCGTTAAAAACCGCCCATGTGAATCCCAACCCAAGACAGGCCAAATAGCGATAGAACGGCCAGCGCATGCGCAGCAGTAAACCGGCGGCAAGCAATATCGGCCACAGCAGCCATGGCTCAGGCAACCGCGGTAAAACCAGCAGCGGCAGAATGCCGCCGATAACGGCGAAAATCGCCAGATCCAGCGAAAGTTTGATCGCTCTTCTCCCATCCTACCCGCCATCAGCAAAAGCGCGTCGAGGCAGGCAAACAGGATTATTCAGGCGATATGCCGCCGCCAGCGGGCTTTAGCGAAGATGCGGTGAACCTGGCAGGATAAGAGAAGTTTATGCAGCAACCACACTGCACATGCGGCGCGGTACGCAATTCACGAGCGGAGCGCTGAGAACCACAGGCGAAAAAAAACGGCGCCTTAAAGGCACCGTTTTATATTCTTTACAAGCAACAACGCTATGAGCAGTCAGCGACTAACCATAGATATTGGCGCGGTCACGCAACTCTTTGCCTGGTTTGAAGTGAGGAACGTACTTGCCGTCCAGCTCGACTTTGTCACCGGTTTTCGGGTTACGACCTACACGCGGGGCACGGTAGTGAAGAGAAAAACTGCCGAATCCGCGGATCTCAATGCGTTCGCCCTCGGCCAGCGTAGCGGCCATGTGCTCAAGCATCTCTTTCACTGCATCCTCAACGGCCTTCGCCGGAATATGAGATTGCTGGCCAGCAAGTCTTTCAATAAGTTCAGACTTGGTCATAGTACCTCCAAGCTTTGCAGCTAAACTACCGTATCGGGGCGGCCAGAGACCGCCCCCCGTCATTACTCGCCTTTAGCCGCTTTGAAAGCTTCAGCCATTGCGTTAGAGAAGTTGCCTTCTTCCTGTTTGTTGTTAACAGTTGCGATGGCGTCTTTCTCGTCAGCTTCGTCCTTAGCACGTACGGACAGGCTTACAACGCGGTTCTTACGGTCAACGCCGGTGAATTTAGCTTCAACTTCGTCACCTACGTTCAGAACCAGAGTTGCATCTTCAATGCGGTCGCGAGAGGCTTCAGATGCACGCAGGTAACCTTCTACGCCGCCTGCCAATTCAACTGTAGCACCTTTGGCGTCAACTGCAGTGACTTTACCAGTAACAATAGCACCTTTCTTGTTCATAGACAGGTAGTTATTGAACGGGTCTTCAGCCAGTTGCTTCACGCCCAGGGAGATACGCTCGCGCTCTGCGTCAACTTGCAGAACAACCGCAGCGATTTCGTCGCCTTTCTTGTATTCACGTACTGCTTCTTCGCCTGCAACGTTCCAGGAGATGTCAGACAGGTGAACCAGGCCGTCGATGCCGCCGTCCAGGCCGATGAAGATACCGAAGTCAGTGATAGACTTGATTTTACCTTCAACGCGGTCGCCCTTGTTGTGGGTTTCTGCGAACTGCTGCCATGGGTTGGATTTGCACTGCTTCAGGCCCAGGGAGATACGACGACGTTCTTCATCGATGTCCAGAACCATCACTTCCACTACGTCGCCCACGTTAACAACTTTGGACGGATGGATGTTTTTGTTGGTCCAATCCATTTCAGAAACGTGTACCAGACCTTCAACGCCTTCTTCGATTTCTACGAAGCAGCCGTAATCAGTCAGGTTGGTTACACGACCAGTCAGCTTGGTGCCTTCTGGGTAACGTTTCGCGATAGCAACCCATGGATCTTCGCCCAGCTGTTTCAGGCCCAGGGATACACGAGTACGCTCGCGGTCGAACTTCAGCACTTTAACAGTGATTTCATCGCCAACGTTGACGATTTCGCTTGGGTGCTTAACGCGTTTCCAAGCCATGTCAGTGATGTGCAGCAGGCCGTCTACGCCGCCCAGATCAACGAATGCACCGTAGTCAGTGAGGTTCTTAACGATACCTTTAACTTCCATGCCTTCCTGCAGGTTTTCCAGCAGTTGATCGCGCTCAGCGCTGTTCTCGGATTCGATAACCGCACGGCGAGAAACGACAACGTTGTTGCGCTTCTGATCCAGCTTGATGACTTTGAACTCAAGCTCTTTGCCTTCCAGGTGCAGAGTGTCACGTACCGGACGCACGTCAACCAGGGAACCTGGCAGGAACGCGCGGATGCCGTTCAGCTCGACGGTGAAGCCACCCTTCACTTTGCCGTTGATAACACCGGTTACAGTCTCAGCTTCTTCGTAGGCTTTTTCCAGCGTGATCCAAGCTTCGTGACGCTTAGCTTTCTCACGGGACAGCAGGGTTTCACCGAAGCCGTCTTCAACAGCATCCAGAGCAACGTCAACTTCGTCACCAACCTGGATTTCCAGCTCGCCCTGGGCGTTTTTGAATTGCTCAGCCGGGATGGCAGACTCAGATTTCAGACCGGCGTCAACCAGTACGATATCTTTGTCGATAGCAACAACGACGCCACGAACGATGGAACCCGGGCGGGTTTCGATTTCTTTTAAGGATTCTTCAAAGAGTTGAGCGAAAGATTCAGTCATGTTGTTAATCTTCAGGGTTCTTTAGTTTAACGTCCATTTAGCATCCCGCCGAATGGGGTTGTTTCACATACCCCGCCATTGGCTCCATGCCGACAGGGTTTAAGGTTACAGGGGTAAAATTTTACCCGATATATTGCGATACCGCTATGACAAATATGACAAAAAGCCAATAGCGCCGCCGCGCTTATCGCTGCGGCAACGCCAACACTTTCTGTGCATACGTCAACGCCTGCCGGATTACTTCTTCGATCGACATGCTGGTAGAATCCAGCACGAGGGCGTCTGAAGCGGGCACCAGAGGCGCGATAGGCCGATTACGGTCACGGTCGTCCCGTTCCTTTATCTCGGCTAAAAGACGTTCAAAGTTAACATTAAAGCCCTTCTCCTGCAACTGCAGCATGCGGCGGTGCGCGCGCTCCTCCGAGCTGGCGTCGAGGAAAATCTTGACCGGCGCGTCCGGGAACACCACCGTGCCCATGTCGCGGCCATCGGCAATCAGGCCGGGCGCCTCGCGGAATGCACGCTGGCGGCGCAGCAGCGCCTCGCGCACGCGCGGAAACGCCGCCGCTTGCGACGCGGTGTTGCCGACGGTTTCGGTGCGGATCTCGTTGCTGACGTCCTCACCTTCCAAAATCACCTGCAGCTTGCCGTCCTGGGCAACGAAGCGAACATCGAGATGTGCGGCCAGCGGAACCAGCGCTTCCTCAGAAGTGATATCCACCTGATGATGCAACGCCGCCAGCGCCAGCACGCGATAGATCGCGCCGGAGTCCAGCAAACGCCAACCAAGGGACTCGGCCAACGCTTTACACAGCGTGCCTTTGCCTGCGCCACTTGGTCCATCAACGGTTATCACCGGGGCTGTAGCCGTCATTTCTCTCTCCTTCAGGTAGAAAACCTCACAGAGACACGGCGTGCTTCGGCTCAAGGCCCGCGCGCCGCACTCTCTGTCACCTGCCCAATCAGGGGCAAATACGGTGGCGTATTATACGCTGCCCTACGGCGATCTGTTACCCTGGAACTGTCCGGTTGTTGAAAATAAGCGCACAACCGCGAAAAAGTATAGAAGAAACGCCGGTCGCCAAAGGTTAAAAATGATAAAGGCCCGCAAAGGGGCCTTAAAATAAACGATTTGACGGGTTACGCTGGCTGGCTGATGCGCGCCAGCTGTTCGAAATAGTCAGGGAAGGTTTTCGCGGTGCATTTCGGATCGAGAATGGTGACCGGGGTATCCGACAGTGCCACCAGCGAGAAACACATCGCCATGCGGTGATCGTTGTAGGTGCCTATCTCGGCGAACTGCAGCTTGGCCGGCGGCACTACGTGAATGTAGTCTTCGCCTTCATCCACTTCCGCCCCGACCTTGCGCAGCTCGGTGGCCATCGCCGCCAGACGATCGGTCTCCTTCACCCGCCAGTTGTAGATATTGCGGATGGTGGTCGGCCCCTCGGCGAACAGCGCCGCGGTGGCGATGGTCATCGCCGCGTCCGGAATGTGGTTCATGTCCATGTCGATGCCGCGCAGTTCACCGCGGCTGCACTCGATGAAATCGTCGCCCCAGGTGATGCTCGCGCCCATTTTCTCCAGCACGTCGGCGAACTTGGTGTCGCCCTGCACGCTTTTGCGACCAATGCCGGTCACACGCACGGTGCCGCCCTTGATCGCCGCCGCCGCCAGGAAGTAAGAGGCGGAAGAGGCGTCGCCCTCAACCAGGTAATCGCCCGGCGCGATATACGTCTGGCGCCCCTGGATATGGAACACCCGATAGTTGTCGTGGCTGACCGCTACACCGAAGGTGCGCATCAGATGCAGCGTGATGTCGATGTACGGCTTGGAGACCAGCTCGCCCTTGATGTGGATCTGCGTATCCTGCGGCGCCAACGGCGCGGTCATCAGCAACGCGGTCAGGAACTGGCTGGAGACGCTGCCGTCGACGGTGACGTCGCCGCCCTGGAAGCCGCCGCGCAGGCGAATCGGCGGGTAATCGGTCTGCTCGAGGTAGTCAATCTGCGCCCCGCCCTGGCGCAACGCATCCACCAGATGGCCGATCGGGCGCTCTTTCATGCGCGGTTCACCGGTCAACACCACGTCGCCTTCGCCGAGGCACAGCGCCGCCGCCAACGGGCGCATCGCGGTGCCGGCATTGCCGAGGAACAGTTCCAGCGGCCGTTCGGCCACCAACGGGCCGGCCACGCCGGTCACTTCGCACACGGTGCGGTCAGCGGAAAGCTGATAGCTCACGCCCAACGCCTGCAGCGCGTTCAGCATATGACGCACGTCGTCGCTGTCCAGCAGGTTGGTCAGCCGGGTCGTTCCTTTCGCCAGCGCAGCCAGCAGCAGAGCGCGGTTAGAAACGCTCTTGGAGCCGGGTAAGTTGACGGTGCCATTGACCAGGGCAACCGGTTGTAACGTCAGGGAATCCACCATGTGAACAAAACTCTCCAATTCTGATAAACGAAACGGCTCCGGGATAATGCCGGAGCCGCTTTAATGCAAAAGGACAACAGCCTGAGCAGCCCGCACGTGGCGAGCTGCCGGGATCAGCCGTGACGACGTTCGAAGTCGGCCATGAAGTCGGTCAGCGCCTGCACGCCGGCCAGCGGCATGGCATTGTAAATAGAAGCGCGCATGCCGCCAACTACCCGATGGCCTTTCAGCGCCTGCAGGCCAATGGCTTCGGCTTCGCTGAGGAACACTTTGTCCAGCGCCGCATCGGCCAGCTGGAACGGCACGTTCATCCACGAACGGTTGGCGATAGCCACCTGGCTGCGGTAGAAGTCGGATTTATCGATGGTCGCATACAGCAGCTCGGCCTTGGCCTGATTGCGTTTCTGCATCTCCACCAGGCCGCCCTGCTCTTTCAACCATTTGAACACCAGCCCGGACAGATACCAGGCGAAGGTCGGCGGCGTGTTGAACATCGAATCGTTCTCGGCCAACACGGTGTAATCGAGGATTGACGGCACTTCTTTGCGCGCCTTGCCCAGCAGATCGTCGCGCACGATTACCAGCGTCAGGCCGGCAGGGCCGATATTTTTCTGCGCGCCGGCGTAAATCACGCCGAAACGGCTGACGTCGAGCGGGCGGGACAGGATGGTCGAGGAGTAATCGCCAATCACCACTTTGTCGCCGAAGTCCGGCGTTTCATCGATGGCCACGCCGTCGATGGTCTCATTCGGGCAATAGTGCACATAGGCGGCGTCGGCGCTGAGCTGCCACTCTTTCATCGGCTTGATGCCGCTCAGGCCGTCGATGCGGGTTTTCACGTCGATGACGTTCGGGGTGCAATACTTTTCCGCTTCCTTGATGGCGCTATGCGCCCAATAGCCGCCGTCGATATAGTCGGCGGTGGTCTTGTCACCCAGCAGGTTCAGCGGCAGCGCGGCGAATTGACCGCGGGCGCCGCCGTGGCAAAACAGCACTTTATAGTTGGAGGGGATTTTCAGCAGATCGCGCAGATCCTGTTCCGCCTGCTCGGCAACGGCGATAAATTCTTTGCTGCGGTGACTGATCTCCATCACTGACGTTCCCAGACCGTGCCAGTTGCACAGTTCCTGTTCCGCACGACGCAACACTTCCACCGGCAGCATCGCCGGGCCAGAGCTAAAATTATAAACCTGAGTCATTTCCCCTCACCACATTCACTGTTCGCCGCAGAAAAGCGACCTGTCGAAAAGACGCCCGAAGTTAACGCTCGCGTTAACCAACCCTTCGGTTTTATCACTCACGCCCCATGGCTGCAACGCTTATTCGCCCGTCGGCGGCAAACGGCCGCACCGGGTGATGACAGGCTCTGCGGCCGTCGCGATTGTTTGGACGATAAAACCCTGCGACATGGGGAAATTCAGCGGGTTAACGCGGTGTTTTATGCTGTATTCAGCCGAGATGGCTGCGGGAGCCCGGCCGGCGCCCGCAGGAGAGAAAACGATCAGTACTGATTGAACATTTGCTGGATCTGCTTCGCGTCTTTGGTTTGCGTCAACGCCAGCTGCAGCAGAATGCGCGCTTTTTGCGGATTCAGCGTGCCGGCCGCGACGAAACCGTACTTGGCGTCGTCCACTTCCGCGTCCTCGGTGGTGGCGCCGGTCGGCACGCGCGAAGAACGCACCACCGCCACGCCGTTGTGCGCCGCCGTCGCCAGGGTGTCGAACACCGTTTTATACAGGTTGCCGTTGCCGACCCCCGCGCTGACGATGCCCTGGTAGCCTTCGGCGATCAGCGCCTTGGCCGGCGCATCAGAAGCGTTGGCGTAGTTGTAGACGATGCCGACCTTCGGCAGTTCGTTCAGCTTGCTGACGTCGAACGGCGTATCACGGGTGTGTTTGCGCTGCGGCGAGCGCTGGTAATCGACCTTGCCGTTGTGGATATACCCCAGCGGGCCGAAGTTCGGCGACTGGAAGGTCTGCACGGCGGTGGTGTTGGTTTTGGTGACGTCGCGTGCGTCCAGCACGCTGTCGTTCATCGCCACCAGCACCCCGCGATTGGCCGATTGCGGATCCGCCGCCGTCACCACCGCGTTATACAGGTTGAATGGACCATCGGCACTCATCGCCGTCGCCGGCCGCATCGCCCCGACCAGCACCACCGGCTTGTCGCACTTCACCGTCAGGTCGAGAAAATAGGCCGTCTCTTCCAGCGTATCGGTGCCGTGGGTGATGACAAAGCCATCGGTTTTGCCGCAGTCGGCGTCGATCTTCTTCGCCAGCGTCAGCCAGACCTGATCGTTCATGTCCTGCGAGCCGATGTTCACCACCTGCTCCCCCTGCACGTTGGCGATGTCCTTCAGCGCCGGGACCGCATCGACCAGTGCCTCGACGCCCAATTTGCCCGAAGTATAGTTGGACTTGGTCGCCGAGTCGCCGCCGCCGGCGATGGTGCCGCCGGTCGCCAGCAGGGTGATGTTGGGCAGCGCCAGCGCCGAGGCGCTGACGCCGGTCAACAAGAGGGTTAACACGCTGAGTTTCACTGATTTCATTAGATTTCTCCTTGACAGATAACTCGCTGAATTATGGCCTTTATCCTTAAAAAAACTGTGACTTTGCCGCCGCTTTAGGAATACGTGGAGCTCCGGCGTAAAACCCCGTATCATTGCGCGTTTTTAGTACGCGCAAAAAGTGAAGACAATGACGCAAACTTTTATCCCCGGTAAAGACGCCGCCCTGGAAGACTCCATCGCCCGTTTCCAGCAGAAACTGAGCGATCTCGGTTTTAACATCGAAGAAGCCTCCTGGCTGAACCCGGTGCCGCACGTATGGTCGGTGCACATTCGCGATCGCGATTGCCCGCTGTGCTTCACCAACGGCAAAGGCGCCAGCAAAAAAGCCGCGCTGGCCTCGGCGCTGGGTGAATATTTCGAGCGCCTGTCCACCAACTACTTCTTCGCCGATTTCTACCTGGGCCGGCAGATCGCCGAAGGCGACTTCGTGCACTATCCGAATGAGAAATGGTTCCCGATCCCGGCGGACGATACGCTGCCGGCCGGCCTGCTCGACGAGCGTCTGCACGCCTTCTACGATCCGCAGCAAGAGCTGAACGCCAGCGATCTTGTCGATCTGCAATCGGGCAATGCCGATCGCGGCGTGTGTGCGCTGCCGTTTACCCGTCAGTCTGACCAGCAAACCGTGTATATCCCGATGAACATCATCGGCAACCTGTATGTGTCCAACGGCATGTCCGCCGGCAACACCGCTAATGAAGCGCGCGTGCAGGGTTTGTCGGAAGTGTTCGAGCGCTATGTGAAAAACCGCATCATCGCCGAATCCATCAGCCTGCCGGCGATCCCGGACGAGGTGTTGAACCGCTACCCGGGCGTGGTGGAAGCCATCGCCAAGCTGGAAGAGGAAGGTTTCCCGATCCTCTCCTACGACGCGTCGCTGGGCGGCAACTACCCGGTGATCTGCGTGGTGCTGTTCAACCCGACCAACGGCACCTGCTTCGCCTCGTTCGGCGCGCACCCGGACTTCGGCGTAGCGCTGGAGCGCACGGTGACCGAACTGCTGCAGGGCCGCAGCCTGAAAGATCTCGACGTGTTCACCGCGCCAACCTTCGATGACGAAGAAGTGGCGGAACACACCAACCTGGAAACGCACTTCATCGATTCCAGCGGCCTGATCTCCTGGGATCTGTTCAAGCAGGACGCGGATTATCCGTTCGTTGACTGGAGCTTCAGCGGCAGCACGCAGGAAGAGTTCGCCACCCTGATGAGCATCTTCGACAAAGAAGACGCGGAAGTGTACATCGCCGACTACGAGCATCTGGGCGTCTACGCTTGCCGCATCATCGTACCGGGCATGTCCGACATTTATCCGGCGGAAGACCTGCTGCTGGCCAACAACAGCATGGGCGCGCACCTGCGCGACACCCTGCTGGCGTTGCCGGGCAGCGAGTGGGAACCGGAAGAATACCTGGCGCTGATCGAACAGCTGGACGACGAAGGGTTGGACGATTTCACCCGCGTGCGCGAACTGCTGGGTATTGCCAGCGGCAAAGACAACGCCTGGCATACCCTGCGCATCGGCGAGCTGAAGTCGATGCTGGCGCTGGCGGGCGGCGATCTGGATCAGGCGCTGATCTGGACCGAATGGACGCAGGACTTCAACGCCTCGGTGCTGAGCCCGGCGCGCAGCAACTACTACCGCTGCCTGCAAACGCTGCTGCTGCTGGCGCAGGAGCCTGAGCGCGAAGCGGCGCAGTACTATACCGCGTTCGTGAAGATGTACGGCCAGGAAGCGGTTGACGCAGCCTCCGCCGCCATCAGCGGTGAAGAGCGCTTCAACGGGCTGTTCGCCGTCGATGCCGATCTGAAAGCGTTGCCGGCCCACCAGGCGCTGCTGGCGGCCTACGAGAAGCTGCAAGCGGCCAAACGTCGCCACTGGGCCAAGGCCTAATGCCATCGGGGGCTGCCACTTTGGGAGTACCCCTGTTGCTGAACGCCGCACTCCGTTGCGGCGTTTTTATTTTTGCGCGTTATTTCAACGTATTCTGACTTATTTTCCAGCTGGGAAGTAGGCGGTTAAACGGCCATAAAAAGAAATAAACCGGCGATTGTTGCCGGACGGTGAAATAATAATTAACCGATAATTAAACTTTCAGCGACGAACAGCGACAAAACGTCTAAAAATTTAACTTTAGCGCCTGCGGCCCACCCTGCTTATTCAAAAAAAATTGCAAACATTAAAAAATTGTTTTTTATTAAAAATCAATTAATTAACCACAAAAACCACACAAAAAACACGTCATTTTGCCGCTCTACTTCCCCGCCTTATGATCCAAATCAAATTTTCCCCTATACTGCTTTGCTAGTATCTCATTGCGTTGTTTTAACCCTTAAGAGCGAGAGTTAGTTTGAAAACTGACAGCCCCTTCGATCTGATTTTACCTGCGGCAACGGCGAAAATCGCTGAGGATGCCGGCGTGTATAAAGCCACCAAACATCCGCTGAAAACGTTTTATTTGGCGATCACCGCTGGTGTCTTCATTTCCATCGCCTTCGTCTTCTACATCACGGCGACTACCGGCACCGCCGGCGTGCCTTTCGGGCTGGCGAAACTGGTCGGCGGCATCTGCTTCTCTCTCGGGTTAATGCTGGTGGTGGTGTCGGGCGCCGACCTGTTCACCTCTACCGTACTTATCGTCATCGCCAAGGCCAGCGGCCGCATCAGCTGGGGCCAGCTGGGCGCCAACTGGCTGAACGTTTATCTCGGCAACCTGGTCGGCGCGCTGTTCTTCGTGGCGCTGATTTGGTTCTCCGGCGAGTATATGGTCGCCAACGGCCAGTGGGGCCTGAATGTCCTGCAAACCGCAGACCATAAGCTGCATCACACCTTCATCGAAGCCGTATGCCTCGGCATTCTGGCCAACCTGATGGTCTGCCTGGCGGTCTGGATGAGCTACTCCGGCCGCACCCTGACCGACAAGATGCTCGCCATGGTGCTGCCGGTCGGTATGTTTGTCGCCAGCGGCTTCGAACACAGCATCGCCAACATGTTTATGATCCCTATGGGCATCGTGGTCAAACACTTCGCCACGCCAGAATTCTGGCAAGCCGTAGGGGCGGTACCTGAGCAATTCGCTCATCTGACAGTAAGCAACTTCATCATCGACAACCTGATTCCGGTCACCATCGGTAACATCATCGGCGGCGGTCTGCTGGTTGGGTTGACTTACTGGGTAATTTATCTGCGCGGGGGCCGCGAGCAGCACTAAGCTGTGAGTTACCGCGCGCAGAGTTAGAAATCCACAATCAAAGGTAGGTGTACAATGACCGAACTTAACGAGAAATTAGCCAACGCTTGGGAAGGTTTCAGCAAGGGTGACTGGCAGAATGAAGTCAACGTTCGTGACTTCATCCAGAAAAACTACACGCCTTATGAGGGTGACGAATCCTTCCTGGCTGGCGCTACTCAAGCCACCACCACCTTGTGGGACAAGGTTATGGAAGGGATCAAACTGGAAAACCGCACTCACGCGCCGGTTGATTTCGACACCAACGTTGCTTCAACCATCGTTTCTCACGACGCGGGTTACATCGCCAAAGAGCTGGAAACCATCGTGGGTCTGCAGACCGACGCCCCTCTGAAACGCGCGCTGATCCCGTTCGGCGGTATCAAAATGGTCGAAGGTTCGTGCAAAGTGTACGGCCGCGAACTGGATCCGCAGCTGAAAAAAGTGTTCACCGAATACCGCAAAACCCACAACCAGGGCGTATTCGACGTTTACACCAAAGACATCCTGAACTGCCGTAAATCCGGCGTGCTGACCGGTCTGCCAGACGCCTACGGCCGCGGCCGCATCATCGGCGACTACCGCCGCGTGGCGCTGTACGGTATCGACTTCCTGATGGCCGACAAGCTGAACCAGTTCAAATCGCTGCAGGAAAAACTGGAAAACGGCGAAGACCTGGAAATGACCATCCAGCTGCGCGAAGAGATCGCTGAACAGCATCGCGCTCTGGCTCAAATCAAAGAGATGGCCGCCAAATACGGTTACGACATCTCCGGCCCGGCCACCAGCGCGCAAGAAGCGGTGCAGTGGACCTACTTCGGCTACCTGGCCGCAGTGAAATCCCAGAACGGCGCTGCCATGTCCTTCGGCCGCGTGTCCACCTTCCTCGACGTGTTCATCGAGCGCGACATCAAGGCGGGCAAACTGACCGAAGAACAAGCGCAGGAACTGATCGACCACCTGGTGATGAAACTGCGTATGGTGCGCTTCCTGCGTACCCCTGAGTACGATGAGCTGTTCTCCGGCGACCCAATCTGGGCGACTGAGTCCCTGGCCGGTATGGGCGTCGACGGCCGTACCCTGGTCACCAAAAACAGCTTCCGTTTCCTGAACACCCTGTACACCATGGGGCCGTCTCCGGAACCGAACATGACCATCCTGTGGTCTGAGAAGCTGCCGCTGAACTTCAAGAAATTCGCGGCGAAAGTGTCCATCGACACCTCTTCCGTACAGTACGAAAACGACGACCTGATGCGCCCTGACTTCAACAACGATGACTACGCCATCGCTTGCTGCGTCAGCCCGATGATCGTCGGCAAACAAATGCAGTTCTTCGGCGCCCGCGCCAACCTGGCGAAAACCATGCTGTACGCCATCAACGGCGGCGTTGACGAAAAACTGAAAATGCAGGTCGGCCCGAAAGAAGCGCCAATGATGGACGAAGTGCTGGACTATGACAAAGTCATGGCCCGCATGGACCACTTTATGGATTGGCTGGCCAAGCAGTATGTGACCGCGCTGAACATCATTCACTACATGCACGACAAGTACAGCTACGAAGCTGCGCTGATGGCGCTGCATGACCGTGACGTTTATCGCACCATGGCTTGCGGCATCGCCGGTCTGTCCGTTGCGGCCGACTCCCTGTCCGCCATCAAGTACGCGAAAGTCACCACCATTCGCGACGAAGACGGCCTGGCTATCGACTTCAAAGTGGAAGGCGAGTATCCGCAGTTCGGTAACAACGACGCCCGCGTCGATGACATCGCCTGCGACCTGGTTGAGCGTTTCATGAAGAAAATTCAGAAACTGCGCACCTACCGCCACGCGGTACCAACTCAGTCCGTACTGACCATCACCTCCAACGTGGTATACGGTAAGAAAACCGGTAACACCCCGGATGGCCGCCGCGCTGGCGCACCATTCGGCCCAGGTGCCAACCCGATGCACGGCCGCGACCAGAAAGGCGCAGTAGCCTCCCTGACCTCGGTAGCCAAACTGCCGTTTGCCTACGCGAAAGACGGGATCTCCTACACCTTCTCCATCGTGCCTAACGCGCTGGGTAAAGACGACGACGTGCGTAAAGCCAACCTGGCTGGCCTGATGGATGGTTACTTCCACCATGAAGCCTCCATCGAAGGCGGCCAGCACCTGAACGTCAACGTGATGAACCGCGAAATGCTGCTGGATGCGATGGAAAACCCTGAGAAATACCCTCAGCTGACCATCCGCGTCTCCGGTTACGCCGTGCGCTTCAACTCGCTGACCAAAGAGCAACAGCAGGACGTCATTACTCGTACCTTCACTCAAACGATGTAATGCGCCAGCCGGGCGGGAAACCGCCCGGTAGCAACGTCGGGCCGGTTCTTCCGGCCCTTTTCTCCCACCGCTCTCCCCTGACTCTGTGCGAGTCTGTTTTGCCGGACATCTATACTGAATGGATAGCCGGCAAAACAGTTATCCGGCAACTGACCGGCCGACAGGCATCATTACCCCCGGTGGCGGGCTCATCCCGCCGCTGCATCGCAGATACCTGGCCGGCGGCCACGCGCCTATTTTTAGACTGCGTTTGACAGTCAATATTGGAGAAAACCCCGCAATGTCAGTAACTGGTCGCATCCACTCCTTCGAATCCTGCGGCACCGTCGATGGGCCCGGGATCCGCTTTATCGTCTTCTTCCAGGGCTGCCTGATGCGCTGCCTCTATTGCCATAACCGCGATACCTGGGACACCCACGGCGGCAAAGAAGTGACCGTCGAAGAGCTGATGAAAGACGCGGTGGCCTATCGCCACTTCATGAATGCCTCCGGCGGCGGCGTGACCGCATCCGGCGGCGAAGCGATTCTGCAGGCTGAATTCGTGCGCGACTGGTTCCGCGCCTGCCATGCCGAAGGCATCAATACCTGCCTGGATACCAACGGTTTCGTGCGCCGCTACGATCCGGTGATCGACGAGCTGCTGGATACCACCGATCTGGTGATGCTGGACCTGAAACAGATGAACGACGAGATCCACCAGAACCTGGTTGGCGTCTCCAATCACCGCACGCTGGAATTCGCCCGCTACCTGGCGAAACGCAACCAGCGCACCTGGATCCGCTACGTGGTGGTGCCGGGTTGGTCAGACGACGATAAGTCGGCGCATCTGCTGGGCGAGTTCACCAAGGACATGACCAACATCGAAAAAATCGAGCTGCTGCCCTACCACGAGCTGGGCAAGCACAAATGGGTGGCGATGGGGGAAGAGTATAAGCTGGATGGCGTGCATCCGCCGAAAGCCGAGACCATGGATCGCGTCAAAGGCATCCTGGAAAGCTACGGCCACAAAGTGATCTACTGATTGGCGCGCACCACAAGAAAAAACCGGCTCATGGCCGGTTTTTTTATGCTCAGGCGGCGGCGAACGGTGTGTGGTGGTGATCCGGTTTCTGCTTTTTCAGCAGCATCAGCAGATAAACCAGCGCCACGGCGGCAATCATCACAAACAGCACGCGGTCGGAGTAGTTTTGCATCAGCAGCGCCGTCATCGATGGGCCCAGCAGGCTGCCGATGGTGTAGCTCATCAACAGCGCCTGGTTCATCGCCACCAGCTCGTGTGGCATCGCCTTCTCACAGGCCCAGGACATCGCTACCGGATACAGGGTAAAGCCGGCGCAACCGAGGATGAACAGCGAAGGCGCCATGGCGTAGTTGCCGAGCATCGCCACGCTGGCGAGGATCACCACGAACACCTGAATGCGCAGCACCAGCAGACGCCCGTAACGATCGGCCAGGCGTCCAACCGGCCATTGGCCGACGATGCCGGAGCTGACCAGCAGCGCCATCCAGTAGCCGACGTTGGCGTCGCTCATGCCCTGATGAGAGAGGTACAGCGGCATCAGGCCGTACAGCGAACCGAGCACAATGCCGGAGATGATGCAACCGTTGATGCCCAGGCGCGCGCTGCGGCGTCTCAGCATCGACCACACCGCCGCCTGCTGCGGCTCATCTTCATGACGGTTGACCCGCGCGAACAGCATCGGCAGCATGGCGCTGATCACAATGGCGGTCACCCACGGCACCACGTGCAGCAATTCGGTCGAGGTCATGCTCAACAGCAATTGGCCGGTCACCGTCCCGAGGTAATAGACGATCATATAGGCCGCCAGCAGCTGGCCGCGGTTGCTCAGGTTGCCGCTGCGCAACAGCGCGCTCTCTACGATCACCCAAATCCAGGCGCAGCCGACACCGGCGAAGAAGCGCCAACCCAGCCAACTCCAGAAATCGATCGACAGCACCATACCGGCGGTCGCGGCGGCGAATACCAGACAAGAAAGGTGATAGCTGCGGGTGAAGCCGACGCGTTGGATCAGTTTGCCCGCCACCAGCGTGCCCAACAGGTTGCCGCTGAAATAAGAAGAGCTGACCATTCCCACTTGCCAGGTCGACAGCTGAGCATGGGTTAACCAAAGGGGCACGAGCGTATTCAAAACGGCAATGGATACCGTGAGCAGCAAGAGGCCGCAGAGCAATAACAGCACCGGGCGGGAGTATGCGGACATAGTGAAATTGTGACCGAACGCGCAATGAGAGTGCGCGCATCATGCCACTGGCGATAAAAAAGTCAATCGCCTCTTATCATTCCACCGCACGATTTGTTTCCGGTTAACCGGCTGAAAAAGCGCTATGCTCAGCGCAGTGCGTATTTGACGATAAGGAAACAGGATGAGTCAGGCAAATGATGCGGCGGTCGCAGCCCTGCTGGCGGACATCGGCAGCACGCACGGCGAGCTGCTGGAGATAGTGCAACAGGTTCGCCGGGCCGCTGCCGCGAGCGGCGATGGCGTCACCGAATCGGTCAAATACGGTGGCATCATGTTCTCGCATCGCCAATTTTTCTGCGGCGTTTTCGCCTATCGCAACCACGTTACGGTGGAATTCGGCCACGGCTACCGATTGACAGATCGCCATCACCAACTTGAAGGCAGCGGCCAGTATCGGCGGCACATCAAGCTCCACTCACCCGCCGAGGTGAAAAGCAAACATCTGGCCGACTACATTAAACAGGCTTACGCGCTGGCGGCAGACTGAATTCTCGACATAAAAAAAGCGCCCGCAGGCGCTTTTTTCTGGTGATTGGCTGTTCAGCCGATATATTCCAGGCCACCCATATAAGGGCGCAGCACTTCAGGCACCTGAATACGGCCGTCGGCCTGCTGGTAGTTCTCCAGCACCGCCACCAGGGTACGGCCAACCGCCAGGCCGGAACCGTTCAGCGTGTGGACCAGACGCGGTTTCTTGTCGGCTTTGCTGCGGCAGCGCGCCTGCATGCGACGCGCCTGGAAGTCCCACATGTTGGAGCAGGACGAAATCTCGCGGTAGGTATCCTGCGCCGGCAGCCACACTTCCAGATCGTAGGTCTTGCACGCGCCGAAGCCCATGTCTCCGGTGCACAGCAGCACCTTACGATAAGGCAGGTTCAGCAGTTGCAGCACTTTTTCCGCGTGGCCGGTCAGCTCTTCCAGGGCGTCCATCGAATCTTCCGGACGAACGATCTGCACCATCTCGACCTTGTCGAACTGGTGCATGCGGATCAAACCGCGGGTGTCGCGGCCGTAAGAACCGGCTTCCGCACGGAAGCATGGCGTGTGCGCGGTCATCTTCAGCGGCAGAGATTCCTCTTCCACGATCTCGTCGCGCACCAGGTTGGTCAGCGGCACTTCCGCCGTTGGGATCAGCGCGTAGTTGCTGCTGTCAGCTTCTTCTTCCAGCGGACGGGTATGGAACAGATCTTCGCCGAACTTCGGCAGCTGGCCGGTGCCGTACAGCGTGGCGTGGTTAACCAGGTAAGGCACGTAGGCCTCCAGGTAGCCGTGCTGCTCGGTGTGCAGATCCAGCATGAACTGGGACAGCGCACGGTGCATGCGGGCGATTTGCCCCTTCATCACCACGAAGCGCGAACCGGTGAGCTTAACCGCGGCGGCAAAATCCAGCCCGCCGGCCATTTCGCCCAGGTCGACGTGATCGCGCACCGCGAAGTCGTACTGGCGCGGTTCACCCCAGCGGGTGACCTCCAGGTTTTCGCTGTCGTCTTTACCATCCGGCACGGCGTCGTCCGGCAGGTTAGGCAACGTCAGGGCGTAATCGCGGATCTCGCTTTGCAGCGCATCCAGCTCCGCCTTGGCGGCATCCAGCTTGTCACCCAGCTCGTTCACTTCGCGACGCAGCGGCTCGATGTCTTCCCCACGCGCTTTGGCCGCGCCGATGGATTTCGATCGGGAGTTGCGTTCCGCTTGCAGCGTTTCAGTTTCTACCTGCAGAACTTTGCGGCGTTCTTCCTGCGAACGCAGCAGATCCAGATCGAGTTTAAAGCCTCGGCGAGCCAGTTTGACGGCGACTGCGTCTAGCTCATTACGCAGCAGATTGGGATCGAGCATGCTAATCCTGTGCTTGTTGTTATTGAAAGAAGTGTTGTTGTTCTATGCGGCTGATTTATAGCCGCATAAAAGAAGAGTGATACCTGCTAACCTTACCGCAACGGCCAGGCTAGCGGTAGCGTTTTGTCGGGCTATTTTGATCCTGCTCAGCCAGCCATGCCAACTTTTCGCCGATTTTCCCTTCCAGCCCGCGCGAGGTCGGTTGATAGTAGCGCGTCTTGGCCATTTCAGGCGGGAAATAGTTCTCGCCGGCGGCGTAGGCGTTGGGTTCGTCGTGGGCGTAACGGTATTCCGCCCCCAGCCCCATCTCCTTCATCAGCTTGGTCGGCGCGTTGCGCAGGTGTTCCGGCACGTCATAATCGGCCTGCTCTTTGGCATCGCGCATGGCGGCTTTGAACGCGGTGTAAACCGCGTTGCTCTTCGGTGCGCAGGCCAGATAGACGATCGCCTGCGCGATGGCGCGCTCGCCCTCCGCCGGCCCCACGCGGGTAAAACAATCCCAGGCGGCGATCGCCACCTGCATGCCGCGCGGATCGGCGTTGCCCACGTCTTCAGAGGCGATCGCCAACAGACGGCGCGCCACGTAAAGCGGGTCGCCGCCGGCGGTAATGATGCGCGCATACCAATACAGCGCGGCGTCCGGCGCCGAACCGCGCACCGATTTATGCAGCGCGGAAATCAGATCGTAATAACGGTCGCCCTTATTGTCGAAGCGCGCGCTGCGCTCGCCCGACACCTCTTTCAGCAGTTCCGGCGTCAGCACCCGCACGCCCTTGGCGTCTAACTCCGCCATGTCCGCCATCATTTCCAGGCTGTTCAGCGCCCGGCGCGCGTCGCCGCCCACCAACTCCGACAGCAGGCGACGCGTTTCCGCCGGCAGCTCGACATTCTGGCCGCCAAAGCCGCGCGTCTTGTCATTCATGGCCTGATCCAGCACCTGGCCGATATCTTCGGCGGTCAGCGCCTTCAACAGATAGACTCGGGCGCGGGACAGCAGCGCCGAGTTCAGCTCGAACGACGGATTCTCGGTGGTGGCACCGATAAAGGTGATGGTGCCGTCTTCAATGTGCGGCAGGAAAGCGTCCTGCTGGCTTTTGTTGAAGCGGTGCACCTCGTCGACGAACAGGATGGTACGGCGGCCGGCGTCGCGGTTTTGCCGCGCCCGTTCGATCGCCTCGCGGATCTCCTTGATGCCGGAGGTCACGGCAGAAATTCGTTCGACATCCGCCTGACCGTAGCGGCCGATCAGCTCTGCCAGCGTCGTCTTCCCGGTGCCCGGCGGCCCCCATAAAATCATCGAGTGCAGCTGCCCGGCCTCAATGGCGCGCGGCAGCGGTTTGCCGGCGGCCAGCAGATGCTGCTGGCCGATGTATTGCGCCAGCGTGGTCGGCCGCATGCGCGCGGCCAACGGCTGGAACTCGTTCTGGGAAAAGTCGAGCGACAGATTATTACTCACTTGCACCTCACTGGCGCTGGTCGTCCAGCGTCACCCCCTTCGGTGGGGTAAATTTGAATTTGGCCGGATCGGCGGCGACGTTCTGCTGGCTTTTCAGCGTGTAGGAACTGCGCTGACCGTCCTGCTCCACCGCGGCGAAGCTACGGATGGTACCGCTGTTGGTCACGCTGATGGCGAACTGCTTCAGATTGCCGCTGGCGGATTTCGGCGTCAGTTCGAAGTCATCGCCCTTTTGCTTCACGTTGTACTGTTTCCAGTCGCTGGCATTATTGCGGGTGATCAGCATGAACGGCGTATTGCCGGTGGCGTTTTTCAGCCAGGTCGCCGTCACCTGCTCAACGAACGGGTTGTAGAACCAAAGGGTCTGGCCATCGGAGACCAGCACGCTCTCATCAGGCGACGTCATGTGCCAGTTGAACAGGTTCGGCCGCTTCACCCACAGCTCGCCTTCCCCCTGCTGCACCGCGGCACCGTCGGCGCTGGTTACGGTTTGCGAGAAGCTGGCGTGGAAACTGTTCACCTTCGCCAGGCGACTTTGCAGATCCTGTGCGGCGTCGGCCAGCACGGAGGTAGAAGCGAATCCCGAAAGCAGACAGCAGGCAACTAACAGTTTTTTCATTATTCCAGATACCTTATGAAATGCGTTAACCGCAGGGCGACGCCGTGCGGGTCAAATCAACCCTTTACCCCGTTACTTTACCCGAAGCCGGCGGCCGGTCGGTAGGCCAATGTTCCGAGAAGAAACGGGTTTACGCTTCTTTGCACAAGGGCCGCTTAAGCGGCCCTTTCTTATTGAATTGCAATGGCTAAAGCATCAGTCATGCCGCGGCGGCGCCAGCACCTCGCGGTTGCCGTTGTGCCCCTGCTCACTGACGATGCCTTGCGCTTCCATCTGTTCGATGATGCGCGCGGCGCGGTTATAGCCGATGCGGAACTGGCGCTGTACGCCAGAGATGGAGGCGCGGCGTTTATCCACCACGAAATCCACCGCCTGGTCAAACAGCGGATCCAGCTCTTCGTCACCGTCCATCCCACCGCCGGCTCCGCCCTCGCCGTCTTCGCCGCCGCTGAGAATGCCCTCTTTATATTGGGGCCGCTCGCGCGCTTTCCAATCCTTGACCACCGCGTGCACTTCCTGATCGCGCACGAATGCGCCATGTACACGCACCGGAATCGAGGAGTTCGGCGCCAGATAGAGCATGTCGCCCATCCCCAGCAAGGACTCGGCGCCGCCCTGATCGAGGATGGTGCGGGAATCGATCTTGCTCGACACGGTAAAGGCGATACGCGTCGGAATGTTGGCCTTGATCAGGCCAGTGATCACATCCACCGACGGACGCTGGGTCGCCAGCACCAGGTGGATGCCCGCCGCACGTGCTTTCTGCGCCAGGCGAGCAATCAGCTCTTCAACCTTCTTGCCCACCGTCATGATCAGGTCGGCGAATTCGTCGACCATCACCACGATGTACGGCTCTTTCTCCAGCACCGGCGGCGTGATGTCCATGCTGTCGGTCGGCTTCCAGAACGGATCCGGGATCGGACGCCCCATCGCTTCGGCCTGATCGACACGCTCGTTGTAGCCGGCCAGGTTACGTACACCCAGGGCTGACATCAGCTTGTAGCGGCGTTCCATTTCGCCCACGCACCAGCGCAGCGCGTTGGCCGCGTCTTTCATGTCGGTGACCACGTCGGTCAACAGATGCGGGATGCCTTCGTAAACCGACAGCTCCAGCATTTTCGGGTCGATCATGATAAAGCGCACTTCTTTCGGCGTGGCCTTATACAAAATGCTCAGGATCATGGCGTTGACCCCGACCGATTTACCGGAACCGGTGGTACCGGCAACCAGCAAGTGCGGCATCTTACCCAGATCCGCCACCACCGGTTCGCCGGAGATGTCCTTACCCAACACGATGGACAGCGGCGACGGGTTGTCGCGGAAGGCCGGGCAATCCAGCACTTCGCGCAGATACACCGTCTGACGTTTGGTGTTCGGCAGCTCCAGACCGACGTAAGGCTTACCAGGGATCACTTCCACCACGCGCACCGCCGAAGTCGACAGCGAGCGCGCCAGATCGCGCGACAGGTTGGAAATGCGCGCCGCTTTAACCCCCGGTGCCAGATCCAACTCGAAGCGGGTGATCACCGGCCCCGGCAGGATGTCTACCACGTCGGCTTTCACGCGGTAATCGGCCAGGCTAGCCTCTACCAGGCGCGCCTTCTGTTCCAGCGCGAAGGAATCGACCGGCTCCACCTCTTTCGGCGCTTCGGTCAGCAGATCCAGCGTCGGCAGCGGCGTGGTCGGCTTCTGCAGCGGCTGATCGTTGCGCATCAGGAACGGGTGAATCAAGCTGTCCATCGCCGGATGCTGCTCGGCCTGCGGTTGCTGAGACTGTTGCGGTGCCTGCTGCGGCTGCTGATATTGCTGCTGCGGCGACGGTTGATACGGCTGCTGCTGCGGCTGTTGGTACTGCTGCTGGTACGGTTGCTGAGGCTGGGCAGCCGGCTCCGCAGGCTCAAACTGGCCGAACGGCACATCGTCCTCTTGCTCGCTCTGCAGTTCAATGCGCTCTTCAAGCTGCGGCGACAGCGTGAACATCGGCTCGCTAGGGCCATCGTCCACCAAATCCGCCATCGGCGAGAAGCTGAAAGCATTGCGGGTATCGACCGCACTGGCGGCCGGTGCCTGCGGGGCAGACTCCTGCTGGCCGTAGCGCGCCTGCTGCTGCTCGGCGAACGCCTGACGCAGCACCGCTTCTTGCCGCGCCTCTTCGTCGTCCTGTTGATACTCTTCGCCGTAACGTTGGCTCTGCTGTTCGGCAAACGCCTTGCTCAGCTCGGCTTCCTGCAATGCACTCTCGTCATCTTGCTCCGGCGCGTAGCTTTCGCCGTAGCGCTGGCTTTGCTGTTCGGCAAACGCCTGACGCAGCGCGGCTTCTTGCAGCGCCTCTTCTTCCTGCGGGTTCACCGCCGCCGGCTGTTGAGGCTCCGCCTCGGCCTGGCGCAGCTCCTGTTCGGCCGCACGCTGCGAAGGCAGCTTGATGCCGTAAGAAGCCAGCTCACGACGGGTCGGGATACGCACCGGATTCGGCCGCGGCAACTCAGGGCCGATACCCTGTTTAACCTGCGGATTGCCGTCGCTGGTCGCCGTGAAAGCAGGCATGAAGGTGGCTGCTGCTGCACCCGCCGCGGCAGTGGCCGCCGCCGTGTCCAGCTGCGGCCTGGCGCCGGTGGCGCTGAAACCGCCCGAACCGCCGAGGTCGACGCTGTCGCGCTGCGCAGCGCTAAAATCAAAGGGAGAATGCGCCTGCGGTTGCGGCGCAGCCGGCTCTTGCCAGTTGCCAAGGCGCGGCTCATCGTCATCCTGATAAGGATCGACCGGACGCGTCGCCTTCGGCGCCGGCGTTTCTTCCGGGATCTCGAAGGAATATAGCGGCGGCGTAGCGTCTTGTGGCGGGGCGCTTACCGGGTGCTGGTTGACCGAGGCCGGGGCGGCCGGTGCCACCGTCACCGACGGCGCCTGAACGCCAACCGGTGCAGCAACGGGCTCGTGGACCGCCGCCGTTACCGCCGGTGCAGGCGGAGCCGCTGGCGCGATTGGCGCCGCTTCAGCGTCGACTTCGTCATCGTCGGCACGCAGGCCGCTGAGCAACGGATCGGCAGCGTCTTCCGCTGCCGCTTTGGCGCTTTCGGTGACCGAAGGCGCGGAGAACAGCACGTCGTCATCGGCGGCCGCGGCTCCGGCGGCGGTCGCGGCAACCGCTGCGGCGGCGCCCTTCCCTGCCTGCTCAGGCTCGTCGTCAACGTAACGCTCGTCATCCTCGAAATAGCGTTCTTCGCGGCGTGAGCGATTGGTCATCACCGTCGCGACGCCCAGCACCGCACCGCCGATCTTCTCGGCGATCACCAGCCAGGACCAGCCGGTAAACAACGTCAGGCCTGCCGCCCACACGCACAGCAGCGCCAGCGTGGCGCCGATGCCGTTGAACCACGGCAACATGGCGTTGCTCAGCAGGCTGCCGATCACGCCGCCGGAAGCGAAGTAATAAAGATCGTCAACGTTCAGCGCCGCCAGCCCACAGGAGGTGAGCACCAGCGCCAGAGTGCCGATAAGGCGCAGTGAGAGCGCGAAATAGTCGACGTAGTCTCGGTTGCCGCGTTGGCGGTAGGCCGCCCAGCACAGAACCAGCATGATCGGCGGTATCGCGTAGGCGAGCACCCCGAAGGTGAAGAACAGCGTGTCGGCCAACCAGGCCCCAACACCGCCGCCCAGGTTGTGAATCGGCTCATGCCATGCGGTCTGCGACCAGCTTGGGTCAGACGGATTGAAGCTGACCAACGCGGCCATGAGGTAAACGGCAAAAATCGCTACCACGATCAACACAGCTTCCAGCAAACGCCGGCCACTGCTGAGTCTTTTCAGGGTAACTTCTTTATCTTCTGTATATTCCTGGCTCAAGAAAGGCTCTCCAGGTTCCTGTTAGCTGACATAGCAACAGCGCCGAGAAGCTTCCCCGGCGCCGAAACTGTATGAATAAACAGGAGTGTAACCAATTTAATCAGGTTTTGCACCTGCACCTTACCGTGTTTTGATAACCAGACGGTTACTCTGTTTCACTTCTTCCATCACTACGTAGGTACGGGTGTCGTTAACCCCCGGCAAACGCAGCAAGGTTTCGCCCAGCAGTTTGCGGTAAGCCGACATGTCCGGTACGCGGGTTTTCAACAGGTAGTCGAAATCGCCGGAAACCAGATGACACTCCTGAATCTCTTCAAGCTTCTGCACTGCCGAGTTGAATTGCTCAAACACATCCGGCGCGCCGCGGTTCAGCGTGATCTCCACGAAAACCAGCAGGGACGCATCCAGATAATGCGGGTTGAGCAATGCGGTATAGCCATGAATGAAACCCTGGCGCTCGAGACGGCGCACGCGTTCTAAACATGGTGTCGGGGATAACCCCACGCGCTTCGAAAGCTCGACGTTCGAAATACGCCCATCCTTCTGCAGCTCATTCAGGATGTTGCGGTCGATACGGTCAAGATCTTTACCCGGGCGTTTCTTGTTGTCTGCCATTATTATTGTCTCTCTTATTTTCTTCCGTGCACTTGCCACACCCTAGCCAACGTCAATGTGTAAGGGTTCGTTCCAAGCGAAGACCCGATGCCTGTCATATGCTTCTTCACTACCATCATTCCACGCCGCGCAGCCTGTCTGTCCAACCCCGCGCAGCGCCGGTAACGACGTTTCGGTCGAGAAAAAATCAGCAAACGCTTGCGCGCCCTGCTCCGCACACCTGGTGCGTATTGCCGCCTTACGGCGTAAATACGTACGATTTGCTGGTGTTACGGGGATAATTTCTTCTTCCTATGATGTTTTCGCAAATGCGCAGCGGATTGTCAAAGTAAAAGAAGCAAAATCAGAACAACGTACCGTCATGAAAAGTCTGCATCCCATTTTTGGTTATGAATCGCTGGCAGATAAACCCCGGGCGGAAGCGGCTGAACTCGCAGAATGCGCCGTTTTTGCGCGGTGGGTGATTCGCTGGCGGACGGCGGCTTTGATAAGTTAAATTTCTGCGTTCGGCGTACGATTTACCGACAATGGACGCATTAATAGGCGACAACTATCATACAAATCGTTAACAACGTCGCCCGGCGCTTTTTTTACTGCGTCATTTTCCCTACAATCGGCTTCATTGTCCGCCATTGTGGAATAAAGAGGTTATTCATGGGCACGGCTAAACATAGCAAATTACTGATTCTGGGTTCCGGCCCGGCCGGTTACACCGCCGCCGTCTACGCGGCGCGCGCCAACCTGAACCCGGTGCTGATTACCGGTCTGGAACAGGGCGGCCAGCTGACCACCACCACCGAAGTGGAAAACTGGCCGGGCGATGCCGAAGGCCTGACCGGTCCGGCGTTGATGGAACGCATGCGCGAGCACGCGGAGAAGTTCCAGACGGAAATCGTCTTCGACCACATCAACAGCGTCGATCTGCAGCAGCGTCCGTTCCGCCTGTTCGGCGACAGCGGCGAATACAGCTGCGACGCGCTGATCATCGCGACCGGCGCTTCCGCCCGCTATCTTGGTCTGCCTTCCGAAGACGCGTTCAAGGGCAAAGGCGTTTCCGCCTGTGCGACCTGCGACGGTTTCTTCTACCGCAACCAGAAAGTCGCGGTGGTCGGCGGCGGCAACACCGCCGTTGAAGAAGCGTTGTACCTGTCCAACATCGCCGCCGAGGTTCATCTGATCCACCGCCGCGACAGCTTCCGCTCGGAGAAAATCCTGATCGACCGGCTGATGGAAAAAGTGAAAAGCGGCAATATCGTGCTGCACACCGACCACACGCTGGACGAAGTGCTGGGCGATGAAATGGGCGTGACCGGCGTGCGCATCCGCAGCACCAAAGCGGAAAACGAAACCCGTGAACTGGAGCTGGCCGGCGTGTTCATCGCCATCGGCCACAGCCCGAACACCGGCATCTTCGGTGGCCAGCTGGAGCTGGAAAACGGCTACATCAAGGTGCAGTCCGGCATTCACGGCAATGCGACCCAAACCACTATCCCCGGCGTCTTCGCTGCAGGCGACGTGATGGATCACATCTATCGCCAGGCGATCACCTCAGCCGGCACCGGCTGCATGGCGGCGCTGGATGCAGAGCGTTACCTGGACGGCATCGCCGGCGCCGAAGTCTGCTAAGACTTTCTCGTCATCAGCAAAAAGCGGCTCTCGAGCCGCTTTTTTTGTTTCTGCGTTCTGCAATCGCCCTCTCCCATCTGTTATAGCCACTTTCGCCCGCTTTATTCTTTTCAGTCTGCCGGGTGACGAGGTAACATGAGCCCTCGCTTGTTTGTCGCCGATTGCGCCAAACACTATTATTTAACAGTACGTTAACCCAGCCCGTAACAAACGGGCGCCGGCGACGCAGACGCATATCTGATGAAAAAAACCAGACAGCAACAGTTAACCCGTTGGCTTAAAACCCAGAGTTCGTTAGCGCAGCGTTGGCTGCGCCTTTCCATGCTGTTGGGGCTATTCAGCGGCCTGCTGATCGTGGCGCAGGCCTGGCTGCTGGCCAGCCTGCTGCACGCCCTGATCATCGAGCACACCCCGCGCGAACAGCTGATCCCTTCGTTTATCTGGCTGATCGTCGCGTTTGCGCTGCGGGCGCTGTTGAGCTGGCTGCGGGAGCGGGTCGGTTTCCTGTGTGGTCAGGTGATCCGTCAGCGCATGCGTCAGCAGGTGCTGGATAAACTCCAGCAGCTCGGCCCCGCGTGGATCCAAGGCAAACCGGCAGGCAGCTGGGCCAGCATCATCGTCGAGCAGATCGAGGATATGCAGGACTATTACTCGCGCTATCTGCCGCAAATGTATCTGGCGGTGTTCATCCCATTGCTTATCCTGATCGCCGTCTTCCCGATCAACTGGGCCGCAGGCATCATTCTGCTGGCGACCGCGCCGCTCATTCCGCTGTTCATGGCGCTGGTCGGCATGGGGGCCGCCGACGCCAACCGCCGCAACTTCGTGGCGCTGGCGCGATTGAGCGGCAACTTCCTCGACCGCCTGCGCGGCCTGGACACCCTGCGGCTGTTCGATCGCGCACAGGCCGAAACCGCGCAGATCGCCAAATCCTCCGAAGACTTCCGCAGCCGCACCATGGAAGTGCTGCGCATGGCCTTCCTCTCTTCCGGCGTGCTGGAGTTCTTCGCCTCGATTTCCATCGCCGTAGTGGCGGTGTATTTCGGTTTTTCTTACCTCGGCGAACTCAACTTCGGCAGCTACGGCCTCGGCGTAACGCTATTTTCCGGTTTTCTGGTGCTGATTCTGGCGCCGGAGTTCTTCCAGCCGCTGCGCGATCTCGGCGCCTTTTACCATGCCAAGGCGCAGGCGGTCGGCGCGGCGGAAGCGCTGGAAACCTTCCTCAGCGCCGAAGGCGAGCAGATGGGGAACGGCACGCGGCAGCTGCCCGCCGATCAGCCGCTGACGCTGCAGGCGAACGAGTTGGAAATCCTGTCGCCGAACGGCGTGCTACTGGCCGGGCCGCTCAATTTCACTCTGCAGCCGCGACAGCGCGTAGCATTGGTCGGGCTGAGCGGCGCCGGTAAAAGCTCGCTGCTCAACCTGCTGCTCGGCTTCCTGCCCTACCGTGGGTCGTTGACCGTCAACGGCGTCGAGCTGCGTGAGCTGTCCGCAGAAAACTGGCGTCAACAGCTCAGTTGGGTCGGGCAAAACCCGCATTTGCCGGCGCAAACCCTGCGCGCCAATATCCTGTTGGGCTGCCCACAGGCCGACGAAGCGCAGCTGCAGCAGGCGGTGGAACACGCCTACGTCAGCGAACTGCTGCCCTATCTGCCGCAGGGGCTCGACACCGAAGTGGGCGACAACGCCGCCCGCCTGTCGGTCGGCCAGGCGCAGCGCGTGGCGGTCGCCCGGGCGCTGATCGGCCCGCGCCGCCTGCTGCTGCTGGATGAACCGGCCGCCAGCCTCGATGCCCATAGCGAACAGCGGGTAATGCAGGCGCTGAACGCCGCTTCGCATCAGCAAACCACCCTGCTGGTGACGCATCAGTTGGAAGATACCGAAGACTACGACCAGATTTGGGTGATGGATAATGGGCGTATCGCGCAACAGGGCGATTACGCCACCCTCAGCGCCCAACCGGGCCTGTTCGCCAGTCTGATCGCCCATCGCCGCGGGGAGCTTTAATCATGCGCGTTTTGCTGCCGTTTTTGGCGTTGTATCGCCGCCATAGCCTGCTGATTAGCCTGGGCATCCTTTTAGCGATCGTCACCCTGCTGGCCAGCATCGGCCTGCTGGCGCTCTCCGGCTGGTTCCTGGCCGCGTCTTCGCTGGCCGGATTGGCGGGTCTGCTGACCTTCAACTACATGCTGCCGGCCGCCGGCGTGCGCGGCGCAGCGATCTTCCGCACCGCCGGGCGCTACGCCGAGCGCGTGGTCAGCCACGACGCCACCTTCCGCGTGCTGTCGCATCTGCGGGTGTTCACCTTCAGCAAGATCCTGCCGCTGACGCCGGGCGGCATCGCCCGCTTCCGCCAGGCCGACCTGCTCAACCGCCTGGTGGCGGACGTGGACACGCTGGATCACCTTTATCTGCGGGTGATTTCACCGCTGGTAGGTGCGGCGGCGGTGATCCTGGTGGTCACCTACGGCCTGAGCTGGCTGGATCCCGCGCTCGCCCTGACGCTGGGCGGCATTCTGTTGCTGCTGTTGCTGCTGGTGCCGCCGGTATTCTATCGCGCCGGCAAACCGATCGGTGGCCAACTCACCGCCCTGCGCGGCCAATACCGCACCGATCTGACCGCCTGGCTACAGGGGCAGGCGGAGCTGGTGGTGTTCGGCGCCGCCAACGACTTCCGCCAGACGCTGAACGCCACCGAGCAGCTGTGGCAACGCCGCCAGTGGCAGCAGGCCTCGCTGAGCGGCAAGGCGCAGGCGCTGATGATCCTCGCCAGCGGGCTGACGGTGACGCTGCTGCTGTGGCTGACCGCCGCCGGCATCGGCGGCGATGCCGAGCCCGGCGCGCTGATCGCGCTGTTTGTCTTCGCCGCGCTGGCGTCGTTCGAAGCGCTGATGCCGGTCGCCGGCGCCTTCCAGCACCTCGGCCAGGTGATCGCCTCCGCCACGCGGGTCAAACAGATTATCGATCGCCAGCCGGAAGTGACCTTCCCGGCCGCCGGTCCGGCCGCCGCCGATCGGGCGCAGCTCAGCCTGCAGCAGTTGAGCTTCACCTACCCCGATCAGCCGCAGCCGGTGCTGCGCGACGTTACGCTCGAAGTCGCAGCCGGCGAACACATCGCCTTACTCGGCCGCACCGGCTGCGGCAAGTCCACCCTGCTGCAGTTGCTGACCCGCGCATGGCGCACCGACGGAGGAAAAATTCTGCTCAACGGCGAACCGCTGGAGGATTATGATGAAACCACGCTGCGCCGGATGACCACGGTCGTCAGCCAGCGGGTGCACATCTTCAGCGATACGCTGCGGGAAAACCTGCGGCTGGCCGCACCGGATGCCGACGACGCTCGCCTGAGCGAGGTGTTGCAGCAGGTGGGGCTGGGCAAACTGCTGGACAGTGACGGCGGGCTGAACGCCTGGCTGGGCGAAGGCGGCCGCCAGTTGTCCGGCGGTGAACAGCGCCGTTTGGGCATCGCCCGCGCGCTGCTGCACCCAGCCCCGCTGCTGCTGCTTGACGAACCCACCGAAGGGTTGGACGCCGAGACCGAGCAGCAGATTCTGGCGCTGCTGCGCCAGCATTGTCAGGGCAAGACGCTGATTCTGGTGACGCACCGCCTGTATGGTCTGGAGCATCTCGATCGCATTTGCGTAATGGACGACGGCCAGATTGTCGAACAGGGCGATCACGCCACCCTGATGAGCCAGCAGGGCCGCTATGCCCGCTTTCGCAACCGTATCAGCAACCTGGCGCCGTAATCGGCCCGTAGAGGACGCAGAGGCCCTGTATGCGCATCGTTAAGCTCTCCCCGCAGTCGCTGGCGTTTCCCTCGCCTGAGGGCGCCCTACGCGATCCTAACGGCCTGCTGGCGATCGGCGGCGACCTCACGGCGCCGCGGCTGCTGGCGGCCTACGAGCGCGGCATCTTCCCCTGGTACTCGCCGGGGGAAGCGATATTGTGGTGGTCGCCCGATCCGCGCGCGGTGCTGTTCCCGGCCGAGTTTCATCTCAACCGCAGCCTGAAACGCTTTCTGCGCCACGACCCGTTTCGCATCACGCTCAATCACGACTTCGCCGCAGTGATCGCCGCCTGCGCCCATCGCCCGGACGAAGGCACCTGGATCGGCCCGGAGGTGCAGCGCGCCTATCTGCACCTGCATCGTCTCGGCTACGCCCACTCGGTGGAGGTATGGCAGGATGATCAATTGGTTGGCGGCATGTACGGCGTGGCGCAGGGCGCGTTGTTCTGCGGCGAATCGATGTTCAGCCGCGTCACCAACGCCTCCAAATGCGCATTAATGGCCTTTTGCCGCCATTTTGCCGCTTATGGCGGGGAATTGATTGACTGCCAGGTGCTGAACGCTCACACTGCCCGCCTTGGCGCGCGTGAAATTCCGCGCCGTCAATTTTTGCAGCAGCTCAGCACCCTTCAACGGCGGCCCCTGGCGCCGGCGTGCTGGGAGGCGCAAGTCATATCCCCACAGCCGGTTGAACCGCCCTCCCCAGCAAACTAATTGGTGGAAACGGTGCAATGTTCACCGACACATCTTTACATAATGGGGGTTTTTCGGCATTATCTTGCCGGTTAAAAACTAAGGTAGTTAAACCTAGAGGATTCGATGGCCAAAGAAGACAATATTGAAATGCAGGGCACCGTTCTTGATACGCTGCCGAACACCATGTTCCGCGTTGAATTGGAAAACGGGCACGTGGTAACCGCACACATCTCCGGTAAAATGCGTAAAAACTATATCCGCATCCTGACGGGCGACAAAGTCACTGTAGAGCTGACCCCGTACGACCTGAGCAAAGGCCGCATTGTCTTCCGTAGCCGTTAATCGGCTCACCGCGCGCCACACGCTGGCGGCATCGAGGATGTAATCCCTCGGGAGCCCTTTCCGTTTACCCCCGCAGCGACGTTAAACAACGGGTTGCAGGTGCGCAGGTAAACTGAGAGGGCTCACTCGTTTCTGTTGTACGGTGAATCTCACCCATAAAAAAAGCGATGCCGAAGCATCGCTTTTTCTTTGCCTGAAGGCGGCCTTAGTGCACCGCACCCTCGTCTGCCTTGCGTTTGGCGGCGCTGAGGAAGTGGTAAGTCAGCTGTTTTTTGTCCTTGTCCAGCTCGACCTTCACGGAACCGCCGTCCACCAGCGAACCGAACAACAACTCGTTGGCCAACGGTTTCTTCAGGTTTTCCTGCATGACGCGCGCCATCGGACGAGCGCCCATCGCACGGTCGTAACCCTTCACCGACAGCCAATCGCGCGCTTCGTCGCTCACTTCCAGCGAGACGCCCTTCGCATCCAGCTGCGCCTGCAGTTCGACGATAAACTTGTCGACCACCTGCTGGATCACCTCGGTAGACAGATGGTTGAACCAGATGATGTTGTCCAGACGGTTGCGGAACTCTGGCGTAAACACCTTCTTGATCTCTTCCATCGCGTCGGTGCTGTTGTCCTGCTGCACCAGGCCGATCGACTTGCGTTCGGTTTCCCGCACCCCGGCGTTGGTGGTCATCACCAGGATCACGTTGCGGAAGTCCGCCTTGCGGCCGTTGTTATCGGTCAGCGTACCGTTGTCCATCACCTGCAGCAGCAGGTTGAACACGTCCGGGTGCGCCTTCTCGATCTCATCGAGCAGCACCACCGCATGCGGATGCTTGATCACCGCATCGGTCAGCAGCCCGCCCTGATCGTAACCGACGTAGCCCGGAGGCGCGCCGATCAGACGGCTGACGGTATGCCGCTCCATGTACTCGGACATGTCGAAACGCAGCAGCTCGATATCCATCGCCTTGGCCAGCTGCACGGTGACCTCGGTTTTCCCGACCCCGGTCGGCCCGGCGAACAGGAAAGAACCGACCGGCTTGCGCTCGTGGCCCAGACCGGCACGGCTCATCTTGATCGCTTCGGTCAGCGCTTCGATCGCCTGATCCTGGCCGAATACCAGCATCTTCAAGCGATCGCCCAGGTTTCTCAGCACGTCGCGATCGCTGGCCGACACGGTTTTCTCCGGGATGCGGGCGATGCGCGCCACCACGGATTCGATATCGGCCACGTTGACGGTTTTCTTGCGCTTGCTGGCCGGCATCAACCGGCTGCGGGCGCCCGCCTCGTCGATCACGTCGATCGCCTTGTCCGGCAGATGACGATCGTTGATGTATTTCACCGACAGCTCCACCGCGGCGCGGATCGCCTTGGCGGTATAACGCACGTCATGGTGCGCTTCATACTTGGCCTTCAGGCCGTTGATGATCTGAACGGTCTCTTCCGCCGTCGGCTCGGTGATGTCGATCTTCTGGAAGCGGCGCGCCAGAGCGCGATCCTTTTCGAAGATGTTGCTGAACTCCTGGTAGGTCGTCGAGCCGATCACCCGGATCTTGCCGCTCGACAGCAGCGGTTTGATCAGGTTGGCGGCATCCACCTGCCCACCGGAAGCCGCACCGGCGCCGATGATGGTGTGAATTTCATCGATGAACAGGATGCTGTTCTGATCCTGCTCCAGCTGCTTGAGCAGCGCCTTGAAGCGCTTCTCGAAGTCGCCGCGATATTTGGTGCCGGCCAGCAGTGAACCGATATCCAGCGAATACAGCGTGCAGTCCGCCATCACTTCCGGCACGTCGCCCTGCACGATGCGCCAGGCCAGGCCTTCGGCGATGGCGGTCTTGCCGACGCCAGATTCGCCGACCAGCAGCGGGTTGTTTTTACGACGGCGGCACAGAACCTGAATCGCGCGCTCCAGCTCACGATCGCGGCCGATCAACGGATCGATGCCGCCCACACGGGCCAACTGATTGAGGTTGGTGGTGAAGTTTTCCATACGGTCTTCCCCTCCGGACTGCTCTTCGTTCACCGGGTTTTCCGCATTCGGTGCTTGGCCCGGCTCGTCTTTACGCGTGCCATGTGAAATGAAGTTCACCACGTCGAGACGGCTGACGTCGTGCTTGCGCAGCAGATAAGCCGCCTGCGACTCCTGCTCGCTGAAGATGGCCACCAACACGTTGGCGCCGGAGACTTCGCTGCGGCCGGAAGATTGCACATGGAAGACCGCGCGCTGCAGCACGCGCTGGAAGCTGAGCGTCGGCTGAGTGTCGCGCTCTTCTTCGCCGGCGGGCAGCGTCGGTGTGGTTTGTTCGATGAAGGCTTCCAGCTCCTGGCGCAACGCGGCCAGATCCACCGTACATGCCTCAAGCGCTTCTCGCGCGGCAGGGTTGCTCAGCAACGCCAGCAACAGGTGCTCCACGGTCATAAACTCGTGTCTGTGCTCACGCGCCCTGGCGAAAGCCATGTTGAGACTGAGTTCCAGTTCTTGATTGAGCATAAGCACCTCCCCAATAGATTGCCTTATTCAGGCTTTTTCCAGCGTACAAAGCAACGGATGCTCGTTCTCCCTTGCGTACCGGTTCACATGGACGACTTTGGTTTCCGCCACCTCGGCGGTAAAAACACCACAGATCGCCTTGCCTTGATAGTGGACCGTGAGCATCAGTTGCGTTGCGCGTTCAATATCATAAGAAAAGAACTTTTGCAGAACGTCAATCACAAATTCCATCGGTGTGTAATCGTCGTTGTTAAGTATAACTTTATACATAGACGGCGGTTTTACCGCATCGATTTGTTTTTCTTCGGCCAAGTGTTCAAAATTTAGCCAATCGTTGTTATTGCCCATCGCTGCTCATCTTCTCTGCTCTGTCCTCTGATATGGGGACAGGTTTCGGTTATTCAAAGTGGGGATAGTTACTATTTTATCATCTTCGGCATCGTCCCGCCGCACTGTAACGTGCGCAAAAAAACGGGCCAATTGTGACTGAATCGTGGCAATAGCGTTACCTGCTTCAAACTTTGGTGAACTGCTCCCCGCCGACAAAAGCCGATCGCTTGACGCCCCGATCATTTGCTCTAGAGTGTAAATTCGTGGCTGGTGGTCTTTTAACCACCCCTTGTCCACGCTGCTACTCGCCCATGGCGAGTGCGAAATCAGTTATTCATCTCACTTAAAATAGCGTTGCGAGGGATGTAAAAGCATGGAGACGGGTACTGTTAAATGGTTTAACAACGCCAAAGGTTTTGGCTTCATCTGCCCAGCCGGCGGTGGCGAAGATATTTTCGCGCATTATTCCACAATCAAGATGGATGGTTACAGAACGTTGAAGGCGGGCCAGCAGGTCAGCTTCGACGTGCATCAAGGGCCCAAAGGCAACCATGCCAGTCTTATTGTGCCGGTGGAAAGCGAGGCGCTGTCCTAAACGCTTCCCGCAGCGTCGCGCTGCACTGACCGTGACTGCGATAAAAATGCCAGCCGCCGTGTGACTGGCATTTTTTATGCCCTTTACTTATTCGCGCGCCAGCGCATCGATAGGATTCAGCCGCGCGGCGTTGCGCGCCGGCAGATAACCGAACACCACGCCGATGCCGGTGGAGCAGAGGAAGGCGCTCAGCAACGCCGCCGGCGGGAAGCTGATCTGCCAACCCGGCAGCACCAACTGCACCGCCAGACCGATGGCGAATGACAGCGTAATCCCCAACGCGCCCCCCACCAGGCAGACCAAGACCGCCTCGATCAGGAACTGCTGCAGCACGTCGCCGGAACGGGCGCCCACCGCCATGCGGATGCCGATCTCGCGCGTGCGCTCGGTCACCGACACCAGCATGATGTTCATCACGCCGATGCCGCCGACCACCAGCGAAATCACCGCCACCAGCGTCAGGAACAGCTGCAGCGTGCGGGTGGTTTTCTCTGCGGTTTGCACCAGGCTGTCCATGTTATAGGTAAAGAAATCCTTCTTGCCGTGGCGCAGCGTCAACAGACGCGACAGCTGTTGCTCCGCTTCCCTGCTGTCGTAACCGTCGCGGATGCGCACGGTGATCGAATCGAAATAGCTGTTGCCCATCAGCCGGTTGGCCATGGTGCTGTAAGGCACCCATACGTTCAGCGTTTTGCTGCTGCCGAACATCGACTGCTTCTCCTTCGCCACGCCGACCACCGTCGCCGGCATGTTGCCGACCAGGATCACCTCACCCACCACGTTCTTCTGGTGCGGGAACAGCCGCCGTTGGGTATTGGCGTCGATCACCACCGTCTGCGCCTGCGATTGCACCTGCATCGGATCGATGCCGACGCCCTGGGTAAAACTCATGCCGTACACGCGGAAGAACTGCTCGCTGACGCCGTTGACGTTGGCCGCCGCGTCGACGTTGCCCAGCCGCAGCCGCATGCTGCTGCTGATGCTCGGCGACAGCGCGCTGATGTAAGGCTGCTCGCGCAGCGCATCGAGATCGCCGTATTTCAACGATTGCCGGTAGGTCGGATCGTCGTCGCCGAAATCCTTGCCGGGGTATATGTCGACGGTGTTGGTGCCGATCGATTTGATGTCCGCCAGCACCATCTGCTTGGCGGCGTCGCCGATGACCAGGATCGAGACCACCGAGGCGATACCGATAATGATGCCGAGCATGGTCAGCGCGGTGCGCATCTTGTTGGCCGCCATCGCGCGCCAGGCCATGACCAGCGCTTCGCGGAAGCGGCCGCCCATCTGCCGCCAGGAAGGCGCCGCGGCGGCCAGCGCCAGCGGCTTGGCCTGCGCATTCTCCTGCGGTGCCGGCCGCGAATCGGCAATGATCTCGCCGTCGCGGATTTCGATGATCCGTTCAGCCTGGCGAGCCACCGCCGGATCGTGAGTCACCAGGATCACCGTGTGGCCCTGGGCGCACAGCTGCTTGAGGATCGCCATCACCTCTTCGCCGGAGTGGCTGTCGAGCGCGCCGGTCGGCTCATCCGCCAGGATCACCTGCCCGCCGTTCATCAGCGCGCGGGCGATGCTGACGCGCTGCTGCTGGCCGCCGGAAAGCTGGCTCGGCCGATAGTTGACGCGCTCCCCCAGCCCCAGACGCCGCAACAGCGCTACCGCCCTTTCGCGCCGCGCCGCTTTGCCCAGCCCGGCGTACACCGCCGGCACTTCGACGTTGTGCGCCGCGCTCAGGTGCGGCAGCAGATGATAGCGCTGAAAGATAAAGCCGAAATGCTCGCGCCGCAGCTGCGCCAGCGCATCGTCGCTCAGCGTCGCCACATCCTGCCCGGCTACCCGATACACGCCGGCGCTCGGCTTGTCCAGACAGCCGAGAATGTTCATCAGCGTCGATTTTCCGGAGCCGGAGGCCCCCATGATCGCCACCATTTCACCGGCGTCGACGCTCAGGCTGATCCCCTTCAGCACCTCCACCGTCTGCTCGCCGGAACGGTAGCTACGGCGAATGCCGTTCAGCTGCAACAGCGCCGCCATCAGCCGGCCTCCACGCCGCCACGGCTGACGATCACCTCATCACCCGCCTCGAGCCCGCTGAGGATCTGCACGTCGATATTGTTGCGCAGGCCGATGGCCACTTCGCGCTTCTCTTCCTTGCCCTGTTTCAGCACCGAGACGTGGTAGCGATTGTCGGCGATCTGATCGCCCAGCGCAGCCAGCGGGATCACCAATGCCTGTTTGACGCCGGCCAGTTGAATATGCACCTGCGCCGTCATTTGCAAGCGCAACAGCCTCTCAGGGTTGGGCACTTCGAAACGCGCATAATAGAAGATGGCGTTGTTGACCTTTTCCGGCGTCGGCTGAATGTCTTTCAGCACGCCGTCGAAGCGCCGGGTCGGATCGCCAAGCACCGTGAACCAGGCCTGCTGGCCCGGCTTGAGGTTAATGACGTCGGCCTCCGATACCTGCGCTTTCACCAGCATGGTGCCGAGATCCGCCAGCGTCAGAATATTCGGCGCCTGCTGCGCCGCGATCACCGTCTGGCCCTGCAGCGTGGTGATCTGCACCACGTCGCCATCCATCGGCGCTTCGATGCGGGTGTAGGCGAGGTTGATCTTGGCGGTATCCAGGCTGGCCTGGTTGCGGGCGATCTGCGCATTGATGGTGCCCACCTGCGCTTTCTTCACCGCCAGCTGCGTCGCCGCCTGATCCAGATCCTGGCGCGATACCGCCTGCAGCTTGGCCAGCGCCTGGTTGCGTTGCAGCGTGACCGCCGCCAGCTGCTGCTCGGCCTGCGCCTGCAGCAGTTGGGCATGCAGTTCGCGCAGCGTCGCTTCCCCTTCGCGAATGCTGTTCTGCGCCTGTTGCGGATCGATGACCCCCAGCAACTGGCCTTTCTTCACCTTGTCGCCGATCTCGACATACAGCTTTTCCAACTGGCCGCTAACCTGCGCGCCGACATCAACCTTGCGCACCGCGTCCAGTTGACCGGTCGCCAACACGTTCTGCTGTAGATCGCGCTGAGTGGCTTTCACCGTTTTGAAATCGATTGGCGCCGGATGGCGGAAGTGCCAAACGGCCGCCGCGGCAATCGCCGCGATCGCCGCCAGAGCAAGTATCCAGCGGCGTTTATGTCCTTTAAACCCTGTCAAAATTGACCTGCCTGTGCTTGTGAATATCGACCGCCCACTGCGGCGGCGGAGCTAAATTAGCATGCACCGCAGGGAATAACTAAACCTTAGCTCAACACAATGTGGAGACACGCTTGGTTACAGTTCGGCATTGAACTCCCGTTTAGTGAAGCCTTGATGAAATAGCGCCATTCAACACAGCCAAGGATTTCATCATGTCACAGCTCAGCTACCCACTCGCCTCCGCCCAGCCGCTTAACGGCTGGCAACTGATGACGGCGCTGATCAATGGCGAGAAGGCGCCGAGCAATGCCTGGAAAAAAACCTCGTTTCGCCTGAAGTTTCTCGGCCGTTCGCTGCTCAACTGGCGCACCACCAGCGGCCTGCTCAGCACTCTGGCCAGCAACCCGCTGCTGGAAGAGATCCTGAGCGCGCAGCCGAACCTGCCGTGCAAACTGCATCGCCCGTACCTGGCGGCCAACATGAGCAAGATCGAATGTCTGTTCGCCCTGCGCGATCACTACGATCTCATCGTACAGCGCATGCCGCTGAAGATGCGTCTCGGCCACCTCAGCCCACAGCCTTTCGTGCTGGCCAGCGCGATGGGCAAGAACGAAGTGCCGATCACGCTGGAGCTGGCGGCGATCGACAAGCTGAATAAGGAAGGGGAAGCCACGCTGCTGCTGCGCAACGCCAACGGCGTGATGCTGGCGGAGATCACCTTCGCGCTGATGCATTATCAGCAGCAGCCGACGCTGTTCATCGGCGGCCTGCAGGGCGCGAACCATGACGTGCCTCACGCCGAGATCCAGCACACCACCAAAGAGTGTCATGGCCTGTTCCCCAAACGGCTGGTGCTGGAAGGCATCTGCACGCTGGCGCGGCACCTCGGCATCCGCCGGATCGTGGCGGTCGGCAACGCCACCCATATCTATCAAAACTGGCGTTACCAAAGTAAAAAGAAAGACAAACTGCACGCCGATTACGATCAGTTTTGGCTATCGATGGGTGCCAAACCGCTCGATAGCGGCTATTTCCTGCTGCCCGAGCGCATTGCCCGCAAGCCGGTCGAAGAGATTGCCAGCAAAAAACGCGCCGAATATCGCCGCCGCTATCAGTTGCTGGACGAGCTGGAACAGGGATTGGCGGCGCATTTCTGCGCCCGATAACGCCCGGCGGGCCGTCAGTCCGCCCGGCCGCGCGCCAGCCAGATCACCCGTGAGAACATTTTTTTCAGCAGCGGCGGCACCGAATCGGTGCCCCATTCGCCGGCCTGCATCGCAACCTCGATCGCCAGATCCGGCTTCGAGGAGTGGTGGACCGCTTTCAGGATCACCTTGCGCACCGGCATCTGCGCGTTGAGCGGCACCGACGCCATCCGGTGATAGACCGGGCCGAACCCTTCGCGGAACATAAAGTGCTCCATGTCCGGCGCCGGCAACGCGGTCAGCCGATCGCGCTCGTTGTCTTCATGATTGTCCAGCAGGCTGCGCACGGTGTTGGCGTACTTTTTACCCGCCTCGTCGCCGTCCACCAGCGCATGCCATTCGATGCCCATGCGGCGGGCGAAGCGCAGCAGCGGCTTCAGGCCGCACTGTGCGAATTCGATGACCCTCACCCCTTCCGCCTCGAAATGGTAGCCGCACTGGCGCGCCAGCTCGTTCAGCAGCCACACTTCGGTCTCGCCCTCCACCAGCAGCCAGCAGCGGGCGAACAGCGACGACGGCCGATTGAAACGGATGTGAAACGCAATGCGCCTCCCGTCTTCGGCGCTGAGCCCGCGCGGCCCGAGACGATAGGTCGCGACCCGCCCCGACTCGCGCACCAGCCGGCATACGTGTTCCACCGGCACCAGCGACACCAGTTCGCTGGAGTTGGTGGTGGTGATGCGCTGCAACGGCAGCTGATTGAGCAGCCCCCAGGCCACCGACAGCATGATCGGATGCAGACGAGTTTCCGGGTCCTCCACCAGCAGCAGCGGCCGGGCGTGCGGGTCCAGCTTGACGTCGCCCTTGGCCTGCAGCAGGGTAGAAAACATCCCCAGCAGGATCAGGCGCATGCTGCGGCTGTTCGGTTCGGCCACCATACGGTTGATGCCGTCCAGCGCGCGCCAGGCGTCCTGCTCCGGTTCGCCGCCGCGGCGACGCGGCCGCGCCACCTGCGAACTCTGCTCGGCGAAATAGTGCTCCAGCAGCTGCTGCATGGCCGCCAGCCCCTGGCGCAGTTCGCTGTTGGTCAGCTTCTGCGGATTGCGCACCAGCTCGCGCGTCAGCTGATCCAGCTGCTGCGCCAGCGCCTGCGTATCGGGTTTGCGTTCATCGCCGAGGCTGCTGGGGCGCAAGCGGCGAATAAAACGCGCGTCACGCAGGCGCAATACCGGGTGGATGCGGATGATGGCGTGGGCCAGCTGTTCGATATGGTGCAGTTGAAAGGCGTTGCCGTCGGCGTCGAGAAAACCGCGCCAGGTACACACCGTGCCGTCGTCGGCCAGCTCGCCCTCGCAGCGGTAATGAATACGGCTCAGGCCATCTTCACCCTTGACCCACAGCGGCGTCAGATGGCGATAGCGCGGCAGGTGCGCATGGCCGATGTCTTTCTCGCAAAAGGTGAACACCACCTGCAGATGGCGCTCTTTGGCCGCCTCTTCACCCGGCGGGAAATGGAAGTCGTGCGCTTCAAAACGATACAGTTTCTGCTCCGGCGCCAGCAACAGCGTCAGCGCATCCAGCAGGCTGGATTTACCCCAGGCGTTTTCGCCAAGCAACAGCGTGTTGTCGTCCAGCATCAGCGACAGCCGATTAATGCCACGAAAACCTACAATTTCGATACGCTCCAAGAACATCCGCCGCCTCCCGTGCGTGTCGCCAGCTCTTCAATGAGGTGACTTTCACAGAGCATGGTCAAAAAACCCCTTGCAGGTCAAGCGGCCAACGTCAAATCTGCCGCTTTACTCCGGCCGGGCTTTTGGTTAGCGTGTGCTCCTCGCCGCCATTCGGCGCGCTTCAATACTCAAGGACACAAGCTGCACCATGTACTCAGGACTGCTGATTATTCTGTTACCGCTGATTGTCGGTTACCTCATACCCTTGCGCCATCGTCCGCTGCTGGTGCTGATCAACCGGCTGCTGAGCTGGATGGTGTACGTGATCCTGTTTTTCATGGGCATCAGCCTGGCGTTTATGGAAAACCTCAGCAGCAACCTGGTGTTGATCTTCCAGTACAGCGCGGTGTTCTTCTTCTGCATTCTCTGCGCCAACCTGCTGCTGCTGGCGCTGCTGGAGCGGCGCATGCCGTGGCGCAGTAGCCATAAACAGGAAAAACTGCCTTCGCGCGTGCACATGGCGCTGGAGTCGCTCAAGCTGTGCGGCGTGGTGCTCGGCGGCTTCCTGCTCGGCCTGACGCAGTGGTCATGGCTGCAGTTCGCCCATAAAGGCAGCGAATATGCGCTGATCTTCCTGCTTCTATTGGTTGGCATCCAGCTGCGCAACAGCGGCATGACGCTGCGCCAGATCATACTCAACCGCCGCGGCACGCTGGTGGCGCTGGTGGTGGCCGTTGCATCGCTGGCCGGCGGCGCACTGGCGGCTCAGCTGCTGGGGTTACCGGTGAAGGCCGGGCTGGCGATGGCCTCCGGCTTCGGCTGGTACTCGCTGTCCGGCATTCTGATCACCGACGCCTACGGCCCGGTGATGGGCAGCGCCGCGTTCTTCAACGATCTGGCGCGCGAGCTGGTGGCGATCATGCTGATCCCGACGCTGGTGCGCCGCAGCCGCTCCACCGCCCTCGGCCTGTGCGGCGCCACCTCGATGGACTTCACCCTGCCGGTGCTGCAGCGCAGCGGCGGGCTGGACATGGTGCCGCCCGCCATCGTGCACGGCTTCCTGCTGAGCCTGCTGGCACCGGTGCTGATCGCTCTGTTCTCCTGATCCTTTCCCCGGGGGGCCGACCGGCCCCCAATAGGTAATAATTCCCATCCGCACGGCAAAATTGCGCTAAATCAAACTTGCCCGCACTAGTCGCACAAAAGCCTTTTGCAACCCCAATCGCCGATCTATGCTTTTAAACAAGCATTATAAATGCAACTTTAAAAATAAAAGGAAGCGACTATGTTCTGTGTGCAATGTGAACAAACCATTCGTACCCCGGCAGGCAACGGCTGCTCGTATGCTCAGGGCATGTGCGGCAAAACAGCGGAAACCTCCGATCTGCAGGATCTGCTGGTGGCGGCGCTGCAGGGTCTCTCCGCCTGGGCGCTGCAGGCGCGTTCTCTGGGCATCGTCGACCACGAGATCGACAGCTTCGCCCCACGCGCCTTCTTCTCCACCCTGACCAACGTCAACTTCGACTCCCAGCGCATCATCGGCTACGCGCGGGAAACCCTGCTGCTGCGCGACTCGCTGGCCGCCCGTTGCCGGCTGCTGGACGCCGGCGTGCGCGTCGATCATCCGATGGCGGCGCTGCAGCTGGCCGGTGACGATATGCCTGCGTTGCTGCAACAGGCGGCGCAGTTTGCCCTCAATAGCGACAAGGCCGAGGTAGGCGACGACGTACACGGCTTGCGCATGCTTTGCCTGTATGGCCTGAAAGGCGCAGCGGCCTATATGGAACACGCGCACGTGCTTGGCCAGTTCGACGAGCAACTCTATGCCGACTACCACGCCTTTATGGCCTGGCTCGGCACCCGGCCGCGCGACGTCGACACCCTGCTGAACAACGCCATGGGCATCGGCAAGATGAACTTCAACGTGATGGCGATCCTCGATCGCGGTGAAACCCAGGCCTACGGCGATCCGCAGCCTAGCGCGGTCAACGTGCGCCCGGTAGCCGGGAAAGCCATTCTGATTTCCGGCCACGATCTGAAAGATCTGCGCATGCTGCTCGAGCAAACCGAAGGGCAAAACGTCAACGTCTACACCCACGGTGAAATGCTGCCGGCGCACGGCTATCCGGAACTGAAAAAATTCAAGCACCTGGTGGGCAACTACGGCAGCGGCTGGCAGAACCAGCAGACCGAGTTCGCCAAATTCCCCGGCCCGATCGTGATGACCTCCAACTGCATCATCGATCCTAACGTCGGCAATTACGGCGACCGCATCTGGACCCGCAGCATCGTCGGTTGGCCGGGCGTCAACCATCTGGAAGGCGACGACTTCGGCGCCGTGATCCGCCAGGCGCAAGGCATGAACGGCTTCCCTTATACCGAGATTGAGCATCTGATCACCGTCGGCTTCGGTCGCCAGACGCTGCTTAACGCCGCCGACACGGTAATCGACCTGGTGTCGCAAAAGAAACTGCGCCACGTCTTCCTGGTCGGCGGCTGCGACGGCAGCCGCGACGAACGCAGCTACTTCACCGACTTCGCCCGCAGCGTGCCGCAAGACTGCCTGATCATGACGCTGGCCTGCGGCAAGTACCGCTTCAACAAGCTGGACTTCGGCACGCTGGAGGGGTTGCCGCGCCTGCTGGACGTCGGCCAGTGCAACGACGCTTACTCCGCCATCATGCTGGCGGTCAAGCTGGCCGACACCCTCGGCTGCAGCGTCAACGAGCTGCCGCTCAGCCTGGTGCTGTCGTGGTTTGAACAGAAGGCGATCGTCATTCTGCTGACGCTGCTGTCGCTGGGGGTGAAAAACATCGTCACCGGCCCGACCGCGCCGGGCTTCCTGACCGATAACCTGATGGCGATCCTCAACGAGAAATTCGGCCTGCGTCCGATCACCACCGTCGAGCAGGATATCGCCGCGCTGCTCGCCTGATGCCGTTACGTTATGGGGCCGCTTGCGCCGGCCCCTTTGCTTTTTGAGGTGCCCGATGACTCAACCCACTCCGCTTTGCCCGAACCGCATGCAGGTGCATTCCATCCAGCGTGAAACCGCCGACGTCTGGACGCTGAACCTGATCTGCGACGTTTTCTACCCTTACCAGGCCGGCCAGTTTGCGCTGGTCAGCATCCGTAACAGCGAGGAGACGCTGCGCGCTTATACGCTCTCCTCCTCGCCCGGCCAGAGCCGCTTTCTCAGCATCAGCGTGCGCTGCCTGCCGGACGGCGTCGGATCGCGCTGGCTGACGCAAGAGGTCAAGCCCGGCAACACCCTGTGGCTGTCCGACGCGCAGGGCGAATTCAGCTGCGAGCGCCACCCGGCCGATCGTTACCTGATGCTGGCCGCCGGCTGCGGCGTGACGCCGATCGTCTCGATGTGCCGCTGGCTGACCGCTAACCGCCCGGCCTGCGATATCGCCGTGATCTTTAACGTGCGCACTCCCGCCGACACGATCTTCGCCGATCAATGGCGCGCGCTGTGCGCCGCCCATCCGCAGCTGCGCCTGACGCTGATGGCCGAGCAGGATCTGCAACCCGGCTACCTCAGCGGCCGCATCAATGAACAGGCGCTGCGGCAGGCGGCGCCGGATATCGCCGAACGCACGGTGATGACCTGCGGCCCCGCGCCCTATATGGACCAGGTGGAGCAGCTGTGCCGTCAGCTCGGCGTGCCGGCCGAGCGCTTCCATAAAGAGCAGTTCCACACGCCGGCGGCGCAGAGCGACGCGGCTGAAGGGCTGACGCTGCGCGCCGCCCGCCCGCTGCGCGAGTTCCGCGTGCCGGTCGGCAGCACGCTGCTGGCGGCGATGGAGGCCAACGCCCTGCCGGTCAACGCCGCCTGCCGCGCCGGGGTGTGCGGCTCGTGCAAAACCCGTATCCTCGAGGGCGACTACACCACCACCAGCACCATGACGCTGAGCGCGGAAGAGGTAGCGCAGGGCTACGTGCTGGCCTGCAGTTGCCAGCTGCAGGGCGACGTCACGCTGGCGTGATCCCCTGGCCCCATCGCCGCGATGGGGCATTTATCGGCAAGTTCCCCCATCCCCGCCCGGTTACACTTTCCTCCGTCCTACGCTCTTTACCCTTCCTGACCGCATCTCGTCCAACGCCGGTAAGCTATGCTTGCAGTTGTTCTGCTGACACTCACCGGATCGAGTACACATTGTTTTTCAAACCATGTTTGGGGGAACCATGAAGCAAACCGTAGCCACACTGATCGCCAAAACGCTGGACCAAGCCGGCGTAAAACGCATTTGGGGCGTGACCGGCGATTCGCTCAACGGCCTTAGCGATAGCCTGCACCGCATGGGCACCATCGAATGGCTGGGCACCCGCCATGAAGAGGTGGCCGCCTTCGCCGCCGGCGCCGAAGCCCAGCTCACCGGCCAGTTGGCGGTGTGCGCCGGTTCCTGCGGCCCCGGCAACCTGCACCTGATCAACGGCCTGTTCGACTGCCACCGCAACCATGTGCCGGTGCTGGCGATCGCCGCGCATATCCCTTCCAGCGAAATCGGCAGCGGCTACTTCCAGGAAACGCATCCGCAGGAGCTGTTCCGCGAATGCAGCCACTATTGCGAACTGGTTTCCAACCCGGAACAGCTGCCGCGCGTGCTGGAGATCGCCATGCGCAAGGCGATCCTCAACCGCGGCGTCTCGGTGGTGGTCTTGCCGGGCGACGTGGCGCTGCGCATGGCGCCGGAAGACACGCCCCTGACCTGGCATACCCCGGCGCTGCCGCTGGTGCAGCCGCCGATGAGCGAGCTGAACAAGCTGGCGGAAACGCTGAATAAGGCGAAGAACATCACCCTGATGTGCGGCAGCGGCTGTGCCGGCGCGCACGATGAAGTGGTTAAGCTGGCCGAACTGCTGCAGGCGCCGGTAGTGCATGCGCTGCGCGGCAAAGAACATATCGAATGGGATAACCCCTACAGCGTCGGCATGACCGGGCTGATCGGCTTTTCCTCCGGCTACCACGCCATGATGAACGCCGACACGCTGGTGCTGCTCGGCACCCAGTTCCCCTATCGCGCGTTCTACCCCACCAACGCCAACATCATTCAGATCGACATCAACCCCGGCAGCATCGGCGCGCACTGCCCGGTCAATATGGCGCTGGTGGGCGACATCCACACCACGCTCACCGCCCTGCTACCGCAGCTGGAGCAGAAGCGCGACCGGGCGTTCCTCGACAAGGCGCTGGAGCACTACCGCAACGCGCGCCAGGATCTCGACGGGCTGGCGACCGCCAACGACGACCAACCGATCCACCCGCAGTATCTGGCGCAGCAGCTCAGCCACTACGCCAGCGAGGACGCCATCTTCACCTGCGACGTCGGCACGCCGACGGTATGGGCCGCGCGCTACGTGAAAATGAACGGCAAGCGTCGCCTGCTCGGTTCGTTCAACCACGGTTCGATGGCCAACGCCATGCCGCAGGCGATCGGCGCCCAGGCCACCGCGCCGGATAAACAGGTGATCGCCATGTGCGGCGACGGCGGTTTCACCATGCTGATGGGGGACTTCCTGTCGCTGGCGCAGCTCAAGCTGCCGGTGAAGATCGTGGTGTTCAACAACAGTGTGTTGGGGTTCGTGGCGATGGAGATGAAGGCCGGCGGCTACCTGACCGACGGTACCGATCTGCATAACCCGGACTTTGCGGCAATCGCCAACGCCGCCGGCATCAAGGGTATCCGCGTGGAAAAAGCCTCGGAACTGGATGGCGCGCTGCAGGAGATGTTGGCGCATCCCGGCCCGGCGCTGCTGGACGTGGTCACCGCCAAGCAAGAGTTGGCGATGCCGCCGCAGATCAAGTTCGAACAGGCGAAAGGCTTCAGCCTGTACATGCTGCGCGCCATCATCAACGGCCGCGGCGATGAAGTGGTCGAGCTGGCGAAAACCAACTGGCTGCGCTAAGCAAGCTGCCCCGATAAAATAAAGGGTATATGATGCCATGTACCCTTTTCCTCTCCCTTACATTCCAGGAACCCTATGCTTATCGATCTACGCAGCGACACCGTTACCCGCCCCAGCGCCGCCATGCGCCAGGCGATGGCTCAGGCAGAGGTCGGCGACGACGTCTACGGCGATGACCCGACGGTCAACGCACTGGAGGCCGAGGCGGTGCGCCTGTCAGGCAAAGAAGCGGCGCTGTTTCTGCCCAGCGGCACCCAGGCCAATCTGGTGGCGCTGCTGAGCCACTGCCAGCGCGGCGACGAGTATCTGGTCGGCCAGCAGGCGCACAACTATAAATACGAAGCCGGCGGCGCGGCGGTGCTGGGCAGCATCCAGCCGCAGCCGATCGAGGCCGACGCGGACGGCACGCTGCCGCTGGACAAGCTCGCCGCCGCCATTAAACCCGACGACATCCACTTCGCCCGCACCCGGCTGCTGAGCCTGGAAAACACCATCAGCGGCAGAGTCTTGCCGCAGGCCTACCTGCAGCAGGCGTGGCAGTTTACCCGCGAGCGCCAGCTGGCGCTGCATATCGACGGCGCGCGCATCTTCAACGCCGCCGTAGCGCTGAACCTGCCGCTGAAAGAGATCGTACAATACTGCGACACCTTCACCATTTGCCTGTCGAAGGGATTAGGCGCGCCGGTCGGATCGCTGCTGTGCGGCAGCGAAGCCTTCATTCAACGCGCGCTGCGCTGGCGCAAAATGACCGGCGGCGGGCTGCGTCAGGCCGGCATTCTGGCGGCGGCCGGTCTTTACGCCTTGGAGCATAACGTCGCGCGGCTGCGCGAAGACCATGACAACGCGGCCTGGCTGGAGCAACAGCTGCGGCAGATCGGCGTGGAGATCGCCGAACCCGGCGCGCAGACCAACGTGCTGTATCTGCGCCAATCTCCTGAGCTGGCGGCCAAATTCGGCCCGTGGATGCGCGAACGCGGCGTGCTGATCAGCAGCGGCCCGCTGACGCGCATTCTGACCCACCTCGACGTCAGCCGCCAGGACCTGCAGCGGGTGGTCGAGCTGTGGCGGGAGTTCCTGCAGCAGCACGCCTGATCCTTCGGGGCGCACGGCGCGCCCCGCATCAGAAAATCCAGCGGCCGTAAACCCAGTACCACAGCCCCAGCACCGCCGCCAGGTTGAGCGCCACGCTGAGAATAAACCAGGTTTTAAACGGCTGTTTCTGGGTCTTGTGGCGAAACAGCTGCTGCGCCGCCAGTGCGCCCAACCACCCGCCCAGCGCGCCGAACAGCAACAGCGTCGCCTCCGGCACCCGCCGCCACCCCTTGCGCGCCGCCAGCTTATCGCCGCCATAGATCAGAAACGTCAGCAGATTGGCCGACAGCAGCCACATCCACACCGGATGCGGCGAGAACAGGCTGGCGATCAGCGCCAGGCCCAGCAGGGCGTAACAAATCACATTGAGTTTCATGGCATCCGGTTTTTCATTCGATAAGGGGCGCGTAGTGTGAACCTGCGCTACGGCGGATGCAACCGGCTTATACCCATACAGAAAGTGCATTTAAACCCTGAATTTGGCATCCTGTCGTTCTGCGACTCTTTCACCGCACAAGGCGGCACGATGACACCCCAACGCGTACTGGTTCTTGGAGCCAGTGGCTATATAGGCCAGAACCTGATCCCGCACCTGATCGAACAAGGGCACCAGATTACCGCCGCCGCGCGGCGCATCGAGTGGCTGCAGGAGCAGAACTGGCCACAGGTCAACTGCCTGTATGCCGATCTGTACCGCCCGGAAACCCTGAGCGCGGCGCTGTGGGAGATAGATACGCTGTACTATCTGGTGCACGCGATGGGCGACGGCGACGACTTTATCGAAAAGGAACGCCAGGCGGCGGAAAATCTGCGCGACGCACTGCGCAATGCCTGCGTCAAGCAGGTGATCTTCCTTGGCGCGCTGCAGCCGAACGACGACAGTTCGCCGCACCTGGCGGCACGCCGCCTGACCGGCGAGATCCTGCGCCAAAGCGGCGTACCGGTCACCGAGCTGCGCGCCGGCATCATCGTTGGCCCCGGCTCGGCGGCGTTCGAAGTGATGCGCGATATGGTCTATAACCTGCCGGTGCTGACGCCGCCGCGCTGGGTGCGTTCGAAATCGTCGCCGGTGGCGCTGGAGAACCTGCTGGTTTATCTGGCCGATCTGCTGGCGCATCCGGCGCAGGAACACCGCATCTTCGACGTCGCCGGGCCGGAATACCTCAGCTATCAGGACATGTTCAAACGCTTTATCGCCATCAGCGGCAAACGGCGCTGGCTGATCCCGATCCCCTTGCCGACGCGGCTGATTTCGGTGTGGTTCATCAGCCTGATCACCTCGGTGCCGACGCCGATCGCCCGCGCGCTGATCCAGGGACTGAAGCACGATCTGCCCGCCGATGGCCGGCCATTGCAGGCCCTGATCCCACAACGGCTGCACACCTTTGATCAGGCGGTCACCACCACGCTGCAGCGCGAGCTGGAAGTGGTCGACTCCGCCGACTGGGGCTACGATCCGGCGGCGCAGGCGCGCTGGCGCCCCGGCTACGGCTACTACCCCAAACAGGCCGGTTGCTCGCTGGATACCGCCGCCTCCAGCCAGGCCCTGTGGCAAACGGTGCAGCAGCTGGGAGGAGAAGAAGGCTATTTCTACGCCAATATCCTGTGGCGGATCCGCGCGCGCATGGACGACATGATCGGCAACGGCGTGGTCTATGGCCGCCCGGCGAGCGCGGCCCTGGCGCTGGGCGACGAAATCGACGGCTGGAAAGTGATTACCCTGAAGCCGCTGCGGCAGCTGGCGCTGCTGTTTGGCATGAAGGCGCCCGGCCTGGGGCGGCTAAGCTTCACCATCACCGATCACGGCGATCGCCGCACGCTGGACGTGCGTGCCTGGTGGCACCCGGCCGGCTTCAGCGGGCTGCTGTATTGGTTCGCCATGATGCCCGCGCATCTGTTTATTTTTCGCGGCATGGCGAAACGCATCGCCGAGCTTGCCGAGGGCCTGGACCGCCAACGCCGCTGAACGGCGCTCATTTGTCGATCAACCGCACAGTTTGCCGCTGTGCTTCGGGGCTTTCCGATTGCATAGCGCACGAAATCACGGAAGAATGGCATCTTATTTGCTGGGAGCGCCGCAAGCGCCCGCCGGTCTTCCGATTTTGGGTGAGAATAGAGTCCGTTATGAAGGTATTGGTCACCGGTGCAACCAGTGGATTAGGCCGTAACGCCGTTGAATATCTGCGCCGCCAGGGCATCAAAGTGCGCGCCACCGGTCGCAACCAGGCGATGGGCGGCCTGCTGGAAAAAATGGGCGCGGAGTTCATTCATGCCGATCTCACCAACCTGATCTCTTCGCAGGCCAAGGCGATGTTGGCGGACGTCGACGTGCTGTGGCACTGCTCCAGCTTTACCTCGCCCTGGGGCACCGAAGAAGCCTTCGAACTGGCTAACGTGCGCGCCACTCGCCGCCTTGGTGAATGGGCGGCAGCCTACGGCGTAGCGCAGTTCATTCACATCTCTTCCCCGGCGATCTATTTCGATTACCACCATCACCGCAACGTGACCGAAGATTTCCGCCCGCAGCGCTACGCCAATGAGTTCGCGCGCAGCAAGGCCGCCGGCGAGCAGGTGATCCAGCAACTGGCGTTGTCCAATCCACAAACCCATTTCACCATTCTGCGCCCGCAGGGGTTGTTCGGGCCGCACGACAAGGTGATGCTGCCGCGGCTGCTGCAGATGATCAAACGCTACGGCAACCTGCTGCTGCCGCGCGGCGGCGCGGCGATGGTGGACATGACCTATCTGGAGAATGCGGTGCACGCCATGTGGCTGGCGACGTTAAAAGAAGATACGCCGTCCGGCCGCGCCTACAACATCACCAACCAGCAGCCGCGCCCGCTGCGCACCGTGGTGCAGCAGCTGATCGACGATCTGGGCATGAAATGCCGCATTCGCTCCGTGCCCTATCCGATGCTCGACATGATGGCGCGCGGCATGGAGCGTCTGGGCAGCAAAAGCGAAAAGGAGCCGGTGCTGACCCACTACGGCGTCGCCAAACTCAACTTCGACCTCACGCTCGATACCACCCGTGCGCAACAAGAGCTGGGCTATCAGCCGATCGTCTCGCTGGAAGAGGGCATCGCGCGCACCGCCCGCTGGCTGAAAGATCACGGCAAACTGCACGGCCTGTAATCAACGCCACGCGCCATACTTCAACAGCAGCGCATCGATAATCGCTTCACTCTCTGCATCCGGCTCACCGCGAACATCGTCGGGCCGGAAATGCATCTGAAACGCCGCCAACACATTGCGCTGCTGCCGCTCATCCCATGACGAATCAACCGCGTAGCCGTAACGCGCCAGCCTATCGAGCAGCGGCGCCATCGGCACCGGCGCATGGCGATCGCGCCCCGCCAGCAAACGCTGCACGTCTCGTTCGTCCGGCCAGGCGCCGATGCCGGCCTGCGCCAATTGCCGCCAGGGGAACAGCGGGCCGGGATCCTGTTTGCGCTGCGGTGCGATGTCGCTGTGCCCCACCACGTCCTGCGGCTGGATACCATAGCGTTGGATGATGTCGCGGCTCAGCGGGATCAGCACGGCGATCTGCTCCGCCGTATAAGGCTGCCAATGGGTGAACAGCATGCTGCGGGTGAACCCCTTGTTGACGATTTCGATGCCGATCGAGGTGTCGTTGAGGCTGCTGCGGCCGCGCCAGGCGCTGGCGCCGGCATGCCAGGCGCGCATCGCTTCCGGCACCAGCCGGTACACCGTCGGTTTGCCGTGTTCGCGCTGCGGATGCGCCGGCAACAGGTAGTGCGCGCTGACGTGTTCGTCGGTCAGCGTTTTCAGCGATGAATGGAAGTCTTCCGCCGTGTAGTGCATCACCAAAAAACGAATGCGCTGATCGGCGCCCTGCGCCTGGTGCAGCGTCTCGAGCTGGTAAGCGCCGCGATCGACGAGCGTGTCCTGCTGCGGATTTTGGCACCCCGCCAACAGCGCGGCGGCGATGATCCCTGGCCAAATTTTCACTTATCCTCCTGATTTGTGTCCGTGAAAGGTGTAACGCGACGCGATTAACCTGTATCCAATCATCACGCTAATCGAGAAATAATGACAGAAAGCGCCGATGTGCAAGCGAGTGTTTCTCCCAACTGGCGAGCTCTCACGCCCATGATAGTCTCAAAGTATCATCTACGCTGAAAGAGCGGAGTCGAACATGTTCACACCACGCTATCTGTCCTGGTTGCTCTGTGCCGCCATGCTGCCGCTCAGCGGCTGCGATCAGCAAAAAGTCGCCGGCGCGATGGGTGGGGGCACTCCGCCCCCTGCCGCTCCCGCCGCCAGTGCCAGTGCGCCGGCCTATACGCCACTGACCGCAGACCAGCTGTACCAGTTGGTCAGCCCGGTGGCGCTGTTCCCCGACAAGCTGCTGGCGCAAGTGTTGGCCGGCGCGGGCTATCCTGACCAAATCAGCGCTGCGGATGCCTGGCTGGCGCAAAACCGCGGGCTGCAACCGGCGGCGCTCAGCTCGGCGGCGGATGCTCAACCCTGGGATCCCAGCGTGCGCGGCCTGGTGCAATTCCCCGACGTGCTCGATCAGATGGCGAAAAACATCCCCTGGACCACCGCTCTGGGCAGCGCCTACCTCAACGATCCTACGGACGTGATGAACGCCATTCAGGTGATGCGTCAACGAGCGGCCAGCCAGGGCACGTTGAAAAACACCCCACAGCAGCGCATCGTCGTAGCGCCGACGACCCGTTACGTTGAGCAGCAGTCCTATCGCCAGAGCGTGGTGGCGGCGCCGGGCGAAACCATCGTCATCGAGCCCAGCCAACCGGATACGGTTTACGTTCCGCATTACGATCCCTGGGAGGCCTACGGCACGCCGATCCAAGCTTATCCAAGCTATCAATATCAGCCTTCAGGTTACAGCGGCGGCGATATGCTGGCAGCCGGCGTGATCAGCTTCGGCGTTGGCATCGCGGTCGCCTCTTTGCTCAACCAACACAATAGCGGCTGGCACAACTGGGATATGCGCTGGGACGATCGGCGCCAGCCGGTGGTCTACCGCAATGCGCCCTACGTGTCGCATTCCACCACCGTGGTGAATCGCGTCACCAACATCAACCAATATAACAACGTGAACAATGTGAATCGCAGCACCACCAGCACGGTGAACAACTACAATACCACCGCCGCGCCGACGCCGCGTTTCAGCCAACCGGTGCCTAACGCTGCGCCGCAACAGCCGCGCGTCGCGCCTGCGGCCCACGCGCCGATGACCATGCCGAACTTTGCGCATACTCAGCCGGTGGCTGCCGCCCCACACGTGCAACAACCGGTCAACGCGCCCCATGTGCAGCAACCGATGAGCATGCCGACGTTCACGCATGCCGCGCCGGCAGCGCCTCACGCGCAGCAACCGATGGCCGTGCATTCAGCGCCGGTACAGACGCATCCGATGCAGACCGCCGCGCCAGTGCATCAATCCACCGTGCGGCCACAGGTTCAGGCGGCGCCGCACGTCGTGCAGCCGGTAGTGCGTGAGCCGGCCGCAACGCTGCATCCGGCGGTGGTTCGCCCAGCGCCGGTGCCGCAAGAGCGCGTCATGCCGCATCCGGCACCGGCGCCGCAGGTTCATCAGCCGACCGTTCAACAGATGCCGCATCGCCAGGAATCTGCACCGGTAAAGCCGCAGGAACATCGCCCGATCGTCGAGCCGCCGCATAAAGAGGGATAAACCAACGGGATGTCGCCCCGGCGCAACGGCCGGGGCGCGGAGAATGGCGTTAGCGACTGACTTTCACCGCGGTGCCGCTGACGGTCACCATCAGCATGCTGCCGTCTTTGCCAACGGTTTCATAATCGATATCAATACCCACCACCGCGTTGGCGCCCAGCTCTTTCGCCTGATCTTCCAGCTCTTCGAACGCGATCAGGCGCGCCTTGCGCAGCTCTTTCTCATACGCGCCCGAACGGCCGCCGACGATGTCGCGCACGCCGGCGAAAAAATCACGGAAAATGTTGGCGCCGAGAATCGCTTCACCGGTGACGACGCCGCAGTATTCGGTAATGGTGAACCCTTCCAGGGTCGGGGTAGTTGAAAGCTGCATCAGAATTCCTTGTTTGATTAATTCAACGTATCTATGACCAGAAGATTGGCGTTATGTTCGCTTAATCAATGGCACGCAGTACGAATGCAAGGCCAAAAAACGCATTTATACTGTAAGCTATCGGTCTTCATGGTAGAGACTTTCACATAAGGTAATAAGATGAAAACAAAAACGATTGCGGCTGTTTTACCCTTAGCGCTGTTGCTGAGTGCCTGTACCACGGTGGAACCGGCATACAAGGATATCGGCACCCGCAGCGGCAGCTGTGTGGAAGGCGGCCCGGATACGGTCGCACAAAAGTTCTATGACCTGCGCATCCAGCAGGGCACCGGCCTGCCGGACAGCAACCGCCTGGCGCAGCTGCAACCTTATCTGAGCAAAGTGCTGTATCAGGATCTGGTCAGCGCCGGCCAGAATCCGGGTAAACATCAGATAACCGGCGATCTATTCTCCGGCAATGCACAGGGGCCGAGCAGCGCATCCGTCGCCAGCGCCTCGACCATTCCTAACACCGATGCGAAGAATATCCCGCTGCGCGTTGACCTGAGCTACCAGAAAGACGCCAACAGCACCGTGAACTGGCAAGACGAAGTGCTGATGGTGCGCGAAGGCACCTGCTGGGTGGTTGATGATATTCGCTACCTGAATGTTCCCGCGCACGCCACCAACGGCAGCGTGCGTCAGGTGCTGGAAAACCAGTAACCCGCCTTCCCCGGCCGACGCGGGCTTGCCGCGTCGGTCACCCGTCCCCCGCGTCTTCCGCTCAAATTTCGTCCAAGAGAAAAAATTTCGCTACCGATCTCACAGCCTGCGCCACAAATCCCCTCCCTCGGCTTGAGTCGCGGTATCTTGTGCTAATCTTTTACTGTCCCGCCGCACACTCATAAATTTTAACGCACAAAGATTGCATAAGTATTCTGTGGAAGTTAACATTTGCGGCATCAATGTCTATTCAATTCTGGCGCATGAGTATTCAACTTAACGGTATCAATTGCTATTACGGCGCTCACCAGGCGCTGTTTGACATCACGCTGGATTGTCCAGCCGGGGAAACCCTGGTGCTGCTTGGCCCAAGCGGCGCCGGGAAAAGTTCATTGCTGCGGGTGCTGAACCTGCTGGAAATGCCGCGTTCGGGCCAATTGCAGATCGCCGGCAACCAATTCGATTTCAGGCAGGCGCCGGGCGAGAAAGCCATTCGCGAACTGCGTCAAAATGTCGGCATGGTGTTCCAGCAATACAACCTGTGGCCTCACCTCACCGTGGTCCAGAACCTGATCGAAGCGCCTTGCCGCGTGCTGGGGCTGACCAAGGCTCAGGCGATGGAGCGCGCCGACAAGCTGCTCAAGCGTCTGCGCCTGACCGACTTCGCCGATCGCTTCCCGCTGCACCTTTCCGGCGGCCAGCAGCAGCGCGTGGCGATCGCCCGCGCCCTGATGATGGAACCGCAGGTGCTGCTGTTCGATGAACCGACCGCGGCGCTGGATCCGGAAATCACCGCCCAGATCGTCAGCATCATTCGCGAACTGGCCGGCACCGGCATCACTCAGGTGATCGTCACCCACGAAGTGGAAGTGGCGCGCAAAACCGCCAGCCGCGTGGTGTACATGGAAAACGGCCACGTAGTGGAGCAAGGCGACAGCAGCCACTTCACGCAGCCGCGGACCACCGAGTTTGCTAATTACTTATCACACTAACAATTAACTTGCTGTAATTTGGGGAGTTTGCGATGAAAAAACTAATAATCGCCGCCGTTTTGGCTGGCATCAGCGTTTCCGCCTCCGCAGCCGAAACTATCCGTTTCGCTACCGAAGCCTCCTATCCTCCGTTTGAATTTATTGACGCCGGCAACAAGATTCAGGGTTTTGATGTCGATCTGGCCAACGCGCTGTGCAAAGAAATGCAGGCCGAGTGCACCTTCACCAACCAGGCGTTCGACAGCCTGATCCCGAGCCTGAAGTTCAAGCGTTTCGATGCGGTGATGGCCGGTATGGACATTACGCCGGAGCGTGAGAAGCAGGTGCTGTTCACCAAGCCTTACTACGATAACTCGGCGCTGTTCATCGCGCAGAAAGGCAAAATCGCCGACGTGGCGGCGCTGAAAGGCAAAAAAGTGGGGGTGCAAAACGGCACCACCCACCAGAAATACCTGACCGACAAGCACCCGGAAATCACCACCGTGCCTTACGACAGCTACCAGAACGCCATTTTGGATCTGAAGAACGGCCGCGTTGATGCGGTGTTCGGCGATACGGCAGTGGTCAACGAGTGGCTGAAGCAGAATGACGCGCTAGCGGCAGTGGGCGCTAAAGTGACCGACAAAGATTACTTCGGCACCGGCCTTGGCATCGCGGTGCGCCAGAAGAACACCGATCTGCAGGGCAAGTTCAACGCCGCTCTGGACAAGATCAAGCAGGATGGGACCTATGAAACCATCTACAAAAAATGGTTCCAGCAGTAATACGCCCAAATGAATGAATTACAACCTTTAGCAAGCGCCGCCGGCATGACCGTCGGCCTTGCCGTTTGCGCCCTGATCCTCGGGCTGATTCTGGCGATGCTGTTCGCCGTATGGGAATCGTCCCGCTGGAAAGCGGTCAGCTGGCTCGGCACCGCCTGGGTGACCGTGTTGCGCGGCCTGCCGGAAATCCTGGTGGTGCTGTTTATCTATTTCGGCTCGTCGCAGCTGCTGCTGATGCTCTCCGACGGCTTTACCCTCAACCTCGGTCTGTTCCAGCTGCCGATTCAGTTGGCGATCGACAATTTCGAAGTCAGCCCGTTCCTGTGCGGGGTGATCGCTCTGGCCCTGCTCTATTCCGCCTACGCCTCGCAGACGCTGCGCGGCGCGCTCAAAGCGGTACCGCAGGGGCAATGGGAATCCGGCCAGGCGCTGGGGCTCGGTAAGGCGGCGATCTTCTTCCGCCTGATCATGCCGCAGATGTGGCGCCACGCCCTGCCCGGCCTCGGCAATCAGTGGCTGGTGCTGCTGAAAGACACCGCGCTGGTGTCACTGATCAGCGTGAACGATCTGATGCTGCAAACCAAGAGCATCGCCACCCGCACCCAGGAGCCTTTTACCTGGTATGTGATCGCGGCGGCCATCTACCTGCTGGTGACGCTGTTCAGCCAATACGTCATCAAACGCATTGAGCTGCGCGCCACGCGCTTTGAGCGGGGGCCGGTCTGATGTTTGAATACTTGCCGGAAATCCTCAAGGGGTTGCACACCAGCCTGACACTGACCGTCGCCGCGTTGATCGTCGCGCTGGCGCTGTCGCTGCTGCTGACGGTGATCCTGACGCTGAAAACGCCGATCCTGACGCCGCTGGTCAAAGCCTATGTAACGCTGTTCACCGGCACGCCGCTGCTGGTGCAGATCTTCCTGATCTACTACGGCCCCGGGCAGTTTCCGGCGATCCGCGACTACCCGTGGCTGTGGAACTTGCTGTCGCAGCCCTGGCTGTGCGCGATGATTGCGCTGGCGCTGAATAGCGCGGCCTATACCACGCAGCTGTTCTACGGCGCGGTGCGCGCCATTCCCGCCGGGCAGTGGCAGTCGTGCGAGGCGCTGGGCATGTCGCGCCGGCAGACCTTGCGCATTCTGTTGCCGTTCGCCTTCAAACGCGCGCTGTCGTCTTACTCCAACGAAGTGGTGCTGGTGTTCAAAAGCACCTCGCTGGCTTACACCATCACGCTGATGGAAGTGATGGGCTACAGTCAGCTGATGTACGGCCGCACCTACGACGTGATGGTGTTCGGCGCCGCCGGCTTGGTGTACCTGTGCGTCAACGGCCTGCTGACGCTGCTGATGCGCCTGGTGGAACGCCGCGCGCTGGCGTTTGAGCGCCGTAACTGAGGCCACCTCCCCCCCTAAGCCCCGCTACTGAGCGGGGCTTTTTTTATCCCCATGGCAATATTTAATCATTTATATTGCATTTTAATTCACTCAATGGCAGGGTTATCAGCAGACGCACATGTAAAAACCTCTGGCGATTACCAGTAAAAACAAACGATAGCGAATAATCACTTTCAGGATCCAGACAGGAGCTATACGCATGAAAAAACTGCTGCTTGCCGCGACGATGTTGGCCGGGATGACCTTTAACGCCACCGCGGCCGAAACCATCCGCTTCGCCGCCTCCGCCACCTACCCGCCGTTCGAATCGCTGGACGCCAATAACCAGATCGTCGGTTTCGATATCGATCTGGCCAACGCGTTGTGCAAACAGATGCAGGCGCAGTGCACCTTCACCAACCAGGCGTTCGACAGCCTGATCGCCGCGCTGAAATTCAAGAAATACGATGCGGTGATTTCCGGCATGGATATCACGCCGGAGCGCAGCAAACAGGTCGCCTTCACCCAGCCTTACTACGCCAACTCGGCGATCGTGATCGCGCAAAAAGGCAAGTTCAGCTCGCTGGCGGATCTGAAAGGCAAAAAGCTCGGCATGGAAAACGGCACCACCCACCAGAAATACATGCAGGACAAGCACCCGGAGATTAACACCGTCTCTTACGACAGCTACCAGAACGCCATTCTGGAGCTGAAAAACGGCCGCATCGACGGCGTGTTCGGCGACACCGCCGTGGTGAACGAGTGGCTGAAAACCAATCCGCAGCTGGCGCCGGTCGGCGAACACATCACCGATGCGCAGTACTTCGGCACCGGTCTCGGCATCGCGGTGCGCCCGGACAACCAGGCGCTGCTGGCCAAGCTGAACGCCGCGCTGGACGCCATCAAGGCCGACGGCACCTATAAGGCCATCAACGACAAGTGGTTCCCGCAGTAAGCATAAGGCCCGGTTAGCCGGGCCTTATGTTTTATAAACGCCGCACCAGCAGCGTCAGCACTTCGTAGTGCGCGGTATGCGGGAACATGTCGAACAGCTGCACCCGTTCGATGCGGTAGCCCGGCAACATCTCGATATCTTTCGCCATGCTCTCGGCGTTGCAGCTGGAATAGAGAATATATTCCGGCGCCATCCGGCTCAAATAATCGCACAGTGCCTGGCCGATGCCGCGCCGCGGCGGGTTGACCAGCACCAGCTGCGGCACCTGGCCTTCGGCGGTGGCGAAGCGGGTGGAATCGAGGGCCTGAAAATCAACGTGCTGCAACCCCAACCGCTGCGCCGATTGGCGCGCGCAGGCGATCGCTTCCGCGCTGATTTCGATGCCGGTCAGGCGCGTTTGCGGCTGCGCGCAGTGCAAGCCGAAACCGCCGACGCCGCAAAACAGATCCCACATGCTGTCGATGCCCAGTGCGCGCACCCAGTCGCGGGCGGTGGCATAGAGCTCGGCGGCCACCTGCGGGTTGGTCTGGAAGAAACTTTGCGGACGGATGAACAGCGGCACCTGATTGAACTGTTCCTCCAGCGCCTGCTGTTCGGTCAGCGCAATCTCGCGCTCCCCTTCCATGATCGCCATATGCACCGGCTGAATATTGGCGGAGATCACCTTGAGCTGCGGCAACTGCTGCTGCAGCCACGGCAGCGCGGCGCGCAGCTGCGCCAGTTTGGTTTCCGAGCGCAACACGAAGCGCAGCATCACGCCGCCGTCTAACGTGCTTTCGGTCAACAACAGGTATTTCAGCTCGCCGCGTTTACGCGCCACGTTATACGGCGTCAGGCCCGCCCGGGCGATAAAGCTTTTCAGTATCGCAAACATCGGCGCAAAGCCGGCGGGGTACAGCGGGCAGTCGCTCAGATCGACCGGCGTGCCGTCGCGGTGCAGCATGCCGAGCAGCGGGCGCTCTACGCTGCCGCTGACCACCATCTTGGCCTTATTGCGAAATGCGCTCAGCTCCCCCGCCGCCGGCTGCAGCCACTGCGCGACGTCGCGCCCGGCCAGCAGCGATTGCAGGTGATGCTGTTTGTCGGCCAGTTGCTGCGGATAGGGCTTTTCCAGCCACTGACAGGAACGGCAGGTGCCCGCCGTATACAAAGCGCAATGCATGAAGGTTACCGTGAAGTTCAGGATGACGAATTAAGGGCGCAGAGTTTACCACTCTGCGCGCCTAAAATCTCACTTGCGCGCGGCGAAGAAGCGGCGGCTGGCGGCAGGAACGAACAGCAGCGCCAGGATCACCACGTCGGGGATTTTTTGCAGGATCAGAACGTGCAGGATTTGGCCGCTGGTTTCCCCTTCCACGGTGAATACCTCGGGGAAGACGCTGCCGATGGTGGCCAACAACAGGTAAAGCACCACGATGCACTGGCAGGCCACATAAGCCCAGCGCCCCCAGTTGCGACCGCGCATCACCGCAAAACCGCAGCTGATTTGCAGGCACAGCAGCATCAGACCGGCCAGAAAGATAAAGGTGGAATCCCACGCCTGCGCGCTGGTGTTGACGAACTCCTGCGCGCCATCGACACCCAGTTCGCCCAACAACAGCACCACGCTGATGCACTTGATCGCGACCATGGCGGTACCCGCCACCATCACCGGCACCGGCGCATCTGCAGTCGATCTCATTCCCTGCCCGCTTTTCAGCATGTCTGACATATCCGTGTTCCGCTACGACGCGCCACCAATACAGGTGGCGCATGTAAAGTCAGGTAGTTAGTTGCAATACTTATTGATTGCAAAAATAGCAGGTTTGTTACGATTCAGCTACGGGCCGCCCGCTGCAATTCGCGCGATCGTTGTTTTTCCGAGCGCGCCATAAACCACCAGGCGATCAGGCCGATAATGCCCACCACCAGCAGGATCAAACTGGCCAACGCGTTAATTTCCGGGTTCACCCCCATGCGCACGCTGGAGAACACCAGCATCGGCAGCGTGGTGGCGCCCGGGCCGGAGACGAAGCTGGCGATCACCAGGTCATCCAGCGACAGGGTGAACGCCAGCATCCAGCCGGAGATCAGCGCCGGCGCGATCATCGGCAAGGTGATGACGAAGAACACCTTCAGCGGCGTCGCCCCCAGATCCATCGCCGCCTCTTCAATTGAACGATCCACCTCGCGCAAGCGCGAGCTGATGACCACCGCTACGTAAGCGGTACAGAAGGTGACATGCGCCAGCCAGATGGTGAACATGCCGCGTTCCGACGGCCAACCGAAAGCGTGCCCCATCGCCACGAACAGCAGCAGCAGCGACAGGCCGGTGATCACGTCCGGCATGACCAGCGGCGCGGTCAGCATAAACGCGAAGCCGGTTGAACCGCGAAAGCGGCCGAAACGCACCATCACCACGGCGGCGATAGCGCCCAATACCACCGCAGCGGTGGCGGAAGCGGCGGCGATGGTCAGGCTAAGCCCCACCGCGCTAATCATCGCCGAATCGTGGAACAGTTCGGTATACCAGCGCGTGGACCAGCCGGCCCACACCGTCACCAGCTTGGAGCTGTTAAAAGAGTAGATCACCAACATCAGCATCGGCGCATACAGGAAGGTAAAGCCGATCGTCAGGATGGCGATGCGCCACGGTGAACGCACTACCGGCAAGTTGTTCATTCCTGCCCCCCCATTTCCTTGTTCTGATGCTTGTGGAACCACAAAATTGGCACGATCAGCAGCACCAGCATGACGGTGGCGACCGCCGAGGCCACCGGCCAGTCGCGGTTATTGAAGAACTCCTGCCACAGCACGCGGCCGATCATGATGCTGTCTGGCCCGCCGAGCAGTTCCGGGATCACGAACTCGCCCACCGCCGGAATGAACACCAGCATCGAACCGGCGATGATGCCGCCGCGCGTCAGCGGCACGATCACGCTGAAGAAGGTTTTCAGCGGCCGGGCGCCCAGATCCAGCGATGCCTCTACCAGCGAGTAATCCAGCCGGATCAACGCCGTGTAGATCGGCAACACCATAAACGGCAGGTAGGAATAGACAATGCCGATATACACCGCCAGATTGGTGTGCAGGATCACCAGCGGCTGATCGATCACCCCTAACCACATCAGGAAGTTATTCAGCGTGCCGTTGTTTTTCAGAATGCCCATCCAGGCGTAAACGCGGATCAGGAACGAGGTCCAGGAAGGCAGGATCACCAGCAGCAGCAGAATATTGCGGGTCGAGGCCTTGCTGTGGGCCACCGCCCAGGCCAGCGGATAGCCGATGATCAGGCAGCACAGCGTCGAGACCGCCGCCACGCGCAGCGACTGCAGGTAGGCGTCGATATACAGCGGATCGTCGGTCAGCTGCAGGTAGTTGGCGAAGTTAAGCGCGATGTTCAGCTTGCCGTCCGCCCAGCTCAGCAGCTCGGTGTAGGGCGGCACCGCCAGCGCCAGATCCGCCAGGCTGATCTTGAACACGATCAGGAACGGCAGCATAAACAGCAGCGTCAGCCATAAATACGGCAGTGCGATCACCAGCTTGCGGCCGTGGGCCATCAGCAGGCGGTGGAACAGCGCCTTGAGGCCGCCGGGCGTTTTGGCCGGCGGTTCCGGCGTGCGTTCAGAAAGCAGGGTCATACGGGTTACTCCTCACCGGCTCCACTACACCGTCAACACTACGCAGCTGTCGGTTTCCCAACACAAACGCACTTCATCGCCCCAGGTAGGCATCCCTTTGCGAAAACGGTGGCCGTTTTGCAGCTGGGCGCTGATGATCTGGCCGCTGTGCAATTTCACGTGGTAGATGGACAGATCGCCCAGGTAAGAAATGTGCGCCACTTCCCCCACTGCGAAGTTGCAGCCGTCTTCCGGCACCTGTTCGCACAGCAGGATCTTTTCCGGCCGCAGCGCCACCTGGATCGGCACGCCGTCCACCACCGAAGCGTCCGGATCGACCTTGATCGCATGGCGCAACCCGGGGCTTTGCAGGATCAGCGCGTCGTCGTGGCGCTCCAGCAGCACACAGTCGAAGACGTTGACCGAGCCGATGAATTCGGCGCTGAAGCGGCTGTTCGGATGCTCGTAGATCTCTTCCGGCTCACCGATCTGCACGAACTTGCCGCGGTTCATGATGGCGATGCGCCCCGCCATGGTCATCGCCTCCTCCTGATCGTGGGTTACCATCACGCAGGTCACGCCGACGCGCTCCAGAATGTCGGTCACTTCCAGCTGCATGCGATCGCGCAGCTTCTTGTCCAATGCGCCCATCGGCTCATCCAGCAACAGCAGCTTCGGCCGCTTGGCCAGGCTGCGCGCCAGCGCCACCCGCTGCCGCTGGCCGCCGGAAAGCTGGTGCGGCTTGCGTTTGGCGTACTCTTGCATGTGTACCAGCGCCAGCATTTCCGCCACCCGCTCGGCGATCTCCGCCCGCGGCATTTTGTCCTGCTTCAGGCCGAAGGCGATGTTCTGCTCCACCGTCATGTGCGGGAACAGCGCATAGGATTGGAACATCATGTTGATCGGCCGCTGGTACGGCGGCACATGCGACATATCCTGCCCGTCGAGCACGATCTGCCCTTCCGACGGCTGCTCAAAGCCGGCCAGCATGCGCAGCAAAGTGGACTTGCCGCAGCCGGACGGGCCGAGCAACGCAAAGATCTCGCCTTTATAGATGGTGAGGCTGACGTCTTCGACCGCGTTCTGCCCGTCGAACGTTTTGGTGAGGTTACGAATTTCCAGCAGAGGGGTGAAAACCTTCTGCGACTTGGTTTGAGGACGAGGAATGGCGTCGTTCAATCGGGGTGCTCTCCGGCGTAAAGCGCTACAACACCACGGCGCGCGCCGTGGCCCAAAACGGCGATGCAGGCGGGGGGTGCCCGCCTGCCGGTTTACCGATATTCAGGGGATATCCCCCATCATCACTTCCCGCTTTTAACTTTAGTCCATGCGCGGGTAATGACACGATCCAGCTTCGGCGACTGCACGTTGAGCGTGAACAGCTTGGCGCGGATGTCGGCCGGCGGATAGACGTTCGGGTTATCGCGCACTTCGGCGCTCACCAGCGGCGTCGCGTCCTTCACGGCGTTGGCGTAGTAAACATGGTTGCTGATGTCCGCCATCACGTCCGGTTTCAGCAGGAAGTTCAGGAACTGATAGGCGGCGTCCTTGTTCTTGGCGTCCGCCGGCATGGCGAACATGTCAAAATAGGTCAATGCGCCCTCTTTCGGGATTGCGTAGGCGACGTTCACGCCGTTTTTCGCCTCTTTGGCACGGTTGGCCGCCTGCATCACGTCGCCGGACCAGCCAATGGCCACGCAGATGTCGCCGTTCGCCAGATCGTTGATGTACTGCGAAGAGTGGAAATAGCGAATGTTAGGCCGCAGCTTCAGCAGCAGATCGTTGGCCGCGCCGGTGTAGTCCGCCGCGTTGGTGCTGTTGGGATCCTTGCCCAGGTAATGCAGCACCGTGGCGTAGACCTCGCTCGGCGCATCGAGGAAGGAAACGCCGCAGCTCTTGAGCTTCTCGAGGTTTTCCGGCTTGAAGATCAGATCCCAACTGTTGACCGGCGCGTCTTTGCCCAGCGCCGCTTTCACCTTATCGACGTTATAGCCGATGCCGGTGGTCACCATCATGTACGGAATACCGTATTTGTTGTCTTTGTCGTTATGCGCCACCAGCTTCAGCATCTCGGGATCGAGATTTTTGTAGTTGGGGATCTTGCTCTTGTCGAGCGGCTCGAAGATGCCGGCCTGCGACTGACGCTCGAGGAAGTTGGATGAAGGGACGACCAAATCGTAACCGGTGCTGCCCGCCATGAGTTTGCCTTCCAACACTTCGTTGGAGTCAAAGACGTCGTACACCACCTTGATACCGGTTTCCTTTTGGAATTTGGCCAGGGTATCCGGCGCGATATAGTCGGACCAGTTATACACGTGCAGCGTTTTCTCTTCGGCTGACGCCGTGACGGACGCGGCCATCAGCAGGCCGGCAACCACACCCGATAACCACTTTTTACGTTGGGTGACCATCCGTAACTTCCTCCAAAACAGGGTGAATCATAGAATTGAACTTGTATCTGCAGCGATACAAAACCTTTCCTGATTGAGCGCAATCGTTGCAACCGCGAACTGAATGGCTATGCATATGATTGCATACGCCTTTTTGCACTGCCCTGCTCGCGTGGTCACAAGGGAAATCGCAAGCCCTTAGCAGAATCAGCAGCATAGCCGCTGCGGCCTGAACCCGCCAGCCCCTGGAGGAAAAAACGCCTTTTATCGATTTTTTATGCAGTTTTTCTCTATGTGATACGCCATTAGCGGCGTAAACGGCGAGAAAGATCGGGCGGCAAAGGCCAAAGTGCAGAATATCTTATTGCGGAGGGAAATAACGGCAGCATGCCGCCGGAAACAGCGGCATGCTTAATGTACGGCGAGGATCAGTGCAGCATCGGCTGGCGCACGGCGCCAGCGGGGATCTCTTCTTCGTCTCCCATAAACAGCAGATCGTTCGCCCGTGCTTCGAGGATCACCATCGAGACCTGCTCTTCGCCCTGCTGCATGAAGTGGGTGAACTGCTCGTAGGTGACGCCGACCGCCACGCTCAGCGACTGGCAGACGATCAGCTTCGGCAGGTTGTCGTCCTGAATGTCGACAAACGCCTTGATAGTGAGCGAACTGGCGTTGATCTGGCTCAGATCCGCCACCAGCGGGATCAGCGCGGTCGGCTTCACCTCGGCCAACGCGGAGAACAGAATGACGTTGTCCACCAGATCAATCTTGGCGTCGAACACGCCGTCGAAGTTCTGCATGTGCGGCAGGTGCAGCGCCTGGCAGGAATCGCACTCAAAGAAAGAAATGCCCGACTGATCCAGCCAGCGCCGCAACAGCGCCAAATCGGGGACAATGAGTGAATCCATATAGCCAGCCTCACAATATTCAAAACGTGAAAAGGCGCATAGCTTACGGAATATTCACCCGATACGCCACGATCAATGCGGCTTAATTCACTATTTCAGATATTGCACGGCGGGAAAAGCGCGCCGCTCACCCCGTCAACCGCCCGATTTCAGGCGGAATCCCGGCCGACCGCGCTGCTCGATGTAGTCGATCATCATGCCGGCGATGTCCAGCCCGGTGGTGGTTTCTACCCCTTCCAGCCCCGGTGAAGCATTGACCTCCATCACCAGCGGGCCGCGCTCGGCGCGCAGGATATCCACCCCGGCGACGTCCAGCCCCAACGTGCTCGCCGCTTTGACCGCGATCGCCCGCTCCCTGGCGGTGATGGTCACTTTGCGCGCGGTGCCGCCGCGGTGCAGGTTGGAACGAAATTCGCCCGGCTTGGCCTGGCGCTCAATGGCGGCCACCACCCGGCCGCCCACCACCAGGCAGCGCACGTCGCGCCCCTGCGCCTCGCGCACGTACTCCTGCACCAGAATGTGGGCATTCAGCCCGCGAAAGGCGTCGATCACGCTTTCCGCCGCCTGCCGGGTTTCCGCCAGCACCACCCCGATGCCCTGCGTGCCTTCCACCAGCTTGACCACCAGCGGCGCGCCGCCGACCAGCTCAATGAGATCGCCGGTATCGTCCGGTGAATGGGCGAAGCCGGTGATCGGCAGATCGATGCCCTGCCGCGCCAGCAACTGCAGCGAGCGCAATTTGTCGCGGGCGCGGGTAATGGCTACGGATTCGTTTAACGGATAGCTGCCGAGCAGCTCGAACTGGCGCAGCACTGCGGTGCCGTAAAAGGTGATGGCGGAGCCGATGCGCGGGATCACCGCGTCATAGCGTTCCAGCTGGCGGCCGCGGTAGTGGATGGTCGGCGCCGCCGGATTGATGTTCATATAACAGGAGAGCGGATCGATGATATCGATGCTGTGCCCGCGATCTTCCGCCGCTTCACGCAGCCGCTTGCATGAGTACAGCGTTCCGTCGCGAGAAAGAATGGCAATTTTCACTCGTCACTCCAAAAAGGCCAACGCCTGCCCCGCAGGCGGGTTAGCGGCCGCGGCGTTCAGGCGCGCGGATCGCTGTCCTGATGTTTTTTCGATGCGTCCGTATCATGCGGCCTGCGGCGATCGTTTTCCGGCGGCAGGCCGCCGCGCATCAGTGGCCCGAAGCCCTGCACCACGCGCCATACCAGAAACGCCGCCGCCGGCACCATCAGCGCCACGCCGAGGAAAATCATGCCGACCGCCGCCTGCTGCGACGCCAGCCAGCCCGGCAACTGCAGGTGGCCATGAATGCTGAGGTAGGCCAGCACCAACATCACGATGCCCAGCCCTTCCAACACCAGCACCGGACGCGGTAAGTCTCCGAATGAACGCATATTTTTCTTCTCCAGAAGGTCTGCCCCCAGTGTAGTGAATTCCCGTCAACGGCGACAGCCCCGGTGGACTAATTGGTTACATGAATCAGATTAACAGGTAATTCCTGCTTTTTTTTCATGGCTTCAACGGGCATAGTAGGCGCCATCTGATGCGGGTAATGACTTTTTCGGTGACGGGATGTCGTTGCGATCGCGAATAATTTATTGAAAATCCAATCTAAGGAGCGTTGCATGTTTGCAGTAATCTTCGGGCGTCCTGGCTGTCCTTATTGTGTCCGCGCTAAAGAGCTGGCGGAAAAACTGACTGAAGAACGCGACGATTTCAACTTCCGTTACGTTGACATCCACGCGGAAGGCATCACTAAGGCCGATCTGGAAAAAACCGTCGGCAAACCGGTTGAAACCGTGCCGCAGATCTTCCTGGATGAGAAGCACATCGGCGGTTGCACCGATTTCGAAGCTTACGCGAAAGAACACCTGAACCTGTTCCAGTAAGTTCTTGAACGACGAAAAAGGCGCTTAACGCGCCTTTTTTTATTGCCGCTGCCGCCGGTGCAGCTGTTGCAGCGCCTGCAACAGACCGAGGGCGAACAGCATCAGCATCGCGCCAAACACGCACCAGAACACCGCGCTGGTGGCGTAAGCCAGCTCCTGCCAGAACGAAGAGGACGGCGTCAGCCAGAAGTGGCGGATCACCAGGCACAGTGGCAATGCATACAGCGCGCCCAGCAGCGGGCAAAGCAGCCGCTTGCGGCTCGACAGATAGCTGGCGATCGCACCGGGGACAACGAACAGCAGCAGGCCGGTTTCGCCGTGGTGCTCATGATCCGTGCTGCCGAACAGGCCGGTTTGCTGGCCGAGAAACACCAGGCTGAACAACAGAAAACAGCTGAGAATGCCCAGCCAATATCTATAACTCGTCATGCGAATTCTCCCCCGCCCAATTACTGCATCAATAGAAATCAGTCCGGTCACCCGTGCGGTGACGCTGAACCGAATTTTTTCCTTGGTCAAAAGAGAGTTAAATGCGCACGGCGGCGCAGGAAATCAGCTTTCTGTGCTGGCTGTCATCGGTCATAGCGTCTAGAATGAACGCCGCCGAACGATGGTTCGCTTCGCCTTACGCTGGTGGTGATTTATGACGTCGTTTTAAGGCTGAATTTATCTCTTATAGTTATCTATATCAAGCACTTACTGGTAAACAATAAGTTATCCTCCGTGAACATAAACGTCGCTAGTTTGTTAAACGGTAACTACATTCTGTTACTGTTCGTGGTACTCGCACTGGGGCTGTGCCTCGGTAAACTCCGTCTGGGCTCCGTCCAACTCGGTAATTCCATTGGCGTTTTGGTGGTTTCGCTGCTGCTCGGCCAGCAACACTTCGCCATTAACACCGAGGCGCTGAATCTCGGCTTCATGCTGTTTATTTTCTGCGTCGGCGTGGAAGCCGGGCCCAACTTTTTCTCGATTTTCTTCCGCGACGGTAAAAATTACCTGATGCTGGCGCTGGTGATGGTCGGCTCGGCGATGGTGATCGCCATCGGTCTCGGCAAGCTATTCCACTGGGACATCGGCCTGACCGCCGGCATGTTGGCCGGATCGATGACCTCGACCCCAGTGCTGGTGGGCGCCGGCGATACGCTGCGCAACACCATCGTCAACGGCCCGGCGCTGCTGGCGGCGCAGGATCATCTGAGCCTCGGCTATGCCCTCACCTACCTGATCGGTCTGGTCAGCCTGATCTTCGGCGCGCGTTATCTGCCGAAGCTGCAGCACCAGGATCTGTCCACCTCCGCCCAACAGATCGCCCGCGAGCGCGGCCTGGACACAGACAGCCAACGCAAGGTCTACCTGCCGGTGATCCGCGCCTACCGCGTCGGCCCCGAGCTGGTGGCCTGGGCCGACGGCAAGAACCTGCGCGAGCTGGGCATCTATCGCCAGACCGGCTGCTACATCGAACGCATCCGCCGCAACGGCATTCTGGCCAACCCGGACGGCGACGCGGTGCTGCAGGTGGGCGATGAGATTTCGCTGGTCGGCTACCCGGACGCCCACGCGCGGCTGGACCCGAGCTTCCGCAACGGCAAGGAAGTGTTCGATCGCGATCTGCTCGACATGCGCATCGTCACCGAAGAGATCGTGGTGAAGAACAGCAACGCGGTGAACAAGCGCCTGAGCCAGCTGAAGCTGACCGACCACGGCTGCTTCCTCAACCGCGTGATCCGCAGCCAGATCGAAATGCCGATCGATGACAGCATCGTGCTCAACAAAGGCGACGTACTGCAGGTGAGCGGCGACGCGCGCCGGGTGAAGAGCGTGGCGGAGAAGATTGGCTTTATCTCGATCCACAGCCAGGTGACCGACCTGCTGGCGTTCTGCGCCTTCTTCATCATCGGCCTGCTGATCGGCCAGATCACCATTCAGTTCAGCAACTTCTCGTTCGGCATCGGCAACGCCGCCGGCCTGCTGATGTCCGGCATCATGCTCGGCTTCCTGCGCGCCAACCACCCGACCTTCGGCTACATTCCGCAGGGCGCGCTGAACATGGTGAAAGAGTTCGGCCTGATGGTGTTTATGGCGGGCGTGGGCCTGAGCGCCGGCGCGGGCATCGGCCACAGCCTGGGCGCGGTCGGCGGCCAGATGCTGATCGCCGGGCTGATCGTCAGCCTGGTGCCGGTGATTATCTGCTTCTTGTTCGGCGCCTACGTACTGCGCATGAATCGCGCCCTGCTGTTTGGCGCCATCATGGGTGCCCGCACCTGCGCGCCGGCGATGGAAATTATCAGCGATACCGCGCGCAGCAACATCCCGGCGTTGGGCTACGCCGGCACCTACGCCATCGCTAACGTGCTGTTAACGCTGGCGGGTTCACTCATCGTGGTGCTATGGCCGGGCATACTCGGCTGATCGATTAGCGGGAGAGATGGATCGGCGATAAAAATATTTTGATTTTTTTGTCGCCGGCCAGAACTTTCGTTTGGGGCCGCAGTCTGAATTAGTGCCACTGCTTTTCTTTGATGTCCCCATTTTGTGGAGCCCGATAATCCCGCCTTTTAGGTTCAAGATTATCGGGTTTTTTGTTGCCTGAAACAGCCCACATACCTGCTGTCGCTGCCTCGTCGTCAGGCATAAAGCATCCTGCCTCTGGGTGTCGCTTACGCCAGCATCCATTTTGATGTGCAGGTTTCAACATAGAAACGCTGCTTGTGGGTTCGCCACTGTTCAAAGAGATGGCGTCACAAACGATACTTAACAACAGCGCTCTCGTCGCTGTCGGCTACCTAGTGGGTTGATCTTAGCATCCCGCCACTTCGGGTTTGCCTATTGACTGACAGGAGCAGGCGGCCATTTCCCACCACGCTTAATTAGCTCGTCTTTGATGCGCTCAAGAGACGCTTTCGCCTCGCTGCCGTCCTGACTTCTATTAATCATCCGTTGCAGTTGATTGCCCATCGTCCAACCCGAGTTGCCTCTTATATCGCTATCGGCGCCTTTTTCTAATAGAAGAATGACGTGGTCATAGGAGTGATAATCTAAAGCATCGATGAGTAACGTATCACCCAGTGAATTTCTTATATTTATATCAGCGCCATGCTCCAACATGACCTCTAATGTCTCTGTGTTTTTTGCAAAGATGCTATTAAATATAATGGGTTGATTATGAACCTTATCCCTAGCATTTGGAGAAAGTCCGCCCTCTAACATAGCCTGTATCCAGATGCCTTTATCCGCTTTCATAACAAATTCAGCTGGGCTACCTGGCGTGTTGGGTTGAGGCTGTAAAGGATCTGCGCCGGCCTTTACCAAATCAGTGATAATTTTAAGCCTTTCAGGTGTGGTTTTGTCATAGATGGCATTGTTTATTGCCCAGAACAATAAGGTCATTTCTTCCTTAGAAGGACGATTTAAGATCTCTTTGTTTACTGATGACAACAGTTTATCCAACTGCGGCCTATCACCATCATAAATGGCTTTGGCGATGTCCAGCAGCGTTCCTTCAAAGTAATCCTGTGGTTGTAGATCCATATCTTGTTTGCATCCCTGCATCACAAAAATCGACAGCACCACGGTGATAATCAGAATAATGTGCTTCATGCCCATACCCACCCACGTCAAACCCCTGTCATTTCACCCAACTGAGAGTCGACTAATTCACAATATTTATCTTCTCTTTAATTTTAATTAATTTTTTTATATAAGAATTATTTTTGTCTCCCTTGGCTATTTCCGCAGAAATCAAAGAAAGGAAGCTATCATTAAAATCATCTTTGGCTAATGGGTTAGCTCCATGAGCCAAAAGAACCTCAATGTGTTCTGGGCAACTATTATACAACGCATTAATTAATGGCGTTCTGTTCATAGCGCCTTTGATATTAACATCAGCTTTGTAAGCTATTAGGGCACTCAATGTCTCTGTGTTAACAGCTTGAAAACTTTTGAAAATTATTGGCTGATTGTTTATTTCATCCCTTGCATTAGGCGATAGTCCGCCTTCAAGCATAGCCTGTATCCAGACGCCTTTATCCGCTTTCATGACATACTCAGCGGGGCTACTTCTCCCTTCCGGCCTTGGCTGCAATGGGTCTGCTCCCGCCTTGACCAGATCCGTAATGATCTTGAGCCGCTCTGGCGTGTTCTTGTCAAAGATAGCGTTATTGATCGCCCAGAATAGCAACGTCATATCCGCCTTAGCCGGCCGATTTAACGTTTCTTTGCTTACCGTCGGTAAAACCTTGTCCAGCTTTTGCCTGTCACCCTCGTAGATGATGGTGGCGATGTCCAGCTGCGTCCCTTCAAAGTAATCTTGTGGTTGTAGATCCATACCTTGTTTGCACCCCTGCATGATGAGCGTAGACACTACCATCGTGATAATGAGTATGATTTTTTTCATATTCTTCCCTTGATTGTGGCAATGTCATCGTCTTTTTCATTTTCAATGCATTGTATCGCTTGGTCTATACCGTGCTTATCCAGCAGTGAACCTGTTCCACCGGGAAGCGTGTGTTTTACTCCCACTGCGTCAGGCGCCAACATGGACAGCCGTTCTTTCGCCATCACCGCAGGCGGATAAAATTTGAGGTCTTTGGCATCCTCCCACAAATCAACCTCCTGCAGCTTGGTCAACAGTTCCCCTTTTACGCGATACGCCTGAATATTATCGGCGCTGCCTATTATCGAGCCGCCGTATTTTTTTACGGTTCCCGCATTCAGGCCTGCTGCATTAAACGTCCATGCGGGTTTACCGCTGGCCATAGAGGCCGCAGATGCCATGCCTCCACCCAGCGAATGACCAGATATCCCAACATCGCCTTTAATTGTTTTACCGATATTAACCGCTTTTTTGTAGTATTCCGAATTAAACCCCAACCCCTGAGCGCCGTTATTTGACCAGTCACTCAGGTTTTTAATCCCTGACAAATCGCCGTTCAATAACGCTTTCTGGGCAGCCTTGCTTATTCCCTCCGGAAACTCGGGCGCACGCGATCCGCGGAACACTACCGTCGGATTCATCGCTTTACCAAAGACCCTCTCATCTGGCTGATAAACCCGAGCCAGAAAGCCCGGTGTATCCTCATCGTCATAGAGCATATCTTTGCTTAAACCGAGTTTACCCAGCGCCCCATCATTGTTACTGATATCCTTCCAGCCTTCGGGGATATCGATCGTGTCCTTGAGCGGGTTAGTGGTCTTGTAAACATTCTCAGCCAGTTTCGCCTTTTCGACGGCAACGTTGTTCTCCGCCAGGCGCTGTGCCGCCATGCGCGCATCCGGATAAATGCTGCGGTTGCCTCGCCCTATCAGATACTGGCGTTCTTGCCAGCGTTCTGCCTTGGTCATCGGACGGATAGCCTGCACCGTGGCGGCAACGGTTGCCATTGCGGTCGCGATGGCTTGTTGCAGCGGGGGATTGCGGGTCGTATTCTGCCTCGCCGGTAGCACCGTCGGTTTTGCCCGGTGGCCATAGCGGCTGACCATTTCTTCATAGCGGGCTATCACGCGCCCGGTAGGATAAAAGGCGGGAAGAGAGCTGCCTGGATAGCGCTGTAATCGGCCTTCCGCATCGACGTAAAAGGCATATTTCGTCGGCGTCCAGGCGCCCATTCCCTCATCAATCGCCAGTAAGCCGCCCCGGTTGATATCATCGAGAACGCTGCGCTTCACCGCCGCATCCTCACGATAACCGGTGACGCCAATACCGGATTGAGTATTGCGGGTAATCGGATACCGGCTGCTTATCGATATGCCGGCCGCGCCGCCGAACAGATAATGCCGTTCCAGCTCATGTCGCGCTGCTGTCGGGTTGAGTATCCGGCAAAAGCTTTCCGGCGCCGAGTGTTCAGAGGAGAAATGAATCAGTTTCATACGGTGCCTGCCCACTCGCAGGGTTCCGTAGCCGGCACCGGCGCCCCCTCATTGCGCAACTCGGCAGGTGTGCAGTTGTTACAGTGCTCGTCGAGCGTTAGCAAACGATAACGCATTGGATATCCTTATCTTCTGTGTCACTCCTGAATAGGGTATGGGCAAAATTATCACAATTCAGTAAAGATTTCTTTGCTCTATTTCTATACGCACGCATCCTCTCCCATCCGTGCAGCGGCGTGCTTCCAGCGCCCTTGTGAAGAGGTATTCACTTGCGTATTTAGTTGTCAGGTCGCGGCTAAAAACCACGTCCGAAAGCAATCAGTCGAGTGTCAACGATGCGGGAATGATAAGGAGACAGGAAGGAGAAAGGCTCCGCCAACCGGGGATGGTTAGCGGAGCGGCGTCAGCGGCGTCAGGCGGCGGTTATTTCTGCTCGGCCTGGCTTACGGTGTCTTCCGCTTTCCAGATGCGGTATTTCACTTCCGCGTCTTTCGGCGCATACACCACGATCGGCAGGCGGCTGTTGTAGCGCTGCATCGCGGCGTCGCCCAGGTTAGCGGCGATGAATTTCTTGGTCTTGGTGTTATCCGGGCAGGCCATCATGGTCGAGGCCGGCTCGGAAAGCTTCTCCAGCACCAGGTAGTCGTAGCCCCAGCCAGACAACGTTTTGGTCTCCAGGGTGCCGCCAATCATATGGCGGTTGCAGTCCACTTCCAGCGTCTTGCCGATCAGCAGCTCGACCTTATAGTTCTCTTCGTGCTCTTGCTTCGGCAGGTAGATCACCTGGCGGTTCATGCCTTTCTCGGCTTTCGGGTAAGGCGCGACCTTTTCCAGCGGCTGTTTGCTGATATCCGCATCATCGCCAGAGGTAGCCGCCATGGCGCTGGCGGAAACGGCCATCAGCAGGCCGGAAAATACAACGGATGCCTTGTTCATGTTTATCCCTACACTTTTTGTCAAATAATCCGCCTATAAACTAATACACTACCGCCAAGCTCGCCACAGGTTTAATCTTCTTTACAATAGGCGATAAATAGTGACAATCGCCTGGTATCGTCGATTATCTGGAGCAATGGCTCAGTGTGTCTTCAGTTGGGCGATATAGGCCTTCACCACCTGATAGACGTAATCCTGGCACGCCAGCCCGGTTTGCGGATCGTATTTGCCCTGATTGGTGATGTTGTTGGACAACACGCGAATGCCGACGAACGGCACCTTGAACTCGGCGGCTATCTGCGCAGCGGAGGCGGTCTCCATCTCTTCGACCGACGTCCGGTAGCTGTCATGGAAATAGCGAATGCGATCCAGCTCGCTGTTCCACACGTCGGCCGAACCGATCACCCCTTCCACTACTTTGCCCTGTCGGTAATCGCTCTTAACGCTTTGCGCAATCGCCAGCAGTTTGGGGTCGGCGGGAAACTGACGCAGGCTGTGCGCCTTTTGGTCCTCACCGGCGCTGCCCTTGGAAGCCAACAGATCCATCGGCTGCCACTGCCGCGAGTCGCTGCCTTCCCCCAACGCCTTGACCGGCGTTTTGAACGCCCCAAGATTGACCGAATATTTGCCCAGCACGATGTCATACACCTTAAGGGCCGGATCGTGACCGCCGGCAGTGCCCTGGTTGATGATCGCCACCGGATGGAACTGCGTGGCGGCGATCGCCGTGGCCGCCGCCGCATTGGACATGCCCTTCAGGGTCTCCGACACCACCACCGGGTAGCCGTCTACGGTGCCGTGCCAAAAGCGCCAGCCGCCGATCTGCTCCTCACGCGGGTTCTCCAGCCGCTGGGCGAAACGTTCCGCTTCCACTGGCATTGCGCCCTGCACCACGATCGGCCCGGTGGCCGCAGGTTGGCCAAAGCTCAGCGGAGAAAAGGCCGCACCGGCGGCCGCCAACAGTAAGACACGCGCTTTATTCTTCATCACCACACTCTCATCCTGAAAAAGCAAACGATTACCTTAGCCGAAGGCGGTAGCGTCGGATAGGGTTTTCTTACCGGCGGACTAAGGTTTTCTTAAGACAGAATTATTACAGTGGCGTCATTCAATCCTGTCACCGAGCCTGCGCGTGAATCCAGAATCGTCATTAAATCAATCCTCAACGGCACCGCAAATTAAGACAACCGCCCTTTACTCCCTGCCGACATCCTTTTACCGTTGGCAGGCTTTTGGCCTGCTGCTCAGCGGCCTGGTGTTCCTGTGGCTCTCCCGCAACGAACAGCTGGACTGGGCGATCAGCAACTATTGGTTCGATGCCGCCAGCGGGCATTTCCCGTGGCAAAACAATTATTGGCTGGATCTGATCAACCACCGTCTGTTGAAGCAGATTGTGATTGTTGGGGCGGTGCTGACGCTGTTTTGGGGTATCTATCGCCGCAGCGCGCGCCTGATCGTGACCATGCTGCTTATCGGCATCGGTCCTCTGGTGGTGGGTATTCTCAAGGCCACCAGCGCGCACTCCTGCCCGTGGGATCTGATCGAATACGGCGGTAAGGCGATGTCCTTCCCGCTGTTTGGCGCGCAGCCGGCGCTGCCAGGCCCCGGCCGCTGTTTCCCCGGCGGGCACGCCTCGAGCGGTTTCGCGATCATGGCGTTGTTTTTCCTGTTTTATCCGCAACGTCCGCGCCTGGCATGGTGGTGCTGGTGCGGCGGCATTGCGCTCGGCATGTTGATGGGCTTTGGCCAGATCATGCGCGGCGCACATTTTCTTACCCATAACCTGTGGGCAGGTTGGTGGGTTTGGTTAAGCCAGTTGGCTATTTATTGGACGGTTAGCGGCTATTGGCGCCGCAAGACGAGGTAACGGTTATGGAACAGTTGAACCATTTTCTTTTCGCCTGGATCAATGCGACCCCGGCGTCTCCTGAATGGATGATCGATTTCGCCACCTTTTTGGCGCGCGACCTGATCATCATCGTGCCGCTGCTGATCGTCGGCCTGTGGCTGTGGGGGCCGCAAAGCCAGCTGGTATCGCAACGCCAGGTGGTGGCGAAAACCACTATCGCGCTGCTGTTCGCCATGCTCGCCGCCGCCACCATCGGTGCGCTGCTGCCGCATGAGCGTCCGTTCGTCGCCGGCGTCGGCTATACCTTCCTGCCGCACGCACCGGACAGCTCGTTCCCGAGCGATCACGGCACCGCCATCTTTACCTTTGCGCTGGCGTTCCTGTTCTGGCACCGCGTCTGGTCCGGCGTGCTGCTGATGATCGTCGCCGCCGGCATCGCCTGGTCGCGCGTTTACCTCGGCGTGCACTGGCCGCTGGATATGGTCGGCGGTTTCCTGCTCGGCATGGTCGGCTGCTTGTTTGCCCAACTGGTGTGGAATCTGTTCGGCGATGTCATCGCCGACAAGCTGTCGCGCCTGTATCGTTTCCTGTTCGCCTTCGCCATTCGCCGCGGCTGGGTAAAAGAGTAATCGCACAACATGACAGGGGTATTACTGCCCCTGTCTCTTTCACACCACGCCGGTGGTCACGCAGAACGCCCGCGTTTTTCCCGCTCCCAGCATCACCCCCGCCTCTCCTTCCGGCGCATTCGGGCGACAGTTCGCCGGCTGGATAAAGGAGAGCAACTGCCGGTTGCCCTGAACGGCGATGCGTCGAAGACCATAGTTGAATTGCCCGGTGGCGAAGCGCGTCACATAGCGCCGGCCTTGCGGCGCCAGCATGAAGAACTCGGCCTGATCCACGTAGCGCGACAGATCGTCGGAGCACAGCAGCTCCCGCCCGAGCGCATCGCCCAACAGAGCCGGCGTCGGCAGATTCTGGCGGAACACCGCATCGGGAATGCAATCGTAATTGAGGCGGCACACATACTGCAGCGGCTGCGGCCGATCGGCCAGGTTGGTGACCTGCATCTCAATGGTGAACTGCGCACTCTGCGCCGCTAAACGCAACGCCGGGCTAATGCGCCAGCATGCGCCCGGCCGCTCCCCCTCGCCGCGCAGCGTCAGCTCGTCGCCCGCCAGCTGCAGCCACACGCGTTGCATCTGGAGCGGCGCACCGTCCTGATGAGGCCAGGCGGGGCAGAACGCGGCGGTATCATCGCGTTTTCTTCCACCGCCCCGCACGCTGCGCCGGCCCGACTTCAGCGAGTAGCCGTCAAACTCGGCGTCCCAGATCGCCAGGCCTTGATAGGGCAAGACCGTCAGCGCGCCACGGCGATTCGCCAATGTCAGCGTCGGCCCACGAGCAGTACAGCGTTGCGCGCTCACCGCGAAGTCCGCATTGCGGAACAGTTCCTGCCGCTGTGTTCCGAAAGCTTCAGGAGCCAGATCGATATTGATCTTCATCTTTTTTCCCTCAACGTTTCGCCCGCTCAGACCGCGAGCACACCTGAAATGTTATTTTAATAACAAACAACCCGCCTTTAAGTTATACGCATAACAGCCTGATAGCGACGATCGGGTCGACATTTTTGAAACATCGCTAGGTTTATCGACATCGGAATGTTATTATTTTCACATGTTTCATCCAGCTTACTGTCTTAACCTCACTAAGGAATCGCGATGACCACCGAAAACATCGATTACGCCAGCTACGTTGACCACACCCTGCTGGCAATGGACGCTACCGAACTGCAGATCGCCAAACTGTGCGAAGAAGCGCAGCAGCACAACTTCTATGCGGTATGCGTCAACTCCGGCTACGTGCCGCTGGCAGCCCAGCTGCTGCAAGAAAGCACCGTAAAAGTCTGCTCGGTGATCGGTTTCCCGCTGGGTGCCGGCCTGACCGTCGCCAAAGCCTTTGAAGCCAAAGCGGCGATCGCCGCCGGCGCACAAGAGATCGACATGGTGATCAACGTCGGCTGGCTGAAGAGCGGCCTGCTGGACGAAGTGAAAGCCGACATCGCCGCCGTGCGCGAGGTTTGCGCGGCGATCCCGTTGAAGGTAATATTGGAGACTTGCCTGCTCAGCGATGCGCAGATCGTCCAGGTTTGTGAAATGTGTCGCGAACTCGATGTGGCCTTCGTTAAAACCTCCACCGGCTTCAGCACCGGCGGCGCTCGGGAAGAGCACGTCAAACTGATGCGCGAGACTGTGGGCAGCGAAATGGGCGTGAAAGCCTCCGGCGCCGTGCGCGATCGCGCTACCGCCGAGAAGATGATCAAAGCCGGCGCCACGCGTATCGGCACCAGCTCCGGCGTCGCCATCGTCTCCGGCGCTCAGGCGGCGGCAGGCAGCTACTGATCGTCGGCGCGCCTTGACGGGCGCAGCCTATACCATTCGATGCGGGACAATACGGGCGGCTGACGCGGCCCGATATTGGCCCGCATTGTTGTGTTCAACGCCGGAAACGGCGGCACGCCTTTTACCTCTACAACCTGTGGGAAGACGGATCTATGGAAACGCGGCGCGAAGAACGTATCAACCGGCTAGTTCAGGCGTTAAAACGCGCTGACAAGATCCACCTGAAAGAAGCCGCCGTGCTGCTGGGGGTCTCGGAGATGACCATTCGCCGCGATCTGAGCGCCGAGCCGGCCGCAGTGGTGCTGCTGGGCGGTTACGTGGTGGCCGATCCGCGCAGCAACGGCGTAACCAACTACTTCGTTTCCGATCAAAAAGCCAAACAGGTGACGGAAAAGCGACGCATCGGCCTGCTGGCGGCGCCGCTGATCAATGAAAACGACACGGTGTTTTTCGACTGCGGCACCACCACCCCGGCGATCATCGACGCCATTGCTGACGAACTGACTTTCACCGCCGTGTGCCATTCGCTGAACACCTTCCTGGCGCTGCAGGACAAACCGAACTGCAAGGTGATCCTGTGCGGCGGCGAGTTCAAACCGAACAACTACATCTTTTCCAGCGTCGGCGGTCGCAACGAGTTCGATCACATCTGCCCGAACATCGCCTTTATCTCCGCCGCTGGCCTCAGCCTGCAGCACGGCGCCACCTGCTTCAACTTCGACGAACTGGAGATGAAACATCGCGCCATGGCGATGGCGCAGCAAAAGATCCTGGTGGCGGATCACAGCAAGTTCGGCAAAACCAAACCGGCCTGCATCGGCCCATTGACGCAGTTCGATCGGGTGATCACCGATCGCCAACCGGACGCCGACTTCATGGCGTTCTTCAACGATAACGCCATCGCTGCCCGCTATTAACACGCCTTCAGCGCCGCCAATGCCGGCGGCGCACCGCTGAAACACACCCTTTTCCCCGCCCGAAAATGAACAAATAATGCGCAACCGATTCGCGTTTTTCGCTTATCCGCACGCAACATCAGGTTAATAAAATGCAACAGGTCACCCGAGTGATTATTTTCTGGCAGGCTAAACCCGCCGTCGGTTGGGTGAATTAACGACTATTTATGGCTTTTATATGATAAATAACGCCAAAGGCCGGATTGTTTAATTAAACAGCGGTTTAAGCGATTGCAGCAAATATCGCCAATAGCTGTTAGTTATCTGTTATTTATATGATGAATGGTTACGCATTTTTATCCGCTAACCACGTAAGTAATTTCCCTTCGTTATTAGCGGTGATTTTCAAATAAAAACATTTAAAAACAAAAATATAGACAATATTTTACTTAAAAACACAATGTGATCTGCGTCACTAAAACTGCTTAATCCGGGTTTTTCGCTAGATCCAAAACCACGCATAAAATATATTGCTCGGCTTGCTGCTGAGCACAGCGCTTTATACGGCCAATTATTGTACAAACCGCATAATCGCAGAAATTTTTATGAGAGCGTTCTCAGCACAAAATCTTACACAAATGTGCAACAAATGCGCGAAAAATCGATTAAAAAGCGGATAACTGCACATATTGCGCATTTGAGAGCAGGATCACGGTTGTTTCTACTGTAAATCGTTATCTTGCCGCCAACAAAAATCGACAGGCAAAGACCTGTCGGCAGCGGTAACGACTTTTATCACCCCGTGACGGTGAAAAGTCTTTAGTGAATTACCCGGCGCTGTGCCTTGGTAATGAACGCAATAAACAACCAGGGGGACGCCAAAACATCCCCGCAAGCAACACCTGATTCTTACCGCAAGCGTTGCCTGAATAGGACGTTTGACGGTTTAACCTTAAGTTTTGCCTTTTAATTTTAAATTCGTGTTCACTTCGGAGATATTTATGGACACTACACAGACCGGCACAATTGCCTCTGCGGCCTCGGGCTCCAGCAGTACCTGGCGTAAAACGGATACCATGTGGATGTTGGGCCTGTACGGCACCGCCATCGGCGCAGGCGTTCTGTTCTTGCCAATCAACGCCGGCATCGGCGGTTTGATTCCTCTTATCATCATGGCCATCATCGCTTTCCCGATGACTTTCTTTGCCCACCGCGGCCTGTGCCGTTTCGTGCTGTCCGGCAAAAATCCTGGTGAAGACATCACCGCCGTGGTGGAAGAGCACTTCGGCATCACCGCCGGTAAACTGATTACCCTGCTGTACTTCTTCGCCATCTACCCTATTCTGCTGGTTTACAGCGTGGCGATCACCAACACCGTCGACAGCTTCATCACCCACCAGTTGGGCATGACCTCGCCGCCGCGCGCCATCCTGTCGCTGATTCTGATCGTCGGCCTGATGACCATCGTGCGCTTCGGCGAGCAAGCCATCGTGAAAACCATGAGCATCCTGGTCTTCCCGTTTGTCGCGGTGCTGATGCTGCTGGCCGTCTATCTTATCCCTAACTGGACCGGCGCCATCTTCGAAAACGTGTCGCTGTCCGGCAGCGGTACCGGCATGGGTCACGGCCTGATCATGACCCTGTGGCTGGCGATCCCGGTAATGGTGTTCTCCTTCAACCACTCGCCGATCATCTCCGCCTTCGCCGTCGCCAAACGCGAAGAGTACGGCGCAGACGCCGAGAAGAAATGCTCACGCATTCTGGCTTACGCGCACATCATGATGGTGCTGACCGTGATGTTCTTCGTGTTCAGCTGCGTGCTGAGCCTGACGCCGGAAAACCTGGCGGAAGCCAAGGCGCAGAACATCTCGATTCTGTCTTACCTGGCTAACCACTTTAACAACCCGATGATCGAGTACATCGCGCCGGTTATCGCCTTCGTCGCCATCACCAAATCGTTCCTGGGCCACTACCTGGGCGCCCGTGAAGGCTTCAACGGCCTGGTCGCCAAATCGATGAAGAGCCGCGGCAAAACTGTCAGCACCGCCAAGCTGAACCGCATGACCGCCATCTTCATGCTGGTGACCACCTGGATCGTCGCTACTTTGAACCCAAGCATCCTGGGCATGATCGAAACCCTGGGCGGCCCAATCATCGCCATGCTGCTGTTCCTGATGCCGATGTACGCCATCCGTAAAGTGCCTGCCATGCGCAAGTACAGCGGCCACATCAGCAACGTGTTCGTGGTTGTGATGGGTTTGATCGCCATCTCTGCAATCGTGTTCAGCCTGCTCGGCTAATCACGTCCGGCCGGCGCCGCTGCGCGCCGGCCCTCCCGCACTGCCCCCATTTCCCGTATTAACCGCCTGAAACCTGAAGAAGGAGGCGAGACCATGGTCAGCGTTTTCGATATTTTCAAAATTGGCATCGGCCCATCCAGCTCCCACACCGTCGGCCCGATGAAGGCCGGCAAACAGTTCGTCGACGATCTGATCGCCCACCAACAGCTGCAGGACACCACCCGCGTGGTGGTCGACGTGTACGGTTCGCTGTCGTTGACCGGCAAAGGTCACCACACCGACATCGCCATCATTATGGGCCTGGCCGGCAACCTGCCGCACGATGTGGACATCGACAGCATTCCGGGCTTTATCCGCGACGTCGAACAACGCGGCCGCCTGCCGTTGGCCAACGGCCACCACGAGGTGGATTTCCCGCTGCACGGCGGCATGAACTTCCACAGCGACAATCTGCCGCTGCATGAAAACGGCATGCGCATCCGCGCCTTTGCCGGTGAACGCCTGCTGCACAGCAAAACCTATTACTCGATCGGCGGCGGTTTCATCGTCGACGAAGAACACTTTGGCCAGTCTGCCGAAGGTGCAACGCCGGTGCCCTACCCGTTCAAATCGGCGCACGATCTGCAGCAACATTGTAAAGAGACCGGGCTGTCGTTGTCCGGCCTGGTGATGCAGAACGAGCTGGCGCTGCGCAGCAAGGCGGATATCGACGCGCACTTCGCCGACGTCTGGCAGGTGATGAGCGCCGGTATCGAGCGCGGCATCAATACCGAAGGTCTGCTGCCCGGCCCGATGAAAGTGCCGCGCCGCGCCGCCGCGCTGCGCCGCATTCTGGTGACCGGAGACAAGAACAATATCGACCCGATGAACGTGGTCGATTGGATCAACATGTTCGCGTTGGCGGTCAACGAAGAGAACGCCGCCGGCGGCCGCGTGGTCACCGCCCCGACCAACGGCGCGTGTGGCATCATCCCTGCGGTGCTGGCTTACTACGACAAGTTCATCCGCCCGGTGAACGCCAACTCCTACACCCGCTACTTCCTGGCGTCCGGCGTGATTGGCGCATTGTACAAAATGAACGCCTCGATCTCCGGCGCCGAAGTGGGCTGTCAGGGGGAAGTCGGCGTGGCCTGTTCGATGGCGGCGGCGGGATTGACCGAGCTGCTGGGCGGCAGCCCGGCGCAGGTATGCATCGCGGCGGAGATCGCCATGGAACACCATTTGGGGCTGACCTGCGATCCGCTCGCCGGCCAGGTTCAGGTGCCATGCATTGAACGCAACGCCATTTCCGCCGTCAAGGCGGTCAACGCCGCGCGCATGGCGATGCGCCGCACCAGCGAGCCTCGGGTTTGCCTGGATAAGGTGATCGAAACCATGTACGAGACCGGTAAAGACATGAACGCCAAATACCGTGAAACGTCACAGGGCGGTCTGGCGATCAAGGTCGTGGCCTGCAACTGATCGCGACAGCGAGGCTCTTAACAGCGCCGGCCGACCCGATTTGGCCGGCGCCGTCTCAATGCCGCCCCTTCCCTGCCGCAACGCCCGGCGCTGTGCCGGCTCGAGCCCCCACGGCGCCAGGGCGCGCGCTGTGCCGCAGCCAACCGTAAAGCTCGGCATTACGCCGGAACCCCATCTTGCGCATCACGCTCATCTTGTGGTTGCTGACGGTTTTCACGCTGATGTCCAGCAGCCGTGCGATTTGCGTTACCCCCATTTCCCGCGTCATACAGCGCATGATCTCCTGTTCGCGCAGCGTCAGGCCCCGGTGTTGGCATACGCAGTTCGTGCCACAGCTCAGCCTGCTCGGCCATTTGCGGTGCCGCTCCAGTTCGGCGCTCACCTGATACAGCGCCGATACCAGCGGCATATCGTGGTAGATGATACCGGCCTCCAGCGCGCATCGGTTGCCGACGGTGCGTTTATGCCGTCCTTCCGGCGTTCGCAACGAGAAATACAGCGTTTTTCGCCCCGCAGGCTGCGCCTCCGAGAAGTGACAAAAACAGCTTTGCACGCCGGGAGGAAAATAGCAGAACACCAGATCGGCTTCGTGAACCTGCTGCGCATCCAATAACAGCATGCGCTTGCCGTAAGTGCTGAAATGCAGCGCCAGCGCCTCTTGCCAACCGGCGCTGAAGTAACGATTCTCATCAAATAGCGCGATTTTTATCATCGTGTTCATCCCTGCCCTCCCGCCGTTTCGGCTCCCCGTTTAACCGCCTGGACGCCCTTTGCCGGCGCCTGACTGTTGTCGATACGCAATTCATAAACCATGGTGGCGTTGGGGGGCACTTTCGGCGGATAGCCGGTTTCGCCGTAGGCCAGCGCGGGCGGCACGACCATCGTCAGCGATCCGTGGTTGTGCAGATGACTTATCGCCTCCCGGAACAGCGGCGGATACTCGGAAAGCGGTTGCGACAGCACCTTGCCGCTCAGTTCCATATCCTGGATCACCGTACCGTCGGTCAACGTCTCTTTCACGACCACATCGACCACCGCCGTTGGCGCCAGCGCGCCCTCCCCGGCGTAATCCACCCGATACCAGAAGCCCATCGCCGATGGCTTTACGCCCTTTTGTTGACGGAACTGCGCCAGATAATCTTCATCACGCCGCTGCTGCTCGTTAACGCGTTTCTCGCGCGCGGCCACCGCGGCGGCGTCCGCCTGCGCCGTCAACGCAGTCAGTTCATTCGGCGGCAGCTGTAAACGCCCCGACACGCTATCGATGACGCCCGCCAACAGGCTGTCGCGATCCACCGGTACGCCCCAACCTTGGCGCTCCGTCATTACCCCCTGAATGTCCCGCCCCAGCGCACTGCCCGCCGCATAGGACAAGCGCTTCCTTTCATCCTTCAACTGCTCCGGCGTTATCTCCCATTGCAGCCGCTTACGCAGCGCCAACAGCGCTTCGCGCGTCTGCTGGGTCACCTTCTGCTCTCCGGCCCGCTTCTGCTCACTCGCTTCCAACGCGGCGCGCAAAGCGTGCAGCTCCTCCTGGTGCTCGCGTTGGCGTTGTGCAAGCGTCTGTGCCGATGCCTGTGCCGCAGACTCCAGCTCGGCAGCGCGCCGTTCGGCCTGCGCCGCCGCCGCTTGGGTTTGGGCGGTTTCCTGCGTCGCCTGACGCAGCAGCGCTTCGGCGCGCTGCGCATCGGGTGAGCCGCGCCAGGCGGCGCCCAACCCGGCGATCCACTGCCGAAGCAATGACGTGTCGGGCAGCGTCGCGGTGGATGGCGTCGCTTGCCTCTCCCGCAGCGCAGCGAGTTCCTGACGCAGCATCGTCAGTTCCATTCGCTGGCGCGCCAGCTGTTGATCGCGCACCAATGATTCCTGGCTCAGCGTAAAAGCTTTAGCCGGTGAGGCTGGCTTATTGTTATCCGACGGGCGCTTCGCGGGTTCACGCTTTTTTTGCCCCGATTCGCGTTCGGCCGGCGCCGCTTTTTCTTCGCTCGCCGGTTCGGTGTTCTGCCGTTGATACTGCTCGGCAAACTGCAGCAGCGCCGGCACGCCGTCGTCCGCCTGCGCGACGCCGGTGAATAGCAAAACGGCGCAGCCCAGCAGACGCAGCCTCATTTAACCTGCTCCCCGCGATCCGCCAAGCCACTCAACACCGCCTGATTCACCCCGGCGCACAGATAGCTGACCTTGTAGCGATACAGCGCATCCACCGTCTCCTGCGTGTCGCCGTTTACCCGGGCGCGCAGGCTGGCGTACTGCGAAGCGCCGCTCATCAGGCTGTCGAAGGCCTGCTTATAGCGCTGATACTGTTTCTCGTCGATCGCGCGCAATGCGCCCAGTTGCTGCTGGCACTGCTGCAGCTGCTCGGCCTCACGCTGCTTGCGCAAAGCCTCTTCCGACGGCGCTTGCACAGTCTGATTTTTGGCGTTCACGGCGGGCTTGCCCGACTTTTGGCTTTGACAGGCGGCGGCGCTCAGCGCCAATAGGCACAGCAAACCCAGGCGCAGGGCGCGATTGAGGGGCTTAATCATCATTGCGTTTTTTGTCCTTGTAGACGCTTATTCGTATTCCAACGTAAAAGTGGCCACCGCGCTGAAGGTGCCGCGGCCGATGGACTTCGTTTGGATGGCTTCCGGCTCCCCCTGCACATAGGCCTGCAGCGTAAGCGTGGTGTTGCCGGCATTCAGGCGGAATTTATCGCTGGCGTGATTGAGCGGCAGCGCCTTGCCGCTGCTGTCCTCCAGCCCGATGCCGATCCCCGAGGCCAGGCTGCCGGCATCCAGCGCCAACAGGCCGGGCAGCTTGATGTTCTCGGTGCCGGTAAACGTGATGGCTACCGTATTGCCCAGGCTGAGATCGCACTCGGTCAGGTGCAACGCGAAGGTTTGGCTATGGGTGCGGGTGTTCAGATACAGGTATTTGTCGACGATGGTGCCGAAATCCAGTTGGATATCCTCATCTCCCGGCTGAATGACGCACGGCTCAGCCACCAGCGTACCGTGAAAGCGCATGTTTTCCGCCGCGGCCGCCGGCTGAGCCATCATGCTGGCCGCCATGACCATGCTGGCCCCCAACAGCGCGCTCCGGCGCCGGTTCGTCTCTGTCGCGCGCATAACGCCACTCCCTTTGGTTATGCTTGCGCCGGTCCGGCGCAAGCGGCGTATTAATCGTAATAAAGGCGGAAATCGATCGCCGCGCGGTAGGCGCCGGCGCTCAGCGTCGCCGGGGTGCGTACCGGCGTCACCGTATACGTCAGGGTGTTCTGCCCTGGCGTCAGCAATACCGGTTTGTTACGTGCACCAAGGCGCACCGGCAGGCCACTGGCATCCGCCAGCTGCAACCCCAACCCGGTGACGCCGGCAACCCTGATCAACCCCGGCGCGTCGTCATCCGTCGGTGCGGCAAACGCCACGGATACCGCAGGCTGGCTGCCGCTCCAGGCCAACACCCCGGTCCAGGCGTCACGGCTGCTCGCCGGCGCGCGCAGACAGTCTTTCAGCGTCAACTCGAACGCCACCGGCGTGCCGCGATCGCCCGGGCGCTGGAAGTGCGCCGTTCCCGTCTCCCCCAGCCACACTTCCTGACGAGCGGTGGTCATTTCCAGACTGCAGGCGCTTTCCGTCAAGGCACCGTAAACGTGGAGCGTGCCGTTCGCGCCCTCCACGTCCCAGTTGTCCACCGCGCGGGCCGGCGGCATCAGCATCAGCATCGTGCCCGCCGTCAGCGGTACCATCAGCGCGGCCAACACCGTCAGGCCGATAGTGCGTCGCTGATGACGTTCATAGGCCTTTCCCAACAGCATGGGGATCTTTCGTTGCATGATTCGTTCACTCCGCTGTGTTCATGACTCGGTCTTCCCTGCTTGCGCGCGGCTCGTCATTTGGCGACCGGCACGACCTGGCAGGCACTGCCGGCGCAGCGGAAGTTCAACTGCGGCCGCCCGCCGTAATCGTTGATGTACGCCAGCGACGGACCGTTGCCGAGGCTCGCGGCAGGCACGTTCAGCGGGGCGCTGGCCTTCGGCGCCACCATCAACGGTTCAAAGCCGGCCGCCCCTTTGCCGCCCTTGCCGGCGCTCGCCTCAACGATCGTCACGTAATAAGGGGTCGGGTTATTCACCACATACTTGTCACCCTGCCGGGTCAGCGTCAGCTGCTCCTGCCACGGCGCCGCATTCTTCTTCGGGGCGAGCGCCGCCGGGCGATAAAACATTTTGATGCGGGTCTGCAACGCTATCTGCAGCGTGTTCGGCTTATTGCTGCGCGGCGGGATTTCCCGCAGGTTGAAGTAATACAGCGTCTCCCGGTCCTGCGGCAGCTGACGCGCCGCCGGCAACGATTGGATCTTCACCTGGCTCGGTTTGCCCGGCTCTACCCGTTGCACCGGAGGCAGCACGGTGAAGGGGCTTTGGATCTTGTTGCCGCGATCGTCTTCGATCCATCCCTGCGCCAAATACGGCAACTGTTTGTTCTGGTTACTGATGTTGAGACTGACCGTTTTCAGGTCGCCGTCGAAAATCACACGCGTGCGATCCAGCGCAATAGCCGCCTGAGTGGGCAGGCTGACCACGCCGGCCATCAACGCGGCGGCGAGCGGGCCCACAAGGAAAACGGTTTTTCTGGTCATAGTCAGATTCATCATGTCTTCACGGTTCCAGTCGGCCGGCGGCGGACAAGCCCGCCCCGGCGGTTTAGCGGCGGAGCGCACTCCGCCGGGTGTATGTCAGTTGGCGTCAGCCGCCGGCTTGTTGCCGGCGAGAGGACGGCAAGGCAGCAGCAACGTGTTCATCAGCATTTCGGCCGGCAGCGGCGCCGGCAGCTGGATTTCACACTGCGCCGCGCCGTTCCAGTGCACACTCATGCGCTCGCCGGGGTTGAGGCCGGACAGGTAAACGCTGCCGCCGTCATTGATGATGCCGGTCTCCTGTTTGCGGGCATTCAGCACCGTGGCGCCGAACGGCGGTTCGCTGCCATCCGCCAGTTTGACGATCGCCATCGCCTTCTCGCCGGCAATTACCTCGAACTTGCGGTAGCCGATGGCCCCCTCGGTCAACGTGGCCTGCACCACGGAGCGCGTCGCCTCGACGTTGTCGCTCAGGCTGTTGAGATCGATGCTGGCCTTGTTGCGGTAGTAGCTGTTTACATCCGCCACCACCGCCTTGCCGTAACGGTTGGTCAGCACCGTACTGCCGTAGCCGCGCACCGGTACGCCGGCAACGCCTTCGGTATCGAGCAGCAGGCGCGTGCCGCCCGGCGTATTGACGCGGTGCAGCACCGCCCCTTCCGCCGCCATCGTCAGGCCGCCCTGCGCGCCGATGCCGACGGCGCTGTAGCGACCGGCCTGATAGCTGGCGTTGGCGTTGATCTGCGCCATGTCGCCCTGATGGCTGTAATAACCGCTGGCCGTCGCCCCGCTGCGAGCGGCGCCCGCGCTGATCTGATAGTTGTTGTGTTCATCGACCCGGTTGTAGTAACCGACCCGGTGGGCGTTCTCTTCGCGATCGAGCGTCATGTTGTAACTGAGCGTGCCCGCGCTGCCCCAGGGCAGCGACAGCGACAGATACATCCCGTCGTCGTTGCGCTCGTTGTAGCGATTGCGATAGGCCGACAGCGACACGCTGACGTTCTTGAAATCACCGATGTCGAAGTAGCGCGATACCATCAGGTTGTAGCGATCGTTCGGCGCCCGATCCCAGTAGGTTTGGTGGCTGTAGTTGAGATAGGTACTGAGCCCCAGCTCGCGGAACTGCTTGTTGAAGGTGATGGTGTACATCTCCTTGCTCTTGCCGCTGCGGCCGCCCTCGTAACGCGCATCCAGGTAGTCTCCCATGCTCATGAAGTCTTCCTGGGAGAAGCGGTAACCGGCGAAGGTGACCTGGCTGTCGTATTCATCGAAGTTCTTCGAATAGCTCAGCCGGTACGAACCGCCGGTCAACGTGCCATCCTGCGGCAAACGCGCACGCGACTGCGTGGCGTCGAACGACAGCGCCCCCAGCGCCATCAGATCGCGCCCAATCCCCAGCGACAGCGCGTTGTAATCGCCGCCGGCGATGCCACCGCCGTACAGCGACCAGCCGTTGCTGATCCCCCAGGAGAACTCGCCGGTACCGAACATCGGCCCACGCAGATGGTGCCCCCACTCCGAGGGCTTGCCCGTCGCCAGCTTGTAGCGCACCGTACCCGGCCGCGTCAGATAAGGGATGTTGGCGGTGTTCATCTTGAACTCCTGCACGCTGCCGTCTTGCTCTTCGACGCGCACGTCCAGCTCGCCGGAAACCGCGTCGTTGATGTCCTGAATGCGGAACGGCCCCGCCGCCACCTGCGTTTCATACAGCACGCGCCCCTGCTGGCTGACCACTACCTTGGCGGTGGTCTTCGCCACGCCCGTCACTTCCGGCGCATCGCCGCGCAGGTTGGGCGGCAACATGCTGTCGTCGGATCGCAGACTGACGCCGGTAAAGCGCAAGCTGTCGAAAATGTCGGAGTTCAGGTAATCCTCACCCATCGTCAACCGCGAACGCAGCGCCGGGATCGCCCGGTAGGCGTAATAGCGGCTCCAGTCGAACTGTTTGTCGGTCGGCTCAGATGAGCCGGTCTGATGGTTAAGGTTGGCCTGCCAGTCGGCGCGCAGACGCCAGGCACCCAGGTTGGCGCCGCCGGTGCCGTTGCCGCTCAGGCTGTAACTGCTGCCGCCTTTCTGATGTTTTTGCGTTTGGGCGTTGACGTTATAGTCAAACAGCAGCCCGGGAATACCGTCATCCCAACGCGAAGGCGGATCCCAGTTTTCCGAGCTGTACTCCAGATAGGCCTGAGGAATATTGAGATACAGCGAGGAGCTGGCAAGATCGCCGCGCGCCTCCATGCCAGACAAGCTGGAGGCATCGAGACAGCGGCCGCCGTGCGTCCAGTTCAGCGAGCCCAGCAGCTTTTCTTTCAGCCCCAGTTGGTTGACCAGCTCCGGCGAAAGACAGGCTTCGCTGCCTTTAGGATCGGTCTCGGGCGCCACAAACGTCACCGGCTGTTCCGCCAGATCGTTCTTATTGACGTGCACCACCATGGTATAAACGCCCGGCATGATGTAGCCGCTGCGCGTGAATTGGCTCAGATCGATATTTTTACGATCGTTGATGTCCAATACGTCGGTATTGAATTGAATAACGTCGGCGGCATAAACCAACGCGATGGGATTTCCCAGAGAAAGGGCAACGCAAAGCCCCAAGGCCTGAAGACGAAATAACTTCCCTGCCGGTGAAAGCATAATAAAGTCCTTTCAATAACGAATTAACCGTCAGTACGAGAAAAAATCAAAAATAATCCAGCTTAAAACGCACTGTGGAAAAATACGCTCCCACCTTCAACGGCTGGTGATTCGGCATCAAGGTCATGGAATAATTCAGCACTCGGTTTCCCGGTATTACTCCCTCCATCGGCAAAGGTTTCCCTGGAATAACCACCGTGCCGCTGCTGTCTTTTATCTTTAATGCGATGCCGCGCGCATCGCCCTGTACGCCAAACAGAGCGCCTTCCGCATAACCATCAAACGTGACCTGAAAGAATTTCCAATCAGGCTTGTTTTCCGGCCGTTCCAAAATGCAATTGACCAATTCGATACTGAAAGGTTTGGTCATCCCCTGGCCGTCACGAATGATCTGCCCGAGAGGAATAGTGTCCATATCGATCGTCTGATCGCGGCTGCCGGCGGCAATGGCGCAGGCGGTGTCGATAATGGCGCCGTGCATGTTGACTTTGCCCCACCCCTGCGCGGCGGAAGTTGCATAGCCGGGCGCAAACGCCAACGACGCCAAAAGAACGGCACCCGCTCGATTCCTTGGTAAAAACATCGCGACATTCCTTTGACAGGGAGATTCACCAGGCATGCGGCGCACCCCATGCCTGGTTGATTAAGCCTTCAGACTCACTTACTGATAAGCCAGGGTGAAATCGGCTACGGCAGTGAAGTCGCCCGGAACGATGGCGGCGGAAGCGCCTTCGCCCTGCAGGTAGGCAGCGAAATGCAGGGTGTTGTTGCCGGTGTTCAGGGTTTGCGCGGTCGTTGCCTCACCCAGTTTGATCGGCTGACCACCGTAAGTGATAGCGACGCCGGCGCCGCTGGCGGTGCCCGCGATACCCAGCAGATCCTTGTCGGTAGACGACGCTACGCCGCTGAAGGTGGTTTTAACGGTTTTCAGCGTGGTGATGTCGCACTGCTCCAGTTTGATTTCAAACGGACGCGGGTTGGATTTGCCGCCGTTTTTCAACGCCACGTTGGAAACCTGGCCCAGATCTACGGTCTGATCGATCGACTCAGGCGCAATAGAGCATGGCGCATCAATAATAGAGCCCGTGAAGGTGACCTTACCGTGTCCCTGATCGGCTGCCTGTGCAAAAGAACTTGCGCCAAATGCAATCACTGCAGCCATCATGATTTTGTTAAGTTTCATAGAACCTATATTCCTTATAAGAAAAAATGCATATTCCAATCAAGAAAAAGAGCAACAGGAAACCCGCTCGCGCTTATATGTGCGCAGCCCTGATTCTTTAGCATCTTGCTGGTTGGTTAACTGCCAAAACCCAAGGAAACCGACAATAAACTCGTCGATAACGGCAAGTTCGCAGCAGCCCACTCATTAATGAGATCGCCATTCAAAAATAAACGAAATCACAACAAGCCGAGGCCAATACTTTCTAATCCGCCCTTCTTGTTCGGCGATGAATATTCTGGCAAATGCCTCTCAGCAAAAAAAGGCTTTTTTTGATCAAGGCGAACATTCGCAATTTATTTCCTAATTGAAGTTAATTTACTGTTATTTTTAGGCTCATAGATCGTAAAAGATACTTTTATAGAGCAATATCCTGTTTTTCTCTGATTCCCAAGTAATCAGATCGCAAAGTGGCGCTTTGTGAATATAATAAACCAAAATTTTAGGTTTCAGCGTGACGCCACCCCTGCCTAGGCATAGGTAAAAACGGGGCGGGCAACGCCTTTTTTTTCAATCCTGATAAATAGATAGGAATTTTCTTTGTTCGCGTTTTACCTCGTTGTTGGTAGGCAGCGAAAGTTTGTTTTTTCTTAGGAATACGGCAATCGGAATACAGAGGAAGTGCTATGGAAGCGTTATCTCCGAAACAAAAGGAAATACGGCAATTGCAGCATGATCTGCTGCAAACATTATTCGCACAGTCACCCCGCAAGTGCCCCGTCGCCGGGCTGCCGCCACAGCAGCAATGGCTGTCGACGCGGCAACTGGCCAATGCCGTCAACGTCGGTGTTTACCGGGCTCGGCGGCTGCTGCTGGATCTTGTCGCCCGGCAAAAAGTGATTGTGACGGACGGTTCCATCAACAACTCATTGAGGTGGTATCCCACCGCATTGTTGAGCGGGGATAACGACGACAGATCCAACAGAGATACACCCCATTCTTCTTTAACGGAATAAATATGGCGTAGCCGGCCTGATTGGCAATATTTCATTGCGGAGTAACGCCGCACACTATTTATATATATTGGGATATTATCGTGATAAAAACAGCCCTGCTATTTTTACGCTGCTGCCTGGCATTATCTTTCTTCCTGCTGCTTGGCAACGCCAATGCGTTTACCTGCCGCACGTCCGATGGCGGACTGATTCCCCCTGGGGGGTCGACCACGCCGGTTGACGTCCGGGTGCGCATCGGGCCACAGCTTGCTTATGGCAAAAACGAAATCGTCAACGTCAGCCAGGTCACCTGTAAAAACGACGTCGCGAGTTGGTATGACTATCTCAAAACCGACAGCCCGGCGCTGACGATGAACAGCGCCATTTTTGGCGCCATCGGCAGCGGCACCACCATCAACGGCAGCGATTACAACTCCCCGGTGCCATCAGGCATCAGCGTACTCAGCCTTACCAACCTGCAAACCCAGTCGGTCGCCATCCGGGTCTATATCGTGTTGAACCGTTTCCCAACGCCGGACATCAAGGTGAATAAGGGCGACGTCATCGGCCAAATCAACTTTATTCAGACCAACGATCAGCCTGGCTGCCCACAGTGCGGCGTTTATCGCTGGCGCCTGATCGCCGACAATGACGCTTACTTCGTCACCACCAGCTGCACCATCAACAACGGTCAGCAAATTAACGTCGACTTCGGCCAGATCCGCCAGGACTTTCTGACCCAGAGCGCCAGCGATGCCCAGATAAAACAGGACAAAGCACTCAGCTACCAATGCGACGATCAGAGCGCGACGCAGGATATTCTGATCCGCATGGTCAGCGACGCCAGCGGTTTCTCCAGCGATTTTATCAAGACCAGCAACCCCAACGTCGGCGTGGCCATGGTGTACAACGGCGCGGTGGTAAAGCCCAATAATGCCTTCAGAACGCGTATCGTCAACGGTCTGGGCAACGATACCGTGACCTTTGTGCCGGTGAAGAACAATGTTCCTTACACCAGCATCGCCACCGGCCCGCTGTCGGGTTCGGCCACGCTGATTTTCAGCGCACCTTGAGACGGGAGCCAGGATGAACATGACGAGGAAAAAGAGCTGCGCTCTGCTGTGGGCGCTAAGCCTGATGAGCGCCGCCGCTCAGGCCGCCGACCAGGGTACCAAGGTCAACATCACCGCCACCGTGGTGGCGCCCCCGCCTTGCGTGATCAACGACGGGCGCACCATCGATATCGACTTCGGCAAGGTCGGTATCAAGCGCATCGACGGCACTCGCTATATGCAACGCATCGATTACAGCATCAAATGCGAGTTTCTGGATAACAGCCGCCAGCTGAAAATGAAGATCATGGGCAGCGCGGCGGCCTTCGACGGCAGCGTGTTAACCAGCAGCGTCAATGGCTTGGGCATCAAGCTGTTGGCCAACGGCAAGGCCTTCGCCATCAATACACCGCTGAACATCGATTACACCAATCCACCGACGCTTGATGCGGTGCCGGTAAAAAACAGCGCCGTCTCCCTGGCGGAAGGTGATTTTACCAGCGGCGCCACCATGCTGGTGGACTACTTTTAAACACCCGCATCTCAGAAACTCGCGAAAAAAAAGCCGCAACGTCTCCGTTGCGGCTTGGTCAAGGATCGTGCGCCTGAGGCGCGCTCCTCACATCAGGGTATTTAGCCGAAGATCCCGCCGAACCACTGGCTCAGCTTCATCATCACCATATCCCAGATGCGGCTGAAGAAGTTGCCCTCTTTCACCTCTTGCATCACCACCAGCGGGTGCTGCTCGATGGTTTTTCCGTCCAGCTGGAAGTCGATGGTGCCGACCACCTGATTTTTCGCCAGCGGCGCTTCCAGCGTCGGTTGGGTCAGTTTGTAGCTGGCCTTCAGGTTTTTCATCTGTCCTTTCGGAATGGTGACCGAGGCGTCTTTCGCCACGCCGAGCGGCACTTCGCTGACGTCGCCGAACCATACCTTCTGGGTAACGAACGGTTTATCGGCCTTGATCGGCGTTGCGGTTTCATAGAAGCGGAAGCCCCAGGTCAGCAGCTTTTCGCTTTCGCTGAAGCGCACGCGATCGCTCGGCGCGCCCAGCACGACCGAGATCAGACGCATCGGGCCGTCGGTGGCCGACGCCACCAGGTTGTGACCGGCGCCGCTGGTGTAACCGGTCTTGATACCGTCGACGTTCAGGTTGCTGCTCCACAGCAGGCGGTTGCGGTTAATCTGGCGGATCTTGTTAAAGGTGAACTCTTTCTCTTTATGCAGCGCGTATTCGTCCGGCACGTCGCGGATCAGCGCCTGGCTCAGCAGCGCCATGTCGCGCGCGGTGCTGTACTGCCCTTCCGCATCCAGGCCATGCACCGTCAGGAAGTGGGTATTCTGCAGGCCCAGAGACTTGGCGTAGTTGTTCATCAGGCCGACGAACGAATCCTGGCTGCCTGCCACGTAGTCCGCCAACGCGATGCTGGCGTCGTTGCCCGACTGAATCACGATGCCCTTGTTCAGCTCCAGCACCGGCACCTGATCGCCCGGCTTGATGAACATCAGCGAAGAACCGCGCAGCGCCGGGTTACCGGGCGCCCAGGCGTCTTTGCCGACGGTGACCATGTCTTCCGGCTTGATCTTGCCGGCCTTGATCGCCTGCCCGATCACGTAGCTGGACATGATCTTGGTCAGGCTGGCGGGATCGAGGCGGGTGTCGGAGTTACCTTCGGTCAGCACCTTGCCACTGTTGTAATCCATCAGAATGAAGGCCTTGGCGTCTACCTGCGGCGGCGCCGGCGGCTCGGCCGCGTGCACGGCCGGTGCGGCCAGCAACAGGATGCCTACGCTGAAGGTCAGTTTTTTCAGGGAAGTGGATAAGTTTTTTTTCATCATGACGTCGCCAGAGTGTCCATTCAAACCATTGAAATAGCGTTAACTTTCAAACATGTTCACGTTTTAAGCCAACCAGCGAGAGTGGCCCGGTGCGCGCGTGCCGGCCGCAACCCCCTGCGGCGCCCGTAATGGGTAACGCAACGCACCGAAAATGCCCTTGCTGTGAGTTTATGTGATTTATCTTATTTTTGCAGGGTTTAGCGTGAATTTTCAGCATTTTTACATAACTGTACGCAGGCCCCCGCTTATCGCTCAAAAAAGCGCCATACCGTCTATTTCTCCGCCCACTCACGGCTACACGGCCAAGCATCTGCACCGCTAAACATCTGCGCATCCATACGTCTAAAAAAGATTAATATATTCCATAATGGCATATAGAACCGTTATTTGTTCTTTTTAAAGCGCTTATCCTCAGCGCTATCATCCACACAAAGACTTTTATACCGAATAATCCTGGAGATGAGTCATGGCGATCCCCCATTCCGTCATCGAGATGATTGGCAATACCCCGATGCTGGAACTGACCCAGTTCGATACCGGCCCGTGCCGGCTGTTCGTCAAGCTGGAGAATCAAAACCCCGGCGGTTCGATCAAAGACCGCGTGGCGCTGTCGATGATCGAACAGGCCGAGCGCGACGGCAAACTGCAGCCGGGCGGCACCATCATCGAAGCCACCGCTGGCAATACCGGCCTGGGATTGGCGCTGGTGGCAGCATTGAAAGGCTATAAGCTACTGCTGGTGGTGCCGGACAAGATGAGCCGCGAGAAGATCTTCCACCTGCGCGCGCTGGGCGTGGAAGTGCTGTTGACCCGCTCGGACGTCGGCAAGGGGCATCCGGCTTACTATCAGGATTACGCTAAACGCCTGGCGGAAGAGATCCCCGGCGCTTTTTATATCGACCAGTTCAATAATCCGGCCAACCCGGCGGCCCATACCACCACCACGGCGCCCGAACTGTGGCGACAGATGGATCATGACGTAGACGCCATCGTGGTCGGCGTCGGTTCCGGCGGCACGCTGGGCGGGCTGAGCCGCTATTTCGCCGAAGTATCGCCGCAGACGGAATTCGTGCTGGCCGACCCTGCCGGCTCTATTCTGGCGGACTATCTCGACAACGGCCAAGTCGGCGAAGCGGGCAGTTGGCTGGTGGAAGGCATCGGCGAAGACTTCGTCCCACCGCTCAGCGACTTTAACCAGGTGCGCAACGCTTACCGCATCGGCGACGCCGAAGCCTTCACCACCGCGCGCGACCTGCTGCGCAAGGAAGGCGTGCTGGCAGGATCGTCCACCGGCACCCTGCTGGCCGCCGCATTGCGTTACTGCCGCGCACAGACCGAACCCAAGCGAGTGGTGACCTTCGTCTGCGACAGCGGCAACAAATATCTGTCTAAAATGTATAACGATCACTGGATGCTGGAACAGGGCTTACTGAGCAAGCCGCAGCACGGCGATCTGCGCGATCTGATCGCCTACCGCCACGACGAGGGCGCCGCCGTTTCCGCCGCGCCGGACGACACGCTGGCGATCGTACACGCCCGCATGCGGCTGTACGACATCTCGCAGCTGCCGGTGCTGGAAGGCGATCGGGTGGTCGGTTTGATCGATGAGTGGGATCTGCTGAATGCCGTCCAGGCCGACGCCGCCCACTTCAGCCTGCCGGCCAGCAGCGCGATGACCAAGCGGGTCAATACGCTGCAAAAGGAAGCCGGCTATCAGGAACTGCAGGCCACCTTCAACCATGGCCACGTCGCGGTGGTGCTCGACGGCGAGCGCTTCCTCGGCCTGATTACCCGCACAGACGTGCTTAACGCCTGGCGCCAAAAATTACGTTAATAAGGACCCATTATGGCCAAGTTTGATACGTTGACCGTTCACGCCGGTTACACCCCGGATGCGACCGGCGCAGTGATGCCGGCGATTTACGCCACCTCTACCTACGCCCAACCGGCGCCGGGCGAGCATACCGGCTATGAGTATTCCCGCAGCGCCAACCCGACGCGCACCGCGCTGGAAAGCGCCATCGCCGAACTGGAAGGCGGCAGCCGCGGTTACGCCTTCGCCTCCGGTCTGGCGGCCTGCTCCACGGTGCTGGAGCTGCTCGACAAGGACAGCCACCTGATCGCGGTGGACGACCTGTACGGCGGCACCTATCGCCTGCTGGAAAAGGTGCGCAGCCGCACCGCCGGCCTGCGCGTCACCTACGTGTCACCGGCGGATCTCGCCGGGCTGGAACAGGCGATCGAACCGGATACCAAAATGATCTGGGTGGAAACCCCGACCAACCCATTGCTGAAACTGGCGGATCTGAGCGCCATCGCCGCGATCGCCAAAAAGCATCAACTTATCAGCGTGGCGGACAACACCTTCGCCTCGCCGTATCTGCAACGCCCGCTGGATCTGGGCTTTGACGTGGTGGTGCACTCCGCCACCAAATACCTCAACGGCCACTCCGACGTGGTGGCCGGCGTCGCGGCGGTGGGCGATAACCCGGCGCTGGCGGAACAGCTCGGCTTCCTGCAAAACGCGGTCGGCGGTATTCTCGATCCGTTCAGCAGCTTCCTGACGCTGCGCGGCATTCGTACCCTGGCGCTGCGCATGCAGCGCCACAGCGACAGCGCGCTGCGCATCGCTCAATGGCTAGAGAGCCAGCCGCAGGTGGAAAACGTCTACTATCCCGGCCTGCCGAGCCATCCGCAGCACGAGCTGGCGGCGCGCCAGATGACGCGCTTCGGCGGCATGATCTCGGTACGGTTGAAAGGCGACGACGCCTATGCGCGCCGGGTCATCAAGCGTTCGCGCCTGTTCACCCTGGCGGAAAGCCTGGGCGGCGTGGAAAGCCTGATCAGCCAGCCATTCAGCATGACGCACGCCTCCATTCCGCTGGAACAGCGCCTGCAAACCGGCATCACGCCACAGCTGGTACGCCTGTCGGTAGGGATTGAAGATGTGGAAGATCTGATCGCCGATCTGCAGCAAGCGCTGGCGGAATAACCGCTGCATCAGCGCACCTCTCAGCCCGGCCGCCACGCCGGGCTTTTTTATGCCTGATATTCAGAGGCCGATAACGTCCTGATAAAAGCGATGCGCTACATCGGGGTGGGAGCGGATGCGCCCTTTCAGGTAGTTGTAACCGACATCGCGCAGCAGCGGGTTGAGCGGATCGCTGGCCGGGCCGCGCGCCTGCGCCGCCAGCTGCGGCGGCAGTTGATACAGCGGCACCACCGCGTCCAGACGCGCGCCGAGGAAGAACGCGATCGATAATCTGTCACGCCCCGCCGGCGGCGTTTCCACCCGGTGCACCGTGGCGCGCAGATAACCGTTGGTCGCCAGTTCCAGCAGCTCGCCGATGTTCACCACGAAAGTGTCTTCACGCGGCTGTGCGTCTATCCATCGCCCCTCACTGACCTCCACCTGCAGCCCTTTTTGCGCATCCTGCAGCAAGAAGCTGAGAAAACCCGAGTCCTTGTGTGCGCCGACGCCCTGTGCGCTGCCGGTAGCGTCCCGCCCCGGGTAGCGAATCAGTTTGATGTGTTCGTTGGGCTTATCGCCGTACAAGCGATCGAAAGCCTGCTCCGGCAGCGACAGCGCCAGCGCGAAAGCGCGCAGCAGCCGCAACGACATGGCGGTCATCGCCTGCTGCCACTGCAGCAGCAGCGGTTTCAGCGCCGGTAGCGCCGCCGGCCACTGATTTGGCCCCTGCAGGCGCGCCCAACGCGGGGTGTCGTCAGCCAGCGTCAGCGCCGGACGTTCGGCGCCGATATCGAACTGCTCGCGCCAGTCCGGCTGGCCGCGCGTGAGCTCCGCCGCCGCCCGGTTATAACCGCGAAAATGCGGTGAGCGCACCATCTGCACCGCCAGCTTGTCGGCTTCCGGCAGGGCGAAAAATTGCCGCGCGGCGTGCTGCAACCGCGCATTCAACGCGCCGTCCACGCCGTGACCACGCAGATAGAAAAAACCGACGTCGCGCGCCGCCGCGCGCAAATCGTCAAGAAAGGCGCGCCGCTGGCGCGCATCGCCGTCAAGCTGCGAAAGATCCAGCAGCGGCAGCGTTTTCAGCGTCGTCAGGTGCGTCATCTTGCGGTTCCTCGTCTTCCCCGATCACGATCGGGCTGCCATACAGGCGAATAATCAACATGGTCACTCCCCCCAGCGGGTGGCTGCATTGGTCTTCTAGTTAGCACCGCGTTCGCCGGGGCGGCCAATATTGTTGCGTTCTAAGTTATGCAAACGTTCAACAAACTGTCGCAAAAGCGTCATCAATGTTTCTTATGCTCTGCGCAATTTCGCCGACGCCGCTGGCTGGCGACGTGCGCTATCCGCTATCCTGTAAACGACCTCATACCCTGCCTGCCGGAGAAATACTGATGGATTTAGCTTTATTCGACCTGGATGAAACCCTGATTGACGATGACAGCGCCAGCCTGTGGATCCGCTGGCTGGTCGGCCAGGGATTCGCGCCGGCGGAGCTTGAACTGCAGGAGCAGCAGCTGATGCAGCTCTATTATCAGGGCAAGCTGTCGATGGAGGACTATATGCAGGCTACGCTGGCGCCGTTGACCGGCCTGAGCGTGCAAACCGTGGCCGGCTGGGTGCAGCGTTACATCCGGCGCGACATCCTGCCGCGCGTCTACCCCGCCGCCCGTGAACGCCTGCAGTGGCACCGCGAGCGCGGCGACTGCATTCTGGTGATCTCCGCCACCGGCGAGCATCTGGTGGCGCCGATAGCCGAACAGCTCGGCGCCGACGATGCGCTGGCGATTGGCGTGGAAATCAGCGATGGCCGCTTTACCGGCAACACTTACGGCACCATGACCTATCAGCAGGGCAAGGTGATCCGCCTGCAGCACTGGCTGGCGCAGCATCCACATCTGAAATTCGAGCACAGCCACGGCTACAGCGACTCCCTCAACGACAAGGCGATGCTGCAATTCGTCGACAGCGCCACGGTGATCAACCCCGACAGCGAGTTGAACGCGCTGGCGGTGGAACGCGGCTGGGAAGTGTGCCGTTGGGAACGCTGAACGGCAGACAAAAAGTGCCCTGCGGTGTGACAAAAAGCGCGTTGTGGCGTAGGTATTAAGGGTCCTTAATCCGCTAACGGAGCTATCCAATGCTGACCATTTGGGGTCGTGAGAATTCGAACAACGTCAGGAAGGTGCTGTGGTGCGCCGCCGAACTGGAGCTGAGCTTCACCCACATCAACGCCGGCGGCGCGTTCGGCAAGGTAAACGAAGAGAGCTACCGCGCGCTGAACCCGAACGGCCTGGTGCCGCTGCTGCAGGACGATGACTTCGTACTGTGGGAATCCAACACCATCGTGCGCTACCTGGCGGCGAAATTCGGCGATGCGACGTTCTATCCGCAGGATCTGCAGGCGCGCGCCGCCGCCGAGAAATGGATGGACTGGACCACCGCAACCATCGTCCCGGCCTTCACCATCGTCTTTTGGGGCCTGGTGCGTACCGCGCCCGAGCTGCGCGACATGGCGAAAATCGATGCGGCGATCGCCACGCTGGAAAAACACTTCGACGTCATCGAACAGACGCTGGCGCGCCAGCCCTACCTCTCCGGCGAAGCGTTCGGCTTCGGCGATATTCCGCTCGGCAGCTTCGCCTACGCCTGGTTCGAAATGCCGATCGCCCGTCGCTCACGGCCGAACATGGAGCGCTGGTATCAGCAGCTGCGCGCTCGCCCAGCCTACCAGCGCGGCGTAATGAGCGCGCTCACCTAATCGATGCGGGGCGCTACGACGCCCCGACCTTCAGCAGCTTGCCATTCCGTTCGTCCGTCAGCAGATACAGGTAGCCATCCGGCCCGCTGCGCACCTCGCGGATGCGTTCGCCGCGATCGCCCAACAGCCGCTCTTCCGCCACCACCTGGTCGCCCTCCAGCGTCAGGCGAATCAGTTCCTTTTGCGCCAGCGCGCCGATGAACAGCGAGTGCCGCCAGGCGGGGAAGCGTTGGCCGTCATAAAACGCCATGCCGCTGAGGCCGGGCGAGACTCGCCAGTAGTGCAGCGGCTGTTCGGTGCCGGGCACCCGTTCCCCTTTGGCCTCCGGTATCGGTTGGCCGGAATAGTTGATGCCGTAGGTGGCCAGCGGCCAGCCGTAGTTTTTACCCGGCAGCGGGATATTGAGCTCATCGCCGCCGCGCGGGCCGTGCTCATGTTCCCAGATCGCGCCGCTCCACGGGTTCAACGCCAGCCCTTGCGGATTGCGGTGGCCGTAAGACCAAACCTCCGGCCGTTTGCCGGCCTGGCCGACCCAGGGGTTATCCGGCGGTACCGCGCCTTCGGCGGTCAGCCGCACCAGTTTGCCCTGCAGTTTGTCGGTCTCTTGCGCCGTCGGCCGCTGGTTGTTTTCACCCAGCGCGATGAACAGATAGCCCTGCCTGTCGAACGCCAGCTTGCCGCCAAAATGATTGCCGACCGACAGCTTGGGCTGCTGACGGAAGATCACCTTAAAGTTTTCCAGCCGCCGGCCATCGTCGCTTAGGCGGCCATAGCCGACCGCCGTACCGGCTTTGCCGCCCTCGCCCGGTTCGGCGAAGCTGAGATATACCCGGCGACTGGCGCTAAAGTCGGGGGCCGGCAACACCTCCAGCAGGCCGCCCTGCCCCTCGGCGTAGACCTGCGGCACGCCGGCGATCGGCGGCGACAGGCCCTTGCCCTGCTGCCACAGCCGCAGCCGGCCGGGCCGTTCGGTGATAAGCAGAGCTTGCTCCGCCGGCAAAAAGGCCAGCGACCACGGGTGTTCCAGGCCGTCCTGCAGTTGGCTGACCGTCGGCGCGGCGTGCAGCAGGCCGCTGCACAGCAGCAACCCGGCCAGCAGAGTCAATCGGGGCATGGCGTCCTCCTGAGGATAAAATGACCCGTTTAGTGTAGCTCACCCAGTCGGAATGGTCGTTTACATTACATTTCAACAGGTTGCCTTTTAGCCGTAGTGTGCTTAAGTTAACGCATCACCCAGGAGGAAAAATGGACATTACCGTTACCGACGCGATCGACGAACAAACCCTTGATGCGATCAGGCAAGGCCTGCGCGCTTACAACCTGCCGCATATCGATGCCCGTCACCGCAAGCCGCTCAGCGTCTATGCGCGCGACGAGTCCGGCACGGTGATCGGCGGGCTGACCGCCGAAACCTGGGGCAACTGGCTGAGCGTCGAGTGGCTGTGGGTGGCGGACTCCCAACGCGGCAGCGGCCTCGGCGGCCGATTGATGCGCGCTGCCGAACAAGAGGCGCAGGCGCGCGGCTGCCGCTACGCCCGTCTGGACACCTTCAGCTTCCAGGCACGACCGTTTTACGAAAAGCTCGGCTATCAACTGCAAATGACGTTGAAAGATTATCCGGTGGAACATGAGTGCTATTTTCTCACCAAAACCCTGACTGATTAATGGACGGACCGATGGACAGCAAAAGCATGGTGGTGAACTGCGTGGCGTACAAAGCCGGCCAACGTCTGGGCGAAGTGACCATCGACGATATCAGCGAGGTGGTCAAACAACCGGACACTTTCATCTGGCTGGGGCTCCGGCAGCCGGAGCCGGCGTTTATGCGCAAGGTGCAGGAAGAGTTCGGGCTGCATGACCTGGCGATCGAAGACGCGCTGTGCGCACACCAGCGGCCGAAGCTGGAGACCTATGGCGACTCGCTGTTCATCGTGGTGAAAACCGCGCAATGGGGCGAGAACGACGAAATCGAATACGGCGAGACGCACTTCTTCGTCGGCAAAAACTTTCTGGTGACGGTGCGCCACGGCGCTTCGCCCAGCTATGCGCCGATCCGCGCCAAGGCGGAAGAGAATCACAAGCAGATGTGCCGCGGGCCGGGCTTCGCGCTTTATTCGGTGCTGGACTTCGTGGTGGATAACTACCGCAGTGTGGTGGCGCGCTTCGAGAGCACCATCGAGAACATCGAAGCCAACATGTTCCAGTCGGAGTTCGATCAGGCGGCGATTGAGAACGTCTATACTCTGCGCCGCCACCTGCTGGCGCTGCGCAACGCCGCGCTGCCGATGGATGAAATCTGCAACCAGCTGATCCGTCTGCACGAAGAAGTGATCCCGAAAGAGCTGCGCGCCTACGTGCGCGACGTGCAGGATCATGCGCATCAGGTGGTCAGCAACATCGACGACATGCGCGAAATGCTGACCAACGCCATGCACGTCAATCTGGCGCTGGTGACGGTCAAACAGAACGAAGTGGTGAAACGGCTGGCGGGCTGGGGGGCGATTTTGGCTATCCCGACGGTGATCTTCAGCCTGTACGGGATGAACTTCGCCGACATGCCGGAACTGAAATTCCCGTGGGCCTATCACGCCACGCTGGGAGTGACCGCCGTCGGCTGCATTTTCCTGTATCAGAAGCTGAAGAAATCAGGCTGGCTGTAAGCGCCAAAACAGCGGCGGTTCCCGTCGGCCAAAAACCTCGGCGGGGCAGCCCGCCCCGCCGCTTCAATACAGTAGCGGCCGCCGATCGCAATGCACATGATTGTAGCGGCCGATGCGCTTGTCATCAGCCGTACTGATATCCATTTCCGCCAGCACCATGCCTTCGCCAGCCAGGCTCTGCGTCAACGGGTAACCGTCGGCGTCGACGATCGCCGAGCCGCCGATCCACTCGACGCCGCGTTCCGTTGCGCAGCGATCGCACACCGCGATGAACAGCCGATTGACGGCGGCGTTGGCCTGCGCCTTCACCATCTCCGCCGGCCGTTCGCCCTGTGGGCGCGGCGCCAGCGGCCAGTTGACCGGTGCGCACAGCAGCTGAGCACCGGCCAGCGCCGGCAGCCGCACCCACTCAGGGAATTCAAGATCGTAGCAGATCATCACCGCCAACCGGCCAAAGCGCGTCTCGACGACCGGCGGCGGCCGATCGCCGGGGGTAAAGATCGTGCTCTCCTCATGCCACAGGTGAACCTTGCGATAAATCGCCCTCACGCCTTGCGCATCGATCAACGCCGCGCTGTTGGCCACCCCGCCATCGGGCAGCCGCTCGCAGAAACCGGCGACGATCGCCACATCCCATTCGCACGCCAGGGCAACCCACAAGCTGACGCTTGGCCCGTCGTCGGCCTCGGCCAACGTCAGCGCCTCCGCCTTATCGCGAAACACATAACCGCTGTTCACCAACTCCGGCAGCACGATGACGTTGGCGCCGCGCTGCGTCGCATGACGGATCGCCTGAGCGGACAGCGCCCGATTATGCTCTGCTTCCCCTACCCGCAGCGCTAACTGGCAGCATGCGACGCTGATTTTACCCATGACTCACCTTCTCCTTACCCTCACCGTTATACCGACAGGGCGGCGATGCGCCCTGCTCTTCAGTAAATCAGTAAAGGCGCCGTGATAAAAGCCCGGATCGCGCCTCAGCGTTCAGTTTGAGCCTGCAGCTGCGGCGCAGGGCGGCTCAGCAGGCTGCCCAGCACGAAGGCGACGCCGCCGCCCAACAGGCCGCCGTAGATCGGGCTGTTGGCGTCGATGCCATGCCAGACCATCAGCCCCACCACACACAGGCTGCCGGTCAGCATGCTGGCGATGGCGCCGACGCTGGTGGCACGCGGCCAGAAGATCGCCCCCACCAGCGGGATCAGCATGCCGCCCACCAGCAGGTTATAAGCCAGCGTCAGCGCCGCCAGCACGTCGCGCACCACAAACGCCAGCCCCAGCATGACCGCACCCATGAAAAGCGTGGCAAAGCGCCCGGCGGCCAGCCCGCCGGACGGTTTGCGGCGAATGGCCGGCAGCACGTCTTCCAGCGCGATGGTGGAGGACGCCAGCAGGCAGGCGCTGGCGGTGGACATCAGCGCCGCCAGTGCCGCCGCGGCCACCAGCCCGCTGACGCCGACCGGCAACACCGCTTGCGCGATGGCGGCAAAGGCGCCATCGGTATTGCTGAGCGACGGCAGCACGATCTTGCCGGCCATGCCGATCAGCGCGCCGGTCACGCCGTACAGCACGCAGTAGACGCCCGCCCCCAGCCCGGCGAAGCGCGCCACGTTGGCGCTGCGGGCGGTGAACACCCGCTGCCAGATGTCCTGGCCGATCAGAATGCCGAAGAAGTAGATCAGGAAGAACACCAGAATGGTGTCCAGCCCAATCGACGACAGCTGATAGTAACCGGCGGGCAGTTGGCTGGCGAACGCTTCCCAGCCGCCGGCCTTGACGATGCTCATCGGCATCAGCACCAGCATCATGCCGACGGTCATGATGATGAACTGAATGATGTCGGTCAGCGTCAGCGACCACATACCGCCCAGCGTCGAATACAGCACCACCAGCCCGCCGCCGAGCAGAATCGACGCGGCGAACGACAGGCCGAACATCACCTGCATCACGCTGCCGATGGCGATGATCGAAGTCACCGCCACCATCAGGTCATATGCCAGCATGATCGCGCCGCTGGTGACGCGCGCCGCCGGATGATAGCGCCGCGACAGCACCTGGCTGACGGTATATAGCTTCAGCTTGAGCAGCGGCTTGGCCAGCACCAGGCTCAGCACCACGATGCCCAGCCCGAGCGCGCCGCACAGCCAGACGCCGGAGATGCCGTAGGTGTAGCCGAGTTTGACGCTGCCGATGGTCGACGCGCCGCCGAGCACCACCGCCGACAGCGTGCCCAGATACAGTCCTGGCCCCAGGTTGCGCCCGGCGACCAGATACGCCTCTTTGGAATTGGCGCGGCGAATGCCCATCCACCCCACCGCGCCTATCACCAGAAAGTAAAACACCACAACCAGCAGATCGAGATTCATGGGTACCTCCACACCGTTGTTATTGTTATCAGGGGGCCCGACGCAACCGCTCCGCCGGTAGGGTCAGTGCGCCGGCCTCAGCGGACCGGCAGCACGCACAGCATTTCAAACAGCAGGTTGGCCGCCAGCAGCGCGGTGTTGCCGGAGCGATCGTAAGGCGGCGACACCTCCACGACATCGCCGCCGATCAGGTTCAGCCCATGGCAGCCGCGCACGATCTCCAGCCCCTGCCAGACCGACAGCCCGCCGACCTCCGGCGTACCAGTGCCCGGTGCAAAGGCCGGATCCAGCCCGTCGATATCGAAGCTGAGGTAAACCGGCGCGTCGCCCATCTGTTCGCGGATCTCGGCCATCAGCGGCGTCAGCGACCGGTGCCAACAGGCTTCGGCCGGCACGACGCGGAAGCCCTGGCGACGCGACCAGTCGAAGTCGTCGGCCGCATAGCCGCTGCCGCGCAGACCGATCTGCACCACCTTTTCCGGCGCCAAGAGTCCTTCCTCAAACGCACGGCGGAAGGTGGTGCCGTGCGCCAGCCGCTCGCCGAACATCTCCTCGTTGGTGTCGGAATGCGCATCGACGTGGATCAGCCCCACCGGGCCATGCCGACGGGCAATGGCGCGCAGCACCGGCAGCGTCAGGGTGTGATCGCCGCCGAGCGTCAACGGCGTACAACCGTGCGCCAGGATCTCGTGATAAGCCGCCTCGATGCGCTGCACGCTGTCCGCCAGGCTGTAGGGGTTGATGGCGACATCCCCCAGATCGGCCACCTGCAGCCGTTCAAACGGGGCAGAGCCGGTGCCCATGTTGTAGGGGCGGATCATTACCGACTCCTGGCGGATCTGGCGCGGACCATAGCGGGTACCGCTGCGGTTGGAGGTGCCGATATCCAGCGGAATGCCGACAAAGGCGGCGTTCAGACCGCGCGCCTGTTCGGCGGCGGGCAGGCGCATCATGGTGGGGATACCGGCAAAGCGCGGCATGTCGTTGCCGCTTTGGGGTTGGTTCAGCATGGCGTTTCCTTGTCGTAGTCTGCGATAGATTGAAACATTTAAGCAACATTCGCAGACTACCCCGTTGGCCGCCTCGACTACCATTCCCGCTTTTGCATGTAAACATCGAAAAACGCGATGTAACTAACCTATTGAAGTATTGATTTTTATTTCAACTTCATGCCATAAGGAAGGCCATATCTTCAGCGCCGTACCCATTTTCGCAATGTTAAAAATGAGTTAACCGGCCGATGCTCTGCGGAGGGGCAGATGCTCACCAACCTAAGCGATATCGATCTGAAACTGCTGCGGGTGTTTGTTGCGGTGGCGGAATCCCAGGGCGTCAGCGCCGCGCAGGAAACGTTGATGATGAATCAGTCCACCATCAGCACTCACCTGGCTTCGTTGGAAACCCGGCTGGGTTTTCGCCTGTGCCAGCGCGGCCGCTCCGGCTTCCGGCTGACGCCTAAGGGTGAACGCATGCTGATCGCCTGCCGCTCGTTGTTCAACGCCGCCCGCGACTTCACCCGGGTCAGCCAGTCGCTGAACGGCCTGCTGACCGGCGATCTGCAGATTGGGCTGGTAGATAATCTGGTCTCGCTACCGCGCAATCCGTTCAGCCAGGCCATCAAACACTTTCAACGCCGGCATCAGGACGTGCAGCTGCAGTGCCGCATCTGTTCACCGAGCGAGATTGAACAGGGGCTGCTGCACCGGCAGCTCGATCTGGGCATCGGCTACTTCGGTCAGCAGTTGGAGGCGCTGCGCTATCAGCCGTGGCTGGAGGAGACGCAGGCGATCTATTGCAGCGCGGATCACCCGCTGTTCGCAGTGGAAACCCCCGAACGCGAGCAGATCGAAAACGCGCGCTGGGTTAAGCGTGGCTACCTGCTGGCGCAGCAGTTATGCCCGATCGCGCCGCCCCACCTGGCTGCGGTGGCTCATCATATGGAGAGCGTCGCCCATCTGGTGTTGAGCGGCACCTGTCTTGGCTATTTGCCCACCCACTACGCGGCGCGCTGGGTGGAACAGGGGCTGCTGCGGCAGCTGGGCGGCGCGGCGCTCTCATACCGCGCCGTACTCAGCCTGGTCAGCCGCCCCGTCGAGCCCGACGAGGCGCTGAACGCGCTGCTGGAGGATTTGGTGCGCGCTGGCGAAAAAAACCCCGCATTTGCGGGGCATGATGACGTTTAGCTGACCGGCATGCGCGCCGGGTCGGGATACTGGTACTCGAAGCCCAGCTCATTGCAGATGCGATTGCCGTCCACCAGCCGCTCATCCTGCTCCGCTTCATCGGCGAATTGCGGCGGCTCCAGGTGCAGCTGCTCGGCCAGCGCCGGATAGAACTCGCGTTTGGCCGGATGACGCGGTGCGCACAGGTTGTACACATGGCCGCCCTTCGGCAGCTTCAGCAGCAGTTGGATGGCGGCGATCACGTCGTCCTGATGCACCAGATTCACCCCCTGCGAACCGCCCTTCACGTCGAGTTTGCCCGCCAGGAAGCGGCCGGGGTGACGATCGGCGCCCACCAGCCCCGCCAGCCGCAGAATGTCCACCGAGGTGTTCGGCAACTCATGCAGCCAACGTTCCAATTCGGCCAAGACCCGGCCCGACGGCGAGACCGGCCGCAGCGGCGACTCTTCGCGCAGCGTGCCGGCCGTTTCGCCGTATACCGAGGTGGAACTGGTGAAGATTACCCGCGGCACGCCGAAGGCCATCGCGCTGTCCACCAGCATGCGCACCGCATTGAAATAGTTCTCGCTGCCTTCGACGGTGCGGCGCGCGGGCAGCGTCACCACCAGCGCATCCACGCGCAACAGCGATTCCAGATCGTCCGCATCGCAGACCAACTCCGGCGTCAGCTCCAACTGATAGCATTCGATACCGCTCATACGCGCGGCCTCGACGCCGTCCGGCGTGGTTTTGCTGCCGACCACATCGTACCCGCGGCCCATCAGCGACAACGCCAGCGGCATGCCCAACCAACCCAGGCCAATAATGGCTACCTTTTTCATCCTCTTCCTCTCCTGAAGAATGCAGCGCTCTACTTCTAAGGCTACGCCACTGCGCGCGGCGATACAATCTGCCCGGCTTAAGGTTAGGTAAAGCCGTCTATGGCTAATAACCCAACCTGTTTCAATAAATTAAATTTATGACGACAAAAAAGAGTTGCACGGCGGACAGCGGATAGTTTAGCTTAATTGGCATACGGTTTTTTACCGACTTTTGCTGAGAGAAAACACCATGACACGCGTTCAGTTCAACCACCATCATCACCATCACCCTGACTAGTCTTTCAGGCGATGAGTGCTGGAAGACGGTTTGTTAATCTTCCAGTGGCGCGCAGAACGCAAGAGAGAGCCCTCGGAAGATTTCTTCCGAGGGTTTTTTTTTGGCTCCGGACAGACAGAAAAGAATAGTTTTTACAATAAATTCATAAAATTACAGATTAAACAGAGGTTACCATGCTGGACAAGACACGTTTACGGATCGCAATGCAGAAGTCGGGCCGCCTGAGCGATGAATCCCAGGAGCTGCTGGCGCGCTGCGGCATCAAGATCAACCTGCAGCAGCAGCGTCTGATCGCCTTCGCCGAGAACATGCCGATCGACATCCTGCGCGTGCGCGACGACGACATTCCAGGCCTGGTGATGGACGGCGTGGTCGATCTGGGCATCATCGGCGAGAACGTGCTGGAAGAAGAGCTGCTCAGCCGCCGCGCCCAGGGTGAAGACCCGCGTTACTTCACCCTGCGCCGCCTCGATTTCGGCGGCTGCCGCCTGTCGCTGGCCACCCCGCTCGACGCCGAATACGCCGGCCCGCAAAGCCTGCAGGACGCCCGCATCGCCACCTCTTACCCGCACCTGCTGAAGCAATACCTCGACAAACAGGGCGTGCGCTTCAAATCCTGTCTGTTGAACGGCTCGGTAGAGGTGGCGCCGCGCGCCGGTCTGGCCGACGCCATCTGCGATCTGGTCTCTACCGGCGCCACGCTGGAAGCCAACGGCCTGCGCGAAGTGGAGGTGATCTACCGCTCCAAAGCTTGTCTTATCCAGCGCGACGGCGAAATGCCGGAAGCCAAACAGCAGCTGATCGACCGCCTGATGACCCGTATTCAGGGCGTGATCCAGGCGCGCGAATCCAAATACATCATGCTGCACGCGCCGAGCGAGAAGCTGGACGAGATCGTCGCGCTGCTGCCGGGTGCCGAACGCCCGACCATTCTGCCGCTGGCCGGTGCGCAGAACCGCGTGGCGATGCACATGGTCAGCAGCGAAACCCTGTTCTGGGAAACCATGGAAAAACTGAAAGCGCTCGGCGCCAGCTCGATTCTGGTGCTGCCGATTGAAAAGATGATGGAGTAACGCCATGTCGACCTTCAACACGCCGATCGATTGGGCAACGTGCAGTGCCGAACGCCAGGCCGAGCTGCTGATGCGCCCGGCCATCGCCGCTTCCGACAGCATCACCCGCACGGTGAGTGAGATCCTCGACAACGTGAAGGCCAACGGCGATCGGGCGCTGCGCGACTACAGCGCCCGTTTCGACAAGGCGCAGGTCGCCGCGCTGCGCGTCAGCGACGAGCAGATCGCCGCCGCCTGCGCCCGACTGGGCGATGACATCAAACAGGCGATGGCAGTGGCCGTCGCCAACGTGGAAACCTTCCACAACGCGCAACGGTTGCCGCCGGTAGACGTCGAAACGCAGCCTGGCGTGCGCTGCCAACAGGTGACCCGCCCCATCGACTCGGTCGGCCTGTATATTCCCGGCGGATCGGCGCCGCTGTTCTCCACCGTGCTGATGCTGGCGACGCCGGCGCGCATCGCCGGTTGCCGCCGGGTGGTGCTGTGTTCGCCGCCGCCGATCGCCGATGAGATCCTGTATGCGGCACAGCTGTGCGGCGTGCAGGAAGTGTTTCAGGTCGGGGGCGCGCAGGCGATCGCCGCCCTGGCGTTCGGCACCGAAAGCGTGCCGCGCGTGGCGAAGATCTTCGGACCGGGCAACGCCTTCGTGACCGAAGCCAAGCGGCAGATCAGCCAACGCCTCGACGGCGCGGCCATCGATATGCCGGCCGGCCCTTCGGAAGTGCTGGTGATCGCCGACGCCGGCGCCACCCCGGCGTTCGTCGCTTCGGATCTGCTGTCGCAGGCCGAACACGGCCCGGATTCTCAGGTGATCCTGCTGACGCCGGACGCGGCGATGGCGCAGGCGGTGGCCGAAGCGGTGGAAAGCCAGTTGGCCGAGCTGCCGCGCGCCGACACCGCCCGCCAGGCGCTGGCAAGCAGCCGCCTGATCGTGGCACGCGATCTGGCAGAGTGCGTGACAATCAGCAATCGCTACGGCCCGGAGCACCTGATCATTCAGACCCGCAATGCACGCGAGTTGGTGGACGGCATCACCAGCGCCGGTTCGGTGTTCCTCGGCGACTGGTCGCCGGAGTCCGCCGGCGATTACGCCTCCGGCACCAACCACGTGCTGCCGACCTACGGCTACACCGCCACCTGCTCCAGCCTGGGGCTGGCCGACTTCCAAAAACGCATGACGGTGCAGGAGCTGACGCCGCAGGGTTTCAGCAACCTGGCCGCCACCATCGAGACGCTGGCTGCCGCCGAGCAGCTGATCGCCCACAAAAACGCCGTGACCCTGCGCGTCGCCGCCCTGAAGGAGCAAGCATGAGCATCGAAAAACTGGCGCGCGCCAACGTTCGCGAGCTGACCCCTTATCAATCGGCGCGCCGCCTCGGCGGTAAGGGCGATGTGTGGCTCAACGCCAACGAATACCCGATCGCGCCGGAATTCCAGCTGACCTCGCAAACCTTCAACCGCTATCCGGAGTGCCAGCCGGCGCAGGTGATCGAACGTTATGCCGCCTACGCCGGGGTGAAGAAAGAACAGGTGCTGGTCAGCCGCGGCGCCGACGAGGGCATTGAGCTGCTGATCCGCGCCTTCTGCGAGCCGGGTAAAGACGCCATTCTGTTCTGCCCACCGACCTACGGCATGTACGCCGTCAGCGCCGAAACCTTTGGCGTGGAGCGCCGTACCGTGGCCGCCAAAGAGGACTGGCAGCTGGATCTGCCGGCCATCGCAGACAGCCTGGACAACGTGAAGTTGATCTACGTCTGCAGCCCGAACAACCCGACCGGCAACCTGATCGACCCGGACTCTCTGCGCAGCCTGCTGGAGCTGGCCAAAGGCAAGGCGATCGTCGCGGTGGACGAAGCCTATATCGAGTTTTGTCCGCAGGCTTCAGTGGCCGGCTGGCTGAGCGACTATCCGCACCTGGCGATCCTGCGCACGCTGTCGAAAGCCTTTGCGCTGGCCGGCCTGCGCTGCGGCTTTACGCTCGCCAACGAAGATCTGATCGCCCTGCTGCTGAAGGTGATCGCGCCTTACCCGCTTTCGACGCCGGTGGCGGATATCGCCGCACAGGCGCTGAGCGAAGAGGGCATCCGCACCATGCGCCAGCGCGTCACCGACATCGCAGCCACCCGCAGCTGGCTGCAGCAACAGCTGGAAAAATGCGCCTGCGTCGAGCAGGTTTTCGCCAGCGACAGCAATTACCTGCTGGCCCGCTTCACCGCCTCAAGTAATGTGTTTAAAAGCTTGTGGGATCAGGGCATTATCTTACGAGACCAAAACAAACAGCCCGGGTTGTCCGGCTGCCTGCGCATCACCATAGGCACCCGCGACGAATGTCAACGCGTGGTGGACGCCTTGTCCGCCCTGCCCGGCGCCAACCAGACTCGCCAGGAGCCAATGTGAGCCAAAAAATCCTCTTTATCGATCGTGACGGCACGCTGATCGCCGAGCCACCGGAAGATTTCCAGGTTGACCGCCTGGACAAACTGGCGCTCGAGCCGGACGTGATCCCTTCTCTGCTGGCGCTACAGCAGGCGGGGTATCAGCTGGTGATGATCACCAATCAGGATGGGCTCGGCACCGCCAGTTTCCCGCAGGAAACCTTCGATCCGCCGCACAACCTGATGATGCAGATCCTCAGCTCGCAGGGCATTCAGTTCGCCGATGTGCTGATCTGCCCGCACCTGCCGGCGGACAACTGCGACTGCCGCAAGCCGAAAACCGCGCTGGTGAAGGGATATCTCGAACCCGGCGTGTTGGATGCCGCCCACAGCTACGTGATCGGCGATCGGCCGACCGACGTGCAGCTGGCGGAAAACATGGGCATTCAGGGGCTGCGCTACCAGCGCGGCGTGCTGGGCTGGAAAGAGATCGTGCGCCAGCTGACCCTGCGCGACCGTCACGCGCGGGTTAACCGCGTAACCAAAGAGACGCAAATCGACGTCAACGTCTGGCTGGATCGCGAAGGCGGCAGCAAGATCAAAACCGGCGTCGGCTTCTTCGACCACATGCTGGATCAGATCGCCACCCACGGCGGCTTTCGCATGGAGATCGACGTCAAAGGCGACCTGTATATCGACGATCACCACACGGTAGAGGACACCGGTCTGGCGCTGGGTGAAGCGCTGAACAAGGCGCTGGGCGACAAGCGCGGCATCGCCCGCTTCGGCTTCGTGCTGCCGATGGACGAATGCCTGGCGCGCTGCGCGCTGGATATCTCCGGCCGCCCGCACCTGGAGTACAAGGCCGAGTTCAACTATCAGCGCGTCGGCGATCTCAGCACTGAAATGGTCGAGCACTTCTTCCGTTCGCTCTCCTATACCATGGGCTGTACTTTGCACCTGAAGACCAAGGGCAAAAACGACCACCACCGGGTCGAGAGCCTGTTCAAAGTGTTTGGCCGCACGCTGCGCCAAGCGATCCGCGTCGAAGGCAATACCCTGCCGAGCTCGAAAGGAGTGCTGTGATGAACGTGGTGATTTTGGATACCGGCTGCGCCAACCTGGCCTCCGTCACCTACGCGGTGCGGCGCCTGGGTTATCAGCCGGAGGTGAGCCGCGATCCGGAGATCGTGCTGCGCGCCGACAAGCTGTTCCTGCCGGGCGTCGGCACCGCGCAGGCGGCGATGGATCAGCTGCGCGAGCGCGATCTGATCGAGTTGATCAAGGCCTGCACGCAGCCGGTGCTGGGCATTTGTCTCGGCATGCAGCTGCTGGCGACCAGCAGCGAGGAGAACGGCGGCGTAACCACGCTCGGCCTCATCGATACGCCGGTGAAGCAGATGACCGACTTCGGCCTGCCGCTGCCGCACATGGGCTGGAACCAGGTGTCTGCGCAGGCGGGCCACCATCTGTTCCGCGGCATCGATGACGGTGCCTACTTCTATTTCGTTCACAGCTATGCGATGCCGATATGCTCCAGCACCATCGCTCAGGCGAACTACGGCGAGCCCTTCACCGCCGCCGTGCAAAAAGACAACTTCTTCGGCGTGCAGTTTCATCCAGAACGTTCTGGAGCGGCCGGTGCGCAACTGTTGAAAAACTTTCTGGAGATGTAGGCAGCATGATTATTCCGGCTTTGGATTTGATCGACGGCAACGTGGTGCGTTTGCACCAGGGCGATTACGGCCAACAGCGCGACTACGGCAACGATCCGCTGCTGCGCCTGCAGGACTATCAACAACAGGGCGCGCAGGTGCTGCACCTGGTCGATCTGACCGGTGCCAAGGATCCGGCCGCGCGCCAGATCCCGCTGCTGCGCAAACTGCTGGCGGGGGTTGACGTGCCGGTGCAGGTCGGCGGCGGCATCCGCAACGAGCAGGACGTCAGCGCTCTGCTGGAGGCCGGCGCCACGCGCGTGGTGATCGGCTCCACCGCGGTGAAACAGCCGCAGTTGGTGCAAAGCTGGTTCGAGCGCTATGGCGCCGACGCACTGGTGCTGGCGCTGGACGTGCGCATCGATGCGCAGGGCGTAAAACGCGTGGCCATCAGCGGCTGGCAGGAAGATTCCGACGCCACGCTGGAACAGGTGGTGGAGCAGTTCCTGCCCTACGGCCTGAAGCACGTGCTGTGCACCGACATTTCGCGCGATGGCACGCTGGCCGGCTCCAACGTGGCGCTGTATCAGGAGATTAGCCGCCGCTATCCGCAGGTGGCCTTTCAGGCTTCGGGCGGCATCGGCAATCTGGACGACATCGCCCAGCTGCGCGGCAGCGGCGTTGCCGGCGTGATCGTGGGGCGCGCCCTGCTGGAAGGTAAATTTAGCGTTGAGGAGGCGATCGCATGCTGGCAAAACGGATAATCCCGTGCCTGGATGTTAAAGACGGGCAAGTGGTGAAAGGCGTGCAGTTCCGCAACCACGAAATCATCGGCGACATCGTGCCGCTGGCGCAGCGCTATGCGCAAGAAGGTGCGGACGAGCTGGTATTTTACGATATCACCGCCTCGAGCGACGGCCGGGTGGTGGACAAAAGCTGGGTATCGCGCGTGGCGGAGGTGATTGATATTCCGTTCTGCGTCGCCGGCGGCATTAAAAGCGCCGAGGATGCCAGCCAGATCCTGTCTTTCGGCGCCGACAAGATTTCCATCAACTCCCCGGCACTGGCCGACCCCGACCTGATTAGCCGCCTGGCGGATCGCTTCGGCGTACAGTGCATCGTGGTGGGCATCGATACCTGGTTTGACAGTGAAACCAGCAAGTATCACGTCAACCAATATACCGGCGATGAGAGCCGCACCCGCATCACCCAGTGGGAAACCCTCGACTGGGTGCAGGAAGTGCAGCGCCGCGGCGCCGGCGAGATCGTGCTGAACATGATGAACCAGGACGGCGTGCGCAACGGTTACGATCTGCAGCAACTGCGCCTGGTGCGCGAAGTCTGCAAGGTGCCGCTGATCGCCTCCGGCGGCGCGGGCACCATGGAACACTTCCTGGAGGCGTTCCGCGATGCGGACGTCGACGGCGCACTGGCGGCGTCGGTGTTCCACAAACAAATCATCAATATCGGCGAACTGAAAAGGTTCCTGGTTGAACAAGGCGTGGAGATTCGCGTGTGCTGACAGAACAACAGAGAAACCAGCTGGACTGGGAAAAAACCGACGGCCTGATGCCCGCCATCGTGCAACACGCCGTTTCCGGCGAAGTGCTGATGCTGGGCTACATGACGCCGGAAGCGCTGGCGACCACCGAGCAGAGCGGCAACGTCACCTTCTTCTCACGCACCAAGCAGCGCCTGTGGACCAAGGGTGAAAGCTCCGGCCACTTCCTCAAGGTGGTCAGCATCACGCCGGACTGCGATAACGACACGCTGCTGGTATTGGCCAACCCGATCGGCCCGACCTGCCACCTGGGCAACAGCAGCTGCTTCCACCCGGCCACCAGCGACTGGACGTTCCTCTATCAGCTGGAACAGCTACTGGCGGAGCGCAAGCACGCCAGCCCGGACAGCTCGTACACCGCCAGCCTGTACGCCAGCGGCACCAAGCGCATCGCGCAGAAGGTCGGGGAGGAAGGCGTGGAAACCGCGCTGGCCGCCACGGTCAACGATCGCGAAGAGCTGACCAACGAAGCCTCGGACCTGATCTATCACCTGCTGGTGCTGCTGCAGGACCAGGATCTGGATCTGAGCGCGGTGATCGGCCGGCTGCGCGAGCGGCATCAGAAAAAAGCGTGACGCTAAATTACGCGCAATAAAAAAGCCGCCGGGCGTTAACCTCGGCGGCTTTTTTTATCGCTCAACGAGCGGGCTTATTCCATCCATTCGGTGTGGAATACGCCTTCCTTGTCGATACGTTTGTAGGTATGCGCACCGAAGTAGTCGCGCTGCGCCTGGATCAGGTTCGCCGGCAGCACTGCGGAGCGGTAGCTGTCGTAGTAGGCGATCGCGGCGGAGAAGGTCGGCGTAGGGATACCGTTCTGTACGGCGTAGGCCACCACGTCACGCAGCGCCTGCTGGTACTCGTCGGCGATTTGCTTGAAGTATGGTGCCAGCAACAGGTTGGCGATATCGGCGTCCGCCGCATAGGCGTCGGTGATCTTCTGCAGGAACTGGGCGCGAATGATGCAGCCGGCGCGGAAGATCTTGGCGATTTCGCCGTAGTGCAGATCCCAGTTGTTTTCTTTAGACGCGGCTTTCAGCTGAGAGAAGCCCTGCGCGTAGGACACGATCTTGCCCAGATACAGCGCGCGACGCACTTTCTCGATGAACTCGGCCTTGTCGCCGGTGAACGGCGCCACTTTCGGGCCGGTCAGCACTTTAGAGGCAGCAACGCGCTGGTCTTTCAGCGAGGACAGGTAGCGTGCGAACACCGACTCGGTGATCAGCGACAGCGGTTCGCCCAGATCCAGCGAGCTCTGGCTGGTCCACTTGCCGGTGCCTTTGTTGGCAGCTTCGTCCAGGATCACATCGACCAGGTATTTACCCTCTTCGTCTTTCTTGGTGAAGATGTCTTTGGTGATGTCGATCAGGTAGCTGTTCAGCTCGCCCTTGTTCCACTCGGCGAAGGTTTCGGCCAGCTGTTCGTTGCTCAGATTCAGCGCCTGCTTCAGCAGAGAATAGGCTTCAGCAATCAGCTGCATGTCGCCGTATTCGATGCCGTTGTGCACCATCTTCACATAGTGGCCGGCACCGTCTGCGCCGATGTAGGTTACGCAAGGCTCGCCTTCCGCGACCGCCGCGATTTTCTCCAGGATTGGCGCCACCAGCTCGTACGCTTCTTTCTGGCCGCCAGGCATGATGGAAGGCCCTTTCAGCGCGCCCTCTTCACCGCCGGAAACACCGGTGCCGATGAAGTTGAAGCCCTGGTCGGACAGTTCGCGGTTACGACGGATGGTGTCCTGATAGTAGGTGTTGCCGCCGTCGATCAGGATATCGCCCTTGTCCAGGTGCGGAGTCAGCGAGGCAATGGTTTTATCCGTTGCTTCGCCCGCTTTCACCATCAGCAGGATGCGGCGCGGTTTTTCCAGCGATTCAACAAACTCTTCAACGGTGTAATACGGCGCCAGATTCTTGCCCGGGTTCTCAGCGATCACTTCGTCAGTTTTGTCGCCAGAACGGTTGAAAATGGAAACGGTGTAACCACGGCTCTCGATGTTCAGCGCGAGGTTGCGGCCCATTACCGCCATGCCGACAACGCCGATTTGTTGCTTGGACATTTAGGAACTCCTGTCTGAGGATGACCCTGCCGGCAACGTCGGCCAGCAGGTTTTGTGATGTGGCACACATGTTAACTCAGGATTGAGCCGGGTGGGTAGTGATTGGTGCGATAGGTCACATCACAGCACAAATTCATAGCACGCGAGTTCACATTTTGTTACACACACTGACAAAAAGGGAAGTCAATGAGGGGAAAAACTTTAAACTTGAAGTGAGATGAACTAAAATCCAGCAACCCATTTTTTGTGTAAAAAAAGAAAATGAAGCCTCTCTATTCTCATCAAAAAAACTGTTTTGATGTTATTCGTATTTTTGCAGCATTCCTTGTCCTTTATTCGCATCATTTTGCTTTGAGTGGCAAAGCCGAGCCCTCTTTTCTGGGCTTTGAAAGCTTTGGCGGATTAGCCGTTGTCATATTCTTTGGCGTTTCCGGGTATCTGATCGCTCAGTCAGGGATGAGAAGCGGGAGCTTTGTCTCGTTTATGGAAAAGAGAATAAAGCGAATATTCCCAGCACTTGTCGTATGCAGCCTCGTTTTATACGTCGCCTTAGGCTTAGCATTACAACCTGAAAGTGTCTTCACTAAAAGATCGTTGATTGCAGCGATTAACCTGGTCGCCTTGCGCGGTGCTGACCCAATCACTATGGCCCAGCATTACATTTATCCTAACGCGATAAATGGCAGTCTCTGGACGCTGCCATTAGAGTTCGCTTGTTATCTTATTCTTGCCGTCGCTTTTTGCTTCGCAAAAAATATCAAGCCAATACTCGTCGTCCTGCTCTCCATGGTGGCGCTAACTATTTATTTCCTGTCAAATCCAACGACACTTGGTTTTTATTCAATTTCGCTGCAACTATTTACACCACGTGCCGTCGCCTTCTTCTGCGGTGCATTAATGGCATTAACAGAAAGCAGTTGGAATAATAGAAACGCCAAGAAATCCCTCTTCATTTCAGGTATCGTTTTACTTTATGTACTGAAAGGGAGTTATGAGTTGCGGGTTTTAGGCTACCTCATTATCCCTACATTGGTCATTATCATTGGTGTCTCGCTGACGGACAAACTTATCTATGGTCGGTTTGACTACTCTTATGGCGTATATATTTATGCGTTCCCCGTGCAGCAAATCGTTATAAACCATACATCGTTAGGTTTTTACAGCAGCATGTTGTTCAGCGCTTTAATGACCCTGCTCCTCGGCGCTTTATCCTGGCACCTAGTGGAAAGACGCTTCCTGCGCAAGAAAGCGATACCGTCGGCCACATCTGCTATTAATACGGATGAACTGGCCATTAAGTAGTGCCAGTCGCGCCGTTGAAGCGTCCTCTCGCTCTCTTTGCTATAAAAAAACCGGCGCTATAGCGCCGGTTTTTTATGCAAGAGACTTACTCTCTGTCTCGTTAGCCGATGATCTCATGGATCGCTCTGCGCGACAGAATTCGCTTCACATAACGCTGCAAACGGTAAGGCACTAATTTTACGCCCCAGGCCAACGCCGGGTGCTTGCTTAGCCGCCACAGAATGGCCAGTAATTTCTCCTTACGGCCTTGCGGTGCGGCTGGTGTTACGGCAACAACTTCTACATAAGCAGAGGCGTAAACAGATGCCAGCAGGGCTTTATAATCGATACGCCCCAACTCGCTTTCCCGCAACCAATCAGTCTGCAGATAACCGTCCCGATAGAAGTCCCCTACGCGTTCTGCGTGAGAAAGATCCAGCACTGCCGACGCATCAGCAGCCGCAAAGAAAGCTTGCGGATCGGTACGCAAAGAACGCCAGAGCTCGCACATTTTCTTGGCGGAAGTATCCCATGCTATCACCCGGCTATCACGACGGCCGACAACACGCTCGCCGAAAGCGCCAATGTTCGGAACGACAACGGGAATACCATATTCGAGCGCGATACTGAGCGTATAGCTATAAGTTTCAGGCCATTGAGCCGGGTACCAAATGACGTCCGGCTTGATCTCATCCAGTTTCTGCTGCAGATCGCGGCTTGAATAAGCGCCATGGCCTTTGACGGCATCGCACAAGGGACGGAAAGCGTAGCCTAATAGATGAAACTCGATATCTTCGTGTTTCAAGTCATTAGCGACTTCATCCAGCATCAATGCGCCTTTTTCACGGCTGATCGCACCCAACACAAGCACCTTCAGCTTCTGCCCCGCCTGGTAGGTGGACTTAACTTCAGGATAAGGAACGGCAACTTCGTAATCCGGATGCCAGGCAATCACACTCTTTTGTGCGCAACTCGGAAAATCGCGCATAAAGCGGACTTGCGTATCGGCAGAAGGGAAAATAACTCGCTCGGCGTTTTCGATCCATGGCAGCAGTTTAGCCCGCCATTGTTCCGCTGACATCCCCCCCGGAATCGGGTAGTGTTCACTGCAAAGTTTATCGCGGATAGCGATAACATCACCGGCAAAGATGCCGTTTTTATCGGTCAACGTCGGGTTCGCGTTCACGAAATAATAGTCGTGAATCGTAATGTCATAGGTGCATGACAAGCTATTTTTCAACTCGCCAATTTTATCGGCAACGCCGATCATATGATGGAAATGAATGTGCCCAACGCCAATAAAGCGCAGCAAGTTAACCAGCGTGTCATAACCATGAGCGACATCAATAATGAACTTCTCGCGGTACACTGCCTCGTTCGTATTTAACGACAACGCAACGCTGCGCCCTTCCTCTTCCGGAGTTAACAGCAGGAAATGCGCCTTATCTTTATAAAACTTGACCAACTCATGTAAATGTTGGGTAACTCCCCCGCCCATCTTATGAGAGACCAGCAAGACTTTGCTGACGTCTTTCTTGGCCAAAATACGCAGCAGCATCTGTTGACGCGCTTTTTTTGCCGGATCGTGTGCAATGAAGTCCATCACATCTTTCGTGTAGTTCGGATGGAGTTCGTTCAACAGCTCCAGCGCTCGCATTTTGCGCGGGTTCTGTTCACCGGCAAAGCTAACGCCGCCTTTGTGGTAGACAAAGACGTTGAGCTGATGGAAGTTAGGCCATCCGGCTTTTGCCGCACGCTGACACCAGTCGTTTTCCTCGCCGTAACCACGGCCAAAGGTTTCGACGTCGAAATACCCCACTTCATTCAAACAATCCCGACGGATATACATGCAGAAGCCTACACCGGTCGGCACTTCCACCAGGTTGTTTTCTCTACCATAAGTCGAGAACTGATCGTCCAGTTGCTGTACGTTCATTCCCATAAAGAGTTCATTGTCTTCACAGAAATTAGGGAAGCTGCAAATGGTCGCATTGTTTGAGAATGGAGTAATACTACCGACTCGGCTACGTGAATAAGCCGCTTCGCGAATACGCTCCAGCCAATCATTAGCGACTTCAACATCGCTGTTGAGTAACAAGACATCCCGCTTTGGATTGAGCTTCATGCCACGGTTCACCGTTGCTACAAAACCCAGGTTTTGCTCGTTTTCAAGTAGTTTGAAACGCGCCGTCTCGGCCCGATCCCGTAGCCACTGAGTCAGTTCAGGCTCCGGGGAAGCATCGTTGATAACCACCAGCTGAGCCCAGTGCGGCAAAGTCGCCAGGGCGGACTCAATACATTCCTGAGTCTCTTCCAACCCACCATAAACAGGGACTACGACGTCGACGATGATCTCTTCGGATTGCTCACTGACCGTAGCCTCCAACTCACCGACTTTTTCTTCCAGAACGCCGATCTCAGCCTGTTTGGCTGCCAATGCCGAGTTCAAATCTTCAATTGTATTCATTAAGGTACAAACAGTCCTTTCAACACTTCCATCTTCGATAATGGAAGAGGCCTTTTTTTCCATTTCCGCATCACGCATGCCATCACCACGGGTAATATAATAATTGACGTGTTTCGTTATTATTTCCGCTTCATCAGGAGAGGAAAGCCGGAAACGAATATAGTTGATATCAAACAATAATTCAAAAGGCACCAAATAGGAGAACAGGTAGAAGGCAAGGCGCTTTACCTTCTCTGTCTGATTGGCGACATTACAGAACGCGTATGAACAATCACCCAACACGGTCACGGGGACGTCCAACAACATCGCCTCCAGACCCACACTTGAGTTAATCGTCAGAATATGTTTGCAACGATGGATAAAGCCGATGCTGTTTGCCGAATGGTCGATAACATCGTGTCCTGCCTGCAAGGTGAAGCGACTGCCAGGGTGGCTACGAACCAGGCGTCTCCCAGGGAAAGTGAACTCGGCATAGTCCAGCAATGACTGATTATTGAAAGAGTTGCTGAACGCGATGATATTGGAATCATTTTCAACCTGCAGCGCAATACCGACATCAAACTTGTCTTCCGCTCGGTCTTCATCATCTTGAAGCACACTTGGCATCGCCGGGGGCGAATCTGCAAAAAACTCGCGGAGTTGCGCCACTTGAGCGTTCATATTGAAACGGTAATCGCTACTCAAGTAGCGTCTTTCCGCCTCCGTATTGCCGTTTACCCCGCTAAAGTCAAAATAAGCGGTCGACAAATACTCTGGCGAACGCAATGGCCCTAACTCAAGGTTGACGACTTTAATATTTCTTCTTTTCGCTGCCGCATTTAAGGAGGGGCAATTACACCATGTCAATACGCACTCGATGTGGCTTTCCTGGCTTAGCGCAGCAAACAGGACCGCCTCAAGCTCAGGAATCACTTCAGTGATGAACTTCTTAAAGAGCGCATCGGGGTTGTTAAAGCATTTTTCCATGTAGTGACTGAAAAAAGACTCATCAATCACACTGACCTTATGTTTATCACTCAGCAGGTTCAGGTCTGGCAATTGGAAGCCCAGACGCTTTTGCGAGTCGTCCTCAAGCTCCCAACGATTCTCACTTTCCCATTGCTCAAGAGAACACAGGTAATCGTTGCCCATCATGAAATAAACGGGCTCTTTCATCGAGCTCAAAACGCGATAGAAAAACCACAAATAGGGCGCTTTGACGCCTCTAAAGGGGTAAGCCGGCAAGAAAACGCTGATCATTATGACACCCCGTCGGCAACGATTTGGATTGGAGCATGGATCACTCCGCCGAGCTCTCGTGAGGACCAGTACTTAATTTTCCCGATCGGCCTACGCTGATCGAGCTCTTCCCTCTCGCCATTATTAAAACAAGCCAGACCGCAGTGGATCAGATAATCGCCGGCGTTGATTGGCAACTTGACTTTGTATTTCAACGTTTGTACACCCGGTTGCAGTGTCAGAGGGTGCCCGGCGCCGATATTGTTATCCCCCCAAATGTCCCCCCCCTGAGCACGAGAAATCGAGATCCCCAAAACAACATCACTGATCGTCTCTGAAGCCGCCAGAGTAAAGTTAAAGTACAACTCTTCACCTGATTTGACTAAAGGCTTGTCAGCCAGCGGCGTGCCATCGCCTTTGATGACCGAGAACGACTCGATAATCGCCCGTGCGCTACCAAAGCGTTTTTCATCCACTTCTGTATTGACCGACGCTTGTTGCAGTGCGCGGAGATCTTCAATTCCATACCTGGCGGAAGAATCAACAGAGGAAGAGACAACTGGCTCCTGTTTTTTTTCGGAAAGCAGCATGCCCTTTTCATAGGCCAACACCGCAGCCAGAACGTCCGTCGTATCGCCGATCAATTGGCCATCGCTCATAACCAGACAGCGATCGGCATATTCCAGAATGCTGCCTGTTGAATGAGTCACCATAATAATGGTAGTGCCCTGCTTTTTCAGCGCCTCCATCCTTTTAAAGCATTTATACTGGAAGCCGATGTCCCCTACCGCCAGCGCTTCATCGACGATCAAAATCTCCGGATCAATACAGGCTTGCACTGCAAACGCTAACCGCACATACATCCCGCTGGAGTAGGTTTTTACCGGCTGATCGATAAACTCGCCAATATCCGCGAAATCGAGAATGCTTTGAAACTTGCAGTCGATCTCAGCCTTGCTTAATCCCAAGACGCTACCGTTAAGGTAGACATTGTCTCGCCCGGTAAACTCAGGATTAAACCCCGCCCCCAGCTCCAGCAAGGCAGCGATTCGACCGTTGACGCTAATGTCACCGGTCGTCGGTGTCAGCGTACCGCATATCATCTGAAGCAGCGTGGACTTGCCCGCCCCATTTCTGCCGATAATGCCGACGGTCTCGCCGCGGTTTATCGTGAAGGACACATCTCTGAGGGCCCAAAACTCACGGAAATACGTACGGCTCTCTTTCCTCGCTACGCGCTGCAGTTTAGGGGCGAAGAACTGCTTCAGACGGTCGCGCGGACGAGAGTAGATTTGGTAGCACTTGCTTAAATTGCTAACCTGAATCGCAACATCGTTAGAGGACATCTGCAAACCCCTTTCTGGTTTTCTGGAAGAAGGCATAACCCAGCCAAGCTACTAACATCGCGGCCAGCGTGTAAACTGCCAGCCCGTTCCAGTTAGGCATCTGACCCCAGATCAAAATATTACGCGCCTGCTCGATAATGAATGTTAGAGGATTGAGCATAATCCAAATCCGATACTTCTCCGGCAACGCAGTGATTGGGAAGAAGACCGGGGACAAAAACATCATTACGGTGGTAATGATCACCGTAGTTTGGCCGACATCGCGGATAAAGACCCCAAGGGAGGCCAGGATCCATCCCAAACCGAGGCAAAAAATAACCAACGGCAAGAAAACCAGCGGGGTAAATACCAACGTCCAGTGCAAATAGCCGTTGAACAGGAAAAAGGCACAGAGCAAAACCAGCAGGCTGATCAAGGTGTGGAACAGGGCAGCGCACAGGCTGATCACCGGCAGGGTTTCCAAAGGAAACACCACTTTCTTCACGTAGTTGGTATTTCCTAAAATGATCTGCGGCGCACGGTTCACCACTTCAGCAAAAAAGCCATGCACAATCATGCCGACAAAGAGGATCACGGCAAACTGAGTGCGGCTTTCGTCCCCGCCGACGGACCAGCGAGCTTTAAAGACGACTGAAAAGACGAAAGTATAGACAACGAGCATAAACAAAGGGTTTAAAAATGACCAGGCTAGCCCCATCGCAGAACCTTTGTAGCGACCAATCACTTCGCGTTTGGTCATCTGCAGAATCAGCTGCTTGTAACCCCATATGTTACGCACCAAGGAGAGTGGCGATATTGGTTGATTTTTATGCGGATTGTTCATTCCCCTACCCCCGGTGTGATCACGACAGCATGCGTCACCGCCATAAACTCATTAAAAATATTCATAATCAATACCTTAATACTTTTGACATACCGTCTTTACACTTCTTCTCGCGGCGTATGCTACCGCTTGCGACCGTTTTCTTTCATAGGAATGCTCTTTAAGCATTGCTGGTTATACTGCCGGCGCTGACGATCAAAAAACCATCCCCACTTGCAAAAGTAGGCGACAGCAGAGCGCACATGATGACCCAGCAACACCAGATTTTTATAGGACCCTTTGCCAAAGACATGCGTGATCAGCGCCCCCGAAAAGTAGATGATATCGCTGTGCGATAAAGCCCTGCGACAGAGATCGACATCTTCCATGTACATGAAAAAGCGTTCGTCAAACCCTTCCAGCTTTTTCAACAACGGGGACGCAATCAACATGAAGCACCCCGACACGGTCGGCACGGCAAACGTTGAATCATAATCCGCAGCCTGCAGCTCATAAGCCGCATCCATCTTAGCGCCTAAACGGGGAATAAAGCGGCGCAACAGCAAATTCGCCGGCGTCGGCAGCAATCGGCAACTGTATTGAAAACGGCCGTCGCTATAATGTATCCGTGGAGAGACAAACTGATGTTTCCCTTCGCTGGCGAACTGATACAAACTCGCCAATGCCCCCATCTCAAAACTGATATCCGGGTTACAGATCAAAAAATACTCACAGGAGTCCAGGTAGCGGCTCATTGCCAGGTTATGTCCGTGGCCAAATCCGCCATTTCCCTCAGCAGAGATGTAGCTGATACGGTCATTATCCAAAGCATCGGCCCAATCGGCACCGCCGTTATTGACCAAAACAATCTTATCAACGCAGCGCTCGGCCAAAAGAGACGTCAAAGTGCACGCCACCTGCTCATAGCTGTGGTTGAATAAAACGATAGATGCAACGATCTGAAATTGAGATTTTTCTTGGTCTACAGCCATGCTGTATCTAGTTCCTAAACCCGTAATTTACCGCAGTCACAAAGTCATGCCATTAGGGTGGTTGAAAGACTGAACGTCAGGCCCATAAGCGATGATAACGTTTCATCACCATGCAAAAACGTCAAAGGGGATAGCATTATCCCCTTTAATCTTATCCATTTGAAGGATCATCACTGAGATAATATCTTCTGGAGCACACTTTTAAGTTGCTGTTCCCATGGGCTAGGCTTCAGATCCAGCGCACAAATCTTGCTGGTGCTCAGAATCGAATAAGCAGGCCTGGATGCAGGCGTTGGATATTCATGGGTTGCGATAGGTTTGACACTCACCTTATGCGGATAACATGCTGATCTCTCCGCCTCCCGGAAGATAGCGCAAGCAAAATCGAACCATGAAACCGCATTATCGCCGCAGTAATGATAGATACCGTAAGGTAATCGAGGATGGGACAGCATAGCGATAGCCGTCGCTGCAATGTCTCCCGCATAGGTAGGGCAACCGAACTGGTCGCTCACCACACCCAATTCCCCTCTCTGTGCACCGACTCGCAGCATGGTTTTCACGAAGTTGTTGCCGTACTCGCTGAAAACCCAGGCCGTTCTGATCACGACGGTTTTGGGGTTTGCCAGCAAAGCCGCACGCTCACCTTCGAGTTTCGTTTGCCCGTAAACGCTCTTGGGTGAACATGGCGTCTCTTCACAATACGGTTTCGATGAAGTACCGTCAAAGACGTAATCGGTCGAGATATGTATGAAAGGAATGTCTAACTTTGCCGCTGCCGCAGCCAGGAATCCTGGGCCGAGCGCATTGATCGCCCTAGCCTTTTCAGGCTCCGATTCCGCTTTATCCACCGCAGTATAAGCTGCAGCATTGATAATGGCATCCGGCGCTAGCTGTTCAACCGCTGCCGAAACGGCGGCGGAGTCCGCGATATCCAATTGCTGGCTGTCCATCGCCATCAGGGTCCAATTGGCAGGGAAACGATCGATAATACAGCGTCCCAACTGCCCCGCAGCACCAGTCAAAAGTACACGCATTAAAAAAGCTCTCTAAACAGTTTTCCCTGCAGATCCTTTGGCGACAACAGCGGCTCGCTGATTGGCCATTCGACACCTACTTCCGGATCGTTCCACAGCAGGCAACCTTCATTACTTGGATCATAGTAATCAGTGCATTTATATTCAAAATCAGCCGAGTCCGAAACTACGACAAAACCATGGGCGAGACCAGGCGGTACCCAAAGCTGGTTTTTGTTCTCTTCAGACAAGTAGACGCCAACCCATTTTTTGAACGTCGGAGAATCAGAACGAATATCGACGACCACATCGTAGACCTCGCCGCGAACTACCCTCACCAACTTACCTTGCGGTTTTGCCGTTTGAAAATGCAATCCCCGCAAGACGCCACGTGCTGAACGGGAGTGGTTATCCTGTACGAATTCCGCATCAATGCCGAGCAACTCCTGGTATCGACTTTTTTGGAACGTTTCCAAGAAAAAACCACGCTGGTCGCCAAACACTTTGGGTTCGATCAGCTTTACACCTTCAACCTGCGTCTCTATCACTTTCATTAGAAATTTACTCACAAAAAACGTTACCAGAGACCTCGAATTATGCTTATAAACACGCGTCGCCACCGAGTTTACACTTCACGTTTGAGGTCTTTTTGAACGAACCTTAAACAAACTCGCGTGCATATGACAGAAATAATATAGGGTCCGCGAAGGTCTGAGAGACTAGCACAATTTGCCAAAACATCCGACACCGTAACGTAAAAAAATACGCTGAATCTGTGTGGATCTTGTTCAAAGATTAAATTTAACTCAATGGTTTTAAAATGAAATATAGGAAATTTAGCAGGAAGTCTTGCCGTGTTTTCTAAGTGGCTGGTTACAATTTATCAAGTATTACTTACTGATTGCCCAATGGACGTTTAGACCGCCGCCCTTTATCCTTTCTGACAAAGGGCGGGGCTCAATTGCAGGATCAGTGCTGGAAACCCTTAGGATTCTTCTTCTGCCAGTTCCAGGTGTCGCGCATCATGTCATCGATACTGCGGCGAACCTTCCACCCCAATTCCTGATAGGCCAGATCGGCGTTCGCCCAAAACGCAGGCAGATCGCCTTCACGGCGCGGCAAGATTTGATAGGGGATCGTTACGCCTGACGCTTTCTCAAACGCCTGAACCATCGCCAGTACCGAGTGCCCTACGCCAGCCCCCAGGTTATAGGCCTTGAAACCGTTGATCTTCGCCAGATGATCCATCGCTTTAAGATGCCCTTCAGCCAGATCCATGACATGAATGTAGTCACGCTCACCCGTGCCGTCTTTCGTCGGGTAATCGCCACCGAAAATCCCCAGTTTATCCAGCTTACCGATCGCCACCTGTGAGATGTAAGGCAGCAGGTTATTGGGAATGCCGTTCGGATCTTCGCCTATCAGACCGGACTCATGCGCCCCTACCGGATTGAAATAACGCAACGCGATAATCGAAAACTCCGATTCAGCCTTGGCGAAATCCTGCAGGATCTGCTCCACCATCAGCTTAGACGTGCCATAAGGACTGGTCGTGCCGCCGATCGGCGTGGTCTCTACATAAGGCACCGGCGAATTGGCGCCATACACGGTGGCGGAGGAACTGAAGATAAAATCATGTACGCCGGCACGGCGCATGGCATCCAACAGCACCAGCGTGCCGGTGACGTTATTTTGATAATACTCGAGCGGTTTGCGCGTTGACTCTCCGACAGCCTTGAGGCCGGCGAAGTGGATCACGGCAGTGATCTCATGCGCACCAAAGATGCGATGCAGGCATTCGGCATCCTGAACATCTCCCTGATAGAACACCGCTGCTTTCCCCGCTAGTTTCTCCACCCGCTGCAATGACTCCGCAGATGCGTTGGACAAATTATCCAACACCACAACGTCTTCGCCACGTTCCAACAGAGATAAAACGGTGTGGGATCCGATGTAACCGGCACCACCGGTAACTAGAATTGTCATATCAACCCCTTATACTTCGGTAACACCCTTGGTTAGACAGAAACACCCCCATTGATAATGGATGCATCATACAACCTTCTGAGCGCACCATGAAGAGAGAGCGGCAAAAGCCGCCCTCATCCTAGACTCTTCAATATGCTAAGCGTTAAATCTTTGCAGCAAGCAGCGAAAGAATTTCGTCGGTTTTCTCTTTCATCAGCGCAATATCGGCACGCGACTCGACATTAAGACGCACCACCGGCTCCGTATTGGAGGAACGCAGATTGAAACGCCAGTCTGCGAATGCCATGCTGATGCCATCGGTGTAGTCCACCTCGCCAGCCTGCGACAAATAGTGTTGTTTGACGCTTTCAATGGACACTACCGGCTGGGCCAATTTGATATTGATCTCACCGGAGGACGGGTAAGCAGCAATGCGGTCCTGTACCAACTGCCCCAGAGTTTGTCCCTTCACGCTGACCAACTCAGCGACCAGCAACCACGGAATCATGCCGCTGTCACAATAAGCAAAATCACGGAAATAGTGGTGAGCGCTCATCTCTCCGCCATAAATGGCGTCTTCCGCACGCATGCGTTCCTTAATGAAAGCATGGCCGGTTTTTGACATCACAGGCACGCCCCCGGCCTCGGTGACCACATCGATGGTGTTCCAGCTCAGACGCGGATCGTGGATGATCTTCGCCCCTGGCTGCTTCTGTAGGAAGGCTTCCGCCAGCAGGCCGACGATGTAATAGCCCTCGATGAAATCGCCTTTTTCATCGAACAGGAAGCAGCGATCGAAATCACCGTCGAACGCAATGCCCATATCAGCGCCATGCTCACGCACCGCATCCGCGGTATCCGCGCGACATTCAGGCAGCAACGGATTGGGAATGCCGTTAGGGAAAGTGCCGTCCGGCTGGTGATGCACCTTGATGAACTCCAGCGGGATGCCCTGCGCCTTCAGTGTTGCTTCAATGGCATCGATCACATGCCCCGCCGCCCCGTTGCCCGAGTTGATCACCAACTTTAACGGTTTGAAGTTTTTTACATCGACATAGGAGAGAATATGTTCAACGTAAGCCCCCAGCACATCCTGGCGGGCATAGCTGCCGCGCGTTGCTGCCGGCGCATCAAATTGGTTGTTCTCCGCCAGTTCTTGAATAGCCCGTAATCCGGTATCGCCGCTAATCGGGCGAGAGCCCTCACGCACCAGTTTCATGCCATTGTAATCGATCGGGTTATGGCTGGCGGTCACCTCCACGCCACCATCCGCTTTCAAATAAGTCGTAGCGAAATAGATTTCTTCGGTACCGGTTAAGCCGATGTCGATCACGTCGGTGCCCGCATCCTGCAAGCCTCTCGCCAACGCCAGCTTCAAACTTTCGCTGGTTAACCGCACGTCGCTGCCCAATACGATGGTTTTAGGCTGCAAAAACTCACCGTAGGCGCGCCCAATACGGTACGCGATGTCCTCGTTCAGCTCTTCGCCCAATTTCCCCCGGATGTCGTACGCCTTAAAACACGTCAACTTTTGCATTGCCAAACCCTTTTTTAAACTCTGCCATAGCGATCTTGTAAGCGTTCAATATCATCTTCTTCCAAATAGCGGCCCGATCTGACCTCAATCATTTCCAAATCGATTTTTCCGGGGTTTTCCAACGTATGGACACTGCCCGCAGGAATAAAAGTGGACTGATTTTCCGATAAGAAGAACTCTTTATCATCAACGTTAACTTTTGCTGTCCCGCTCACGACCACCCAATGTTCAGCACGGTGGAGATGACGTTGTACTGACAAACCTTCACCTGGTCGAACAATGATCTTTTTCACTTGGAAATGCGGGCCGCTGTCGATGTCGCAAATTTTTCCCCAGGGGCGATAAGAAGCTGAATGCTGGCGGAAATGATGAAGATTACGCTTTTTAAGCTCATCAACGACTTTCTTAACATCCTGCACTTTGTCTTTGTGAGCGATCAGCAGAGCATCACTGGTGTTGACCACAACAAGGTTTTCCAACCCGATGGTCGCCACCAGCGCGGACTCAGAGGAAATGTAGTTATCATTGGAATCGATCGAGATAATTTCACCCACGTTGACATTACCCAAATGATCCTTCTTTGACACCTCCCACAACGAGGACCAGGAGCCGACGTCGCTCCAGCCCGCATCGATAGGAATCACCACCGCATCATGCGTCTTTTCCATCACCGCATAGTCGATGGAGTCACTCGGACAATGTTTGAAGATGTCTTGCTCAACCCGGATAAAATTCATGTCGCGCTGACTGTTGATCACAGACTGCTGCGTTGTGCTGAAAATTTCGGGGCTGAACTGCCGCAGTTCCTGCAGAAACTTGGCTGTCTTGAACATAAACATGCCGCTGTTCCAGCTGTAATCACCGCTGGCGAGATATTCGATTGCTTTCTCCAAACGAGGCTTTTCAACGAACGAATCAACTTTGAAACACGCATCGGAAAGGTGTTCGCCACGCTTAATGTAGCCGTAGCCTGTTTCAGGATGCTCAGGAATAATGCCAAACGTGACCAGTTGATTGTTGTCTGCAAACGAGATAGCTGTCTGGATAGCCGCGTGAAAATTATCTACTTTGGTGATCAGATGGTCTGCTGCCAACACCAGAAGCATACTGCCTTCGTCTTCCTCAGCAGCAAGATGAGCGGCTAACGCCACTGCCGGTGCGGTATTACGCCCTACGGGCTCTAAAATAATATTGGTCGCTAATTGTCCAATTTCACGTAATTGCTCGGCAACTAAAAAACGATGTTCCTCGTTGCAGATGACCAAAGGGGCGGCAACTTCAATACCTGCCAGGCCCGATAAACGCTGTAACGTCTGTTGCAGCAGGCTTACGCCACTGTCATCAATAGACAAAAACTGTTTAGGAAACGATTCTCGCGACATCGGCCATAGACGACTCCCAGTACCGCCGGCCATAACCACAGGAATTAGTTTGGACATTATCTACCCTTTACTCAGCCATCGTTCTTATAAGGACAACACCACACATCAGCAGCATCATTCTAAAGTTCGTGCGTTAATTAACCAGTTATTGCATTTTACGCAAAGTATGCATCCCCCTAACTTACCGTTCCTTAAAAGAAATTTATGTATAGAAATAAATCAGGCAAATATAAATACTAGAGGAAGCACCGGTCGATAACATAACGTATTAACGCAAAAAAGAGCAGCACAGTGCTGCTCTTTCAGATTAATGCTCATAGTGAATATGTTGTTAGCGACTGCGGGCGAAATACTGCGCCACACGCAGCACATCCTTCTCGTCCAGCGTACCGGAGTCGCTCAGCAGGGTAATCCAGGACTTGATGTAGGTGTACTTGGCAGAAGCCAGATCGCGCTGGGCGCTATAGAGCTGCTGTTCGGCGTTGAGCACATCGACGTTGACGCGCTGCCCCGCCAATACGCTCTGCCGGGTCGCCGTCACCTGGGTGGTCGCCGACTTCACCGCCAGCTCGTAGGCCGCCAGCTTGGCGCGGCTACTGATGCACAGGTTGAACTGCTTGCGCAGATCGTTCAGCGTCGAACCCACTTGCGTGTCCATTTCGGCCATCGCCTGGCCGTAGCGTGCCGCCGCCTGCCGCGTTGAGGCCGCCACGCCGCCGCCGGAGTAAATCGGCAGACTCACCTGTACCCCGATGCTGTCGGTGCGGTATTTCTGGTTAACCGTGTTGTCGCTGCTGGAATCGTTCTCCGAATGCGACGCATAGAGTTGCACATTCGGCATAAAGCCAGCGCGGTTTCTCTCTACTTCGTATTTCGCCGCATCGACGCCGTGGCGCGAGGCGGCCAATAGTGGGTTATTCTCCAGAGCTATCTTTTGCCACTCATCGAACTTCGACGGGATCAGCGGCGCCACCTGGAATTTGCCCGGCCGCAAGACCTGCAGCTCATCCAGTTGATTCAGCGGTACCCCGATGATGACTTCCAACTCACGCTGCGCGGCATCCAACGCGTCGCGCGCTTCGATCACCTGCGCTTCAGCCAGGCTGTAGCGCGCCTGCGTTTCGGAAACGTCGGTCAACGTCCCCTCACCCGCGCTCATCAGCCGATCGTTCAACGCCAGCTGCTCTTTATAGGCCGCTTTTTGCGCCTCGGCCAAGGCAATCTGATCTTTGGAATAGGCCACTTCGACATAGGCATTGACCACCCTCACTGCCAGATCGAGCAGTTTGCCGCGATAGCGTTCGTCCGACATCAGCGTCTGCGCCACGCCGCCTTTATAGCGCGCATAGGCTTCGTAATCGAACAGCGGCTGCGTCAACGTCACCGAGCTGGAATAGCTGCGGTACTGCTGACGCCGCGTCGCTTCCGTAATGTTGCCAAAGAAGTCGCTCTGCGGGTACTTCTGCGTTTGCCAGTTGCGCGGCGAATTCTGGTAGTTCAGCGATACCTTCGGCAGCAACCCGGCCCTGCCGATATTTTCGTTTTCATCTCCCGCTTCTTTCTCTTTTATAGCCGCCCGGAAGGTCGGGTCCTTTTCTAATGCCAGCGAATATGCGTCTAAAATCCCTATCGAATAAACCGGCGCAGACATCGCAAACAATAGGGTGCCGATAACCAGACCGGCAGCCTGTCGTTTTGATTGAATCAAAATTATTCCTCGGTTAATGAAGTATGAGCGCGATCCAAAATAGGTTTAAACAGATAGCTCAGCAGCGAGCGCGACCCCGTTTTCACGAACACCTCCACCGGCATCCCCGGCTTGATGTCCTCACCGCTGAGCATTTTCATGCCCTCCGGCGAGACCGTGACCTGCATCTGGTAGTAAGGTTCACCATTGGTTTTGTCGACCAGACGGTCGGCGGAAACCAAGGTGACCGTTCCCGGAATTTTCGGGGTTTTATTTTGGTTGAAGGCGGTAAACATCAGATCCACCGGCAACCCGTTGTACACCTTGTCGATCAGGTCGACTTTCAGGCGAGAATCCACCACCAATGTCGCCTGACTGGGTACCACGTCCATCAGGTGGTCCCCCGCTCCCACGACGCCCCCCTGAGTGAAGATATTCAATCCGACCACGGTGCCGTCCACCGGTGAGGTGATGGCGGTGTTGCCCAGATCGAAATCGGCCATTTGCAGCTTGTTACGGAACTCGCTGGCGTCCATTTGGGTTTGCGCCAGCTGCGTTCTGACCTCGCGCTGATAGTCGGCGAAACGCTGATCGATACGCTGTTGAGATTCCTGCAGCTGCTTTTGCAATTGGCCAATTCGTCCGACGGTTTCATCGATGCTGCTGTTCACCTCGGCGAACTGGCGCTGAATTTCCAGATAGCGGTTACGCGGCAGGTAACCGTCCGCCGCCAGTTGTTTCATGCTGTTCATCTGCTCACGCAGGCTGGAGAGTTGGATCTGCTTGTTGGCGCGCGAATCCTGCAGGCCTTTCAACTGGAAACGGATCCCGTCCATCGACTGCTTGTAACCGTCAATTTCACTCTGCAGCCCCTGGCGGCGGGAGGCGAACAGCTGCGTCTGCAGCGCGATGATCTCCGCGACGCGTGGCTGATCCTTGATCTTGGTGAAGATGGGGGAGAAAGTGACCGTGCTCAGACCATCCCGTTCAGCGAGCAAACGCCCTTCGGTCGCCAGCGTGGTGTAGTACTGATCGCGCAGGGAATCGACCTGCGCCTGCGCCTGAACCTGGCTCAACTGCACCAGGACTTCGCCGGCTTTCACCTTATCGCCATCTTTCACCACGATATTTTTGATGATGCCACTGGCCGGTGCCTGCACCGTTTTACGGTTGCCGGAAACGGTTACCGATCCCGGCGAAGCGACCCCTTTATCCAGAGGCGCAAACGCCGCCCAGGCTAAGAAGCCGAACACGCCCACTCCCAGCGCCAACCACCCGAGGCGGGTATAACGACGCTCATCCAGCGGGATCTGTTCTGAGTACGAGTCATTCGGCTCGCCAATATGCGTAGACATACCAACTCCTTTGACTGTCGGCGACGCAACGGCGCCGCCAGACAAGTTCACGGCTTAATTAATTTGAGTTTTAGGAATATCGCCTTCATCCGGCTCGGAGTTCACCGCGCGCACCGCCTGCGGAGGCACCTGCGCTTTTTGCGCATTTGCCAACGCCTGCAGTACTTGCTGCGTAGGGCCAAACGCATTGACGTTCCCGTTAACCAACAGCAACAGCTTATTGGTCATCGCCAGCAGATTGGTACGGTGAGTAATCAGAATCACCGTCTTATTCCGCTGTTTAAGGAACGTAATGGCCTGGTTCAACGCCCGCTCGCCGGCATCGTCCAGATTGGAGTTGGGTTCATCCAGCACGATAAGAGAAGGATCGCCATACAGCGCGCGCGCCAAACCGATACGCTGTTTCTGACCACCGGAAAGCCCGGCACCACCGCTGCCGATCACCGAATCATAGCCATTAGGGAAGCGCAGAATCAGCTCATGCACCCCGGCCAACTTGGCGGCCTCGATCACTTTCTCCGAGTCCAGTTCGTTGAAGCGGGCGATGTTCTCTGCGATGCTGCCGGCGAACAGTTCAATATCCTGCGGCAGATAACCGATGAAAGGCCCCAGTTCGTCCTTGTTCCACTGATAGATATCGGCGTTGTCGAGCCGCACAATGCCTTCGCTGACTGGCCAGATACCGACCAACAGGCGCGCCAGCGTTGACTTGCCTGAGGCGCTTGGCCCAATAATCCCCAGCACGTCTCCCGGCTGAATGGCAAAGCTGACGTTATGCAACACCGCGCTTCCCTTCGAACCGGGCGGCGTCGCAGTCACCCCTTCAACAGAGATCACCCCTTCCGGACGCGGCAACGACATGCCGGTACCGCGCGGAGGATGCTGATCCAGCAAGCGTACCAGGCGCTGGTATGCCAGCTTGGCGGAACTCCAACTTTTCCAAACGTTGATCACCTGCTCGATCGGCGCCAGCGTGCGTCCCATCAAAATGGAACCGGCGATCATCATGCCCGGCGTAATGTGCCCATCGATCGCCAGCCAGCCCCCAAGCCCCAAAACCAACGACTGGAGCGACAGACGCACAAACTTGGTGATCGACGTCACCCGCGACGCCCGCTCGCTGGCGATGCGTTGGCTGTTCAGGAAGCGCTGATGCAGACCGAACCAGCGTCCTTTCAGATTAGGCAACATGCCCAGCGCTTCGATCACTTCGGCATTGCGCAGGTTGGTGCTGGCCAGACTGCTGGACATAATAGAAAGGCGGCTGGCATCCGCCAACGGCTTCTTCGACACCACTTCGTTGATCACCGCCAGGGCGATCAACAGCAAGGAACCCACCAGGGCGAACAACCCCAGCCAAGGGTTAAACAGGAAAATCACCAGCAGATAGATCGGGAACCAGGGCGCATCGAAGAAGGCAAATAGCGCGCTTCCGGTCAAAAACTGGCGCACGTTGGTCAGATCGCTCAACATCTGGCCGGCATCGGAAGAGCCGTTCTTTAGATTCGCCTCGTAAGCCGCCGTATAGATGCGCGTATTGAGGCGCATATCCAGCTGGCTGCCGATGCGGATCACCACCATGCTGCGCACGTATTCAAGCAAGGACATCATGCCAAACATACCCAGCATGATCAGCGTCAGCATTAACAGCGTGATTTCATTACGCGAAGGGAGCACCCGGTCATAAACCTGGAGCATGTAAATGGAAGGAACCAGCATTAACAGGTTAATAAACGCCGTGAAAATACCAACGGTCCAGAAGACTTTACTGCGCGTCCGTATAACATCCGCAATTTCGTTGCGCGGGATAAATTGATTCACGTTCTGCCCTTACATCATGTGCACTGTCAGTCCAATCCGCATTGACCCCTCCCCTAAAGAAATTCCTAAAAAAGAATTTACCCCGGAAAGACTCACCCCAAAAAAATGCCCGAGACTGCAGATACTTTCGTTAACTATAGGTTGAGAAAGTGAAAATCGGCAAGGTTGGCCATAAAAAAAAAGACGGTCACAAAGATGAAATAAACCATGACAAAACAATGAGATACAGGAGAGCAAAAATAAGAGAGGAAGATAACGAAATGGAATAACTTAGAGAGGATGATGCCGCTCACAAAATTAAACATGCGGGGGGTTACGCCCCCGCATTATTTAATTCCCAATAGTCCCATGGGGAATTATTGGTTATTGCAACTTTACCCTTAGGCGTAGTGCAGAGTATCCACCAATTGCTGGTGGTTCTGGCCAGTCAGGTAAATAACCGTGTCGTTGGCATCCAGCGTGTGGTTATTGTTGTTATCAATAATCACATAGGAGTCAGCATTGTTACCGGTACCGCTGAACACCACCGAAGCCACGCCCACCTTCGCCGTCAGCGAGTTTGGATTGCTCAGGCCCAGGATGCCGCCCAACAGGCCGACAACGCCGGTGGTCAGACCGCCAACCAACGAGCCCAACAGTGCATCCAACGTATCTGAAGCGCGAGTACCGTAATCCGCCACCGCAGTACCGGTATTGGACAGGGTCAGCCCGGAAGCAGCATCAACGATCTTGTCCTTCGCGGTGCTGAAGTCGGTGATGGTGACCCCCGCCTGCGTGTTACTGGATTTCAGATCGTAGATATTCGCCCCGGCACCGCCGGTCAACGTGGTGTTGCCCAGTACGTTGAAGCTGTCGGCTGTCGACGTCCCTTCAACCGTCAGTTGATAACCGTTCAGGCCCAAGGTGTTCAACAACGGGGTCAGCAACGCGGTGGTAACCGCGCTCAATGGCAAGGCGTTCAACAGCTGCACGATGATACCGTCACCAGTACCCGCATGGCTTGAATCCAGGTTCAAACCGCCGGTATTGGTCGAAGCGTTAACATCACGCACGTTACTGAAACCGCTGCCCAGCGTCAGATTCAACGCATGATCGCCGGTCACATTAACAGTCTGAACCTGCGCATTGGTGCCGGCCAGAGACAGAATGTTGTTGAACGAACCCGTACCGCCGGAAGCCACGTTCACCGTTGTCAGCGCAGTGCCCAACAGGGCGCTGCTGCTGCTGTTCAGGCTGATGGCGCCGGCATTCACGTTGGCCGAACTCACCGCATCGAAGTTGATGTTGAAGTGATCCGTGGCGTTCTGCACGAAGGTGAAGTTCAGCGTACTGGCGGAGGTCGCGTCCCCTTTCACTTCCAGCTGCGCGGCGTTGCCGCCGGCGGCGTTGATGACGTTGACGTTAGCCAGCCCGGAAATCACGAAGCCTTGCGCCCCCAGGTTGGTCGCTGCCGCGTTTTGGGTAACCGTACCGCCGGTAGTGCCTTCCACCGTGGACGTGCCGTTGGTCAGGCCGAAGTCGAAGGTGTTGGTTGGCGTAGTGACGGTAGTGGTAGTCGGCGAACCAATCAGCGGTGTCGTAATCAGCGTACCGACAGACTTACCGATGTAGCCGGTCAGATCAATCTGCTCGAAGTTCGAGAAGTTGTTGGCGTTGCTGGTCACCGTACTGGTGCGCACGCCCAGGGCGTTCTGGTTGGTTACTACGGTCTTGGTGATGAAGTTGGCAGAGATAGAATCGGTGCCGGTACCGCCGTCTGCCTTGACGGTATTGGCAACGGTGTTCGCCCCGCCGGCAACCCCATTACCCGCCCAGTGCAAGCTGTCGTTGCCGGCGCCGAGGTTAAACTGTGCGGTACCGGTCGCGATGTTAGCCGTCGAAGTCACGACCACGTTATCTGCACCCGAACTGGCGTTCAGAATGACGTTGCCGTTGTTGACGGTGACAGCAACCCCAGGGTTGACGCCGTTGTCAGACAGGTTGACCGTTGCAGCGCTGGTGCCGTTAATGGTCAGGTTAGCCAGATGATCGGCGAACTTCAGGTTGACCAGGCTGGCGGCGTTGGCGTTCAATACCGCATTAGCAAGTACAGCTGTTTCTGCATTGCTCAGGGTATGACTAGCCCCCGTATTTACAGTACCAGTAGCATTCCCGCCCCCAGATGTGACAGAAAGCGTGGCCGCTGTTTTGTAGAGTAAGCTGCTACCAATATCATATTCGAAAGCATGCTGCTGAGTAACAGTCGCATTATCGGTTGCTACAGATGTGCGGAGATCATTAATAATTGCACTGACGATTAAAGATTTGTTTGCCAGTCCGCTGTATTGAGCCAACTGAGCTGCGGTCGCAGCCGTGCCATGAACAGCTGTATATACATGTTGAACAAAGTCGTTACCGGTGAGCTGGGCTCCCTTACGCTGAAACTCGGAAGAGGCTAAAAGCGTACTGATTAAACTATTAAAGGTTTGGCCCGCTGCAAGGCTTTTCGAATAAGGATCAACACCAGATGCATCAATATTTCTACCTGGAACAGCTAAGTAAATCGAAGAAACTTGTTCCTGATAAGACAATCCAGCAAGTTGCCCAGGGTTATATACTGTCAGCGCACCATTAAAGTGGGCCTGAGCAGCCGCGTCGGAAGAAGCAACGGTCCCTTTCAATGAAGCAATCACCTCCAGGGCAACCTGAGCTCTTGTTGTACCTGAAGATAACTCACTCAAATACTGATTTAATTCAGTCTGAGTCGGCGAGCGCTGATAACCATTAGTGAAAAGGCGTGCAACAAAGTCACTATTGCTGATTCCGGACAGATACGTTCTTGAACTTATTATTGCAGCAGCTACATCAGAAACAGTTTGAGCGCCAGAAGCAATAGCCGCACCATATGTATTTAAAGCATCGGTGGTTGTTCCCATGCCAAAAACGTAGAAAAGCCCTTGAACATCAGCAGCCCCAGGAGCCGCGGCAGCATTTACAGAAGGATAAAGAATAGTATTAATGGTATTCGTAAAAGAATCTTGCGCGGCAAGTTGAGTAGCATCAAAACCACTGTAGTTCAAAACATTATTAATAACAGAAGACAAGATAACAGGGAGAGAACCTAGCGAAAGGAGGCTTGATAATTCAGCGGCAGAAGGCGCCTGCCCATAAACAGTAGTATAGATAGCCTGAACAACGTCTGACGTTGATTTACCTTGATATAAGGCTACTCCTTGTGAAGAAGAAAGCAGATTCTGAACATATGCGCTGCTAGAAAGAGTACCACTCTCAAACTGCGCCCCAACTTGATCAAAAGCAGAAATAGTCGCTTTAGTTCCCAATACGGCATAAAGAATAGCTGCGGCTTGTTGCTGATAAGCTAACCCCGACATAGAATCCCCCTGCGAGATATAGGTAAAACTGTTAAGAAGCCATAAAATAAACAAAAAGAGGTGCCACAAAAGATGAAATGGCAACCAAAGTCAGTACAGTTCATAGTTTTAGCATTGTCAATGCGAGCAAAAAGAAATTAAAATACCTATAACATACAACAAGTTAAGCGCAGCCCGAGAAAATAAAAATCAAAATAATTTCTATTGAAAAAGTTTAATTAGCAACAGTATCAAGGAGGAAAAAGCAAAAAAACAATTTGATTCAAAGAGATAGACGGGTAGTGTTTTTAAAAAACATGAGGAAAACGCGGGGATATTGAGGCGTATAGGATTTTTCACCTAAATACAACTTTTTCGAGGAGATGAAGATATGATACCGGATATAACAGAGTGACTAAAGCAGGAATGAAAAGTGGTGTTTATAATAAACTTTTATGTAAAAATACAAACACCACGGTATCCCTTACAAAAAACCGAAAGATTACAATTAGTTAAGAATTTTCATCTTCCTGGTTTTGTACCAATTTGACACAAGCTTCCATTCAAAAATAAGAATTGAAACACAGTAAAGCAGCATACCTAAAACCACTTTGAGAATTAGTCCGGCTATACCTTCCATGGAAAAAGCGTCAATATAATCAGATATAATCAGCAAAAGTATTGCCATCACCGCAGCAGCCAACAGAGGACGAATGATCACGGAAAGAAAAGAAATAAAGCCTCCTCCAATTTCCTTTACCGCCAAATACATATTCGGCACAAACATAAAAACGTTTGCGATAAGATAAAGTTTTATGAGGAAAGCAATACTAAATAGACCACCTACAACGAATGCCCCGACCTGCAGAATAGAGTTATACAAGGAAATCTTTAGAAGGAGATCCGTCCTCGCTCGAGACATGAAGACCGATCCCGTAGTACTTACCATAGACTGCATTATAGCGACCGGAGCCAACCAAATTAACATATCAGCTACCATGGTCCATTGTGCCCCAAAAACAACGAGCACAAAGTCATGGCTTACTACTGCCATCCCCAGCATCAATGGCGGAATAACAATAGCTATCGTTTTAATTACTTTAAAATAAGTTGCAACGGCCTCAGTATTATTTCCCTGTAGCCGGCTTAATACAGGATAAAGAGAACGCGTTAATACAAACGTTATATTCTGTATTGGAAATAGCATTATCCTATATGCAAGAGAATACTGACCTAACACAGCTGAACTGAAGGAACGACCGATAATTATTTGATCTGAGTTTCGTGAAAAATAATTAATAAAATTAAAACCCACCAAATTAGAACTAAATCTGAAAATTGACCGAACATCATCAAATTTGAATCTAAGCTTAGGCAACCATCCAGAATAGAACCAAAAGCCTAACGCACTTATTATCGCATACAAGATAGTTTGAATAACTAAGCTGTAAACTCCAGCTCCATATATCACAAAGAAAACAGCCATAACAAGGGCTAATATCGAGGCAGTAATTTCAACCACTGCTGTCTTATTAAATTTTGATTCTCTCTCAAGTAAAGCAAGATGTACTGCTGTCATGCTATTAATAGGGAATGCAATTGCCACTATTTTCACTGTATTTGCCAGTTCCGGCTCTTTGAAGAAATTGGCTATAACACCAGAGAGTGAAAAAGCCACAATAAATAAAAAAACGCCTAGGAATAAGTTGAGGAAAAAGACACTACATTTAAGGCTATCGGTAAGCTCATCTCTTTGTATTATAGCCGCCGATGAACCCATATCCCGTAGAACATTTACGAAGTTGACAACAATCAGCGTCATCGACATCACGCCGATCTCGCCAGGGGTCAAAAACCTAGAGAAGATAACCATGCCTAAAAGCTGGCAAACGACTTTTATCAATTGAGAAATGGTAACCCATTTGACGTTATTAAATAACCCCATAAGGCCCTCTTGGATTACGAAAAAACCTATCAATGATGACAGGAATGAACTATAAAGATGATGAATTAATCAATCTTTCCTTTCATGGAAAAATAAGTATCAATCTTACGCATAACCTGATCATTGTTAGAGAGAGAAACGCCAAAATAACCAAAAATCAAGTTCTTAACCTTCACCATAAGTTTAGATAACCCTTTGGTTTTAAAAATGATATTATTTGTTTGGCTCAATGCATCACTAGAGTGCTGAATTTCCATGACATGTGCGAGGGCTTTAGGACAAGTAACAACCTTACTTCCCGAGAGTTCAAGTAATTTGCTAATCCAAAGATCATCAGTTCGTGGAGCGATATTAATAAATTCGCGATTATTTATGAAAGATTCATGTACATGTTCCTTTTTAAGAACACACCCTCCAACACCGGTAATAATAAAATCATTGGACAGCTCTCTTTCGGAAAGAGAGACTGCATATCGATTATAACTCTGGTATCGCCCAAAAAAATTCTTATTTTTAATTCTGACTCTGGCCGCAACAACAGCCTCACCGTTAAATTTGTTAAAAGCAGAAACTAATGTCTCTAGCCAATATCTACCATATACAACATCGTCATCAGCATAAACCAATATGTCATCTTGAGCACATTCTGCCAATGCAGGAAAAATCTTCCGATAGGGACCAGTATTTTCGACGTACTTAATATGAATAATTTTCTTTATATTGTTTAATTTGTCATACCATTCAGGGAGATTATCTATTCCACTATCAGCCATGTAGGCATCATTAGATATGTACAAATCAATTCGGTCGGGCAGCAACTCTTGATGAATGAGGGACCAAAGAGTAACCGCACATAAATCTAACCGTCCAGATGTTGTCGTTAAATTAACAACTAGCATAAAACCCTCAACTTAACATTCCGTGATAATTAATAAACGATTGTTTTTTCGTCTTTGAATAACTCATATTTTTCGTTTATATACTGCGCCATTTCTTGCTTGAACCTGGCTGAAGAAAATCTCATCGCATTGTTTCTGCAAGCGTCAGGAGAAACAGCATCAACATGATTTTCAAATTGCGAGACGGCATCTACAATCGCAGCAATAGTTTGCTCTCTAAAGAAGAAACCTGTGGCATTATCAATGCCATAAGGTCGTACTGTCTCTAGCGAACCACCTTTCCCAAAAGCGATCACAGGCGTACCACATGCCTGTGCCTCAACAGGCGTGATACCGAAATCTTCTTCAGCGGCGAACACAAATGCCTTCGCATTTTGCATATGTTCTTTCATAACATCGTTACTTTGATAACCAAGAATTTCGATGTTCCCACTCGCCTTAGACTTTATCTTTCTCATCTCTGAACCATCGCCAATGACAACTAATTTTTTGTCTGGCATATGACTAAAAGCCTCAACAATGAGATCCATTCTCTTATATGGCACCATACGAGAGGCTGTGAAATAATAGTTATCTTTTTTAGATACCAAAGAAAAACGCTCCACATCTACCGGCGGATATATTACATCAGCCTGACGGCCATAGACTTTTTTTACTCTTCTTGCAATAAATTGAGAATTAGCAACAAAATGGTCAACTCCGTTTGCAGTTCGATAGTCCCACATTCTAATTTTGTGAAGTAAGAAACGGGCCACCATGCTCTTAAGCCCTTTCCTCATACCTGACTCGTTCAAATATTGATGCTGCAGATCCCAAGCATAACGAATTGGAGAATGCACATAGCTAATATGCAATTGATCAGGACCAGTAAGCACTCCCTTTGAGACTGCATGGCTGCTAGACAGTATTACATCATGCTTAGAAACATCTAACTGCTCAATAGCAAGTGGCATAAGTGGAAGATAGGTTTGATACTTTTTCTGCGCGAACGGTAAGTTTTGGATAAACGTAGTTATGGCTTTTTTATTCTTAAAAAGCTCTCGTGATTTATCAGAGAGAAAATCAACAACAGAATAGAGCTCTGATTCAGGAAAAATATCAATAAACTCTGAAATAACCTTCTCAGCACCGGCATAACTGACCAACCAATCAGCAACAATACCGACATTTAAATCCTTTGACATAACAAACCCTTAAACCCAGTAATTAAACTTCAATTAAAAAACAGTATTAATAAATTTCTTCAATATTATTCACAAGATCAATAACTTTACGAGCAGATTGTTCCCAAGAAAATCTACGTACATTCTCAAGGCCTAGTGAAATCAATGAACTACGTAAATCCGGATTTTCAATAATTCTCACCATTGCATCACTAATATCCACACAGCTGTCGGGATTAAAATATAATACGCTGTTACCAAGAACCTCAGGGATAGCAGCCTTGTTTGATGCGATAACAGGACAGCCAGACGCTTGAGCTTCTAGAGGTGGAATGCCAAACCCTTCATAAAAAGAAGGAAAAATAAAAGCCAGAGCATTCTGATAGAGTCCTGCGAGCTTCTTATCATCGACCCTACCAATAAACTCTACATTATTAGAGTATTTGTTCCGTTGGTACTTTGGTTTTGAAAAAACAGAGGAAGAGGCGCCGATAATTTTAAGCTTTATCATACTGCTGCAACTTACTCTCTCCATTGCACTCAAGAATGCGTCCAACATCCCATGGAAATTCTTATGATAATTAGGGGAAGAGACTGCCAATAAATATACTTCCTGATTATCATCACGCTCTAAACTTTGTTTTGGCTCAAACAAAGCATTGGCTGAATTATAGATAACAGATATTTTATTTAGCTCGGTTTTATATGCTTGATTTATTTCAGTCTTTGAAAACTCACTAACAGTAATAAGATGCCTTGACCTTTTCACCATTAAAGGAATTATCGATTTATAAAAAAAAACGAACGATTTTGAGTAGCTTCTAGGATACCTAAGATATGAAACATCATGATGAGTGACTATTTTATTTTCATAGAAAACAGGCCCAGTACTTCCTAAATTTAACAAAAGAGGGTTATCACGTTTTTTAAGGAAATTAGGTAACTCAATCTGCTCCCACAAGGGTCCCGAGAAACGGCCGATAATCTTAACATTCAATTTTTCTGCTGTGCCAAGCCTCAAAATCCCAGGAGGACATAAGAAACATATATCTTTCTTTAAACGAGAAAGTTCTAGAGAAATCATCTCTGCGAAACGCTGCACGCCAGTAACTTCTTGTGTTAAAAACCGAGCATTAACATATAGCATCGAACGGCCTCTGAAGCTTGGTAAGATTTACTATTGCCAACATCAATCAAAAAAAATCTTGACACATAAAGATAGCATTTTTACACGCAAATTGCTCTAACGCCAGGCGGAACATTAAATAACTAGAGAAAGTAATAATTTGTATTCGCTATTAATATTTACTTTGAAAATACTCTTCAGTGTCATTTGCCATGTTAGAGAGTGAATCATATACTCGTATTGCTATAACTAAATAGTAACACAATTGGAGCTAGTCATGAGAAAATCGTTGCTTCATGTAAACATCTTAACTGTGCTGGGATTAAGCCTTGCATGCAGTACTGCATACGCCTTCGAATTGGGTATCGGCGTCCATCCAGCAGGATTCAGTGCACCTACGGAAAACTATGTAAATCTAGCAAAACAGTATGGGTTTAACTCATTTAGAACCGACTTTAGCTGGAACAGCACCGAAAAAGAAAAAGGAATGTACTCAGTTCAGGGCCCACTTGAAAAAAGTAATGAGCTATTACAAATAATCAGCAAGGACAAGTCAACGACCGCGCTGCTTGTGCTGGATTACGGCAATGAGCTATATACTCCATCAGGCTATCCATCTTCTCAAGATCAGATCAATGCCTTCGCAAATTATGCTAACTGGGTTTCTCATCATTATAGAGGTAAAGTGAGATACTATGAAATATGGAATGAATGGCTGCAAGGAACAGGTGTAAAGAAAAATTCAATCCCACCAGAAGATCCTTTAGTCTACACGGCATTAGTTCGAGAAAGCTATAAAAGAATAAAGCAAAACGATCCTAACGCAATAGTCATGGTTGGCTCAATAAACCCTACCATACCAAAATATATGACATGGCTTGATGGACTAATTGACAATGGCATCTTGGATTATTCTGATGCGATCTCAGTCCATGCTTACTCAACAAGAATTTCGACCCCTGGAACTAAACCTCCGGAAAGAGGAATCGAAGAAATAGAAAAAGTTGAAAAACTTATTGTTAACAAAACTGGCAAGCCTAAAGATATATATATTAGTGAGAATGGCTACCCTACAATGTACAATGTCAAGGACTTATCTCAAGATGGTGTTGCGCAGAATATAATAAAATTCACAATGTTAGCCAGAAGTAAGCCTTATATAAAGGGACTTTGGTGGTATGATCTCATTGACGATGGCAGTAATAAGGATGAGCCAGAAAATAACTATGGCTTCTTCAGTACCACGAACACACCGAAAAAATCTGCTGTTTCAGTAAAAGAACTCGCAAGAGTTGTTAAAGATGATTCCTATCGCTTTACAGAAAGTGAAAGCAGCAAAGGAATTATAACCATATCAATAGTTTCACCTTCAAGCAAGCAAGCACAAATCTCTTGGAGAAAATATCATCCAATAGATGTTAACGAGTTCAATGATTTTTTGACAAACCTGAGCTCAATGTAAGTCAATATTCAAAGGGCCCTGCCTAAGCAGGGCCTTAATTTATTCTTCTCTAACTAAAGACGATTAATTGCATTCTCTATAATGCCACGCGTTTCTGACCATTGAAATTTCGCAGCCTGTTTATATCCTTTTTCCACCATTGAATCGCGAATGTCTGCATTATTGACAATTTTTTCAATTGCGCCAGTTATCTCATTTAAATCATTAGGATTAACTAACAAGGCGGCATCTTCTGAAACTTCTGGTAAAGAAGTCGTATTAGAAGTAATAACTGGTGTTCCACAAGCCATGGACTCAATAACAGGCAGCCCAAACCCCTCGTATAGAGAAGGAAAAAGTAAGCAAGTCGCCCCTTTGTACAAGGACGCTAATTCTTTATTTGTTACCTTACCAAGAAATTTTACTCTATCAGAAGCATTATTCTTGGCCAAAATATCAATCAACTTTGGTGATGAATCACCAGTCAGCAATAATTGATAATCAGAAGATATTTTTGCTTTTAAAAAAGCAAGTAATGCCATATCTTCATTCTTATGCTCCTTTCTATTCCCAACCATAAGAATATAAGGTGACGCATTTTTATACGCGACTGCATCTTTATTGAACTCATCTGATACGCCATTGCCAACGACAATAACTTTTTCTTCGCTGGTACCTGACCATTCAACAATTCTTTTCTTAGAAAACTTTGACACAGTAAAAACTATAAGTGCATTTTTACAAGCTCTTTTTAAAACGTAGTTATAGTAAACTCTTTTCAAAAAAGAACTGTTTGAATCTATATCAATATGATTCAGATCATGCACAGTAATAATAGAGCGACTTGCACATAAAATAGGTGCATTATATCCAGGCGAAAAATAATATTTATTTTTATTAATAAGTAAAAAAAACGTTAACTTCAGTACATCCAGTTTCCCTGCTGGATTTCCAGCCAGTTTTATTTCTTCCAATTTTAAATTACTTTTTTGCACTTCTTTAGCAAAACGGCCTATCCCATGTTCTCCGATCCATCTATTGTCAAAGATAAACTCTTTTTCTATCATATAATTTCACTCGCTAGTAACCAATACATTTTTAATACTCTACATTCTTTCAGCACTGTTTGATTTAATTGCATCATCATAGATCTTTACATATTCTCTCATAACATTTTCACTCGAAAACTTTTGTGAAAATAAAAATGAGTTTTCTGATAGCATGCTATATTCATGGTCACCCAGCATTAAAACATTCTGCAACAATGTAACTAGTGAGTGCTGATCATCGGCATCAAATACAAACCCAGTTTCGTTCTCAACAATGATTTCAGGAATCCCACCTCGACTACTACCTAAAACAGGAATGCCAAATGAATTAGCCTCAACAACCACTCGACCAAATGGTTCATGCCACAATGATGGAGTGATCAGATAGTCTATTTGAGGGAAAAAATCATTAATCTTGACTGTACCTATAAATTTAAAATTAACTTTTGAATATTTTTTTTCCAAAAATCTTAGGTATTCGTCATCACCCTTTCCGGCCACTAATAAATTTAGACCATCCCTGTCAAGTTTATCTAGTGCATTAAGTAGAAACTCAATTCCTTTATTTTCCTCTATTCTACCTAAATACCCGAAAGTGACCATGCCGCCGTCTTTATATTTTCTTTTATCCGGCCCTAAAGCTCTTGTTATGTCAATACTGTTATAGATAACTTCGGATATATCATTCCTGAAAAAATCGTTTTGAACATGTAGTTTTTTAATATACTGACTAATTCCCACAAACTTAGTAACTTTTCGAGATTCTCTTTTCTTGATGAAAGAAAAGGCCAATGAATCAATTGTTTTCGGTGAGTGATTTTCCCCTTTGCGAAATAATTTCGCATTCGGGTTCATCAGATAGTAATCTCTTGCGGTATGTACAATAGGAAAATTTCTTTCTTTTGCCCATTCCCACACAGCCACAGAAAATCCACAAAGATTATTGGTATGTACGACATCATAGGTTTCGTTGGCAAACCTATTTGTGATTACCTCCAACATTTTATTGTTATAGATGTCACGTATATGCCAAAACAGCTTAGTTAATCTTCCCTGTACGTCCCCCCACGGCCAATAAGAGTTCAGCAATGGCAACTTTACTACATCCACACCATTATAATTGACCTGTTCCACATCGTTGCCATCATGTAAGGTAACAACGGTAACTTCATCTCCATTGTTACTCAAACTCTCGGCGAGGAGCTGTACTGAGCGCTCTGCGCCACCAATTTGGTATGGGTAATAGAGCGTGTTAAATATGATAATTTTCATGTAAGCTAAATCCAGAACATCGTTTTATATTACAATTACAGCCACATTACTTCAGATAATATAAGAATGTATCGCCAACCCAAGGATAGCTAAACCAGAGGTTCATGAAGCTTCCATCGCCACTTTCAGGTGAGAAGTAAGGTCCAATCTTAAATATCCTATAAATACAATAGCCTATAAGAATAATTCTATAAATGCCCAATATTCTGTAGAAAGCCAAGAACATTAAATAGCCATTCATAAACGCTACCATCAATAACAATAACCTATGAGATATCACTGGAATAGGTGACAATACGAAATAAATAAACGTCCCATAGAAAAGCAGGCTTTTATATCTTTGATGCCCTGGAGCGAAATAGAAAAAACCGACAGAGCATGTTATGAACAGGTATTTTAAATACCCAAGCGTCATGTCACCAGAGTCTACATCCGAGTAAAAAAGTAATTTGTATGTTGCAGCACCTAACAATCCCTTAGCAATTATAATCCCTATTACAATGTTAAAGAATAACGAAATACATAATGCCGCACCAGCAATTAACCTCTTTCTCCTTGTATTCTCCCCCATTAACATAACAAACAAAGGAAATATAAATAGCGCTGTAATATGTGATATTGTAGCTAAAAATAGAAATACTGAAAGTAATAACCACTTTCTATCAAAGTAAAACGTTATTACGTAGAGCAAAAACACGCATGATATTGCCTGTCTCATGTTTTGCGTTGTTACCGCGAACACTAACAGAGCCAATGAAGAAGCTACGCACAAGGAGCGCTTATCTTCGCTAATACTTTTCAAGCCATACTTTTCAAGCCAGATGTAAAACATACCTAAACATAGTGCAGTAACTGCAGCCATAATTGGTACTGGCTGTGAAATCCCAAATACGTTATAAAGTATTTTAAAATACAAAGGCAAAAAAAACTCAATGCCGTTTGTAAATTGGTAATAGAATATAGTACTGCCGTGAGTAAGCATATTAAATACTGGGAAGTATATATTTGCAAAATCATCACGAATGGAGCCACTCGCAATATTCCGAGAGGCAAATACAAACATACTGCTATATAGTATTATGATTGAAATTAAAACCCTAAATGTCTTGTTACTCCCGAAGTTCAATGCCAAAAATATTATTGGGACGTAAAAGCCGAGTATAGGAGAGATAGCTGCAAGGAGTGAGAAAGAGACCAAGAAAAAGGCATAAAATAAGAATTCGAATCGTTTAAGATAACTTTCATTCATCATGCAGCCTTAAATTATTATTGCACATCATAGCAAAAATGAAAACACAACCTTATGGAGTAGTAATTAAGCGCTGTTTACAACTTATGGCGTACTGAAAATCAATAAGCCACACTAATAAGCACCATCTCTCTTGACCACAACCCCAATAGTTTTAAACAAAATCGCAATATCATTCCACATTGACCAATTTTTCACATACCACGCATCAAAGTATACTCGTGTTTCATAGTCAACGTCATTGCGGCCACTCACCTGCCATAAGCCCGTCATGCCTGGTTTTGCCATAAGATAATAATCTACATCGCCGGCATAGCGCTCCAGCTCTTTTTCAATAATAGGTCGAGGTCCAACCAAGCTCATCTCGCCTTTTATTACATTAAAGAGTTGAGGTAATTCATCAAGACTCGTCTTACGGATGAATTTACCCACGGCAGTTATTCTTGGATCATCTTTCAGCTTGAAATCCTTGGCCCATTCTGCTCGGGCTTCGGCATTGCTCTCTAAAAGTCCTTGCAATACTTCCTGCGAGTTTACAACCATCGAACGGAACTTCAAACATTTAAATTTTTTACCATTGTGCCCAACTCTTTCATGCCCATAAATAGCAGCACCTCCATCTTTTGAAACGAGATAAGCTAAAATGGCCAGAACTGGTGAGAGCAAAACAATTATACTCGCTGCTCCAATAATATCGAAAACGCGTTTGCAAAAGCGTGAAGTCCTTTTCGCCAAATTATTGTTTACTCTTAATATCATCACTTCATGGCTAAAGATGAACGACATATCAGTGCCATACAGCGGAACACCACGAAGTGTTGGAATGACGGAAACGGAGCGACAATTATGCGTTGTTAATCTTTTTAACCATTCGTCACGAATTATATTTTCCTCAAACTCTAATGCCACTATAAATTGAGTCGTCGCCGGGTCGCACTGTGCCCATAGCTTATTCTCATCATATACGATAGGAATACCCAATAGTTCTTTTTTTGAATCCGGTGTCGGTGAGAAAAAGCTCGTAATGGCAAATCCCATGACCTCTTCACTTTGCAAAGCTGCATATGCATCCCGTGCATTCTTCCCTGCACCGATAATGACGGTATGCTTTTTCCACAGCCCAATTTTGTTGAGGAAGTGTTTTGTACATGCCCTTGCAAAAGGAACCATCAGCAAAGCAAGAGTCCACGTACAAACCCACACATAACGGGAAAATTGCCATTTTGAAAAAGCGACGAGAGCCAGGTCACAGACGGAAAAAATAAGAAGCGTTCTTAGAATTTCTTTGAGTTCAAACCAGAATGGTTTTCTATATGTATAATGGCGTAACCGCACCCAAAACCATGTCACACACAATAGCGAAAGCATTATATGGGTGAAAAGCCTTGCTGGCATTTCTGTTTCAGGTAAAAAATTACCTATGTCACCGCCAAAAAATTCAACGATAAATACACCGACAAACAATGAAAAATTAAAAAATAAAAAGTCTGATAATGCCAAAGAAATTTTAACTAAATTAGTCTTTTTTGAGTAACTCATGGCACTCATAAGCTTTCCCATCCCTAAATGCTAGATAAGCAGAGACCCTAACCAATCTCTCTTGTTATCTTCAATATATACCTAACTTAAAAATCACAGGGAAATCAAGTGACTACTCTGTATATAGTCGAAGACGGCATTAAATTCATCTAATGCCGTCTTCCGTTTTACGCCAATTAACTCCGGCTTTTCTTATCTTCATAACTATAGTCGTAATAATCATAACCATAGTTATAGTAGTTTATCGCTTTTCTTATTACAGCGTTCAAGATCACGCCTTTTATTTCGATGCCATTTTGCTCGAAGCGACGGATACTGATATCAATCTCTTTCGGAGTATTGACTTCGAACCTGGCAACAACGAGCGACGTGCCGGCATGCTTACCTATAATGGCTGCATCCGTTACAGCAAGAATAGGTGGTGTATCGACCAATACTAAATCATAGTCTTTTGATACCTCACTCAAAAGCGTCGAAAAACGCGAGTGCATTAAAAGCTCAGAAGGATTCGGTGGTATCTGGCCTCTAGAGATAAAGTCAAAACCACCTTCCCCGACTGACTTAATTGCAGATTTATAATCAAGCTTTCCAGATAAAATATCTGATAGCCCATTATTTCCCGCAAGCCCTACTAGCTCATGAGCATAGCCTTTACGCATATCACTATCGATAAACAATACACGTTGACCAGATTTCGCAACAACTGCAGCCAAGTTCGCACTGATAAATGTCTTACCGATCCCAGGACTCGCCCCTGATATCATTAAGACATTATTCTTCGCTTCCATCATGGCAAAATGCAAACTGGTTCGCAGGCTGCGAATAGCCTCAATGGCCAGATCAGCCGGATTACCAAATGCTAGCAAGGTATTCGCATCTGTATTTTTCTTTTTACCCTTTATCTTATTAGCAAAATCGAGATCTTTTTTACGTTGCCATTCAGAAAGCGGCACACTTGCATATACATTTATGCCAAGCTCTTCCAGTTGTTCTGGGCTTTCAATGCCACGATGAAGGAACGAACGTAATAATACATATGCAAAGGAGATGAAAGTTCCAAGAATCATACTTACTAGTATGATCACAATTTTCTTTGGTTCTACTGGTTTTGGCTGCACCATCGCTTGGTCAATAATGCGTACATTGCCGACAGTGCTGGCTTTTGAAATGCGCAACTCTTGATCTTTATTTAACAACTGCATGTATACGGCTTGCCCGGACTGAACGTCACGGCTCAATCGCAAGATTTCTTGCTGTGTTTCAGGCATTGCGTTTACACGCTTATTCAATCTATCTCTTTCTTTCTCCAGTGTATTACGCTTCTCTAAAAGAGCTTTGTATGATGGATGCTCTTTAGTATACAACTTAGAGATTTCCGCCTCTTTGAACGTCAACTCGTTCAATTGAGAATCGACAGATACGATAGTATCTAGTACCGACTTTGCTTCAAGTGAAAGGTCAACAGAGTCTTTTTTCTGTCTGTATTGGTTTAGTTTCTCTTCAGCCCCATCCAAGCCAGCTCGAATTTTCGGCAGCTGTTCTTTCAAAAAATCTAAACTTCTCGCATCCTCTTCAGACTTTCGTGCAACATTCTGTTCTAAATAGTTTTGCGTAATAGATTGAAGAGTCTCTCTTATTAAAACAGGGTTTTCACCCGTCATTGACAAAGCGAGAATCCCTGTATCCTTTCCTTTATCAGCTACATCAAGTTGCTCTAGTAAATTATTGACCGCTTCAAGTTCGCTAATCTTATACACTTTAAATTTCGTGCCTACATCAGCACGAATATCATCTATTTGTATAGAGAAATCATCAGATTTAGTGACAAGCTGGCCAACTTTACCTTTAGCAAACTCATCGCCATCTTTACTAAGAGTAAAAGTAGAGTTATCCCCCACTGTCAGCGTAATATAGTCACTATCTTCCCAAGATGAGGGAACAGTAAGCTTAGAAATAGCCAACTCACCTGGCTTCTCGCCACTTAATCGCGCAAATCCCTTGCCAAATATCGGAAAGTACTTTTCCTTGACGACTATTTGTAAGTTTAATTCATTGACTGTTTTTCCCAGAATCATTCGCGACTTTAGAAGTTCGATTTCTGGAGCCGACTCAGGTTGACTTGTTGGCAACATTTGACTGATGTTATTCAGCAACGAGTTACCTACACTTTGCTCAACCTGAACCAAAGCATCAGCTTTATAAATTGGTGTAGCGAAAATGCTATATAGTATGCCTAATGTTAAGAAAATTGCCGTTGTCCCAATAATAAGCCAACGGTTATCTATTGCCTCACCTACAATGCGAGTTAAATCTACCCCATCGGACTTATCGTTACTCGCATTACTTACTTTTGTTTTTTCTGACATTGGATATCCTGAATGACTATCGGCTTAATGCGTTGGCCCACTTTCTAGCAGACTCATCAAGAAGCTGGTAAACAAATTCAAAGGCTTCACGGCTTTGGCGATATGGATCAGCAATTTCACGCTGCATCAGCCAATGGCCAAACAACATCGTTTTTCCTCTAACTTCCGGAGCTATACGGCAGACCGCGTCAATATGGCCTTTCTCCATAACAAGTATGAGATCATATTCACGACACATAGATGCTGTTAGTTGCTGTGCAACATGACCCTCAAGAGAAGTGCCATTCTTTAACGCAACATCAACCGCTGATGGATCTGCGGGTTTTCCAACTAATGCACCAAGTCCTGCAGAAGCAATGTTCTTCATAGGTAATAAGTTTTTCAACAAATATTCCCCTGTAGGGGAACGGCAAATATTACCTACGCAAACCACCAAGATTGAATCAAACATTTGTCAATTCCACTGTTTGATAAACCGTACCGTTTCGGTCATATCGTGTACACCGGTAATGGTTGGTACCAACTGGGTAATTACACGATTCCAACGAACTACAGGCGCGGTTGTCACATAGACAATATCGTAAGGCTGCAATTGGAATTCTGTGCCCATAACAAGCGCAGAAGCATCGGCGGCGTTTAACTGATAAATGTTGGCAATCTTCTTCCCTTCACTTCCACGCAGAGGCCGAATAACGAAGACACCCGTTGCATCAGACATTGCCTGATCCATCCCCTCCGCGTTACCCAAGGCTTCGGTTAAGGTCATCCCACTCCGATCCATACGCAAGGTAGACTGCTTTTTCACTTCTCCCATCACAAATACTTTCAGATCGTCATTGCGTGGGATGTACAGAATGTCACCAGGATAAAGCAGGTGATTCTGTGTGAGGTCACCCTTCTGCATCAATGCTTGCAGGGATATACGGTGTTCTTTGCCATTGTGCGTTAATACCACATTTCGCCAGTCAGCATTTGCGCTCAGCCCACCCGCAGCGTTCACAGCGTCCATAATCGTCAAAGGGACGTTCGTGATAGGTTGCTGACCTGATTTCTCCACCTCACCGGTCACATAAACTTTCTGCGAACGGAAAGCGGCGATGCTGACGTCAACTTGCGGGCTCTCGATATACTGTGCGAGACGGCCAGCAATATCACTGCGCACCTGACTGACTGTCTTTCCTGCAACTTTCACTTTGCCAATATACGGATAGAAAATAGTCCCGTCCGAGTTGACCCAGTTACCGGTATCACTGGCACTGCGGTATTGCCCCGCTGGCGTTGTCAATTCTGGGTGATCCCATACGGTCACCATCAGCACATCGCCGACGCCAATACGGTATTCGTAATTTTGCAATTCACGTTCTAACGAAGAATTAGGCTGTGCAACCACTGGTTTCGACCGTAACTTCTCGATAAGGCCAGGCGTCAATGGGTAAATATTGACCAGCTTATCGAGATCAAAATCGCTATCTTGCTGTTTTACGACATCTTTACCACTAGTTGAAAGATGAGAGCCCGGCACGATAGTACAGCCGCTAACCACACTGATAGATACCAGAAGCGGTATCAGTTTCCATTGTTTTTTTGCCATCGAGTTATCATCACTTTCAAAGTAAAAAATGCATGTAATGCCAAGCCCCAGGCCAACCATGGCGCCTACCGCGGCACTTAGCGAAATGAGTTATCAATGCTCCCATGAGTACATCCTAAAATGCACGGTCATTGAGCAAGCGTTGAATTCAGATTTGTTAGACTTAAAGCCTAGGAGCATTATTGCATAGTTCTTAAATAAAAAGAGCAGCATAAGCACCGTCGTTTTTGCCTAAACATAGCAGAGGCTGGTCGGATATCGCTCCAGACCAACCATCATAAAGAAAATTGATAAACGCTACAGAGAGAGCTGCTCAGCCCACTCTCGGAAGGCCTTACCCTGCGTAGGATGGCGCAACCCGTAAGTCACGAATGCCCGCAAGTAGCCCATCTTCTCACCGCAGTTGAACGACTCGCCAACCAACTCAGTAGCCTCTACCATCTGATGCTTCAGCAATTCGGCAATCGCGTCCGTCAACTGAATGCGTCCCCAGGCACCCGGCTCGGTTTTTTCCAAAATGGGCCAGATAGCGGCTGACAGCACGTAGCGCCCAACGGCTGAATAGTTGGACTTCAGTTGAACACCGCTGTCCGGTTTTTCAATAATCGCGGTAATGGGTGAGGATTCACCTTGTCGCAATGCATTGTTCTGGCACTCCACAACGGAATAGTCGCGCAAAACATGCTCATCCACGGGTTGGATCAATATCTGACTCAAACCCGTCTCTTCGAAGCGGGAAATGAGGTGAGCCAGGTTATCTTTTTTCAGATCGGCTTTAGCATCGTCAAGCAACACATCCGGCAACAGCACCACGAAAGGAGAGTCTCCGATCAATGGTTTGGCACAAAGTACCGCATGACCCAGCCCTTTAGGTTGCCCTTGCCTAATATGCATCAACGTTACGCCTTTCGGCGTTATCGATTGGACTTCATCCAACAACTGGCGCTTAACGCGAGCCTCGAGCATCGCTTCCAATTCAAAGGACGTATCGAAATGGTTTTCTATTGCATTTTTAGATGAATGCGTAACCAGAATGATCTCTTTGATACCTGCCGCTACGCACTCATTAACAATGTATTGAATCAAAGGCTTATCGACGATCGGCAACATCTCTTTAGGAATCGCTTTGGTGGCCGGTAACATATGCATGCCAAGGCCAGCGACAGGAATGACAGCTTTCAACTTCGTCATGCTCGTCCTCTTCAATCTTGTGAACGTACTCAGCCACATGTTAGTCGTTATTTAAGGCCAGCTTCAACCATCGCGAGAAATCTTCACCTTCTGTGGCATGGCGTAGACCGTATTGCACAAAGGCCTTCATATAACCCAGTTTATCGCCGCAGTCGTGTGATTTGCCGCTCATATGGAAGGCTTCCACTATTTGCTCATCCATCAGCATGGCGATAGCGTCGGTCAACTGGATCTCATCGCCCGCGCCTGGAGGCGTCTTCTCGAGCAACGGCCAAATAGCGGCGGAAAGCACGTAGCGCCCCACAACCGCCAGGTTAGATGGCGCTTCCTCGCGTGCGGGTTTTTCCACCACTGCCGACATCGGCGCACTTTCGCCTGCAACCAGTGCTGCTCCCGCACAATCCACTACGCCATATTTTGACACATCCTGCTCTGGCACCGGTTCAACCATGATTTGGCTGCACCCTGTAGCCTCAAAGCGTTGGATCATTTTAGCCAGGTTTTCTTTACGAAGATCCGCGGTTGCATCATCCAACAACACATCTGGCAGCAAGACGACAAAAGGGGAATCCCCTACCATGGGTTTCGCGCACAATACCGCATGCCCGAGCCCTTTCGCTTGCCCCTGACGCACCTGCATCACGGTCACATCCGGCGGGCAAATGTTTTGCACTTCAGCCAGTAACTGACGTTTTACACGAGCTTCCAGCACAGCTTCCAACTCGAAAGAAGTGTCAAAATGGTTTTCAATCGCATTTTTCGAAGAGTGGGTGACCAGCACGATATCCTTAATGCCGGCGGCGACACACTCACCGACAATGTATTGGATAAGTGGCTTATCGACCACCGGCAACATTTCTTTAGGGATCGCCTTGGTGGCCGGCAACATACGAGTTCCTAAACCCGCCACTGGGATCACAGCTTTCAGTCTTTTCTGCATTTCCACTTCCACAAGCAATTAACTGATTTATATAGTATAAACAACGAATTTTAGGCAAAGTATGGCAGCGCAAACCATTCGGTCAGACACGCTACCGCCCTTGGCTTATAGCTGCCAAAACGCTGTTATGAAAATTCCTGTACGCAATCCAATGAACGCTAAGCACGCTTCTGTACATGACAAAGAGCGCGCATCACACGTTGGTATTTCGCAGCTTGAAGAACAACGAGAATCTATGCCCTTATAACCAAAAAACGCGAGTTATCTTCGCTTATATGGCTAAGATTCTTATACTATTGACTTGCTGATACAAGCCTTAGATACCCGTGGCTAGGTGTTTTCAGAATAAGACTACTAACGCGCTGGAGCCATGCAAATAATAGCATAAGAAACCTATTTCAATACGTTGATATTATTGATGTTTAAAGCGTGTGTTTTTTATGAACAGCCCAGTTAGCATTCTCATACAGCGTTTCCCCGTGATGCCAGATACACCTGAATGTGCTTTAAATTATTGGATGCTTTTTCTGCCGAAATAACCTGTTTTCATTCACTTCCTCGGATTAAAGTTGAATTTTGCCGCCTCAGCGCCCATCATTCCCCTGCGGCATAAGCCGTAGAACTTACAGGTGAAATTGGGCGTATGGAATGGATCGCTGATCCAACAATTTGGGCCGGCCTGGCCACCTTGGTCGTGCTGGAAATCGTTCTGGGTATAGACAACCTTGTCTTCATCGCCATTCTGGCGGATAAACTACCAAAACAACAAAGAGATAAGGCTCGAGTCGTCGGCCTGCTGCTGGCGTTGGTGATGCGTCTGGCGCTGCTCGCCTCCATCTCGTGGCTGGCGACGCTGACCAAACCGATGTTCATCGTTGCGGAGCACCCCTTCAGCGGCCGCGATCTGATCATGCTGGTCGGCGGGATATTCCTGCTGTTCAAAGCCACCATGGAGCTGAACGAGCGGCTGGAAGGCAAGGATGAAGAGCAGCACGGCACACGCAAAGGCGCGCGTTTCTGGCCGGTAGTGGCGCAGATCGTGGTGCTGGACGCCGTCTTCTCACTCGACTCGGTGATCACCGCGGTCGGCATGGTAGACCACCTGGCGGTGATGATGATCGCGGTCTGTATCGCCATCGGCCTGATGCTGCTGGCCAGCAAACCGTTGACGCGCTTCGTCAACGCTCACCCGACTATCGTCATCCTGTGCCTGAGCTTCCTGCTGATGATCGGCTTCAGCCTGGTGGCGGAGGGCTTCGGCTATCACATTCCGAAAGGCTACCTCTACGCGGCGATCGGCTTCTCGGTGATGATCGAAGCCTTGAACCAACTGGCGCAGTTCAACCGCCGCCGCTTCCTGTCAAAGGTGCGGCCGCTGCGCGAACGTACCGCCGAGGCGGTGTTGCGCATGCTGAGCGGTAAACATGAAGAAGCAGAAGTCGACAGCCATTCGGCCAACCTGCTGGCGGACAGCGATAGTGAAAACGGCGAGATCTTTAACCAGCAGGAGCGGCGCATGATCGAACGCGTGCTGGGCATGGCGCAGCGCACGGTCAGCAGCATCATGACCTCGCGTCATGACGTCGAATATCTTGAGCTGAACGATCCGCAGGAAAAGCTGACACAATTGCTGGAACGTAATCAACACACGCGTATCGTGGTGGTGGAAAGCAGCGCTAGCGACGAACCGCTGGGTGTGATCCACACCATCGACGTCCTCAAACAGCAGTTGGCGCAGGCACCGCTGGATCTGCGTGCGCTGATACGCCAACCGCTGATCTTCCCGGAACAGCTCACGCTGTTAAGCGCCCTGGAGCAATTCCGTCAGGCGCAGACGCACTTCGCTTTTGTGGTCGATGAGTTTGGCTCGGTCGAAGGTATCGTCACCCTGACGGACGTGATGGAAACCATTGCCGGAAACCTGCCGGAGGCCGGCGAAGAGGTGGACGCACGCCACGACATTCAGCAAAACGAAGACGGCAGCTGGATTGCCAACGGCTATATGCCGCTGGAGGATCTGGTGTTGTATCTGCCGATGCCGCTGGAAGAAAAGCGCGAATACCACACGCTGGCGGGGCTGCTGATGGAGCACAGCCAACGCGTGCCGCAAGAAGGCGAGCAAATCAAGATCGGTGACTACCAGTTCGAACCTTTGGAGGTCAACAGCCACCGCATCCTGAAAGTGAAGATCACCCCGCCTCCCCCACCGGAGGACTACGAGGTTTAACATTGAGGCCGGGCATTGCCCGGCCTTTCTTTACTGGGGAACCAGCAGCTCCGTCGCCACGATCACCACCACCAATCCGATAATCACCGGCACCGACGTGCGTTTTACCACATCGAACGGCGAGATTTTCGCCATGCCGGAAACCGCCACCACCACGCCGGAGACCGGCGACAGCGTGCGGCCGAGGTTAGACGCCTGCAGCATCGGGATCACCAGATAGGCCGGATTCACGCCCATCTGCGCCGCCAGTTTCGGAATCAGTTCGACAAACGCGTAAAACGGCGCATTGCCGGAGCCGGTGGTCATCGCCGCCAGCATGGTGATTACCACCAAGACCAGCATCATGATCAAACCACCGGTGCCGAACGACTGCGCCAGCCCGATCAATCCGCTGATAAAGCCAACGGTGCTCAACCCTTGCGCGAAGACGCCCGCAGCCACCAGCAGCATCACCACGCTGGCGAAAGCGTCCGCCATGCCGCGATAGGCCACTTCCAGGCCGCTGAATACCTGTTTGGCGCTGAAGCTGCGCAGAAACTCGATCGCTGCCGCCAACAGTATGCACCCTACCAGTACGGTTATGATGTGCAGCTCCGGACCCCACTTGCCGTCAAAGATCAACACACCGAGGATAGGCGTAAACGGCAATAGCGCGTAGAACCCCGGTGCATGGGTTTTGATCTCGCTGACGTCCATGATGTGATGCTGTTCATTGCCCTTTCTGTCGAGATAACGCTGCCAGAAAAAGTGCGCCACGGCCATGCAGACGATAGCGGCGATCGAGATCGGCAGCGTGGTTTTGAACGCGAAGTCCACCAGCGGCATCTCCGCCGCCTTGGCCGCCAACACCACGTCGCCGGAGGTTGGCGCCAGAATAATCGCCGCCGGCGAAGCGCAAATGGCTGCCGCCGCGCCACGGCTGATGCCGACGTTCACCATCAACGGGAACAGCGTCGCCATCAGCAATACGCCAAGGCCGGTGGCGGAAGAAACCGCCAGCGACATCAGGCAAGCGACAAAGTACGCCGCCACCATCAGCAGATAAGGCGAGTTGATCATCTGCAAAGGGCGCGAGGCCAGCTTGACGACCACGTCGTTGGCACCGATATGCGTCATGTAGGCGGCAAAGCCGCATAGCATCATGATCATCATGCCCAGATCGCCGCCGCGGCTCATCAGCAAGATCTTGACGTACTCGATCATGTCGGTCGCGCGCCAGCCGGTAGACGCAGCGCCGGACGGCAGCAGCGTTTTCCCCATCAGGGCGCTGATGCCGAGCAGCAGCAGCCCTCCCACCATCAAGACGCCGGTGGCGGAATACCCCTTGATGATGTAACGGCCCACGCCCGCCGCTACTAAGGCGCCAATAAGAAGCTCTATCATGTTTCCTCAACTCGTCATGTTTTCGCGCTCAGGCGCATAGTCATAGCAGAACAGGCCCTTACTTTGCACAAACTGAGCGCGGGTCTTCATGACCTTCATCAAGGTAACGGAGGGAAATATTCACGGGAAATGTCGATATTGATGCGGGCCACAAGACGGCCCGCATCAGGGATGATTAGAGTTTGTCGAGCAGCTTTTTCAGATCCTGGCCTTCGCGCGAATCCTTGTTCTTTTCAGCCCACTTGTTCAGCGCATCCTTGGCCCGATCCTGCAGCGTTTTACGCAGCACCTGATCGACCTGCAATTGATAATTCAGCTGTTGCCACGGCCCGTAGACCCGCAGCGGGATCGGCGTTTTTTGCAGCTGTTCGATCAGCTCGCCGCGCCCTTGCCAACCGCCGGTGACGCGCACGTTAAGCGCCATATCACACTGTTTGCCCGGCATATCGATGCTGCCGGTGCCGGTCAGCGCCAGCAAAGGCGAATCCGCCGTCAGGCCGCTGAGTTTGACCGTGCCCTGGTTCAGGGTAGCCTGCGCCGAAACGCTTTTGACTTCGGTATAGCGCTGATAGCTGTCTTGACCGCGCACGCTGTTGTCATTGCGCGCCACGGCCTGTTGGATCAGCTGCTGGATGTTCAAACCGTGCAGTTGCGCATCCTGCATCGCCAGCTGCGCCGTACCACGCCAGCGGTGCTCAAATGACTGTGAAGAGAGGCGATCGCCGATCAGATCCCCTTTCATGCTGAACTTGCCGGTCAGCATCTGCGGCATGTCGAAAGCTTTGAGCACCGTGCCCAGCTCAATCTGGTTCAGCGTCGGCTGCACGCTGATGACCGGTTTATTGCCGCGCGCATCCAGCGTTCCCGGCAAGGAGAAATCTCCGCCGGCCAATTGCCCGGCCAGCTTATGCAGCGTCAACAGACCGCGTTGGTTGTCCGCGGTAACGGCCAATTGGGTGACGTTCATGCCGCGATAGGTCAACTGCGCCGCTTGCAGGTTCAACTGCGCATTGAAATCGCGCAGCGCCTCTAAATTCTGCTGCCGATCGTCAACCTGGCTCGCGATCACCGGGGCGGCAGTCACGGCCGGTTGCTCGGCAGTATTGCTGCTGGATTGCCAGCCGGAAAGCGCGTCGAGATCGAGGTTAGCCGAATTGAGATTCACCACATAGCCCGGCACCGCCCCCAGCGTGGCGCTGATATCGCCGGCCAACTGGCTGTTGTTGGCGCTGACGTTCAGTTGGCTGACGGCAATCTGCGCCGGCGTCTGTTGATAGACTACCTGGGCATTGCCCTCGCCCTGAATGCCGCCGTTAAGAATGTCCGCCCCGGCCAGTTGATAATTGAACTGGGTCACTTTGGCGCCGATCTGGTGTGGGAACTGCTGCAGGTCGACATCGGCCGCCATGCTGAAGGTCAGGTCACGCTGGTCGCGGTTGACCCGGCTGGACAGTTCAAGCTGCGCCTGCCGTTTCGCCGTTTGCTGCAGGGTGAGATTGATGTCCCGAACATTGATTTGATCGTTGTCGGCGCGCTGCCAAATCAGCAGGCTGTCCACGACCCGCAAGTCATCGATATCAAACTTCCAGGCCGCATCTGCCGCGTCAGTGCCGCTGCCGGCCGGAGCTATCGGCGCATCCACCTGCGAATGTTCTTCACTGTCGGGCGTGAGGCGAATGACGGCGTTTTTCAGCATCACCTGTTTCACAAACAGCTGATGCGACAACAGAGGCAACAGTTTGACATCGAGGCGCATGTTTTCCGCACTGACCACCGGCGCCTTGGCGCCCGGCGCAGTCAGCGTCATGCGCCCGGCCAAAATGCTGAGCTGCGGCCAGATATGCCAACGCAGATCGCCTTCGAGCGTCAGCTGATAACCGCTTTTCTGCTCGACCTTCTTGACCATGTAACCGCGAAAATCATTCGGATTCACCAGCAGCACCAGTGCGGACATCCCCGCCACCACTACCACCAGTAAAATCGCCAATGTCGTCAGTAATCTTCTCATGCCACCCTCTTGTCAGCGCCACACCGACGGTGCATCCCGCGCCGTTAGTCCTTGTCGATTCGACTGGCTACTGCGCCCTGCTGATCGCGATATTTTGCGTCCTGGCGGCTGTTGTACGGCCGGGCCGCCGGGCCGGACAACGGCTCAAAACTCAAGGCGCCGATCAGCATCCCCGGCCGCAGCGCCAGCGGCAGCTTGCCGGAGTTGTAAAACTCCAGCACGATGCGCCCATGCCAGCCCGGGTCGATGCGGTGCGCGGTGACGTGCACCATCAATCCCAGACGCGCCAGGGAAGAACGACCGTCGAGCCAACCCACCAGATCGTCCGGCAGCGTCACGGATTCGAACGTCACCGCCAGGGCCAGCTCGCCGGGATGGAGGAAAAACGCCTCGCCTTCCGGCAGGACAATTTCGTCGCTCATCACGCGATCCAACGCAGCGCTGACTTCATCTTTCGGCCCGCTGAGATCGATAAAAGGCGCGGTATGGCCACTGAACACGCGGAACTGATTGCCCAAACGGACATCTACTGTGGCCCCGTTGATGCGTTCGAGCGGCGGACGCGGGGAAATCACCAGTTTCTCGCTATCCAGCCAGGCTTCTATATCGCGGTCGCACAGTCTCATGTGTTTCTTCTCCATCAAAACGCGTAACTAAACAAAAATTGCCACACAACGGGCGAAAGGTCTACGCCGGGCTGCAAATAGTTGGCCGTCGGCCGGAAATGCACATTTCCGGCCATTAAGCGGCATTATTCAAAGAATTGGCTGATTTTGGCTTTCAGAATATCGATCGCGATGCGGTTTTTGCCACCGCGCGGGACGATGATATCGGCGTATTGTTTGGAAGGTTCGATAAACTGCAGGAACATTGGGCGCACGGTCTTCTGGTATTGCGCCATCACCGAATCCATCGAGCGGCCGCGCTCGTTGACGTCGCGCTTCATACGGCGCATCAGGCAGATATCGAGCGGCGTGTCGACAAAGATCGAGAAGTTCATCTCCTGGCGCAAACGAATATCCGTCAGCAGCAAGATCCCTTCCAGAATGATCACTTTTTTAGGTTCCAGATGAACGGTTTCTTTCTTGCGCGTGTGTTCGGTGTAGCTGTACAGCGGCAGTTCGATCGCTTTGCCGGCCTTCAGCATCTGCAGATGCTGGAACAGCAGATTGTGATCCATGGCGCTCGGGTGGTCATAGTTGGTTTTGACCCGTTCTTCCATGGTCAGGTGAGTCTGGTCTTTATAGTAACTGTCTTCTGGAATAACGCCGATGTGCTCATCGCCGACCTGTTCGCGGAGTTCGCGGTACAACGTGCTGGCAATAAGGCTTTTTCCGGAGGCAGATGCGCCAGCTATACCAATAATGACGCACTGATGCGGATTGTCAGTCATAAAATTAAAGACCTGATTTCGTAATGTGAAGGGGGGAACTAAAACGCGACAATTATAGGGAGTCGTCGGGGTTTGCGCCACTGTATATTGCGCGACGACCGGCGAATTCGGGCTATCGCGTCTTATCGACAAGGTGGCATTTTAAGAATCTCACGGCTAGGGCAATGCCCGGCAACAGGTTAAACTCCAGCGCTGACTTCTGGACCCCGTAGTCTTTCATCGGAGAGTGATGTGCTGGATTGGTATTTTCTGACTTTTTTCGGCGACAGCATGCTGCTGTTGCCCTGCGCGCTGATTCTGTTTCTATTGCTGCTTACGTCTTCCGCCACCCGTGCGGCAGGCTGGCAGTGGGCGCTGATCTTCGGCTTCACCGGCGGGGTGGTCTGTCTGTCCAAACTGGCCTTTATGGGCTGGGGTATTGGTAACGCAAATTATGATTTCACCGGATTCAGCGGCCATTCGGCTCTCGCCGCCAGCATCTGGCCACCGCTGCTCTGGGCGTTGAGCGGCCGGTTTTCCCATCCGGTGCGCAGCCTTGCGCTATTGACCGGATGGATATTGCCTTTCGCTATCGGCGTGTCGCGGCTGGAAATTCGCGTGCACTCAGTATCCGAGGTGATCAGCGGGCTGATTTTAGGCTACCTGGCCAGCGCCCTGTTCCTGTGGTTGCAACGCGGCCAGGCTCGCCCACGCCTCTCCTGGCCCCACCTTGTCATCGCACTGGCCTTGCCGCTGGCGCTGGTGGGGCACCGGCAACCGGCTCCCACCCAGGGATTGCTGGAGCATATCGCCAAAACGCTGGCGCAGATCGAACGCCCTTATACCCGTGCGGATCTGCACAAGCCTACCCATACCCCATAAAAAAACCCGGCGCTTAAGCCGGGTTCTTTCATCATTATTCCAGGCCAATTACAGCGCGCGGAATGCAATCTCTGTCGGGATCGCCTCGCCCTGCCAGTACATCTGCGCGGCTACGCGGCCGGCGAGCTGGCGATACATCTCGGCGAATTCGCTGTCCGGGCGGCTGATCACCGTCGGCGTACCGCGATCCAGGTCTTCACGCAGCGAGATATGCAGCGGCATCTGACCCAGCAGACGACTATGGTATTTCTGCACCAGCTTCTCGGCGCCGCCGGTGCCGAAGATCGGCTCATGGTGGCCGCAGTTGCTGCAGATATGCACGCTCATGTTCTCGACAATGCCTAGCACCGGCACGTGCACTTTTTCGAACATCACTATGCCCTTGGCGGCATCCAGCAAGGCGATATCCTGCGGCGTGGTGACCACCAGCGCGCCGGTCACCGGAATGTTCTGCGACAGCGTCAGCTGGATGTCGCCGGTGCCCGGCGGCATGTCCAGCACCAGGTAATCCAGATCCGGCCACAGCGTATCCTGCAGCAGCTGCATCAGCGCCTTGCTGGCCATCGGACCGCGCCACACCATGGCGTTGTCGTCGGTCACCAGGTAACCGATGGAGTTGGTCGCCAGGCCGTGCGCCATGATTGGCGCCATGTGCTGACCGTCCGGTGAGGTCGGTCGCTCATGTTCGGTGCCCAGCATGTTCGGGATTGACGGGCCGTAAATGTCGGCGTCAAGGATACCGACCTTGGCGCCTTCGGCGGCCAGCGCCAGCGCCAGGTTGACGGCGGTGCTGGATTTCCCCACCCCGCCTTTGCCGGAGCTGACGGCGATGATGTTGCGCACGCCTTTGATCCCAGCCTGGCCGTTGGCGCGTTTCAGCGTCGTGATGTCGTGTTTCAACTTCCAGTCGATGGCGGCGGCGCCGGTCACGCGCAGCAGCTCAGGGCCGACGCTCGCCTGCAGCGCTTCAAAGCCGCTCTGCCAGGCAAACGGCATCGTCAGTTCGATATGCAGTACATCGTCCAATAATGCGCAGTGATGAATAGCCTTCAGCGCAGTCAGGTTGTTTTTCAACGTCGGGTGTTCAAAGGCGGCCAGTACACCGGTCACCAGGGCGCGCAGAACTTCGGGGTTGGTCTGCTCAGGGGATTTTGCGTTCATCCCGGCTCCTTGATTTTGAATGAGTCGCTTCCGGCTAAGCATATCAGAACTGCCCGGTAGCTGGCGCGTATAACCTGTAAGAAACCGCCCTAGCAGCGAAGGGCGCGATCGGTTAACATCGAAGGCCCTTTTATTCATTACAGAAAGCAAGTTCTCACTATGGCTCAAGTCGCGAAAAAATTATTGGTGACGTGCGCGCTACCGTACGCAAATGGTTCCATCCATCTCGGCCACATGCTCGAGCACATCCAGGCGGATATCTGGGTGCGTTACCAACGAATGCGCGGCCACGAAGTGCATTTCATCTGCGCGGACGACGCGCACGGCACGCCGATCATGCTGAAAGCGCAGCAACTGGGCGTCAAACCGGAAGAAATGATCGCGGAGATGAGCCAGGAGCACCAACAGGATTTCGCCGGCTTTGGCATCAGCTATGACAACTACCATTCGACCCATAGCGATGAAAACCGTGAGCTGTCCACCCTGATTTACAGCCGCCTGAAAGAAAACGGTTTTATCAAGAACCGCACCATTTCTCAGCTTTACGATCCGGAGAAAGGCATGTTCCTGCCGGACCGTTTCGTGAAAGGCACCTGTCCGAAATGCAAATCGCCGGATCAGTACGGCGACAACTGCGAAGTGTGCGGCGCCACCTACAGCCCGACGGAACTGATCGATCCGAAGTCCGTGGTTTCCGGCGCGACGCCGGTGATGCGCGACTCCGAACACTTCTTCTTCGATCTGCCGGCCTTCAGCGAAATGCTGCAGGCGTGGACGCGCTCCGGCGCGCTGCAAGAGCAGGTGGCGAACAAAATGCAGGAGTGGTTCGAATCCGGCCTGCAGCAGTGGGACATCTCCCGCGATGCGCCTTACTTCGGCTTTGAAATCCCGGATGCGCCAGGCAAATACTTCTACGTCTGGCTGGACGCGCCGATCGGTTATATGGGTTCCTTCAAGAACCTGTGCGACAAGCGCGGCGATCTGGACTTCGACGAATTCTGGCGTAAAGAGTCCACCACCGAGCTGTATCACTTTATCGGCAAGGACATCGTCTACTTCCACAGCCTGTTCTGGCCGGCGATGCTGGAAGGCAGCAACTTCCGCAAACCGACCAACCTGTTCGTGCACGGCTACGTGACGGTGAACGGCGCCAAGATGTCCAAGTCGCGCGGCACCTTCATCAAGGCCGGCACCTACCTGCAGCATCTGGACGCCGACTGCCTGCGCTATTACTACGCCGCCAAGCTCTCTTCACGCATTGATGACATCGATCTCAATCTGGAAGACTTCGTGCAGCGCGTGAACGCCGATATCGTCAACAAGGTGGTGAACCTGGCTTCACGCAACGCTGGCTTTATCAACAAGCGCTTCGGCGGCAAGCTGGCCGACAGCCTGGCCGATCCGGCGCTGTACCAGACCTTCGTCGACGCGGCGCAGAGCATCGCCGAAGCCTACGCCGGCCGCGAGTTCAGCCGCGCGATCCGCGAGATCATGGCGCTGGCCGATCTGGCCAACCGTTATGTGGATGAGCAGGCACCGTGGGTGGTGGCGAAGGAAGAAGGCCGCGACGCCGATCTGCAGGCCATCTGCTCGATGGGCATCAACCTGTTCCGCGTGTTGATGACTTACCTGAAGCCGGTGCTGCCTTCACTGACCGAACGCGCCGAAGCGTTCCTCAACGCCGAGCTGAGCTGGGACGCGATCCCGCAGCCGCTGCTGGGTCACCAGGTAAACGCATTCAAAGCGCTGTTCAACCGCATCGATCTGGACAAGGTCAGCGAGATGGTCAACGCCTCGAAGGAAGACATGGCCGCCGCCAAACCGGTGACCGGTCCATTGGCCGATGATCCGATACAGGAAACCATCACCTTCGACGATTTCGCCAAGGTCGACATGCGCATCGCGCTGATCAAGAGCGCCGACTTCGTCGAGGGCTCCGACAAGCTGCTGAAGCTGCAGCTGGATCTGGGCGGCGAATCGCGCCAGATCTTCTCCGGCATTCGCTCCGCTTACCCGGATCCGAAGGCGCTGGAAGGCCGTCTGACCATCATGGTCGCCAACCTGGCGCCGCGCAAAATGCGCTTCGGCGTGTCAGAAGGCATGGTGATGGCGGCGGGCCCTGGCGGGAAAGAGATCTTCCTGCTGAGCCCGGACAGCGGCGCGCAGCCTGGCATGCAGGTCAAGTAATCGCACTAACGCGCGGTTTCAAGGGTCGAGCTTGCTCGGCCCTTTTTTATTGCCCCAAACTCAGGGTTATAAGCATTAAGAAAAAGTCATAACCGCCCCGGTTCCCTCACCCGCCACATCTGGCTATGATGCTCCGACACAACAAATAGACGTCCAGACAGAAAGACTGCTATAACAGACCTTCACCGGAATCGTTTCCCTGCTTTTTTGGAGCCTATAATAATGAAAAACCTCAAGACTTCGCTGCTCGCCCTCAGTCTGCTGGCTGCCCTGCCGCTGCAGGCGGCGGAAAACGCCGCCGTACCCGCCGCCATCGCTCAGCATCAGGGGCCGGTGCGCATCGCGGTGATCCGCAACCTCGGATCCGACGACAACACCACGCAATTTTTGGCGGGTGCCATTCAGGAAGGGCGCAAGCTGGGCTTCAAGGTGGATACCTTCCTCAGCAACGGCGACGACGCGCGCTTCCAGGACTTCGTCAATCAGGCTATCAGCCAGAAATATGACGGCATCATTCTCTCGCAGGGGCGAGCCCCCTATTCCACCGACCTGGTCAAGCGCATCGCGGCGGCCGGCATCGCCGTCGCGGCTTTCGATACCGACGTCAGCGGCAGCGTTCCCGGCGTCACCGTCTCGCAGCAGGACGACGCTTCACTGGCCAATGCCTCCTTCGGCCAACTGGTGAAGGATTTCAACGGCCAGGCCAATATAGTCAAGCTGTGGGTGGCCGGCTTCCCGCCGATGGAGCGCCGTCAGGCCGCTTATCAGCAGTTGCTGAAACAGCATCCGGGCATTCATGAGCTGGAATCGATCGGCGCGGTCTCATCCGACGTACAGGGCGATACCGCCAACAAGGTGGGCGCGGTGCTGGCGAAATACCCGAAAGGCAAGATCGACGCCATCTGGGGCACGTGGGACGCCTTTACCCAAGGGGCTTACAAGGCGCTGAAAGAGAACGGCCGCACCGAAATCAAGCTGTACAGCATCGATATCTCCAATCAGGATTTACAGCTGATGCGTGAGGCCGGCAGCCCGTGGCAGGTCAGCGTGGCGGTGGATCCGAAGCTGATCGGCGCGGTCAACCTGCGCCTGGTGGCCAACAAGATCGCCGGGGAAAGCACGCCGGACAACTACCAGTTCAAAGCGACGGTCATTCCGCAAGCGCTGTTACTGGCGCAGCCGGGGCCGGTCAACGTCGCCGGCCTGGCGAAGATTATCCCCGGCTGGGGCAGCAGCAGCGATTTCGTTCAGCCGTGGTTCGCCACGCTGCAGGCAGAACACGGTAAATAATGCTGTTTTTCACGGGGCTGCCGACGCAGCCTCTGTTTTTCAACTAATTATCGGCCTCCCCCTTCCGTCCCCGCCAAAATGCGCTATGTTATTTGCATCGCCTAATAACTGTATGCATAAACAGGTTTCGAATGAAGGGATTCCCCTCGCAGATTAACGTGCTGCTGGCCAGTTCGCTGGTGTTGACCATCGGTCGCGGCGTCACGCTGCCGTTCATCACCATCTACCTTACCGAGCATTTCCACCTGTTGCCGAAGAGCGTGGGCGTGATCCTGGGCATCAGCCTCACCCTCGGCATCATCGCCAGCCTGTACGGCGGCTATCTGGTGGACAAATTCAGCAAAAATCGCCTGATCCTGCTGTCGATTTTATTGTTTGCGCTCAGCTTCTTCGCCATTCCCTGGATCCCGCGCCCCGGCGGCGTGATCGTGGTGCTGGCGATCCTGCACACCTGTTATTCGGTGCTGAGCATCACCATCAAGGCCTGCTTCGCCGACTGGTTGCCGGTCGAGCAGCGCATCAAGGCTTTCTCAATCAACTACACGCTGGTCAACGTCGGCTGGGCGATCGGCTCGGCGCTCGGCGTACTGGTGGCCGGCCTCAACCCGCTGCTGCCGTTTTACCTGTCGGGTGGGTTGGCGCTGGCGACGGTGGCGGCGCTGAGCCTGCGCTTGCGCGGGCGGGAACAGCACGCAGCCCCTATCGCCGCATCAGCCTCACTACCCAACTTCCGCCAGACGCTGACCATCTTGCGCAGCGATCGCCGGCTGATCTACTTCACCCTCGGCAGCACCCTGGGCGCCGTGGTGTTCGGACAGTTCACCGGCTATCTGTCGCAGTACCTGATCACCGTTTCCAGCGCCGAGTTCGCCTACAAAATCATCGGGCTGGTGATGATCGTCAACGCCAGCATCGTCATCGCCCTGCAATACCTGCTCAGTCGCGGCATGCGCCAGGAAAACATGCTGCGCTGGCTGGCGCTGGGCACGCTGTTTTTCATCGTCGGGCTACTCGGCTTTATGGTCGCCGGCGAGGCGGTCTGGCTGTGGCTGGCGGCGATGGCGGTGTTTACCCTCGGCGAAATCATCGTTATCCCGGTGGAATACATGTTCATCGACTTTATCGCGCCGCCGCACCTGAAAGGCAGCTACTATGGGGTACAGAACCTCAGCGCGCTGGGCGGCGCCATCAACCCGGTGCTGTGCGGGGTGCTGCTCAGCTACGCCGCGCCGCCGTTGATGTTCGTGATGCTGATCGTTGCCGCCCTGCTCAGCCTGCTGTTTTTCTTCCTCGGCCATCGGCTGGCGGAACAGGCGACGGCGGCTGAAGATGCACCTTAATCCGGCGCGCTACACTTAATCCAGGCTGTCAACCCAACGATCGTGCATGGCGGCCATAGCGAGAATTCATGGTGCGATCTGTGGCATGGCTCACAGTTTAATTGTATGATGAATGCATCAGTTAAACGGGAAAAGACAATGGCCAACGTGCTCACACTGTGCTGGAAATACCTCAGGGCCCTGCTCCTCATCTACCTTTGTCTGTTCGTCGGCAACGCGCTGGCGGCGCTGCTGCCGTTCGCCATTCCCGGCAGCATCCTCGGCATGCTGCTGCTGTTCGCCCTGCTTTCCACCCAGATCCTGCCGGCCAAGTGGGTTAAACCCGGCTGCCATTTACTGATCCGCTATATGGTGCTGCTGTTCGTGCCGATCGGCGTCGGGGTCATGAAATACTACGACCAGATCGTGGCGCACCTGGGCCCGCTGGTTATCTCTTGCCTCATCAGCACACTGATGGTGCTGGTGGTGGTCGGCTATACCTCACACTATTTCCACCGCGAGCGCCGCATCGTCGGTAAGCCCGACGATACGGAGGGCAATCCATGAACCATGAAATCTGGTGGTCGCTGCCGCTGACGCTGGCGGTCTATTTCGCCGCGCGCTGGCTGGCGCGCAAACTGAACATGCCACTGCTCAACCCGCTGCTGGTGTCCATGGCGGTGATCATCCCGCTGCTGCTGCTCACCGGCATCCCCTATGAGCGCTATTTTCAGGGCAGCAGGATCCTCAACGATCTGCTGCAGCCGGCGGTCGTCGCGCTGGCCTTCCCGCTGTATGAGCAGCTGCACCAAATTCGCGCGCGCTGGAAGTCGATTATCGCGGTGTGCTTCATCGGCAGCCTGACCGCCATGATCAGCGGCGGCGCCATCGCCCTGTGGCTGGGCGCTACGCCGGAAATCGCCGCTTCTATTCTGCCGAAATCGGTCACTACGCCAATCGCCATGGCCGTCGCGGACTCGCTCGGCGGTATTCCGGCGATCAGCGCGGTCTGCGTCATTTTCGTCGGCATCCTCGGCGCCGTGTTCGGCCATACGCTGTTCAACCTGTTGAAAATCACCACCCACTCGGCGCGCGGCCTGGCGATGGGCACCGCATCTCACGCGCTGGGCACCGCGCGCTGCGCGGAGATGGACTACCAGGAAGGCGCCTTCGGCTCGCTGGCGCTGGTGATCTGCGGCATCATCACCTCACTACTGGCGCCATTTCTGTTCCCGGTGCTGCTGCACCTGTTCGGTTAAACAGGATTAAACTTGCGATACATCTCGCATTTATGTATTTCATTGCATTTATTTCATCAATTAAGAGATATTTGTCACACTTTAATGTTACCGCGCTGCCTAGAATGTTATCCCGTTAACCTGTAGAGAGACCTTCTATGCATCCGCGTTTTCACACCGCTTTCAGCGCACTGCCCGCGACACTGCAATCCGCCCTGCAGCCCTATCTGGACGCGTCCGACTTTCCGGCGATGTTCACGGCCGAGCAAGCGGCGGCGATCCGCTCAGGCTGCGGACTGGACGATGACGCGCTGGCATTCGCTCTGCTGCCGCTGGCGGCGGCCTGCTCGTTAACCCCGATATCGCATTTCCACGTCGGCGCCATCGCGCGCGGGCAGAGCGGCAATCTCTATTTCGGCGCCAATATGGAGTTCAGCGGCGCGCCACTGCAGCAATCCGTGCATGCGGAACAGAGTGCGGTGACGCACGCCTGGCTGCGCGGCGAAAAAGCGCTGGCCTCGGTCACCGTCAACTACACGCCGTGCGGCCACTGCCGCCAGTTTATGAATGAGCTGAACAGCGGCGGCGAGCTGCAAATCCGCCTGCCGGGTCGCGCGCCGGCCACGCTGGCGGACTATCTGCCGGACGCCTTCGGCCCGAAAGATCTGGATGTCGCCTCACTGCTGATGGACGAGGTCGATCACGGCCATCAGCTGGCGTTGAACGATGCGCTGGCGCAAGCGGCGCTGGCGGCGGCCAACCGAAGCCACGCGCCATACAGCCGCGCCCATAGCGGCGTGGCGCTGGAAACGGCAGACGGCAACATCTACGCCGGCCGCTATGCGGAAAACGCCGCCTTCAACCCGAGCCTGCCGCCGCTGCAGGCCGCGCTGATCCTGCTGAACCTCTCCGGCGGCGACTGCCAGAACATCCGCCGCGCCGTGCTGGCCGAACCGCAGGACGCGATCATCAGCCAATGGGACGCCACCCGCGCCACCCTGGCGGCGCTGGGCTGCCAGAACGTCAGCCGCACCGCGTTCTAAGCGCACCACGGCGGAGCCATCCGGTTCCGCCGCTAACAGCCCCGCCCGCCAAATACAATGCCCCGACGCCGCCGTAGACACTTTATTTAGTTAAAAAATCATTTGATTGTCGATAATTACGCCAACCTGGTTCATCATCTGGCAACAAATGCTGTACATCTGCTCTTTATCTTTTAGGATCGTCGGCAATAAAGTTATCTGATACGTGAAGAGTAAAACTGATGGAACTAGAATACGAAAGCAAACGCCCGCTCTACATCCCTTACGCCGGCCCAATTCTGCTGGAATTTCCGCTGCTGAACAAAGGCAGCGCTTTCACCGAGGAAGAACGTAGCCACTTCAACCTGCACGGCCTGCTGCCAGAAGCGGTGGAAACCATCGAAGAACAGGTGGAACGCGCCTACCGCCAGTATCAGGATTTCAAGAACGATAACGATAAGCACATCTATCTGCGCAACATCCAGGACACCAACGAAACCCTGTTCTACCGCCTGCTGGACTCGCACCTGAGCGAGATGATGCCGATCATCTACACCCCGACCGTCGGCGAGGCCTGCGAACACTTCTCCGATATTTACCGCCGCGCGCGCGGGCTGTTCATCTCCTACCCGAACCGCGATCGCATCGATGACATGCTGCAAAACGCCACCAAGCAGAACGTCAAGGTGATCGTGGTCACCGACGGCGAGCGCATCCTCGGCCTGGGCGATCAGGGCATCGGCGGCATGGGGATTCCGATCGGCAAGCTGTCGCTGTACACCGCCTGCGGCGGCATCAGCCCGGCCTACACCCTGCCGGTGGTGCTGGACGTCGGCACCAACAATCCGCAGCGCCTCAACGATCCGCTGTACATGGGCTGGCGCCATCCGCGCATCTCCGGCGAGGAGTACCACGCCTTTGTCGAAGAGTTTATTCAGGCGGTCAAACGCCGCTGGCCGAACGTGCTGCTGCAGTTCGAAGACTTCGCGCAGAACAACGCCACCCCGTTGCTGAACCGCTACCGCGACGAGATCTGCTGCTTCAACGATGACATTCAGGGCACCGCTGCGGTCACCCTCGGCAGCCTGATCGCCGCCAGCCGCGCCGCCGGCAGCCAGCTGCGCGATCAAACCGTCACCTTCCTCGGCGCCGGTTCCGCCGGCTGCGGCATCGCCGAGCAGATCATCGCGCAGATGAAGTCCGAAGGGTTGAGCGAAGACGAAGCGCGCGCCCGCGTGTTCATGGTCGACCGTTTCGGCCTGCTGACCGACAAGCTGCCGAACCTGCTCGATTTCCAGAGCAAGCTGGTGCAGAAGAGCGACAATCTCGCCGGCTGGGAAACCGCCAGCGACGCCATTTCGCTGCTGGACGTCGTGCGCAACGCCAAGCCGACCATTCTGATCGGCGTGTCCGGTCAGCCGGGGCTGTTTACCGAAGAGCTGATCCGCGAGATGCATAAGCACTGCGAACGCCCTATCGTGATGCCGCTGTCCAACCCGACCTCACGCGTGGAAGCCCGTCCGGAAGACATCATCAACTGGACCGACGGCGCCGCCCTGGTGGCAACCGGCAGTCCTTTCGCCCCGGTGAGCTATAAAGACCAGCTGTTCCCGATCGCCCAGTGCAACAACTCCTACATCTTCCCGGGCATCGGCCTCGGCGTGCTGGCCTCCGGCGCCACCCGCGTCACCGATTCCATGCTGATGGCCGCCAGCCGCGCGCTGGCGGACTGCTCGCCGCTGGCTACCGACGGCCACGGTGCGCTACTGCCGAATATCGACGATATTCAGGGCGTGTCGAAGTGCATCGCCATGGAAGTGGGCAAAGCCGCGCAGCTGCAGGGCGTGGCGATCGTCACCTCCGAAGACGCGCTGTCGAAAGCCATCGAGCACAACTTCTGGCGGCCGCAGTACCGCAGCTACAAGCGCACCTCGTTCTGATCGGCGCGCTGAAATGACCCAGCCCGGCTCCGCCGGGCTTTTTTGTGCGGTAAAACCGCCGAAAAATGCGGCGGAGCGCGTGCTTCAGGCGGTTCGCGTCTTGCGTCGCCCGGTCAGGTAAAGTAGCCTTGATCCATCTTTTTCAGCCCGGCGCGCGTAAGGCAACAACATGTGGAAACGCCTGATAATCAGCCTGTTCATCATCATTGCGGTGTTGATGGGCTCGGCTATTGCGCTCGATCGCTGGATCAGCTGGAAAACCGCGCCTTACGTCTACGACGAACTGCAGGAATTGCCGCACCGCCAGGTTGGCGTGGTGCTCGGCACCGCCAAGTATTACCGCACCGGGGTGATCAACCAGTATTACCGTTACCGCATTCAGGGGGCGATCAACGCCTATAACAGCGGCAAGGTGAAATACCTGCTGCTGAGCGGTGACAACGCCCAGCAAAGCTATAACGAACCGATGACCATGCGGCGCGATCTGATCGCCGCCGGCGTAGCGCCGAGCGATATCGTGCTGGACTATGCCGGCTTCCGCACCCTGGATTCCATCGTGCGCACCCGCAAGGTGTTCGACACCAACGACTTCATCATCATCACCCAACGCTTCCACTGCGAGCGGGCGCTGTTTATCGCCCTGCACATGGGGATTCAAGCGCAGTGCTACGCGGTGCCGTCGCCGAAAGACATGATGACGGTGCGCGCTCGCGAGATCTTCGCCCGCCTGGGCGCACTGACCGATCTGTACATCCTCAAGCGCGAGCCGCGCTTCCTCGGCCCGTTGATCCCGATCTCCGCCATGCATACAGTGCCGGAAGACGCCCAGGGGTATCCCGCCGTCTCACCGGAACAGTTGGTGGAGCTGGAACACAAGCTGAAAGAAGAGAAGCAGAAAGCTAAACAGCCCTGACGCGCAATGCCCAACAAGAAAGGCCGGCAATATGCCGGCCTTGTTGTCTGCGAAGCCAAACAGCTACTTCTTCTTGGCGTATTTCAACGAATCCAGCGCCACGGCGAAGATGATGATGCTGCCCTTGATGATGTACTGCCAGTACGGGTTGATGCCGATATAGGTCAAACCGTAGTTGATGACGGTGAAGATGATCACCCCGGTCACCACACCCCACACCGTACCCACACCGCCGGCGAACGAGACGCCGCCCACCACGCAGGCGGCGATGGCGTCCAGCTCGTACATAAAACCGAGGTTATTGGTGGCGCTACCGATGCGCCCCGCTTCCAGCAGGCCGCCAAAGGCGTAAAACACGCCGGACAGCGCATAGATCATGATCAGGTTCAACGGCACGTTGACGCCGGACACCTTGGCCGCTTCAGGGTTGCCGCCGATGGCGAAGATGTTCTTGCCAAAGCGGGTCTTGGTCCACAGGATCCAGACGAATATGATGGCTATTAGCGCATAGAAGGTAATGTACGACAGCTTGAAGTCACCGAAGCGCAAAAAGCCCTGGGCAAAGGTGGAGAACTTCGGATCGAAGCCGGCGACCGGCGAAGCGCCGACCGAGTCGTAATACAGCGAGTTGATGCCGTAGACGATGATCATGGTGCCCAAGGTGGTGATAAACGGCGTCACGTTGAGATAGGCGATAATCAAGCCGTTGACCAGGCCGATCACCGCGCCGACCGCACACACCAGCAGAATAACCAGGGGAATCGACCAGGTTTCCATGTGCGGAAACACTTTGTTGACGTTATCCATCGATTGCAGCAGCGTCGCAGCCACCACCGCTGCCAGCCCCACCTGGCGCCCGGCGGACAGGTCGGTGCCCTGAGTGACGATCAGCCCCGCCACGCCCAGCGCAATGATGATGCGCACCGAAGACTGCGTCAGGATGTTGCTCAGGTTCATCAGGCTGAGGAAGGTGGGGTCCTGAATGATGATGATGGCCAACAGCACCAGCAACACCACGTAAATGCCGCCTTCCTTGAAATAGGTAAATAAGGTTTTTTTATTTAGCGCGTTCATAATTCCGATCCTTAAAGGTGCAGGGAGGCGAGACGTAAGATTTCATTTTGCGAGGTCTGTTTGGTGTTAACGATGCCCGCAACCTGACCATTGCTCATCACCAAAATGCGGTCGGTGATCCCCAACAGCTCCGGCATTTCGGACGAGACGATAATGATCCCCTTGCCCTTCTTCGCCAGCTCGGTCATCAACTGATAGATCTCGAACTTGGCGCCCACGTCGATGCCGCGCGTCGGTTCATCCAGCATCAGGATCTCCGGCTGCGTCAGCAGCCAACGGCCGATGATCACCTTCTGCTGGTTGCCGCCGGACAGCGAACCGATATGGGTGTGATGCCCCGGCGTTTTCACCCGCATGGCGTCGATCACCCACTGGGTGTCGCTCTTCATTCGCGCGTTGTCCAGCAGGCCGAGCTTGTTCTTATAATTGCGGATATTGGAGATCAGCGAGTTGAAGCCCACGTCGAGATAAGCGTAAATCCCGGTGGAACGCCGCTCTTCGGTCACCAACGCAAAGCCGTGGTTGATCGCTTCGTTGGCGCTGTGGTTGTCGATCGCCTTGCCGTGCAGCTTGATAGTGCCCGCCACCTTTTCGCGAATGCCGAACAGCGTCTCGACAATATCGGTGCGCTTGGCGCCCACCAGCCCGGCGATGCCGAGGATCTCGCCCTGATGCAGATCGAAGGAAACGTCGCGGATCGAGGGCTGGCGCAGCGAAGTCAGGTTCTTCACCTCGAGGATCACTTCACCCGGCGTGTTCTGCCTGTCGGGGAAACGCTGGCTCAGCGAGCGGCCGACCATCATGGCGATGATCTTGTCCATATCCAGCCCTTCCAGCGGCTGGGTGGCGATCCACTGGCCATCGCGCAGCACCGTTATCTCGTCGCACAGCTGGAAGATCTCCTCCATCTTGTGCGAGATATAGACAATGCCGCAGCCGCGCTCTTTCAGCTTGCGGATAATGGTGAACAGGTGATTGACCTCTTTCTCCGTCAACGAGGAGGTCGGTTCATCCATGATGACGATCTTGGCGTCGTAGGAGAACGCCTTGGCGATCTCGATCATCTGCATCTGCGACACCGACAGATTGCCCACCTTCTCGCGCGGGTTGATGTCGATATCCAGCTCGTCGAAGATCGCCTGGGTGTCTTTGAGCATTTTATCCTGATCGACAAACAGACCTTTGATCGGGTAGCGACCCAGCCACATGTTGTCCATCACGGTGCGTTGCAGTACCAGGTTCAGCTCCTGGTGCACCATGGAAACGCCGTGTTCCAGCGCCTCCTTCGAGCTCTTGAAATCGATTTCCCGGCCCTGAAACACGATGCTGCCGCTGTCTTTCTTGTAAATGCCGAACAGGCATTTCAGCAACGTCGATTTCCCCGCCCCGTTCTCCCCCATCAGGGCGTGAATCGAGTGCGGACGGACGCGTAAATTGACATTATCCAAGGCTTTGACGCCGGGAAACGACTTACAGATATCCGTCATTTCCAGCAAAAATTCGCGTGAACTATCGGCCATAAATACACCTGGCTTAACGATTTGCAGTCGTAAACATCCCCGCCGGCGGTATCCCTGGTGTTGGCGCCGCAGGCGGGGTCTTAGCGGGATCTCAGCGCTTATTTAACAAACTGAGACAGGTTGTCTTTATCTACGCCGACGTAAGGAATACGCACGACTTTATTTTCGATTTTATATTGGGTGCCTTCGGTGACCGGTTTGCCCGCCGCCAGGTTCTTCGCCAGCTCGAAAGTGGCTTTCGCCTGGTTATCGGCGTCGTTCAACACCGTGCCCGCCATCGCGCCGGATTTCACCAACGCCAACGCTTCAGGCAGCGCATCGACGCCAAACACCGGAATGCTGGTCTTGTTATGCGCTTTCAGCGCTTCCACCGCGCCCATCGCCATGGCGTCGTTGTTGGCGATCACCACTTCAATCTTGTTGGCGTTCGGGCCGGAGAGCCAGGCATCCATCTTGTCTTTCGCCTGTGCGGTGTCCCACATCGCGGTATCCATCTGCAGCTGTTGGGTCTTGATGCCCTTCTCGTTCAGCGTTTTCACCACGTAGGTGGTGCGCGCCTCGGCATCCGGGTGGCCCGGCTCGCCCTTCAGCAACACGTACTGGATCTGGCCGTCTTTGTTCAGATCCCAGGCCGGGTTGGCTTTCCAGTGCTTGGCGATCAGCTCGCCCTGGATCACGCCGGATTCTTTGGAGTCGGTGCCGACGTAATACGCCTTGTCGTAGCTGTCCAGCGCCTTGCGGGAAGGTTCTTTGTTGTAGAACACCACCGGGATATCGTTTGCGCGCGCCTTATCGATAACCACCGGCGCCGCGGCCGGGTCGACCAGGTTGATCGCCAGCGCTTTCACGCCCTTGGCCAACAGCACGTCAATCTGGTCGTTCTGTTTGGACTGGTCGTTCTGCGAGTCATTCATCAGCAGGGTGACGTCCGGCGAGGCCTTGGCGTCTTTTTCGATCGCTTTGCGCACCACCGACATGAAGTTGTCGTCGTATTTGTAAATCGTGACGCCAATACGGGTATCAGCATGGGCTGCGGCGCCAAACATCATGGCTGCGGCCAGGCCGGCCAGGGTGAAAACCTTCTTATTCATTGTCAGTCTCCGGTTCTGTGTAGGGTATTACTCGTCTTTGAGCCAATGGTCACCGGCAGTGCGCACACCCCAGGCCAGGCGATTTCCACTCAACACCTGTCGTCCGTGGATCTTGTTATTTCCGAGAAATGCTGCGTCAGCGCGAGATAAAGGTTACAGCGGCAAGGGCCTTTGCGCCGGAAAACGCCTAGAGCATAGACGGCGTGATGTTAATAATCTGTGAATTTTCTCACAGATTGAAAACGGTTACACAAGACTAAATCGTCAGAGAGTGACCGTCGCCTCACTTTGCCAGGGAGCGACGGAATGGCGGCGCACCAGCGTCGGCATGAACAGATGCTCGGCCTGCGGCTCTGCCAGGCCAGCTGCGCCCTGCAATGCCAGCTCGGTCGCCAGCGTGGCCATCGAGACGATCGGGTAGCGCACCGTGGTAAGTTTGGGGCTGGTGTACCGCGCGATGGGGATGTCGTCGAAGCCGATCAGCGAGAAATGCTGCGGCACAGTGATACCGTTTTCTTTCAGTACCGCCATGGCACCGGCGGCCATGGCGTCGTTGTAGGCGAACACCGCGCTTAGCTGTAAGTTGCGCCCCAGCAGCTCCACCATCGCCGCCTCGCCGCCCTGCAGATCCGGCGAACCGTAGGCGCGCCAGCTGTCGGGCGTCGCCAGCCCGGCGGCGGCCATCGCCTGTGCGTAGCCCTGCTGACGCAGCGGCCCGTCCTCGATCGGGTGGTTGGAACCCAGATAGCCGATGCGCCGATGGCCCTGCGACAGCAACAGGCGCAGTGCCATCTCGGCGCCGCAGACGTTATCCAGCCCGACGCAGCGCGATTCATAGCCGGAAACGATGCGGTTGATCAGCACCATGCCCGGCACCTGCTCCAGAAAACCGATCAGCTCGGCATCGCTCAGGGCTTTGGCATGGACAATCAGGGCGTTACAACGCTGGCGGATCAGCACTTCGATCGCATGGCGCTCTTTGTCCGCCTGATGATAGCTGTTGCCGATCAGCAGATATTTGTGGTGTTTCTGCGCCACCGTGTCTACCGCTTTCACCAGCGCACCGAAGAACGGATCGGACACGTCCATCACTACCACGCCCAGGGTATCGCTGCTTTGGGTCGCCAACGCCTGTGCATTGGCGTTGGGGCGGTAGCCCAACTCCGCCACCGCCTGCAGCACCAGCTCGCGCGTCTCCTTGCTGGTCAACGCGCTATGATTGAGTACCCGGGAGACGGTCGCGACAGAGACCCCGGCGCGTTTCGCCACGTCGCGAATGGTGATCGGATGAACTGGAGGCATGCAGGATCCTGAAATCGGGGTAGTGGCCGGTGGCGCTATCCTACCCCGATTGGCCCGCTGTTCTGCGTGAATTACGTCACAGGAAAGAAAACGTTTACATACATTTTTTTAACCTGCCGGCGGGCGCTCACTTCGGCGCTTTGGTTTCCGCTTCGCCGGCGGCCATCTGCGTCAGCTTGCGCCACAGCCACTCCATCGGTCCCTGGGTGAAATAACGCAGCCACAGTGCGGAAAACGCCAGATTGATCAACCAGACCAGCGGTACAAACGCCAACAGCTGCAGCCGGTCGAACCGCTCATAGAGACCGAAGCGATAAAACAGCGTGGTGCAGATCAGCGTTTGCAACAGGTAGTTGCTCAGCGCCATGCGCCCCACCTGGCTCAGCCAGTGGGCGATGCGCAGGCGCGACAGCGCGGGCCAGAAGCCATAGCACAATGCCAGATAGCCCATCGCCTGCAGCGGCGCGCCCAGCTCGCGCGGCACCTGCAGCAGGAAACCGCTCCAGCGATAGTCCCAATGCACCTGCCATTGCAGCGCCACCGCCGGCAGCTGGATCAGCACCGAGAGCGGCAGCAGCCACGCCGCCTGCCGCAGATAATAGCCGGAGGAGTAGCTGCCGCGCAGCCAGCCGCTGCGCATCAGCCCGGCGCCGAACAGCATCAGCCCCGCCAGCTCCCAGCCATACTGCGCGCCGATGGCCAACAGGCTGGAAGAGAGCAGATCGGCGCGGCTGCGCCAGGCTTCGAAACCGCCCTGCAGCTTCCAGAACTTCTCGTACTGTAACTCCGCCACGCCAGGCAGCCAGAAGCCGCCCGGTTCGCCGTGCGAAACAAACCCGAGCAGCAGCAGTACCGCCACGCCGATCAGATACAGCACCACGCCGGTTTTCAGCAGTTGAAAGGTTTCTTTGGCATCGCGGATCAGGCGCCAGCACACCAGGCCGATCAGCCCGTAGGCCAGCAGAATGTCGCCGTCCCACAACAAGATCGCGTGCGCGAGGCCAAACAGCACCAGCCACGACAGCCGCGCGCGGATCCAGCTTTTGCCTCGTCGCAACAGCATTTGCAGCCCGGCGCCGAACAGCAGCGCGAACATCGCCAGGAATTTGGCCTGGGCGAAGAGATCGAGCAGCGCCCAGGTCCAGGCGTCGCGTGATGACGGCATACCCAGATAAGCCGGGTTGAGGTAGGCGGCCTTCGGCAAACCGAAGGCGCTGATGTTCAGCAATAAAATGCCGAGGATGGCGATGCCGCGCACGCAGTCCAGCGTGGCGATGCGCGGCAGAGGATGACTGTTCATTTTTTATCGCTGTCTTCCGCTCATGAAAAAGGCGCCCGCAGGCGCCTGTTGTCGTCTTGCGGGTCGCCCCGCAACGCCATCACCCCTGGTGATGACGCACCGCGCGCAGGAACTCCTGGCGGGTGTTCTGGCTGGACTTGAACAGCCCCCCCAACGAGGTGGTGGTGGTGGCGCTGGTCGCGTCGCGGATGCCGCGCGCCTTGACACAATAATGGACCGCATCGATCGATACCGCCACGTTATTGGTGCCGAGCAGAGTTTGCAGCGCCACCAGGATCTGCTGGGTCAGGCGCTCTTGCACCTGCGGACGCTGGGAGAAGAACTGCACGATGCGGTTGATCTTCGACAGACCGATCACCGAGTCTTTCGGGATATAGGCCACGGTGGCCTTGCCGTCGATGGTCACGAAGTGGTGTTCACAGGTGCTGGTCAGCGTGATATCGCGCACCGTCACCATCTCATCCACCTTCATCTTGTTTTCGATGACGGTAATTTTCGGGAAGTTGGCGTAGTCCAGGCCGGAGAAGATCTCGTCGACATACATTTTGGCGATGCGATGCGGCGTTTCCGCCAGGCTATCGTCGGACAGATCGAGATTCAGCAGCTGCATGATTTCGGTCATGTGCTCTTTGATGCGGCGTTTGCGCGTTTCGCGATCCAGCACTTCCCCGCGCAGCGGGGTCTCCAGACCACGCTCTTCCAGCGCCGCATGCACCAGCGCGGCTTCTTTACTTAATGATGTCATGTACTTGTTCTCCTGCGGACGGAACCCGCCGGCGGCCAGGCATGGCGTGCGGCCGACGGATTGCTTGCTCTCGTGACGGCAGAGTTTTCGTGATGGATAACGTGAACCCGGTCAAGATTTTGCCCCCACTGTAGATGAGAGCGCGGCGATTATCCAGTGATTGTGCGTCATCCGCAGGTGAAATATTCGCATTTAGCACAATCAGGCCGGCTGCGGGATTCCACGTTTTTTGTATGGATTTTAATCACCGCGGAGCCGCTTTTTGCACCAATCGCCGCGCTGGCGTATTGACCACCAATACGCCGGCCGCCAACAGCGCCGCCACCGCCACGTACAACGCCGGCTCCAGCCGATGGGTCAAAGCGGTCGACAGCGCCGACAGCATCGGCCCTACCAGCTGGCCGATCGCATAGCCGGTAGTCAGCAACCCGGCCATGTAGCGCGCATGGCGCGGCGCCAGCTCCCGGCCGTGCTGAAGAGCGAGCTGCACCACGCAGAGAAAACCGCCGCCGGTCAACAACGCCCCGAGCGCCAGACCGGCCACGCCCGGCACCACTTCGGCGCTCAGCACGCCCAGCGCCTGCACCCACAGCGTGATCGCCAATCGGGTCTGGGTGGTCAGGCGGTGGCGGGTCAGAATACCGATGACGATCCCCAGCACCGCCGCGCCGCCGAATACCGGCCAGACGAACTGCGCGAACAGGCTGCCGGGAAAACGCGCCGCCGCCATCTGCGACAAGAACGTCGCCGGCAGGATGTAGCCGAAGCCGGCCAGGCTGTAACTCCACACCAAACGTTTGAGCGCCGGCGTCAACAGCAGCGGCTCCAGGGCTGCGTTCGGGCGGTGCAACTCGCCGGCCCGCGGCAGATAGGCGCTAATCGCTCCTATCAATACCAGCGCCAGCACGCCATACGCCAGCCAGGCCTGTGCCGCCGTCAGCCCCAGCGTGTTGATGCCCACCGCCAGCATGCCGCTGAGGAAGATACCGGCGCCCGGCCCGGCGAACACCGCCGCGCTCAGCGCCGGCCTACCGTAGTGCGCCAACCGCTCGTTGGTCCAGGCCGCCACCAGTACCATCGCCCAGCCGCTGGCCCAACCGATGACGAAGCGCAGCGCACCGTGCGTCCACGCATCCTGCGCCAGCGCCGACAGCAGCGTCAGCACTACCGCGCCCCACACGCCGAGCCACAGGCGCCGTTCGACGTGGCGCGTGGCGCGCATCGCATCATAGGCGCCGCACAGGTAGCCCAAATAGTTGATCGCCGCCACCAGCCCGGCGCCGGTCAGGCTGAACTGGTGTTCAGCGATCATCAGCGGCACCTGAGGGGTGAAAGCGAAGCGGCCGATGCCCATCGCGACGATCAGCGCGACAAAACCACTCAAGGCAATGCGTAAAGCCATATCGATATCCAAAAGGTTAAAAGAAGGTTGCCAGTATCATGCCGCAGTATTAAACTCACAAAAACTGAATAATAGTTATCAAGTTCATCACGAAAAGAGAATGAAATGGATCTGACCCAGCTTCGCATGTTCTGCTGCGTGGCGGAAACCGGCTCGGTCGCCCGCGCCGCCGAGCAGCTGCACCGCGTGCCGTCGAATCTGACCACCCGGCTGCGCCAGCTCGAGCAGGAGCTCGGCGCCGATCTGTTTATCCGTGAAAAGCAGCGTCTGCGCCTGTCGCCGATGGGCCATAACTTTCTGTGTTACGCCAACCGGATTCTGGCGCTGAGCGACGAGGCGATGAGCATCACCCACGCCGGCGAACCGGCGGGCAACTTCGCCCTCGGTTCGATGGAAAGCACCGCCGCCACCCGCCTGCCCTCGCTGTTGGCGGCTTATCACCAGCGCTTCTCGCAGGTTTCACTGTCGCTGACCACCGGCACCTCCGGCGAAATCGCCGATCGGGTGCGCGCCGGCACGTTGGCGGCCGCCCTGGTCGACGGCCCGGTGCCTTATGACGAGTTGAACGGCTGTATCGCCTATCCTGAACATATGGTGGTGATCTCCTGTCTCGATCATGCGCCGATCCACAGCGCCAAAGACGCCAATGGCGAAACGCTGTTCGCCTTTCGCGCCAGCTGCTCCTACCGCCTGCGGCTGGAAGCCTGGTTCAAAAACGAAGGGGTGCGGCCGGGGCAGGTCATGGAGATCCAGTCCTATCACGCGATGCTGGCCTGCGTCGCCAGCGGCGCCGGGTTGGCGATGATCCCGCACTCGGTGCTCAGCCTGCTGCCGGGCCATGAGCGGGTGCGGGTTCACGCCCTCCCGCCGGAAGTGGCCGACACCGCCACCTGGCTGCTGTGGCGCCGCGACGCGTTCGGGCCGAACGTGCGCGCACTGAAAGAATTGATTATTGAACAGACGGAAACCGCCGCTGTTGATGAAAGCACCCCCGACGATTTATCAGACGTTAACAATATCGCCTGATTTAAAAAGAAAACCACTGAGGAGACTATGATGGAGATGATCAAAACCCGCGCCGCCGTTGCCTGGGGCCCGAACCAGCCGCTGAAGATTGAGGAAGTCGATCTGATGCCACCGCAAAAAGGCGAAGTGTTGGTGCGGATCGTCGCTACCGGCGTCTGCCATACCGACGCCTACACCCTGTCCGGCAAAGATCCGGAGGGCGTGTTCCCGGCGATCCTCGGCCATGAGGGCGGCGGCGTGGTGGAAGCGGTCGGTGAAGGCGTCACCAGCGTGGCGGTCGGCGACCACGTAATCCCGCTCTACACCCCGGAATGCGGCGAGTGCAAATTCTGTAAATCCGGCAAGACCAACCTGTGCCAGGCGATCCGCGCCACTCAGGGCAAAGGGCTGATGCCGGACGGCACCACCCGCTTCTTCAAGGACGGCAAGCCGATCTTCCACTACATGGGCACGTCCACCTTCTCCGAGTACACCGTGGTGCCGGAGATTTCACTGGCGAAAATCAACAAGGAAGCGCCGCTGGAAGAAGTGTGCCTGCTGGGCTGCGGCGTGACCACCGGCATGGGCGCGGTGATCAACACCGCCAAGGTGCAGCCGGGCGATACCGTGGCGATCTTCGGCCTGGGCGGTATCGGCCTGTCGGCGATCATCGGCGCGCAGATGGCCGGCGCAGGCCGCATCATCGGCATCGATCTCAACACCAGCAAATTCGATCTGGCGCGCAAACTGGGCGCCACCGATCTGATCAACCCGAAAGATTACGACAAGCCGATTCAGGACGTGATCGTCGAGCTGACCGACGGCGGGGTCGATTTCTCCTTCGAGTGCATCGGCAACGTTAACGTGATGCGCTCCGCGCTGGAATGCTGCCACAAGGGCTGGGGCGAGTCGGTGATCATCGGCGTCGCAGGCGCCGGTGAAGAGATCGCCACCCGTCCGTTCCAGCTGGTGACCGGCCGCGTCTGGCGCGGTTCGGCATTCGGCGGCGTCAAGGGCCGTTCGCAGCTGCCGGGCATCGTCGAGCGTTATCTGAACGGCGAGTTCGCGCTGAACGACTTTATCACCCACACCATGGGGCTGGAGCAGATCAACGAAGCGTTCGATTTGATGCACGAAGGCAAATCGATCCGCACCGTTATCCACTTCGACCAATAAAGCCAGGAGGCAGAGATGACGTTGTCATTGGAACTTCTCGAAGAGCACCGCATGTTCGGCGGCTGGCAACAGCGTTATCGCCACGCGGCGCAGAGCCTGAATTGCAACATGACATTCAGCATCTACCTGCCGCCGCCGCGCGATGATAACCCGCCGCCGGTACTGTACTGGCTGTCGGGGCTGACCTGCAACGACGAGAACTTCACGTTGAAAGCCGGCGCGCAACGTATCGCCGCCGAGCTGGGTCTGGTGCTGGTGATGCCGGACACCAGCCCGCGCGGCGACGAGGTGCCGAACGACGAAGGCTACGATCTGGGCCAGGGCGCCGGGTTCTACCTGAACGCCACCCAGGCGCCGTGGGATCGTCACTTCCGCATGTACGATTACGTCAGCGCCGAACTGCCGGCGCTGATCGCACAGCACTTCAGCGTCAGCGATCGTCAATCTATCTTCGGTCACTCGATGGGGGGCCACGGCGCGCTGATGATGGCGTTTCGCAATCCGCAGCGCTTCCGCTCGGTGTCGGCGTTCGCGCCGATCGTCAACCCGTGCCAGGTGCCGTGGGGCCGCAAGGCGTTCACCGCCTATCTGGGCAGCGACGAAAGCCAATGGCTGCAGTACGACAGCTGCCATCTGCTGGCCAGCGGCGCGGAGAAAATGCCGGTGCTTATCGACCAGGGCGACGACGACCAGTTCCTTGCCGATCAGCTGCAGCCGGCGCGGTTGGCCGAACTGGCGCGTCAGCGCGACTGGCCGCTGACGCTGCGCATTCAGCCGGGGTACGATCACAGCTACTTCACCATCGCCACCTTCGTGGAAGATCACCTGCGCTTCCACGCCGAGCACCTGTTCCGCTGATAAAAAATCCGGGCGGTTAAACCGCCCGGATTTCTTCAAATACCGTCAAGAAGAAAGTCGATGGCGGCTTTTATCCTGGTCCGATACTGGGAAACATCACAAAACTCGGCCCCCAAAGCCCGAACCGGGATGCTGGCCATTTCATATGTCATCACGGCGTACTCGTTGTCATCAATCAATCTGATCAACGGGATCAAGCGCTCCGGTCGTGCACTCCCCGGGTATTTTTCAACGGGCAACAAAGGGATCACAACCCGACGATTTAATTGCCCAATGATATCGCTCGTCACATCAAGCAGCAGGGGATAAACCGCGCTGTTCCCCCTATTCGCATACACCGTAAATTGCATCGCTAAAACGTCCTGTATTCGTCGCTAAAGCAACCATGCTCATCATTAAATCGGTTAAGCGCTTCAAGCGCCTCTCGGTTTTCTTCCTGCCATTTTATCCTCTCATGCTGACGCAACTCAGCATCTAAAGCAGCAGTTAGCGTCGCACTGAGATTAATCCCCGCCTCACGCGCACGGCTCAACAAACTGCGTTCCAGCGTCATGGTCACACTTTGCGTCGTTCGTTGTTTTACTGGCATCGGCACCTCTCTCACTCATTTTCGTGCAAACAACACGGTTTATTGAACGATAGTAGCATTGAGACGACATTTGAGCCCGTTCAAATATGCGCCATACGTTAAAGCATCATCCCTTCAGCTTCGGATCGAGCGCGTCGCGCAATCCGTCGCCCAACAGGTTGAACGCCAGCACGGTGATGAATATCGCCAGGCTGGGGAAGATCGCCACGTGCGGCGCGATCACCATATCGGCGCGCGCCTCGTTGAGCATCGCCCCCCACTCCGGCGTCGGCGGCTGGGCGCCCAGGCCCAGAAACGACAGGCTGGCGGCGGTGATGATCGAGGTGCCGATGCGCAGGGTGAAATAGACTACGATCGACGACAACGTGCCCGGCAGAATGTGCCGCAGAATGATGGTCCAGTCCGAAGCGCCGATGCTGCGCGCCGACTCGATATAGGTCAGGTGCTTCAGCACCAGCGTGTTGCCGCGCACCAGGCGAGCAAAGGCCGGAATGCTGAAGATCGCCACCGCGACAATCACGTTGGCCATGCCGCTGCCCATGATCGCCACCACGCCGATCGCCAGCAGAATGCCGGGAAACGCGAACAGCACGTCGCACACGCGCATGGTGAGGCGATCCCACCAGCCCTCATAGTAGCCGGCCAGCAGCCCCAGCAAGGTGCCGCTCGCCCCGCCCGCCAGCACTGAGAACACCCCGGCCGCCAGCGAAATGCGCGTGCCCATGAGGATGCGGCTGAAGATATCACGCCCGAGGGAATCCACACCCAGCCAGTGCATCAGCGAAGGCCCTTCGTTCAGCCGGTCGTAATCGAAATAGTTTTCCGCATCGAACGGCGCCAGATAAGGCGCCAGCAGCGCCGCTGCGATCAGCAGCAGCACCAACAGACCGGCGACCAGCGCCGCCCGCTGGCGGCGAAAACGCCGCCAAAACTCGCCCCACGGCGTGCGCACCGCGTTGGGCTCGATAAGCGGCATCGCCTTCAGTGCGGCGTTGCGCCGCCAATGCTTAATCATGCCGCATCCTCATTGGTAACGAATCGCCGGGTTGATCGCCGCGTACAGCATATCCACCAGCAGGTTGATCAGGATGAACTCCAGCGAGAACAGCAGCACCTCAGCCTGGATCACCGGGTAATCGCGCATCTCCACCGAGTCCACCAGCAACCGCCCCAGCCCCGGCCAGTTGAATACCTTCTCCACCACGATCGAACCGCCGAGCAGGAAGCCGAACTGTAGCCCCATCATGGTCACCACCGGGATCATCGCGTTGCGCAGGCCGTGTTTCATCACCACCACGCTTTCCCGCACGCCCTTGGCGCGCGCGGTGCGCATGTAGTCCTCCTGCAACACCTCGACGAACGAAGCGCGGGTGAAGCGCGCCATCACCGCCGCCACCGCCGCCCCCAGGGTGATCGACGGCAGAATGTAGTGCCGCCAGCTGTCGGCACCCACCGTCGGCAGCCACCCCAGCTCGACCGAGAACACCTGCATCAACAGCATGCCGAGCGCAAAGGCCGGGAACGAGATCCCCGACACCGCCAGCGTCATGCCGAGACGATCCGGCCAGCGGTTGCGCCACACCGCAGACACCACGCCGATCGCCAGACCGAACGCCACCGCCCACAGCATGCTGGCCACGGTCAGCCAGAAGGTCGGCATAAAGCGCGAAGCGATCTCTTCGCTCACCGGCCGTTTGGACACCATCGAGATGCCGAAGTCGCCCCGCAGCGCGTTGACGAAGAAGTGCGCGAACTGCTGCGGCAGCGGCTTATCCAGCCCCAGATCCTTGCGCACCAGTTGCACCACCGCCTCGTCGGCCTCCGGCCCCGCCGCCAGCCGCGCCGGATCGCCCGGCAACAGATGGACGAACAGAAACACCAGCACCGCCACGATCAGCAGCGTCGGGATCAGGCCCAGCAGTCGTTTCAGAAAATAATTGAGCATCTCATTCCTTCCCCCGCCCGCAGCCGCGTGGCCACGGGCGGGGATGGGCGCCTTATTTCAGATCGGCGTTATCAAAGTTGAACGAGGTATCCGGCATCACGTAGAAACCGCTCAGCTGTTTGCTGTTGGCCGACAACAGACGTTCGGTCGCCAGGAAGATCCAGGGCGCGTCGGCCCAGATGCGATCCTGCGCGTCCTGGTACAGTTTCTGTTTCTCGGCGCGATCGGTGGTCGCTAGCGCGTCGGTCAGATCCTTGTCCACCTGCGGGTTGCTGTAGAACGCGGTGTTGAACTGCTTCGGCGGTGCCGCCTGAGTGGAGAACAGCGGCGACAGCGCCCAATCCGCTTCCCCGGTCGAGGCCGACCAGCCGGTATAGAACATCCGCACGCCGGTGTCTTTCACCCCGACGCTTTCCACTTGCGCCGCGCGCTGCCCGGCGTCCATCGCCGTCACCGTCACTTTCACCCCCACCTGCGCCAGCTGCTGCTGAGTGAACTGCAGCACCTTCTGCGCGGTGCTGTGGTTGTGGGACGACCACAGCGTGGTGGTGAAACCGTTCGGATAGCCGGCCTCTTTGAGCAGCTCGCGCGCCTTGGCCGGATCGTACGGCCACGGCTTATAGCGGGCGGCGAAGTCGATCGCCGGCGGCACCGGCCCTTCCGCCGGCACCGCGTAGCCGGCGAACGCCACCTTGATCAGCGCGTCCTTGTTGATGGCGTAGTTCAGCGCCTGGCGCACCTTCGGGTTATCGAACGGCTTCTGGGTGACGTTCATGCTGATGTAGCGCTGCAGGATCGACGGCGCGGCTACCACGTCCAGCTTGGCGTTGCCTTCCAGCACCTTGGCCTGCTCGTAAGGGATCGGGAAGGCGAAGGTCGCCTCGCCGGTCTGCAACATCGCCGCGCGGGTGTTGTTATCCACCACCGGGCGCCAGGTGATGCTGTCGAGCTTCGGCAGCCCCGGTTGCCAGTAGCCATCGAACTTCTTCACCTTGACGAAATCGGTCTGGTTCCAGGTTTCGAACTGGTACGGCCCGGTGCCGACCGGGTGGAAACCGATCTCCTTGCCGTATTGCTTCAGCGCCGCCGGCGAGATGATCGCCGCAGCCGGGTGCGCCAGATTGTTGACGAACGCCGAGAACGGCGCCTTCAGCACGATTTTCACCGTATTGGCGTCCACCGCCTCGGTTTTGTCGATCATCTTGAACAGGTTGTAGCGCTTGAGATGGCTGTCCGGGTTGCTGGCGCGGTCGAGGTTAACCTTCACCGCCTCGGCGTTGAACGCGGTGCCGTCGTGGAATTTAATGCCCTGGCGCAGTTTGACGGTGTAGGTCAGGCCGTCTTTGCTGACCTCATAGCTGTCCGCCAGCACGTTCACCAGCTTCATGTCCTTGTCGAAGCCGAACAGCCCCTGATAGAAAGACTTGGCCACCGCCTGCGACAACGTGTCGTTAGCGTCGTAAGGATCGAGGGTGGTGAAGTTGGACGCCACGGCGATCACCGCGTCCTTGGCCGCCCAAACCGGGCCAGTTCCCGCCGCCAGCAGTACGGCGGCCAACAGCGCATTGCGTTTGAATGTGTGCTTCATGTCGCTTGTCTCTCCTGAGGTCTTTAATAAGCACCGGCGATCGGGTGGCGGGCGACAAAGTGCCCGGCGCCAACCTGCACCAGCGGTGCGGTAACGGGTTCATCACCCAGCGCGCGTACCGGGCTGGGGATCTCATCGACCGGCAACGGCTGCCGTTTGTGGGCGTGAGCGGGATCGGCCACCGGCACCGCCGCCATCAGCTTGCGGGTGTAGGGATGCTGCGGGTTGTCAAACACCGCCTGCCGCGGGCCGATCTCGACAATTTGCCCGAGGTACATCACCGCCACCCGGTGGCTGATGCGCTCCACCACCGCCATGTCGTGTGAAATGAACAGAAAAGCGATGCCGAACTCGCGCTGCAGATCGAGCAACAGATTGACGATTTGCGCCTGAATCGACACGTCCAGCGCCGAGACCGCCTCGTCGGCGATCACCACTTTCGGGTTCAGCGCCAGCGCGCGTGCGATGCAGATGCGCTGGCGTTGGCCACCGGAAAACTCGTGCGGGTAGCGGCGCGCATGCTCCGGCAGCAGGCCGACGCGTTCCAGCAGCCAGGCCACGCGCCGCTCCGCCTCCCGGCCGCGCATCACGTTGTGCACCAGCAGCGGCTCCATGATGGAGAAACCAACCGTCAGGCGCGGATCGAGCGAGGCGTAGGGATCCTGAAAGATGAACTGAATATCGCGCCGCAGGTGCTGCAGCGCCGGCTCCTTCAATTGATCGATTCGCCGCCCGGCGAAGGTGATGGTGCCGCTCTGGCTGTCCACCAGCTTCAGCAAAGAGCGCCCGGTGGTGGACTTGCCGCAGCCGGACTCGCCCACCAGTCCCAGCGTCTCGCCGGGGTAAAGATCGAAACTGACGTTTTCCACCGCGTGTACCCGGCGAGTAACCCGATTGAACAACCCGCCGCGCAGATCAAAACGCGTGACCAGATGCTCCACCTGCAGGATCGGCGCGGCACTCGGCGGCACGGTATCCTGCGGCGCTTCATCGCCCTCGTCACCCGGCAGCGGAAACTTCGCCGGCAGCGGGCGATCGGCCATCGCCCCCAGCTTCGGCACCGCCGCCAGCAGCGCCCGCGTGTAGTCCTGCTGCGGCGCGGCGAACAGCTCACGCACCCGATTTTGCTCCACCTGCTCACCGCGGCGCATCACCAGCACCCGGTCGGCGATCTCGGCCACCACGCCCATATCGTGAGTAATGAAGATCACCCCCATCTGCATCTCCCGTTGCAGCACGCGGATCAGCTGCAGGATCTGCGCCTGAATGGTGACGTCGAGGGCGGTGGTGGGTTCATCGGCGATCAGCAGCGCCGGCTTGCAGGAGAGCGCCATGGCGATCATCACCCGCTGGCGCATGCCGCCGGAAAGCTGATGCGGGTAGCGCCCCAGCACCTCTTTGGCCTCCGGAATACGCACCAGATCGAGCATGCGCAGCGCCTCCTGGCGCGCGCTGCGGTGATCCATCCCCTGATGCAGGCGCAGCGATTCAGCGATCTGCTCGCCGACCGGAAACACCGGGTTGAGCGAGGTCATCGGCTCCTGGAAGATCATCGCCATGTCGGCGCCGCGCACCCTGCGCAGCGTGCTCTGCGAGGCACGCGCCAGATCGAGCAGCGCGCCGTCACGGCGGCGCAGCGTCATGGCGCCGCTGACGATGCGCCCGCCGCCCTGCTCCACCAACCGCATCAGCCCCAGCGAAGTGACCGATTTGCCGGAGCCGGACTCACCGACGATCGCCAGCGTCTCGCTGCGATCGAGATCGAATGACAGGCTGCGCACCGCTTCCACGGCGCCTTCCGATTGAGGAAAACTGATGTTCAGATCGCGCACCGACAGCACACGCTGCGGCGGCAATGACAGCCCGCCGCCGCCGGCGGGCTGGAATGAAACGTCGGTCATGCACCCTCCCGGTGAACGATTAGCGATAAATCCCGACGGACGGCGCATCGCCGACATAGCCAAAACCGCGGTACATCCCCTCGCTGTTGAACGGCAGCGCGATATTGCCGTGGCGATCGACGGCGATCATGCCGCCGCTGCCGCCGAGCGCCGGCAGTTTCTCCATCACCACCCGATCGCTGGCCTCTTGCAAACTGAGGCCGGCGTATTCGATCAGGGCGGAGACGTCATAGGCCGCCACGCCGCGCATGAAGATTTCGCCGGTGCCGGTGCTGGAAACCGCCACCGTGGCATTGTTGGCATAACAGCCGGCGCCGATGATCGGCGTGTCGCCCACCCGGCCGGCCTGTTTGTTGGTCATGCCGCCGGTGGAGGTGGCAGCGGCGAGGTTGCCCAGCGCATCCAGCGCCACTGCGCCGACCGTGCCAAATTTGCGATCGGGATCGAGCGGATCGCCGGCCTGCGCCGCGCCGTCGTGATCGAGCCATACCCGGCCCTGCTCCGCCTGGGCGCGGTGCAGCTGATTAAAGCGTTCCTGAGTGAAGAAGAAATCGGGGGGAACCATTTCCAGGCCGTGGGCGGCGGCGAACTTCTCGGCGCCTTCGGCGGCAAACAGCACGTGTTCGCTATTTTCCAGCACCGCGCGCGCCGCCAGCACCGGGTTGCGAATGCGGCCGACGCCGGCGACGGCGCCAGCATCGCAGGTGCGGCCGTCCATCACGCAGGCATCCAGCTCGTGGGTGCCTTGATGGGTAAACACCGACCCTTTGCCGGCGTTGAACAGCGGGCATTCCTCCAGCAGCCGCACCGCTTCGGTCACCGCGTCCAGCGCGCTGCCGCCCTGCGCCAATATCGCCTGCCCGGCGGCCACGATCTCGGACAACGCCTGAATATACTGCCGTTCCTTTTCCGCACTCAGCGCCGCCCGGGTAATTGCGCCCGCGCCGCCATGAATGGCAATCACTGGTTTGCTCATTTGCCTGACACCCTGTGTTAATCCCGCCGTTGCACAGCGAAAAAGCTGAGCGCGGTATCATTATTATTCAGTCTTTTTCGACTCTATTTGGTCCGACAGTGGAAGTACAGCATAACGTCCACGCCCCGCTTTTAGCGTAGCGCGCTTAGACCGTTTCGCACCTTGAAATAGCTTATTGGAATAAAAACAGCGAGTTATGAAAATCGAAAAACCGCTGACAGCGCGGTTGGGATTAATGGTAATCCCGCATGCGGAAATAGGGGCGTAGCGTAATGAAATAAACGTTCGCGCTGAATAATCATTATTTCGACGCCCGGCCTGCTATTTTTTCCCCGGCCGGGCGCAGATGATCCGACGATTAAAAACCCGAGCCTGGCTGCTGCAAAAAGGCCTCTTCTTCCGGCGTGCTGGTGCGCCCCAATATCGCATTGCGATGCGGGTAGCGGCCGAAGCGATCGATAATCGCCTTATGCCGCAGCTCGAACTCCAGCTGGTCGCCGTTATTGAGCTCGGTATATAACACCAGCGCCTGTTGGTGAATCAGCGGCGATTCCGAATGCATGAACGGCAGATAGAGGAAACCTCGCTGCTCGCGGCTCAGCCGTTCGCACTCGCCGCTGCGGATCGCTTCCTGCGCCAGGACCAGCGCCATGCCGTCGCAGGCGAACGACTGCGGCGTGCCGCGGAACAGGTTGCGGCTGAACTGATCGAGCACGATCACCTCCGCCAAGCGTCCCTCGATGGTGTCGCGCCAGTGCGCCAGCTCCCCCGCCGCCGCCGCCCGCCAGATTTCGCCGAAGCGGCTGTGCAGCAGACGATCGAAGTCGTCGTCCTTTTTGAACCACATGATGGGTTCTATCTCGTCGAACCAGAACTCGATAACCTGTTTATGCATCATGATTCTCCTCTGTTTTCCCCAGTTTATACCCGAACGCCCTCACGACGCAGTGCGAAAGATGGCGGGCATAATCCGTTCTCCCCCCCGGCGTTCTCTGCCATAATAGCCGCACTTTGTCGCTCTTTGAGCGCACCCTGATTACGGAGTTCCCCTTATGGATCATTGCCATACTTCCGATCTCATCTCCCTGGAGCAAGCGCTGGAAAAAATGCTCGGGCAGATCGCCCCGCTGCAGCAAACCGAATCCGTCGCCCTGACCGCCGCCGCCGGCCGCATCACCGCCGCGCCGGTAGTCTCGCCGCTCGACGTGCCGCCGTTCGCCAACTCGGCGATGGACGGCTATGCGGTGCGCCTTGCCGATTTACAGGCTGGCGTGCCGCTGCCGGTCGCCGGTAAGGCCTTCGCCGGTGCGCCGTTCAACGGCGAGTGGCCAGCCAACAGCTGCGTGCGCATCATGACCGGGGCGCCGATCCCGGCCGGCGCGGAGGCGGTAGTCATGCAGGAACAGGCCGAAGTGAGCGACCAGGGCGTGCGTTTTAGTACACCGGCAGAAGCCGGCCAGAATATCCGTCTGGCGGGCGAAGACATTCGCCGGGGCGCGAGCGTGTTGCCGGCCGGCGTGAAGCTGGGCGCCGCGCAGCTGCCGCTGTTGGCTTCGCTCGGGGTCGCTGAAGTGCAGGTGATGCGTAAGCTGAAGGTTGCGGTGTTCTCCACCGGCGACGAGCTGCAGCCGGTCGGCCAGCCGCTGCAGGCGGGCCAGATCTACGACACCAACCGCTTCGCGGTGCGCCTGATGCTGGAACAGCTGGGCTGTGAAGTGCTCGATCTCGGCATTATTCGCGACGATCGCGACGCGCTGCGCGCCGCCTTTACACAGGCGGACAGCCAGGCCGACGTGGTGATCAGCAGCGGCGGCGTCTCGGTCGGCGAAGCCGACTACACCAAACAGATGCTCGACGAACTGGGCCAGGTCAGCTTCTGGAAGCTGGCGATCAAACCCGGCAAACCGTTCGCCTTCGGCAAACTGGGCCACGCCTGGTTCTGCGGCCTGCCGGGCAACCCGGTTTCCGCCGCCCTGACCTTCTACCAGCTGGTGCAACCGCTGCTGGCGAAACTGGCCGGCCACAGCGACTGGCGCCTGCCGCCGCGCCTGCGCGCGCGGGCGCTGACACCGCTGAAGAAATCGCCGGGCCGCCTCGACTTCCAGCGCGGCGTGTTCAGCAGCAACGCCGCCGGCGAGCTGGAGGTGAGCACCACCGGCCACCAGGGCTCGCACGTGTTCAGCTCCTACAGCCAGGGCAACTGTTTCATCGTGCTGGAGCGCGAACGCGGTTCAGTGGCGGCGGGTGAAACGGTGGAGATCGAGCCGTTCAACGCCCTGTTGAGGAGCTGAACATGCTGCCGGAACTGACCGACGCCGAAGCGCTGCGCTACAACCGCCAGATCGTGCTGCGCGGCTTTGACTTCGACGGCCAGGAGAAACTGAAGGCCGCCCGCGTGCTGATCGCCGGGCTGGGCGGGCTGGGCTGCGCCGCCGCGCCTTACCTGGCGGCGGCCGGCGTCGGCCATCTGGTGCTGGTGGATTTCGACACTGTCTCACTCTCCAACCTGCAGCGCCAGATCCTGCACCGCGACGATCGCATCGGCATGAGCAAGGTCGCCTCGGCCAGGCAGGAACTGAGCGCCATCAACCCGCATATCCGCATCGACGCGATCGACGGCCGTTTGGAAGATGACGCGGTCGCGGCAGAGATCGCCGCCTGCGATCTGGTGCTGGACTGCACCGACAACGTGGCGGCGCGCGATGCGCTGAACCGTCTGTGCCACGCGCAGCGCAAGCCGCTGGTTTCCGGCGCGGCGATCCGTATGGAGGGCCAGCTCAGCGTATTCACCTATCAGCCAGGCGAACCCTGCTACCGCTGCCTGAGCCGATTGTTCGGCGACAGCGCCCTCACCTGCGTTGAAGCGGGCGTGATGGCGCCACTGGTCGGCACTATCGGCACTCTGCAGGCGATGGAAGCCATCAAGCTGCTGGCCGACTATGGTCAGCCGCTGCGCGGCAAACTGTTGATGTTCGATGCGATGAGCATGCAGTTCCGCGAGATGAAACTGCCAAAGGATCCGCACTGCGAAGTGTGCGGCGGGAAATGACGGATAAAAAAAGGGCGGGATAATTCCCGCCCTGATGCGTTGCCGTGAGGATTACACGATACCCTGGCTGCGCAGATAGTCTTCGTAGTTGCCGGTAAAGTCGATCACCTTGTTCGGGGTGATTTCCAGAATTCGCGTCGCCAGCGAGCTGACGAACTCACGGTCGTGGGAGACGAAGATCAGCGTGCCTTCGTACATCTCCAGCGCCATGTTCAGCGATTCGATGGATTCCATATCCAGGTGGTTGGTCGGTTCGTCCATCACCAGAATATTCGGGCGCTGCATCATCAGCTTGCCGAACAGCATGCGGCCCTTCTCACCACCGGACAACACCTTCACTTTCTTCTTGATGTCGTCCTGGCTGAACAGCAGACGGCCCAGCACGCTGCGCACCGCCTGCTCGTCGTCTTTTTCCTGCTTCCACTGGCTCATCCAGTCGAACACGCTCAGGGTGTCGTCGAACTCGTATTCGTGATCCTGCGCGTAGTAACCGATACGGGCATTTTCCGACCACTTCACGCTGCCACTGTCCGGCTGTGCGTCGCCCACCAGCGTTTTCAGCAGGGTGGTTTTACCGATGCCGTTGGCGCCCAGCACCGCGACCTTCTCACCCACTTCCACCATCAGGTTCAGCTTGTTGAACAGCGGACCTTCATCGAAGCCCTTGGTGAGCGCTTCCACTTCCAGCGCGTTACGGAACAGCTTCTTGTCCTGCTCGAAACGGATGAACGGGTTCTGACGGCTGGAGGCTTTCACCTCTTCCAGCTGGATCTTGTCGATCTGGCGGGCACGTGAGGTGGCCTGCTTGGATTTGGAGGCGTTGGCGCTGAAGCGGCTGACAAACGATTGCAGCTCATTGATCTGCGCCTTCTTCTTGGCGTTGTCCGCCAGCAGACGCTCACGCGCCTGAGTGGCGGCGGTCATGTATTCGTCGTAGTTGCCCGGATAAACGCGCAGTTCGCCGTAGTCCAGATCCGCCATGTGGGTGCAGACCATGTTCAGGAAGTGACGGTCGTGCGAAATGATGATCATGGTGCTGTTGCGCTCATTGAGCACGTTTTCCAGCCAGCGAATGGTGTCGATGTCCAGGTTGTTGGTCGGTTCGTCGAGCAGCAGGATTTCCGGATCGGAGAACAGCGCCTGCGCCAGCAGCACGCGCAGTTTCCAGCCTGGCGCAATTTCGCTCATCGGACCGTAGTGTTGTTCCACCGGGATGCCGACGCCGAGCAGCAGTTCGCCGGCACGCGCTTCGGCGCTGTAGCCGTCCATTTCGCCGTAGGCCACTTCCAGATCGGCCACTTTATAGCCGTCTTCTTCGCTCATCTCCGCCAAGGCGTAGATGCGGTCGCGCTCTTCCTTCACCGCCCACAGTTCGGTGTGGCCCATGATCACGGTGTCCAGCACGCTGTACTGCTCGAAGGCGAACTGGTCCTGACGCAGTTTACCCAGGCGCTCGTTCGGATCGAGGAACACGTTGCCGCCGCTCGGTGCCAGATCGCCGCCGAGGATTTTCATAAAGGTGGACTTGCCGCAGCCGTTGGCGCCGATCAGGCCGTAACGGTTGCCGCCGCCGAATTTGACAGAGATGTTTTCAAACAGCGGCTTACTGCCGAACTGCATGGTGATGTTGTTAGTGCTTAACACAGCGCTCGCTCTTTATACATAGGGAATGTGATTTGGCGCGCATTATGCCACAACGGGGTGCAGAGATCGCGGGAAGTTTCGGTGACATTTTGAGCGGTTGCGGGCACATCCGCCCGCAGGCGGTTTAACGGAAAATACCCAGGCGAAACGCCCCAACGAGCGCACCGCCTGATTAGCAAGAATATTTGTGAGTGGCATGGCCGCTCAACGCAGCTGCTGCTCCAGCCACGCGCGCATATCCGCCACCACCCGCGTCATCTCGCTGTCGCCGTTCTCGCGCCGCATCACATGGTCCAATGCCGAATAATTCCGGTAGGTGATATTCGTTTTGCCTGCGGCCCGCAGCTCGGCGATCATTTTCCCGACCGCCCCCGGCGAAACGGCACGATCCTGGCCGCCTTGCACGATCAGCACCGGCGTCTTGATGCTGCGCAGGGTGGCGAGCTGATCGATGCTCAGCATGCCATGCCACCAGCCATAGCCATGATCGCTGGCGTTCAGGGTGAACGGCGGCGCCGCCAGCACCTGCTGTAAAAATGCGTTCAGCCCGGCTTTCTCTTCCGCCGGCGCGCCGGCGGCGCTGTGGCGCACGTCGTCGATGAACCATCGTCCGCCGCCGCTGAACGCCAGGGTGGCGTCAATCCGGCCCGAGGAGGCCGTCACCAGATTGGCGATCACCGCCCCTTCGCTGCCCCCCAGCACCGCAACCTGTCGATAGCCGTTTTGCTTAATCACCGTCTGGAGCACCTGGGTGACATCGCTCACCCGCTGCTGCGGCGTGTCGCGCTGCACGAAAGCGTCCGGACAATCCCGCCGCGGCACGTCTTCGCTGTACGGCAACCGGTCGTCGATGCCGTATTTCTCCACCGTCAGCAGGTCTGCGGCCGGTAACACCTGCCGCATTGGCGCGACCAGACGAATATGCCGCACGCTGTTGCAATCCGAGCCTTGCAGGATCACCAGCAGCGCCGGCGACGTCTCCCCAGGCACGGCGGCATCCAGATAGTAACGAATGCTCGATTTGTCTTCCCGCGGCAGCGTCAGCGCCGCAGATTGCGCCATCGCCAGCCCGCTCCACAGCGCCAATACGCTCAGCATGCCTGTCGCCACTCTCATCACGTGCTCCTCTTCCCTGTTGCGTTCGGTTAATTCGTCTTTTCTGGTCTACGCTTCATGCCAACCACTCTGCTGACAGGGAAGCCCTACCATGCCACACCTCTATAACACCGCGCTGTTGATCGGCGCGGCGCTGAGCGCCATCGCCGCCCTGCTGCATATTTGGGTGATCGCCGCCGGGCCGCGCGGCTATCGGCTGTGCGGCGCCGGCGATCGCTTCATTAAGGCGGCGGAAGCCGGTAAAAAGTTCCCGGCCGTCGTCACCGCCGGTATCGCGCTGGTGCTGTTTATTTGGGCTCTGTACGCACTGTCCGGCGCCGGGCTGATCGCGCCGCTGCCGCTGCTGCGGCCCGCGCTGTTTATCATCACCTTTATCTACCTGCTGCGCGGCGTCGCCGGCCCCTTCGCCCTGCGCGATACCGGCCGCAGCCAACGCTTCATCGTCGTCAGCTCGCTGATTTGCCTCGGTTTCGGGCTGGTGCATCTGCTCGGGATGACGCAGCGCTGGAGTGCGTTGGCGTAACGCCCTGTTGCTGCACTACGGCGATAAACGCCTGCGCGGCGGCGCTGCGGTAAGCGCCTTTGCGCTGCAGCAACACCGCCTGCCGGGCCGGCATGGCGTTGGCCAGCACCACCTTTTTCAACTGCCGGTTCTCGCGCGCAATGGCGGCCGGCAGCAGCGTGGCGAGCTGCCCGCGCCGCACGATCTCAAGGATGGCGCCCAGCGCATTGGCCTCCACCGCCACCTGCGGCCGAAAACCGAGCTGCGTGCAGTAGCGATCGATAAACTGCCGCGTGGCGAAGTCGCCGCTCAGCAAGGCCAGCGGCAGATGTTGCCACTCCGCCAGTGCCAGCGGCCGACGCCGCGCCGCCAGGGGATGATCGGTGCCGACCATCAGCTCCAGCGTCTCGCTGAACAACGGCGTGGCTTCCACCTCCACCGACTGCGCCATCTCAAAAGCGATGCCCAGATCCAGTCGATCCTGCGCCAGCAACGTTTCGATCCGCTCTTGCGCCATTTCCTCAATGCTCAACGTGACTCCCGGATAGCGACGGTAGAACGCATCGATCGCCGGCCCCACCAGATAGGCGGTGAACGTCGGGGTCATCGCCAGCCGCAAATGGCCCCGCTCCAGCGTCGCCACGTCATGGATCGCCCGCGCGCCGGCGTCCAAATCCTGCAGCGCCAGCCGAGCATAGCGCATCCAGGCCTCACCGGCGTCGGTCAGTTGCACCCTTCTGCCGCTGCGATCGAACAGCGGCGCCCCCAGCGCCTCCTCCAGCTGCTTGATCTGCTGCGACAGCGTCGGTTGCGAGACGTGCAGCGCTTCAGCGGCGCGGGTGAAATTGCCCTGTTCGGCAACGGCCAGAAAATATCGAATGTGTCGCAGCAGCATAGCGCCCCAGCTATTAGCAATACCTATAGATATCATTATAAATGGGTCTTAGACCCTATAGCCAGAAGCGTTCATCATGCCGTCATCGCATAACGACACCCCAGGGAGAAAAAGATGAAAGAGGTGATTGAGGGCTTTCTGAAGTTCCAGCGCGAAGCCTTTGTTGAACGCACGGCGCTGTTTCAGCGGCTGGCGACCCGCCAAAACCCGCGCACCCTGTTTATCTCGTGTTCCGACAGCCGTCTGGTGCCGGAGCTGGTCACCCAGCGCGAGCCGGGCGATCTGTTCGTGATCCGCAACGCCGGCAACATCGTGCCTTCCTTCGGCCCCGAACCCGGTGGGGTCTCCGCCTCGGTCGAGTACGCGGTCGCCGCGCTGGGCGTGGAGGATATCGTGATCTGCGGCCATTCCGACTGCGGCGCGATGACCGCCATCGCCACCTGCCAGTGTCTGGATCACCTGCCGACGGTCGCCGGCTGGCTGCGCTACGCCGATTCGGCCAGGGCGGTCAATCAGGCTTATCCGCACGCCACCGATGAGGCGCGGGTCATGTCGATGGTGCGCGAGAACGTCATCGCCCAGCTCAACAACATCAAAACGCACCCTTCCGTCGCCCTGGCGCTGGAGCAGGGCCGCCTGAAGCTGCACGGCTGGGTCTATGACATCGCCAGCGGCGCTATCGAGGCGCTGGACGGTGAAACCCGCCGCTTCGTGCCGCTCGCCACCCATCCCGAGGTGACCGCCACGCCGGCGATCGCCCGTTTTTAAGCCAACAAGGAGCCAATATGACACACTCTCTGCATAACGCCGCCCCGCGCGAAGCGCTTACCGACACCATCATGGCCGCCAAAATCCGCCAGAACCTGACGTTCGAAGCGCTGACCGAAGGCACCGGCCTCAGTCTGGCATTCGTCACCGCCGCGCTGCTCGGGCAGCATGCGCTGCCGGAACCGGCGGCGCGCGCGGTAGCGGCCAAGCTGGGGCTGGACGAAGAGGCGGTGCAGCTGCTGCAAACCATCCCGCTGCGCGGCAGCATCCCCGGCGGCGTGCCGACCGATCCGACCATTTATCGCTTCTATGAAATGCTGCAGGTTTACGGCTCCACGCTGAAAGCGTTGGTGCACGAGCAGTTTGGCGACGGCATCATCAGCGCCATCAACTTCAAGCTGGATATCAAGAAGGTCGCCGATCCGGACGGCGGCGAACGCGCGGTGATCACCCTGGACGGCAAATACCTGCCGACCAAGCCTTTCTAATGGGCTTTTCGCCGGCGGCCCGCGTCGCCGGCGGATTGACAGCCAATCGGTCATTGGCTACAGTAACCGCGCTGAAACGCCGCCCTGGCGTTTTTCACTGCCCGAGGCCTGTATGTTGGAGATTGTAACCACCCGATAGTCGCTTCCTTGCCGTATGGCGAGGGACTCTGACGTATCCGACGCGCGTTTGCGCGGGGATGCGCGTATCTGGGGTTATTACAGGATCTCCCAACATGAACATTTCCAAAGCGGAACAACGCGTGCTGCACGTGTTGGCCAAAGGCGGCTATATCGCCTTCACCCGCAGCGACGCCGGTCACGTCACCCGCGTCGAATGCTACACCCGCGAAGGGCTCGGCCTGGCCGACTGCTCGCTGGCCATTTTCACCAAGCTCAAAACCAAACGCCTGATCCTCTCTCGCCAGGGGCGCCCTTATCGCGTCACCGTCGCCGGGCTCAAGGCCGTGCGCGCGCAGCTGGATAACCGTTAATCATCGATACCGGTCGGGCAGGCTGCCCGGCCGGCACCCCCTTATCCGTATAAGGAAAAGACTATGAGCATCATTTTACGCCACGAAACGCCGGCCGACGTCAGCGCCATCACCACCCTGACCGCCGCCGCGTTCCTGCACGCCGAACACAGCAGCCACACCGAGCAGTTTATCGTCAACGCGCTGCGCGCTGCGGGCGCGCTCACCCTGTCGCTGATCGCCGAACAACATGGCACACCGATCGGGCACGCCGCCCTCTCTCCGGTCGTGCTCAGCAACGGCGCCGCCGATTGGTACGGGCTGGCGCCGGTATCGGTACTGCCGGCTTACCAAGGCCAGGGGATCGGCAGCCGCCTGATCCGCCAACTGCTGGCCGAGCTGCAAGCAGAGCGCGCCGCAGGCTGCGTAGTACTGGGCGATCCGAACTATTACGGCCGTTTCGGCTTCCAGGCGCAGACCGCCCTGACCCTGCCGGGCGTACCGCAAGAGTACTTCCGCGCCGTCGCCTTCCAGGGTGGGCTGCCGCGTGCTGAAGTCGCTTTCCACGCCGCGTTTAACGCCGAAGCCTAACCCTGTTACCGGCGCCATTACGGCGCCGGTTTTCAGTCCTGTTCACCATAGCGTACCACCGTCATTCCTTCCTCTTCCGTCGGAGGAACGAAGTACTGCGCCAGGTGCTCAAACTCCGCTTCGCTCAGGGTAAACGGATGCTCGCCGCGCGCATTCCTCAACGCTATGCGGCTCAGGCACTGCACATGGCTGACGTCGAGATAGTGCAGGCAGTGCGCGACGCCGGCCTCCTCCGCCAGAGCTTTGGCCCAGCGCCGCCGGTCCGGCGTATTCATCGGGAAATCGAGCGCCACCGACCAGCCGCCGCGCAGCAGTTGAACGATGTGCCCGCCCAGCGCCCGCCGCAATCGGGCGGAACAGCGCGCATAGTCTTGCAGGGTGGTCATCTCCTGTTCATACAGCGTCGCCAGCCACGCATCTTCAACCAGCAGCAACGTTTGCGGCTGCTGCGCCAAACGTTGCGCCAGCGTCGATTTGCCCGCGCCGGCCTTGCCGCACATCAGGTGTAAAACTGCAGGGTGGGTTTTCATAATGTTCTCCGGTCTTTGCCGGAAGGGGATAAAAAAACCGCCTTGCCGGCGGGTTTTTTATTTGCGACAGACGCGCTATCCCACCCTTCGGAGAAAGGTGATAATAATTTGCGCGAATAGGCGGTAAGATTTGCTCATGTCTAATGAATATGGCAATCCAATACCGTTGTCAATCCGGCGTTCTCAGCCCACATTCACGCACAAACTCGGTGAACAACCTCACCTTCCGCTGCAAATGCCGGCGCGTCGGATACACCGCAAACACCTGGTGCGTTTCGGCGGCCATTGCGGGGAACAGCGGCACCAACCGACCGGCGGCGATCTCGGGATCGGCCACGAACGACGGCAGTGAACCGATCCCCAACCCCGCCACCAGCATATCGCGTAACATCAGGCTGTTGTTGGCGGTGAAGCGCGGCGTTAACGCCACGCTCAGGCTGTCGCTGCCGGCGCTAAACTGCCATTGTCCCGGCCTTTCCGCCAAAGAATACGCCAGGCAACTGTGCCGCTGCAGTTCCTCCGGCGCCTGTGGCACACCGTGCTGCGCCAGATAACCGGGCGCGGCGCAAATCCGTTGCTGTATCTCCCCCAGCGCCTGCGCGCTGAGCGATGAATCCGGCAACCGCCGACGAATGCGCAGTGAGATATCGAAACCGGCCGCCACCACGTCCAACACGCGATCATCCAGCGTCAGTTCTACCTGCAATTGCGGGTAACGCTGCATAAACAGTGGCAACAGCGGCGATAGCACCGTCAGGCCAAACGAGAGCGGCGCATTAACCCGCAGCATGCCGGAAACCTGCTGCGTGCTGGCCGCCACCGTCTGTTCCAGCGCGTCGAATTCGCCGAGCAGCCGGCAGGCTTCCTGGTAATAGAGCTGGCCGGCTTCGGTCAGACTCATGCTGCGAGTGGTGCGCACGATTAACAGCGTACCCAATCGATTTTCCAGCTGCTTAATCTGCTTGCTCAACGCCGCCGGCGTGATCGCCAGATCCTCCGCCGCCTTATAGAAACTGTTGCGTTCGACCACGCGGCGAAAGGCGCGCATCGTCAGTAGCACATCCATATTATGTCCTACGGGTTAATTATAAATTCAATAAACCACAGATTATTAACCCCATCAACATCAGTAGACTTTATCCAACCGCTTCCCTGAGTGGTAAGTGAACTTAATTTACTGATAATCGTGGAGTTAATAATGAAAAAGACCCTATTCGCCCTGATGTTCGGCCTGAGCGCCGCCACCGCCCCCGTCGTCGCGCTGGCGCAATCCCCTGTCGCCGACAGCCGTCAGGCGGGTTATGTGCAACCGCTGACCGCCGACAACAGCCTGTTGCTGCTGGTCGATCTGCAGGACATGTTCGGCATGACCGTTTCTTCTATCGATCAAACCAACCTGGTGAATAACGCCGCCGGTATCGCCAAGGCCGCCAAGGTATTCAATGTGCCGACCATTCTGGCATCGGCCAACGCCAAAAGCTTCGCCGGACCGGTATTCCAGCAGGTGACGCAGGCGCGCCCAGACCTGCAGGTGTACGATCGCACCGCCATCAATGTCTGGCAGGACCGGCGCGTGGCGGATCTGATCAAGCAATCCGGCCGCAAGAAAATCATCATCGGCGGGCTATGGACCGCCAGCTGCGTGATGCTGCCGGCGCTGTCCGCCCTGGGCGAGGGTTATGAGGTTTATATCCTGTCGGACGTCACCGGCGATATTACGCCAGACACGCAAAACAACGCCATGCAGCGCTTGGTGCAAGCGGGCGCTACCCCCATCAATTGGGTGGCGCTGATGCTGGAATGGCAGCAAGACTGGAGCCGCAAGGCCACGGCGGGAGGCGTATTGCAGATCGCCCGCGACCACGGCGCCGCCTGGGGAATGGGCGCCAGCTACGCCGGAGCGATGAAGGTGGGCAGCGAGGCGAAATAAGCGGATGAAAGCCCGCCGGCGGCGGGCTTTTACTCAGGTGCGGTGATAGCAACGGCTGTCCTGTGGTACCTGCTCACGCTGGTCCAGCCCGTAATCCCGCACCACCTCCGCCACCCGCAGCCGATACTGCGCCAACACCTCGCCACGGCCGCGCGCCTGCGCCGCTCGGTGCTGTTCGAGATTGCGCCACTGCTGCACCGCCGCCTCGTCGCGCCAGAAAGAGAGCGACAGCAGGCGCGCAGGATCCGCCAGGCTTTGGAAGCGCTCGATGGAGATGAATCCGTCGATCTGCGCCAGCAGCGGCTTCAGCTCCGCCGCCAGCGCCAGGTAGGTATCGCGCTGCCCGTCGGCGGCCTGCAGTTCAAAAATCACGGCAATCATCCTCGTCTCCTCTCAACGGTAAAACTCCGGCACGCGCGCATTCAGCGAACGGCGCCACTGCACCGATTTCAACGCCCGCTCATCAATATCCAACGAACACAGATGCGCAACGCCGCAGCGCGCGATAATCCTCGCCCAACGTTCGCCCGGGCAGCGGTGCGCCCCCGCGCCGAAGGCCAGTCCGCCGTCGGCACCGAGCAGCAGCAAGACGGTCTCCCCCACGCGCAGCGTGCAACCGCCAAGCTGCGTCTCGCGCAAGACGAAACGGCGCGTGTTTTGGATCGGCGGCGTTAGCGCCCGTATCCGATCCAGCGCAATGTCCACTTCACCGTTCTGCCGAGCCAGCCAATACGCCTGTCCGATCCAGCCCGCCGTCGCCTCACAGGCCTGAAACAGCAGGCCGAGCGCATTGGCCAACTCAAGCCGGGCATCGCCAATCTCCCGCTCCAAAGCCTTGCGCAGCACGCCATGCTCCGCCATCAGTTGGGCGCTGAGCCGCTGCGCTGCCGCTATACCCCGCGCCAGCTGCGGCGGTGTGCTGCCGGGTGCGATACAGCGGACGAAGTCCAGACCGTCGTCGATCAGGCATGGCCATTGCGCCCTGGGCACACCCAACAATGCGCCGAGGCTGCAGAGTGGCAATCCGTAGTTAAAGCGAGTGATCGCCGCCGCATCGGGCACCTTTGGCGCTAACCACTCAGCGCATTGTGCAGCGGTTTGCCGAACCAGGGCATCCGAACAGACGGCCAGCGCCCGCTGCAGCGCCGCTTTAAGCGCGTGGTGCTGTTCGCCGTCGCGCATCCGCACCAGCCCGGCGAACAGCGGCGCCATCGGCGTCTCCAGCAAGGCCACCGGCACCGGCTCATCGGCCGGCCGAACGCCGAGATCGGCATTGAGCAACGCTTCCCTCACTAGCTGCGGCGCCGCGGCCACCCAACATTGCCATGCGCTATCCCAGCTCAGGGGCGGCAGAGCGCGATAATGGGCCTGCGGCTCGGCGGCGAGCGCGGCGGCATAAGGACACACGGACATGGTTTTCTCCCTCGTAACCAGATGGCGATAACCACAGGCTAACGATGGACGCGCCGTCATACTTCGTCTAACCTCGAAGTATGCATAACATCGAGATAGAAGATCGTTTAGCGGCGCTCAGCGCCGCCATCGCCGACCGCACCCGGGCGCGTATGCTGTGCCTGTTGATGGACGGGCGCGCCTACACCGCCACCGAGCTCAGCGCGGCGGTCGAGGTTGCTCCCTCCACCGCCAGCGCGCATCTGGCGAAACTGCTGGAGCAGCGGCTTATCGCCTGCCTCAAACAGGGACGTTACCGCTATTTTCGGCTGGCCGCGCAACCGGTGGCCGCCGCGCTGGAAGGCCTGATGGCACTGACGGGCGTGCCGCGCCCGTCGGTGAAGAGCAGCACGCCGACCTCGCTGCAATATGCCCGCACCTGCTACGACCATATGGCGGGCGAGGTAGCGGTGAAGCTGCACGATCGGCTGCATGCGCTGAACTGGTTGAGTGGCGAGGAAGACTACCGCTTAAGCGACGCCGGTCAGGTCGCGCTGGCGCGGCTGGGCGTCGATTGTTCCCCTGCCCCCACCCGCCGCCGTTTCGCCTGCGGTTGCCTGGACTGGAGCGAACGCCGCGTCCACCTCGGCGGCGCGCTTGGCGCTGCGCTGCTGAACGCCTTTATCAAACGCGGTTGGATGCTGCGCCAACTCGACAGCCGCGAGCTGCAGCTGACCGACGCCGGTAAAAAAGCGCTGGCCGCACATTTTGAACTCACGCTGTAGCTCAGCGTCGGGGTAGTTTTACTGCAATACTCAAGGGGTACGCTTAAACGATCCCGCCAACCCGAGGAGTTTCCATGCTCGATTCCACCCAATTCCCGATCGTCAAACGCTGGCCGGCTCAGCATCCGGAACGGCTGCAGCTCTACTCTCTGCCGACGCCGAACGGCGTCAAAGTGTCCATCATGCTCGAAGAGATCGGCCTGCCCTATGAAGCGCACCTGATCGACATCGGCAACAACGAAACCTGGACGCCGGAATTCCTGGCGCTGAACCCGAACGGCAAGATCCCGGCGATCATCGATCCCGACGGCCCCGATGGCCGGCCGCTGCCGCTGTTCGAATCCGGCGCTATTCTGCTCTACCTGGCGGAAAAGAGCGGCCGCTTTCTGCCGCAGGATCCGGCACAGCGTTACGAAACCATTCAGTGGGTATTCTTCCAGATGGCGGCGGTCGGCCCGATGTTCGGCCAGCTCGGTTTCTTCCACAAATTCGCCGGGCGCGAATATGAAGACAAGCGGCCGCTGGAGCGTTACAAAAATGAATCGAAACGCCTGCTCGGCGTGTTGGAAACGCGCCTTGAAGGCCGCGACTGGATCATGGGGGCGGACTACAGCATCGCCGATATCTCGCTGCTGGGCTGGGTGCGCAATCTGATCGGCTTCTATGAGGCGCGCGAGCTGGTAGAGTTCGACCGCTTCCCACGCGTCGCGCAGTGGCTGGAGCGCGGTCTGGCTCGGCCGGCGGTGCAGCGCGGGCTCGCGATCCCGGCGCGCGCAGCCTGAATGCCAAACGGGATGACCGTCGGGTCGTCCCATTTTCGCTGTCATAAAATTGTCATCCCTCTGCTCTACTCTCCTTACGTAACAATTTGATGTTATTTACATTGTTGTATTACGACAAGGAGCTTACCCCATGCAACCTGCTGTATCCCTGATCGCCGGCGCCGTGCTGTCCGCCCTGCTCTGTTCCTCCGCCCTCGCGGCGGAAACCTCGGCCAATGCCGATGGCCTGACCGAGCGCGCCGCGCGCGGCAACCTCGTCGAACCGGGCGGCGCCCGTCGTCTGGCCGGCGATCAGACCGCCGCGCTGAAGGCGTCGTTGTCGGACAAACCGGCGAAAAACGTGATCCTGCTGATCGGCGACGGCATGGGGGATTCCGAGATCACCGCCGCGCGCAACTACGCTGAAGGCGCGGGCGGTTACTTCAAGGGCATCGACGCCCTGCAGCTGACCGGGCAATACACGCATTACTCGCTGGACAAGAAAACCCACAAGCCGGATTACGTGACCGACTCCGCCGCCTCGGCCACCGCCTGGGCCACCGGGGTGAAAACCTATAACGGCGCGCTCGGCGTAGACGTGAACGGCAAAGACCAGCCGACGCTGCTGGAGATCGCCAAGGCGGCCGGCAAGGCCACCGGCAACGTCTCCACCGCCGAACTGCAGGACGCCACGCCGGCGGCGCTGGTGTCGCACGTCACCTCGCGCAAATGCTATGGCCCGGAGGAAACCAGCGAGAAATGCGCCGCTAACGCGCTGGAAAACGGCGGCCGCGGCTCCATCACCGAACAGCTGCTGAAAACCCGCGCCGACGTCACACTGGGGGGCGGTGCGAAATCCTTCAACCAGTTGGCGAAAAGCGGCGAATGGCAGGGGAAATCGCTGAAAGACCAGGCGGCGGCGCAGGGCTATCAGTGGGTCAGCAACGCGGATGAACTGCAGGCCGTCACCCTGGCCAACCAGCAAAAACCGCTGCTGGGCCTGTTCGCCGACGGCAACATGCCGGTGCGCTGGCTGGGGCCGAAAGCCAGCTACCACGGCAACCTCGACAAACCGGCGGTAACCTGCGAAAACAACCCGGCGCGCACCGCCGCCACGCCAACGCTGGCGGCGATGACCGAAAAAGCGATCGCGCTGCTGAAAGACAACCCGAACGGCTTCTTCCTGCAGGTAGAGGGCGCGTCGATCGATAAGCAGGATCACGCCGCCAACCCATGCGGGCAGATTGGCGAAACCGTCGATTTGGATGAAGCGGTGCAAAAAGCGCTGGCCTTCGCCCGCGCCGACGGCAACACGCTGGTGATCGTCACCGCCGACCACGCGCATTCCAGCCAGATCGTCACCGCCGACGCCAAAGCGCCGGGCCTGACCCAGACGCTGACCACCAAAGACGGCGCGCCGATGACCCTGAGTTACGGCAACTCGGAAGAGGAGTCGCAGGGGCACACCGGCACCCAGCTGCGCGTTGCGGCCTATGGCCCGCACGCCGCCAACGTGGTGGGCCTGACCGATCAGACCGATCTGTTCTTCACCATGCGCGATGCGATGGGCATCAAGTAACCGCCTTGTGAATCCTGGCCGCCCGCAATGGCGGCCATTTATTATTGGTTACCGATGCGTATTTGCAATTTAACCGCAATTATTGTGTGATAACGAAATAACGTTTAATTGCGCGACAATTAACCCTTGGAAATAACGCGGTTATATAGCCCTTCTCCCCTCGCTGTTTATTCCTGCGACAACAACCGGCCGTTTTTTGCTTATATTCATTTTTTTTAGTTACAAAAGTAGTTTTTAACATTCTCGCAAACAATAATACCCCGCCAGTAACGTGAACCGATCAATTTGCATCCGGACGGCCTGCAATAGTTCACTTTTCGTTAAAAACCCTATTAACAAAAAGGCATTATCGCTGCCTATCGGCTCACGCCGGGCGGTCGGCTTCATTATTTTCCAGGGTAACTCCCGCTAAATTCTTTCACCTGCAATGAGTAGAATTTACACACAAGAGATTTAATTCAATGAGAAAATTACTCGTCCTGATTTTCAGTCTCAGCCTGTTTAGCGTTACGCAGCAGGCGGCGGCTGAAGAGAAGAATAAAACCGTCGACGTGGTGTTGATCGGCGGCGGCATCATGAGCGCCACCTTGGGTACCTATCTGCATGAGCTGGAGCCGACCTGGACCATCGACATGTACGAGCGCATGAACGGCGTGGCGGAAGAGAGCTCCAACGGCTGGAACAACGCCGGTACCGGCCACTCCGCCTTCAGCGAAATGAACTACACGCCGGAAAAAGCCGATGGCACCATCGACATCAGCAAGGCGGTGAAGGTCAACGAGTCTTTCGAAATCTCCCGTCAGTTCTGGTCTTATCAGGTGAAAAACGATGTCCTGAAAGATCCGAAATCCTTCATTAACAGCGTGCCGCACATGAGCTTCGTGTGGGGCGACGACAACGTCAACTTCCTGCGTAAACGCTACGCGGCGCTGCAGCACAGCACCCTGTTCCGCGGCATGGAATACTCCGAAGATCCTGCGCAAATCAAGCAGTGGGCACCGCTGGTGATGAACGGCCGCGATCCGGCGCAGAAAATCGCCGCCACCCGCATGCCGCTGGGTACCGACGTCAACTTCGGCGTGATCACCCACCAGCTGGTTGACGCGCTGAGCACCAGCGACAAGTTCAAGCTGAACCTGAGCCACGAAGTGCGCGACATCAAGCGCAACGCCGACCAGACCTGGAGCGTGACCGTTGCCGATCTGAACCGCGACGGTAAAGAAACCACCGTTAACGCCAAGTTCGTGTTCATCGGCGCAGGCGGCGCATCCCTGACCCTGCTGCAGAAATCCGGCATCCCTGAAGCCGACGGCTACGGCGGTTTCCCGGTCGGCGGCCAGTTCCTGGTCACCACCAATCCGGAGATCGCCAACCAGCACCTGGCCAAAGTGTACGGCCTGGCCAGCGTAGGTTCGCCGCCGATGTCCGTGCCGCACCTGGATACCCGCATGCTGGACGGCAAGCGCGTGCTGCTGTTCGGGCCGTTCGCCACCTTCTCCAGCAAGTTCCTGAAGAACGGCTCGCTGTTCGATCTGCTGCACTCGCTGAGCACCTCGAACCTGATGCCGATGACCCACGTCGGTCTGGATAACTTCGATCTGGTGAAATACCTGGTCGGCCAGCTGATGATGAACGACGACGATCGCTTCGCCGCGCTGAAAGAGTACTTCCCGGACGCCAAGCAGGAAGACTGGAAGCTGTGGACCGCAGGCCAACGCGTGCAGATCATCAAGAAAGACGCGGATAAAGGCGGCGTGCTGCAGTTCGGCACCGAAGTCGTCAGCTCCGAAGACGGCAGCATCGCCGCTCTGCTGGGCGCTTCGCCGGGCGCTTCCACCGCTGCACCGATCATGCTGCATCTGATGGAAACCGTGTTCAAAGACAAAGTGGCGACGCCGGAATGGCAGAGCAAGCTGAAAGAGATCATCCCGTCTTACGGCCACAAGCTGAACGGCGATATCGAGATGACCAACAAGATCCGCGGCTACACCAGCAGCGTGCTGGGTCTGAACTACATTGAAGTGAAACCGGAAACCAACTGATTTCCCATCATTTCTTGCTGAAAAGGCCGCTTTATGCGGCCTTTTTTCTATACCCCTGCCGCTCAAAGAGCATTTTTGGCCACCTTTTTACCCCCGCTTCACCCTTGCGTAACGGCGTGCTCGCGCCTATTATCAAAGTATATTCTTGGATAATTAAGCTAAGTCACTGTGACCTGAATGTCGTTTTTGCGGGAGAACTAAAACCATGGATCGCGTCAATATCATTCACGATTTACTAGACTGGATTGAAACTCATCTGGATCAACCGCTGCTGCTGGACAACGTCGCAGCCAAGTCGGGCTACTCCAAATGGCACCTGCAGCGCATGTTCCGCAGCACCACCGGCCATGCACTCGGCAGCTATATCCGCGAGCGGCGTCTTTCGCAGGCGGCGCAGGCGCTGCGTTCCAGCCCACGCCCGATCCTGGATATCGCCCTGCAATACCACTTCGATTCTCAGCCTTCGTTCTCACGCGCCTTCAAGAAACAGTTCGGCAAAACCCCGGCAGTGTACCGCCGCACCACCCGCTGGGACGTCGCGGAATGGCCGGCGCAGCCGGTAGAGGCGGAGGCCGAACAGCGCCATGATGCCCCTACGCTGCCTCGTTGGTATGCGGGCAAGCCGCCGGAAGGCGTCTGCACCAGTTGGATGGGGCTGCGTTAATCGGCACGCTGCAAAGTACAAAAAAAGGGTTCAGTTCGCGAAGAACTGAACCCTTTTTTATCGAAGAGACACCGGATTATTTGAAGGTGACGTCGACGTTGGCGGTGGCGTTGAACACCCCGGTCTTCGGCGTATTGGTCAACCACTTCAGGTTCGCGATAAAGGTCTCTTTCACTTCGTTCTGCTTATCCTGCAGCACACCGCCGAAATCCACGTTAGTTTGCAGAGGGATCGGTTTTTTACTGGTGTCGCGCTGCTGCGTCAGGAAGATTGCCACGCCCGGTTGGGTGGTCGGCAGGATCTGCGTGTTGTCTGACGGATCGGCATTGGTACTGCTAAAACTGGCTTGCAGAGACTGGCCGGCGCACTCGCCGCCGCTCAAGCTGGCCTTGATGTCGAACGGCACCTGTTTGGCGATAGTGCCGGTTTTGGCGCTGGAAGTCGTCAGCACGCCGAAATCGACGCTGGCGCCGTTGTTGGCCAATACGGTGATCTGCGGGTTGCACTGAATCACGCGGATCTTGTCCAACCCTTTGATATAGGCGTTAAAGTTGCTGTCTTTGGTGGCGTTCAGCCCCAACTCACCATCGATCTGGAACAGCGACGCGCGCGCCAATGGCGGGAAGTTACCCGCCGGCGGTTTCACCCCGGTGGCTTTGATATACACCGAATAGGTGGCAGTCACCGCCTGAGGATCGGCTTTTCTTCTGTTACTACCCGGTTTGGTACCCGGCCCCAAATCAGGGCCCGTCGGCCGGTTGGAGCTTTGCTTCAGGTTGATCGCGTCATAATCACGCCCGTTGATCGATACCCCAATCTCCAGCGACTTATCCAGTGCACCGAACGAGTTCTGCGGGTTCCAATAGATGTAAGCGTTCTCTCCGCGCGGGTAGTTATCCGTATCCCAACAGGTAAAGGTCGAGGTAAAGTTCTGCGAACGCCAAATCAGGTTGCCTTTGACGAAGTCGCTGGCGGCCAGCACGATCGGGCGGCCGACATCGATATCCTGCGTTACGCTGCCAACCGGGTTTTTTGAACCCGTCGAGTTGCCGAAGCGGCACTGCATCGCCGCCGCCTGTTGCGCCATCGCCAACCCCGCCAGCCCCACCACCGACAGAAGTGTGTTACGTGCTAATTTGCTCAAGTTCATGGTGTACCTTACAGTTTTTGGCATTGCAGGGTCAGTTCCTGATATCCCATGGCCGCTTGTTTGTCGCCCACGTCCGCCGGAATCGGCAGTACGCATTGCTGATCGGCTTTCGGACCCCATTTGATCGTCAGTTTCTCACCCGCTTTCACGCCGGAAACATAGGTTGCGCCTTCCAGGCCCACGGTGCCGCTGTTGCGGCCGGACTCGTTGAACACTCCGGCGCCGATGGCCGGATAACCGTTGTCACCCAGACGAGCGTGAATCAGCAGGCTGACGCCCTTGAAGGTATCGAAGCTCACCTTCACCACCGACTTCTCGGTCGGCACCACTTGCTTACTGGCCACCGGCACATCCAGGCCCGGCCCGAAATCTTCGGTGCGCAGCGCTACATAGTTGTAGCGGTACGGGTTGGCCGACGGCACAACCGCATAACCGAAGCGATCGATGGTCACGCCCGGCTGGTTTTCCAGACGCACGCCTTTGGCGTCTTTCGCTTCCACCAGCAAGATGGTGTTCTGCAACGGCTGCGTCAGGGTCGCGCCGCCGGAGTGCACCAGCAGGCCGCCGGAGACGCCCAGCCCTTCCTGGCGGTATTTCGAGCTGTAGGCATAGCTACCGTCGATGTTACCGATGCTGCTGCTGTAGCCCAGGTTCAGGTTGCTGCTCTGACCGGAGGACTGCGTATGCCCGGTGGAAACTGAGTAGTTCATGCGACGGTCGTCCAGCATGGTGCCGCTGATGCCGGTCGAGTAGCTGTCGCCGCTCTGTTTGCTGTGCGCCGCGCTGAAGTTGGCGGTGGTCGAGTTGTTGCTCTGGCCCCAATCCAGCGGAATCGACATAGTGAAGTTCACGCTGCGATCGGAATAGCCGTACTGGCCGCGCGTATCCTGCAGATAAACCCCGTAGGAAATACGCTTGAAGCCGTCATTGTAACCCAGTTGAATCGTGCGATCGTTGCCGGACACGCCCCAGTAGTTCTGGTGGCTCACGTTGGCGTACAGGCTGGCGCCCGCCCACAGCTGCTGGCTGAGCGACAGCTCGACGCGTTCACGCTTGTTGCCGTAGCGCGCGGTGTATCGGGTACGTTTCTGGTTGTTGCTCCAGGAAGGCTGGCCCGGCTGCAGATCGTTCGGATCCCAGTAATCGTTGGCATAAATGCCGTTGCGCCAGCTGTTGCGCTCCTGGACCGCATCGCTCAGATCGTAGTAACCGGAAGTCGCATAGCGATAACCCGCCAACTGGAAGTTGGTGCCCATCTGGTTGAGCGACTTGGAGTACAGGAAACGGAAGCTCTGCCCCTGCTTGCGATCGCCATTCGCCAGCTCGGTATCAGAGATAGAACCGTCCACGGAGATGGCCCCCCATGATCCCAGGCTCTTACCGATACCCACGGCAGCAGAACGGTAGTGCTCGGCGATGATGGCGCCGCCGAACGGCGTCAGGCCATAGTTCATGCCGTATGCCGCAGTACCCTGAATCAGTTTCGGCTGATAGCCGCCGTTACCGTTGTGGTATTTACCGGCGGTCAGCTGGAAGTTCCAAATGCCTTCGCGCAGCATGTTGGCCACGGAAGAGTAGGCGACGCTGAACGTTTTGTGCGAACCGTCGGCCTCGTTCACGGTGACCTGCAGGTCACCGTTGTTAGTATGCGGATAGACGTCGTGGATCTCAAAAGGACCCGGCGCGACGTTGGTACTATAGATGACGTAACCGTTCTGACGGATCTCGACGCGGGCGTTGGTCGCCGCCACGCCGCGCACCACCGGCGCATAACCGCGCAGGCTGTCCGGCAGCATGTCGTCAACGCTGGAGAGTTGCACCCCGCGGAACTGGAAGCTGTTGAACACGCTGTTGTTGGTGCTCGCCTGGCCCATCACCAAACGGCTGCGCCAAGGCACGATATCGGTCTCGGCCCAGGAGGAGACGTTGGTCCAGTTGCTGCTACTGCCACTCTGCTTGTCCCAAGTGGAGTTGTTGCGCAGGCGCCATCTGCCCAGGTTGAGGCCGCTGTTCAGCGCGAGGAACATGTACTCGCTGTCGTCGGCGTCATCTCGGCGATAGCTGTTCTTGTTGTAGTTGAAGTTATAGTTGGCGAACAGCGCGTTGATGCCTTCATCGTACATGCTTGGCGGGATCGCCCCGATCGCGCTCAGATCCATCATGGTCTGAGGCACGGAAATGTTGATCTGCTGCACCGCCGCGTCATAGCTGACGGTGGCGTCTTTAATCAACTCAGACACATCAACACAGCTGCCGGCCTGCAGCGTTTCCGGCAGTTTGATGCCGTAGTTGCGCAGGTCTTCAACTTTCAGGCAGGGTTGAGACGCGGTCTGGCCTTTAACCTGACGAAAAGTAACATCCTTATGATCGACCTGGGTCAGGTTGACGTAGATGTCGAATGGGTAAACGCCCGGTTGCAAAGCATCGCCCTGGGCGACCGCTTCCGCGTTGCTCAGGTTTTCATCGCCGTGAATAAACGACATGTTAAACTCTGCCAGCGCCGCTTCACTCCATAACATCGGCGCACTGGCAGCAATGATTGCAATTCGGATCAGCTGTGTCAGCCGCGTCGTTCCGCCTGCTACTCTTCGTTGATTTGCCATTCCCTGTCTCTCTTATTGTACTGGAACGTCCTTGACTTCCGTTCTACCGCCAAAATCGTTGATATAACTGAAAGCAATCTTGTTGCCGACGCTGACGCCCGCCGGGATGTTGATCGATAAGCGATCTTTCGGGCTCACCATGTTGGCGTCCACATCCACGGTCTTGCCTGCGCTGTTTTTCAAGTGCAGCGCCCCAAAGGTAATATGCAGCGGCCCATCGTTAACCACTTGCAGACGTGAACCTTCACGCTGCCAACGCAAGTTTTGCACTTGCTCGTCCAGCGTCGTTTTCAACGCCACCGGCCGGTAAAAAAGTTTGATTCGGGTACGCACCGCAACCTGAAGCACGTTTTCTTGCTTCGGCGCCGGTGGAATTTCCTGCACGTTAATCCACAGCAGGGTTTCTTTATCCTGAGGTAAGCCATTACCGGAATAGATAAAGCGCAGAACTGCAGTTTTAGCAGCGTCCAATTTCAGAATCGGTGGAACGACAACGACAGGCAGATTTTTCGGCACTTGGTTTCTGTCACCGGTGTCCAGCCAGGTCTGCACCATATAAGCTTCTGAAGCATCGTTATGAATCGGCAGAGAGGCGGATTTGTCATCGCCTTTATAGATCACGCGAGTGGCATCTACCTGGATACCGGCGTAGCTGTTAAAGGCGCCCAGCATCAGCAGAGCAGCAAAGAACTTTTTCATCGGTTTCCTCTACGGGCCATCCTTGGCCGTGTGTGTCCTGAAAGACGATTATTTGTATTCGATAGTGAACGGGCTGGTAGCGTTAGCCAGACCTGCAGTTACGTTGCTATCGAATGAACGGTAACGAGCCTGCAGGTTGAAGGTCGCTTTACCGTCAGCAGCGATGGTGACTTTCGCTACGTCGTCGTTGATGTTGGAACCGTCGCCGATAGCGAATGGCTTGCCATTGTTATCGGTGATTTCGATACCCACGCCGGTAGCTGCTGCGCCAGTGCCGCCAACGTTGCTTACGGACAGCAGGTCTGGGTTGCCAGCAACGGTGTTACCGTCGAAGCGCAGGCTGTAATCGCCGGCATCACATTTTTCCAGAGAGATCTGGAAAGCTTTAGAAGCGGATTTAGAACCCACGGTTGGGAAAGCAGAAGTTGGGTAAGTACCCAGGTAAACTTCTTTATTCTGAGTATCGCTAGTTACCTGGCAGGTAGACTGTTTGATTTCACCGGTGAATTTAACAGTGCCGTTTGCTGCCATTGCGTTGGAAGCAGTTGCAGACAATACCAGGGCAGCCAAAGGCAATAATACTTTTTTCATTTCCAGCTCCATAGAACAATAAAATAATCGATTCAGTGGCGGGCTTATATATATATTGCCGCCACTGAGCATACACTCAGCGATAGCACTCCCTTGCTGAAAAGGAGCGTTGCCTCGATGAACTCATTGCCGGACGAAATATAGACTAAGCATATTCTTAATGTTAAATCGTTTAAAACATTCATAAGGCCCCTCTTGATAGGAATAAACTATCGGCGAATACCTATCGATCGATGTTGACGATTCATACGAATAGGAATAATCTGTGTTTGGGAAAGCTGCAGAGTTCAAGATTTTGCGATAAGGCCTGAAAATCAGAACATTATCCCGAATATTTACATTTAGTAACAGATTGCGACGTTTGGACTTTGGCACGAATTACGCGTTAAATGGTCTGTCGACACGCTTCGGCCATTCTGGCGCTTTAAATAAGAAATTTACCAATAACCCCGGAGTAACTTTCTTTTTTATTATTTAAAATCAACAAGTTAAATATCAATCCAAGGATTGGGAAATGAGCGGTTCTTTCAGAGAGAAAAATAACGGCATTAATTATGTTTTTCAGCCAATGTTCGCAAAATCGGGACAATTGCTGGCCGTTGAATGTCTGTCTCGCTTTACGTTTAATAGCGAATATGCCCATTTTTCTCCTGAACAGTTCTTTCGCCACGCCGACAGCGCCACCCGGATTGCGATTTTGATGGATCAGATCAATCTGATCGATAAATACAAACACTGGTTTCATGAAAACCAAGTGATAGCCACTTTGAATGTTGACGATTATTCCCTGCAATCGCTGGCGAATAGTCACTTTGCCGAAAGAATTAATGCTATGCGCTGTATTCATTTCGAGATCAGCGAGAATTCAACCCGGCTGGTGAAAGATCGCGTACACGGCGATCCGTCATTGAATAGTTATTCATTTTGGCTCGATGATTTTGGTTCTGGCTATGCGGGTTTTTCCGCGTTGTACAACAGTCAGTTCCGCTTCGTTAAGCTCGATCGTTTTCTGCTTTGGGACTTTATGAAAAAGTCCGGCGGCGAGGGCTTGATGCGCGCGTTGCTGCGCTTCTTTTACCTTAATCATTACAAGGTAATTATCGAAGGAGTTGAAACTCCCGAACACAAGAAATGGCTGGATGAAATGCCATATTACGCACTGCAGGGAAAGCTGTGGAAGGAATCCAGCATCAAGGATTTGAACTCGCTTCTTACAGCTGAATACTTTTAACTCGGTATTGGTGTTTGCCCTATGTCTAAAAACAACGTTCTTGTGATTAGTGAGTGTAAGTACAGCTATGTTGGCCTGTCGGTGCTGCTGAAGAAACATTACGGCGCCTACGATATCCGCCTGTTTTCCGATTTCATGCACGGCGGCGCCAAAGCAGAGAAGATCACCAAGCACGACATTGCGCTGATTTTCACCTCGCAAAATCTGGAACAGAGCGTCAACGTGATAGAAAGCCTGGTGTCCCTGCACCAGCAGTACAACAGCAAGACGCGCCTGCTGGTGTTCTATGACGACGAACGCGTGGTGAAACTGCTGTCGATCCTGGGGATTTCCGTCGAGTTGGTCTCCACCCGCATTCCGCTTTATTCGCTGCAGGAAAAAATCCAGCGGCTGCTGGAAAGCACAGAACCGGGCGGCATCAAGGTGCAGAAAACCCGCGAGCTCAGCCCGGCGGAAAGCGACGTGATCTTCAATCTGCTGCGCGGCGACAGCCTGCTGCACATTGCGGAAAAGCGCGGTACGCACCCGAAAACCATCTTTTCGCAGAAATACAGCGCGATGAAAAAGCTGCGGCTGCGCAGCATGAGCACCATCTTCGTCGCCGGCAAATAACCTGCCCTGGCTTGTTGCGCGGTGCGCCGCGCGGCAACCCGCCCCCTCGCCGCGTTAAATTAATGTAACAACCGGCGACAAAGCAGCAACAGACACACAACATCCTCTCCTGTTGGCTACGATTTGCACACGGACTATCCGTGAGTCATGTCGTGTGGATTAAAATAAACATCAGGAGATGTTATGAAGTCGTCCTTATTCAGCCGCTATACCTGCTTTGTGCTGAGCATCTTGCTCACCCTGGTTTTCTTGATCATGATGCACAACCATCCGTGGTTCTGGCTGCCGGCCCTGGCCTGCGGCTGTCTGATGGTGCTGGGTATCTACGATCTCACGCAACAGCGCCACGCCATCTGCCGCAACTACCCGATCATCGGCCGCCTGCGTTTCTTCTTTGAATTCATCCGCCCGGAGCTGCGCCAGTATTTCCTTGAACAGGATAATGAAGAGATCCCGTTTTCGCGCACCCAGCGCACGCTGGTGTATCGCCGGGCGAAAAACGAGATGGGCGACAAGCCGTTCGGCACCCTGCTGGATGTGTACCAAACCGGCTATGAGTGCATCGGTCACTCCATGCGGCCGGTGGAAGCCGCCGACCCGACCAGCTTCCGCATCACTATCGGCGGCGCCGACTGCCGCCAGCCCTATTCCGCGTCAATCTTCAACATTTCGGCGATGAGCTTCGGCGCGCTCTCCGCCAACGCCATTCGCGCGCTCAATCTCGGCGCGGCCAAGGGCAACTTCTACCACGACACCGGCGAGGGCAGCATCAGCCGCTATCACCGCGAAAACAACGGCGATCTGGTGTGGGAACTGGGCAGCGGTTATTTCGGCTGCCGCACCGCCGACGGTCATTTCGATCCGCGCCGCTTTGCTGAACAGGCGCAAAGCCCGCAGGTGAAAATGATTGAAATCAAGCTCAGCCAGGGCGCCAAGCCAGGCCACGGCGGCATTCTGCCGGCGAAAAAGGTGGATGCGGAAATCGCCGCCACCCGCGGCGTGCCGCAAGGCGTCGATTGCATCTCGCCGGCCTCGCACAGCGCCTTCACCACCCCGCTGGAAATGATGCAGTTCATCCAGCAGCTGCGCGAGCTGTCTGACGGCAAGCCGGTCGGTTTCAAGCTGTGCATCGGCCACCCGTGGGAGTTCGTCGCCATCGTCAAGGCGATGCTGCACACCCGTATCCTGCCGGACTTCATCGTGGTGGACGGCAAGGAAGGCGGCACCGGAGCCGCGCCGCTCGAGCTTTCCAACTATATGGGCATGCCGCTGCGCGAAGGGCTGCTGTTCGTGCATAACACGCTGGTGGGTTGCGGCCTGCGCGACCAAATCAAGGTAGGCGCCAGCGGCAAGATCATCAGCGCCTTCGACATCGCCAGCGTGCTGGTGCTCGGCGCCGACTGGGTGAACTCGGCGCGCGGCTTTATGTTCGCCGTCGGCTGCATCCAGTCGCAAAGCTGCCACACCAACCACTGCCCGACCGGCGTAGCGACGCAAGATCCGCTGCGGCAAAAGGCGCTGGTGGTGCCGAACAAGTCGGAACGCGTCTATCACTTCCATCAAAATACGGTGAAAGCGCTGGCGGACATGCTGGCGGCGGCCGGCGTCAGCCGCCCGGAGCAGCTGACCTCGCACCATATGCTGCGCCGTATCACGCCGACCGAGATCAAGGTATACGCCGATATCTATTACTATCTGGAGCCGGGCGCGCTGTTGCAGCCGGAGATCAAAAGCGAGTTCTACGCCCGCATGTGGCGCATGGCGACGCCCACCAGTTTCGATCAGGCGATCTCGCTGCCGGCGGCATGATGGGATAAGGGATAAAAAAGAGAGTTGCCCCCTCGCCTTGGGGAAGAGCATATGGAGAGGGGTTGCTTGCTACGGCGGCCCTCCCCCTCAACGGCGAGAGGGCGTGTCGGTTACAGCTTGCGCACCGGCGCATCGCCGGCGACGTAATAGTCGGCGGTACTGCGCGGCAGCGGCGCGCGCTGGCGAATGCGATCGGCTAACTTCTCGGCGATCATAATGGTGGTGGCGTTCAGGTTACCGGTGATGATCAGCGGCATAATCGACGCATCCACCACCCGCAATCCTTCCATGCCGTGCACCCGGCCCTGGCCGTCGACCACTGCCATCTCATCCTCGCCCATTTTGCACGAACAGGACGGGTGGAAAGCGGTTTCGGCGTGCTCGCGCACGAAGGCGTCCAGCTGCTCGTCGGTCTGCACCTCCGGCCCCGGGCTTATTTCGCGGCCGCGGTATTCGTCCAGGGCAGGCTGCGCCATGATCTCGCGCGTGATGCGAATGGCGTCGCGGAACTCCTGCCAATCCTGCTCGGTCGCCATGTAGTTGAACAGAATGCTCGGGTGTTGACGCGGATCTTTCGACTTCACCTGCACCCGGCCGCGGCTCGGCGAACGCATCGAGCCGACGTGCGCCTGGAAACCGTGCTCTTTCACCGCGTTGCTGCCGTTGTAGTTAATCGCCACCGGCAGGAAGTGATACTGAATGTTCGGCCAGGCGAACTCTTCGCGGCTGCGGATGAAGCCGCCGGCCTCGAACTGGTTGCTGGCGCCGATGCCGGTGCCGTTGAACAGCCACTCCGCGCCGATCTTAGGCTGGTTGAACCATTGCAGCGCCGGGTACAGCGACACCGGTTTCTTACAGGCGTACTGCAGATACATCTCCAGGTGATCCTGCAGGTTTTCCCCCACGCCCGGCAGATCGTGCACCACCTTGATATCCAGACTGTTCAGCAGCGCCGCCGGGCCGACGCCCGAACGCTGCAGGATCTGCGGCGAGGCGATGGCACCGGCGCACAGCAGCACTTCGCGCCGTGCTGTGGCGTGAGTCAGCTGATTGCTGTCGCCCTGCAAATACTTGACGCCCACCGCACGCTTGCCGTCGAACACGATATGGTCGGTCAGCGCATGGGTAACGATTTTCAGGTTCGGCCGCGAACGCGCCTGATCCAGATAACCGCGAGCGGTGCTGGCGCGGCGGCCTTTCGGCGTCACGGTGCGATCCATCGGGCCGAAGCCTTCCTGCTGGTAACCGTTCAGATCGTCGGTACGCGGATAGCCCGCCTGCACGCCGGCTTCCACCATCGCGTGGAACAGTTCGTTGTTGCCGGCTTTCGGCGTGGTGACGCTCACCGGGCCCTCGCCGCCGTGGTAATCGTTCGGGCCGATATCGCGCGTTTCCGCCTTGCGGAAATACGGCAGGCAGTCCAGATAGGTCCAATCTTCCAGGCCAGGCGCCTTGGCCCAGTTGTCAAAGTCCATCGCGTTGCCGCGAATGTAACACATGCCGTTGATCAGGGACGAACCGCCCAGCCCTTTGCCGCGGCCGCATTCCATCCGGCGATTGTTCATGTGCGGCTCAGGGTCGGTTTCATACGCCCAGTTGTAGCGGCGACCCTGCAGCGGAAACGCCAGCGCGGCCGGCATCTGGGTACGGAAATCCATCCGGTAATCCGGGCCGCCGGCTTCCAGCAGCAGGACGCTGACGTCGGCGTCTTCGGTCAATCGGGTGGCTAACACGTTGCCGGCGGAACCGGCACCGATAATGATGTAGTCAAATTCCATTCATTATCTCCTTACTTTATAGGCCTGCATGAGACGAAAACGCGAAGCGCGGATCCACAACAGGCGGTGTATTTGGCTCTCTGGGGATTGTCGGCCGCAGCCAACGCGGCTGCGGCTCGAAAGACGACGGGAAGATCAGAATACCGAGGCGTAATCGCCCAGCTCAACCTGCACCGATTTGATCTGGGTGTAGTGCTCCAGCGTGGTCAGACCGTTCTCGCGGCCGACGCCGGACTGCTTGTAACCGCCGACCGGCATTTCCGCCGCCGACTCGCCCCAGGTGTTGATCCAGCAAATGCCGGCTTCCAGCTGATGGATCACGCGGTGCGCGCGAGCCAGATCGTTGGTCACCACGCCCGCGGCCAGGCCGAAGGTGGTGTCGTTGGCGCGGCGCACCACTTCCTCTTCGTTCTGGTAACTGAGGATGCTCATCACCGGCCCGAAGATCTCCTCGCGCACGATTTCCATGTCGTCGCGGCAGTCGCTGAACACCGTCGGCGCCACGTAAGCGCCCTTGCCGAACTCGCCGTGGGTGACGCGTTCGCCGCCGCACAGCAGGCGCGCGCCGCTGTTTTTACCGCTCTCGATAAAGCGCAGCACCGACTCCATGTGCGCGAAGCTGACCAGCGGCCCGAAGTTGGTCTGCGGATCGGTCGGATCGCCGAGGCGAATGCGCTTCACGCGCTCGAGGATCTTCGCCTCAAACTGCGCCTGCAGCGCCGCCGGCACGAAGACGCGGGTGCCGTTGGTGCACACCTGGCCGGAGCTGTAGAAGTTGGCCATCATGGCGATATCGGCGGCGCGATCCAGATCGGCGTCGTCGAAAATAATCAGCGGCGACTTGCCGCCCAACTCCATGGTGACTTCCTTCAGCGTCGACCCCGACGCGTTGGCCATCACCTTCTTGCCGGTTTTCACCCCGCCGGTGAAGGACACTTTGGCGATGCCCGGATGGTCGGTCAGGTACTGCCCCACCTCCGCGCCGCTGCCAGTCACCACGTTGAAAACGCCGTCCGGCAGGCCGGCTTCGGTGTAAATTTCCGCCAGCTTCAGCGCCGTCAGCGACGTGACTTCGCTCGGTTTGAAGATCATCGCGTTGCCCGCCGCCAGCGCCGGCGCAGACTTCCACAGCGCGATTTGAATCGGGTAGTTCCAGGCGCCGATGCCGGCCACCACGCCCAACGGTTCGCGGCGAGTGTAAACGAACGAGGTATCGCGCAGCGGGATCTGTTCGCCTTCGATGGCCGGGATCAGGCCGGCGTAGTACTCCAGCACGTCGGCGCCGGTGACGATGTCCACTGCGGTGGTTTCCGACATCGCTTTGCCGGTATCCAGCGTTTCCAGCGCCGCCAGCTCATCGTTGCGCTCGCGCAGAATATCCACCGCGCGACGCAGGATGCGCGAACGCGCCATCGCCGTCATCGCCGCCCACACTTTCTGCCCGCTGGCCGCGCTGGCCACCGCACGATCGACGTCTTCAGCGCCGGCGGACTGGACTTCGGCCAGTACTTCGCCATTCGCCGGGTTAATGGCGTTGAAGGTTTTTCCAGCGGTGCTGTCTACATAGGCGCCATGAATATAGAGCTTCTGCAAGCCAAAACGGGACATAGGATCTCCTTGGGTTATCCTCCAGGCGGCGTTTGCCCCCGGAGTTGGAACGTGATGTATTCGGTCGTGAGCGCCAACGCCTGCGCCTGATTGAACGCCGAACCGCGCAGCGCGCTGCGCAGCCACAGTCCGTCGATCAGCGCCGCCAGCCCCTTGGCCGCCAGGCGTGCCTGCGGCTGCGGCATGACGCGGCGAAACTCGGCGCACAGGTTGGAATAGAGCCGGCGGCCGTTCACCTGTTGCAGCCGATTGAGCTGCGGCTGATGCAAACTGCTGGCCCAAAAGGCCAGCCAGGTCTTCATCGCCGCGCTGTTGATCTGGCTGTCGTCGAAGTTGCCGGCGACAATCGCCTGCAGCCGCGCCGCCGGGCTGTGGTCGGTCAGCGCCTGCAAGCGCAGCTTCACCGCCTCGCCCAGATGGCTGATCAGGTAGCGCATCGTGGCTTCCAGCAGGCCGTTCTTATCCTTGAAATAATGGCTGATGATGCCGTTGGAAACGCCGGCCCGCCGCGCGATCTGCGCAATGGTGGCGTCATGCATTCCCACTTCGTTTACCGCGGCGAGCGTGGCATCAATCAACTGCTGCCTTCTGATTGGCTGCATTCCTACCTTTGGCATATTTCGACTCTCACAAAACCGACTTCGGCCTTATCTCAGCGGGCAAATTTCACTGCCGTTTCGCCCGTGATTCAGGTCATCATGCGGACTATTAAACTTTTTTTTGATTGAACGTTCAATAAAAATTGCATATATTTTATTGCCGCCTGGTTAAAAATTTGTACTATCTGGTTGTGGAACTGGCTGATTTTTGTGAGGTAATTAACGAATCTGACCAAAATCAGTGGCTGTAAGCGGTTCCCGCCGCGAAGCGCTCCGGCGCTTCAGCAACAGGCGAAAGCGGCATCACTCAGGCCATCCCCGTGGGGATGGCCGCCGCCTTCATTCGCCCGTTTTCCGGCGGCGCCAACGCGCCCCAGAATGCGGAGCGGCACGATTTTACTCAGTTCAGAGGATGACGATGACAACACGCGAAACCTCCTCCAAACCGCAGCAGGACCGCCTCAACCCTGTGGTTTTCTTCACCTCGGCGGGGCTGATCCTGGCCTTCTCGCTGATGACCATCTTTTTCACCGACTTCTCCGGGCAGTGGATCACCCGCACGCTGAATTGGGTGTCGACCACCTTCGGTTGGTACTACCTGCTGGCGGCGACGCTGTACATCGTGTTCGTGGTGTTTATCGCCGCCTCGCGCTTCGGTTCGATCAAGCTCGGGCCGGAACAGTCCAAACCGGAGTTCAGCCTGATGAGCTGGGCGGCGATGCTGTTCGCCGCCGGCATCGGCATCGATCTGATGTTCTTCTCGGTCGCCGAGCCGGTGACCCAGTACATGATGCCGCCGGAAGGCGACGCGCAAACGCTGGAGGCGGCGCGCCAGGCGATGGTCTGGACGCTGTTCCACTACGGCCTGACCGGCTGGTCGATGTATGCGCTGATGGGCATCGCCCTCGGCTACTTCAGCTATCGCTACAATCTTCCGCTGACCATCCGTTCGGCGCTGTACCCGATCTTCGGTAAACGCATCAACGGCCCGATCGGCCACAGCGTGGACATCGCCGCGGTGCTCGGCACCATCTTCGGCATCGCCACCACGCTGGGTATCGGCGTGGTGCAACTCAACTACGGCCTCAAGGTGCTGTTCGAGATCCCGGAAAACCTGACGGTACAGGGCTCGCTGATCCTGCTGTCGGTGATCATGGCCACCATCTCGGTCACTTCGGGCGTCAACAAGGGCATCCGCATCTTGTCCGAGCTGAACGTGCTGCTGGCGCTGGGCCTGATCCTGTTCGTGCTGTTCTTCGGCGACACCGAGTTCCTGCTCAACGCGCTGGTGCTTAACGTCGGCGATTACGTCAACCGCTTTATGGGCATGACGCTCAACAGCTTCGCCTTCGATCGGCCGGTGGAGTGGATGAACAACTGGACGCTGTTCTTCTGGGCCTGGTGGGTGGCGTGGTCGCCGTTCGTCGGCCTGTTCCTGGCGCGCATCTCGCGTGGGCGCACCATTCGCCAGTTCGTGGTCGGCACGCTGATTATTCCGTTCGTGTTCACCCTGCTGTGGCTGTCTATCTTCGGCAACAGCGCGCTGTATCAGATCATTCACGGCAACGCCGAATTCGCGCAGGAAGTGATGCAGTTCCCGGAGCGCGGCGTCTACAGCCTGCTGGCGCAATATCCCGGCTTCACCTTCAGCGCCTCGGTGGCCACCATCACCGGCCTGCTGTTCTACGTCACCTCGGCGGACTCCGGCTCGCTGGTGTTGGGCAACTTCACTTCGCGGCTGGCCGACATCAATAATGATGCGCCGAACTGGCTGCGGATTTTCTGGTCGGTAGCCATCGGCCTGCTGACCATCGGCATGCTGATGACCGACGGCGTGCCGGCGCTGCAGAAAACCACGGTGATCATGGGCCTGCCGTTCAGTTTCGTGATCTTCTTCGTGATGGCCGGGCTGTATAAATCGCTGCGGGTGGAAGACTACCGCAAGGCCAGCGCGCTCAGCACCCTGGCGCCGGTGCCGGTCTCCAGCCACGACGTGCTCAACTGGAAACAGCGCCTGTCGCGGGTGATGAACTACCCGGGTACTCAGTACACGCAAAAAATGCTGGATAAGGTCTGCCGCCCGGCGATGCAGGACGTGGCGCGCGAGCTGGCGCTGCGCGGCGCGAAGGTGGAGTTCAGCGAAGTGCCGCCGACCGAAGACGAACGCCTGAATCACCTGGAGCTGCTGGTGCACCTGGGCGAAGAACAGAACTTCATCTATCAGATCTGGCCGATGCGTTACTCGGTGCCGGGCTTCACCTACCGCGCCCGTTCCGGCAAGTCGCACTACTACCGGCTGGAGACCTTCCTGATGGAGGGCACCCAGGGCAACGACCTGATGGACTACAGCAAGGAACAGGTGATTGGCGATATCCTCGACCAGTACGAGAAGCACCTGAACTTCTTGCACATTCATCGCGAAGCGCCGGGGGGCACCCTGACCTTCCCGGATATGTGATAACCGGCGATGGAGAGAGGGCGTAGCCAGGCTACGCCCTTTTTTATGCCTGCTCGGCCGGCAAATCGGCTTTCAGCAGCACCAGGGAGCCGGCCAGCAACACCAGATCCTTGATTAAAAAACTGGTGGCCCCAGCCATGGCCGGGAAACCACCGGCGGAAGGCTCCCAGGCGCCCGGCGTGGAAAAGATCAGCGTCAGCGTAGTCAGGTAAGTCACCGTCGAACCGATCGCCCCCAGCAGGCCCAGACGCCGCGACCAGAATCCCGCCAGCAGCAATAAACCGAAGCTCCATTCGGCGACGCCCAGCGCATAGCTGGCGCCGCGAATGCCAAACGCCTGATGCATCCAGCTCAGCAGCGGGCTGTTGCCGATCAGCGGCACCAGCCCCTGCGCCTCGTAATCAAACCACTTGGCGTAGCCGAAAGCGGCGAAGATCACCACCAGCGCCGCGCGCATAAAGATAACGTCCCCGTTCGAGCGCTGAAAGCGCCGCAGCCATGTCGCCTGCATCATCCCCTCTCCTTATGTTGTCCGCGGCCGCAGCGGAACGCCCGCTTCCGGCCGCGGATCGCGGCGGCTTAATGCCCCATCGCGTCCTTTTTCATCTCGTCTTTCTTCATGCCGTCTTTGGCCATACCGTCTTTCGCCATGCCATCCTTTTTCATGGCGTCTTTGGCCATCTTGTCTTTCTTCATGCACTCCTTGCCCATGCAATCTTTCTTCATGCCGTCTTTCGCCATGCCGTCGTGCGACATCTGGCTCATGCCGTCCTTTTTCATCGCGTCTTTGCTCATGCTGTCCGCGGCGTTGGCGCCGGCCACACCCAGCATCAACGCGCTGCACATCATCATTGCGAATAACTTTTTCATGGTATTTCCTTCCGTCATGTCAAAGGCACCGGAGTGCCGGAGAATGGCCGGCGGCCGCCTCAGCTGCCGCCAAACCAGTTGTAACCCTGGTCTTCCCAGTAACCGCCCGGGAAGCGGTTGGTGACCTCGATCACCTGAATGTGTTTCGGATTCTTGTAGCCCAGCTTGGTCGGCATGCGCAGCTTCATCGGGTAGCCATACTTGCGCGGCAAGATCTGGCCGTCATAGGTCAGCGCGATAATCGTCTGCGGATGCAGCGCGGTGGCCATGTCGATGCTGGTGTAGTAGTCGTCGGCGCATTTGAAGCTGACGTAGCGAGCGCTCAGATCCGCGCCGATCGCCTTGAGAAAGGTGGCGAACGGCACGCCGCCCCACTTGCCGATGGCGCTCCAGCCCTCGACGCAGATATGCCGCGTCACCTGGCTCACCTGCGCCATTTGGTGCAGCTGCGGCAGGCTCCAGGCGCGCTTGTCCCGCACCAGCCCGGCCACCTCCAGCCGATAGTCGTCGCCGTTGATATCCGGCGCCTCCTCCTCGGCGTAAAAGGCGTTGAACGGGAACGGCCGGGTGATCATCGATTCCGGGTAGACCGGCGCCAGACGCTCGCCGTTGAACAACCAGCCCTGCACCCGATCGTTGAGACGCGAAATGCGGCTCAGCGCCTGTTCGACATTGGCGTTGTCGCTGAGATCGCAGCCGGTGAGCATGGCGATGCCGCCCAGCGTCAGGCCATTGCGCAGAAAGCGGCGGCGAGACGACGCGGTCAACAAGCGCTGCGCTTCTTTGACGATCGCCTGTCCCTCGCCGATCGTCATGATCGTTTTATCCTTTTCCATCGTGAACTCCTTAACGTCCGCGCAGCATGGCCAGCAGCGTACGGGGCACCAGTGCCACCATCACCAGGTGAATCGCCACGAAGGCCACCAGCGCCGACATGGCGAAAAAGTGGATATAGCGCGCCGCTTCATAGCCGCCGAGCAGCGTGCGCAGCAGGGGAAACTGCACCGACTTCCACAACACCAATCCGGACAACGCGCTCAGCACGCCGATGACCATCACCGACAAATAGGCCACGCGCTGCACCATGTTGTAGTGGCGCAAGTCGGCGTGCTGCAGCCGGCCGCGCAGCGCCGCGCCGAAATCGGCGAGAAACTGCCTCGGGCTGAGCGGCCAATATTTGCGTTTGAAACGCCCGCTGGCCAGGTTGATCAGCAGGTAGCACAACCCGTTGACGCCGAACAGCCACATGCCGGCGAAGTGCCACTGCAACGCGCCGCCCAGCCAGCCGCCAAGCGTCAGCTCGTTGAGAAAGCTGAAGTTGAACAGCGGCGAAGCGTTGTAGATGCGCCAGCCGCTGGTCACCATGATCAGCATCGCCAGCGCATTGAGCCAATGCGTCAACCGCAGCCACAGCGGATGCACGGTCTGGCGTGGTTCCGGGGTGAGAGTGAGATTCATGGCGATTCCTGCCGACTAATGATGCGATGAACCGAGTATTCCCCGGATTTGTTCCCCAAGACCTCACGCAAAGTTAAATAAAATGTGATAACTCCACCGGTGGGGGTTGTGTAGACTTCAGAGAGAATCGGGCAATCAGCGGTAATGAGAATGGAAAAGCCAAAACGCATTTTGATCGTCGAGGACGATGGCGACATCGCCGAACTGCTGCAGCTGCATTTGCGTGACGAGGGTTACGCCATCAGCCACGCCGCCGACGGCAATCAGGGCATGGCGATGCTGGAACAGGGCGGCTGGGACGCTTTGATCCTCGATCTGATGCTGCCGGGCGTAGACGGATTGGAGATTTGCCGCCGGGCGCGCACCATGACGCGCTACACGCCGATCATCATCACCAGCGCGCGCTCCAGCGAGGTGCATCGCGTGCTGGGGCTGGAGCTGGGCGCCGACGACTATCTGGCCAAACCCTTTTCCATGCTGGAGCTGGTGGCGCGGGTCAAGGCGCTGTTTCGCCGCCAGGAGGCGATGAGCCGCAACCTGCGCATGGACGCCGGCGTGCTCAGCTTCAACGATCTGACCATCGACCCTATCGCCCGCGAGGTGCGCCTGCAGCAGCAGCCGATCGAACTGACGCCGCGCGAATTCGACCTGCTGTATTTTTTCGCCCGCCATCCGGGCCAGGTGTTCTCCCGCCTCAGCCTGTTGAATCAGGTCTGGGGCTATCAGCACGAAGGGTATGAGCACACCGTCAACACCCATATCAACCGGCTGCGCATCAAGATCGAGCGCAACCCGGCGGAACCCGAGCGCATCCTCACGGTGTGGGGCATGGGCTATAAATTCGCGGCCACGCCGCAAGAGTGAGCCATGAAAAACCTTACGTTAGCGCCACGCCTTACGCTGATCTTCGCACTGCTGATCGTCATCGGCTGCGCCTTTTCCGGCTGGATGCAGGTGCGCAGCAGCACCCAATACAGTCAGGCGGTGATCCAACGCCTGTCCGGCAGCCTGGCGCAGCACATCGCCGACAGCAACCCGCTGCTGGGGGCGAACGGCCCGGATCCGCAGGCGGTGCACACCCTGTTCGATCAGCTGATGGCGGTGAATCCCAGCGTTGAGGTATACCTGCTCGACAAGCAAGGGGCGATTATCGGCAATGCCGCGCCGGCCGGGCACCTGAAACGGCAGCGGGTCGCGCTGCCGCCGCTGCAGGCGCTGCTCGATGGCGCGCAGATGCCGGTGTATGGCGACGATCCACGCAGCGCGGACGGGCGCAAGGTGTTCAGCGTCGCGCCGCTGAAGGTCGACGGCCGAATCGAAGGCTATCTGTATGTGGTCTTGCTCGGGGAAGACTATACCGCGCTGGCCAGCAACGCCCAGTTCAACTCGGCGGTCAGGATGGCGCTGTGGACCTCCGGGGTGATGGTGCTGTTCAGCCTGCTGGCCGGCGGTTTCGCTTTCTACTGGGTCACGCGCCCCATCCGTCGCCTGACCCGGCAGGTCAATGCGCTGGACAACGGCGGCATTGAGGCGGTGCAGGCCTACGCGGCGCAGCCGGCGACGCCGGCCGGGCGTGACGAGGTCAGCCAGCTGCAACAGGCCTTCCACCGCATGGCGCAGCGCCTTGCCGAACAGTGGCAAACGCTGGCGCAGCAGGATCGGCTGCGGCGTGAATTCATCGCCAACGTCTCGCACGATCTGCGCACCCCGCTCACCTCGCTGCACGGTTATCTGGAAACGCTGTCGGTCAAGGCCGCCACCCTGAGCGAAGCCGATCGGCGGCGCTATCTGGAGATCGCGCTGGCGCAGAGCCGCAAGGTGGGCAAGCTGGCGCAGGAGCTGTTTGAGCTGGCGCGGTTGGAATACGGCGTGGTGAAACCGCAGAAAGAACCCTTCTCCCTCAGCGAACTGCTGCAGGACGTATTCCAGAAATTCGAGCTGGCGGCGGAGGCGCGTAACCAGCGGCTGCACGCCGACATCGCTCCCGGCATTCCGCCGGTGTTCGCCGATCTCAGCATGATTGAGCGGGTGCTGACCAACCTGCTGGACAACGCCATTCGCCATACGCCGCCCGGCGGCGATATCGGCGTGCGGCTGTGGCGGCAGGAAGACCAGGTGATGGTGCAGGTCAGCGACAGCGGCCCCGGCATTCCGCAGGCGTTGCGCGCCGATCTGTTTGTACGCCCGTCGATCATCAGCGGCGCCCGGCGCCCTGCCGGCGGGCTGGGGTTGATGATCGTGCGGCGCATTCTGCAGCTGCACGACAGCGACATTCAGCTGATCGAACAAGCGCCAAACGGTGCCTGCTTCCGCTTCGCCATTCCGCCGCGTTAATCGAGGCAGCTGCGGTCTACGCTGATAAATTTGTCGTTATAGATAATGAATTTCTGTCCCTTCAGCCGAATACCGGGATGGGTCAGCGTATCGCCGGGTCGCAGGTATTCGGTGACGCCCTCTTCATCCGTGCTGTTGCAGCCCGGTTTGAGCAGGAACTTGAAGTAGGTGTTGCCGGTGTTGGTGAGCGTGCCGCGTTGCGCATCGAGCCGATAGGCAAAGTTTATCTGACGCGGGCGCACCACCAGTATGGTGTCCATCACCACGATCGGCTCCAGGTTGACGCCGGCGCCCTGACGCGGCCCCGGCTCGAACAATCGGGTCGGCACTTCGCGAAATGAGACCCGGTAATAACGCTCGCGATTATCCTGCGGCCCGTGATAGAAAAACTTGTAGTACTCCGCCTGCCCGGCCTGCAGCGTCAGCTGACGTGGGGCGAACAGCAGTTCGCCATCCACCGGCCGGCTGCGCGCCTCGCGCTCTCCCGGCCGATCGATGGCGCGAATGCTCACCTGATACAGGCGCGCGCTGCGGTTGTTATTCAACACTCGCTTGGCGGTGAATGAACGGTCCTGATCCATGGCGAACGTCAGGGTGCCGACATTGATCGCGGCGACGGTAAAGGGAAAAGACAGACACAGCAATCCTATCAGCACCCGTTTCACACGCTGTCCTCAATTAATGTTGCGCCAGGTGGCTTCGACATGAATTTCACCGGCGGCGCTGACGTCGCCGTACCAACCGTTGCCGTCGACGGTTCTCAGCGAGATCGGATTATTCATCGGAATGCTGAACGTCACGCGGGTCTTGTTCAGCACCCCCACTTCGCCGGAAATATCATTCCACGGGGTGCTGCTCCAGAGCGCGTTGGTCATGTCGTGCCATTGGCCATCGCAGCCGGCGGCGAAGCTCTGCTGGCCGTTGGTGCTGGTGGTGATGCCGAGGGTAGCGGGGAACGGCACCCGGGTACTGTTATCCGCAGAGGAAAAAAGACAATAGTTCACCCCGTTGATCGCCTGAGTAGGCCCGGTCGCCATCACCCTCACCTGATCGGCGGCGGTTTTGCCGCTGGTGGTCACGAAATAGCCGAACTCCAGCGCCGGTTCCGCCGGGCCGACATACCCTTCACGGTGTGGGCTGTTGTCGTAGTCATCGGAAATAATGCTGATGCTGAAATCGCGCGGTTTGATAATCAGCTGGTTTGAGGTGGAAAACTCATACCACCCCGACTCCGGCGAAGTGGTGTTCTGAAAGCGGAAATTGATCAGATCGCGGGTGCCGCTGTCGGATATCCCCAGCGCGACCATCTGCTTGAAGAAATTGCTGGAGAAGAACACATAGACCGCGTTGCTGCTCTTCAGCTCGTTAAAGGTATAGTAGCTGCCGGTGCCCGAGGTATTTTTCCAGGTGTTGCCGTTCAGACTGAACTGCAGATCGGCGGCATTCACCGCTGAAGACAGCGCCGCATGATTAATCGCCGGAAAAATATGAATCGAGGTATTGCTGACGCTGCCGTCGGTCTGCAAATCGTAGCTGACCATTTTGCACATGATGCCTGAGCGGGCGCCGATGGTCTGGTTCTTGCAATCGGCATTGCCCTCGCCGATGATCGGCACCCCATCGCTGTTGACGAACACTTCCGAGACGGCGTTGGTGTTGATAAAACGCAGGTGCGCCGCCTTGCTGTGCGTGACGGTGCGCTTGTACCAGCTGCCGCTGGCCTGATCCCGACAGCGGCCGCCGGCTGAGGCGTCGTACGCCACTGACGTTTGGCAGCCGTTGATCTGCATGCTGAAAGCTTCGCCCGCCGCCATCTGTTTCAGATACTGATAGAAACTCGGCGACATCATGCCGTGCATCCATTTTGCACCGCCGGTCGTGACCACCGCGCCGTAAAACCCCTTTTCGTCGGTGGCCTGCGGCAGGATCAAACTGGTATCCATATTACAGCCGGCATACCAGTTGATGCAGCGCAAACCGAGGAACGGATTCTTGATCGGCGCATTTTCCAGCCACATGTCATAACGCCAGTTGGCATTCAACCCGGTGTTGTAGCCATTATCCACATACCCCAGGCTTTGCTGATAGATAGTGCCTGAACCGCCGTATTTCAGCCCGGTCCATTTATTGGCGCCGGTCATGCGCGGATCCAGCCCGCCGGCGGGCGTGACGAAAAAGTTGTCGTCGGCGTTGTTTTCCACGAAGACAAATTTCATGACCGCCGCATCCGGCCAGTTGGTCTGGCTGACCGCCGCCTGCAGCGCAGGGGCCATCAGCACCAGCAATAACAACAGCGCAACGTTAGCTCTCATGGTCAAACTCCCCGGATGAAACATTGCCCGCATAGGTTTTCAGCCCGGTGCAGATCACGTCGCCGACCCACACTGCGCCTTGCGCCTTGCTCAGATCCAAATCCACTTCGCATGTCTGATTGCCGCTGTGGGTAAAATCGATAACCGGGAATTTCTTGTCGACATCCATGATAAATTCGCCTTTCTCATCGGTGCGGGTGCGGCCGATATGGTTCTTGATATAGGCGTTGGCCAGCAGCGTGCCGTCCTCCGCCTTGATGCGGCCGAATACCGTCACCATCTGTTTGATCTCCGGCGAGATCACCGCCACGTTGCCCGGATACAAAGTGAGCTTGCTCTTGCGTTTGGTCACGATGTCGAAACTCTCCGCCGAGTTTTTGTTGTTCATCAACTCAACGTCGTACTGGCCGTAAGGCGACAACGGCAGGTAGTTCTTATTGCCGCTCAGTTTCACCATCCGGCCGTCAACCCGTGCGGTCAGCAGACCGTCATTTTCGATGCCGGTGTTGAAGATGATCCCGGCGTTGCCTTCGTTGCGGCCGCTGATGGCGATATCACGCCCTTGCCAGCCTACGCTGCCGCTCGCGGTCAGGCTGCTGTTGACGTAGCCGTCGGCGGAGCTGCTGACGTTGAGCGTGCCGGTGGAATATTTGGTGTCGAAGCGCGCATAGCCGCCGCCGTTGAAGCTATTGTCGCCGCGGGTATCACCGGAAATCGCCCGCGACAGGTTGGCGCCCAGGGTGCGAATCGGCCCGTCCTTGATGTCCTTGCGCGCCGCCAGGTTGGCGGTGGTGTAGCCGTTCTGGTTGGAGACGCCCGCGCTGAGCCAGTTGCCCATCGGCAGTGAAAAATCGAGCGCGATGTATTTGCCGGTATTGGCGTTGCTGCTGCCGTTGTTGTAGCGCTGCACGCCCGCACGCACGCCCAGCGTGCCGAAACGGCCGGTAAAGATATTCTGGTAATAGTCGGCGTTGTAATAGTGGCTGTCGTTCTTTTTATCGTCGTTGTAGCTGACGCTCAGGGTGCCCAGCGGAGACCACAGCGCCCCCAGATTGAGGCTGCCGCCAACGGCGCGGTTATAGGCGTCATTTTGCAACAGACGATCGCCAATCTGCGTTTTCTCCTGGTTGACCCACAGGCTGCTGAAACCGCCGGGCAACGCGGCGCTGACGCTGTTGATCAGGCTCCAGGAGCGATCGGAGGCCGCCATATTTTGCAGGTTGAACTGAATCGACTCGGTCACCGGCAGGCTGATACGGCTCTCGCCGACGGCGTTGCCGTCAAACGAGTACCCCGACAGCGCCCAATTCAGCGTTTGCAGATTGCCGGTCGCCGAAGCGCCAAGCAAATAAGAATCCTTTGCCGGGCGGTGGCGTTCCCGCTCGCCACGCCAGTCGTCCATGCGCAGCATCCCGCCCCAGAATTGCCAGGCCAGCGGCGCATTGACGCCGCGGTTGGGGCTGAACAGTTTATTCACTCGCTGCATGCGTTTATCCACGACTTTGCCGTTGACCACCACCTCCACTTCGACGTCATAAATGCCGTAGGGCAGGCTGCCGGTGTCCACTTCATGGTTGCCCATGGCGAAGTTCTGCACGCTGAGCAGCCGTCCGTCGCGCGACAGATGCACTTCGCCGGCCGATGGGAAAAACACCACGATCGGCGTCAACGATTGGGTGTTATCGAATACCGTCGAATTGGCGCGGTTACCGTATGACAGACCATAAATCTTGCTCGAGTTGAGCGTCGTGACCGGCCCCAGCGACTGCAGGTTCCAACTGTCCAGCATGCCGGCGGCGAAACGGCGGCCGGCGAAATCGCGCTCGTACATCGCTTTGTACAGCGTGGCGTTTTCATCGCCGCTGCCGATGCCGTAGATTGAACCGTTCAACTCCACGTGGTGTTCACGCAGCGCAGTGACGCTGTTGAGCGATAAATAGCTGGAGGTATTGCCTTCACTGGCGCGGGCGCGGTTGTCGTAGACCCCCAGGTTATAATCCAGCGTGCTGCTCACGGCATCTACGCTGGACGCGCCGATATCGCTGGAGCGGCTGCGCAGTACCGTTCCCAAGGCGGATTCCTTGACCACCAGCTGCAGGTTGAGCTGCCGGAAATCCAGCGCCAGCCAGGCGTCGTCCGCGACCCGGATATGCTGCCGGCGATCGAATGGCGCATCCTGCAAAGCCTGCAGCTGAGCGGCAATCGCCGCCGTCAGCCGGGCGCCGTCGTCGTTATCCTCCAGCGTCACCCGACGAATCTTTAGGCTGTCCTGATCCAGGTAGAGAAAGGCGTGGCCGATGCGGCTGTCATCTTTGACGCCATCGCTCTTTTCATAATGCAGCAACAACGGAATGCTCATCCCCTCGCGCAACGCCAGGCTGAAGGTTTGCGGGATCAGCACGCCGTTAATCTGCGTCAAGCCGGCCGCCATCGCCATACGGCCAGGCAACAGCGTCGGGAGCGCCAGCACACCGGCAGCCAAAAGCGTTTTCAACAGCACAGCGTTCACATGCCACTCCTTGCGTGATTGTTTTGCATCCATCGTGGATAACGCGCGCATTACTTCACCGGGATAAACTGTTCGCCGTGCCACAGCGCGACACGCCCTTTTTTATCGTTGACGTCAACCTTGCTGAAGGCGCGATCCTTCCCCGGCATCACGAAATAGTTTTCCTTGCAGTCGCTGCCGTCCTGCTTGTTCCTGCAATTGCCGTAGGCCACCACTTTGAACGTGGCATTGCCGGTGTTTTTGATCCGCCCATTGGCGAACTGATAGGCGAAGCGATCCTGCCGGGGCGCCACCACCAAAATGGTGCCGATGCGCGCCGACGTGGTGGCCACGGCATTGCGCCGAGCCGAATTTTGCCCCGCCTCGCTCAGCGCCTGATCAAACCAGATGATGCGGTAATAGCGCTCCTGCGCGTCGTTCGGCCCTTTGTAGTAAAAGCGGATCACATCGCTGGCGTTGGCCGGCAAGATCAGGCTGGCGGGCGACAGCAGCATTTCATCCCGGCTGCTCATCGGGATCACCGTACCGGAGGCCAGGGGGCTGGAAATGCGTTCGATGCTGACGTTGACCAGCCGGCCGCTGTCGGTGGTGTTTTTGATTTCCTTACTCAGACGCGCGCTGTCGCCCGGCATGAAGGAGCTGATCTCACCCACATCGAGAGCCAAAGCCGGCTGCAGCAGCATTAACATCAGGGTGACGGCGAGAGAAAAGCGTGTCATTGCGGTATTCCACTGGCGTTGATGGGCGATAAATAGCAGGAGGTCTCCCCCCTGCCAGATGCAGATCGTTCGGGGATTAGGAAGTCCAGGTCGCGTTGAATTCGACGCTGACATCGCCGCTCCAGATACCTTCCGGCAGCGTGCTGAAATCCGTGACGGCGGTGGTGCCGTTTGACGTCGCGCCGATGATGCTGAAGGTGAACTGATCCTGCGCGCTGGTGCGGCCGGCCTGGTTGTAGGCGTTGGACAAGGCGCTCAGATTGCCGCCCAAAATACCGGCGGTGGTGTCGATCAGGGTGGTTTCAGACGTTTTCCCGACCACCGCACCGTTATAGTTCACCCCGACTTCCAAAGTAGAACCGGAAGTATCCAGCTGAGTCAGCGTATTGGAGACCAGTTTTGAGGTCAGTTTGAAAGCGGTTGCCGTGGTATCGCCTTCCACGGTGACGTCAAACAGGCCTTTCTGGCTGTTGAAACCCTTAATGCCTTCTGCATAGTTGAAGGCCAGGCTGCCAATCGGCGTCACGACCAGTTTGCTGGTGGTGTCTTTCTTGGCGGTTGCAGACCAGGTTGCCAGCGCCTGAGCGGTAACGTCGGCGGCTTGTGCAGTGCTGACCGCTGCAAAGGCGGAAACGATCGCCAGAGCCAGTGTCATTTTCTTCATGGTGTAACTCCCTTCAATGTTGAATATGTTTTCTTTCTTTCGTCCATTCTCAGCCAGCCGTTTGCATCACTGCGTTTAGCCAGTCTGCTTGACGCCACAAGAATATCCCCAGTCGATCAAAAAAGAATCATTAACTATTAAAGTTCAAATATTTAGATTTAAATTCCATAATTAATGTTTTATCTCCCCGTAAATCACATTAAAAAGCGGGTTAAGCATTTGATGAAAGCACAATCACATTGTGGTTTAACCCCATCAGGCGGCGATTATTTAGCCATTTGGCAGCCCTGTCCCTCACTCCCATACCCGCGCAGAATTTCAGCGCCGGCGTTATTCGTTGGGAGGGAAGATTGATGAGATTCACACAGGGGGGGCAGCAGCCAATCAAGATCGGCCGCCGTAGAGAAAAGGAGGCTTTTCGCCACGTTTCAGGAAGGGTATCGGGTTCTCAAGGTAAGAATTAGCCGCATAAAGCCGGCCTGATTGAGACCCAACTTTCGCATAATATTCAGTTTATGGGAGCTTATGGTTTTGTAACTTCGCCGGGTCACATTGGCGATGCTTCTTGGAGAAGCACCGGCAGCCATCATGGCTAAAACGCGCCATTCGCTGTCAGATAATGCGGTGGCCGAATGCGTCAACCGGGCGCGAATATGTGGGGAAAGATAGCCGGAGAACTCACCGGCAGCCGCAATGGCGTCACTCAGACAATGCAAAGGATCATCCTTTGCCACGATAGCTATGCGCGCATCCGTCGCCAACAACGCTAATATGCCGGGGTGTTCTACAGCGGTGAAAATCACCAGGGGAATTTCCGGCCAGACATTTTTTGCCGTCAGAACGAACCGTAATACATCATACAAATATTCGCTATGATGATATAACTCCATAATTAGCGCATGAGGCTTTCCCTCTTTCAATGCCCTCTCCAGCGCCGTCAAAGTATCGATAAAATACCTGTCGCTTGATCGGGTAACGAGAAATGCTTTCATTCCTCTTCTCACTAAAAAGCTGGGTTCAAAGAATAGCAACGCATCACCGAAATCGGCTTTAACCATACATAATCACCATAATTAGGTAGTAAGCGGTAGAAAAAAGGAAATACCTCTCGATAAACGCCACACGGCGACTCGCCAAATGAAATCAAACGTTCTATTTCAACGCTGTAATATTTTTGTCATATTCGTCGCCCTTTCAATCGCGTTGAGCAATGGCTTCAATGGTCAATTAATAAACTCGGCATTGTCGCTTTCCAAACCGGAACAGATCTCCATCTTATGTTCACGCAAGATCTTGCAGCGCAGCAGGAATAAACGGGAGATGCCGGAAATGTAAGCCCTGACCTGATTGCTGCGCACTACCAGCAAAAACTCATCGCCGCTGCATTCTCCCGTTTGGTGCGCGGCGTAAGCCAGAATGTCCCGATTCAGGCTGGCGCTGACCGAGCTTGAGGCATCAGGCAGCGACATGAACACCTTACAATTGCCCGACTTTCCCAGGTAGCTCTCCTGCCGGGCCCCCGAACCGCTGAAATAGGTCGTCATCGCAATAGCCATGAAAAGCCCCCCCAGAACCAACGCGCTGAGCATCAGCCACCAGCGGCGGGAATAACCAGGTTGAGAGGCGGCCCCATTGATGACGGTTTCGGGCGGCGGATTTACCGCCGCTTCAGGCGCAGATCCCGGCAACATCGCGGCAGGCTCTGCGTCGTTAATATCTTCCGCGTCTTCATAAGACTCGATGGTAATCTCATCACGCAACATAAAACCCACTTTAGGGACCGTAACAATGACCTCATCCTCAACGCCAAGATTTTTAATCACCCGCCGCAATTTGCTGACGCATTGATTAAGATTATTATTGCTGGAAACCATGCCGTAATCGTCCCAGACCTTCTTGAATATCAGTTCACGCCCTACGGCTTCGCCATGGTGGGCAATCAACAGCAGCAGCAACCGTTTGGAAGGACTGGATATGGATATGGGATCGTCAGAAAAATCTGTTGGACTAAGGGTTCTGGTGTCTGCGTCAAAGAGAATATGGTCATTAAATCTATATTTCATTTTATTCACATGTTTTCACTATAGCGATCATTTATAGTTTGGCGTCAAATGTTAATGAAATATTAAATAAATATTTAATCAGGTAATTCGCGAAAATACCCAAGTACAGGCAAGAAAAACCACTCAATTAACGCCACGAAATACGCTTTTTCACCTCACCATCGTTTATATAGGATTTTTCTTGCAAACCATAACCAAAGGTTAACCAATCACCACATCCATTGATATATTGACGCGCCAAAAACCATAAAGTTAGTTTTTTGTATCGCAAATTATCAATTTTAAGGAAAATCATCTCAAAAAAAGACCGCCGAACTAAATTTTAATAAAAAAATAATAACAAGTGAATGTTGAGCATAATCACATACTGCAGGCCACCCGCATTAGCCTGATGAATTGACGCGCTCGTCACGACGTAAATGTTAAAATTTAGGTTCAGCCAGGGTTGATGGCAAATAATAATGAAAGGGAAAACTTACGAATATCGGCAATGCCTGTCCGCCATATTATTAGCGACGCGAGCCTGAGACACCGTTGTTTGGATTCGTCGCGCGCCGTTGGCCGCTGACGCCCCAACTCGGCCTGGGCGGCTTCCGGTTCATCCGGCGGTGGTGGCTGGCGGCGTGATTTCTCTGGCATACTGAACGCCGTTGTTTTTCATCGCCTTTCACCCCGTGCAGGAGCAGCAACATGACCGTAATCAACACCGCGCCGACGCTTGTCACCGAACGCCTGAGGCTGGACGCGCACACGCTGGACGACTTCGACTCGCTGGCCGCGCTGTGGGCCGATCCGCAGGTCGTGCGCTATATCGGCGGCACGCCGCGCGACCGGGAAGACTCCTGGGGACGTCTGATGCGCTACGTCGGCCACTGGGCATTGTTAGGCTACGGATATTGGGCGGTGCGCGATAAGCAGAGCGGCGAGTACCTCGGCAGCATCGGCTTCTCCAACTTCCTGCGCGACATCGCCCCGGCGCTCGACGCGCCGGAGATGGGCTGGACGCTGGTGACCTCGGCGCACGGCAAAGGCTACGCCACCGAGGCGCTGCGGGCGGCGCTGGCCTGGGGTAAAACGCACCTGCCGGGGGAGAAAACCGTCTGCATCATCTCGCCTGACAACCAGGCTTCGCTGGCGCTGGCGAGAAAGGTCGGCTTCAGCGAAAGCCACCGCAGCGAGTACCATCAAAGCCCGATCGTGGTGATGCATTGTCCGCTTTGAATGCCTAAGCGCGTTGTACCGCCAGCGCCGTCTGCACGAAGTTATCCCGCAGCGCATCGGCGCGCTGCGGATCCCAGGCGATACCGACCTGCCACTCCGTTTCCTCGCCGCTCAGCGCTAAAATATCGATGCCGGCCGGCGCGATATGCGTGATGCTGTGCGGCAGCAGCGCGACGCCGACGCCGGCGGCGACCAACGCCAGCAGCGTCTGGATATCGCCTGCTTGCTGTACCACGTTCGGCGTCAGGCGGTGAGCGGCGATAAACCGCAGCGACTGATCGCTCAATCCGCGCCCGCGTTTAGGGGTCAACTGCAACAGCGGCAGCTGATTGAAACGCGCCATCAGATCGTCGGCTCGCAGCGCCAGCGCGCCCGGCGCGGCCAGCACCAACCGGTCACAGAGCAACGCCACGCCGCACAGCGGCGTATTGACCGGCAAGCGCACGAATCCCGCCTGCAACTCCCCCTGCAGCAGCAGCTGATACTGCCGCTCCGACGGCATGTCCTCCAGGCCGATGGCCACCTCGGGAAAGCGTTGGCGGAAAGCGGCCACCAGCTGCGGCGCCAGATGAAAGCTGGAGAGGCCAAACCCCAGCGCCAGCCGCCCCGCCTCTCCTGACGCCACCTTTCGCGCGCGCCGCTGAAACTGCTGGTACTGCTCCACCAGCGCCTGCGCCTCCGGGTAAAGCCGCTGCCCGCCGGCGGTGAGCACCGCCCCCTGCCGGCCACGCTCGAACAACCGAACGTCGAGCTGGGTTTCCAGCGCCTGAATTTGCTTGCTCAGCGCCGGTTGGCTGATGCACAGCTGGCTCGCCGCCTGGCGATAGTTGCCCTGTTCGGCCAGCGCCACCAGGGCGCGTAGTTGTTTTATATCCATTCCATCAAGTTATCGAATAGGGAATTTAATTGATTATACAGTAATCAATCTGCCTGCTGTAATCAACGCAGACCCCAACCGGAGAGAGACCATGACCCCTTCATTACGCGCCGCCACGGTGCAATTCCAGCATCGCGCCAACGATAAGAATTACAACCTGTCGATCATCGAGCGCTTTATCGCCCAGGCGGCCGAGCAGCAGATACAGCTGCTGGCCTTCCCGGAAATGTGCATCACCGGCTATTGGCACGTGCGCCATCTGTCCGACGCCGAAGTGCGGGCGCTGGCGGAACCGATGGCGAGCAGCCCTTCGCTGGCGCGCATTCGCCCGCTGGCGGAGCGTTACAACATGGCGATTGGCGTCGGACTGATCGAGCTGGGCGACGACGGCCGCTGTTACAACGCCTACGCCGTTTGCCTGCCGGACGGCGAACTGCACGTGCACCGCAAGCTGCACGCCTTCGAGCACCCGGCCATCGCCAGCGGCGACCGCTATACGGTGTTCGATACGCCCTGGGGCGTGCGCGTGGGCGTGTTGATCTGCTGGGACAATAATCTGGTGGAGAATGTGCGCGCAACGGCGCTGCTGGGAGCGGAGGTGCTGATCGCCCCGCACCAGACCGGTGGCACCCACTCGCGTAGCCCGCACGGCATGAAGCCGATCCCGCAGGCGCTGTGGCAGCGGCGCGCGGAAGATCCGCAGGCGATCGAAGCCGCTTTTCGCGGCGAACACGGCCGCGGCTGGCTGATGCGCTGGCTACCGGCGCGCGCTCACGACAATGGCGTGTTTTTGCTGTTCAGCAACGGCGTGGGCCGCGATGATGATGAGATACGCACCGGCAACGCCATGATCCTCGATCCTTACGGCCGCATCGTGGCAGAGACCTGGGCGGCGGAAGACCGGATGGTCAGCGCAGAACTCGATCTGACATTGATCCCGCTCAGCACCGGTCGCCGCTGGATTTACGGACGACGCCCCGAGCTGTATGGATTATTGACCGAGCCGCAGGGCTACGAGCGCGATGCCCGCAGCGCACGGTTCTCGACGCAACCGACGGAGCGCGGCGGCAAGTAACAGATAAAAAAAATCCGCCCGGAGGCGGATTTTTTATCGAGTGCGGCAAAACTTGCCGCAGGTTCATGCCCGCAGGCACGAACACACTTAGAAGCGGTAGCCTACGCCAACGTTCCAGGTGCCAACGTCAACGCTGCGAATGCGGTTCTGCTCGTAACCAACATCCAGGGCAACGTTCTCGATTGGGTTGAACTGCAGACCGGCACCGTAGGTGAAGCCGTAGTCAGCGGTGTCGTGACGAGAAGTGCCGTTCTGAGCGTTGGTAGTGAATTTACCGTAACCCAGGCCAACCAGACCGTAGATGCTCGCCCAGTCATTGATGCGGTATGCTGGACCGGCAGAGATAGAGTTGTACTGAGCTTTGTTGTAGAAACCGTCCTGAGAACCGTCCTTTTCCAGGTGGGTAAAGGAACCGATTACGCCCAGTGGGTTGTTGTCGAACTCGTAACGGTATTTCAGGTTGAAACCGTCGGCCTTGTTAGCAACGCCTTGGAAATCACCCTGCGCATAGCCAGCGGATACGGTGCTCTGACCAGCGAATGCGGTACCTGCGCTAACTGCTAATACGCAAGCTGCTACTGCGGAAAGACATGCAATTTTTTTCATAACCACCTCAAACGCGTTTTATTATTAAGTACATCCATTTGTTCATGCTTTGAAAATATAACAAAAATTAGCGTGAAACTCTGCCTTGAAATGAGTGTCTAATGCTTTATATCGTGTAACAGAAGATTTCAAGAACAGTGTATCCTCTTCTTTTCGCTCTATTTTCGGCCGTATTCTACGGCTTTCTGTGACAAAAATCACCTATTTAATATCCAGATAATTCTTAAGAAAAAGCGCACTTTTTGACCAAATTCGCCACATCTCATCCGAGGATCGGCGGATTTCACCGCGATACGCGCTTTTCTCAGACAGATTTTCGTCATTTCATTTACACTGCTCACATCCCCGTTTCGACCGTTTTCTCAAGGCTGAGGAACGGCGCATAAAAGGCCCGTTAAGGATGTCGTTATCTACTTCCGGCAGAGCGCCCTCCGCGCTGCTGCCTATCTGTTTATTAATCATCGCCATGGTGTCGATCCAGAGCGGCGCCTCGTTGGCCAAAAGCCTGTTCCCGATCGTGGGCGCGGAAGGCATCACCACGCTGCGTCTTTTCCTCGGCACCCTGATTTTGTTCATTATCTTCCGCCCGTGGCGCATGCGCATCACCGCCGGCAGCCGCTTGCCGCTGCTGATCTACGGCCTGTCGCTCGGCGCGATGAACTACTTGTTCTATCTGTCGTTGCGCACGGTGCCGCTCGGCATCGCCGTGGCGCTGGAGTTCACCGGCCCGCTGGCGGTGGCCATGTTTTCGTCGCGGCGACCGATCGACTTCCTGTGGGTGGCACTGGCGATCGCCGGGCTGTGGTTCCTGCTGCCGCTCGGCCACGGCGTGGCCGGGATCGATCCGTTCGGCGCCGCCTGCGCGCTCGGGGCCGGCGCCTGCTGGGCGGTCTATATTATCTTCGGTCAGAAGGCCGGCGGCGATCACGGCCCCGGCACGGTGGCGCTCGGCTCGCTGATCGCCGCGCTGGTGTTCTGCCCGATCGGCGCGTGGCAAACCGGCGCCGCACTGTTCAACATCGATATTCTGCCGGTGGCGCTGGCGGTGGCGGTTCTCTCCACCGCGCTGCCTTACTCGCTGGAGATTATCGCCCTGCCCAAAATCCCGGCGCGCACCTTCGGCACCCTGATGAGCCTGGAACCGGCGATGGCGGCGCTGTCCGGCATGCTGTTCCTCGGCGAACACCTGAGTGGCGTGCAATGGCTGGCGCTGGCGGCCATCATCGCCGCCTCCATGGGCTCCACCCTGACCATCCGTCCCAAACCACGCCTCGAAAGCCTTTCCTGAGCGCCTGCTCGCCTGCATACCGCAACGCCGGGAATGCAGGCGGGTTAACTGTTTTCCGCGAGACAAGCCGGCATACTTCCTCTTGGCCTGCACGCAGGCTATTTGGACTTTCGCTCACATGGAGAATAACAGTGATTCACAACAGCCTGTTCAACCCCCGCTTCGGCCGTGGACTCGCGCCGGCGCTGGTTTCAACCCTGACCGAGTTGCGCCGATGCGACCTGCCCGAACTGGCACCGGGACGACACCCGATCGACGGCGACAGCATCTTTATGGACGTGATGACTCTGACCACGGTAGCGGCGGCGGAGAAACAGGCCGAAATGCAGCAGGAGTACATTACTCTGCACCTGCTGATCAGCGGCGAAGAGCGCATCGAATACGGTCTGGCGGGCGACGGACATCGCGAACATCCCCACGCGGAAAACGGCGACCTGCTACTGCTGGACATCAAACGCCACCCGCAAACGCTGCATATGACACACGGCATGTTCGCGATTTTTTTCCAGATGGAGCCATACAAAGCCGGCTGCTTGTGGCAGCAGCCGCAGCAAATTAAGAAAGCGGTGGTGAAAATCCATCACCGACTGCTGCTGTGAGCCTGCCTCAGCGCCCGTAGAAAATCGGCGGTCTGGCGGGGTGAACGCAAGCGCACAAAACGGTGCCCGACATCGTCTCGGGCCATCTCCGCCAGGTATTTTCGCCGGTTTTTGGCATAGGTGCGGATCGTCCAGAGCACAATCGACTCGCGGCTGAAAAAAGAGCGGCGGAAGCTCTCCCGATTGCCGGTGCCCGGCCACAGCTCGCTTTTGCTGGCCGCACGCCGGCACGCGCGGCGCACGGCTTGCCACAGCGTGCGGCAGAAACCGTAGTCCAGCCACAGGATATAGTCGACCTCGCGCCACTTGATTGGCTGCGAACGGCTGTAGTTGCCATCCAGCACCCAACCCTCCCCCGCTTCAGCCAGCGTCTGCTCAACCCGCGCCAGAAACGCGTCATCGGGCGTTCCCTGCCACTCGGGCCGCCAATAGAGCCTGTCCATCTCGATATAGGGAACGCCAAGCCGTTCCGCAAGTTGGCGCGCCAGGGTGCTTTTACCGCTGCCGCTGGTGCCGACGACGTTAATTTTCATCACTCGCCAATATAAAGAATGGGGATAATCTCCCTACTGTAACGGCATCAATGGCGGCTATCAATCTGAATCGGCTTAAATTTAACACCACGATAACAAGACGGATATTCCCCTGAGATCAGTGTGCTCAATGCAAATAAGATAACCCAGAAAAACCGTCACCTGGGTAAATAATAATTACGGCACAGCAAAAATAAAATAACAATAAAATTCAATGCATTAATAAAAAACAAAAGCCGAGTTAAAATATTTACACCAGGCTATTCCTATTTGTGTAATAGCCATTTTCGTACGGCAAAAATAAATCCTCCTGCTATAATGGATCCCGTAACGAAATAGGACAACGACTAATCAAGAGGATATCTGATATGAGTACCGCTAAACTGGTGAAAACGAAATCTTCTGATCTGCTGTATACCCGTAACGATCTGGACGAAAAAATCAAACTGGCCGCCATTAAGGCGCTGAACCATCAGGTCGTGCAATTCATCGATCTCTCGTTGATCACCAAACAGGCGCATTGGAACATGCGCGGCGCAAACTTCATCGCGGTTCATGAAATGCTGGACGGCTTCCGCACCGCCATCATCGAGCACCAGGACACCTTCGCCGAGCGCGTAGTGCAACTGGGCGGCGTGGCGCTGGGCACGGTCCAGGTCGTTAACGATCGGACGCCGCTGAAAAGCTACCCGACCAATATCCACAGCGTGCAAGAGCACCTGAAAGCGCTGGCCGATCGCTATGGCGCGGTAGCGAACGACATCCGTAAAGCCATTACCGAAGTGGAAGACGAAGACACCGCCGATATGTTCACCGCCGCCTCACGCGATCTGGACAAGTTCCTGTGGTTCATCGAATCCAACATCGAATAACGCCATAAGGCGTTACAGACCGCCTCTCATCGCGGGAAAAACAGGCTGGGCTCTTGCCCGGCCTGTTTTCTTTTACACGACCGTTGCATTGTACAAAAAACGCCCCATATTAACCCTAAGGTAACCTGGTAAGGAGGTCATGATGGCTAACGGTTGGGCGGCGGACGGCGCCGTACAAGATCAGATCGACTCCACCGTCGACGATGCGGTGCAGCGCGCGCGTGGTGCGCTTGGGCACGGCGAAAGCGAACGCTATTGTCAGGAATGTGGGGAAGCGATCCCCGAAGCGCGCCGCAAGGCGCTAGCCGGCGTCCGTTTTTGCCTGGCCTGCCAGGCCGAGCAGGACAAAAAACACGCGGCCAACGGCCTGTACAACCGGCGCGGCAGCAAAGACAGCCAGTTGCGCTAGCATTATCTGCTCCCCTTTTCCCCCTCTCGCGGCCCCGCTTGCACCGTCAGTGCTTCATGAAAGTTAGAGTTAGTTATCAATATTGAAGCAAAAAGGTTAAAGATCGGTTGTTTCACAGCCAAAATTTGGTTAATGATAGCCCCGTGCACCAAGATAATTCTTACGCACCATTTCGGTGCCTCATTGTGGTGCATAACCATAACAATTCGCCTGACTGGCACAACATCACGCAATAACTCTTTGTTTTTATAGTAGTTGAAAACATGGCACGATTTTTTCATGGCACCAACTGCAATATAAAAAATGGGTAATCCGCAACCTGTACAGGAATTCCTCTCATGAAGTCGATTTTTAAAGTCTCCCTGGCCGCACTCTCTCTGGCCTTTGCCGTAAGTTCCCACGCAGCAGACAAACTGGTGGTCGCCACCGACACCGCTTTCGTTCCTTTTGAGTTCAAGCAAGGCGACAAATACGTCGGCTTCGACATCGATCTGTGGGCCGCCGTCGCCAAAGAGCTGAAGCTGGACTACACCCTGAAGCCAATGGACTTCGGCGGCATCATTCCGGCGCTGCAGACCAAAAACGTCGATCTGGCGTTGGCCGGGATCACCATCACCGATGAACGCAAGAAAGCCATCGACTTCTCCGACGGCTACTACAAAAGCGGCCTGCTGGTGATGGTCAATGCCGACAACAACAGCGTGAAGAGCATCGACGATCTCAACGGTAAAGTGGTGGCGGTGAAGAGCGGCACCGGCTCGGTGGACTACGCCAAGCAGCACATCAAAACCAAGGACCTGCGTCAGTTCCCTAACATCGACAACGCCTACATGGAGCTGGGCACCAAGCGCGCCGATGCGGTGCTGCACGACACGCCAAACATCCTATACTTCATTAAGACGGCCGGCGCCGGCAAGTTCAAAACCGTAGGCGATTCGCTGGAAGCACAGCAGTATGGCATCGCCTTCCCTAAAGGCAGCGACGCGCTGCGCGAGAAGGTGAACGGCGCGCTGAAAACCCTGCGCGAGAACGGCACCTATAACGAGATCTACAAGAAGTGGTTCGGCACCGAACCTAAGTAAGCTGTGAATTTCGCAAGTTATTAACTTAAGCACAGGGGGTCGCTTAACCCCCTGCGCTTTGTTGTATCTGATGCCCACGTTTGGGATCACCGGGAGAAATATCATGCAGTTCGACTGGAGCGCCATCTGGCCCGCCATTCCTATCTTGTTAGAGGGCGCCAAAATGACCCTGTGGATTTCGGTCCTCGGTCTGATTGGCGGCCTGATCATCGGCCTCGTCGCCGGCTTTGCCCGCACCTACGGCGGTTGGATCGCCAACCACATCGCGTTGGTGTTTATCGAAGTGATCCGCGGCACGCCGATCGTGGTGCAGGTGATGTTCATCTACTTCGCCCTGCCTATGGCATTTAGCGACTTGCGCATCGACCCGTTCACTGCGGCGGTGGTGACCATCATGATCAACTCCGGCGCCTACATCGCGGAAATCACCCGCGGCGCGGTGCTGTCGATTCATAACGGTTTCCGCGAAGCCGGCCTGGCGCTCGGCCTGTCGCGCCGCGAAACCATCCGCTATGTCATTATGCCGCTGGCGCTGCGCCGCATGCTGCCGCCGCTGGGCAACCAGTGGATCATCAGCATCAAAGACACCTCGCTGTTCATCGTGATCGGCGTGGCGGAGCTGACCCGTCAGGGTCAAGAAATTATTGCCGGTAACTTCCGCGCGCTGGAAATCTGGAGCGCCGTGGCGGTTATCTATCTGATTATTACCCTGGTGCTGAGCTTCGTGCTGCGTCGTCTGGAAAGAAGGATGAAAATCCTGTGATTGAATTTAAAAACGTCTCCAAGCATTTTGGCCAAACCCAGGTGCTGCACAACATCGATTTGAAGATCGACAAAGGCGAAGTGGTGGTGATCATCGGGCCGTCCGGCTCCGGCAAATCCACCCTGCTGCGCTGCATCAACAAGCTGGAAGAGGTCACCAGCGGCGATCTGATCGTCGACGGCCTGAAAGCCAACGATCCGAAAGTGGACGACCGGCTGATCCGCCAGGAAGCCGGCATGGTGTTCCAGCAGTTCTACCTGTTCCCGCACCTGACGGCGCTGGAAAACGTCGCCTTCGGCCCGATTCGCGTGCGTGGCGCGAAGAAGTCCGATGCGGAAAAACTGGCGCGCGAGCTGCTGGCCAAGGTCGGTCTGGCGGAACGCGCGCATCACTACCCGTCCGAACTGTCGGGCGGCCAGCAGCAGCGTGTGGCGATCGCGCGCGCGCTGGCGGTGAAGCCGAAAATGATGCTGTTCGACGAGCCGACCTCCGCGCTCGATCCGGAGCTGCGCCACGAAGTGCTGAAGGTGATGCAGGATCTGGCCGAGGAAGGCATGACGATGGTTATCGTCACCCACGAAGTCGGCTTTGCCGAAAAAGTGGCGTCGCGCCTGATCTTTATCGACAAGGGCCGGATTGCCGAAGACGGCAACCCGCACGATCTTATCAACCATCCGCCGAGCCCGCGCCTGCGGGAGTTCCTGCAACACGTATCCTGATCCCGGCGGATTAATGGCGGGCGCGCCGCGCGCCCGCCGCTTTCATTCCGCACGCTCTCCCACGCATCATCGCGCTTCCTTTCCTACTATATTCATTGTTTTCATCGTATTGCTCTGACATCCGCCGATCACAGAACGCCAAAGAGAGGAACAATGCCGCCAAACGCATACTCCCGACGAGGTTCTCATCTGCGAGAACATCTGCTTTTCCTGCTGCTGTCGCTGACCCTGAGCGTCTTCGCGCCACCGGCCCTGGCACAAAATGCGCCGCCCGCCCCCGCCGACAAGAGCGAGCAGCAGAAGGCCGCCTATGCCGCGCTGGCCGATCTGCTGCAAGACGACCAGGCGCGCGCGGCCCTCATCAACCATCTGAAACAGGCCGCCGGTGACGCCCCCGCCGCCGCGCCGGCCGCCCAGGAGGCATCGACGCCGGCCACGCTGAGCGACAGCTTGAACTCGCTGGCGCAGGAAGGCATCGGCACCTTTAACCAGAAGCTCGGCGCGCTGCAAAAGCTGATCGATTCCGGCCCGAAGCGCGTTTTCAATCCCGCCGGCTTTTTCCGCGCGCTGGGCTACTTTCTGCTGACAGTGGCGGTCACCTTTGCCCTGTTCCATCTGATCCGGCGGCTGATCGCGCCGCTGTACAAACGCATGGGCAGTTGGGGACACAACGCGCGGCTGCAGCGCGGCCCATGGTATAAGCGCCCCGCCGCCATTCTCGGCGCTTTCGCCATCGATCTGCTGGTGCTGCTGCTGGCGCTGGCGGCGGGCAACCTGTTCGCCCGCCACGTCCACGCCGACAGCGCCACCATTTTGCGGCTGCAGACCCTGTTTCTCAGCGCTTTCGCGGTGATTGAATTCTTCAAGGCGGTGCTGCGACTGATTTTCGCCCCCGGCTTCGACTATCTGCGCCCCTTTCCTTTCAGCGACCAGAGCGCGCGCTACTGGAACACCCGCCTCGCCTGGCTCAGCGGCCTGATCGGCTATGGCCTGATGGTGGTGGTGCCGGTGGTGGCGGTGCAGATCAGCTACCCGGCCGCCGCCGCCGTCAACCTGGTGGTGATGCTGGCGCTGACGCTGTATGCCATCTGGCTAATCCTGCATAACCGCAAGCCGATACAGCAACAGATCAATCTGCTGGCCGAGCGGTCGATGGCGTTTTTCAGCGTGATCCTGCGCGGCCTGGGGCATATCTGGCACCTGCTGGCGATCGCCTATTTTCTGGTGTTGTTCGTGCTGTCGCAGTTCGACATCGGCAACAGCCTGCGCTTTATGATGAGCGCCACGGTGAAAAGCCTGCTGGTAATCGGCGTCGGCGCCCTGCTGTCCGGCATGCTGACCCGCTGGATTTTTCGCCGCATTTCGCTGCCGAGCGACGTCAATCTGCGCTACCCGATGCTCGAGCGGCGCATCAATTCCTATATCCCCAACGGGCTGAAGATACTGCGGGTGATGGTAGTGCTGGCGGTGACGCTGTTCCTGCTCGACGCCTGGCACCTGATCAACCTGTACCAGTGGGCGGGCAGCGAAAATGGCCAGCGGGCGCTCGGCGGGCTGGTGCATATCCTGCTGATCCTGCTGATCGCCGTGTTCAGCTGGACGCTGATGGCCAGCATGATCGAGCATCGCCTGGCGCTGGAGCTGAGCAACGGCGTGCGGCCGAGCGCGCGCGAACGCACGCTGTTGACGCTGTTTCGCAACGTGCTGGCTATCGTTATCAGCACCATCACCGTGATGATCGTGCTGTCGCAGGTAGGGCTCAATATCGCGCCGCTGCTGGCGGGCGCCGGCGCGCTGGGGCTGGCCATCAGCTTCGGTGCCCAGACGCTGGTGAAAGACGTGATCACCGGCGTGTTCATCCAGTTCGAAAACGGCATGAACACCGGCGAATACGTCACTGTCAGCGGCATCACCGGCACCGTGGAGCGCATGACCATCCGTTCGATCGGCCTGCGCGACGACTACGGCGTCTATCACATCGTGCCGTACTCGTCGATCGCCACGCTGGCCAACTATGCCCGTGAGTTCGGGGTATACCGCGCCAACTACACCGTCAGCCGCGACGAGGACATCGATCGGGTCAACGAGGTGTTGCATCAGGCCATCGCGGCGCTGAAGCAGGATGAACAGGTGAAGCATTTCCTGATTGGCGAGCCGGTCTTCAACGGCGTGGTGGCGCTGGGCGATCGCTCGTTCACCACCCGCGTGACGGTGCGCACGCAGGCGCTGAAACAGTGGGTGGTGCAATACGCCCTCGATCGGCTGGTGAAAATCCATTTCGATCGGGCCGGCATCGGCATGCCGCAACAGGCGATGCAGATCTCTCGCGCGCCGCAGCCGCATGAAGAACAGACACCGCCCGCGGCTCCCGGCGGTTAGCGCCCTCTGCCGCAGGGCTGGGCGGCCAGGAAGGCCGCCACGTCCTGCCGGTAGGCATCGTATTGCACCGAGCGCGGGGCAAACAGGCCAACCGCGTTGATCAGCCACGGATGGCGGGCGAACAGCGGCTTGACCATCACGTGATCGGCCTCGTCGATGCGCGTCACCGTCAGCAGCGAGGCGGGGATCCTCTGCCGGTACACCCGCTCGGTTTCGTCCGCGTCCACGTTGACGTCACGGCCGCCCAGAATCAGGTGCACCGGCGTGTTGAAATACCCCAGTCCCGCCGTCGCGTCGCTGGCCATGTTGGCACGAATAAAGCGCCAGCGGTCGGCGCTCAATGGGGCGCCGCCGTCATGGTCACGGCGGTACTGCGCGTAGCCGTCCGGCTGTTCGAGCAGCGTTTGGATATGGCGCCAGTGCGCCTCGCGCGCCTGGATCAGCGCCTCATCATCCCCTGCCGCCGCCATCGCCGCCCGGGTGTTATAACGCCCCTGCCGCAGCCAGTTGATCGCCGGCGAGAGCGCAAGCGTGAAAGCAATGTCAGGCCGCAAGCGCGCCACCTCCGGCATCACCCAACCCGCCTGGCTGGCGCCCCACAGCCCCACGCAGCGCGCATCGAAACGCCCGTCCCGCCGGGCCCAATCGATGATATCGGCGGTTTCCCGCGCGCGATCCGCCATGGTCTGATGCAGCCAGTTGCCGCCGGAGCCGCCAACGCCCGGCTTATCGAAGGATAAAACCGCGTAGCCCTGCTGCGCCATCGTCTCCCAAATGGCGTAGTAACCTTCGTCGCGGCTGGCGTTGGCCGGCCCATCACCGTGCACGAACACCACGACGCCGGGTTTGACTGGCGCATGCTGCGGCAGCACCAGCGTGCCGGTCAACCGATTGCCGCCGGCGGTCACCGTCACAGGCTCGGTGACGAAGCGAAAATCATTGACGTAAATTATCCAGCCAAGCACCGCCAGGAGCAGCGCCACGATGAACAGCCCTATTTTTCGCACCTCGCCTCCCCGCAGCGTCTCTCCATCAATACCCAGTCGGCCTGGCCGAACAGCAGGCCCAGCGAAGCGTAGTGCTCTTCACGCCGCACCTGAAAACCGCAGCGCTGATACAAACGCTGCGCATCGACGTTGCGCCGGCTGACGTGCAAACTCAGACGCCGGCCCGCGCCCGGTCCGGCGGCATAGTCGTTCATCCACTGCAGCAGTCGCTTGCCTACCCCTTTACCGCGCTGACTCTCCGCCACCGCCAGGTAAGAGAGATACAGCTCATCGGCCGCCGGAGTATGCTGCAATACCGCAATTTGCAGATACATGCGCCAAACGTTCAGCCAACCGTAGCGGCGGCATAGCCGCCAAATCGGCAATGCGCGCGGGCGCGGCCCGGCGTCGCCCTCTGCCGCGGCCGCATTGAGGGCAAAGGCCGCCACCACCTGCTCATCCTGTTTCACCACGAAGCTGCGCTCCCGGCTGCCGCTTTGCTTCCAGCTCCACAACCGATAAAACAGACGCCACTGCCGGCGGGCGCTCAAACGGCGCGCACGCTGGAACTTGTCGCAGAACGCGGCGTAGATCAACGCCGCCGTTTGCAGGCGGTCAGCGTCGCGATACGGCTCAATGTGCAGCATATCAACCTCGACTAAGGATGCCGGTAGAGCAGCTGTTCCAACAGCCGCACCGGCGTGGTCTCCTCCGGGGAAGGCGACGCAAAGATCGCCTGCCGCCAGGCCTGACTTTCGATCACATCCAGCACCAGTTGCGCGAGCGCTAACGGCGCGACCGCCGGTGCGATCTCGCCGGTTTGCTGAGCCTCGGCGATCGTCGTCGCCAGCGCCTCAATCAGCTGCCGCTGGTTGGCGCTGAACGGCTCGGCCAACGCCGGGTTGCGCCCCACTTCGGCCACGATCTCAGCCGACAGCTGTACATTGCCGGGGGCGGAGACAAAGGCGTGATAGGCGGTAAAAAAGGCCGACAGCGCCTGTTTCGGCCGTTTTCTGTCCCCCTGCAATCCGGCGGCGAGTTCGGTGAATACGTCGTTCTCAAGCAGCGCAATTTCGCCGATCAGCGCTTCCTTGCCGGTAAAGTGGTTATAGAGGTTGCCGACGCTGACGCCCGCCGCCTGTGCGATATCCCGCATGCTGGTCTGGTGAAATCCCTTATCGGTAAAGCTGTGCAGCGCGGCGTCGACAATCTTTTCTCGGTTTCCCATCGGCAGCTCCGAAACGGTGAAAGGGGCGCCTGGCGCCACAAATGAATATAAATTAATGAACGAACGTTCGTTCACTTTTAAGCATAGCATAGGATGGCAACGTTGAACCGCAGCTCAACGGCGCAGAGATCGGAGGGAGGGGACAAATGCCGCCCCGTTTTCAGGGGCGGCGTCCGGCAAACTCAGTGCAGCGCGTCGCCCTGCTTCACCGAAGTAAACGCCTGCATCAGCTTCACGACGTCATGCATGCCGATGTTGACCTGGTTAATCACTTCTCCGGCGTCATGGGTCAATGCCACACCGCCGCCGGCCTGTTCCACGCAGGTCGCCATGCCGGCGATCGCCGCCGCCACGCCTTGCTGGATAGACTTGGTCATGCGTTCGATCTCGGTCGCCGCCTTGCGCGATTGTTCCGCCAGCGTGCGTACCTCGTTGGCCACCACCGCAAAGCCGCGCCCGTGCTCACCGGCGTGGGCGGCTTCGATGGAGGCGTTAATCGCCAGCAGGTTGGTTTGGGCGGCAATTTTACGAATGGCTTCGACGATGGTGCCAATCTGCTGAGAGCATTGGCCCAGTTCGGTGATCACCGCCGACGTTTCACGCGCCGCCGCTTCAACCTGCTGCATGCCCTGCACCGCCTGCTGCACGATCGCCGCGCCCTGCGCCGCCTGCCGATCGGTATCGAGCGACAGGTGATGGGCGCTGCGCACCATTTCTTCTTCATGCTGCTGCTGTTGCATCAGCCGAGTGATGTCCTGAGCAATCTTCACCACCTTCACCACCTGACCTTCGTTGTCGAGGATCGGGTTATAGCTGGCCTCCAGCCATACTCGCTCACCGCGCCGATTGATGCGTTCAAAACGCCCGGTGATAAACTCGCCGCGAGCCAGACGCTGCCAGTGCCGCCGATAGTCGTCGGAAGCGACGAACTCCGGCAGGCACAGCACCGCATGCGACTGCCCACGCGCCTCGTCCAGCCGATAACCCATCAGCGCCAGCATATTGTCGTTGGCGCTGACAATGGTGCCCTGCGGCGTAAAAGAGATCATCGCCATCGATCGATTCAGCGCCGCCAGCAGGCTGCGATGTTCCTGCGCCTGGGTCACTCGCTCGGTCACTTCGCTGGCGATCTTGACGATTTCCACCACCTTACCCTGTTTATTCAGTACCGGCGCGTAAGTGCCCTGCAGCCATACCGCCTCGCCGTTTTTCGCGATGCGCTTTATGGTGTCCGTGATGGGTTGCCCCTGATTCAGCGTCTCCCAATGTTTGCGATACAGCGGGCTGGCGACATAGTTCGGATCGCAGAAAATACGGTGATGCTGGCCTATCACGTCATCACGCTGAAATCCCAGCGTGCTGAGAAAAAGATCGTTGGCGCGCAATACCCTGCCCTCTGGCGAGAATACGATCATTGGCACGGCGTGTTCTATCGCGCTCAGTTCGGCGCCGGTGTGGGTAGTTAACTGACTGAATCGTAACAGCATAAGGTGTAGTCCTTGTGGCAGATGATGGCGCTTTTCTTATTTTCCTGGCCACATGCCGCGCCCACACGCAGACGTGCCATTGCGGAAGGAGCGGGCAACGCCGATCCTTCTGGTTATTGCTATTAACCGGATTAAATTTATTTATTCAGTAAAGTAATTATTCGATTTTAAATAAACCAACAGACTAAGATTTTTATTATTAAACTCGTATTGAGAATAACGTAAGCCATGAAAATTGAAAGGTAAAATGCGGATTTTTGTCGGCGCCGACAGGATAGCCGGCGCCGGAAGGATTAACGCCAGCGTTCGGCCGCCCAGGCGGCCTGTTGCTCGGCGTCATGGAAGGTCCAGGCGACGAAGCGGCTGATCTTCTGCCCTTGCGCCATCTCGATGGTGCGCACCTCGGCCGCGCCCGCCACCTTCAGCGCATGGTAGATGGCCGGCAGCGTAGTGTTCTTTGAGATAAGCGAGGTGAACCACAGGCAGTTGTTGGCCTTGCCGACGCTCTCTTCCACCATCTTGCGCACAAAGGCCTCTTCGCCGCCTTCGCACCACAGCTCGTTGTTCTTGCCGCCGAAGTTTTGTACCGGCTTGTCGGCCACTTCCCCTTTGCCCAACTTATGCAGCTTGCGGCGGGTGCTGGCGCGCGCTTCCTGTTCAGAGGCATGGAACGGCGGGTTGCACAGGGTGGCGTCGAATTTCTCGGCCGCGCCGATAATGCCGGTAAAAATAAGCTCCGGCTGTTTCTGCAGCCGCAGACGCACGCTGTTGCGCAGCGTCGGGTTCATCTCGACGATCATTTTGGCCGAGTTGAGCGACACCGGATCGATTTCGGATCCGGTGAAACGCCAACCGTATTCGCGCAGGCCGACGATCGGGTAGATGCAGTTGGCGCCGACGCCGACGTCGAGGATCGCCACGCCCTTGCCGCGTGGGATCTCACCGCCGTTGCTGGTCGCCAACAGGTCCGCCAGGTGATGCAGATAGTCGGCACGGCCGGGGATCGGCGGGCACAGGTAATCAGCCGGAATATCCCAGTGTTCGATGCCGTAAAAGTGTTGCAGCAACGCACGGTTGAGCATTTTCACCGCCGCCGGATCGGCGAAGTCCACCGAGACATCGCCCCAGGCGTTCGGTTTTACGAACGGCGCCAGCGCCGGGCAGCTGGCGATCAGCGCCGGGAAGTCGTAGCGCGAACGATGACGGTTGCGCGGATGCAGGCCGCTTTTCTGCTGCGGGAAGGTTTTCTTTTTTTCCACCGTGACGGGCTCTCTTGAAGGTATTTCCGGCACGTAAGATAACACATCCGGCCCGCAATGGCGCAGCGGCGGGAAACCCGGCACAATGAAAGCTTCATCGATTGCCACAGGGTCCCCCATGAGCCGTGAATCTCGTTATTATTATGAACCCGCCGCCGGCCACGGCCTACCGCACGATCCGCTGAACGCTATCGTCGGCCCGCGTCCGATCGGCTGGATATCTTCCCGCAGCGCCGCCGGCCAGCGCAATCTGGCGCCCTACAGCTTTTTCAACTGCTTCAACTACCGTCCGCCGATCATCGGTTTCGCCAGCACCGGCTGGAAAGACAGCGTAGCGAATATCGTGGAAACCGGCGAGTTCGTCTGGAACCTGGCGACGCGCCCGCTGGCGGAAGCGATGAACAACAGTGCCATCAACCTGCCGCGCGGCGAGGACGAATTCGCCTTCGCCGGCGTTACGCCGCTGCCCGGGCGGCGGGTCAAAGCCGAACGCGTGGCGGAAAGCCCGGTGAACTTCGAATGCCGGTTGACCCAGTGCATTCAGCTGCAAACCGCCGATGGCGCACAGGTGGAAACCTGGCTGGTGTTGGGCGAAGTGGTGGCGGTGCATCTCGACCCGGCGCTGCTGGACGAACACGGCGTGTATCAGACCGCCGCCGCCGAACCTATCCTGCGCGCCGGCGGCCCGACCGCCTACTACGGCATTTCGGAACAGCACCGGTTCGACCTGACGCGCCCGATGCGCTGATCGTCTCCCCCGTTTATGCAGAAGATGAACGGGGGAATTAACAATCAAAAAATCTGAATAAAACCGTCAACACTCTCCGATTTCATCCCGCCTGTCACTGCGCAATAATCTTCCCATCGAAAGGCAAACCCCTTTCTCCCTAATTCACTTTGACAGGAATGACCAACATGAAAACCATCAAAACTTTTGCTGCCGCTATCGCCCTGGCTACCGTTTCTTTCACCACTTTCGCCGCTGAACACCTCAGCGCCCAGGATGCCGCCCAATTCGAAAAAGCCGGCGTGATCGTCGCCAGCGGCGCGACCGACCTGAGCAGCCTGACATCTCAGCTGGCCGCCAAAGCCGATGCCGCAGGCGCCAAGGCTTTCACCATCACCTCTACCAGCGGCAATAACCTGATGCACGCGACCGCGGTTATCTACAAATAATCCTTGCTCCAGTCGTCAGAAAGCCCGTCGGATATGACTCCGGCGGGCTTTTTTTATGTTCGCGTGCGTCGGCGCTGAATGGGTACGACAGCGCGCTCCTGGCCGTCCACGCTATCGGCAACCCACGCGCAAACGAGCCGGGTCATGTTGCCGAAAACCGGCATAAACCCTGTATTCAATGGGGTTTGCAGGGTGGCTTGAGCACACATTTTTTACCTAGCCATTGCTGGACTAACGGGAAAGGATGATTAATCATGTTACGCAGACTACAGATGCAGAGAGCGTTGTATGCAACATATCATTGAAGGTTTCCTCAGTTTCCAGAAAGAGATTTTCCCGCAGCGTAAGGAACTGTTTCGCAGCCTTGCCTCCAGCCAGAATCCTAAAGCGCTTTTCATCTCCTGTTCTGACAGCCGTCTGGTGCCCGAGCTGGTGACCCAGCAAGAACCGGGGCAACTTTTCGTTATCCGCAACGCAGGCAACATCGTCCCTTCCTTTGGCCCGGAGCCGGGCGGGGTATCCGCGACCATCGAGTATGCCGTTGTGGCGCTGGGCGTGACTGATATCGTTATCTGCGGCCACTCAAACTGTGGCGCCATGAAAGCCATCGCTTCCTGTCAGTGCCTCGATCCGATGCCGGCCGTGGCCCACTGGCTGCACTATGCCGATGCGGCAAAAGCGGTGGTCGAGAAGAAAACCTGGAATAGCGAAACAGACAAAGTTAACGCTATGGTTGAAGAGAACGTTATAGCTCAGCTAAATAATATCAAAACCCATCCTTCTGTGGCTGTGGGTCTGCGCAACAGCGGGCTGCGCCTGCACGGCTGGGTCTATGACATCGAAAGCGGCGAAATTCGCACGCTGGATAGAAACACCAAGAGCTTCGTGTCTCTGGCGGATAATCCCGACGTCTATTTCGAATAACATAGCGTCCGGTTTAGCCATTAAATAAAATCCACGCCGCGGCGTGGATTTTATTATCCGCCTTAAGCCAGGCGCGCCTCTATCGCCGCAGCGAAGTCGCGGCACATTCGTTCGTCACCGTCGGCGTTATCCGCCAATACCGTCTCGCCGTCCACCACCCGAATATGCGCCTGCAAATCGAAATCCGCCGGCGGCTGCGGGCGCTCGGCGGCGGCGGCCATCGTCTGCTGCGCTTCCCGCCACGCCTGCGCTACCGTCTGATTGCAGGCCTGCGCCAGAGAGTCCGGGTTGAACCCTTCGCCGGTCAGGCTGCGCAGCGTGTCGTCATGGCTGACGCTGTTGCCCGGCAACCAATAGTGCCGCGCCAGATCCGGGCCGATGGCCGGATTGTCCGTCAGGTAACCGTCGCGCTGCAGGAAGAACTGGCGGGTTTGTTCCACCGCCATCATCGCCAACAGATAGCCCTGGTAAGAACAAGCTGACTCCAGCGACAGCAGATGCGGGATCGCCAGCGTCGGGCGCGGGCTACCGCTGATGCCGAGGATTTTTTGCTCGATCTCGCGCGCCAGCGCGGTGATGGCTTCCGGCGTGCGCTGCGCGTCATCCCATTGATACAGCGCCCATTCGAAGTACGGCACCAACAGAATATGGCGTTCATTGAACGCGCGCATCGGCTGACGCGCCGCAATGCCGGCCTCGATCAACGCATCGGGCACCGCTTCGCCGGCGGCGTTTTTCGCATAGCGTTTCAGCCAGTCGGCGTCGTCGAGCAGGCTGTCGCAGAACATCGACTGGGTTTCGGCATAGGCCATCGAGGTCGGCGGGAACTCCTGCGAGAAGCACGGCGCGTTCTGGCGAATATTGGCGAAGTGCGCCGCATGGCCGCCCTCGTGGAACAGGGTGTTGAGCCCGTAGGCACCGCTGCCTACCTGCCCCGGCTGCGCCAGGCTGGTGAAGTTGATGCGCGCCGGCACCCATTCCCCCTGGCGCACAAACGGCGGCACCGGGCCGTGCATAAAGCCATTCTCATACTTGCCTTTGCGCACCAGCAGATCGAGGTTCATCTCCGCGCCGCCAAAACCGATGTGCAGGCGTTTGAAGCTGTCGACCCAACGTTCCAACGAACGGGAAAACGGGAAATAAGGATCCAGTTGGCGGGTGACGTCGCCGGCGCTGGCGAAGCGCACGTTCCACGGTTCCAGCGCCTGGCTGCCCTTCTCGGCCGCCAGCTGCTGCAGGCTGCGCGCGTTGGCCTCGCGGGTTTCCCGCTCGAAGCGATCCAGAATGGCGAACAGCTGTTCCGGCGTCATACGCTCGGTTTTGTTCACCTTGTAGTCGAAATAGTTGCGATAGCCCATCTGGCGCGCAAAGCGGTTGCGCAGGCCAATCAGCTCCGGCAAGCCGTTATGCAGCAGCCATTGCTCCAGATCGCGCAGCGCCTGCTGCGAGCTGCGGCGATACTCTTCATTCGGGTTGGTCGCCTGATTGGTCAGCAGCTCGCCGAGCGAAGCCGCCACGCGCTGGCCGTCGGCGTTCAGATGGGTGACCTGATAGCCCTTGCGGCGCGAGTAGAGATCGGACTCGGCGTGGATGATCTGATCCAACAGCGCCTGCGCCTGCGGATCTTCAATGGCGTTGCAATCGAAAAAGCGCAGCCAACCCTGCAGGCCGTGGATCAGCGCATCGCGCTGCGCCTCCTGCGGCAACGCCTCCAACCCGGCCAGCAGAGTACGGATCTCCCCGAGCCGGCGCGGTTCGGCGATAAAGCGCTTATAGGCGCTTTCGGCGGCGGAAAAGCGCGCCGAGACGTCTTCGCCGCCGGTGCCCATGTAGTTTTGCCAGAACAGCTCTTCTTTGGCACGGTGAACGTCGAGGTAATCCTGGTTCAATTGATTGAAGTAATCGAGAGCCTGTTGCATAACCGTCCTTCTCAGCCGATGAGGAAATATCCCAGTATAGTCTCGCCTAGGCCTGATGCAGGCGCCGCAGCCCCTGCTCCAGCGTCTCGCTTTCGCCGGTGGCCACCAGACAACAGGCGATCTGCCGCTGAATGGCCAGCGGGATCGCCACCTCGCCGGCCAGGCAGCGCTCGGTCCAGCGCGCGGTGGTTTCCGCGTCTTTCGCCGCCGGCAAGAGCGGCGTTTCATCCTGCAAGGTGCGTTCCAGCAAGATGCGCTGTTCGCCGCCGACGATATGGTGAATTTGCGGGCAGCGCAGCGGGTTGGCGTAAGCTTCGCCTTCCGTGCCGTGCATCAGCAGCCCGCGGGCGCCGATCTGGCGGAAAAACGACGCCACCCGGCCGACATACTCCGGGTGTGAAACGCTGGCGAGGCGCAGCGCATCCTGTTCGCCGAACGGCGTCGCCAGCTTGGCCAACGTATGGGCGCTGTTGCGCACCCCCATGCGCCAACGCAACCCAAGCTGCCGCGCCAGCGGCGCCGACAGCGTGGAAACCGGCATGAATACCGCCTCGCCGCTATCGAGACGCCGCTGGGCGTGATCGGCCTGTTCTGACCACGGCAGCCCAAGCGCGCGGAAAATCTCGGCGCTGGTCACGCGGGTGCTGTCGTCCAGCACGCCGTGCACCACCACCGGCAGGCCCACCTTCGCGAGCAGCAGCGCCAGCAACGGCGTCAGATTGGCCTGCTTACGCGCGCCGTTGTAGCTCGGCAACACCACCGGCAATGGCCGCCCCTGCGGCGCCTGCAGCGGCAGCACCTGCTGCTGCATCGCCTGGTAGAAGCCCAGCATCTCCTCTTCGGCTTCGCCCTTGATGCGCAGCGCGATCAGAATGCCGCCCAGCTCCAGCTCGGGGACCTCCCCGGCCAGCATCGCCTGATACAGCTGAAAAGCGGTCTGCCGGTCCAGGTCGCGCGCATGGTTTTTGCCGCGGCCTATTTCTTTGATAATTTTGGTGTAATCCATCCGAAGGTTCCCTCAGCTCACTCTTCGGTTAGCATACCCTATCCGCGCCGCCGCTCAACCTCCGCCGCCAGCCGCCGCTGCGCTTCATCGCCGTCGCGCAGCCCGGCGATCACCCCGTCGGCATCGTCGGCGCTGCGGTTTTGGCTCATCTTCCATTTGCCTTCGCGCCGGGTGACGGCGATCTCAATACCGACGATGCCTTTAAGTTGTGCGGCGATGTAGTTGGCCGGCGCATCGTCGAGCCGCCAGGGTTCAGGACGCCGCCCTTCCTGCTGCGCGGTCAGATCGATCAGTTGCCGGCGCAGCCAGGCCGGGTCGTCCGTCACCGTCGGCACGCCATACAGCTGCACGACGCTGTAGTTCCAGGTCGGCACCACCTTGCCGCTCTGGCGCTTGCTCGGGTACCAGCCGGGCGACACATAGCCCTCCACGCCCTGAAAGATCACCAGACATTCGGCCACCTGTTGCAACCGCCGCCAGTGTTCGTTGGCGCGCGACAGGTGCCCCCGCAGCCGGAGCTGCCCTTGCTCGACATCGGCCACAAACGGCAGCGGATCGGCCGTCAATCCCTGTTCGCCGTGGCTGACCAGCAGCCCGAGCGGATGGGCGCGCACCAGCGCCAGTTGGGTATCAAGATCGTCTTCGCGAAATGCGGCGGGTTGAAACATCAGTGTGGCTCCTTATCGCTCTCTCATGATGACGACAGTAAAGCACCCGCCGGCGGCCTACTTAAGATCCGCTTTCCGGCTATTTCGATTGATCCGGTTTAATAACAGCAGGGCGACGCCCATCGCCAACAGATTAAACACCATGGCGCCAGCGAACGCCTGGGCATAGCGCTCCGCCGCGCCGCTCGCCAACAGCGGCACGAAGCCGACGCCGCTGACCACGATGCCCAGCGCCCCCCCCACCTGCTGCACGGTGGCAACCAGACCCGCCGCCATGCCCGCCTGCCGCTCCTGCGCCAAACCGAGCACCAGATTCAGCAGCGGCGTCATGCTCAGCGCCTGGCCGAATCCCAGTACCACCAACCCCGGCAGCAACCGCAGGGGATGCGCCAGCACCGCCCCCCACAGCGCCTGCGCCATCAATAGTGCCAACCCGACGGCGTAAATCGCCACGCCCGCGCTTAGCACATCGTTACCCCAACGCAGCGCCAGCCGGGGCGCCAGCATCGAGGCCAGCATAAAAGCCGCGCTGGCCGGAGCGAACAGGCTGCCCGCCTGAAAAGGCGTCAGCCCCGCCCCCGCCTGCAGCAGCAGCGCGAAGCACAAGAAAAACGAGGAGGCGGTGGCATAAATCGCCAACACCACCGCCATGCCCGGTGCGAAGCCCGCTTGGCGGAACAGCGCCGGATCGAGCACCGCATCGCCACCGCGCTTTGCCAGGCGGCGTTCCCAACGCAGGAAACCCCACAGCGTCAGCAGCGCCAATGCCAGCATCGGCGCGATCCACCACGGCCAACCGCGCGCCGGCCCTTCCAGCAATGGCAGCAGCAACAGCGACAGGCCGGCCGCCGCCAGCAGCAGGCCAACGCCGTCTAACCGCTGCGCCTGCGCCACCCGCGATTCGGGAATGCGGCGCGTCGCCCACAGCGCCAGCGCGCCGATCGGCAGATTGATCAGGAAGATCATGCGCCAGCCGCTGCCGAACAGATTGGCCTCGATAATGAAACCCCCGAGGATCTGGCCGAAGATCGCCGCCAATCCCAGCGTCATCCCCAGCCAGGCGAAAGCGCGCCGCCGCTGTTGCGGCTGATACAGCACCCGCATCAGGGCGTAGATCTGCGGGAACAGCAGCGCCGCCGCCGCGCCTTGCAGAACACGGGCGGCGATCAGCAGGCTGAGCGACCCCGCCAGCCCGCACAACAGGGAACTCAGCGTGAATCCCAGCATGCCGAGGCTGAACAGACGCCGACGCCCGAAGCGATCCCCCAGGCGTCCTCCGGCGATCAGCAGTACCCCAAACGCCAGCTCATAACCGGCGACGATCAAACCGATAGCGGCGAAATCGGCGGCGAACTGTTGCTGGATCACCGGCGCCGCCACATTGACCACAAACAGATCGAACACCGTGACAAAACCGCCCAACAGCAGTACCGGCAGGCCGGGCAATCCCCGCCGTTCACCAGATAATGAATGTTCCATACCACCTCCAGAGATTATGATGGCCGCAGTATGGAACAGGGTTTAAACTGTTACTATATAGCCAGTTATACTATTACTAACAACAACAGGACGGCCGCCATGCCCCCACGCACCCTCGAACGCACCCGCCACGAACTGGCGGATTTTCTGCGTCAAAAACGAGAACAGCTGTCGCCGCAGGCGGTCGGTTTGCCGAGCGGCAGCCGCCGCCGCACGCCGGGATTGCGGCGTGAGGAGGTCGCGGCGCTGGCCGGCGTCGGCCTCACCTGGTACACCTGGCTGGAGCAAGGCAGGGAAATCAATGCCTCGGTGGCGTTTTTGGAAAATCTGGCGCGGGTGCTGCAGCTCGATGCCGCCGGCCGCTACCACCTGTTCTTATTGGCGCATCAGCGGCCACCGGTGCCGGTCGGACATCAGTGGTGCCAGGTTTCGCCGTTGGTGCGGCGGCTGTTGGACGATCTGGCGCTGCGGCCGGCCTACGTCATGAACCTCAGTTGGGACATCATCGCCTGGAACCCGGCGGCGCAGCGGCTGTTCGCCATCGACGAGCGCCCGACGCAAGAGCGCAACATGTTGTGGATGCTGTTTGCCGATCCGCAGCTCAATGCGCGCCTGCTGGAGTGGCGGGCGCAGGCGCCGCAGATCCTGGCCAGTTTCCGGCGCGACTATGCCCGTGCGCCGGAGGATGAGGTGATGCGTCAACGGGTGCAGGCGCTGGAGCGGGTATCACCGCAGTTCCGCCAGCTCTGGCGGCAGCATGACATTCACGGGCGTTGCCAGGGCCGGCGCAGCTTCACCCTCCCGGAAATCGGCCCGGTCACCTTTGACCATGCCTCTTTCATCGTCGACGAAGAGAATCACCTGCGGCTGGTGATGTACAGCGCGCTGCCGGACGAACCGGCCAGCGCGGCGTTTGAAGCGCTGCTGCGCAAGGGTTAACGACGACTGTCGAAAATGAGTTTGCAGGCCAGCCCGGCGAATACCCCGCTCAGCAGGTAGTTCGGCCAGCGGGCGCTGAAACGGCGGCCGGCAAAGCGGCTTTTCATGCCGCTGACCGCCAGGATCACCCCGCCATTAATCAGCAAGCCCACCAGATTCAACACCGTCGCCAGCGCCAGCATCTGCACCACCACCGAGCCGGCGCGCGGATCGATAAACTGCGGGAACAGCGCCAGCACGAACAGCGCCATTTTCGGGTTGAGGATGTTGGTGAACAATCCCTGACGGAAAATGCGCGCCGTCGGCACCGCCTGCAACCCGGAAGAAGCCTGCAGACTGCTGCCGGATCGCAGCGTTTTCCACGCCAGATAGAGCAGATAGGCGGCACCCAGCATTCTCACCGCGTCGTAGGCCAGCGGCACGGCGACGAACAGTTGCGACAACCCCAGCGCCGCCGCCAGCGCGTGGCAGTACGTGCCGAGCTGGATGCCCGCCAGCGAAGCGAAACCGGCGCGCCGCCCCTGGCTGACGCTGCGCGAAGCGATCAGCAGCATATCCGGGCCGGGGGTGAGCGCCAGCGCCACGCAGGCGCCGGAAAACAACAGCAGCGTTGCGGCATCAATCATGAATCACCTGATAAGAAAACGGACGGGAATGGAGCATTCATCATAGCGGCGCCGACATGGCTTGTCAGCGCCGCTCGCGTCAGATCACCCACAAATCCAGGTACTCGTTGACCGGCATCTGCGCCAGCCGCTGCCGATCCAGCGACACCTCGAGAATGCGCTGCTGCTGCAGAGCCGGGAACTGGCGCGCCAGGTTGATTTTGAACTTCTCGATCAGCAGCGGGATGCCCTCTTCGCGCCGCCGCGCATGGCCGATGGGGTACTCCACCGCCACTTCATCCAGACGGCTGCCGTCGGTGAACTCTATCGTCAGCGCATTGGCGATCGAGCGTTTTTCCGGATCGTGATAATCGCGGGTGAAGGCGGGATCTTCATGACAGTGGATCTTGCCGCGCAACGCGTCGATGCGCGGATCCTCGGCCACCCGATCCTCGTAATCGGCCGCCGTCAGCCGCCCGAACAGCAGCGGGATCGCCACCATATACTGAATGCAGTGATCGCGATCCGCCGGATTATCCAGCGGCCCTTGCTTGTCGATAATGCGCAGGCAGGCCTCGTGGGTGCGGATGCTCACTCTGGCGATGTCGGCGGCGGTTTTGCCGGCGGCCTGCATCTGGCGATGCAGCGTCATCGCCGCCTCCACGGCGGTCTGGGCATGGAACTCCGCCGGGAACGAAATTTTAAACAGCACGTTCTCCATCACGTACGCGCCGTACGGCCGCTGGAAGCGGAAGGGTTTGCCGTTGAAAGAAACGTCGTAGAACCCCCAGGTCGGCGCCGTCAGCGCCGAGGGATAACCCATCTCGCCGGTGGCGGCCATCAGCGCCAACCGCACCGCGCGGGAGGTCGCATCCCCCGCCGCCCAGGATTTGCGGGTGCCGGCGTTCGGCGCGTGGCGATAGGTGCGCAGCGACTGTCCGTCCACCCACGCCAGCGACACCGCGTTCAGGATCTCCGCGCGGCTCAGGCCGAGCATCTGCGCCACCACCGCGGTGGACGCCACTTTCACCAGCAGCACGTGATCCAGCCCCACCCGGTTGAAGGCGTTTTCCAACGCCAGGCAGCCCTGGATCTCGTGCGCCTTGATCATGGCGATCAGTACCTGCCGCATGGTCAGCGGCGCTTTGCCCGCCGCCACCGCCTGGCGAGAGAGCCAGTCGGCCACCGCCAGGATCCCGCCCAGGTTATCCGACGGGTGGCCCCATTCCGCCGCCAGCCAGGTATCGTTGAAGTCGAGCCAGCGGATCATGGCGCCGATATTGAACGCCGCCTGCACCGGATCCAGCTGGAAGCGGGTGCCCGGCACCCGACTGCCGTTCAGCACCTCGGCGCCCGGCACCACCGGCCCCATCAGTTTCTTGCAGGCCGGGTAGCTCAGCGCCTCCAGCCCGCAGCCGAGGGTATCGAGCAGGCAATAGTGGGCGGTGCGATACGCCGCCGGGGTATCGACGGCCTCTTTCATCACATAATCGACGATATCGACCATTTCGCGATCGAACGACGGGCGGCGGGTATTGGCAGACTCAAGCATCATGATTCCCAAAGGCTCCATAGTGAAAATGACACGATAACGAACGGCGCTCAGCGCTGATCCAGCGGTACGAACGCCCGCGCTTCCGGCCCGGTATAGTTGGCGGATGGACGAATGATTTTGTTGTCCTGCCGTTGCTCGATGATGTGCGCCGACCAGCCGCTGACGCGCGCCATGACAAACAGCGGCGTGAACATTTCGGTGGGCACGCCCAGCTGGTAATAAGACACCGCCGAGAACCAGTCGAGGTTGGGGAACATCTTTTTGGTGTCGCGCATCACGCTCTCCAGCCGGTCGGCGATGTCATACAGCTTCATCGCGCCCGCTTCCTGCGACAGGCGCAGCGCGATCTCTTTGATCACCTGATGGCGCGGATCGGAGACGGTGTACACCGGATGCCCGAAACCGATCACCACCTCTTTGTTATCGATGCGACGGCGAATGTCGGTTTCCGCTTCGTCCGGCGTTTCATAGCGCTGCTGGATCTCCAGCGACACCTCGTTGGCGCCGCCGTGCTTCGGCCCGCGCAGCGCGCCAATGGCGCCGACGATCGCCGAATAGATATCGGATCCGGTGCCGGCGATCACCCGGCCGGCGAAGGTCGAGGCGTTGAACTCATGCTCGGCGTAGAGGATCAATGAGGCGTGCATCGCCTGCTCCCAGCTGGCGGAAGGCGCTTCGCCGTGCAGCAGGTGCAGGAAGTGGCCGCCGATGGAGTCATCGTCGGTCTCCGGCTGAATGCGTTCGCCGTTGTGGCTGTAGTGATACCAGTAGAGCAACATCGATCCCAGCGACGCCAGCAGCCGGTCGGCGATGTCGCGCGCGCCGGCCGCGCCGTGCTGCTCTTTTTCCGGCAGGGTGCAGCCAAGGGCCGAGACGCCGGTGCGCATCACGTCCATCGGGTGAGACGCCGCCGGCAGGGCCTCCAGCACCGTGCGCACGCTGGCCGGCAGGCCGCGCAGCGCTTTCAAGCGATGTTTATAGGCATGAAGTTCGTCGCGGTTGGGCAGCTTGCCGTGGATCAGCAGGTGAGCCACCTCTTCAAACTCGCAGTGGCGCGCGAGATCGAGAATGTCGTAACCGCGATAGTGCAGATCGTTGCCGCTGCGCCCTACGGAGCACAGCGCGGTATTCCCGGCGGGCACGCCGGATAACGCCACGGATTTTTTCGGCTTATCGCCAGTCGGGCTTTGCGGAGGGATCGCTTGGCTCATACTGTCCTCATTTGGCTATTGCGTGAATGGCGCTTATTCGTCGCGCTGGCGCGCGAACAGAGCGTCGAGTTTCTCTTCGAACAAATAGTAGTTGATGCTTTCATACAGCTCGTTGCGGGTCTGCATGGTGTCGATGACGTTTTTCTGCGTGCCCTCCTCGCGCAGGGCGCGGTACACCCGCTCCGCCGCCCGGTTCATCGCCCGGAAAGCCGACAGCGGATACAGCGCCATATCCACCTGCGCGCTGCGCAGCTCATCGGTGGTGAACAGCGGCGTCGCGCCGAACTCGGTGATGTTGGCGAGGATCGGCACCCCGGTCGCTTCGGCGAAACGGCGGTACATGCCCAGTTCGGTAATCGCCTCCGGGAACAACATGTCGGCCCCGGCCGCCACGTAGGCCTGAGCACGCTCGATGGCCGCCTCCAGCCCCTCTACCGCCAGCGCGTCGGTGCGCGCCATGATCACGAAGTCCGGATCGCTGCGCGCATCCACCGCCGCTTTGATGCGATCCACCATCTCTTCGGTGGAAACGATGGCCTTATTGGGCCGATGGCCGCAGCGTTTGGCGCCGACCTGATCTTCAATATGCAGCGCCGCCGCCCCGGCCTTGCTCACCGAGCGTACCGTGCGGGCGACGTTGAACGCCGAAGCGCCGAAGCCGCTGTCGACATCCACCAACAGCGGCAGCGGGCAGACGTCGGTGATGCGGCGAATGTCGGTCAGCACATCGTCCAGCGTCGAAATGCCCAGGTCCGGCAACCCCAACGAACCGGCCGCCACGCCGCCGCCGGAAAGGTAGATGGCCTGGAATCCGGCCCGCTGGGCCAGCAGGGCATGGTTGGCGTTGATCGCGCCGGCGATTTGCAGGGGTTTTTCGTTACTCAGGGCCTGACGAAAGGCGAGCCCGGGTGAGCGCAGCGTCATGACGTTCTCTCCGATTAGCTAGATGAAACAGACAGAGCAAGGGGCGGGCCAGGTTGCACTTCGGTGAGGGAAAAAATTAAAAACGATAAAAATAAGTAAGTTATAAAATCCGCGTCGCCATTGGGCAGGCCAAGCGATAAAAAACGTTTCAGTTAACGTTTCAATCGCTGTTTCACGCGGCATATTTGAAACATGACTGAAACAAGGCTACACCTACTGCAGCCACTTTCATTCGGTAACAGACTATGAGCGATCACATCACGCCACCCCGCACGCCGGACAAACCGGTGATCTGGACCGTTTCCATCACCCGTCTGTTCGACCTGTTCAGGGATATCAGCCTCGAGTTCGACCACCTGGCGACCATCACCCCGATCCGCCTCGGCTTTGAGGAGGCGGTGCAGCATATTCGCGCTCGCCTGGCGACCGAGCCTTGCGACGCCATCATCGCCGCCGGCTCCAACGGCGCCTACCTGAAAAGCCGCCTGTCGGTGCCGGTCATTTTGGTCAAACCCGGCGGCTTCGACCTGCTGCAGGCGCTGAGCAAGGCGCGCAGAACCGCCGATCGGATCGGCGTCATCACCTACAAAACGCCGCTGCCCGCGCTGATGGAGTTCCAGCAAACCTTCGATCTGCCGCTGGAGCAGCGCAGCTACGTGACCGAAGAGGATGCGCGCGGCCAGATCGCCGAGCTGAAAGCCGCCGGCATTCAGGCCGTGGTTGGCGCGGGCCTCATCAGCGATCTGGCGGAAGAGGCCGGGCTCACCGCCATTTTTCTCTATTCCGCCGCCACCCTGCGCGCCGCCTTCAGCGATGCGCTGGACGTGACGCGCCTGATGCTGGGCAACGCCAAACGCGGCGACTACGCCGCGCGCAATACCCTGCAGCCGCGCTATGGGCTGGGCGATTTGCAGGGCGACTCCCCGCAGATGGAGCAGGCGCGGCGCACCATCATGCTGTACGCCCGCTCGCCGGCGGCGGTGTTGATCGAAGGAGAAACCGGCACCGGCAAAGAGCTGGCGGCGCAGGCGATCCACCGGGAATATTTTTCCCGGCGCGGCGCGCCGTCCAGAGGTGCAACGCCGCCGTTCGTCGCCATCAACTGCGGCGCCATCGCCGAATCGCTGCTGGAGGCAGAACTGTTCGGCTATGAGGAAGGCGCCTTTACCGGCTCACGGCGCGGCGGCCGACGCGGGCTGCTGGAGACCGCCAACGGCGGCACCCTGTTTCTGGATGAGATCGGCGAAATGCCGTTGCATCTGCAGACCCGGCTGCTGCGCGCGTTGGAAGAGAAAACCGTCACCCGGGTCGGCGGGCAACAGCCGGTGGCGGTCGATTTTCGCGTCATCAGCGCCACTCACAACCGGCTGGAACAGGCGATTCAGCTGGGCGAATTTCGTGCCGACCTGTTCTACCGCCTGAGCGCCCTGCGGCTGCAGCTGCCGCCACTGCGGACGCGCGGCGACGATATCGCGATGCTGGCGGAACACTTTCTGAAACAGTCGCTGGCGGCGCTCGACGTGCCGCTGAGCGAGCCGCTGCGCACCGCCATGGCCGGCTGTTACGCCGCGCTCAGTCACTACGCCTGGCCCGGCAACCTGCGCGAGCTGCGCAACATGATGGAACGGTTGGCGCTGATGCTGAGCACCGGCGCCGCGCCAAGCGGTGAAACGCTGCAGTGGCTGCTGCCGGAACTGGCGGCGCCAACCTCGCCCGAGGCGCCAGAGCCGCCCCTTTCCGCCCAAGCAGCGCTGGCGCAATGCGGCGGCGACCACGCCGCCGCCGCCCGATTGCTCGGGATCAGCCGCACCACTTTATGGCGTCGGCTGAAAAAACCGAACTGAGCATCAGCCATCGCGCCGGCTGGCCGGCAGCGGCGTCAATCGCGGTCGCCGTTCGCCCAGCAGGTTCATGCCCGCCGCCGCCAGCAGGATAATCGCCGCGCCCAGCAGCTGCCACACCGCCAGCCGGTGGCCAAAGGCCAGCCGATCCACCAGCATGGCGGCGATCGGATAGATGAACGACAGCGAGCCGATCAGGTTGGTCGGCAGCTTCTGCAGAGCGCCGTACATCAACACGTACATCAGGCCGGTGTGCAGCACGCCGAGCGTCGCCAGCATTCCCCACTGCCCAGCGCTTACCGAGGTATGAAAATCCACCCACGGCAGCAGCATCACCGCTCCCACCGCCACCTGAATCAACGCAATAAGGTGCGGCGGCGTGCCTTTCAGCCGCTTGGCCGCCAGCGCCATCAGGGCGTAGAAAAATGCCGCGCCGAGCGCCAGCACAATGCCCGCCAGATAATGGCTCTGTCCCCCCGCCTGCCGTGGCTGCGCCAGCACCACCAGCATCATGCCGCCAAACGCCAGCCCCAGCCATAACAGCTTGCGGGCGGTCAGCCGTTCCCCCAGAAACAGCGCCCCCAGCCCCACCAGCATAAACGGCTGGGTGTTGTACACCGCGGTGGCGATGGAGATAGACGCATAGGCATAGGCGGCGAACAGCAGCAGCCAGTTGATCACCAGCGCGACGCCGCCGGCGATCGCCAGCAGCAGCGTGGCGCGCGTCAGCGCATCGCGTCGCAGCTGCCCCAATACGCCGCACACCGCCAGCAGCACCAGCGCCCCTACCGCGCAGCGCCAAAACACCACGTTGACCACCGGCTGGCCGGACATCAGCACAAACCAGCCGATGGAGCCGGAAATCAACATCGCCGCCGTCATCTCCAGCGATCCGCGTTTTATCTCTGCATTCATGGTGCGTTTCTCCAAACCGGTCCAGAGACATAGCTTGCGGCTTTGCGGGGCGGCTTTCCATGGCATAAAAAAGGCAGTTATGCTTAACTGCCTTTTTCTCGTAGCTATAATCAAGAAAATACCTAACGGAGGCGTTATGGATGATATCGATCGCCAGATCCTGACTCTTTTGGCGCAGGACGCGCGCGCGTCGTTGAAGACGCTGAGCGCGCAGGTGGGGCTGTCGTCGCCGAGCACTTCGGAAAGGCTGCGGCGGCTGGAGGAAAGCGGCGTGATCCAGGGCTATACCCTGAACGTCAATCTGCAGGCGGTGGGCTACGCCTTCGAGTCGCTGGTGCGCATCAAGCCGCTGCCGGGCATGCTGAAGAAGGTCGAACAGCTGATTCAGGCGATCCCGGAAGTGGTCGAATGCGACAAGGTAACCGGCGAAGACTGCTTTATCGTGCGGCTGGTGGCGCACTCGATGGAGCAGCTCGACCACACCCTCGACCGGCTGGCCGAGCATGCGCAGAGCAACACCTCAATCGTGAAAACCACGCCGGTTAAACGCCGCCTGCCGCCGCTGCTCTGATTAACGCCGACGCTTGCGGGCGAACGGGTTGCCGCGCTTCTTCTCTTTTTTGGCCGCGTCGGCGGCGGATTTCAGCGCCGCCAGATGCGCCTTGTCGGCCTCCGGTACCGCGCGCTGTTCGATCGGGAATACCGGCAGCGACGCCAGCAGCCGCGAACCGTAATTTTTGGTCAGCAGCCGGCGATCGTAGATTACGATCTCGCCGTGGCATTGGTTGCTGCGGATCAGACGGCCGACCTGTTGGATCAGGTTGAACGAGGCGCTCGGCAGGCTCTGTACCTCGAACGGATAACGCTTCAGCGATTTCAGCCACTCGCCCTCGGTGATGATCACCGGGCTGTCGATCGGCGGGAACGCGATTTTGTGAATATGCACCTGGGTCAGCAGCTCGCCTTTCAAATCCAGCCCTTCGGCGAACGATTGCAGCCCCACCAGCACGCTGGCGACGCCCTTCTCCACCCGCTTGCGGTGCTCTTCCACCAGCCGGTAGCGCGGCTGGTCGCCCTGCACCAGCAGCATCAGCCGCAGATCGGTCACGTAGCTGAGGAAGGTCTGCATCGCCCGGTGGCTACTGAACAGGATCAGCATGCCTTTGTGCTTGCCGCTCGCCTGCTCGGCGCGGAAGCAGCGCGCCATCTCCTCGAGGTGCTCCGCTTCGTTGGCGAGCGCCGGTTCATAACGCATCTGCGGAATGACAATCTTGCCCTGCTCGACGTGATTGAACGGCGAAGCGAGCGTTTCGAAGCGATCGCCGGCCTTCTCGCTCAGCCCGCTCATCTCCTGCAAACGCGCGAAGCTGTTCAGCGAACGCAGCGTGGCCGAGGTGACCACCACGTGCGGCACCTTGCGCCACAGCAGCTTCTCCAGCTGATCGCTGACGCGAATGCCGACGCAGTGCAGATACAGATGGGTGACGTTATCGCGCAGCTCGCGCGTGACCCATTTGGAGATCGGCGCGTTCGACGACTTGTCGAGCGCCGCCAGCCGCCACAGCTTGCTCATCGCCTCCAGATAGCCCAGCGTGCGGCTCATCTGCAGGATGGCGCGATGCAGGCGCATGATATCGTGCTTGCCGGTCTGCTCGGTGAGATCGTTAAGCACGAACTCCGCCAGCCCACGCAATGCATCGGTCAGTTTGAACAGCCGAGCGCAGCTCTCCACCATCTCCGCCGGCAGCTCGCCCATTTCAAAACGGTGCTCAGCGGCCACGCTGTCGCCGGGCAGGTAGGCGCTGACCTGATGCTCGAAGATCTGTACCAACTCGCGCAGCTCTTCGCAATGGTTTTTCAGCCGCTCGCTGTTGCTCAGCCCCGGCGGGTTCTTCGGCCGGTACTGCGTCATGCACTGCTCGACCTGGCGCACGATCATGTCCAGCTGCAGGTTGGTCGACAGCGCGGTGATTTCCCCGTCGATCTCCAGCGCGTCGCGCGCCACCTCCGGCAAATGATGGCCTTCGTCCAGCACCAGCAGCAGTTCTTTCGGGTTTGGCAGCACCGATTCCGTCTCCAGCGCCGCCATCACCAGGGCGTGGTTGGCCACCACCACGTCGGCGCTTTCGATCTCTTTGCGGGCGATATAGAACGGGCATTCGCGGATGTAGTGGCAGTTGCGCCCCAGACAGTTGGCCTTGTCGGTGCTCAGCTTGGCCCACAGCGGATCGTCGATGCTCTGCTGATAGTGATCGCGCAGCCCGTCCCACTCGAAGCGGGCCAACGCCTTGGTCAACTTCTGGCACAGCGCCTGCTCTTCACCGCTGGACGGCGCCAGCTCGTCGTCGAGAAATAGCGTCAGATCGCCCTGTTGGCTGACGTCGGTGCTCATCGCCGCCAGGTTGCGCGGGCACACGTAGCGCCCACGGCCAAAGGCGCCGGTAAATTTCAGATCGGGGATAATCTTCTTCAGCAGCGGCAAATCTTTGCTGTAGATCTGGTCCTGCAACGCCACGTTGGCGGTGCTCACCACCAGCGGCTTGCTCTCCGCCCGCCCGACGGCGATGCCCGGGATCAGGTAAGACAGCGTTTTGCCGACGCCGGTCGGCGCCTCGATCGCCAGATGGCGCGGGTAGTCGCCGGCCAGCGTCTTCGCCACCTCGGCGATCATCTGGCGCTGGGGCGCGCGGGAAATAAAATCCGGTATTTGCTGCTGCAGGGCTTTGTACCACTGGCCAATCTGATCTTTAACTGCGGAGGAGAGCGCCATTCAACTCTTATCTAAACGAAATGATGGCGCTATTGTCCCACAGACCGCCGGCGACGTCAGCCCGAGTTACGCCTGCGGATCGATCATCGAAGCGCGCCCGGCACCGAACGACCACTCGTCCCGCTGGGTGGTGGTGATCACCACCATCACATCCTCAGGATTCAGCCGCAGGTTTTCCGCCAGCAGCGCCGCCAGCCGCCCGTAGAAGCGCCGCTTGGTGTCGGTGTCGCGAGGCCGCCCGGCGGTGATGTAAAACAGTACGAAATCCGCGCTGCGCGGCCCACCGAGATAATCGCGATCGTAGATAAGTTCGCCAGGGCGGTATTGATCGATAACCTGAAACCTGTCCGCCGGCGGCACCTCGAAGGCCTCCACCAGCGCCTGATGCAGGCTGTCGGACAAGGTTTGCAGATAGTCGGCGGACTTGCCCTGATGCAGGGCGATGCGGCTAAACGGCATGGTTGTCCTCCTGTTCCAGCTCGCGCAGGCGCGCCACGGCCGACGCCGCCGCGGGCCAGCCGGCGTAGAACGCCAGATGGGTGATGAGCTCGGCCAGCTGCTGATGCGCCACGCCGTTGCGCTGCGCCAGCTGCAGGTGAAACGGCAGCTGTTCCACGCGGTTAAGCGCCACCAGCGCGGCGACGGTGATCAGGCTGCGTTCGCGCGGGCTCAGCGCCGGCCGCTGCCAAACATCGTCAAACAAGACGCTGTCGCTGAGCTGCGCCAGCTTGGGGGCGATATCGCCGAACGCCTGTTGCCCGGCCTGGGATTTTGATGGCATCACACTCTCCTGTCAGTTGCGGATAGCCTTACGCTACCCGCCGCCGCAGCGAGTGAAAATCGGGATTTTCGGCAGGCTCGGTTCAGAAAAACGGGAGGGTTCCCCGCCGGCGGCGGGGAGGATTTTACGATACCTGCGGGGCAACGCCGTCGAAATGGGCGCTCAACAGCGCGTTCAGCTCCGGCCGCTGCTCCACCCGCTCGGCGATGGCGTACAGCCGCGGGCAGTGTTGCCGGAACCACACACGGCCCGGCCGCCAGTTGCACATCACCGCCACGTACAGATCCAACGCGCTGAAGCTTTTGCCGAGAAACCACGGGCCCGCTGCGCCGGCGGCGGCGTTCAGCTGCTGCAATAAGCGCTCGCGATACGCCATTACCGCGTTTTTCAGCTGTTCCGCCCCCGCCGCCTGCGGCTGCCAGCGCTGCGGATGGTCGGCATAGGTGAAGGTGGGGTAAATCTCCGCGTTGATGAACAACAGCCAGCGCAGAAAACGCGGCAACAGCGGCGAACCGCCAGGGGGTGCCAGCTCGGCGTGCGGCGCGCGATCGTGCAACAGCAGAATAATCGCCGCGCTCTCCGTCATCACTTCGTCATTGGGCAACACTAAGGTGGGCACCTGGCCGAGCGGGTTCAGGGCGAACAGACGCTCCCGCTCCGGGCCGTCCTGCGTGTAGTCCACTTCCTCATAGCCCCACGGGAAAGCGGTCAACACCAACGCGGCGGCCACGATCGTCGAGCCACAGCCCTGCGTACCGAACAACGTATAAGTATCGTGCATGATTCCTCCTGCAGCGAAACAAGGTATCGGTAACTGTAGACCAGCCGCTGACCGTCGGCTGAAGAAAAAATTCACCCTTTGCGCGACTTTTTTAATCGTTCGACATGAAAATGAATTTTTTGTCATAAATAGATCACATTACTACGGTAAAAATTCTCCGCCGCCAACAGTCAGGCGGCACAGTAAAACAGTAATGCAACTGATGATAAGCGTCTTTTAATCGAATAAAGCAGGGTAACCCATGAAACGTAATCTTCTGGCCGTTATTATTCCGGCACTTTTACTTGCGCAAGCGGCACAGGCAGCAGAAATCTACAATAAAGACGGCAACAAACTCGATTTTTACGGTCGTGTGAAAGCCCTGCATTATTTCTCCGATGATGCCGGCAACGACGGTGATAAAACCTACGTTCGTATCGGCTTTAAAGGTGCCACCCAGATTAATGACATGCTGACCGGTTACGGCCAGTGGGAATATCAGATCGCCGCCAACCATTCTGAATCTGACGGCACCAAAGACACTAAAACGCGTCTGGGCTTCGCCGGTCTGAAATATAAAGACTTCGGGTCTTTCGACTACGGTCGCAACTACGGCATTATTTACGACGTCGGCGCCTGGACGGATATGCTGCCTGAATTCGGCGACGACGCTTACGTCAAAACCGACAACTTCATGAACGGCCGCACCAACGGCGTCGCCACCTACCGTAATAACAACTTCTTCGGCCTGGTCGACGGTCTGAAATTCGCCGTACAATACCAGGGCAAAAACGAAAACGACGGCCGCTCCGCCAGCAAGGCGAACGGCGACGGCTGGGGCCTTTCCTCCAGCTATGAAATCATCGACGGTCTGAGCGTGGGCGCCGCCTATGCCTCTTCCAACCGTACCGCCAGCCAGAAAGCGGGCACCTTCGGTAAAGGCGACAAGGCCGATATCTGGGCCGCCGGTCTGAAATACGACAATAACGATGTCTACCTGGCCGCGACCTACTCGGAAAGCCGCAACATCGCGCCTATTTCCGGCACCGCCACCATCAATAACCGTTCCACCTCCGTCAGCGGCTTCGCCAATAAAGCCGAAGGCCTGGAACTGGTTGCACAATATCAGTTCGATTTCGGTCTGCGTCCATCGCTGGGTTACGTTCAGCAGAAGGGTAAAGATATTGAAGGCATCGGCGATACCGACCTGGTGAAATATATCGACGTGGGCGCGTATTACTATTTCAACAAGAACATGTCGACCTATGTCGATTATAAAATCAACCAGCTCGACAGCAATAACAAGCTGGGTCTGAAAGACGACAACGTGATTGCCGTCGCCCTGACCTACCAGTTCTGATGTGATGAATGAATAACCACCACTGCAAACTTTAGCGTCACTTGATACCCAGAGTTTTATTTCGCCGGGCGGCTGCGTCCGGCTTTTTTGTTTTTATTTTCCCGCCAACGAATCCCCCGGCTTGCCTTGCCAAACAAACGGGTCTACATGTATAGCTTTCCCCCCGAGCGGAATCAGCCATGCATAACGACGGACGCTTCGATTACCACAACGCCTTGCGCTACAGCAGCGACGAACTGGCCAACATCCTCAACCACTGTTTTGAAAACTACATCGTGCGCTTCGTTGTCGACGGGCCGACCTTCGCCGCCCGCTTCGGCGCCGAAGACCTCAGCCTGAACGACAGCCTGATCGTCACCCATCGCCATGAACCGGTGGCGGTGGCGCTGATCGCCCGCCGCGGCCAGCACAGCCGGGTGGCGGCCTTTTCCGTGCGCCCGGAGATGCGCGGCCAGGGGTTGGGCAAGGCGCTGATGCGGCGGCTGGTGGCGGATGCCCGCCAGCGCGGCGATCGGCGGCTGTCGCTGGAGGTGATCGAAGGCAACGACGCCGCGCTGGCGCTGTATCATGGCGCCGGGCTGCGCATCGTGCGCACCCTGACCGGCCACCAGGCGCCGGCGGAAATGCCGCCAGGCACGGCGACTCTGCAGGCGGTCGATCCATTGACCGTCAGCCATCGCCTGACGGCGGAAGGCGCCACCGACCTGCCCTGGCTGATCGCCCCCGAATCGCTGTTCAAACTGCCGGGCAAACCGCGAGCCTATACGCTCAATCGTCAGGCTTACGCCGTGGTGATGCCCGGCGCCGAGCACTGCTGGCTGCGCCTGATCTACGTGCCGCCGCAGCACCGCGGCCAGGGGCATGCCCGCACCTTGCTGGCCGCGCTGCAGGCGCAGTTCGCCCCTTTGCCGCTGACCGCCAACGTCTTTGTGCCGGAGGTGGCCGCCCCCTTCTTTACGCATCTTGGCTGGCGGCAGGATCCTCTGCGTCAGTTCGAGATGGATATGCTGCTGGACAGTCCACAATAAAAAGCGAGAGATAACGATGGCAGGAAAACAGGTACGAAAACTCACCCTCGGCGCGGCGATTGGCGTCGCGCTGCTGACATTGGCCGGTTGCGCGCAGCCGCCGCGCACCGATGCGCAGGTCCAGCAGCGGCTGGCGGATCAATCGGTGCTGGCGGTGAACTGGTTCCAGCAGTCCGGCGAATACCAGGCGCTGGCGCATCAGGCGTTCAACAGCGCGCAGCGCGCCTTCGATCAGGCCAGGGCCGCACCGGGCCGCAAAAAGGCGGTGGTGGTCGATCTGGATGAAACCATGCTGGACAACAGCGCCTACTCCGGCTGGCAGGCGCAGCAGGGCCAGCCGTACGACGGCGCCACCTGGGCCCAATGGACGCGAGCCGAACAGGCCCGCGCGGTGCCGGGCGCGGTGTCGTTCGCCCGCTACGTCAACGGCCATCAGGGGACGATGTTCTACGTCTCGAACCGCAAACAGAGCGAATATGCCGCCACGGTGGCCAACATGCAGAAACTCGGTTTCACCGGCATGTCGGAAAAAACCGTGCTGCTCAGCACCGACACCTCCAATAAGCAGGCGCGCTTCGACGCCATCAAACAAGCCGGTTATGACATCGTGGTGTACGCGGGCGACAACCTGAACGACTTCGGCGCCGCGACTTACCACCAGGATAACGCGCAGCGCCGGGCGTTCGTCAGCGAGAACCAGAGTAAGTTCGGCACCGAATTCATCGTGCTGCCCAACCCGATGTACGGCGATTGGGAAAGCGGCCTGGCCCGCGACTACAACAAGCTGACGCCGCAGCAAAAATTGCAGGTGCGCCAGCAGGCGATCAACGCCTGGAGCGGGCGCTAACCCTCACAGCAGTTTGTACATATAGCAGGTGGCCTCCAACGCCCCGCCGTCGCTGGCGCGGGCGTATTGCGGAATGTCGCCCGCCGCCTCGAATCCCAATTGGCGGTATAACCCCTGCGCCGCGCTGCCGCTCAGGGTGTCCAGCACCAACAGGCTGCGTTGATGGCGCGCCGCCAGCGCCTGCACTTCCTGCATCAGCAGCCGCGCGACGCCCTGCCGCCGCGCCTGCGGGTGCACCATCAGCTTGACCACTTCCGCCCGGTGGCGGCCGTTGTCCGGCATCGCCAGCAGCAGCTGCACGGTGCCGACCGGCCGGCCGTGCGCGAGCGCCACCAGCATCGCGCGTTCTCCCCGCGCCAGGGCCGGCAGCAGCCCCTGCCAAAACGCCTGCGCCTGTTCTAGCGTAAAGGGCATGACGAAACCGATGCTGGCGCCGTGCGCTACGCTGGCGTGCAGCATCTCGGCCAAGTCGGCAATGGCGCTTTGCGCCGCGCCGGCGTCCCACTGTTGCAGTTCAATCATGATTAGGGCCTGCAGATAACGAGCGTGTAATGGGCCGGCTCAGCGCCGGGGACATGGAAACGGGAGGCGCCGAACAGGCGATAGCGCAGACAGTCGCCGGGCGACAGCCGGAAAACGCGCCCTTCCAGCGTCAGTTCCAGCTGCCCGGACAGCAGCCAGAGGTGATGCTCCAGCGCCGGAATCGACGGCAGGTCGTAATCGATCTGCGCGCCGGCATCGAGCCGGGCTTCGATAAACTCGGCCTTATACAGCGCGGCGGGAGGAGAAACGGCGCGGCGCTGAAAACCGCTGGCGCGATCGACCCACACCGGCTGTTGCTGCAGCCGCAGCAGCTCCGGCGGTTCGTCTTCGATTTCACTCAGCAGGCGCGACATGGTCAGCCCGTAGGCGGCGCACAGCCGGTTCAGCAACGACGCCGTCGGGCTGGTTTCTGCGCGCTCTACCCGCGAGAGGGTCGCCCGGCTAAGATCGGTGCGCTGCGCCAGCACCTCCAGCGACCACCCTCGTTGCTGACGCAAATCCGCCAGCCGTTGCGCCAACCTCAGGTCGGCATGATCCAGACCGTTATCCACCGTTCATACTCCGCGTCAAAATCCCATATAAGAGAAATAATCTCAAATTAGAGATATGGCAAGCGGATTTTAAAAAACGCCGCGCAGCGCGATGAAAATCAGCATGCTCAGCAACACCACCGCCAGCATGTTGCGCAGGAAAAATGCCAGTATTACCGCAAACACCGCGCCCCACAGGTAAGAATTGTCCGGCGCGGCTCGCAGCTGGTCGCCGCTGAAGGCGACAATCGGCCCGCAAATCGCCGTCAGCACCGCCGGTACGGAAAAACTCAACAGGGTCTTAACGCGCGGCGACAGGCGCAGCGGCAACCCCGGAGCCAGAAAACAGTAGCGGTTGAAGAACACCACCAGCCCCATCAAGGCGATCGTCAGCCAGATCATCCGCGCCCCCCGCTGCACAGCAGCCCGACCAGCATCGCCGCCACGGTGGCGATCACCAATGCGCCCGGCGTCTGAAAATGGTGCAGCACGATGGAAAGCAGCAGCGCGGTCAGCACGCAGGCCAACACCGGCAGGCTGCGCACCAGCGGCACCACGATGGCGATAAAGGTGGCGGCGATGGAAAAGTCCAGCCCGTAACCGTCCAGATCCCCGGCGCTGCCGGCGGCCACAATGCCGAGCAGCGTGGAGAGGAACCAGCACAAATAGAAGGTCAGCCCGGCACCCAGCGCATACCAGCGGTTAAAACGCGCCGGCGTCTGTTCGCCGGTCAGCGCGAACAGCTCATCGGTGAGCAAGAACCCCAGCGCCAGCCGCCAGCGCAGCGGCAGCGGCGCGATGCGCTCGCGCAACCGCAGCGCGTAAAGAAAATGCTGGGCGGTGACGAAAAAGGTCGATAACAAGATCGCCAGCAGCCCGGCGCCGCCCTTGATCATGCCCATCGCCACCAGCTGCGACGCGCCGGCGAACACGATGGCCGACATGCCCAGCCCCTGCGCCGGCGTCAGGCCGCTTTGCATCGCCATCGATCCGGCCAGTACGCCCCACGGCACCACCGCCAGGCACAGCGGCAAGATCGCCGCCCCGCCCTGCAGCGCAGGGCGCAGGCGGGCGGACGGCGGTGTGATGAGGGGGATTGAATCAGTCATGCGCTTCTCCTTGGGTTGAAGAAGCCAGCTTACGGCGCGCGTGCACACGGGTATTGCACCCGATTGCCCGGCTATTTCAGCGATTTGACGTAGTCGCCCGGCGTAACGCCCATCGATTTGCGGAAATGGCGGTGGAAATGGCTTTGATCGTGAAAACCGCAGCTCAGTGCGCTGTCCAGCACGCTGCTGCCGGCCTTCAGCATGCCGCGCGCCTTGCGCAACCGCGCCTGAATTTGATAGGCATGCGGCGGCAGACCGGTGGCCTGCTGAAACTGTCGCAGCAGGTAATAAGGGCTGAGCGCCACGCGCTCCGCCAGCTCCAGCAGCGAAATGTCCGCCTCGGGAAAATCGTCGAGAAAGGCTTTCACCCGCGCCACCTGGCTTTGCGCCCGGCTCTGCGGCGCAGGGTCGATGCGGCTTTTGCCGTGCCGCAACATCAGCCAGGTCAGCGCCGAGAATACCATGGTCTCCTTCATCAGCCGGTTCTCATCGCTGCGCAGCAGGCTGAACGCCATCCGCAGCTGACCGGCCAGGCCGATGTCATGCACCACCGGGTTGGGGAAATAAGGCGTCGCGCCGGCGCCGGTTTTCAGATCGCGCGACAAAAAGGCCAGCAGCTCCGGCGTCGGATACATCGCCTGATATGACCAGCCCTCTTCGGTGGCGGAACTGCCGGTGTGGATGTCGTCGGCGTTGACCAGAATAATGCTGCCCAGTGGCGCCACGTGTTCACCGCCGGTGCGGTAGAAGCGCTGGGCGCCGTCGTCGATGACGCCCACGCAAAAGCCTTCATGGCTATGGCGCGAGAAGCTCTGGCGGCGGTAGGTGGCCTGCAGCACTTCCAGCCCGCCGAGATCGTCGACGTGCATGAAATGGGCCTGTTCCCGGGATGCTTTGCGTGCTGCGCCTTCCGCCTTCATCTTGCCTACCTCCGCTGAATGAGAGGCATTCTAGCACTCGCGCGAGGGCGGGTTTTGTACAAAATTGCCCGTCTCGGCGCCCGGTGGTGCAATCGCCGCGCAGCGCCAGGCGCTGAATACCGCCAGCAGTGGCGCCAGCGCGAATGCCAGGAACAGCCAACGCGCCGCCGACGCCGCACCCGCCGCGCCCCCCGGATCGTTCAACCCCGCCAGGTTGGCTATCATCCCGGCCAGCGCCGCACCGAACGCGGTAGCGAACAGCTGCACCGTGGTTATCGAAGCGCCGGCGATATCTTTGTCCGCTTCGGGCGCCACCTGCAAAATGCGCGTCAGCAGGTGCGGCCAGCCAAAACCGATACCGAACCCCACCAGCGACAGTGCAATGACGATCGGCGTCAGCACCTGCCAGTGGCCGCCGGACGGTACCGGCATCAGGATCGCCAGCGCCAGTAGCCCCACCAGCACGAACAGCGGCCCGCTGACGATCGCCCGGCGAATGCCCGCCCCGCGCCAGCCGGAGCTGAGGATCTCGGACAGCGTCCAGCCGGCGGCCATGGTGGCGGCGATATAACCGGAGATCAGCGGCGACTGGCCGTGCAGCAGCTGCAGGAAATACGGCACGAAGATTTCGCTGGTCATGCCGATCGTCAACAACGTGATCGTGATGTAGAGCGCCGCCAGCGATGAACCGCGCTGCAGCGCGCCGTGCGGCAACAGGCGGGCGCGCGAGTGCGCTTCGCGTTTCAGCAGCCAGGCCATCAGCGCTAACGAGAGCGCGATGCCCGCCAGGTTGATCCAGGCGCTGTGCGCCAGGCTGCCGGCGGACACCACCAGCACCGCCACGGTCAGCAACAGCAGCTGTGCGGTCGGCAATGGCGCGGCCGCCTGCTGCGCCTTGCCCTTGGGCAGGATCACAAAGGTAAACGCGGCGTACAGCGCCATGATCGGCAGCAGAATGCCGAAGGCCCAGCGCCAGGCGTGCAGTTCGGCGAAAATGCCGCCCACCGCCGGCCCCACCAGGGTGGCGATGCCCCACATCGCCGAGATGAGCGCCATGGCGCGCGGCCACAGCCGCTGCTCGAACACCAGGTTGATCATCGCGTAAGAGAGCGCAAAGATCAGCCCGCCGCCGAAACCCTGTACCGTGCGGCCGATCAGCATCACCGGCATGCTCGGCGCCAGCGCACACAGGGCCGCCCCGGCGAGGAAGAACAGCGAAGCCACCAGATAGGCGCTGCGTGCGCCGTAACCGCTGAGCAAGCGGGCAGACAACGCGGAGCCGAGGATCGACGCCACCACGAACAGCGTAGTGTTCCAGGCATAGAGATCCAGCCCGCCGATATCCTGCACCACCGAGGGCAGAATGGTGGTGGCGACCAGAATATTGATGGCATGCAGCGCTACGCCGAGCGAAAGTGCGATCGCACTGGCCGCATTTTTGCCGGAGAAAAGGTCGCTCCAGCGGCTATCGTCATGGGTTATCACGGTTGTCGTCCTGTTTTCAGAGGAATGGCATTGAGTTGGTCATGAGATTGCGTTAAATTTAACAAGAGTTATCTTGGAATAAGTTAGGGCGAGGCGGAGAAATATGTCAAGAATAAACTTGGAAAATGGCGGAGGCACCGCACAATCGGTCAGTGACCGATTGCTGACGCTATTGAAAACCCGCGGCCCGCAGCAAGCTTCTGATGCAGGAAAGGTGCTCGGCACCACCGGTGAAGCGGCCCGCCAGCAGTTCGTCAAGCTGGCGAAAGAGGGACTGGTCGAAGCGGTAGCCGAAACGCGCGGCGTGGGCCGCCCGGTGCAGTTGTGGCATTTGACCTCGGCCGGCAACGCGCGCTTTCCCGATACCCATGCGGACCTGACGGTGCAGCTGCTGCGCACCGTGCGCGACAAGCTGGGCGAACAGGCGATCGACGTGCTGATCGAGACCCGCGAGCAGGAAAACCGCATCAACTACAAGCAGGCGATGATCGGCGCCGCTGACCTGGAAGAGCGCGTGGCGCGCCTGACCGAAATCCGCTGCCGCGAAGGCTATATGGCCGAATGGGGCCGCGAAGAGGACGGTTCCTACTTGCTGGTGGAGAACCACTGCCCGATCTGCGCCGCCGCCACCGTCTGCCAGGGCTTCTGCCGGGCGGAACTGAGCATCTTCACCGAAGTGCTGCAGGCCCAGGTGGAACGCGCCGAGCACATTCTGGCCGGCTCGCGCCGCTGCGCCTACCGGATTTCTCTCCTGTAACGCCGATTTTTGCCCCGGTTTTCAACCGGTACAGATTATTCTGCTTGTGCACCCTGCACCTTCCCTTCTAAGGTTTAATTAACGAACATTCAGGCAAACGGCGGGCCTCGCGCCCGCTCTGGCAAATCCGTCGGCGCGTTTAGCGCGCAGCGGCAGAGTAACCCCACGGGAGTTGAACGATGAAGAAGCCGCATGCCGGATTCTGGCTGGCGACGCTGGGACTGGGCGTCTGCTGGCTGCTGGCGCTGCTGACTCGCGATCGGCTCAACGGCATACTGCTCGCCGGCGCGGCGCTGGCATTGATCTTTACCCCCGCAGCCCGCCGCAAAGGCGCGGCCCTGACCGCCTTGGGCGGTATCGGCATGGATGGGCTGTGGAGCTACAGCGGCGTGCTGCACTACAGCGGGCAACACGGCCTGCCGCTCTGGACCATCGCGCTGTGGATCGGCTTCGGCTGCTGGTGGTATTGGCTGCTGGACGTGGTCAGAGCGGCGCCCTGGCCGCTGGCGGTGTTGGGCGCCGCCGTCGGCCCCTTCGCCTACGCCGTGTCCTGGAAGCTGGACGCCTTGCTGCCCGGCGTGCCGCCGGAGTTCATGCTGCTGCTGTTGGCCATCGGCTGGTCGATTTACCTGCCGGCAGTCAGCTGGCTGCGGTGGAAACAGCAGGACCATTGAACGGCTTTCGGCAGCCGGAAAAATAATGCCGAAGGCCATTGCTTATCGGTTGCCCGATCGGGTTTACTGAGCGTTCTAATAATAATCATCCCTGCAAAATACAATCCTATGCTTAGCCAACAAAGCCGTAGCGTCCTGCCGTTGATCGGGGCGTTGTTCACGTTATATATCGTTTGGGGTTCCACCTATTTCGTCATTCGTCTCGGCGTCGCGCAGTGGCCGCCGCTGATGATGGCCGGCATTCGCTTTCTGACAGCCGGCATCGTGCTGTTCGGTTTCCTGGCCTGGCGCGGTCACGCGCTGCCGACGCCGAAGCAGTGGCTGGCCGCCGGCGTCATCGGCATTCTGCTGCTGGCGGTGGGCAACGGCCTGGTGACGGTGGCGGAACACCAACACGTGCCCTCCGGCATCGCGGCGGTGATGGTGGCGACGGTACCGCTGTTCACCCTCTGCTTCAGCCTGCTGTGGGGCATGCGCAACACCAAACTGGAATGGGCCGGCATCGCGCTCGGGCTAGTGGGCATCGTGCTGCTTAACACCGGCAACAACCTGGTGGGCAACCCGACCGGCGCGCTGCTGATCTTGCTGGCGTCGGCCAGTTGGGCCTTTGGGTCGGTATTGGGATCGCGCATCTCGCTGCCGGCCGGGCCGATGGCCGGTGCGGCGGAGATGCTGGTGGCCGGCGTAGTGTTATTGGTCGCCAGCCAACTGAGCGGCGAGCACCTGACTCAGATGCCGAGCGCCAGCGGCTTTCTGGCGCTGGGGTATCTGATCGTCTTCGGCTCGATGCTGGCGATCAGCGCCTATATGTTCTTGTTGAAGAACGTGCGCCCGGCGGTCGCCACCAGCTATGCCTACGTCAACCCGGTGGTGGCGGTGCTGCTCGGCATCGGTTTTGCCGGCGAATCGCTGGCGCCGCGCGAGTGGCTGGCGCTGGTGATCATCGTGGCGGCGGTGGTGCTGGTGACGCTGGGAAAATACCTGTTCGCCCGCCCGGCCCGCGTGCAGGCCATCGACAGCGAGCGGTAGCGATCACAAAGGGCGGTCTGCGGGCCGCCGTTAAAAACGATTCTTGTTTCACCCGGCGAAGGGGCTATAATTCCCGCTGTTCCAAGCAACCTGCGAAATTATTCCTATGCTGAAAAAAGCGTTCGTCATCGTCATCGCCCTGTGCGCCTTCGGTTCTCTGGGCGGCGTGTTCCTCGCCGGGCTGAACATCTACACCCGTTCCACCACCCCGCACGAAGAAAGCGCGCCTGCCGGGGACGCCGCCGCCACGCCGGCGCAAACCGAAACCCTTCAGGCCAAGTGATCGTCCATCCAACGCTGGCAGCGCTGCTGTAAGAAGCGCTGCAGCTGCCTGACGCGCTCCGAGATCTGCGAGCGATGCGGGCAGACCAGATTGATCGGCACCGCGTCGCTGCGCCATTCCGGCAACAGTTGCACCAGCCGCCCGGCGCGAATGTCGGCCGCCACGTCGATCGCCGACTTGCGCACCACGCCGTGCCCGGCCAGTGCCCAGCGCCGCGCCACCTCGCCGTCATCGGTAAAATAGCTGCCGTTCAGCGGCACTTCGACCAGCTCCTCACCGCGCCACAGCCGCCATTCCACCTGCCGTTTGCCGCTGGGTTGATACACCAGAATGCTGTGCCTGGCCAAATCGGCCGGCGTTTGCGGCTCGCCGTGCCGCCGTAGGTAATCCGGGCTGGCGCAGATCAACCGCCGATGCTGTGGCAAGATCGGCAGCGCCACCAGCGAAGAGTCGGCCAGCGATCCGAAACGCAACGCCACGTCCACTGGCTCGCGAAACAGGTCGGCCTGCCGATCGTTGATCAGGAGCTGCAGTTGAATATGCGGGTGCTGAAGCCGAAACTCATCCAGCCAGCCGAGCAGCAGATTGCGACCGAAATCCGACGGCGCGGAAATCTGCAGCACCCCGGACAGCCCCTGATGCTTCTCGCGGATCGCCTGCTCTCCTTCGGCCAACGCCCCCAACGCCAGGCGCGCGCTGTCGAGATAGCGCGCCCCCTCCTCCGTCAGCCTCAGGCTGCGCGTTGAACGCACCAACAGCCGCGCGCCCAGCTGCTGCTCCAGCCTTTTCACCGCAATGCTGGCCGCCGCCGGCGTCATATCCAGCGCGCGCGCGGCAGCGGAAAAACTGCCGCCATCCACCGTGCGGACAAACACCTCGAGATCGACAAATGAGGTCATGCATTTCCCTTCTTAGAAAGCCGACTTCGCGGCATGGCGGGTTGACGATAAAACGCCCAATGATTATGATTAGATCATAACAGATGGAGTTTTGAGCAATGGATGAACGCAATGGACTGGACTACATCCTTAGCCTGCATGGCACGCGGGTTAATCGTGAGGATGGCTATTGGTGGAAAATAGAGGCCTGGACGGTGACCCAAACGGCCTTTATCCCTCATGGCATCCGTTACAATTTGACCCTGCATGATAACCACAATACCCGGATTTTTGGCATAGATAACGCGCATGCCATTAAAACGCCCCGCAAAGGAAAGTTTTCTGGCCGCGTCGTTTACGATCACCAACACGACTCCCCAACGGACGAAGGCTCACCCTACGAGTTTTATTCCGCTTATCAGTTGGTGGAGGATTTTTTTACCCGGATAGATGAAGTCATACGCAAGAGAGAAAATCGAGGTTGATGATGAAAGCACTGATTGGCGTGATGCCTGAAGAACTGATTCGCAAACGCATACTGGCGATCGCAAAAGGGGAATATCAGCCGCAGGAGCGTGAGCCCAACGTGTGGTTCACGTCGATGATTGCGCTGGCCCAGGTGCTCAGCAACGAGAATATCGCCCTGCTGCGTCTGATCGACACAGCCCGCCCAGAGACCATCAGTCAGTTGGCCGAACTGTCGGGCCGCCAGGTCAGCAACCTGTCAACCACGCTGAAAACGCTGAGCGGGCACGGCCTGGTGGCGCTGGAAAAACAGGGGCGTTCGGTGAAACCCCGCGCGCTGTTTACCGATTTCGAGATTATCGTGGATCAGAAGTTAAACGCCCGCTTTAGCGCGGCATGATCTTTAAAATTCATTAACAAGTGTTTGTCAGTAAGGCCGATTGTTAGGTGATTTTCAATCAGGAAAGATAGATCACGTTGAAACTTACCCTAAAAGAGGCCTTAACATGACGATTCCCGATTCCCCCCTGAAACGACAAAAGCTGGTGATCCTGGGCGGTACCAGCGGCATTGGCGCCGCGGTGGCCTACGCGGCGGCGGCGCGCGGTGCTGAAGTGGTATTGGCTTCGCGCCGCCTTCCTCAGGCCGAGGAGAAAAACGGTGCGCTGCGCCTGATGCAGGCCGATCTGGCCGATGAAACGTCGCTGCAGGCGCTGTTTGCCGCCGTCGGCGCTTTCGACCATCTGGTGATCACCGCCGGGCCGCTGGTGCAGGCGAAACCGCTGGCGGAGACCGCCCTTGAACAGGCGCAGGCCGACTTCAACGTCAAATTCTGGGGCAGTTTGCGCGCGGTGCAGGCCGCGCTGCCGACGCTGGCGCCGCAGGGTTCCATCACCCTGACCTCCGGTCAGCTGTCGCGTAAATACCTCGGCGGCCAGCTGGTCAAAACCGCCATCAATGCCGCGCTGGAAGCGGCCGGCAAACAGCTGGCGAAGGAGCTGGCGCCGCGGCGGGTGAACGTGGTCAGCCCCGGCATCACCGCCACCGAAGCCTATGACGGCATGAGCGCCGCACAGCGTCAGGCACTGTTCGAACGGGTTGGCGGCAGTCTGCCAGTCGGTCGCATCGGCCAGCCGGCCGACGTCGCGGCGGGTTACCTGCTGGCGATGGAGAATGGCTTCGTCACTGGCAGCGTGATCGACATCGACGGCGGCGGCCTGTTGTAACGGCGGCTAGAGCGCCGTCACGCCCTGCGCGGCAGCCTGCTGTTCCAGCACGGTGATAATCTGGTAGGCCGAACGCGGCACCAGGCTGAAATCGCCGATCAGCAGGCGGTCGCTGACCGCCTCATCCAGCATCGCTCGGGCGCCGGCGCGCAGAATTTCCAGCTGCTCCGGCGGCGTGCCCGCGGCGGTGATCAGCGGCAAACCCGGCACCGCCGCCGTGCGGCCGATGATTTTCAGCCCTTCCAACGCTTGCGGCTGTGCGCGGCGCAGCAGTTCCATGCTGATGGAATCGATGGCGGCGATATCGGCCTGCCCGCTGCGGATCAGCTTCAGCGACTGATAATGCGCGCCGGAGGCGATAGCCGCGCCGAAGAATTTCCCGTCCTGCGCCAGCGGCGCGATCAACGCGCGCAGGCCGTTGTAGCCGGACTGGGAATCGGTGCTGTTATAGGCCGCCGTCCGGCCGCGAAAATCCGCCAGCCGCTCGCCGGGATCGTCGGCGCGCACCACCAGCCAGCTGCGATAATTCGGCCCGTCGCACCCTTCAACCCGGTAATGGTAAGTGCCGATCAGCTGCACCTGCGGCAGGCTGCTGACCAACGGATAACCGCAGGTCTGGCTGAGCAGCAGATCCTCGCGCCGCCAGTGCTGCGCCAGATCGTCCGGCCAACTGAGCTGCTCCGGCGCGGCCGGCAACCCCAGCCGCAGCAGTTTGTCGCGCAGAACCTGCCAGAAGGATTCGGCCTGCTCCCGGCCAACGCCGTACATCGGTAGAGACACCTGCATCATTTCCCCCTTACCCCGCCGGAGTGGTCGCCAGCGTCTGCTGACGCCAGGCGGTGAGATAACGCACCCAACGTTCAAACAGCATATCGGTGATAATAGCCAACAGCGCCACTACCGCCGCGCCCTGGATCACATAGGCGGTGTTAAACCCGCTCAGGCCGATGATGATCGGCGAACCGAGCGTCTTGGTGCCGACGGTGGAAGCGATGGCCGCCGTGCCGATATTGATGATCACCGAGGTGCGGATCCCGGCGACAATCACCGGCGCCGCCAGCGGCAGTTCCACCCGCCACAGAATTTGCCAGGCGCTCATCCCTACGCCGCGGGCGATCTCGCGCGTGGCGGGCGGCACCGATTCGATGCCCGCCAGCGTGCCCTGCAGGATCGGCAGCAGGCCGTACAGCACCAGCGCGATGATCGCCGGCTGTTCGCTGAAGCCCATCACCGGCACCGCTACCGCCAGCACCGCCACCGGCGGAAAGGTCTGCCCCACCGCCACCACCGTTTCCACCAGCGAACGAAACTCCCGGCCGCTGCGCCGGGTCACGGCGACACCGGCCGCCACGCCGATCGCCACCGCGATCAGGCTGGAGATCGCCACCAGCAGCAGGTGCGCTGCCACCAACGCGATGAAGCTGTCTTGCTGGTAAATTGGCCGATCCAGGTCGGGGAACCAGGCGGCGAACAGACCGCGTAAATGATCCATGCCAAATACCAGCGCCAACAGCAGCGCCAGCGTCCAGAGCAGCGGATCGCGCAGCAGGCGCCCGATGCGCCCGCTCATGACAGCGCCTGCCCGGCGATCAGATCGTTGAAATGCAAGACCCCCAACGCTTCGCCCCGTTCATCCACCACCGGCAAGCAGTCGCTGCCGCGCGCCACAAAGACCGACAGCGCCTCGCGCAGGCTCAGGGCGGCGGCGATAGGTTCGCCCACGGCGACGCCGGGCCGCACCCGCTCCGCCACCGTCCCCAGCGACAGCAGTTTGATGCCGCGATCGCTGCGCCCGAAAAAGTCACGCACGAAGTTGTTGGCCGGCGCGGTCAGCAATTCCAGCGGCGTGCCCTGTTGTACCACCCGCCCCTGGTCGAGCAGCACCAGACGATCCGCCAGGCCCAGCGCTTCGTCGATGTCGTGCGTCACCAGTACGATGGTGCGGCCGGAGAGCTGATGAATGCGGGCGATCTCCGCCTGCAGCGCCGCACGGGTGACCGGATCCAGCGCGCCGAACGGTTCATCCATCAGCAGCACCTCGGGATCGGCCGCCAGCGCACGCGCCACACCCACCCGCTGCTGCTGCCCGCCGGAAAGCTGATGCGGATAGCGGCGGCGAAACAGATCCGGCTCCAGATGCAACAGCTCCAGCAGTTCGCTAACCCGATCGCGAATGCGCGCGCGCGGCCATTTCAGCAACTGCGGCACGGTGGCAATGTTCTCCTCCACCGTCCAGTGCGGAAACAGGCCGATCGATTGGATCGCGTAGCCCATGCGCCGCCGCAGATCCTGCGGCTTAAACGACTGGATCTCTTCGCCGGCAAAGAAAATCTTGCCCCGATCGTGTTCGATCAGGCGGTTGATCATTTTTAACGTGGTGGACTTGCCGGAGCCCGAGGTGCCGATCAACACGGTGAATTCGCCCTCGTCGATGTGCAGCGTGAGATCGTCCACCGCCGGCTTGCCCTGAAAAATTTTGCTGACTTGCTCAAAGTGAATCATCGGCGCGATACGTCCAGGATTGAAACCCAAAATTTAAACAGCGAATCGACGATGACCGCCATCATGACCACCGGGATCACCCCCAGCAGAACCAGATCCAGCGCGCTGCTGAGCAGCCCCTGAAATACGATGGCGCCAAAGCCGCCGGCGCCGATCAGCGCCGCCACCACCGCCATGCCGACGGTCTGCACCGCCAGAATACGCACGCCGGTCAGGAACAGCGGCAGCGCCAACGGCAGCTGCACGCGCAGGAAGATCTGCCCGCGCGTCAACCCCATGCCGGTAGCGGACTCAATCACGCCGGCCGGTACGCTTTGCAGCCCCGCCACCACGCTGCGCACCAGCGGCAACAGCGCGTACAGCACCAGCGCCACGATCGCCGGCGCCATGCCGATACCGCTGACGCCGTGTTCCGCCAGCCAGGGCACCGCCACCGCCAGCCCCGCCAGCGGTGCGATCAGCAGGCCGAACAGCGCGATCGACGGCACGGTCTGGATAATGTTCAACACGGAGAAGATCGGCCGCTGCCAGCGCTCGGAACGAAAGCACAGCACCCCGAGCGGCACACCGATCGCCAGCGCAGGCGCCATCGTCGCCAGCAGAATGGTCAGGTGCTGCAACAGCGCGGCGTCAAACACCTCCTGCCGATTATGGTACTCCTTCAGCAGCGACAGCTGATCGAGCTGATGGCCGAACAGCAGCAGCGCCGGCGGCACCAGCACCAGCGCATTGCCGAGCATCCGCCGCAGGTGCGATGCCGTGAGACGCGCCATGGCGTCGGCGGCGATCAGCAGGCTCAGCGCCATCGTCAACCAGCAGCCGCTGCCCCAGGAGGTGCGAGCCAGCCGCGATCCCTCCTGCGCCAGACGTCCGGCGGCCTGGCCGCTGATCCAGAACGCCAGCGTCAGTACACCACAGGCGGCCAACGCCGCCAGCAGCGCACGCCCCCGCGTCGGCGGCAGCAGGCTGAGGATCGCCAATGTCGCCAGCGGCAACAGCAGCCACAGCGCCGGGCCGTGCAGCAGGGAGTACAAGGAAAGGCTTTTACCCGACAACAGACGATTGGGGGCGTAACTGAGGAACGGCAGGCCGAAGGCGGCCAGCAGCAACAGCATGAACAGCGTCAACAAGACGCGATGTTTTACGGCGATAATCAAAGAAACTCTCCGGCTCCATCGGTTCACCCCCTCTCCCGGCGACAGAGGGGGCACCTCGGCGTTATCCCTTAACAAACCCTTTCTCTTTCAGGTAAGCGGCCGCCACCTGTTTGGCGTCCTGCCCTTCCACGGCGATCTGTGCATTGAGCTTTTGCAGCGTCGGCCCGTCCAGCGAGGCGAACACCGGTTTCAGCAACTCGGGCAGGTTGGCGTGTTCTTTCAACGCCGCCTCGCGCACGATCGGCGCCGGCGCGTAGATAGGCTGTACGCCTTTCGGGTCCGCCAGCGTCTGCAGCCCCAACGCCGCTACCGGGCCATCGGTGCCGTAGGCCATCGCCGCGTTGACGCCGGAGGTCTGCTCGGCCGCCGCCTTGATGGTCACCGCCGTGTCGCCGCCGGCCAATGACAGCAGCTGATCCTGATTCAGCTTGAAGCCGTAGGCGCTTTGGAATGCCGGCAGCGCATCCGGCCGCTCGATAAACTCCGCCGAGGCCGCCAGCTTGAACTTGCCGCCGCCGTTGATCCACTTGCCGAGATCCGCCAGCGTTTTGAGATGGTTGGCGTCCGCCACGTCCTGCCGAATGGCGATGGTCCAGGTGTTGTTGGCCGGCGCCGCATCGAGCCAGACGATTTTGTTTTTGTCGTAGTCGAGCTGTTTCACCTTCTCGAAACCGGCCTGGGCGTTCTTCCACGCCGGATCTTTCTCATCAGAGAAGAAAAACGCGCCGTTGCCGGTGTATTCAGGGTAGATGTCGATCTCGCCGGAGGTGATGGCGCCACGCAGCACCTTGGTGGTGCCGAGCTGCAGCTTGTTGGTGGTTTTGATGCCATTGGCTTCCAGCACCTGCACGATGATGTTGCCGAGCAGCGAACCTTCGGTATCGATCTTGGAGCCGACGCGCACCGAGTCGGCCGCCTGCGCCAGACCGCTGGTGGCCAGCAGCGTCAGTGCGACAGCAAAGGAACGTCCGCGTGATAAGGTGATTGCCATACTTTTCCTCTGGTTATACGTTTTCCGGCTCATGGGCCAGTTCGGTTGGAAAATCCTGAGAAACGCGCTTCCAGCGCGCAATAAATTTTTTCTTCGGCAGGGCATCGCGTTCCTCACGCCGTTCACCGGCGCTCAGCGGATGCACGCCGACGTCGATCGGCGTCAGCGCGTAATCGCGCAGCCACTCACCATAACCCTGCGCGACGAATCCCTGGCTGCGGCGCTGATACGCCTCGCGTTCCGCCAGATAGACTTCGCGCAGGCCATACCAGGGCAAACCGGGCAGATCGTGATGCACTAAATGGTAGTTCAGATTGAGAAACAGCAGCCGCCACGGCCAGCCCGCCTCATTAATAATAGAACGTGCCTGCGGTGCGTCCACGGCACGATGCTCAAAAAACGATCTCACCTTGGTCAGCGCCAGCGCCGGGTAGCTGATGGCCAACAGATAAAACGCCGCGCCGATGCCCTGCGTCTGCAGCCAGCTCAGCAGCATCGCCAACAGCGACAGATGCGTCAGCCACATCGCCCAGGCGTGCAGATCGCCCGCCGCAAGCGTCTTCACGGCGCCGAACAGCGTGGCGACGATATCCAGCGCCGGGCCGAACAACACTCGGCCAATCAGCGTATTGCGCACGGCGGCCAGCCGCGGCAACAGGCGAGGATAGCGCCGCCACTGCGCGGCGCTGAAATAGTAGCTCTCGGGATCTTCGTGCGGGTCGGTCAGGTGATCGTTGCGGTGATGGCGCAGATGCGAATCGCGATACAGCCCATAGGGATACCACACCGCCAGCGGCAACAGGCCGAACAGCTGATTGACGCGCGGCCAGCGCGTCGGATGGCCGTGGATCAGCTCATGCTGCAACGACAGGTACCAGGTGGTCAGCAGGACAAGCGCCGGTGCGCCGAGCCACGGGCCCAACGCCTGCCAATAGTGCGCCACGCCGAACCAGCCGCCATACACTGCCGCCATCATTCCCCAGGTGGGCAGCTCCAGCCGCCAATACCAGCGCCGATGAAGCCGCCGGATGCGTTCGCGCTGTTCGGGATGCAAATAGTGGGCGTAGGACATGCTGCGGCTCGCGGTTGAGGATTTTCCCCCCAGTATCCGTGAGCCGTAACGGCGTTCAAAATAACGAAAATGGCAAAGCTAAGTGAAAATTCAGCGGGTTGCGTACTCGGCCTGCGGCTCGCACGCCACCGGGAAATTCACCGAGTTGGCGATAAAGCACAGGTGATGCGCCTTCTCGTGCAGCTGTTGCGCCAGCCGCAGATCGTCGCCGTCGCGCACCGTGACCTGCGGCCGCAGCGTCACCGAGGTGAAAAAGCCGCCGCGCGCCGCATCTTCACGCATCACCCCAACGGCGTTGTCCTGATAGGCCAGTACGGAAATGCCCGAGGTAGCGCACAGATGCAGATACCATAATTTGTGACAGGCGCTGAGCGAAGCCACCAGCAAATCCTCCGGATTCCAGCGCGTCGCGTCACCGCGAAAGGCCGGATCGGCTGAACCGGCGATATCTGCCTTGCCCACGGCGCCGATCAGGTGATCGCGCCCATAGGCGCGGTAATCTTCGGTGCCTGCGCCCAAATTCCCCTGCCAGGTGACCGCCACCTGATAATGATGCTCGCCTTTCATGCCTTTTTCTCCCGTTGACCGGCCAATGAAAAATCGCCTTGCTGCATGTCCGGAGAACACTATTGGCGGAAAAGCGCGAAGATGCAAACGGCGAAACGAGAAAAAACGGGCCGCGCAAGCGGCCCGTCGGTCATAGGTTTTCAGGGAACAAAATCGAGCACCACGGCGTTGAACAGCGCGTATTCGGTCGCGCTGGCCATCGGCGGAAACTGCGCCTGCTGCACCGCCGCGCTGGCCGCCGCGCACAGGGGCGCATCGCCTCTTACGATCTTGCTGCTCGCCAGCTTGCCGTTCGGCAGCAGACGAATGCCGATGGTGCATCGTTGCCCGCGCGCGTGCTCCGGCAAACGCAGTTCGCGACTCACCGCATTATGCACCCGCACCGGATAGCTGAGCGGCGTCGTGGCCAACGCTTCAGCCTGCGGCGCCGGTAACGGTATGCCGGCCTGACGCCCGGCGCTCGTACCGCAACCGCTCAACAGCAGCAGCGCCAACAGACTTAGTCTCTTTTTCATTCCCTATGTCCTTATCGGGTTGTTGATCCTTATATGACGGCGCTTACTGCCCCGAAGGGTAGGCCTCGCCGTCATCCGCGTAGCGCTGCAGCCGTTCGCGCCACCATTTGGCCGCCAGGCCGCTGGCGCTTTCCCGCCAACCGAAATAGGCGACGTCGCTGCAGCGTTCAGACTCGACGCGTTTCGCCACCAGTTCGCCGCTGTTCAGGTAAGGTTCCGCCAAGGAACGCGGCAGATAGCCGCAGCCCAGCCCGGCCAGCTGCGCCTGCAGCTTGGCGTCGAAGCCGAACACCGTCAGCGTATCCTGCTCTTCCAGCAGATTCAGGCTCTGCGGCGCGTTGACCCGCGAAGTGTCGCGCACCACCACCGCCCGGTGCTGACGGATTTCGTCCTTCGGCAAGGGTTCCGGCAATGCCGCCAGCGGATGCTGCGGCGCGACGGCGAACACGTAATCCAGCTGCCCCAGCCTGCTGAACGCATAGCCCACCCGCGACGGCGGCTCGCAGATGGCGCCGATGATAATGTCGGCGCAACCGTAGACCAGCGACTCCCAGGAGCCGGCCAGCACCTCGTGGCTGAAGCGCAGCCGGGTATGGTGATGCTGTTGGTAGAACTCGTCGATCAGCGGCAACAGGCGGGCAAACGGGAAAGAGGCGTCAATCCCGAGCGTGATCTCGCTTTCCCAGCCGTTTTCGACATAGCGCGCCTGTTGTTCCAGATCCTGCGCCGCCCGCAGCAGCACCCGCCCCTTTTCCAGCATCAGCTTGCCGGTATCGGTGAACTTCGCCCGATGCCCGGAGCGATCGAGCAGGGTGATGTCGAGATCGTTCTCCAGCTTTTGCACCATATAGCTCAGTGCTGAAGGGGTTTTAAACAGTGCGGCGGCCGCGGCGGCGAAAGATCCGTGCCGGTCCAGCGCGTCCAAAATCAGCAGCGCTTCCAGGTTTAATCTCATGCTTTCTCCCGTGTATAAAAAAACTCAACAAGTCGGCAAAAATTCTGCGGTATCTTTGAAATCGCCCTCTGCCTACCATGGGTTTTATCGGCGTTACACTCATCAGATGTTCAACCGAAATATCACTGGGAAGGTAAATTATGTCCAAGTTTCAACTGCTTGATAAAGACAATTCCGCACTGATTTTTATCGACCATCAACCACAAATGGCCTTCGGCGTGGCTAATATTGATCGTCAGCAACTGAAAAACAACGTTGTTGGTTTGGCGAAGGCAGGCAAGATTTTCAACGTCCCCACCCTTTTCACCTCGGTCGAAACCGAAAGCTTCAGCGGCTACATCTGGCCGGAACTGCTGGCGGTACACCCTGAAATCACCCCGATTGAACGCACCTCGATGAACTCCTGGGAAGACGCGGCCTTCGTCAAAGCCGTGGAAGCCACCGGCCGCAAAAAGCTGGTGATCTCCGCGCTGTGGACCGAAGTGTGCCTGACCTTCCCGGCGCTGATGGCGTTGGAAGCCGGCTATGAAGTGTATGTGGTGACCGACACCTCCGGCGGCACGTCCGTCGATGCGCACGAACGTTCGATTGACCGCATGGTGCAGGCCGGCGCCGTACCGGTCACCTGGCAGCAGGTGCTGCTGGAATACCAACGCGACTGGGCGCGCAAAGACACCTACGACGCGGTGATGGCGCTGGTGCGCGAACACAGCGGCGCGTACGGCATGGGTGTCGACTACGCTTACACCATGGTGCACCACGCACCGGCGCGCACGGTGAAATAATCCCCCCTTGCCCCGGCCCTGTGCCGGGGTATTTTCAGGAGTTGGTTTTATGGCCCATCCGCAGCATGTCACGCTGGTGATCACCCACCGTTTGGCGCCGGGGAACGAGCAAGCCTATGAGGCCTGGCTGAACCGCATCATGCCGGATGCCGCAAGCTTCACCGGCCATCTGGGCGTCAACGTTATCCGCCCTTCCGGCGATGAACAGGCCTATACGGTGTTGGTGCGCTTCGACAATCTCGACAACCTGTACCGCTGGATCCACTCGCCGCTGCGCAAGCAATACATCGAAGAGGTCGCCCCGCTGCTGCTGGAGAACGACCATATCGAGATCCGCCCCGGCGCGGAGTTCTGGTTTACCCCGCCCAACCCCAGCGTGCGCCAGCCGCCCCAGTGGAAGCAATTCATCATCACCCTGCTGGTGATCTTTCCATCCACCAATCTGGTGCCCTGGTTTTGGGGGCTGGTGCTGCCGCAGCTGGACGGCACGCTGCTCGGCCATTTTCTCAATGACGCCACCGTGGTCGCCCTGGTGGTGTACCTGTGGATGCCTATCGTGACTCGCGTTTTTCATCAATGGCTGACCCGCCGCTAGGCGGTTCGCCGGGAGAATGTTATGAACCACCACGCTTCATTGATCATCACCAACGGCAAGTTTCACACCGTCGATCGCAAAAATCCTACCGCACAGGCGGTCGCCATCCGCGACGGCAAGTTTCTGGCGGTCGGCAGCGAAGGCGAAGTCATGCAACACGCCGGGCCGGAAACCCAGGTGATCGACCTGCACGGCCACACCGCCATTCCAGGCCTGAACGACTCGCACCTGCACCTGATCCGCGGCGGCCTGAACTACAACCTTGAGCTGCGCTGGGAAGGCGTGCCTTCGCTGGCCGACGCCCTGCGCATGTTGAAAGAGCAGGCGCTGCGCACGCCAAGCCCGCAGTGGGTGCGGGTGGTCGGCGGCTGGACCGAATTCCAGTTCGCCGAACGCCGCATGCCGACGCTGGACGAGATCAACCAGGCGGCGCCGGACACGCCGGTGTTCATTCTGCACCTCTACGATCGCGCGCTGCTCAACCGCGCGGCGCTGAAGGTGGTCGGCTACACCAAAGACACGCCGAACCCGCCGGGCGGCGAGATCCAACGCGACGCCAACGGCAACCCGACCGGCATGCTGATCGCCAAACCCAACGCCATGATCCTGTACGCTACGCTGGCAAAAGGGCCGAAGCTGCCGCTGGAGCAGCAGGTCAACTCCACCCGCCAGTTTATGCGCGAGCTGAACCGTCTCGGCCTCACCAGCGCCATCGACGCCGGCGGCGGCTTCCAGAACTACCCGGAGGACTATCAGGTGATCGCCGAGCTGCACGAGAAAAAGCAGCTGACCATCCGCATCGCCTATAACCTGTTCACCCAGCGGCCGAAGCAGGAGCTGGAAGACTTCGAGCTGTGGACCGATATGCTCAAGCCGGGTCAGGGCACCGACTTTTACCGCCATAACGGCGCCGGCGAGATGCTGGTGTTTTCCGCCGCCGACTTCGAAGACTTCCTGCAGCCGCGCCCGGATCTGCCGCCGGGCACCGAAGACGAGCTGGAGCGGGTGGTGCGCCATCTGGTCGAGCACCGCTGGCCGTTCCGCCTGCACGCCACCTATGACGAATCCATCAGCCGCATGCTGGACGTGTTCGAGAAGGTGAACCGCGACATTCCGTTCAACGGACTGCACTGGCTGTTCGATCACGCCGAGACCATTACCGAACGCAACATCGAGCGGGTCAAGGCGCTGGGCGGCGGCATTGCGGTGCAGCACCGCATGGCGTTCCAGGGTGAGTATTTCGCCGACCGCTACGGCATCGAAGCCACCAAACATACGCCGCCGGTGGCGAAAATGCTGGCGGCCGAGCTGCCGGTCGGGCTGGGCACCGACGCCACCCGCGTCGCCAGCTACAACCCGTGGACGGCGCTGTACTGGCTGGTTTCCGGCCGCACCGTCGGCGGCATGGCGATGTACGACGACAACGCCCGGCTGGATCGCGAAACGGCGCTGATGCTGTGGACGCAGGGCAGCGCCTGGTTCTCCACCGAACAGGGCAAGAAAGGCCAGATCAAGGTCGGTCAGTTGGCGGATTTGGCGGTGCTGTCGCAGGACTACTTCAGCGTGCCGGAAGAGCAGATCAAAGGCATCGAGTCGGTCATGACGGTGGTGGACGGCAAAGTGGTCTATGCCGCCGGCAGCTTCTCGCCACTGGCGCCGCCACCGCTGCCGGTGTTGCCGGACTGGTCGCCGGTCACCCAGGTGCCGGGCCATTACCGCTCCGCACCGCCGTCGGCGGCGGCCCGCGTCGGGGTATTGAGCCAGGCGCATCAATGCTGCGGCCCGTGCGGCGTGCACGCACACCAGCATGACATCGCGCGCCGCTCCAGCATCCCGGTGTCGGATGAGAATGCCTTCTGGGGCGCGTTCGGCTGTTCGTGTTTCTCGTTCTAAGCTATCAAGCCAATAACTTATTATAAAATTAACTTAATAAGGTATTAAGCTAACAGCATAATAAATTAATGGCGCTGTCCACGGGAGAGCGCCATTTCATTTTCAATCGCGGTTGATCTCCAGCCAGCGCCGCTGTTCGGCGGAGGCAGCTATCGCATCCAGCACGCAGGACACCTTCCACCCCTCTTCAAAGTCGGGCCACATGCGGTCGCCTGCGGCGATGCCGTTGACCAGATCGCGGATCTCCACCGTCTTCTGATCGTTAAAACCGATGCCGTGCCCGGCGCTGATGCAAAACGCCGCGTAGTCCGGGTGCTTTGGCCCCACCAGCAGCGTCTTGAACCCCTGCCGCTCCGCCGGTTCATCGTGCCGATACAGCTTCAGCTCCGCCATCCGCTCCTGGGTATAGCTCAGCGTGCCTTTGGTGCCGGTGACCACATAGGTCAACCCCATCTTGCGCCCGCAGGCGATGCGCGAAGTTTCGATAGTGCCCATCGCACCGCCGGCGAAACGCAGCAGCGCACTGGCCTGGTCTTCGTTTTCCACCGGGTGCAGACGCGTCGGGTCTTGCGGATCCGGGCGCTGTTTGATCACGGTCTGCATATCGCCGGAAACCGCCACGATATCGCCCACCAGGTAGTGCGCCATATTGACGATGTGCGCCGCCAGATCCCCGAGCGCGCCCAGCCCAGCGCTGGCGCGGCGGCAGTGCCAGTCGATCGGCGTGCGTGGGTCGGCCAGGTAATCCTCATTGTGGGTGCCGTAAAAATGCACCACCTCACCGATTTCGCCGTTGGCGATAATTTCGCGCGCCAGTTGGCTGGTGGGGTTTTTCATGTAGTTAAAACCGACCAGCGTTTTCACACCTTTGGCGCGAGCGGCCTGCACCATCTCCGCCGCGTCGGCGGCGTCCAGCGCCAGCGGCTTTTCCGAATACACGTGCTTGCCGTGACATATCGCCTCCAGCGCCATCTCTTTGTGCAAGAAATTGGGCGCGCAGATGTCCACCACGTCGATCGCCGGATCGGCCACCAGCTGCCGCCAGTCGCCGGTCGAGCGCGCAAAACCGAATTCGGCGGCGCGCTGCGCCGCCAGCTCGGGCGTCACCTCCGCCAGCATCTCCAGCACCAGTTCCCCCTTGAGGGGGAATACCGTGGCGGCCTGCGCATAGGCGATAGCGTGACAACGCCCGATATAGCCGGTGCCGATTAACCCAACGCGTACCTGTTTCATCATTCTCTCCCGTGACAGAAATCCTGCGTAGAACCAGGCGCCGCTCAATGAAACGCGCCGGTTGATAACGGGTTTATATGGAATATAAATTTCAATAACAAGCACACGGGAAAATAAAGTTCATATTCGTGATGACGTTCATGAAACCTTGACGGGATGATGCAACGGAGAAAGTCCGGACACGGCAGTGTCGTATCCGGACGAGATAAAATGAACCATTTATTTCATATCACGGTAAACCGTTGGCGCCGTGCCGCACGTAGCCGGGACGTTGCAGCAGGCGCTGCTGATAGTCCGCCAGCGCCGCATAATGCGGCCGCTCGAACGGCGTCATCAACCAACGGTTCAGCGACAACCCCAGCACCACGTCCGCCAACGTAAAAACGGCGCCGGCGGCGTAAGGGCCGCGCTGCGCCAGATGTGCGTCCAACAAGCCCATCAGCCGGTTCCATTCGCACTCGGCGGCGGCCAGGCTGGCGGCATCCTGATAATCCGCATGCCCGCGCACCCGCGACATGAACACATAGCGCCAGGCACCGTTTAGATCGGTGGCCTGCCAATCCATCCACATCTCTACCGCCGCCCGCGCGCCGGGTGCCTGCGGCAGCAGATCTTGCCGTACTTCCCGCCCCGCCAGATAGCGGCAAATGGTGTTCGACTCCCACAGCACTCGGGCGCCGTCGATCAGCACCGGCACCAGGCCGTTGGGATTGAGCGCCAAAAACTCGGGTTCCTGCGTGGAGCGAAAGCCGCTGCCCCACTCCTCCCGTTCCAGCGGCAGCGCCAGCTCATGGCAGGTCCACAACACCTTGCGCACGTTGATCGATGAAGCCTTACCCAATAATTTCAGCATCCGCTTTCCTCACCCTCTCCAGAAAGGCTTATCCCCTTCGCGGCGCGCATCCGCTCGCGTCAGGCCGATATCCGCCAGTTGCCTGTCGTTCAGCAGCAGCAACTCTCTTCGCGTCCGCTGGCGCAGTTGATACAAACGCCAGCGGGATAGCCATGTTCGCCGCGGCATGGCGGCTTTTACGATAGACAAGACGGTCATCATGTTCTCCTGGGCAACTGACTCTGCCGTCATGATGCTGTGCGAGAAAAAAACAATACAGATTCACGTCAGCGTTATTTTTTTCATACAGCCATACCCAAAAACAGGCTGAATGCTTTACTTTGAAAGCATCTGTACCGGTTTTTACGGCATTCAACTCAACGAGAGGCATCTGTATGACACGCTATGCCGCCCTGGCCGCCATTCTTAGCCAGCGCATCCAGCAAGGACTGTATCCGGCCGGCGACCGCCTGCCTTCGGTGCGCACGCTGAGCCAGGAGCACGGCGTCAGCATCAGTACGGTGCAACAAGCCTATCGGCTGCTGGAGGAACAGCGCCTGGTGGAAGCGCGGCCGAAGTCGGGTTACTTCGTGCACGCGCGCCGCGCGCAGGCCGAGCTGCCCGCCATGACGGCGCCGGTGCAGAGGCCGGTGGATATTTCACAATGGGAACAGGTGCTGGAGCTGGTGCGCAGCCGGCCGCGCGAAGGCCTGATTCAGCTGGGCCGCGGCATGCCGGATATCGCCGAACCGACGATGAAACCGCTGATCGTCGCCCTGCGCAACGCCGCCCGCCACGGCGATTTGCGCAGCCTGTATTACGACAGCATTCAGGGCGTGGCCGCGCTGCGCGAACAGGTCGCTCGCCTGCTGCTGGATTCGGGCTGCCAAATCGGCCCCGATCAGCTGCTGATCACCACCGGCTGCCAGGAAGCGATCTCCGCCGGGCTGCGCGCCGTTTGCCAACCCGGCGACATCGTGGCGGTCGACTCGCCCTGTTTCCACGGCACCATGCAGACACTCAAAGGCCTGGGCATCAAGGCGCTGGAAATCCCCACCGATCCGCTCAGCGGCGTCAGCCTGGCAGCGCTGGAAATGGCGCTGGAGCAGTGGCCGGTCAAGGCTATCCTGCTGACGCCCAACTGCAACAACCCGCTGGGCTACATCATGCCCGACGCCCACAAACAGCGGTTGCTGACGCTGGCGCAGCGCCACGACGCGGCGATCATCGAGGATGACGTTTACGGCGACATCGCCTATCACTACCCACGGCCGCGCACCATCAAGTCGTTCGACGAAGATGGCCGCGTGCTGCTGTGCAGCTCGTTTTCCAAAACGCTGGCGCCGGGGCTGCGCGTGGGCTGGATCGCGCCCGGCCGCTACCTGGAGCGGGTGCTGCATATGAAATTCATCGGCTCCGGCGCCACCGCCACCCAGCCGCAGCTGGCGATCGCCGAGTTTATTCGCGGCGGGCACTATCTGCAGCACCTGCGGCGCATGCGCGCCCGTTACCGGCAGAACCGCGATCGGATGACCGATCTGATCCTGAAATACTTCCCGGCAGGCACCCGCGTCAGCCGCCCGCGCGGCGGCTTTATGCTGTGGATCGAGCTGGATGAGGCGTTCGACACCCTGCGCCTCAACCGTCATCTCGAGCAGCAGGGCGTGCAGATCGCCGTCGGCAGCATCTTTTCCGCCGCCGGCAAATACCGCAACTGCCTGCGCATCAACTATGCGCCGGCGCTGACGCCGGAGATAGAGCAAGCGGTGCAGAAGGTCGGCGCCACCATCCAGGCGCTGATGCCGGCCGACAGTTTGGCGCAATCGGATTAAATCTTGACGCGATCGGATTATCGCTGTGCGGCCCGGCGCTCTAAAGTGGCATCACACCCACTCGCAATCAGGAAGGTCATGATGTCTCAGTCACAGGTATGGTTAATCACCGGCAGCTCCCGCGGCCTGGGCCAACAGCTGGCGCAGGCGGTGCTGGCCGCCGGACACCGTCTGATCGCCACCGCCCGTCAGGCGCAACAGCTGCAGCCGCTGGTGGAACGCTACGGCGATCGGGTCGCTACGGTCGCGCTCGACGTCACCGACGCCAGGGCCGCCGAACGCGCGGTGCGCACGGCGATCGAACGCTTCGGCCGGCTGGACGTGCTGGTCAACAACGCCGGTTACGGCAATATCGCGCCGATAGAAGAAGCCGATGAGGCGGACTTCCGCGCGCAGCTCGAGACCAACTTTTTCGGCGTGTTCAACGTCACCCGCGCGGCGTTGCCGATATTGCGCCGGCAGGGCAGCGGCCATATCATCCAGATCGCCACCATCGGCGCTCGCCTCGGCATTGCCGGTCTCAGCGCCTACCATACCGCCAAGTGGGCGGTCGAAGGTTTCTCCGAATCGCTGGCCAAAGAGATCGCGCCGTTCGGCGTTAAGGTGACGATAGTCGAGCCCGGCGGCTTCCGCACCGATTGGGCCGGTTCTTCAATGACCATTGCGCCGATCGGCGAAGCCTATCAGCCGACGCTGGGTCCGATGCTGGCCTTCCTGCAGCAGCATAACGGCAGCCAAACCGGCGATCCGGCCAAGGCGGCGCAGGCGATCCTGCAGTTGGCGGCGCTGGAAGCCCCTCCGCTGCGCCTGCTGCTCGGCAGCGACGCGGTGCATATGGCAGCGCAGATCCTGGCCGAACGTCAGGCGGAAGACACGGCATTCCGCGCTCTCAGCCTGAGCACCGACCACGACGACAGCTCACCGGATCACGCCGCGATGGCGGCGGTGGTGACGGGAAAACCCTAAGGAGCCCGCATTGAGCAGCGATCAAATTCCGGTCTCCAGCGCACTGGCGGTACGCCTGGCGGCGCTGGGCGTCGATATCGAGCAGCTCGGCCGATTGGCCGGGTTGCCCGCCGGGCTGTTCGGCGAACGGCGCGACAAGGTGAAACTCACCACGCAGCAATTTTTCTCCGTCTGGCGCACCCTGCCGCAGCTGAGCGACGACCCGGGTTTCGGTCTGCGCCTCGGCGGCGATGTGGCGCCGGAACACTATGACATCGCTTCGGTCGCCGCGCTGCATTCCGCGACGCTGGGCGAAGCGCTGCAAAAGATCGCGCGCTACAAACGGCTGGTCTGCCCGGAGGAGCTGATGCTGGTGGAAGACGGCGACAGCATGCGCCTGCACACTCGCTGGACCATGAGCGAAGGCCATGCGCCGGCGATGCTGATCGACGCCATGTTCGCCGCCATCACCACCCTGTGTCGACGCGGCACCGGCTTGCCCCTGCAGCCGCTGGCGATCGAATTGACCCGGCGAGCGGATGCCGCCTCCCCGCTGGCGCGCTATTTCGGTTGCCCGGTGGCATTCAACGCCCCGCTGGACGTGCTGGTGTTCGATCGCGCGTTGATGCGTCAACCCTTCGTCACCTATAACCAGGACATGCTGGCGGTGCTGCTGCCGGGGCTGGAGGCGGAGCTGGCCCGCTCTTTGGCGGAACACGATCTGCCGACGCAGGTGATGGCGATCCTCGGGCGCAGCATGCGCGGCCAACGCCCCAGCGTCAACAGCGTGGCCGCTGAGCTCTATCTCAGCCCGCGCACGCTGCAGCGCCGCCTGCAACAGCACGGCTACAGCTACCAGCAGCTGTTGGACAAAACCCGCCACCGCACCGCCTGTCGGCTGTTGGCGGACACCGATCTCGAGCCGGGAGAAATCGCCTTTGTACTGGGATTTGAAGAACTGAATTCGTTCAGCCGCGCGTTCATGCAGTGGGAGGCGCTGACGCCCAGCCGCTGGCGCACGCAGCGCGCCGTCGGCCAACGGGAGAACAGAACATGAAAGTGATTATTTTCGGCGCCAGCGGCATGGTGGGCCAGGGCGCACTGCGGGAATGCCTGCGCGATCCGCAGGTCAGCGAAGTACTCAGCATCGGCCGAAGCCCGTTGGCCCAGAGCCACGCCAAACTGCGTCAGCTCACCCTGCCCGACCTGCGCAACCTGTCTTCGCTGGAGCCGCAGCTCGCCGGCTACGACGCCTGTTTCTTCTGCCTGGGAACGTCGTCCGCCGGCCTGAGCGAGGCCGAGTATCGCGCGGTGACTTACGATCTGACGCTGGCCGCCGCCCGCCCGTTGGCGATGCTGAACCCGACGATGGTCTTTATTTACGTCTCCGGCCTCGGCACCGACAGCAGCGAACGCGGCCGCAGCATGTGGGCCAGGGTCAAGGGCGCTACCGAAAACGCCTTGCTGACGCTGCCGTTCCACGCGGTGATGTTCCGCCCTGGCGCCATTGTGCCGCTGCACGGCATTCGCTCCAAAACCCGCCTCTACGATCTGGCCTATCGGCTGTTCAAACCGCTGTGGCTCGGCGCTTTGCGGCTGCTTCCCGCTCAGGTGACCACCACCGAGCGGGTTGGGCTGGCGATGCTGGCGGTGGCGCGCCGGGAAACCGACTTACGCATCCTGGAGCCGGCGCAGATCAACCGAGTGGCGGCGTCCTGAAACAACGGGGTTAACCGCCCTGCCGCCAATACTCCGCCACCCGGCGGCGCAGATGTTCGATACCCTGCGGATGGTGAATAAACTGCTCCACCGGCATCATCCGCCAACGCTGCCCCTCGTCGCCAAAGCGAATCGCGGCGATCTGCGCCGGAGTGATCATCCCGGCCATAAACCAGGTCGGCAAACCGCCGGGCGAAATGCCGTCGTAGCGCCGCCGCCAGACGATCTGCCGTTCGGCGATCGATACGCCGAACTCTTCCCGCGTCTCCCGCTGCACGCACTGCAGCGACGTTTCGCCGTTTTCCCGCCCGCCGCCGGGCAGATCCCACAGGCCGGGCCACGGAATACCCGGCTTATCGTCCCGTTGGTAAACCAGCAGAAAACCGTCGCACAGCAGCGCGATCTTGGCTCCGCCAAACGCCCGTTCCGTCATGTTTTCTCCTCACCCCGTCCATCCCCTGTCACTGAACATCATACTTCATCCCCGCGCGGCCTGGTGTATAGTGAAAACCCGTTTTCACAACAGGCGAACAATGACGATGAACTCTCCGTTTCTGGTGACTCCCCAATGGCTTGCGCAACATATCAACGATGAAAATCTGGTCGTTCTCGACGTGCGAATGTCGCCGGTCGGGCTGACGCCGAAAAAAGACATGCTTGCCGAGTTCGAACGCGGCCATATCCCCGGCGCGGTCTACTTCGATATCGACGAGGTGGCGGACAAGAACACCACGCTGCCGCACATGTTGCCAACGGCGGCGGAATTCGGCGCAGCGGCGGGCAAGCTGGGCATCAGCGAGCGCGACACCCTGGTGATTTACGACGAAGGCAACCAGTTTTCCGCGCCGCGTGGCTGGTGGACTTTCCGCAATTTCGGCGCCCAGCGCGTTTACGTGCTGGACGAAGGGCTTAACGGCTGGACCGCGCTGGGGCAAGCGCTGGAAACCGGCCCGGCGCAGCCTGAGCCGCAGACCTTCAACGCCCGCTTCAACGCCGAAGCGGTGGTGGATATGCGGCAAGTGGAGCAGGCGTTAGGCACGCCGGTGCAAATTCTCGACGCGCGCGCCGCGCCGCGCTTTTATGCCGAAGCGCCAGAGCCGCGCCCCGGCCTGCATCGCGGCCACATTCCCGGCAGCATCAACATTCCGTACGGCGAGCTGCTGGAGAACGGCCGTTTCAAATCGCTGGCAGCGCTGCGCCAAACCTTCAGCGACAAAGGCGTGGACATCAACGGCCCGATCATCACCAGTTGCGGCTCCGGCGTAACGGCGGCGGTGCTGGCGTTCGGCCTGCTGTCGCTCGGCGCCCCGCAGGTCAAACTGTATGACGGCGCCTGGAGCGAATGGGGCCAACTGAGCGGCAAGCAGCCGATCGCCAAAGATTAAGATTCGATCCGCTCTACCACGATCTGCGCCAGCCGCTGCACGGCGGCAGAAGGCTGATCCTCGGCGCGGTGCAGCACCACGCCGAGCTGGCCCAGAGCGGGCAGCAAATCGGGCGCCAGCGGCGTCAGGCCGGGCGGCAAACCGGCAGCCGCCCGCACCGTGACGCCCAACCCGGCGTTCACCGCCGCCCACACGCCGTTCAGGCTGCGGCTGGTAAAGGCGATGCGCCAGGGGATGCCGGCGCGATCCAGCGCCTGCGTCGCCGCGCTGCGCATCAGGCAGGGCGCGTCGAACATCACCAGCGGCAGCGGCTCATCCCCTTCTCGCCAGGGCGCCAGCGCGAAGCCGGGCGAGGCGATCCAGTGCAGTTGCCGCCGGCCCAGCGCCTGATGAAACGGCGTGCTCAAACCGCCATCCCACGCCAGCGACAGATCCAGTTGGCCTTTCAGCACCCAGTCGATCAACTCGGCATTGCGGGCGATGCGCGCCTCGATACGCACCTTCGGATTGGCGCGCGCGAAGCTGCCCAACACTTGCGGCAGAAACGTCTCGCCGAAATCCTCCTGCAGCCCCAGCCGCACCGTGCCCTGCAGATCCAATCCTCGCACCGCGGCGGCGGCCTCATCATTCAGCTCCAGCAGACGGCGCGCGTAACCGAGCAGGGTCTCCCCCGCCTCAGTCATCACCATGCCGCGTCCGGCCTTGCGCAGGATCGGCGCGCCGACCTGCTGCTCCAGCTTTTTCAGGTGGGCGCTGACCGCCGACGTCGAACGCCCCAGCCGTTCCGCCGCCTTGGCGAAGCTGCCCAGCTCGACGCCGGTGACGAAGCTGCGTAAATCCTCGAGATCGAAGGTAATTCGTCCCATGCTGACCGTCCTGATTTTCTGAACCATCAATCAAAATAATACCGATTTTACTGATAAAGATGGCGTGTCACGCTCTCCGGGTCAATGTCTTTCAGGAGAATCCTTATGCTCGCGATGCAATACCGTTTCACCCTGCCCGCCGACTACGATATGGCGATCGTTCGCCGCCGCATTGCCGATTTCGGCCACCTGCTCGACGCCTGCCCGCAGCTGATCGTCAAAGCCTATCTGTACGCGCAGCGCAGCGAAGGCAGCGCCGAGAATCTCTACGCTCCTTTTTATCTGTGGAACAGCAGCGCCGGCATGAGCGACTTCCTGGCCGGCGAAGGCTTCAGGGGCCTCAGCCAGGCGTTCGGCTGGCCGCGCGTCAGCCACTGGCTGCCGTGGCTGACGCATTTCGATCGCCTTCATCTGGCCGAGGCCGCTTGGGCGACCCGTCAGGAACAGGCCATCGCCCCCTACAGCGATCTGCCTGCATTGCGTCGCCAACAGCAGGCGGCCTCCGGCGCGCTGGCCTCCATCGTGGCGTTCGATCCCGCCGAGTGGCGGTTAGTACGGCTGGATATCTGGCGTGAAGCGCCGCAGGCGCGGCCGCAAAACAGCCAGCTGTTCCGCGTCGGCCATCTGTCCGCTCCCTTTGACCACACTGCGCCGCGGGTTGACAGTTAAATCTGATATTGATAATCATTATCAATACTAAACACTCATTTGCGGTTCGCGGGATGCGGGCCGCTCTCCGGGGTCAACCGTCATGTCGTCATCACCGATCACACCTTACGCCACCGCCTGCTGCATCGTGGGAGGCGGCCCCGCCGGGCTGATGCTCGGCTATCTGCTGGCGCGGGCGGGGATCGACGTGACGGTGCTGGAGAAGCACGCCGACTTCCTGCGCGATTTTCGCGGTGACACCATTCATCCCTCGACGCTGGAAGTCATGCATCAGCTGGGCCTGCTCGATGAACTGCTGACGCTGCCGCACCAGCGCGCGGAATCCCTGCACGCCGAAGTCGCCGGGCGCGACATCAAGCTGGCGGATTTCACCCGCCTGCCGACGCGCTGCAAATTTATCGCCTTTATGCCGCAGTGGGAGTTCCTCAATTTTTTGGCACAGCAGGCCGCCGCTTTTCCCAATTTCAGATTGTTGACCTCAACGCAGGTTCATGAGCTGCTGTATGACCGCGGCCAGGTATGCGGCGTACTGGCCGACACGCCGGAAGGCCCGATCCGCGTGCGCAGCCAGTTGGTGATCGGCACCGACGGCCGCAACTCGGTGGTGCGTGAGCAGGCGGCGCTCAGCAGCCGATCCTTCGGTGCCCCGCGCGACGTCTTGTGGATGAAGCTCAGCAAGCAGCCGGGCGATCCGGCCTGGTCAATGGGCCACACCGGGCCAAAGCAGAACTTCATCATGATCGATCGCGGTGACTACTGGCAGTGCGGCTACTCGATCGACAAAGGCAGCTTCGACGCGATCCGCCGCAACGGGCTGGAGAAATTTTTGCTGCACCTCGCCGAGGTGGCGCCATTCCAGGACGATCGCCTGCAGGAGATCGTCGAGTGGGATCAGCTGAAACTGCTGAGCATCCGCATCGATCGTCTGGATCGCTGGGCCAAACCGGGCGTGCTGTGCATCGGCGACGCCGCGCACGCCATGTCACCGATCGGTGGCGTGGGCGTCAATCTGGCGATTCAGGACGCGGTAGCCGCCGCCAACGCCCTGATACCGCCGCTGCGCCAACATCGGCTGCAGCTGAAACATTTGCTGAGCGTGCAGCGCCGGCGTGAGTTCCCCACCCGGGCGATCCAGTTTTTGCAGATCAAAATGAGCCAGCGCAAGCCGGGTCAGCGTCGCGCCGCCGGCGGTTCGCGCCTGATCGCTCGCGTCGGCAACAGCCGTTGGCTGCCACGCCTGTTCGGTCGCATCATCGGCCTGGGCTTTCGCCGCGAAACGCCGCGGCATCTGTCCAACGAAACCAACCCGCCGGAATAACATTGGTGATTTTTTCATCGCGCCGTATAATGGTTAAATCGAACGATTTAATTAACTGGAGCGATTAAATGTACGCACTCAGCGCGAACGAGGCGAAAACCCAATTCGGCGATTTGCTGCTCAAGGCGCAGCGTGAACCGGTGCAAATCAATCGCAACGGCAAACCGGTCGCCGTCGTCATGTCGGTAGAAGACTACCAGGCGCTGGAAGATCTCAAATTACGCGTACTGCAGCAAAAAATCGCGCAGGCTACCGCCGAGGAAGACGCCGGTAAGGCGGTAGACGGCGATGCCTTCTTCAACCGTCTGCTCACCGATGAAACCGACTGATATGCCCGCGTTTCGCCTCACCCCGCAGGCGCAACAAGATCTGCTGGCTATTCGCCATTTCACCATCGAGCATTGGGGCCAAGCGCAATCTCGCCGCTATCTTGAGCAGTTGAGGGAGGTCATGCATCATCTGGCGGATATGCCGGAAGCGGGTAAGGCCCACTTTCACGATCTGGGCGAAGAGATACGCAGTTTTCCTTACGCCAGCCATAGGATCTACTACCGCAGCCGCCCTGCCGGCATCACCGTTCTTGCCATTCTGCATCAGGCGATGGTGCCCCACCGGCATCTGGAACAACGGCTGTAATTCTTCTTACTCAAAGGGGCACAGATGTTCACCGTCCGTCAGGCATTGGTAGAAGATTTAACCCAGGTGCGCGATATCGGCATCAGCACCTATCGTTCGCACTTCGGTGAGCTGTGGCACTACCCGCACGAGCTGGAGGCCTTTCTGGCCGAGGATTTTTCCGTCTCCGCGCTGGAACGGACGCTGCGCGATCCCGACGTGTGCTGGCTGTTGGCCTATGAGAATGATGCCCTCGTCGGCTATGCGCGGGTGAACTTCGACAGCCTGCTGGCACCAACCGAACAAATCGGCGCAGAGCTGCAGAAAATCTATTTCCTGCCGGGCCACGCCGGCAACGGCTATGGCCAGCGCCTGTTCGAACAGGTGCAGCGGCGGGCCATCGAGCGCCGGCAAAAAACGCTGTGGCTGGAGGTGCTGCAACGCAACACCGGCGCCCAACGTTTTTATCAGCGTCAGGGATTGAGCATTTGTGGCGAGACCTGCTACACCAGCGCCCAAGGCTCGATAGGCATCTGGTATATGAGCAAGGCGCTGTAACCGCGCCCCGCTCCGCCGCCGTTTAGCGCGGCTCCCGCTGCAGCATCAGGAACAGCAAGGCAAACGCATTGGGCGCCAGGTAGATCAGCGCCCCCAGTTGCACCGCCAGCGGGTTCTCTTTGGCCTGCCAGGCCATAAACCAGTCGCCAGCGACCACCATAAAGCCGACGCCCCACACCGCGATCGCGCAAAGCGCCCCCAGCATCGCCCAGGCTTTACCCTTGGCGAAAGCGGCGTAAGGGTCTTTCAATCGCCCGACCATCAGCACCACGCCGGCCGTCGCCAGCAACCCGGCCAGCGTTTCCAGCGCGGTGATGACCGCCAACCCCAACATGCAGGCCCAGTCGGCGGTGACGGCGCGCCACATCAGCCCCGGCGTCTGATAGGTATCTTGCATGGCGAGCAGCGGCCCCACCGCATTGCGCGCGGTGCCGGCGAAGTCCGCCGTATTGTTCAACAGGCTGAACAGCCCCCACAGGGCCGGAAACAGGGACAGGACGATGCAAGCGAGGCGTGACACAGTGATTTCGTTCATGATGATGTTAGCTATCCATGGCAAGGGATTAATAAAAAACGCCTTTTAGATTAGTCCATAACATCCGCAAGGAGAAACAGCTGCACGACTTTCAGACATGCGGCTCCCTTTGCCTCGTTCAAATCGCCACCAGCCCACGTACGCCGTCCTGTTCCATATTGCTGCCGGCGCCGCGCTGCACGATGCTGCCGCGCGACATCACCAGATAGCTGTCCGCCAGATCGGCGGCAAAGTCATAGAACTGTTCCACCAGCAGGATCGCCATATCGCCGCGCGCCGCCAGCTGCTTGATCACCGCACCGATCTCCTTGATCACCGACGGTTGGATCCCTTCCGTCGGCTCGTCGAGGATCAACAGCTGCGGCCGGCAGGCCAGCGCCCGGCCGATCGCCAGCTGCTGTTGCTGCCCGCCGGAGAGATCGCCGCCGCGCCGATCCTTCATCTGCCTCAGTACCGGAAACAGATCATAGATCGGATCCGGCACCGTGCGCGCGGCGCCGCCGGAGAAGCGCGCCAGCCCCATCAGCAGATTTTCTTCCACCGTCAGACGCGGGAAGATTTCCCGCCCCTGCGGCACATAGGCGATGCCCGCCTGCACCCGCTGGTGCGGCTTTTTACCGGTGATGGTTTCGCCCTGCCAACGGACGCTGCCGCTGCGCGCCGGGATCAGCCCCATCAGGCATTTCAGCAGCGTGGTCTTGCCCACGCCGTTGCGCCCCAGCAGGCAGGTCACTTCGCCGATGCGCGCCTCAAACGACAGGCCGCGCAGAATGTGGCTGCCGCCGTAATACTGATTCAATTCCTCTACCTGCAGCATGATTACGCCTCCTCAGCGCCCCAGATATACCTCAATCACCCGTTCATCGGCCTGCACCTGCGCCAGCGATCCTTCCGCCAGCACCTGTCCCTGATGCAGCACCGTCACGCGATCGGCGATGGTCTCCACAAACCCCATGTCGTGCTCCACCACCATCAGCGAATGCTTGCCCGCCAGCTCGCGGAACAGTTCGGCGGTGTAGTCGGTTTCGGCGTCGGTCATGCCGGCCGCCGGTTCGTCGAGCAGCAGCAGGTGCGGCTCCTGTACCAGCAGCATGCCGATCTCGAGAAACTGTTTCTGCCCGTGGGACAGCAACCCGGCGGGCCGGTGGCGCTCATGCCCCAGCCGCAGGGTTTTCAGCATCTCGTCGATGCGGTCGCGCTGCTCGCTGCTCAGGCGGGCGCGCAGGCAGGCCCACACCGACTTACGGGTTTTCTGCGCGATCTCCAGGTTTTCGAACACCGTCAGCGCCTCGAACACCGTCGGCTTTTGAAACTTGCGGCCAATGCCGGCGTGGGCGATCTGCATCGGTGCCAGCCGGGTCAGATCGACGGTCTGGTCGTAAAACACCCTGCCGCTGTCCGGCCGGGTCTTGCCGGTGATCACATCCATCAGCGTAGTCTTGCCGGCCCCGTTGGGGCCGATCACGCAGCGCAGTTCGCCGACGCCAATGCGCAGCGACAGATCGGTCAGCGCGCGAAAACCGTCGAAGCTGACGTTGATGTTGTCGAGCTGCAGCACCGGATCGGTTTGCTGCCGATATTTATCCGCCGGTAGCGGATGGGTAAATAGCTCGTCGGTCACTTGCATCGCCTTCATGAGCTTTTCCTCCGCCGCAGCAGGCCGATCACCCCTTTGGGCAGAAACAGCGTAACGACGATAAACATCAGGCCGAGGAACAGCTGCCAGTATTCGGGAATGGCCATGGTGAACCAGCTCTTGGCGCCGTTGACGATGCCGGCGCCGAGCAGCGGCCCCACCAGCGTGCCGCGCCCGCCAAGCGCCACCCAGATGGCGGCCTCGATCGAGTTGGTCGGCGACATTTCGCCAGGGTTGATGATGCCGACCTGCGGCACATAGAGCGCGCCGGCCAGCCCGCACAGCACCGCCGACAGCGTCCAGACGAACAGCTTGAAGCCCTTCGGATCGTAGCCGCAGAAAGTCAGGCGGTTTTCCGCATCGCGCACCGCAGTCAGCACCCGGCCGAACTTGCTGCGCGCCAGCGCAAAGCCGATGGCCAGGCTGGCGACCAGCAGCAGCACCGTCGCCAGAAACAGCGCCACCCGCGTGCCGGCGGCGGTGATGGGAAAGCCGAGCAGCGTGGTGAAACCGGTAAAGCCGTTATTGCCGCCGAAACCGGTCTCATTGCGAAAGAACAGCAGCATGCCGGCATAGGTCAGCGCCTGGGTCATGATCGAGAAATACACCCCTTTGATTTTCGAGCGGAAGGCGAAGTAGCCGAACAGAAAGGCCAGCAGGCCCGGCACCAGCACGATCAGACACAGCGCCCAGGCGAAATGCTGGGTGCCGCTCCAGAACCACGGCAGCTCAGTCCAGGAGAGGAACGCCATAAACGCCGGCAGCCCGTCGCCCGCCGCCTGCCGCATCAGGTACATGCCCATGGCGTAGCCGCCGAGCGCGAAGAACAGCCCGTGGCCGAGCGACAACAGCCCGGCATAGCCCCACACCAGATCGAGCGCCACCGCCACCACCGCGTAGCACAGGATCTTGCCCGTCAGCGTCAGGGTATAGGTGGACACTGCCAGCGGATGATCCGCCGGCAACAGCGTCATGAACGGCATGACCAGCAGCGCCAGCAACGCCAGCGCGCCGATGCTCAACGCCAGCCGGGGCGCTTTCTGCACGCCGGTTACGGTCAATGGTTGGCTCATCAGTCAATCACCCTGCCCTTAAGGGCGAATAGCCCCTGCGGACGCTTTTGAATAAACAGAACGATCAGCACCAGGATCAGGATCTTGCCCAGCACGGCGCCGATCTGCGGCTCGAGGATCTTGTTGACGATGCCGAGGCCAAAGGCCGCCGCTACCGTCCCCGCCAGCTGGCCGACGCCGCCGAGCACCACCACCAGGAACGAATCGATGATGTAGCCTTGCCCCAGCTCCGGCCCGACGTTGCCCAGCTGCGACAGCGCCACCCCGCCGAGCCCGGCGATGCCGGATCCCAACCCGAAAGCCAGCATGTCCACCCGCCCGGTGGGCACACCGCAGCAGGCGGCCATCGCGCGGTTTTGCGTCACCGCGCGCACGTTCATGCCGAGGCGGGTCTTGTTCAAGAGCAGCCAGGTCAACGCCAGCACCAAGAGCACGAACGCGATCACCGCGATGCGGTTCCACGGCAGCACCAGGTTCGGCAACAGCTGCACGCCGCCCGACAGCCACGCCGGGTTGGCGACCTCGACGTTCTGCGCGCCGAACAGCACCCGCACCAGCTGGATCAGCACCAGGCTGATGCCCCAGGTAGCCAGCAGGGTTTCCAGCGGCCGGCCGTACAGGTGGCGGATCACCGTGCGCTCCAGCAGCATGCCGATCCCGGCGGTGATGGCGAACGCCACCGGCAGCGCCGCCAGCGGATAAAGCGCCAGCCACTGCGGCACCCACTGCTGAAACAGCCCCTGCACCAGGTAAGCGGAATAGGCGCCGAGCATCAGCATTTCACCGTGCGCCATATTGATGACGCCGAGCAGGCCGTAGGTGATCGCCAGGCCGAGCGCCGCCAGCAGCAGGATCGAACCGAGCGACAGGCCGCTGAACGCCTGGCCGAGCAGATCGCCGATCATCAGACGGTGCTGCACGCGCTGCAGGCTGCGTTGCGCCTCGGCGCGCACCGCGGCGTCCGGTTCGTGGGCAGCATCGGTCAACGCTTGCAGCCGCGCGCGGGTTTCCGGCTCGCCCGATTCGCCCAGCAGCCGCACCGCATTGAAACGCACCTGCGGGCTGGCGTCGGTCAATTGCAGGTTGGCCAGCGCAATGCTCAGCGCGTCGTGCACCTGCGGGTCTTTCTCCTGCGCCAGCCGCCGGGTCAACAGCGGCAACTGCTCGCCCTGCGCCTCACGCTGCAGCGCGGTCGCCGCCTGCAGCCGCACCGCCGCATCCGCGCTGACCAATCGCTGCGCCGACAACGCGTTGGCGATCAGAATGCGCAGCCGGTTGTTCAGCCATACCTTCTTCGGTTCGCCAACCGGAGCCGCCGCACCTTCGAGCGGCAGATAGCGGTCGCCCTGGCGGATAAAGGCGCGCTTCGCCCCGTCGATCGCCACGGTTTCCTGCTGCAGCCCCTGCAGCAACGGCAGGCGCGCGGCGTCCGGCTCGGCCGCCCACGCCTGCAGCAGTTTGGCCTGCTGTGCACGGTTGGCCGCCGCGAACTCATCGGCCGGCCCGGCCTGCGCCAGCAGGGGCCAGGCGCACAGCAGCCACAGCCCGGCGCGCAGAGAGGATAAAAACGGAGATTGCATCAGCTGCCTCTTCTGTTGGGCCGGCGGGCGTTGGGCCGCGCCGGCGCTGAGTGACGTTACTTGCCGCCTTTCACCGGGTAATCCGGTTTTTTGTCGTTGCCGGCGATATACGGGCTCCACGGCTGCGCGCGCACCGGTGCCTCGGTCTGCCACACCACGTTGAACTGGCCGTTGCCCTCGATCTCGCCGATCATCACCGGCTTGTGCAGGTGATGGTTGGTTTTGTCCATGGTCAGCGTGAATCCCGACGGCGCGGCGAAGGTTTGCCCAGCCATCGCCGCGCGCACCTTATCGACGTCGGTGGTGCCGGCCTTTTGCACCGCCTGCGCCCACATATGCAGGCCGACGTAAGTGGCCTCCATCGGGTCGTTGGTCACCGCAGTGGCGTAATTCGGCAGGTTGTGCGCCTTGGCGTAGGCTTTCCACTGGCTGACAAACTGTTTATTGGTCGGGTTATCCAGCGATTCGAAGTAGTTCCAGGCCGCCAGGTTGCCCACCAGCGGTTTGGTGTCGATACCACGAAGCTCTTCCTCGCCGACCGAGAAGGCGATCACCGGCACGTCGGTGGCCTTGACGCCCTGGTTGGCCAGCTCTTTGTAGAACGGCACGTTGGAATCGCCGTTGATGGTGGAGATCACCGCGGTGTTGCCGCCGGCGGCGAATTTCTTGATGTTGGCGACGATGGTCTGATAATCGCTGTAGCCGAACGGCGTGTAGACCTCTTCGATATCCTTGTCCTGCACCCCCTTGCTGTGCAGGAAAGCGCGCAGGATCTTGTTGGTGGTGCGCGGATAGACGTAATCAGTGCCCAACAGGAAGAAGCGTTTGGCGCCGCCGCCGTCCTCGCTCAGCAGGTATTCCACCGCCGGGATCGCCTGCTGATTCGGCGCCGCGCCGGTGTAGAACACGTTCGGCGACATCTCTTCACCTTCGTACTGCACCGGGTAGAACAGCAGCCCGTTCAGCTCCTCAAACACCGGCAGCACCGACTTGCGCGACACCGAAGTCCAGCAGCCGAACACCGCCGCCACCTTGTCCTGGCTCAGCAGCTGGCGCGCCTTTTCGGCGAACAGCGGCCAGTTGGAAGCCGGATCCACCACCACCGGCTCCAGCTTTTTGCCGAGCACCCCGCCTTTGGCGTTGATCTCGTCGATGGTCATCAGCGCCACATCCTTCAGCGGCGTCTCGGAAATCGCCATGGTGCCGGAGAGCGAACTCAGAATGCCGACCTTGATGGTGTCGGCGGCCTGTGCGCTCCAGGCCAGGCCCAGGCCGATCGCGGCGGCGGACAGCGCAAAAGCTTTGATAAAACGACGACGTTGCATAGTTCAAACTCCTGATGTGTGTGAAATCAAAATCGTTACGCCGAGCGCGCAGGCTGCTGAGCCCGCGCCTGGTGCAACATGTGCAGCGTTATTTTTCGTACCTCTGCCTTGCTGACGGCGATATGCTCGCCGAGCAGCGTTTGCGCCTCCCTGCTTCGCCGCTGCAGGATCGCCTGCAAAATGGCGGCGTGTTCGCGGTAGGTGGCGTCCACCCGCGCCTGCTGGGTGAAATCCAGCCGGCGAATGATGCGGATCTTTTCGGTAAGTTCGCGGTGAATGCGCGCCATTTCGCCGTTGCCCGCCGCGGCCACCAACGCCTGATGAAACTGCTCATCGTGCTGCGACACCACCTTGCCGTCCGCCAGTCGCGGCGCTTCGGCCCAAAAATGGCTCAGCGCCGCCAGCGCGCCCTGCGTTTCCCCGGCCGGGCGTTCGCACAGCCGTTTCACCGCCTCTTGTTCCAGCACGATGCGCAGATCGTACAGCTCTTCGAAGTAGGCGAAGTCGAACGGCCGCACCTGCCAGCCGCTGCGAAACAGCACCTCGACATAGCCTTCACGCTCCAGCCGAAACAGCGCCTGGCGCACCGGCGTGCGGCTGGCCGCCATGCGCTGCGCCACCTCGCTTTCGCTGAAGCGATCGCCCGGCAGCAGACGAAACTCGAAGATGTCGGCCTTGAGCTGCAGATAAATGCGCTCCGCCAGCCCCTCCGGGCGCGCCTTGTGCTCTCCGTTGGTGATTTGCATCATCTCTCCTCCGTTCAAACCGCCTTTTCCAGCCACAGCAGGGCGTCGCCCGGCCCGACCGGCCGCCCCTGCCGGCAGCTGATGCGCTTAACGATCCCGGCGCGCGGCGCGGTGACCGCCAGCTCCATCTTCATCGCCTCGACCACGATCAGCGGCTGCCCGGCCGCCACCGCCTGCCCCGGCTCCACCAGGATCTTCCACACGCTGCCGTTCAGATCGGCGCTGACCAGATCGCCGTCGATGGCGTCTTCTTCCACCGGCGGCAACAGCTGCGCCTCGGCCTCATCGTCATCGCTGCGCCAGCGCGCCACTTCGGCGCTGAACGCCTGTTGCTGACGATGCTGGAAATCGGCGATCGCCCCGGCGTTGTCGGCCAGGAAATGGGTGTATGCGGCGAAGTCGAACTCGCTCTCTTCGATGCGCACCTGCATGCGCCCTTCGCGGAACGCTTCGCGCTGCTCGTCCAACTCTTGCTCGCTGACCGGGTAGAAGCGCACCTGATCGAAGAAGCGCAGCAGCCAGGGTTCACCGGCGGTGAACTGCGAGTTTTTGAGGAATTTGTTCCAGATCGGCAGCGTGCGCCCGACCAACTGGTAACCGCCCGGCGAATCCATGCCGTAGATGCACATGTACATGCCGCCGATTCCGACCGTCCCTTCGGCGGTGTGGGTGCGCGCCGGGTTGTATTTGGAACTCAGCAGGCGATGGCGCGGATCGAGCGGCACCGCGCATGGCGCACCGAGGTACACATCCCCCAGCCCGAGGATCAGGTAGCTGGCGTCGAACAGAATGTCGCGTACCTGCTCGCGTCGGCTCAGGCCGTTGATGCGCTGAATGAAATCGACGTTGTTCGGCAGCCAGGGCGCCGAGGCGCGCACCGTCTGCTGATAGCGATCCACCGCCCCCAGCGTGGCCGAATCCTCGAACGCCATCGGCAGCCAGACGGTGCGCGTCGGCACCTTCAGCCGGCTGACGTCCCCCAGCGCCCGTTCGCGCGCCAGCAGGCGCTGCAACAGGTCGGCCTGGCTTATCTGCCGGCTGTCGTAGCGGATCTGCAGCGAACGCACGCCCGGCGCCAGCTCCGCCACGCCCGGGATCGCCTCCTGGCGCAGCGACTGCATCAGCAGATGAATGCGCAGGCGCAGCGCCAGATCGAGCACGTTGTCGCCGTACTCCATCAGGATGTAGCCGTCCCCCGCCTGACGATACGCCACCGCCGGGCGCCCCTCCGCCGCCGGCAGCGCCGCCAGCACCGCGGCGGAAACGGTATCCGCCGGGGCCAGATCCGGCGGTGGCAGGGTGATGGCCTTCACCGCCGCCAGCGCTTCGATGCTGCCAAGCTGCGCCTGCTCCAGCGACTGCGCCTGCCGGAAGCCGATCGGATGGAAACGGATGCGGTCGCCCGGCTTCACCTGCCCCACTTTCCACAGTTCGGCCTTGGCGATGGTCACCGGGCAAACGAAGCCACCGAGGCTGGGCCCGTCGCGGGTCAGGATCACCGGGAAGTCGCCGGTGAAGTTGATCGCGCCGATGGCGTACTCGCAGTCGTGCACGTTGGAAGGATGCAAACCGGCTTCGCCGCCGTCCTCCCGCGCCCACTCGGGCTTCGGCCCCGCCAGGCGCACGCCGAGGCGGTTGGAGTTGTAATGCACCTGCCAGTCGGTGGCGAAGAAGGCCTCTATCGATTCGGCGGTGAAAAAGTCCGGCGCGCCGTGCGGCCCATACAGCACGCCGATGTGCCATTGATCGCCGTAGTGCGGGATCAGGCTGTCGTCCATCGCCTGCGGCGCGGCGATCGGCGCCGGGGTGGTGCTGGCCGCCAGCGCCGGTTGAGCGATCGCCAGCATGTCCGCCACGCGCAAGGTGCGCCCGGCGTGGCCGCCGAACTGCCCGAGCGCGAAGGTAGAGCGGCTGCCGAGATATACCGGCACGTCGAAGCCGTTACGCACTGCCAGATAGGTGCGGCAGCCGTGCGTAGCGCGCCCCAGCGTCAGCACCTGCCCGGCCCGCACCGTAATCGGCCGCCAGTAAGCGACCGCTTCGCCGTCGAGATCGGCCGGGCAGCTGGCGCCCGTCAGCGCGATGGTGGCGTCGCAGTGAAAACGCAGCGTCGGCCCCTGCAGGGTAAATTCCAGCCCGGCGGCCGCCGGATGGTTGCCGACGATGCGGTTGGCCAGCCGAAACGCGAAGTCGTCCATCGGGCCGGACGGCGGCACGCCGATATCCCAATAGCCGAGGCGGCCGGGATAGTCCTGCACGCTGCTGTAGGTGCCGGGTTGCAGCACTTCGAGGCAGTGCGGCTGGAAACGCACATCGTCCAGCAGGCGCGTCCAGACGTCGCCGCGCTGAAATTGCGGCATGGCGATTACCTGCCGCAGATAGTCGAGGTTGGTGGCGATGCCGTGCAGACGGGTCGCCGCCAGCGCCACGCGCAGTTTTTCCAGCGCGTGCGACCGATCGGCGCCGTGGACGATCAGCTTGGCGATCATCGGGTCGTAAAACGCAGAGACTTCGCTGCCGGTCGCCACCCAGCCGTCGAGGCGCACGTCGGTCGGGAAATGCACCTCGGTCAACACGCCGGGGCTGGGCTGGAAGTTTTTCAGCGGATCTTCGGCATAGAGGCGCACTTCGATCGCCGCGCCCTGCGGCGCGCGGTGCAATGCCGCCCAATCCAGCGCGTCGCCCGCCGCCACCTGCAACATGCATTCGATCAGATCCAGACCGGTGACCATCTCGGTAACCGGGTGCTCTACCTGTAAGCGGGTGTTCACTTCCAGGAAATAAAACTCGTCGCGTGCGGCGTCGTAAATGAATTCCACCGTGCCGGCGCTGCGGTAATTCACCGACTCGCCCAGCGCCACCGCCGCCCGATGCAGCGCCTGGCGGGTCGCCGCCGGCAGGTGCGGCGCCGGGGTTTCTTCCACCACCTTTTGGTTGCGGCGCTGCAGCGAGCAGTCGCGCTCGCCGAGCGCCACCACCCGCCCCTGGCCGTCGCCGAAAATCTGCACCTCGACGTGGCGCGCCCGATCGACGAAGCGTTCGATAAAGGCGCCGGCGTCGCGGAAGAACTGCTCCCCCAGCCGTTTGACGCTATCGTACGCGTCGCGCAGCGCCGCCTCGTCGTCACAGCGCGTCAGGCCGATGCCGCCACCGCCGGCGGTGCTTTTCAGCATCACCGGATAGCCGATGCGCGCAGCGGCGGCAACCGCCTGCTCAACGTGCTCCAGCAAGCCGGTGCCCGGCGTCATCGGCACTCCGGCCAACGCCGCCAGCTCACGCGCCCGGTGCTTGAGGCCGAACTCGCGGATCTGCGCCGCCGTCGGGCCGATAAAGGCGATGCCCGCCGCCTCGCAGGCTTCGGCAAACTCGGCGCTCTCGGACAAAAAGCCGTAGCCGGGATAGATCGCCTGCGCGCCGGTGGCGGTGGCCGCCGCAAGGATCTTGTCGATGCGCAGGTAGCTGTCGGCGGCCTTGTCGCCGCCGAGCGCCACCGCCCTGTCGGCTTCGGTGACATGCGGCGCATTGCGGTCGGCGTCTGAATAGACCGCCACGCTGGTTATGCCCAGGCGTTTCAGGGTGCGAATGGCGCGGCAGGCGATTTCGCCGCGGTTAGCGATCAGTACGGTAGTAAACATGTTCATGCCCCCTTAACGCTGGCGAGATAGTTACGCCAGCCGCCAAACTCAGTGATATCCGTGGCGCCTTCCAACGCCCAGGCTTCGCAGATAAACCCCTTCACCCGCCGGCCGTCCGCCAGCAGCAGCGTGCCGATGCCCAATGGCGCCGGGATTTCCGCTACAAACTCGCCGAAACGGGCCAGCGGGATGTCCCACAGCTCAAGGTGGATCGCCGCCCCCTGTGCCGTGCGCGCCAGCCCCGGCTTTGGCGGCTCGGTATCGGCCAGCGCGTAGAGGCGGTAACAGGGAGCGGTAACGGTTTGCTCTACCCGCACCGCGTCGCGCTGCGTCAGCTGGACGTTGAGCGGCATGCCGCTGAGGTGAGCGCCTACTACCGCCAGACGCACGTGCCCTGTGGACGGTGCCGGCGCAGGCTGCGGCGGCAATACCCGGCCGATAGCCCCGAGCGGCAAGGCGCTTTGCCGTTGCCAGCGCAGGCCAAACGCCGCCAGCGCCCGGTCATGCCAGGCGGGCGCAATCAGGGTGATGCCCGCCGGCAGCCCGTCTTCGCGCAGCGGCCCCGGCAGCGCCAGCGCGCTCAGATCGGCCAGGTTGGTGAAATTGGTGTAAGTACCGAATTGCGAGTTGAACAGCACCGGCTCTTGCGCCATCTCCGCCAGGGTGCGGATAGTGGGCGCGGTCGGCACCACCAGCGCGTCGAACGGCGCCAGCCGCTGGGCGATTTGCCGCGCCAATTCGGCGCGCAGGTATTCCGCCTTGTAGGCGTCGCAGGCGCTGTAGCTCAGGCCGTTGCCGACGATGCCGCGCACCACCGGATCGATGGCCTGCGGGTTCGCTTCCAGCACCTGCTCAATGGCCACAGTGCGCTCCGCTACCCAGGGGCCGTAATACAGCTGTTCCGCCAGGATGCGAAACGGCGCGAAATCGAGGGGCTCCAGCGTGGCGCCGCCCGCCTGCAGCTGCGCCAGCGCACGATGAAACGCCCGCTCGGCCTGCACGTCGCCGAAAAACTCCAGCTGGGCGGGAACGGCGAAACGCGGCGCGGCGGGAATATCCGCCGGCGCGGTATGCGGATCGGCGCGGGAATAAGGATCTGCCGCGTCAAAGCCGCTCGCCAGCTCCGCCACCTGCGCCGCATCGGCCACCGTCAGCGCGAAGATCGAAACGGTGTCGTGCAACCGGCAGGCCGGCACCACGCCGCGGTTGGACAACCGCCCCTTGGTCGGCTTCAGCCCGACGATGTTGTTGAACCCGGCGGGTACGCGCCCCGAACCGGCGGTATCAGTGCCCAGCGCGAACGGCACCAGGCCGCGCGCCACCACCGAAGCGGAGCCGGAGCTGGAACCGCCGCTGACGTAGCGGTTGTCGAAGCTGTTGACCACCGCGCCATAAGGTGAGCGGGTGCCCACCAACCCGGTAGCAAACTGGTCGAGGTTGGTTTTACCGAGGGCGATCGCCCCGGCGGCGCGCAGCCTGGCGACCACGGTGGCGTCCGCCGCGGCCTGATAGGTGAACGACGGGCAAGCGGCGCTGGTCGGCCAGCCGCCGACGTCGATATTGTCTTTGATGGCAAAGGGTACGCCGAACAGCGGCAAGCAACTGAGATCGCCGGCGACCGCCTCTAGCCTCTGCGCCAGCTGCCGATACTGCTGCTCGCGCTGCGCCGGCGTGGCAAGATACAGCCAGGCGTTATCGTCCGGCTTCAGGCCGGCGATCAGCCTTTCGATCGTCGCACTGACGCAGGCGAGGCGCTCGCCCGCCGGACGGGTTTGATAATGGTGCTGCCATTCACTGAGGGTAAAACCGCACGCTTCAACAGGTTCGCTCATCGGCTGAATTCCATCTGGTACACAAGATGGGATTCAACAGAGCAACCGGCGTGCCAATTTTTAATCTCATGATTTCAATAAATTATAATTAAAACTTATGACAGCCCCGGCGAACGGGCTGCACCAGCGGCGCGCAACGGGAGAACAAAAAGAGTGCAGTAAGGGAATGATTCAGAGGAAAACCGGAGCGGCGAAACTCACCGCCCCGGAAGGACTATGTGGAATCAGTCGTTGATGCGTTTCAAACCGACCGGCGTAATGCAGTAGGTCTGTTGCTTGCCCTTCTCCGCCAGACGCACGTGCTGCATCTCGTTGACGATCGTCAGACGGTTGTCCGGCTCTTCATGCCGCAGATGGATCACCTCGCCGCCGTAGCCCGACAGCGGCAGCACCCAGGTTTTGGCCGGTTGATTCTGGCTGCCGATGATGTCGTAGCTAAGCAAGGTACTACCGTCCGCATCCGTCACGCTGAGGAAGGCGTAGCTGTCGGCAAAGTAGTGGTGAGCAATCCCCGCCGCCAACGTTACGGTCACGGTTTTCTTCACCAGATCGACGGCACAGGTCAGAAACTGGCGATCGCCGATCCCTTTGGCAGCCACGGTAAACGCATTGCCGACGTTGGCGCCCGGCGGCGTATTGCCGGCAGGCAGGCAATCCCGATAGGTCGCCAACAGTGACTCGCGCTGCGGCTCGGCGAAGGCGCCGATCGCCAGATAAATATCGTCCTTGAACGACGACGGCGCATAATAGGCCGGCAACAGGCGGCGCAAACGCTGCGCAGCCTGTTCCAGACGCGTCAGCAGCGCTTGTTCAGGATCGCCGGACAGCGCCGGGTTTTTCAGCCCGCTTTTTTCGATACGCAGCACGTTGGTTTTGTTTTTGTTATCGATAACTCCGGTCGCCGCCGGATTCAGGCGCACCCGGCTCGGCTCCACATGGTAAATTTCGATATCATCACCCTCGGCAAACGGCAGCTCGTCATGACTTAAGGTAGCCTGAGTGCCCTGAATCTCCTTGCTGAAGCGCACCGCGCCCTGTCGATCGCGCAGCGTCACCCGGGCATAGGTTTCACCCGGGAAGTAGGAGTGCGGCGTGGTGCTGGTCACGTCAACCACCACCGCCCCTTTGGCGCGATCGACGACCACGTTGGCGAAGACCGCATCGCTCAGGCCCAACAGATTGATCTCCTGTGAAACGATCGGCGAAGCAGCTTTACGCACGAAGCGAAGCGTCACCGCGTTTTTCCCCTGCTTCACCGTCAGGTAACCCGCCGTTGGCCGGTATTTGCGATCTTTGCCGGTCGGCAACCGCAGGGTGTACACGCCGATCGGCAACGCAGCCAGGGTCAGGGTCGGCGCGTCGATACGGACCTTGTGGGCATAGCGCGCCCCTTCCATCAGGATCAAATCCTCACCGTAGATCTGCGCAAAATCATCGATATCCAGACTCAGGGTGACATCGCCTTTCAGGCCGCTCGCCTTGAGCTGATAAGAATCGACCAGGCGCAGGGAGGAATCCAGCTTCAGCTGCGCTTGCACCGCCGGCAAACTCTGCGCATCCACCAGTTGATACAGCGGATATACCGCCTTGGCGTGGCTGAACGCGTTGAGATCGCGCTGCGTTTGCGTGATCACGCCGCCGGTCAACTCGACGAACGGCGTCACGTCGATCTGCTCGCCGGCCGCGGCGAAGCTTGCCGACAGCAGATCCAGCAAGGCATGTTCTGACGGCACGAAGCCCGGCGTATTGCAGCTTTGGCGATACTGCTGATTAAAGTGCGTGAAGGCGTTCTTGCCAGCCTTGTCGACCATCAGCATCGCGAAGAACAGCTTGGAGCGCAGATCCCACTGGTTGAGCGGCGTGCCTTGAGCGATCAGATCGACGATTTTCTTCTCGACGCCGGCCGCGTTGCCGTAGTTATACAGCCACCCCTCCCGGTACTTGCGTTCCCCCAGCATCACGTCCTGATAGCAAGCGGCATAAATATTGTTCCACATCTCACCGGTGGAGAAATATTTATCGCCCATAAAGTGCCCCTGATAGCCGTGCGCGATCTCATGCAGGCTGCCCCAGTTGCTGTCTTGTGGCGTCAGCCAGAAGCTGCTGACCGAGTCGCTGGTTTCCGCCGTCCAACGGCCGCCGTAATACGCGGCGCCGGCGCCGTGTTTATCGGCCTTCATAAAATAGCGGTTGTGAATATTGCGATCGGATTCATGTTCAGCCTCGAACGAGACGCCGGTCAGCGCATTGTAGAAAGTGAAAATGCGGTCGTAGTAAGCGATCAGCCCGTCGATGTTTTTCGCTTCGCCCAGCGACTTCAGCGCCGGTTTACTGATTTTCGGCACCAGCAATACGGCGTATTCCGCATCGATCAGGGCAAACTCGGCGTCCCGATCGTCCCAACGGGCAAAGAATGCGGCTTCGTTTTCGCCACGGCGATAAACCGGCAGCGCTTTCGCCGTGTCCGGATAGTCGAACTCCAGTACCGGTTCGCCCTGCCCGTACGGCGTATCGATAAAGGGTACCGAGACAGCATTGACCTGAGCCTCGACCCAGCTCGCGCCGACGCTGAATTCAGCCTCCGTTTTGCTGTCGTCATTCAGCAAGCGCAGCGTTAACTTGCCGGTAAACGCCGCGTTGGTCTGCCGCACGCGCAGCACCTGCCCGGCGGCGAGAATGATGCCCAGGTGCTGGCGATCGTGGTCGATGCCCTTGCTCATGCCTGCCGCATCCAGCCAGACCGGCCGGGTCAATGTGTAGAGTGATTGGGTTTTCGTGATGGTTGGCATCCTGCTTTCCTCATGGTTGGGGGATTGAATTGACCATGAAAAAGTAACCGGATAGGCGGCGCGCCCTCCATCGATGACGGATGGCTGAGGGCCTGTACAACAACGGCAGGCGGGAGAGAGATAATAAAAAAGGCGCAACCTTGCGATTGCGCCTGATGCTCGGTGAACGCTGCGCGTTACTCGCCGCGAACGCGCTGCGCCAGCCCTTTGAGGAAGTAGCGCAGCATCTGATCGCCGCATGGGCGGTAGTTCTTGGTGCCCTCTTTGCGGAACAGCGCGCTCAGTTCCGGCTTGGAGATGCGGAAGTCCACCGCGGTGAAGATCTGGTGCATGTCGGTGTCTTTCAGCTCGAACGCCACGCGCAGCTTTTTCAGCACCAGGTTATTGGTGATCGGCAGTTCAACCGCCGGCGCCGGGAACTGGTCGTCCTTGCCGCGTTTGAAGAACACCAGGCCGTTGAGGAAGTGCGCCATCACTTCGTCCGGGCACTTCTCGTAGCCCGGCTCGCCTTCTTTGATCACGTAAGCGTCCATCGCCGACACCGCCACCTCGAAATCGTCCAGTTTGATAATCTCGACCATTTTGGCGTTGTTAATGCTCAGCATATAGCGCACGCTGCGCAGCACGTCGTTGTTCATCATGGGATTGCATTGCCTTTACTTGTCTAACGGGGACGTGCGCACATTGCGAAACGAAATGACTGCCACACACCTTGAATGTGCGGCAGTATAGGGATCGGCAAGGGGTTTCTCAATCGATTTGGCTTTTTTGCTGATACAGCGGGATATCTTCGCCGATGATGTACTTGTTGCGCAGCAGCGAAGAGACCTTATCCATGATCATCACCACCACCACCAGGATCAGGGTGATGAACATCACCACGTCCCAGTTCCACAGCCGCATGTTCTCCGCATACACCAGGCCGATGCCGCCGGCACCGACGAAGCCCAGCACCGCCGCAGAGCGGGTGTTGGATTCGATCTGGTACAGGCTGAGCGCCAGGAAGGTGGGGAACGATTGGGTGAAGATGCCGTAGCGGTGCTTCTGCAACCCGTTGGCGCCCACCGCCGTCAGGCCGCGGCTGGGGGACTTGTCCACCGCCTCGTGCCCTTCCGCGTACAGTTTGCCCAGCAGCCCGACGTCCTGCATCACGATAGCCAACACCCCGGCCAGCGGCCCCATGCCGACGGCGCGCACGAAGATCAGCCCCCAGATAGCCATGTCGATGCCGCGCAGCACGTCGAGCAAGCGGCGCACCAGCACCGAAATCGGCCGCAGCAGCGGCGTCGACATCACGTTGCGCGCGGCGAAGAACGACAGCGGCAGCGCGATCAGCGACGCGGTGATCGTCCCGGCGAACACGATGGCGATGGTGATGCCAATCTGCTGGAAGTAGTACATGAACGGCCAGTTGACGAAGTCATGCCAGACGAACATGCGCAGGAAATAGCGCCCCAGTTGCTGGCAGCCGTTGATAAATTGCGGCCAGCTAATGCCGAAGACCAGGAAGAAGAACACGTAGTACAGCACGATCGCCAGCGCGATCAGGCCGACGGTGCGCAGGTAACGCCCCTGCTGCGCGAAGATCGCCGGATGCTGCTGTTTTAGCTGGCGCAGCGTTTCCGCCGACGCCGGAGTGCCCGCTGTCATTTTGCCCCCTCCACCACGCGCTTGCGCAGTTCGCCCGACACATAGTCGAGCACGGAAACCACCACGATGATCAGCAGCAGCGTCATGCTGACCTGATCGTAGCGGTCGAGTTTAATGTTGGTCATCAGCTCCTGGCCGATGCCACCCGCCCCCACCAGTCCCAAAATGGTCGACTGGCGGAAGTTGATCTCCAGCCGCATGAAGCTGTAGGAGAGAAACACCGGTTTCACCTGCGGCCACAGGCCGAAGCGCATGCGCTGCAGCGGCGTCGCGCCGCAGGCCGCCAGCCCGCGCACCGGCTTGTTGGAGGCGGTTTCGATCGATTCGTAGAACAGTTTGGTCAGGCTGCCGATGGTGTGCAGCGCCAGCGCCAGGAAGCCGGGAATGGCGCCGATGCCGAACGCCATCACGAACATCACCGCCCACGCCAGCTCCGGCATGGTGCGCAGAAACGCCACCAGCGTGCGGATCGCCAGCCGCACCGAGGCCGGAGTATAGGTGTTGCCGGCCGCCAGGAACGCCAGTACGGTCGCCACCAGCACCGAGAAAATGGTCGCCGCCAGTGCCAGTTGCAGGGTCTCCCAGATCAGCGGCAGCTGAATGTTCAGGCGGTAACCCCAATAGGCCAGCGAGCCTTCGGTGCGCCCGTCGGCGAACAGCAGGTGCCAGTGCAGCGTCGGAATGGTTTCGGCCAGGTAGTCGAAGAAGTGCGGAATAGACACCCAGACGGTGTGCAGGTTGAACTCGGCGAGGTTGCCGGCGCCCAGGTACAACACCACCAGCCCGAGCGACCACAACAGCGCTTCGCGCTTTTGCTTGCTGCGGATCCGTTGGTAATAGTGTGCGAAATCGGTATTCAAAACAGGTCTTCCATCTTTATGGAACAAGGGGTTCAGCACGCTGAACCCCTTCATTCGGACGGCCGAGGCAGCCGGGAATTAACGGTCGCCTTTGGTCAGCTCGCGCTTCATATCGATGATGTTCTGGTATTCCGCCAGGGTGGTGTCGCCGATGTGCTGCTTGCCGCCCATCGCTTTGATAAAGCACTGGTGATCGTCTTTATCCAGCTTCTTGATGGCGGTGACCACTTTGGCCTTGAAGTCGGCCGGCAGCGAGTTGCTCACCAGGATCGGGCCGTTCGGGATCAGCGGCGACTGCCAGATGATGCGGATCTGTTTCATCAGGTCTGGGTGATCCATGCGGATCATGCGGGTGAACGCGCCGCTGGTGTAGCCGGTGTTGTAATCGCCGATCATCGACGCCCAGGTTACCGCACCTTCGAACTGGCCGTTCAGCACGCCGAGGATGTCCTGCTCGTGGCCGCCGGAGAAGGTGACGCTGGAGAAGGTGTTGTTATATTTGTTGTCGACCGTGCCGCCGAACAGCTTTTTAAACGCCTGGTTCGGGATCAGGAAGCCGGAGGTGGAGTCCGGATCGGCGAAGCCGATGGCCTTGCCCTTCAGGTCTTCCAGCTTCTGGTACGGGCTACCGGCCTTCACCACCACGACCGAGTGGTAGCCACGCGACTGGTCGACGTCGTCGACCGCGATGCCGACGATGTCCACCGCTTTCGGATCCTTGATATAGACCGAAGCGAACGAGGACGGCGACATGCTCAGCACCAGATCAATCTTGCCGCCCAGCAGGCCCTGGATCACGCCGGAATAGTCGGACGAGTTGCGCAGCTTGGTATCGACGTTCAGCTCTTTATCCAGGAATTGCTTCACGCACTGGTTATCGCCGATCTGCTGGGTGGCGTTCTGGCCGCCGAGAATGCCCAGGTTCAGCTCTTTCGGCGCATCCGCTGCGGCAGCATTAAAGACCATCATCGCGCCGGCCATCAGGGTGGTCAGACTCAATACTTTTTTCATTAGGTGTGCCTTGTGTGTAAAGGGTAAAGGTCAAAAGTGCTTCAATGGATCTGATTGGCTTCTTCGCCATACAGCTGGTGCAGGATCCGTTCGTTCAGTTGCGAAGGATGCCCGTCAAACACGATCTTCCCGTGGGCGATGCCGATCACCCGCGAGCAATACTCTTTCACCAGTTCGACCGAGTGCAGGTTCACCATCACCGCGATGCCGTCTTCGCTGATTTTCTGCAGCGCGTCCATGATGCGGCGGGTGTTTTTCGGATCGAGCGACGCCACCGGCTCATCGGCCAGCAGGATTTGCGGGTTTTGCATCAGCGCACGGCAGATGGCGACGCGCTGCATCTGGCCGCCGGAGAGGTGCTCGGCGCGCTGCAGCGCATGCGGCAGCATGTTGAGCCACTGCAACAGCTCGATGGCGCGAGCGCGGTCGGCGTCATCGAACAGTTTGAAGAAGGATTTCAGGGTAGACGTGTGGCTCAGACGCCCCAGCAGCACGTTGGTCATCACGTCCAGCCGCGGCACCAGGCAGAAGTCCTGGAAGATCATGCCGCAGCGCGCGCGCCACTGGCGCATCTGGCGGCCGGCAAGCTGGGCGATATCCTGCGCCACGCCATCGTCTTCGAAGTGCAGCATCTCGCCGCAGCTGGAAGGGATGGTGCCGTTCAGGGTGTGCAGCAGCGTGGACTTGCCCGCGCCGGAACGGCCGATCACCGCCACGAACTCGCCGGCGTGCAGATCGAAGTTGATGTCATCCAGCACGCGCTGCTGCGCTTTGTAGGCCTTGCCGAGTCCCTTTACCGATAACACTTTGCGGGATGCGGCGGCGTGCTGCCCTGGGAAGTCGTGCTGTGCCAATTTTAACAGTGCCTGAGCCATATGATTTCTCTGGTTTCAGTGGCTAATCATTATGGGCACCTATTAACGAATAAGTTTATGACAGTGGGATGATGGTTTTATGGCCGGGGCGTGACGCGTGACGCCCCGGCGTGCGCATCATTCCAGGCTAAAGAAGTCCAGCCCCAGCGCCGCCTTGACCTGCTGCAGCGTCTGCTGGCTGACCTGATGCGCGCGGCGGGTGCCGTGCTGCAGGATGCGCGTCAGCTCGCCTTTATCGGCGATGAATTCGGCGCGGCGGGTGCGGATCGGCTCGAGCAGGCTCTGCAGGCAATCCTCCAGCAGCCGTTTGATTTTCACGTCCCCCAACCCGCCGCGGCGGTAATGCGCCTTCAGATCCGCCACCAGCGCGGCGTCGTCGCAGAAGGCGTCCAGGTAGGTGAACACCATGTTGCCCTCCACCCGGCCGGGATCGCTGACGTTGAGATGACCGGGATCGGTGAACATGCTCATCACCGCCTTGTGCACCTCGTCGGCGCTGGCGCCAAGCTGGATGGCGTTGCCGCGCGATTTCGACATCTTGCCCTGCCCGTCCAGCCCCGGCAGACGCCCGACGTTGCTCAGCAGCGGCTGGCACTCCGTCAGTACCGGTTGGCCGACGATATGGTTGAAACGCCGCACGATCTCGTTGGTTTGCTCCAGCATCGGCAGCTGATCCTCGCCGACCGGCACGTGGGTGGCGCCAAAGGCGGTGATGTCCGCCGCCTGGCTGACCGGATAGATCAAAAAGCCGGCCGGCAGGCTGCGGGCGAAATCCTTCTCGGCGATTTCATTTTTCACCGTCGGGTTGCGTTCCAGCCGCGCCACGCTGACCAGGTTGAGATAGTACATCGTCAGCTCGGCCAACGCCGGCAGCGCCGACTGCAGGCAGATCGTGGTCTTGTGCGGATCGATGCCCACCGCCAGATAGTCGGCCACTACGTTGAGCACGTTGGCGCTGATTTTTTGCGGGTTGTTGCCGTTGTCGGTCAGGCCCTGCAGATCCGCCACCATCACCGTTTGGTTATGCTGGTGCTGCAGTTCGACGCGCTGGCGCAGCGAGCCGACGAAGTGGCCTAAATGCAGTGGGCCGGTGGCGCGATCGCCGGTAAGAATGGTGTAACTCATGGCAGTGCTCCTGAAGGTCAGTACACCGCCGGATCAACGCCACAAAAAATAATGCCGCCAAACCGGCGGCATTAAAAAGAGATGTGAATACTCGTGCCGCCTCAGAAAAGGCGCCACCATGACTGATTGTGGGTGGAAGGCATCGATATATTCATGCCATCAAGGTATACCCGCAGCGGCAGCACGTCAATAGCCCGCCGCCGGTGCGTAAGACGGCGTTACACTCCGGCATTTGCGTTCCTGGCCCGGCGCGCTAGGGTAAAACCTTCAACCTGAAAAAGGAGCGCATGATGAAGATCGGATTTGCCGGACTGGGTGGGATGGGCAGCGCCATGGCGGCCAACCTGTTGCAGGCGGGCCTCGCATTAACGGTATGGAACCGCTCGCCGCAGGCGGCGCAGCCGCTGGTCAGCGCCGGCGCGCGGCAGGCCGAGCGGCCGGAACAGTTGGCCGATGCCGATGTGCTGATCACCATGCTGGCCGACGACGCCGCCACGCAGCAGGTGGTGGTGGGCAGCGGGTTGCTGCAACGAATGAAACCGGGCGCGTTGCATATCAATATGGCGACCATCTCGGTCGAACTCGCCAAACGCCTGACGGCGCTGCATGCGGAACACGGCATCGGCTATCTCGCCGCGCCGGTGCTGGGCCGGGTCGACGTGGCCGCCGCCGGCAAGCTGAATATTCTGGCGGCCGGCGAGAGCGAGCTGCTGAAGAAAGCGCAGCCGCTGTTCGATGCCCTCGGCCAGAAAACCTGGCACTTCGGCGCCGATCCGGCGCAGGCCAACGTGGTCAAGATCGCCACCAACTTTACCTTGGCCAGCGCCATTGAAGCGATGGCGGAAGGCAGTGCGCTGGTGCGCAACTATGGCGTGTCCGGCGCCGACTATCTGCAGATGCTGAGCAGCACCGTCTTCGCCGCCCCGGCCTATCAGGGCTATGGCGCGCTGATCGCCGCCGAGAAGTATTCCCCGGCTGGATTCCGGCTGGCGCTGGGGCTGAAGGACGTCGGGTTGGCGCTGGCCGCCGGCGCCGACAGCCATACGCCGATGCCGTTCGCCGGGGTGCTGAAAGACAACTTCCTCGACGCGATGGCGCAGGGGGATGCGGATCTGGATTGGGCGGCGCTGGCCAAGGTGGCGGCGCGGCGGGCAGGACTGAAATAACGAACGGGGGCCGAGGCCCCCGTTTTTCCGTAATCAGAACACGATGTCCACCGCAGGCACGGCGCGGATCGGCACGCCGAAGCTGTCGATATTCGACAGCGTCTCGTTATGGTGGGTGCGGATCAGCAGGCCGTCGGCATAGGATTTGTCGTGGCAGGTATGAGCATCCGCCGCCAGCGTCACCGGATAACCGCGCGCCGCCGCGCTACGCACCGTGGTATCGATGCAAAACGGCGTGGAGTAGCCGCACACCACCAGCTGCGAAACGCCGTTGGCGATCAGCAATGCGCCCAGCGAGGTGCGCAGGAAGGAGTCCGGCGTGGTTTTCTCCACCCGGTGGTCGCCCGGCGCCACCGTCAACGCCGCAAGCACTTGCCAGGCGGCGCTGCCGTGCGGCAGTTCGTCGTCCGGCGTGTGGTGCTGAATCACGACAACCGGCGCGCCGGCCCGACGGGCGCGCTCGCTCAGCAGATTGATGCGCGCAACGGTGCCCGTGGCATCCGCCGGCGGCGGCGTAAACAACCCTTCCTGCACATCGATAATCAACAGCGCGGCGGTCATGGCAGCTCCTGAAGAGTCAATCGCATCAGCACACCGGCTGGCGCGGGCGGAAAATATGGTCGACGCCCTGCTCGCGCAGCCGGTTCACCAGATCGTGCCCGCCGTTCGGCGTGGCGTGCGCCAGTTGGCGTTCGGCGGTAAACACCGGGCTGGCCCAGAACAGGTTCACCGGGTCGCCGTACTGCTGCGGCAAAGCCAGGTGCGCGTTATGTGGGTAGAAGGACGACGATAAAATATAGCCCTCGTAGCCCAGCGGCGCCACGTCCGACTCCAGCGTATGCCCTTCGCCGATCCAGGTTAGCCGCGCCCACGGCGCGTGCGCGAAACCGGCCAGCGCGCTGGCCATCTGCACCGCGTTGTCTTCGGTCATGTATTGACTGTCGATGGCGATCGCCATCTCCATGCGGCGATAGCGCGAAGCCTCGTCGTTGAACAGGATCTCCACCCACGGCATCGGCCGGATGCTGACCCCCATGGTGAGAAAGTAATAAATGCCGTCGCGCTCGTGCTGGGTGATGGCCATCGGCGGCCACTTGCCCTGATCGATGGCGTAGTATTTTACCGAGGGGCCGAAATGCTGCTCATAGCGCGCCTGAAAATCGCGCTGCATCTTCGGCCACGGATTGCCCTCTTCACGCTGCCAGCTGCGCCAGAATTGGCGGGTGCTCTCCGCCTGCGCATATTGCGTGTTGGTCGAGGCCGAGCCGAGCGGATAGGCCAACGGGCTCTCCTTGATGCAGCTGGCGGAATAGCACACCGAATGGTCGATATACAGGCTCCAGCCGGGGATCACCGCCAGCAGTTGGCCGTAATACCACAGGGCTGCGCCGTCGTCGCTTTCGCTCCACACCACCATCAACCCTTCCGGGTTCAGCGGCGCTTCCCCTTCCAGGTTGCGGCAAAACTCCGCCGCCAACATCGGCGGCTGCCCTTGCTCCAGCGCGGCGCGATCTTCCTGCAGCGGCGCGGCGGCCAGATTGCGCAGCCAGCAGGCACGCACCTGATAGCGATCGCTGTAGGCTTCGGCGGGATAGATGTAAAAATAGGCTGCCCGGTGATCTTGCTGAACCACCGCGACCAGCGTCTGGTTCTCATTGCTGACTTCAGCAAGTACGTATGATTCGTTCATATCACCTCAATAGGGTCAGGGCGCGGCAGAATCGGCTGCGCGCCAAAAATGGAATGTGCCTTTGCCCCCAAGTGTAAAACGCATTACTGGCCGGATCACCCGTAAAAGTCTCAAAAGCGGCCGTAAACGAAGATAAACAAAGACTAATTATAGCGGCTGTGGCTTATGACGGCTGAGTAATGCGCCGCACCGCGCGCTGATAGGAGCCGTTGCGCATCGACGCGCCCAGCACCTTGCCGAGGCCTGCGGCGCCCGTTCGCACCAGCCGCCGCCGCAGCGCGCCCGGCTGAAAACCGAACTGCCGCTGCGCCCAATCGGGCAACAGATCGATGCCCGCCTGCATCACCACCCTGCCGAGCGGGCGCGCCAATGCGCTCGGCGCCGGCGCCTTCAGCAGAATGCGTGCCACCTCTTGAGTCCGTTCGTCGCACACCAACTGCGGCCGCATCGTCTGCAGGTACTCTTCGACCTCCGCGCAGGACTGGGGGATGGCGGTCGCCCCCAACGCAGCGGCTATCCGCGCCGCTTCGCGATAGTATTGATCCTGTAAATCGCGGGAAAGATGGGGATTGCGGTAGCGCAGGTGGCTGGCCAGAAAACGGCTGCTCTCCGCCACGTGAACCCAGGTGAGCAGCGCTGGATCGCTGGCGGCATAAGGCGTGCCGTCGCTGCCGACGCCGGTCACCCGCAGATGGATGGCTTTGACTTTGGCGATCAGCCGCTCCGCCTCGGCGGTCGGGCCAAAGGTGGTGACCGACACGAACTGGCTGGTGCGGCGCAGGCGGCCAATTATATCTTCACGGAAGTTGGAGTGATCCCACACCCCGGCCAGCGCCAGCGGGTGCAGCATTTGCAGCAGCAAGGCGCTGACGCCGCCACACAGCATCGGGGTGAAATCGCGGTGTACCTGCCAGATGACCGACTGCGGGCCGAACAACCCCGGATCGCCCGGCGGGTTCTCGAAGTCGACGCCGCCGAGCGCCAGCCCGGTCAGGCTGAGCACCTGTTTTTCTATCGCTGCGCGTACCGCTTCCATCCTGCCGCCCTCTTGCTGGTTCAGCGGCCAGTGTATCATGCGGCGAACGCCTCATTGCGCCATGGGCGGTTGAAAGCATTAACTTGCTGAATTACAGTTGTTATACCGCTTGCAAGAAGGCGGGCTTATTCGATCCACTGCAGAGGCGCTTTGCAGGGCGTTAACCCACGTTAATTCGGCACTAACCCCACAAAACCTCTATCTAGTTTCTTTTCCTTCAACTTAGATAGCAGAGAGTTCGATGATTACCATCAGAGCACGCGCGGCGGAAGACAACGCGCAATTGGCAGATATCTGGCTGCGTTCGGTGCGCGCCACCCACCATTTTTTAACCGAAGACAACATCGCGCAGCTGTTCCCGCTGGTGTTGAATGACTACCTGCCCGCGGTCAACGTCTGGGTGGCCGAAGACCGACCGGGGCATCCCTGCGGCTTTATCGGCCTGAACGGCAACAAGGTGGAGATGCTGTTTATCGATGCCGATCAGCGCGGCCAAGGCGTGGGCAAAGCGCTGTTGACCCACGCGGAAACGCTGCACGATGAGCTGCAGCTGGACGTGAACGAGCAAAATCCGCAGGCCAGCGGCTTTTACCGCCACTATGGGTTTGTCATCACCGGCCGCTCGCCGCTCGACGGCCAGGGCAACCCGTTCCCGCTGCTGCACATGAAGCTGGACAAACGCTAGCCCGCCATCGCCGGCCGCCCTGCGGCCGGTTTTTCCCCTCCACGTTTCGCCCGCCGTTATATATATCAAACAAGAATAAGTAATAGATTTTACATTCTTCCTGTCACTATAAACCCTCGGTAGGATTGCCCGGTATTCACCCGCAACAGCGGTTCCGTCCGCCACTTCCCGCCGGGCTGTGCCCCGCCGATAAGCCGAACGATCCCTGTCCGGCGCAACGCGTTCCGGACGGAATGCTGTGATGTATCGATAAGGATTCGCTTCGCTATGATCGTTCTTTCGAACGTTTGCAAAACTTTTGACAGCACTCAGGGCCCCGTCGTGGCGGTAGACGACGTCAGTCTGGCGGTAGACGCCGGGCAAATTTACGGCATCATCGGCTACAGCGGCGCCGGTAAAAGCACGCTGATCCGCCTGCTCAACGGCTTGGAAACACCGACCCGCGGCCGCATTGAGGTGGGCGGTTTCGACATCGCCCGCGCCAAAGGCAGCCATCTGCGCCAGGCGCGGCTGAAAATCAGCATGGTGTTTCAGCACTTCAACCTGCTGTGGTCGCGTACCGTCAGCCAGAACATCGCGTTTTCCATGCAGATCGCCGGCGTGCCCAAGGCGCGGATTGCGCCGCGCGTGGCGGAGTTGATCGCGCTGGTCGGCCTGCAGGGGCGCGAAGACGCCTACCCGTCGCAGCTCAGCGGCGGCCAAAAACAGCGCGTCGGCATCGCCCGCGCGCTGGCCAATAACCCGAGCGTGCTGCTGTGCGACGAGGCCACCTCGGCCCTCGATCCGCAGACCACCGACGCCATTCTCGATCTGCTTCTGGACATCAATCGCCAGCTGAAACTGACCATCGTGCTGATCACCCACGAGATGCACGTGGTGCGCAAGATCTGTCACCGCGTGGCGGTGATGGAGAACGGCCGCATCGTCGAAGAAGGCCCGGTGCTCGACGTCTTCACCCGACCGCAGCAGCCGATCACCCGGCAGTTCGTCAAACAGGTGTCGCAATATGCGGACGCCGAAGAGAGCTTCAACCCACGGCTCACCGCCCACCTGCCGGGCGCGATCTTCAAGCTGACCTTCGTCGGCGTGCAAACCCATCAGGCGGTGATTTCCGAGGTGATCCGACGCTACGCCCTGACCGTCAACATTCTGCACGGCAAGATCAGCCACACCCTCAACGGTTCGTACGGCGAACTGTACATCCACGCCGAAGGCAACGAACAACAGGTCGCCGACATGCTCAAGTTGCTGAACGAAAGAAACATCGCCGTCGAGGTTATCCAACATGATTGAATCCCTGTTCCCCCACCTGCGTCTGGATCAACTGTGGGACGCCACCTGGGAAACGCTGTACATGACCGGTCTCGCCGGTTTGGCCACGCTGGTGCTGGGTATGGTGCTCGGCGTGCTGCTGTTTTTAACCTCGAAAGGGCAGCTGTTGCAGAACCGAGCGGTCTACTCGCTGATCTCCGTGCTGGTCAACGTCTTCCGTTCCATTCCGTTCATCATTCTGATCGTACTGCTGATTCCGTTCACCAAGTCGCTGATCGGCACCATTCTCGGCGCCGACGCCGCCCTGCCGGCGCTGATCGTCGGTGCGGCGCCGTTCTACGCCCGGCTGGTGGAGATTGCGCTGCGCGAGGTCGACAAAGGGGTGATCGAGGCGGCGCGCTCGATGGGTGCCAAAAACCGCACCCTGATTTTCCGCGTCTTGCTGCCGGAGAGCTCGCCGGCGCTGGTTTCCGGCATCACCGTCACTCTGATCGCGCTGGTGAGCTACACCGCGATGGCCGGGGTGATCGGTGCCGGCGGCCTGGGCAACCTGGCCTATCTGGAAGGGTTCCAACGCAACCACAGTGACGTGACGCTGGTGGCGACGCTGACGATTCTGCTGATCGTTTTCGTCATTCAGTTCATTGGCGACACCCTGACAAGAACGCTCGACAAACGTTAATTAACCAAGGAAAACGATGATGAAAAAGCACCTACTGATGTTGGCTTTCGCCTCCGTCGCCACCCTCGCCTCCTATGGCGCCGCCGCGGCGACCAAGCTGGTGGTCGGCGCCTCCAACGTGCCGCACGCCGAAATCCTCGAACAGGCCAAACCGATACTGGCGAAGGAAGGCATCGATCTGCAGATCAAGCGCTTTCAGGATTACATTCTGCCGAACACCGCCCTGGCCAGCCACGACATCGACGCCAACTACTTCCAGCACGTGCCTTACCTGAACTCGGTGCTGAAAGACCATGCCGATGACAAGAGCTACGACTTCGTCAGTGCCGGCGCGATCCATATCGAGCCTATCGGCATCTACTCGAAGAAGTACAAAAGCCTGAAAGATCTGCCGGACAACGGCAAAATCATCATGCGCGACGCAGTGGCGGAAGAAGGCCGTATCCTGTCAATCTTTGAACAGCAAGGCGTGATCAAGCTGAAACCGGGGGTGAGCAAGGTGGATGCGCGCATCGCCGACGTGGTGGAAAACCCGAAACACCTGAAGTTCCAGGCCAACGTTGAGGGCGCGCTGCTGCCGCAGATGTACAACAACGACGAAGGCGACGCGGTGGTGATCAACGCCAACTACGCCATCGACGCCGGGTTGAATCCCACCAAAGACCCGATCGCGGTCGAAAGCGGCGAAAACAACCCGTACGCCAACATCATCACCGTGCATAAAGCCGACGTGAACAAACCGGAGATCGTGGCACTGGTGAAGGTGCTGCACTCCAAGCCGATTCAGGACTTTATTCGCGAGAAGTACCAGGGCGCGGTGATCCCGGTCAATCAGTAATGCTTTACGGTGCCCGGTGAAAACCGGGCCCGTTATTACACCTTATTGCCTATCTGGCTGAGCCGCGGCCACACCAGCATCAGCGCCTCGAGCAACCGCAACAGATCGCCCCGGTTTGCCCCTTCGCGCGCCTGCACCGACATGCCTTCAATGGTGCAAATCACGTATTTCGCCAGCAGCGCGGTGTCGGTTTTCGCCAGCAGTTCGCCTTGTTGCACCTTGCGATCGAAGCAGGCTTTCAGCGCCGCTTCCTGCGCATGATGTTTCTTGCGCAGCATCTGGGCGACGTCGTCGGAAGCGGACGATAGCGCGGCGGAGGCACACACCATAAAGCAGCCTGACGGCGTATCGGGGTCGGTAAACACTTCGACGGAAGAACGCACGTAGGCCTCGACGATCTCGGCCACCGGCAACGCCTGTTCCAACAGTTGGTTGGTGCAGGCGGTATATTTTTGCAGATAGCGCTCCACCGCCGCGCGGAACATCCCTTCCTTGTTGCCGAACTCCGCATACAGCGTCGGTGCTTTGGCGCCGGTCACTTCCACCAGATCGGCCAGCGAAGTGGCTTCATAACCGTGCCGCCAGAACAGATCGAGCGCGCTTTCCAGCGCCCGGTCGCGATCAAATTGTTTCGGTCTGCCACGGCTTTTCTTGCCGCAGACCGTTTCATTGATGCTCATCGCTCCTCTCCTATCCCGCTCCACGGCAGGGTTAGCACAAATAACTTAACGATCATTATAAAAAAATATTGCGCCCGCGTCGAGAACCGATTAGCATTTAGTTATCGATCGTTAAGAAAAATTAGCGAACCGGATTAACACCCTCTATTCACCGTTATCGGAAAGGAATTAACATCATGAAAAATTTAAAATTAACTCTAGCAGCCCTCGCACTGGCCAGCGTTTCCTTCGGCAGTTTCGCCGCTGATTTAGTCAGCAGCCAACCGGCCGACCAGCAGAAAGTGGGCGTCATCACCGTCAGCGGCGCATCCGATCTGACCTCACTGGAAAGCAGCCTGGCTGCGAAAGCCGATCAGGCCGGTGCAAAATCCTTCCGCATCATCGGCGCCGGTGGTAACAACCAGCTGCACGGCACTGCTGAAATCTATCAATAACAAAGCATTACACTCACGGACTGCACGACTTTCTGCTCACCACGCCAGGGCGTAAGAAAAAATTAATTAACGAGCGTTAAAAAAACACTTGCAATCCGTCAAACCGGCATCTAACATTAAATTATCGATCGTTAATTAATTTAACGACCTTACCAAACAAACATTGTAAAGAACACAGATAGGAAATAAGACCATGAAAAACCTGAAAATGACCATCGCCGCCATCGCACTGGCCTCCGTCTCCTTCGGCAGCTTCGCCGCCGAACTGGTCAACGCTCAACCGGCCGATCTGCAAAAAGCCGGCGTCGTCACCGTCAGCGGGGCATCCGACCTGAGCAGCCTGGAGAACAAACTGGCGGCCAAAGCCGACGCGGCGGGCGCAAAATCCTTCCAGATCATCGCGACCACCGGTGACAACAAGCTGCACGGCACCGCGATCATCTACAATTAATTGCCAGACCGGCAATAGTGCAAAAGGGCGGCTTAGGCCGCCTTTTGTTTGTTTTGACGCCAACATTCTGTTGTAAGCTGTAGCCACCTTTTCTTGCTGAGCCGAGCAACGCCATGACTCCCCTGCTGTTCCACAAATATCACGGGCTGGGCAACGACTACCTGGTGTGTCACCGTGCGGTCGCCGACCGCTTGAATCAGGAGCAAATTCGTCTGCTGTGCCATCCGCATTACGGCGTCGGTTCCGACGGCCTGCTGATCGACAGCGGCGACGCCGTCAATCCCACCCTGCGCATCATCAACCCGGACGGATCCGAAGCGGAGAAAAGCGGCAACGGTCTGCGCATCTACGCGCGCTATTTGTTCGACAGCGGCCGCATAGGGCATCAACCGTTTCTGGTGCACACCGCCGGCGGCGACGTGCGCTGCCAGGTAGCGGAAGACCCGCATCAGATCACCGTGGAGATGGGGCGCGCCAATTTCAGCCCGGCGGCCCTGCCGGCGTTGATCGATCTGCCGGAGGCGCTGAACTACCCGTTGCCGCTGGAGGAAGAGACCTTGAGGGTGTCGCTGGTGTCGATGGGCAACCCGCACTGCGTGGTGCCGGTTGAAAAACTGGATCTGGCACAGGTGCGCCGGCTGGGGCCGCAGATTGAACGCCATCCGCTGTTCCCGAAACGCACCAATGTACAACTGGTGGAAGTGGTCGATCGCCAGACGCTGCGCATCGGCATCTGGGAGCGCGGCGCCGGTTTCACCCTGGCCTCCGGCAGCAGCAGCTGCGCCGCCGCCAGCGTGATGCGCAAGCTGGGACGAGTCGACGATCGGGTCAGCGTACGGATGCCGGGCGGCGAGCTGCAGATCGCCTTCAGCGGCGACTTTCAGGTCAGCATGCGCGGGCCGGTGCATAAAATCGCTACCCTGACGCTGGACGAAGATTGTTTTGCCGGCGGCGCGGGGTTGTTTACGGGATCCACCCCAGCAGCCTGAACCACAAATAGTCCAACGGCACCAGCAGCGCGAAGCTGAGCAGCGCCAGCAACAGGCACAGCTTCAGCCCCTCGCGCGCCGGCACTTTGCCCATCCCCATCGCCACCACGATCGGCGCAGCCTGATACGGCAGCAGCGGAGTGGCGTAACCGATCACCTGGGTCATCAGCACCGTCAGCAGCGGTAAACCGCTGCCCGCCGACAGCGCCTCCGCCAGCGGGGTAAACAGCGCCGGCACGCCATTGGCGGTCACCACGAAATTGAGCAATGCGGTGATCCCCACCAACGCGCCGAACGCGGTGAACGGCTTGCCGTGCAGATCCGGTATCGCCGTCAACAGCACGCCGCCCAGCCGATCGCCAAGACCCGAATGGCTGACCAGCGCGGTCAGGCCCAAGATCCCCGCGACATAGATGCAGGTGCGCACGTTGACCCCGACGGCGAACTGCTCGCCGTTGAGAAAACCGATGCGCGGCAGCAGGCAGCAACACGCCGCCGCCAACCCCACCCAGGCGGGAGCGATGCCGTGCCAGCTGTCGGTCATCCACAGCAGCACCGTGACGCCCAACAGCGCGATCAGCCGCCATTCGGCGGCGCTGAGCGGAGGTTGCGCCGCCATGGCCGCCACCGGCTGCGGCCGGGCGCGAAACAGGCCGCAAATGCACAGCGTCAGCAGCGCGCCTTTGGCTACCCCGAGAACCGGGGCGTGCAGCAGCAGATAAGTGAGATAAGCGAAGTGGCTGCCGTAGGCATTTTCCGCCGCGCCGCTCATCACCAGGTTGGGCACGTTGGCCGGCAGAATGCTGGCGGAGAGCTGGAAGGTGCCGAACCCCACCGCCAGCGCCAAACCGATACGGCCGCGTGACCCTTCCGCCAGCCCGGCGCGCTCGGCCAACGCCATGACGATCGGCATCAGCAGCGTGATGCGCCCCATATTGGAAGGCATGACAAACGCCAACGCATAGCTTATCGCCACTACGCCGCCCACCAGGCGGAGCCAGGAACCGGACAGATGCGGCAAGAGTCGGTTGGCCAGGCGATCCGCCAGCCCGGTGCTGCGGATGGCGGTGCCCAGTACGAAGCCACTGAGCACCAGCCAGAATGCGGAAGACGCAAAACCGGAAAAGGTCACCGCGGCGGGCGCCAGCTGCAACACCATCACCGCCGCGAAGAACAGCAGCGCGACCACATACTCCGGTAAACGGGCGCTGGCCCAGAGCACAATGACCACCAGCGTAACCAGCGCAGACAGCGCCATCGGATCCCCCAACATCCTTCTCCTCCCTGATAAAACGTTATGATTGTTATCAAACGGTTAACAGGGTGACACAAGGCGCGGGCGCTAACCTTGAAACCGCTCACATATCGTCGTTCTGCAGATTTTTCAGCATGCACACGTTGCAGCCGTGGTGGCCGGTATTGCCGCGCCGCTCCGTCAGCAGCGTGAAACCGAGCGCGTAGTACAACCCGATCGCCTCTTTCAACTGCTCGGTGGTTTCCAGGTAACAGTAGCGATAACCCGCCGCCCGCGCCGCCTTCAGCGCCTGCACCACCATATGGCGCGCCATGCCCAATCCGCGCGCGCCGGGTTTGAAGAACAGTTTCTGCAGTTCGCAATAGCCGGGCTCTTCGCCGGCCAGCGGCGCCATGCCGACGCCGCCCACCACCTGCCCGTCCCGCTCCAGCACCCAATAGCGGCCGCCGTTGTCGCGATACAGGCCGGTCAACCGATCGAGATCCGGATCGTGCAGGCTGACCCCCTCCATCTTGTCCATGCCGTACTCGCGAAACACGCCGCGAATGATCGCCGCCATCGCCGCATCGTCGCGCGCGGCGATCGGCCGTACCCGCAGGTTGGCGTCGCGCTGTTTGCGCGCGCTGCGCAGCGCCGCGGTCATCTTTTTCATCGCCGCAGTGGTGCTCGCCAGCTCATCGTCGTCCAACTGCGCCAGCGCCGCCTGCATAAAACCGTCGGCGTCGTTCTCGATGCTGGCCAGCGTCTTGCCGCCCGGTTTACTCAACCGATGGAGGCTGTGCCGCTTGTCATCCGGATGATCCACCGTCTCTATCACGCCGGCGGCGACAAGGCTGCGCAACGCCCGGCTGGCGCTGGCCTTGTCAATGCACAATCGGGCCGCCAACTCCGTGACGCCGAGCGGCTGCTCGCTGACTTCGATCATCAGATGGATCTGCAGCGGCGAAAAGCGCGAGCCGTTGCTCTGCTTGTTCAACATGCCGAATTCTCTGACCAAACTGCGCGCCAATGCTCTGAAATCCCTGATGTTCACAATTGATATCCCCGATTCTCTACCGATGAAAAATAACACTTAGTTGATAGTGTTACCTAATTTTTACTACCTTACCGGATCATCAAGCCGCCATGAACCCCGGAATAACACAGGAGCTGATGCAAAACGTAACATTAATCAATACAACAAACTGGTTAGTTAAAATATTTCAGGATTAATAGCCATATATTTACGATTAAAAAGACAATAACCCAGACAAAAAATACACAATCGTGAAAAACGCTGTAATGAAGAGAGAAAATCGATACTAATCCATTGCATTCCAACAGGTTACAACAATGTTAATAGCGGCATTAATGCCGATATCTTGTTGTAATTTGTTACATATTCATGGCAGGATCGCGGCGTTTCTATAACGACGACAACACTCGTTATATCAACGTCGGGCGCGGGTTGCTCCCGCGCTGTTTTATGCTCATGGAGAGATTGCATGCCAATGAAAAAATCACTCGCCGTCTGTTCCGTCGCCCTTTCCGTCACTTTGCTGGCGGGCTGTGCGACCGAATCCTCTCGCACTTTGGAAGTGCCAAAAGTAGCTTCCTACAACACCACTTATCAGGGCCCACGCAGCCCTATCGCCGTCGGTAAATTCGACAACCGCTCCAGCTACATGAACGGCATCTTCTCCGATGGCGTCGATCGACTGGGCAATCAGTCCAAGACTATCCTGATCACGCATTTGCAGCAGACTGGCCGTTTCAACGTGCTGGATCGCGCCAACATGGAAGAGCTGAAAACTGAAGCCGGCATTAAAGGGAAGGCACAAACGCTGAAAGGCGCCAATTATGTGATTACCGGCGATGTCACCGAATTCGGCCGTAAAGAAGTCGGCGATCATCAGCTGTGGGGGATTTTGGGCCGTGGTAAATCACAAGTCGCTTACGCCAAAGTCAATCTGAACGTCGTAAACGTACAGACCTCAGAAGTCGTCTTTTCCTCTCAGGGCGCCGGTGAATACGAACTGTCCAATCGCGAAATCATCGGTTTCGGGGGCACCGCCAGCTACGACTCCACCCTTAACGGCAAGGTGCTGGACCTGGCCGTCCGTGAAGCCGTCAATAACCTGGTCACCGGTATCGAAAACGGCGCATGGCGCCCTGCTAACTAACGGAATAGAAGCAGAAAGATGATAACTAAAAAAATGGGCGGGGCGCTGTTTGCAGCGACCCTGCTGGCCGGCTGCGCCGCGCCGAAAACGCTTTATAATTGGGATGGCTACCAAACTTCTCTCTATCAATACTACCAGCAGGAAGGGCAAAGCCCTGAGCAGCAGATCGCCACGCTGAAAGAGATCGTCGAGAAATCCCGCGCCAAGGATAAAGCCGTACCACCAGGTCTGCATGCGCAACTGGGGCTGCTGTACAGCAAAACCGGCAACGACGGACAAGCAATGAGTGAATTCAACACGGAAAAAACGCTGTTCCCGGAATCGGCGCCGTTTATGAATTTTCTGATGGCCAGGGATAAGGGGAGTTTTAAATGAAGCGTGTACTCACTTTACTCGGCGTTGCCGCCACCCTGCTGCTAAGCGGTTGTGCCAAGCAGACGCCTTATGATTATGCGGCGTTTCATGAGAGCAAACCGAAGTCGATCCTGGTCTTGCCGCCGGTTAACCAGTCGCCGGATATCAAAGCCAGCCACAGCGTACTCGCCAGCGCCACCCTGCCGTTAGCCGAGGCCGGTTACTATGTGCTGCCGGTCGCCGTGGTGGAAGAAACCTTCCTGCAAAACGGTCTAACCAACGCCAACGACATTCGCGCCGTCAGTCCGAAAAAACTGCACCAGATTTTCGGCGCCGACACCGTGCTGTACCTGGATGTCACGCAATACGGCACCAGCTACATGGTGATCAGCAGCGAAACCCGCGTTACCGTCGCCGCTCGTCTGGTCGATTTGCGCAACGGTAAACAGTTATGGGCCGGCACCGCCACCGCATCCAGCAACGAAGGCAACAACAACTCCGGCGGCCTACTGGGCATGGTGATCAGCGCCGCGATTTCACAAATCGCCGATACCATCAGCGACAAAGGATTTGATGTTGGCGCCATCGCCAACACCCGTCTGTTATCGGCGACAGGTCAGAACGGCGCCATTCTTTATGGCCCACGTTCACCTCATTACGCCAGCCAGCGTTAAGCAGTCTCTCGGGCGGCCTTCTCGGGCCGCCTATGCCAAACTTGTCCCTTTTGCCAAAAGTAGCCCATGCTTTAACTGCTCCTCTCCTTCTGGCTAACCGGGACGCTGGCTCATGACGCAAAAAACCACCCTGCTGCAATTTTTCCACTGGTATTACCCCGACGGCGGCAAACTGTGGCGGGAGGCCGCCGAACGCGCCCCGCACCTCGCCGAACTGGGCATCACCGCCCTGTGGCTGCCGCCCGCCTATAAGGGCGCTGCCGGCGGCTACTCCGTCGGCTACGATACTTACGATCTGTTCGACCTGGGCGAATTTGACCAGAAAGGCAGCGTGGCCACCAAATACGGCGACAGGGCGGCGCTCGAACATGCCGCCACTACGCTGCGCGAACACGGCGTGGGGGTGATCTACGACGTGGTGTTCAACCACAAGCTCGGCGCGGACGAAAAAGAACGGGTACACGTGTTCAAAGTGGATGCCAACAACCGCAATGACATCGACGACCAGGGCTTCGACGCGCTGGCCTATACCCGCTTCACCTTCCCCGGCCGCCAGGGCATGCACTCCGAATTTATCTGGGATTACAAATGCTTCGGCGGCGTCGACTACGTTGAGCAACCGGACGACAAAGGGGTATTCAAAATCGCCAACGACTATGGCGACGACGGTTGGAACGATCAGGTCGACGACGAGAAAGGCAACTACGACTATCTGATGGGCGCCGACGTCGAGTTCCGCAACGCCGCCGTGACGGAGGAGCTCAAATACTGGGCGCGCTGGCTGCTGGACAGCCTGCCGTGCGACGGCTTCCGCCTCGACGCCGCCAAACACATTCCCGCCTGGTTTTTCAAAGAGTGGGCGGATCACGTGCGCGGCAGTGCGCAACGCGACCTGTTTATCGTTGCCGAATACTGGTCGCACGATCTCAGCGCGCTGCAACAATACATCGAGTTGGTGGACGGTAAGGTGATGCTGTTCGACGTGGCGCTGCACCTGAAGTTTCATCAGGCGTCGAAACAGGGCGACGGCTTCGACATGGCACAGATCTTCACCGATACCCTGACCGCCGCCGATCCGGCCCATGCGGTGACGCTGGTCGCCAACCATGACACCCAGCCGCTGCAGTCGCTGGAAGCGCCGGTGGAACCCTGGTTCAAACCGCTGGCCTACGCGCTGATCCTGTTGCGCGAACAGGGCGTGCCCTGCGTGTTTTACCCAGACCTGTATGGCGCCAGCTACCGCGACAAAGGGCGCGACGGCGGCGAATACCAAATAGACATGCCGGCGATCCCGGAGCTGGAGAAACTGATCGCCGCTCGCCAGCGCTTCGCCAACGGCCCACAAACCGACTACTTCGACGACAGCCACTGCGTGGCCTTCAGCCGCGCCGGCACCGCCGAGGCCCCCGGCTGCGTGGTGGTGCTGACCAACGGCGGCGAGAGCGGCAAGACGGTCGCGCTCGGCGCCGATCTGGCGCACACCGCCTGGCGCGATTTCCTCGGCAACCGCCAGGAAGAAATCACTACCGACGATCAGGGCAGCGCCCATTTCCCGGTCAATGCCGGCAGCGTCAGCGTTTGGGTGCCGGCCGCCAGCCTGTGAGCGCCCGCCGCCGCGTAATGATGACGCGGCGGCAAAACTAATGTTTGCCTTTCGGGTCTAACTTACGCTATCAACTGCGCAAGCCATTCACACCGGAGCCTAAATAGGGTACAAGGCTGCATGAAAATTCCAAAACGACTCCAGCCGCTGGTTGATGACGGGTTAATCGACGAAGTCATCCGCCGGTTGAAAAGCGGCAAAGAAGCCGACGTGTTTATCGTGCGCTGCGGCGATGAGATCCGCTGCGCCAAAGTGTACAAAGAGGCCGAGAAGCGCAACTTCAAGCAGGCCGTTCACTATCAGGAAGGGCGCAAGGTGCGCAACAGCCGCGACGCGCGCGCCATGAGCAAAGGCTCCAAATTCGGCCGCCAGCAGCAAGAGGAAGCCTGGCAAAACACCGAAGTGGACGCGCTGTATCTGCTGGCCAAGGCCGGAGTGCGGGTGCCGCAGCCGGATATCTGCCTGGACGGCGTGCTGCTGATGGAGCTGATCACCGACGAAGAAGGCCTGGTGGCACCGCGCCTGAGCGATGTTACCCTGACGCCGGAACAGGCGCGCGCCGATCACGCCCTGATGATGAACTACGCGGTGCGCATGCTGTGCGCCGGGCTGGTGCACGGCGACCTGTCGGAATTCAACGTGCTGATGGATAAAGACGGGCCGGTGATCATCGATCTGCCGCAGGTGGTGGACGCCGCCGCCAACAACCACGCCAAAAGCATGTTCGAGCGCGATATCGGCAATCTGGCGGAGTATTACGGCCAGTTCGCACCGGAGCTGCGCGACAGCCAATACGCCAAAGAGATCTGGGCGCTGTATCAGGAAGGCAACCTGACGCCGGACAGCGTGCTCAGCGGCCGGTTCAGCGAAATCCAGAAGCGCGCCGACGTCGGCTCGGTGCTGGAAGAGATCCAGGCCGCCAGCGAGGAGCACCAACGCCGGATGATGGCGCGCAATACGGAAGAGTAACGCGCCGCGCTATTCGACGCGAAACACGTCAGGCCGCTGCGGCGTCGCCGCCTCGTGATAGATATCCCCCAGATAGCCGGCGATCTCCTCTTCGCGCAGTTCGGCCGGCAGCACGATATCGTAGTTGGGGGAATACTTGCGCTCCGGCAGCGTCACGCGGAACAGCCGCCATTCGTCCCCGATGCGCTTCACGCCCACCAGGCGGCCGAACACGTTAAAAATCATCATCCGCCATTCCCCCTCTCGTCGCTTTCAGGCTATAACACTGTGATGCCGCCGCAGTGAAAAGGAAAGCGTATGAGTGAAAAAACGCCGCAGTTCTGGCGCGATCCACAGTTGCCGTTTGTCGAAGCACGCGCCATCGAGGATGGCCGCCAGGTGTGCTACAGCCTGCACAGCCACGAATTCTTTTCCATCGGCGCCATCACCGGCGGCATCAGCACCTATGTCAACGGCGAGCGGCGCATGCAGGTCGGCGCCGGCGATCTGGTGATCATCAACCCGCAGCAGGCGCATGCCTGCAACCCGATAGCCGACCGCCGTTGGTCGTACATCATGTTCTATCTCGATCTCGCCTGGATCGGCGCGCTGCAGCAGGAACTGCTCGGCGGCGACGGCGACCGTTTTGTCCCCTTTAGCCAACCGCTTAGCCGCGATCCAGAGCTGTTCAGCGGCCTGAAGCGGCTGTACGCGCTACTGACGGCTCCGCAGTGCGGCGCGCTGGAAAAGCAGATCGCCATGGTGGAGTATTTCAGCGCCCTGCTGCGCGCGCTGGGCGACATCCGCCATCCCGAAACAACGCCGCATCCCCGGCTGGAAGCGGCGGCGGCGTTCATCGACGCGCACTGCACCCAGGCACTGACGCTGGAAGACATTTGCCGCGCCGCCGCCCTGTCGCCCTCTTACCTGATCCGCGCCTTCCGCCAGCGTTACGGCATGACGCCGCACGCCTATCTGGTCAATCGCCGCGTGCAGCACGGCCACCGCCTGTTGAAAAGCGGCCTGCCGATCGCCGCCGCCGCCAGCGAAAGCGGTTTTGCCGATCAGGCGCACTTTCAGCGCACCTTCAAACAGCTGTTGGCCGCCACGCCGGGCCAGTATCAAAAACCCTCAGCCAGCAGATAGCAGGCGCTGGCCGCCAACAGCAGCGCCATCGCGCGGTTGAAACGCTGCACGTTGCGCGCCTGCCTGAGCAGGCCGCGCAGCATCGCGCCGACATAGGCCCAGCAGGCCACCGAGGCATAGCAAATCACAAAGTAGAGCCCGGCGAACTGCCACAGCAGCAGCCAATCGCCGTCGCCGACAAAGGCGCCGAGGCTGGCCACCGACGCCAGCCACGCCTTGGGGTTCAGCCATTGCATCAGCGCACCGTAGCGCCAGGAAGGCGGCCGTACCGCGCCGCGGCCCAAATTGCCATCATCAAACGCCAGGCGATAAGCCATAAACAGCAGGAAGGCCACGCCGGCCCACTGGATCAAGCGGGTCAACACCGGCCACAGGATCAGCAGCTGGTGCATGCCCAATCCCAGCAGCACCAACAACAGGGTAAACCCCAGCGTGGCGCCGAACACGTGACGCTGGGTCGCGCCAAAGCCGAATTGCGCCCCGGCGCTCAATGCGACGATGTTGACCGGGCCGGGGGTGATGGAGGCCGCCAGCGCAAACGCGGCCATAGAGAGGTAAATGTTCATGATAGGCACCTGAGAAAATATTCACAGGCACCAGAGTGCCGGGCCGCGCCGACCCGGTATTGAACAGAATTGCCCTGTTCGGTTTAACGCGCGATCGCCGCCCGGCGGCGCGGTAGCCCGAAGGTATTGACCGCCATGCCAGCCAGCACCAGCAATGCGCCGCCGAACTGAGCCGGCGACAGCGCTTCGTCCAGCAGCAACCAGGCGGCGAACAGCCCGACCAGCGGCACCAGCAGCGTCAGCGGTGCAACGCGCCAGGTCTCGTAGCGCCCCAGCAGGCTGCCCCACACCGAATAACCGAACAGCGTGGCGGCGAACGCCAGGTAGGCAACCGCCAGCCAGGTGCCGAGCTGCACATGGCTCAGGCTGCTCAGCACCGCCTGCGGGCCGTCGAACAGCCAACTGCAGGCCAGGAACGGCACCACCGGGATCGGCGCGCTCCACACCACCAGCGATAAGATATTACGCTGCGGGAAACCGGCCAGGATCTTCTTGTTGGTCAGGTTGCCCAGCGCCCAGGAAAACGCCGCCGCCAGGGTCAGCAACAGGCCCGCCAGAGGCACCGCGCCGCTGCCCGGCTTATGCAGGCTGGCCTGCGCCAGCACCAGCATGCCGCCGCTGGCGATAGCGATGCCGACGAAATGATTGACGCGCAGCTTGTCGCCCATCAGCACGACCCCCAGCAACAGGGTGAAGAACACCTGCGCCTGCAGCACCAGCGAAGCCAATCCCGCCGGCATGCCCACCTTGATGGCGACGAACAGAAAAGCGAACTGCGCGAAGCTCATGGTCATGCCGTACAGCAACAGCCATTTCCACGGAATGGTCGGGCGCGGGATAAAGAAGATCGCCGGCAACGCCACCAGCAAAAAACGCATTCCGGCCAGCAGAAACGGCGGCATGCCCTGTAAACCGAACTTGATCACGACGAAATTCACGCCCCAGATCACCACCACCAACAGCGCCAACAGCCGATCGCGCAATGTCATCCTCGCCCCGCTTATCCCATTGAAAATTCGCTTTAGCTTGCAGGTTATAGCCAAACCGGGCGTATGGACACCGGCAAAATCCGTCGATTATTCCGGCATCAGGCCGATAAAGGTTGTTTTCTTGCGCGGACCGGTCATCAGCGCTTCCAGCTTCTCCACGCACTGCAGATAGTGCGGAGTCTGCTTGTGCGCCGCCACCGCCTGCTCGTCGCGATAGGCTTCGTAGATGTAAAACCGCGTTGGAATATGCTCATCCTGCAGCACGTCGAAGCGCAGATTGCCCGGCTCTTCGATCGCCCCCAGGTGATTGGCGCGGAAAACCTCGACAAATTCGTCGATCTTGTCCTGTTTAACGTTGATCTCAACCAATGTGACGTGCATGACAGCTCCTTGTTTAAACGGCGCGCCGTAACATGGCGCTTTCCAACCATAGGTTCATTCCCGTCGATTGCCCTGCCGCAACGGCAATTTTGCCGCCTGGCTCACAAATCGCACCGGCGGTGCCCATACCTTCCCCGGCGGGGCAAGGCGGCGGCATCTATAGTTAACACTCCTCCCCCTGAGAGCATAGGCTATGGATAACTACTTGATGGCGCTGGACGCAGGAACAGGCAGTATTCGCGCGGTGATCTTCGATTTGGCGGGCAATCAGATCGCGCACGGCCAGGCGGAGTGGCAGCATCTGGCGGTGCCGGGCGTGCCCGGCTCGATGGAGTTCGACCTCAGCCGCAACTGGCAGCTGGCCTGTCAGTGCATCCGCCAGGCGATGCAACGCGCGGGATTGAGCGCTCAGGCGATCCGCGCGGTGGCCTGCTGCTCGATGCGTGAAGGCATCGTTCTGTACGATCGCAACGGCGTGCCGATCTGGGCCTGCGCCAACGTCGATGCGCGCGCCAGCCACGAAGTCAGCGAGCTGAAAGAGCTGCACAACCACGGTTTCGAACGCGAGGTGTATCACTATTCCGGCCAGACGCTGGCGTTGAGCGCCATGCCACGCCTGCTGTGGCTGGCGCACCATCGGCCGGATATCTACCGCCAGGCGGCGACGCTGACCATGATCAGCGACTGGTTGGCCAACATGCTCAGCGGCGAGCTGGCGGTCGATCCTTCCAACGCCGGCACCACCGGCATGCTGGATCTGGCCAGCCGCGACTGGCGGCCGGCGCTGCTCGATATGGCCGGCCTGCGCGCCGACATGCTGTCGCCGGTGAAAGAGACCGGCAGCGTGCTGGGGCGCGTCACCGAACAGGCGGCGCAGGAGAGCGGGCTGCTGCGCGGCACCCCGGTGGTGATGGGCGGCGGCGACGTGCAACTCGGCAGCTTGGGGCTCGGCATCGTGCGCGCCGGGCAAACGGCGGTGCTCGGCGGCACCTTCTGGCAGCAAATCGTTAACCTGCCGGAGCCGGCCATCGATCCGGAGATGAATATCCGCATCAATCCTCACGTCATTCCCGGCATGGCGCAGGCGGAATCCATCAGCTTCTTTACCGGCCTGACCATGCGCTGGTTCCGCGACGCGTTCTGCGCCGAAGAGAAGCTGCTGGCGGAGCGGTTGGGCGTCGACGCCTACAGCCTGCTGGAAGAGATGGCGGCCAGAGTGCCGCCGGGCGCCTACGGCGTGATGCCAATCTTTTCCGACGCTATGCATTTCAAAACCTGGTATCACGCCGCGCCGTCGTTCATCAACCTGTCGATCGATCCGGAACGCTGCAACAAACAGACGCTGTTTCGCGCGCTGGAAGAGAACGCCGCCATCGTCTCCGCCTGTAATCTGGAGCAGATCGCCGCCTTCTCGGGCGTGCAGGCCCGCTCGCTGGTGTTCGCCGGCGGCGGTGCGAAGGGCAAACTGTGGAGTCAGATCCTCAGCGACGTCACCGGGCTGACGGTACGGGTACCGGTGGTGAAAGAGGCCACCGCGCTGGGCTGCGCCATCGCCGCCGGCGTCGGCGCCGGGCTGTACGAATCGCTGGCCGAAACCGGCGAGCGCCTGGTGCGCTGGGAGCGCGAACATCAGCCGGACATGATCAACCACGCCTTGTATCAGGAGCAGAAGGAAAACTGGCGGCAGGTTTACGCCGATCAGCTGACGCTGGTGGATAACGGCCTGACCACCTCCATGTGGAAAGCGCCGGGGCTTTAAAACGCAAACGGGCGCCGCCAGGCGCCCGTTTGCCCGAGAGTCCGGCTTAAGCCAGCGTTTCCGGCAACACCAACCCGCCGTCAACGACGATCGTCTGCCCGGTAATGTAACCGGCGTCTTCAGACGCCAGGAAACAGACCGCCGCCGCAATATCATCCACGGAGCCCAGCCGTTTCAGTGGAATGGTTCTTTCTATATCCGCGATATACTCCTCCCCCATTTCACTCAGTCCTTCCGTCAGGACGTTGCCCGGCAATACGGCGTTGACGGTGATCTGGTCAGCGGCAAACTCAAGCGCCGCAGAGCGCATAAAGCCCAGCTGCGCCGCTTTACTTGACGCATAATGCGCCCAGCCGGGATAGCCCGTTAAAGGGCCGGTGATCGACGAAGTCAGCACAATCCGCCCGCAGGCGGATTGTTTCAGCCAAGGATACGCCGCCTGCACGCTGAAGAAGGTGCCTTTACTGTTAATAGCGTGAACGTCGTCCCATTGCTGCTCCGTCATCTGATTGAGCGGTACGGAAGGAAAAACACCGGCATTGCAGCACAACACATCCAGGCCGCCATTATGTGCCGCGAAGCGCTCTACGGTCGCGTTGAGTTTGTTGGCGTCGCGGACATCGCAGGCGTACCCTTGCAGCGTCAGTCCCATGCCCTGCGCCTTGTCTTGCGCAGCGGCGATTCTCTCTTCACCGCGCCCCACAATCCCCACCTGAGCGCCTTTTTTGGCGAAATAAAGCGCAATGCCCAACCCGATGCCGCCGCTCCCGCCGGTCACCAACACCTTTCTGCCTGCCATGTTTCCCTCCATTAAAAACAACCTCATTCATCGTTGATAAAATGAAAAAGCAATTAACCCTAGAGTCGAATAGCCGAGAAGTCAAAAATGCAGCAAAAAAATAAGTAATAATTACAATTATTTATATTACTCGGCAAATTATTGACATCGATTGAATGCCAATGAAAGGAGAGCGCCATGCCCGCTTTATAAAGACAGGTTCATTGACCGCTTTTCTTCCAGCAACTTGTCGATCACATCCGGTTCCGCCAGCGTAGAGGTATCGCCATGATTATCGGTATCGCCAATGGCGATATTACGCAGGATGCGACGCATGATTTTGCCGGAACGCGTCTTGGGTAACGCATCCGTCCAGTGCAGCACGTCAGGCACGGCGATAGCGCCGATCTCCTGGCGCACCCAGTTGCGTACCTCGGCATACAGCTCAGGCGTCGGCGCCTCGCCGCGGTTCAACATGACATAGGCGTAAATCGACTGCCCCTTGATGTGATGAGGAATGCCGACCACCGCCGCTTCGGCGATCTTCGGGTGCGACACCAGCGCGGACTCGATTTCGGCGGTCCCCATGCGATGGCCGGAAACGTTCAGCACATCGTCGACGCGGCCGGTTATCCAGTAATCGCCGTCCTCATCGCGACGAGCGCCGTCGCCGCTGAAGTACATGCCTTTAAACGTCGAGAAATAGGCCTGTTCGAAACGTTCATGCTCGCCAATCAACGTACGCGCCTGGCCCGGCCAGGAGTCGAGGATCACCAGGTTGCCCTCACATTCCCCCTCCAATAGCCTGCCGCTGCCATCGACCAGCGCTGGCCGCACGCCGAAAAATGGCCGCGTGGCGGAGCCGGCCTTCAGCTCCGTCACGCCCGGTAGCGGCGTCAGCATGGCGCCGCCGGTTTCAGTTTGCCACCAGGTATCGACAATCGGGCATTTGCCATTGCCGATAGCGCGGTGATACCAGGCCCAGGCTTCCGGGTTGATAGGCTCGCCGGCCGTGCCCATGATGCGCAGCGAATCGCGGCGGGTGCCCTCGGTCGCCCTGTCGCCTTCAGCCATCAGCGCGCGAATGGCGGTCGGCGCGGTGTACAAAATGTTGACCCGGTGCTTATCGATCACCTGCGCCAGGCGATTGGCGCCCGGATAGCCGGGCACGCCCTCAAACATCACCGTGATGGCGCCGCAGGCCAACGGGCCATACAGCAAATAGCTGTGGGTGATCGCCCACCCCATATCGGCGGTGCACCAGAAAACATCGCCATCATGATAGTCGAACACATATTTAAAGCTCAGGGCGGCGTACACCAGATAGCCGCCGGTCGTGTGCAACACCCCTTTGGGTTTGCCGGTCGAGCCGGAGGTATACATGATAAACAGTGGATCTTCGGCGTTCATCTCTTCCGGCGCGCACTCGGCGGCGGCGTCTTGCATCAGCTCATGCCACCAGCAGTCGCGGCCTTCCTGCCAGCCGATCAACGCGCCGATGCGTTGCAGCACCACCACCTTGCTCACGCTGCTCACCCCCGGTTTTTTCAACGCCTCATCGACGTTTTGCTTCAGCGGCACGCGGCGACCGGCGCGCACCCCTTCCTCGGCGGTGATCACCAGTTTCGCGCTGGAACCGATAATGCGCCCGGCTACCGCCTCCGGCGAGAAGCCGCCGAAGATCACCGAAGGCACGGCGCCGATGCGCGCGCAGGCCAGCATCGCAATTGCCGTTTCCGGCACCGTCGGCATGTAGATGGCCACCACGTCGCCTTTGTTAACCCCGAGTGTTTTCAGCACGTTGGCGAAGCGGCAAACGTCGTGATGCAACTGCCGGTAAGTGAATGTCCGGGATTGCGCCGGATCGTCGCCCTCCCAGATGAGAGCGGGCCGATCGCCGCGCTTCGCCAGATGGCGATCCAGGCAGTTGGCTGACACATTCAGCGTGCCGTCCTCAAACCAACGGATGCTGACGCGCCCAGGTTCAAACGAGGTGTTTTTTACCTGAGTATAGGGCCTGATCCAATCCAGAATTTTGCCATGCTCCCTCCAGAAGGCCTCCGGCTCCTGGATTGAACGCCGGTAGTATTGTTCGTATTGTGCCCGATTGATCAGCGCGTTTTGTGCAACGGTGGCGGGAACTGCGCGTTTATGCGGCCGCTTCATAGGCCGTTACTCAGATCGACGGCGATTCTTTTATCTTTTTTGCTTTCCAACCAGCGATCGGTATCCAGCAGCCAAAGTTCGGTAATATCCAGCTCATAAAAACGCCGCGATCCCTGCCGGGCGAACTCAGACAAAGGCGGCATCCATTGCGTTCGAATAGACTCGTCCGGGAATTTTTGACATGAAAAATAACGATAAACCTCGTCCGTTTGATTTTCAGGTACTTCCCTCGACACGCCAATAAACTGCGCGCCATCGATCCCTAATGGAGACTCTACGGGCAAGTCAGCGAGATAAAGAGCGCCGCTGACTCTGTTATCATGGCGCAGGTTTTCAGAATGCCTGGCATGTCGCTCCGAACACCAGATTATTTTCAGCGGTATGCGGTTTACCACATAGCTGAGCGTCGCAGCCCAAACAGAACCATCTAAAGAACGGCTGGCAAGCGTGAAAAATTGAGCGTGCTTTAATAAGAAAAGACTTCTCTCTTTAATTGACATCGACATAATGCCTCCAAATAAAACCCAATAACAAATTTGTAAGAGGTGAGATTTTATATAGCACTGACAATGAAATGTAAAAATCAACGTTGCGAATCATAGAAAATCAAAGCACGCCATTTAATCTGACGGAAGTATTATGCTGATTGGCAAGTCATTTTCTTGTATTCTCTAAATGCATCCACAATTCGTTCGAGAGCATGATTGCTGAGATTGGCATTTGCCGTCAATCTTACTTTCCCTTTATTTTTCGTTGTCGCCGGATAGCAAAAGATTGTCGCCAATATTCCGTTGCTCTCCAGATGGTTTTTCAGCGACATCACTTCTTTCTCTGAACCGATCTCCAATGAAATGATTTGCTCGCTGCCGCCGGAGACGTCATATCCCAAATCGTCCAATGTGGAGCGAAGATATTTCGAATGGGCATGCAACTTCTCTCTTTTCTTGTCCGCCGCTTTAATATATTCAATGGCATCCATAAACCATTTCAAATCATAGTTCATGACGGAGGAACTGAACAATGACGGGTGCGATTCAAGCTGGAAATAGTCTTTGAAAATGGTCGGGCATGTGATTAATCCGCCCCGGCCGGCAAAGGTTTTAGCCAGACTGGCCGTGATAAAATCGACTTTATCCGTCAACCCTTGCTCATAAACGACACCGCGTCCTTGCGGGCCGTGCGTGCCCGCAGAGTGAGATTCATCGACGACCAGCACACAGCCGGTTTCCTCCGCCAATGCGACAAAATCCGCGATGGGGCACATGCTCCCATTGGAGCTGTATACCGTATCCACGACAACGATGCCGGGGCCATGGCGAGCGATTTTTTTTCTGGCGCTTTCGGCGCTGTTATGAGCGAAAGGATGGGATGTCGCGCCGGCCAGGCGCACGCCGTCATGCAGTGACATATGCGCCAGAATATCGATATAGACCGGCGTATCCTCGTTGGCGATAGCCTGGATCAGCCCGGTGTTGGCGGCATAGCCGGATTGGCACATGATGCTGTCCTCCGTGCCGAAAAACTCGGTGAACGCCCGTTCAACTTCCGCCTGATAGCTGGTTTCATTGAGCAACACGGACGACATGATTTTCTCCCCCGTCCTGTCTCTTTTGTTGCTGAGGTGAAGCTTTTCTTCGTCACAAAGCCCCAGATAATCATTGGAGCAAAGTATCACATCATTATCATCTTTCGGATTAACTTTAAATAAATTAACCCCACCCCATTCGGTATTGAATCTATGTTGAAAACGCTCATGAATTCTTTTACTTAAGAAATTAGGAACCTCTTTTCTCTTCATATTGCATTTCTCCAGGTAGGTTGGTCGAGAACTGCGTACATTTTATATACGCAAGGAACTTTACCTCGTCAAGTTTGCGACAAGCCTCAACACAATTAACATTAACCACAAAATAATTTAAAGTTTAATCATTTTCATACCATTCCTTTAACGGCACTTTATAAAAATAAAATACATTTTTAGCAAACCTCCGACATAATCCGTATGTTCCCATCAACGCAAACCACCTGTTAATAACAATGGGACTCTTAACGTTTACTTTTTACAGATGTTTTCCGGCCTAAGTCCAATCATTGATTACTCACATGATATAAAAACTGGAGTGCAAAATGTCTAAAACGTTTAACAATGTCATAGAACAGTTTATTAATCAGTCCATTAAATCTCCAAATAATATCGCGATAGCTTATGGCGACATGCAAATGACCTATCAGCAATTGAACCGAGAAAGCGATCGATTATGCAGCCGACTGAAGCAGGCGGAAATAGGGCCAGGCCATTGTATTCCTTTAATTGTCCAACGCACGCCGGAGTTTATTATCGGCATGCTGGGCATAGCTAAAGCGGGAGCCGCTTATATCCCCATCGATGTTCACAACCCGGAAAAGCGCATTGCGCAAATTGTTGGGCAAAGCCATTCGCCGGCGGTACTGATAGGAAGCAGCGCATTTTCTTATCTTGCTGAAACAACGGGGCTGCAGGTGATTGCCATTGATAAGCCAAGTCAAGAGCCTATCTCCGCACCGCCCCCCTCTTCCCTGCCTGAGCCAAGCAACATTGCCTATGTGATCTTTACCTCCGGCACGACGGGCATGCCGAAAGGCGTCATGATCACTCACGCTGCGTTGCACAACCTGGTGAACTGGCACAACGCGAATTTCGCCGTGGATCAACACTGCCGCAGCACGCTGATCGCCGGCATAGGATTCGATGTCGCCCAGTGGGAAGTGTGGTCTCCACTGATCTGCGGCGCCACGCTGGTGCTGCCGGATAGCGAAGAAACACGCCTGAGCCCCACAGCGCTGCTCGATTTTTTTGCTCGCCGCCGCCTGACTCATGCTTTTGTTCCGACGGTACTCGTGCCGGAGATTGTCAGCGCCCCGCAGCCGCCCGAACTCTCGCTGCGTTATCTGTTTACTGCCGGCGAAAAGCTGAACCCCGTCAGCCTGTCGCAGATCGATTACCCGCTGGTAGATTATTACGGCCCTACCGAGGCGACCATTTTCACCACCTGCAACCCAGTCGCCTGCGCCAGCACCAACCCTGTGGCCAGCATCGGCATGCCGATCGCGGGTGCAGAAGCGTTTATTTTGGATGACAACCTGCAGCCGCTCAAGGATGGCGAACCCGGTGAGCTGTTTATCGGCGGTCCCGGTTTGGCCGTCGGCTATTTAGGCGATGCTGAAATGACGAACCAACGCTTCATCCCTTCACCGTTTACGCCGGGTACACGCCTTTACCGCAGCGGCGATCGCGCCTGTCGACTGCCGGACGGGCGGATTCAATATCTGGGCCGACTCGACGACCAGGTTAAAATTCGCGGCAACCGCATAGAGCTGGGGGAAATTGAAAGCGTCCTGCTGCGACACCCGCAGGTGAAAAGCGCCGTTGCGCTGGTGCAAGACGAGCCCGATCTAGAAAAACGCATACTGGCGTTTGTCAGTTCGCACGCCGCTGATTCTTATGAGTTCCAGGAATCGCTGCGGCGACATCTCGGCGACGCACTGCCGGCTTACTTCATGCCTTCGGCGATGATCGTGTTGCCGCGTCTGCCGCTGACGATAAACAATAAGGTGGATAAGCATGCCCTGCTGGCCCACCACCAGCGACAATGCACCGAATCCGCCTTGCATAAATCGTCCTTTACCCCTCGTGAAGCGCCTCTGGCCGAAATCTGGCAGGCACTTCTGGGCGTTTTACCTGGGCCGAACGACAACTTCGTTCATTCAGGCGGCCACTCTCTGACGGCGGCAAAAATGGCGGTCGCGATTTCAGAGAGAACAGGTGTTCGCACCTATGTGCACGATATCTACGATCACCCGACCATTCGCCTATTAGCCGAAGCGCTTGAGCAGCGCAGCCAGACTATTTCGTCGAGCAGCGCGGCCGAACCGCTGCGCATTCTGCAAGACGATATTTTCCTGCCGGACGATCTTCACATCGATCCCCGTTTCGACGAACGCCAAATTACCGCGCCACGTTGCATTCTGCTGACGGGTACCACCGGTTTTGTCGGTAGCCACCTTATGGCCGACCTGCTACGCAGCACCGAAGCGAAGATTTATTGCTTGATCCGCGGCCCAGATGCGCATACTGCGCGGCAGCGGCTGCTGCAGGCACTCGCGCACTACCGCATTGCGCTGACAGAGGATCAGCTCGCGCGAACCTTGCCGCTCTGCGGCGATATTGCGCAACCGCAGTTAGGCCTCACGACGGCGGAATATCAACGGTTAAGTCAGGAGACCGACATCGTTTATCACTCTGCCGGTGCGGTAAACTTTATCCAGCCTTACTCTTACCTGAAGCATATTAACGTGCAGGGGGTGCGGGAGATTATTCGCTTTGCGGCGCAGGGGCGCACCAAACCGCTGATGCTGCTCTCCTCCATTGCCGTCTACAGCTGGAAGCCGCCGCATTCCGAACGGTGGATCATGCATGAAGATGACGATATCGATTTGAATCTGCCGGAGGTGCTGACCGATATTGGCTACGTGCGCAGCAAATGGGTCATGGAGAAAGTCGCCAATCTGGCGGCCGCCCGCGGCCTGCCGATGATGACTTTCCGGCTGGGCTATGCGACCAACCACAGCGGAACGGGCGTCAGCGCAGACTATCAGTGGTGGGGAAACCTGGTTAAGACCTGCCTGGATTGCGGCATCGTCCCCACGCTGCACGAGTTTCGCGAAGGATTGACCACCGTCGATTACATCACCAGCGTGATTGCCCATATCAGCCGGAATCCTCAGGCGTTAGGGCATAAATTCCATCTGACCCCCGAGCCCGAAGACAGCCTGACGATGGATGCGTTTTTCGGCCTGCTGGAGCAGCATTTTGGCTTCAGCTTCCAACGCCAACCACTGGCCGAGTGGTTTGAACATTGGGAAGCTGACCCCGAATCACCGCTTTATCCTTTGTTGAGCCTGATGAAGGACAATGCCACCGGGGGGCAATCGACGGCGGAGCTGTATCAAAACACCTACCAGTGGGACAAACGCAACGTGAAGAAATTTTTGCAAGGCAGTGCGATTCAGGAAGCGCAATTTACCCGTGAAGTGCTGGCGCGCTATTTGCGACAGTCGATCGGTTATCGAGGAAGCAATGTGAACTGACCGGCGATAAAACCGGTGCGGGCGGGATCCGCCATTGTTGTCCCGTCCGCTCATCTCGATGACGGCCTGAGCCGAACACGATTATTCCCCCTCAGAAACAGTGTAACCACCGTGAATGGATTTATCCGCCGCTCTCGCCTGCCGTAAATTGTGATTTCGGTCACGCTGCGCCCCTCGCGCGGCTTGCGCATTCACCTGAGAAGAGCGGCATTATGCTGAATCATAAAGATAACCCTGCATCATCCCCGTGGTTGGCGATCTTCTCGCTGACGGTTGCCTGTTTTGTCATGGTCACCACCGAGTTTCTGCCGATCGGTCTGCTGACCAACATCGCCCCCTCGCTCGGCGTCAGTACCGGCAGCGCCGGGTTGATGGTCACCATGCCCGGCATCGTGGCGGCGGTGGCCGCCCCCGCATTGAGCCTGATGTCCGGCCGCCTGGATCGGCGTTTATTGATGCTGGGGCTGTCGTTGCTGCTGGTGGTATCCAATCTGGTGGCGGCGCTGGCCGTCAACTTTCCGATGATGTTGCTCGGCCGCGTGCTGCTGGGCGTCTGCGTCGGCGGCTTCTGGTCGTTCGCCGCCAACTATGGCCGCCATCTGGTGCCGGAAGCCAGCCAGGGGCGAGCCACCGCGCTGATCCTCAGCGGCGTTTCGGTCGGCGCGGTGTGCGGCGTGCCGATCGGCGCACTGGTCGGCGATCTGTTCGGCTGGCGCGCCGCCTTCTTCGGCGGCGCGGCGCTGGCGGTCGGCGTACTGTTGGCGCAACTGCGCTTACTGACGTCGGTGCCGCCGTCCCGGCCGGTCACGCCGCGCGATCTGGTGCTGCCGCTGCGCCTGCCGATGGCGCGCATCGGCCTTATCGCCATCGTGCTGCTGTTCATCGGCCACTTCGCCGCCTATACCTATCTGCGCCCCCTGCTGCAGCAGGTGTTCGTGCTCAGCCCGTCGGCCATCTCGCTGCAGCTGTTGGCCTATGGCGCCGTCGGCCTGCTGGGCACGTTCCTCGGCGAACGCCTGGGGGAATACAGCCTGCGCGCCACCTTTATCCTGATCGCCGCCATGTTGGCGGGCATCCTGATCGTCTCACCGCTGCTCAGCGGCCTCGGCGGCGCCACGCTGATGGTGATGGTCTGGGGACTGGCCTTTGGCGCCGTACCGGTGTGCGCCACCAACTGGATGTTCGCCGCGGTGCCGCAGGCGCCGGAGACCGGCCAGGCGCTGCTGGTGTGCGTCGTCCAAATCGCGCTGGCCTCCGGCGCATTGCTGGGCGGCGAGGTGGTGGACTGGCAGGGCGTCAGCAGCGCCATGCTGTTCGGCGGCGCGCTGATCCTCTCCGCCGCGCTGGTGTTCGGTCTCAGCTTGCGCGCCGGCGTGATTGGCGCTAAACAGTGTTAATCATTATTTACCCGCATAAACACGCGCCGGCGGCAGCCGGCGCACTACGCTGAGAGCCTATGGACCATCATTTACTCGCCATACGGGTGTTCAACCGCGTGGTGGAAACCGGCGGCTTTACCCGCGCCGCCGAGTCGCTGGGCATGCCGAAAGCCACGGTCACCAAGCTGATCCAGAGCCTGGAAGATCACCTGCAGACCAAGCTGTTCCAGCGCACCACCCGCAGCGTTTCGGTCACCCGTGAGGGCGAATGCTATTACCAGCGCACGGTGAAATGGCTGGCGGATCTGGAGCAGATGGAAGGCTGCCTGACCGAATCGCAAAGTTCTCCACAGGGCGTGCTGCGCATCGATACCGGTGGCGGCACCGCCCGCCGGCTGCTGCTGCCCGCCCTTCCCGACTTTCTGGCGCGCTACCCGCAGATACAGATCGATCTGAGCGTCGGCGATCGCGTTATCGATCTTATCAGCGACAGCGCCGACTGCGTGATCCGCAGCGGTCCGCTGGCCGACTCCAGCCTGATCGCGCGGCGCCTGTTCGATCTGGACTGGGTCAGCTGCGCCACCCCAGACTACCTGGCGCGCCACGGCACGCCCCGCCACCCGTGCGATCTGGAACAGGGTTTTCCGATGGTGCACTATCGCCACCCGCTCAACGACCGCATCCATCCGCAGCGCTACGTCGAACGCGGCAAAGAGATCGCCATCCAACAACGCTACCCGGTCAGCATCAATGAAGGCAACGCGCTGCTGGCGGCGAGCCTGGCCGGCCTGGGCATCATCCAGACCTATCGTTTTATGGCGCAGCCGCACCTCGATGCCGGCGAGCTGGTCAGCCTGCTGCACGACTGGCAGCCGCCGCCGGAACAGATGTATGTCGTCTATCCGTCCAATCGCCACCTCAGCGGCAAGCTGCGGGCGTTTATCGACTGGGCGATGGAGACGTTTCATTAACCGATCGCCCCGGCTATAGTGGCTTCTCTTACGGACAATAAAAACGGGCAAACCATGCATATCGAACCGCTGCTCGCACATCGTCAGCGCATTGACGAACTGGCCGAATTACTGCATCAGGAATGGGGCGCCTTTGCACAGTGGAGCAACCGCGACGCCATCAGCCGGCGTCTGGCTGAGCGCAGCGAGCCCGGACATCATCGGGGCATCGTGCTGCTGGCGCTGTCGCCGCAACGGCAGATCCTCGGCACCGCCAGTTTGACGTTTTATGAGCTGGCGGATAAACCGGAGCGCCAATACTGGCTGAGCGAAGTCTTCACCCACCCGCAGCACCGCGGTCAAGGCATCGCCCGCAGTCTGATCGCGCGCTGCATTGAGCACGGCCGAAGCCAAGGCATCGACGAGCTCTATCTGTACACGCCCGACCAGCAGGCGCTGTATCAAAAGCTCGGCTGGCGCCCTCTGGAGCAGCGCCGGGTCGCCGGTGAAACCGTCACGGTGATGAGCCGCACGTTGTAGCCGCATGCAGTGTGGTATTATTTACCGCATATTGATTCCCGACGGACAACCACCATGGCCTACATCCCCAAAAACTATGCGAAGCTGGAAACCGGCTACCGCGAAAAAGCGCTGAAACTGTTCCCCTGGGTGTGCGGGCGCTGCTCGCGCGAGTTCGTGTATTCCAACCTGCGCGAACTGACGGTGCACCATATCGATCACGATCACAGCAACAACCCGGAAGACGGCAGCAACTGGGAGATGCTGTGCCTGTATTGTCACGACCATGAACACTCGAAATACACCGAGGCCGATCAATACGGTTCCAGGGTAGTGGCGGGTGAAGACGCTCAGAAAGATATCGGCGTCGCCACCCACAATCCGTTCGCCAATCTGAAGGCGATGATGAAGAAGTAATGCCGAAAACAGCTTAACAAGAAAATAACTTATTAAGCTGTTAAATTAATATCCTCTTATCCGCTCCGCGACTTCCCAGAGAATTCCTACTTACCCACCCGGGCAATTCACCGCAAAATAAGCTGCGCAGTTAACGACATACTGGCTTGGCAAGCCGCCGCAGTTGGTGCATATTGTTCGCGAGTTGTTCTTGTTAACCTGTTTGATTATCAACCTAATAAGCGCATTAACTTAATAAGTTATCAGCTTAATAACTTGAGAGATGGCAGCATGATTGTTCTGATTGGCTCGCAAAAAGGCGGCGTCGGCAAGTCGACGAAAGCGGTGAATATCGCCGGGTATCTGATTCTTAAGCAAGGCAAGACGGCGATCATCGTCGATGCCGACGACCAGAAATCGATCATGACCTGGTACAACGACCGTCAGAACGTCGAAGGATTGCCGCATATTCCGGTGGTGGCCGCATCGGGCAAAATCAAGGAAACGCTGCTGGAGCTCGATCGCCATTACGACTACGTGATCGTCGACACCGCCGGCCGCGACAGCGCCGAACTGCGCTCCGGCCTGCTGGCCGCCGACCTGTTCCTCTCGCCGCTGCGCCCTTCGCAGATGGATCTCGACACCATCGGCTATCTGTCGGAGATGTTCTCCACCGCGCAGGAATATAACGAGAAAGTTAAAGGTTATATCGTGCTGAACATGTGCCCGACCAATATCTTCATTAATGAAGCCAACGAAGCGGCGCAGGTACTGAGCGAATACCCGGAATTCACCCTGGTGGGCAACCGCCTGTGCGACCGCAAAATTTATCGCGACGCCTGGGGCGAAGCCATCACTGTGCATGAGGCGAACAACGAAAAGGCGCAGGCCGAGATCGAATGCCTGGTGAAAGAGGTGATCCTGTGAAGAAGCGCACCCCCACCCACCGCATGTCGGAAGACGAATTCATCAACAGCGCCACCTCGCACACGTTGCCGGTCGCGGCGCCCGCGCCGGAAACCAAGCCGGCCGGCCGCAAACGCACCTACAAAGCGATTTCCGTCAGCCTGACGGACAACCACATCGAAGCCATCGATGAGGTGATCGTGCAGGCGGCGCGCAGCGGCATCGTGCGCATCACCCGCTCAGACATCATCAAGCTGGCGATCGACGGGTTGGCAGAAAAAAGCGAAGCGCAACTGCTGGCATTGCTGAAAAAGCTCTGACCGCACGGCAGCCGCCGGCTGACCACGCCGGCGGGCCGTTAAACGGATGAAAACCGGCGCGGGAACGGCATAGTACGATAGGTTTTGCCTGTAGCCTTATGCAGCGCGCTGGCCATCGCCGGGGCGACCACCGCAGTCGACACTTCCCCGCATCCCTGCGGCGCACGCGCGCTGTCGAGCACGACCACTTCCACCCTCGGCATTTCAGCGAGCGCAAGCAGCGGATAACGATCGAAATTCCCTTCCACCACGCCCCCCCGTTCGAAATGCAGTTCGCTGTGCAGACAGGTGGTCAACGCGAAACCGATGCCCCCCTCTACGTTGGCGCGCACCAGATTCGGGTTTATCACTTTGCCGCAGTCAATCGCACATATCGCACGGAGCACCCGCAGTCGCCCTTCCTGAATGGCGATTTCAATCACCAAACCGACGTAGGTGGTGAAAGCGTTATTGCGGCCGACCCAAATATTGCACGACATACCGCGATAAACGCCCGGCGGCGGTTCGTGCTGCCAACCTGCCGCCGCCGCGGTAGCGTCCAGTACACGCAACGCTTCCGGGTTGTCCTGCAACAGATGCCGCCGATATTGGTACTCATCCCGGTTGGCCTTATGGCTGAGTTCGCTGATGAAGCTTTCCAAAAAAAACAGGCTGGCGACGCTGCCGACGCCGCGCAGATAGCTCAGGGAGATCGGCTGTTCGACGATGCCGGCCTCTACCTTCAGGTGAGGGATGCGATATGGCGTGCTGTAAACGCACTCCACCATACTTTCATCCCATCCACCGGCCTCGTTTACCGTTTCGCGCCGCATTTGCCAGAAGAGCGACTGCCCGGCATAGCGCGCCCACAATGCCTGCGGGTAGCCGTTTTCATCCAACAGCGCCCGATAATGGCTGATGCAGGCCGGACGATAGTATTCATGCCGCATGTCGATCTCGCGCGGATAGATCACTTTGACCGGTTTTCCTACCGCCCGTGAGGCGGCGGTAGCATGCATCACGGCATCCGGCAGATATTTGCGCCCAAAGCTGCCACCCAGGTAGGTCGTATTCACCACCACATCCGAGGGCGTCAGCCCAAACATTTTCGCCAGAACGTTGCGCACCATATCCTGTCCCTGGAAAGGGCCCCAGGTTTCGATACGGCCCTCGCCGTAATGACTGGTGGCGTTGCAAGGCTCCATAGTGGCATGCGCCACATAAGGCGCGCTGTAACGAGCCTCATGCAGGCACGCCCCCCGCTCAGCGTCGTGGATCAACGCCAACGCCTCACCGCGATCGACCGCCGACACCAAGGTATCGCCGTCCAGCATCGCCAGATTTTCCGCCGCAATCACATTGTCGGTCAGCGCTTGTCCTGCCCCCGGCAACCAGTCGACCTCCAGCAAATCCGCCGCCTTTTTGGCCTGCCAGTAGCTCGCCGCCACCACGATCACCGTATTGAGCGACATATCGTGATCCAAACCGACCATATTGTTCATCGACCACTGCCGGGTCAGCACCAGATCCACCACGCCCGGCATGGCCCGAACCTGTCGTTCATTGCGCACGGCAACCAGCTTTCCGCTGAGGTCGGGCACCATCCAGGGAACGCCGATCAGCATCTCAGGCAGGTCGATATCAATACCGTAAATCGCGCTGCCGTCCACTTTTTCCGGCGTATCGACCCGCAATAGCGGCTGACCAATAAAGCCATCCCGCTCTTGCGCCTCGCTCTTCAATCCCGGCTGCGGATCCAACGGCAGCTCGGCGGCATAGCCCACCAGATCGCCATAGGCGACCTTGCGTTGCCCGCCCTCTTCAATCACCCAGCCTTTCTCCGTGCGGCACTGCTGCGGTGAGAGCGCAAAATGTTTTGCGCCGGCACGCAGAAAGAAATCTCTCGCCTGCGCGCCGGCCAACCGGGCGCGCTGATAAAATTTGGTCATTGAGGTTGAGGCGGCGACAAACTGTGCAAAAGCCTCGCCCCCGGCAACCTGACGGTAGGCGTCACGACCGGTGACGAATTTCACCGTCACCTGCGCCCAATCGGCATCCATCTCCGCCGCCACCACCTCGGCCAGGCCGGTATAGATCCCCTGCCCGACCTCGCATTGCGACACGCCGATGACGATGCGCCCTTCACGATCGATCCAGATCCAATCGTTCAATTCATACTGGTTGTCCGGAGGCGCCGCGTCCTGCGAAACCACGGCCGCCACGCTGCGCGTCGATATCGGCAACAGCATGGCGGCCACCGCCAACGCGCTGCCTTTAATCAAGGTTCTGCGGGTGATCGCCATGCTTAGGGTTCTCCCTTGTCGGCGGCGCGATGCACCGCCGCGCGGATACGGTGGTAGGTGGCGCAGCGGCACAGATTGGTCAGGCCCGTATCTATCAGCCGGTCGTCCGGCCTCGGGTGCTCCGCCAGCAGCGCGCTGACCGCCATGATCATGCCCGATTGGCAGTAGCCGCACTGCGGCACATCCTCCGCAATCCAGGCCTGCTGCACCGGATGACTGCGATCGGTGGACAACCCTTCGATGGTGGTCACCTGCCGATCGCGCACCAATTGCAGCGGATAGCAACATGAACGCACTGCCTTACCGTCGACATGTACCGTACAGGCACCACAGGCGCCGATACCGCAGCCGAACTTGGTGCCGGTTAACTTAAAATGTTCCCGAATCACCCACAGCAGCGGCGTATCCGGCTCGCCGTTAAATTCGACCGCCTGGCCGTTCAGATTGAACTTCATGCCATCCTCTCCCCAATCAATGCTTCATCCGACGCTTCACCCACGTCCCGATGCCGATCAATACCAGCAACACACCGCCCCAGAACAAATAAGGCAATGACGCGATCAACCACGGTTTTTCACCGCCCGCCCGCTGCCGAGCCACTTGCTCCGGCGTTATCCTGACCGCCGGATTGCCGAATTGCTGCAATACGTAATTACCCACCTCGGCCAGTTGCCGGTCATCCAGGCTATCGGCGAATCCCGGCATCCAGGTTTTCAGCGTCTCCCCCTGACGCTGCACGCCATGCAGCATCACCATGATCAGGTTATTGGCCTGTTCGTTGCCTACGGTGGAGTTGTGAGTCAAAGAAGGAAAATGGCCGTCGTAGGCGCCTTCGCCGCCCAGGCGATGGCAGCTGGCGCAGGCAGCGGCATACAGCGCCTGCCCGGCTGCGCGGCCTTCACCGCCTCCCTGATAGTCATAGGCCGCTTTCGTTCCTTGCACGGTGACGATCGGCGGCGTCTGTTTAAGCCAGTCGGCGATGGCGTCGAGATCGTCGTCACTCAGGAAACGCAGACTATGCTCCACCGCTTCCGCCATGCCGCCGGCCGCCTGGGCTTTGTCATTGCGCCCGGTGCGCAGATACTGCACCAATTCTTTCTGGCTCCAGCCGCCGATGCCGCTGACGGGATCCGAGGTGATATTCGGCGCGATCCAACCGCCGGCCTCCCCTCCAGCCAGATAGCGATCGCGGCGTTCCGCCATCAGCCCGTTACGCGGGCTGTGACACGCCGAGCAATGCCCCAAAACATCTACCAGATAGCGACCACGCGCCTTCTTCTGCTCTTCATCGATGGGCGTTTTTTCCAGAAACAGCCAGTTCCAGCCGTGAATCGCATAACGCCAGGAAAAAGGGAACGCCAGTTGGGTCTCAGGCACCGCACGATCGACCGGGGCAACCCCGGCCATAAAATAGCGATACAGCGCGTGCAGATCGTCATCGCTCAATCCCCGATAAGCGGTATAGGGCATGGCGGGATACAAGGGTTGGCCGTCCCGCCGGATACCCTGCGTCAACGCGCGGCGAAACTCTTGCTCACTGTAGTCGCCAATGCCGGTCCCCTTGGCGGGCGTGATATTGCTGGCGATGATATCGCCCATCGGCGAAGCGATGGCATAACCGCCGACATAGGGGGCGTCCTGTTGGGCGCTGCCGCGGTGACAAGCCGCGCAATCTGCGGCGATCGCCAGATATTTTCCGCGTGCGATGAGCTGTTGGTCATTGTGGCTGGCGAAGACCGGGCAGGAAAAGATCCCCAACACGATAACGCACAGCTGTCGTGCTCTCCGCCAGCGGCCGTTCACGCTTCACCCTCCGGTTTCATCGCATCCGCTCGTTCCTCCGCAAGCAGCGCAAACTCGTCCGGCAACAGATTTTCCTGTTCGAGCATCGCGACCGCGTTATGCTTGATGCCAAACAATACGCGATAAAAAGCCTCCAGATCGCCAGCCGAAATGCCGTTAAGCAATTTTTGGCGCGCTTGTTGGCTGGAATGATCCAACTGCGCCAGCATCTCCTGCCCGGCCTCGGTCATTCTCACGCCTTTAGCGCGTTTGTCTTCGGACAGGGCATCGCGAGCGATAAGCCGGTTTTTTTCCAGAAACAGCAGCGCGCGCGACATCGTCGAGACTTCGGCGTTCAAATGCTGCGAAACGTCTTTCAACGTGCAGCCATCACCCAGATCGGCAATCGCACTCAGCGCCAGCCAATGCGGGCGCGTCAGATTGGTCATTTTCACCGACTGGTCCATCGCCGTGCGCCATAGACGGTTGGTGACATCCAGATGGATGCCCAGTGCAGCAGGAAGTTTACGTGGTTGAGACATATCGGATGGCTCTCGATTATTTATTTGCTTGTGCAAACAAATAGTAGATCGAACGTTCTGATGGGATCAAGCAGATGTCGCAGAATAAAATAAAATGTAATTAATACAGATCGATATAACGTATTTTAACGGATTCACTCCCCGACAACGGGGAGCGATAAGAAAAACTCAGTTCCCCGCCACCGCGCAGTGGTAGTCCTGAATTTCACCGGCCGAGCCCAGATTAAGGTCGGTCAGCTTCAAACGGTTCGCCAACAGCAGCATCTCGCCCTGTGGGCTGACCGCCAGCGCCAGGCCATAGTTACCGATGCTGTCACCCTGTTCGACCACATAGTTGTTCAGCAAACGGAAAGGATCTTCCTGGGTTAAATCGGTGCCCGCCAATTTTCTGGCCAGGTATTGATGGCCGACCAATTTCACCGCCAGCGGCCGCCACTGTTGATCTAATTGCTGCGCCTGCTCACCCAACGCGTTATAGACATCCTGGCGCAAACAGGCAACGTGAATATGCAGCTGATCCTGAGAGCGACCATATTTCGAATTGACCGCCAGAGACATCCACGCATCTTTTAACGGTTTACCCAGCTCGCCGGATATATGTTCACGGTTATTCCAGGCCTGAGCGAAATAAGGCGGCGCGTGCTCCGTCTGCAATGCCGGGCTCTCGATACCGCTGACCTTTTCAGTCGGCATCACCAGATCGTGGTAAGGGCCTTTGCTATCCTTGAACAGCACATAACCCTCGGTTAAATCAACCTTTAAGCAGGGCGCCGGATCGTTGTTTTGCTGCTGATTAGGCACGCACTGTTGGCTGACGATTTGCCACAGCGCATTCGGATTGCCGCGCCCGAAGAACCACCACAGCACTGCCGCCAGCAGCAAAATGGCAAGCAAAATAATTAATAGTCTGAAAAGTCTTTTCATCGCGACGTCCTGTTTATCTATTCCATACCGAAAGGAGCGCCAGCATAAACCAAGGCGCTTATCGTCACCAGAATATTATCCTTAGCGTCACCTTTCATTGACGTCTTGTTATCAAGAGAAATTAAAAATAAGGGTTTACCTAAGTAATTTAAGGTAAATTAATACCGCAGGTTGAATATGAGTGTGATATAAGCAGCCGAACTCTCTTTATATAAGGAACCGACAAGATGCCAACGATGGGCAAATCCCTGCATTATCTCGACGTGGGCTCAGGCTTTCCGTTGCTGCTGGGCCACAGCTATCTGTTCGATCTGAACATGTGGGCACCGCAGTTCGAGGCACTGGCCAAACGTTACCGCCTGATCGTGCCTGATCTGTGGGGCCACGGCGACTCCCCGGCGCTGCCGCCTGGGCGAAACAGCCTGTCGGATATCGCCGCCGATCATTTGGCGCTGATGGATCATTTGGATATCGCAGAGTTCGGCATCGTCGGCCTGTCCGTCGGCGGCATGTGGGGCGCGGAACTGGCGGCGCTGGCACCGGAGCGGGTGAAAGTGTTGGCGCTGCTGGACAGCTACCTGGGCGACGAAACGCCGGAGGCACGGCAGCGCTATATGGGCATGCTGGCCGCCGTGGAACAGGCCGGTGCCATCACGTCGCCTCTGCTGGAATATATCGCCGCGCAGTTCTATTCCGACGAGGTGCCCGATGCGCTGTCACAGCCATTGCTGGCCCATCTGCAGAACCTGCCCGCCGATCGGCTGCGCGACAGTATCGTGCCGCTGGGCCGGATGATCTTCGGTCGCCCCGACAAGCTGGCGCTGCTGGAAAACATCACCGCCGCCAGTATCGTCATCACCGGCGCGCAGGATAAACCGCGTCCACCGACGGAAGGCCAGCGCATGGCGGATCTTCTCGGCTGTCGGCATGTGCTGATCCCCAACGCCGGCCATATCAGCAACAAAGAAAACCCGACGGCGGTCAACGAAACGCTGCTGGCGTTTTTAGCTGAAAACACCACTCCGCTGTTTTGGTGAGATTCTCCGGGCCGTCAGGCCCGGCGAGTCATGCCTGGCGCCGCATAAACCCGTGCCGGCTCAATATTTCCTGCCCCTGTTCGCTCAAGATAAATGCGGCCAACCGCTGCGCTTCTTCATCCAGCAGGCATAGGCCGTAATCCGCCTCGATGTCCAGCGGCGGCGGCAACGTTCGCACCACCAACGTCGGGTAGGCCGCCAACGCCGGGGCATAGCTGGCGTAGCCGAGAAAAATGTCCGCCTGCCCGCTGGCTATCAGATACTCCGCCGCCAGTCGGCCCGCCGGTACCGGTGCGGAATCTATCCCGCCAACCAGCGGCAACGCCCGCCGGCGCAGCGCTTCCCCTTGCCCCGGCCAGGATTGTTCACAGCGTTCGAAAAGCCGCTGCGCATAATCGCCGGAGGGATCGGCTCCCGGCGTCGAGGTGGCAAGCCGCCAGCGCGGATCGCACAACACCTCAGGTAGCGGACGCTCGGTTAATGTCGGCACGTTGCGCACCGTGGCGCATAGCCGATTGTGCGCAAAAATCTGCACCGCGCCCGCGATACCGAGATCCGCCAACCTTTGCGGATGCGCCACGTTGGCCGAGGCGAACAGCTGCGGCCGCTCACCGTTCTCTATCCGTTGGCGCAATAGCCCCGCCGGGCCGAATTCCGCCGAGACCTTTTGCCCGGTGTCGCGCTGAAACGCCGACAGCAGCGGCGCAAACGCCAGCCGCAGGCTGCCGGCGGCAAACAGCAGGATATCACTCATCATGTCGCTCCAATTGGCTGCGATACAACGGCACCAGCGTCGCGTAACGGCGGCCCGCCACCGTCAACGGCACCCGTTCGATCGCCAGTTCAAACAAGGGCGACAGGGATTGCGCCGTTAACACCTCGCGGCAGGCACCGAGCTGGCTACGCCCTTCCTTGCCCAGCAGCAAAGCCCGATCGGCCACCGCATGAGCATGGTTGGGCTGATGGGTGGAGAACGCCACCGCCAACTGCTGCTCCCGCGCCAGGCGCGCCATCAGGCTCAACACCCGATCCTGGTAATGCAGATCCAGCGCCGAAGTCGGTTCATCCAAAATCAACACCTCGCAGCGCATCGCCAACGCGCGGGCGATCATCACTAATTGACGTTGACCGCCAGATAGGCTGCCGAATTCTCGCGCCGCCAGCTCTTGTAAACCCAACGTTTGCAACGCTTCTCTCGCCAGTCGATGATCTTTGGCTGACGGTGAACGGAACAGGCCGACATGGCGCGCCCGCCCCATCAATACGATATCCAGCACCCGATAGGCAAACGGCGGCGAAAAGTGCTGCGGGACAAAGCCAATCTCACCGTAGCGCTCAATCTCGCCGGATTGCGGCGTCAGGCTGCCTAACAACAGCTGCAGCAGCGTGCTCTTGCCGCGCCCATTGGGGCCCAATACCGCCAGCACTTCGCCGCGCCGCAGCTGAATGTCCAGGTGTTGGAACAGCGGTGCCTCACCCGGCCAGGCGAAGCTCACCCCCCTGGCGGCCAATAAGGTGTCAGTCATGCCAGCCTCTCACTTGCGCGCGGCGCAGCAGCAGCGCGAACAGCGGCGCGCCAATCAGCGCGGTCAGAATGCCCAGCGGGATTTCACCGCTGCTCAGCGTGCGCGCCAAATCGTCGATCAACAGCATGTACAGGGCACCCAGGCAAAGCGAAGCCGGCAGCAGACGCCGGTGATCCGGCCCCACCAGCCGCCTCGCCACGTGCGGTATCACCAGACCGACCCAACCGATGCTGCCGCTGACCGCCACTTGGGCGGCCACAATGGCGGCGCACAGCGTCAAAATCAGCCAGCGGGTACGCTCAACGTTGATGCCCAATGCACCGGCATCCTCATCGCCCAACGACAGCAGATTGATGCGCCAACGCAGCGCCAGCAGCAAACCGCCGGCCAACAGCAAAGGCACAAACAGCATCAGCAGCTTTTGCCGATCGGCGGTGGCAAAGCTGCCGAGCAGCCAGAACACGATGCTCGGCAGCTTTTCTTCGGTATCCGCCAGATATTGCATCAGGCTGACGCAGGCGGAGAAAAAGCCGCTGAGGATCACCCCCGCCAGTACCAAAGAGAGAATATTGCGCCGCGCAATGGCGCTGGTGAGAGTGAAAATCAGCAGCAGCGCCGCCATGCCGAAAACAAAAGCCGACAACAGCAGCGCCGCCAACGGCAGGCTGAGCAGGATAGCCAGCGTGCCGCCAAAGGCGGCGCCGGACGACACGCCGATAATATGCGGATCGACCAGCGGGTTGCGAAAGACGCCCTGCAAAGCCGCGCCGCACAGGGCCAGCGCCGCGCCGGCGCCCATCGCCAACAGCACCCGCGGCACGCGCACCCCGAGGATCACCTGGCGCTGAATGGCGTCGATGCCTGCATAATGCTGCCCAGTGAACGGCTCCAGCAGGATCATCAGGCTGTGCGTCATCGGCACCTGAAAGCGGCCGACGCCAAGCGAAAACAGCGCGCAGCACAGCGTTAGCAGCGCTAGCCACCCCAGCCTCATTGCCCGCTCTGGCAGCAGGTGGCGCGATAATAGCGTTGATAATAAGCGTCGACCCGTTGCTGCAGATTGATATCGGCAAAACGCTGTGGGTAAAGCTTTTTCGCCATCCACAATTCACCCAGCGCCATCGCCTCCGGCATCGGATATCCCCAGGCCTTGGCGTACTCCGGCATCAGGTAGACCCGCTTATTCTTCACCGCGTCGATCGGCTGCCACTGCGGCGCCGTCAGGATCTGTTTCACCACGTCCGGGTAACGCTCCTGCACGAAGATCACCGCCGGATCCCAGCGCAATACATCTTCGATAGAGACCTGCTTAAACCCCTGAATATCTTTCGCCGCCACATTGAGCGCACCGGCGTGCCGCATCATCAGCCCGGTATATTTACCGGCGCCGTAGGTGGTGAGATCGGGGTTGGCCATATACACCCGCACCCGCTGGTCTTCCGGCAGATCGCGCAGCCGTTCGGCGACCAACGCGCGCTGTTGAATGACGTCCTTGATCAGCGCTTCAGCCTGAGGCTGCCGCTCCATCACCTCGCCAATCAGGCGAATTCCGTCCTGCAGGCCCAACGTATAGGCCCGATCCTCATCGCTCAGCTGTGGATTCATTTTGCCCGCCTGATCGGCCGCTTCGCGACGCAGCGAGATCGCCACCACCGGAATCCCCGCCCGTTCGATCTGCGCAATCATTTCCGGCGGCGCATAGTTGGCCACGAACACCACCTGCGGATGCAGGCCGAGCAGGCTTTCGATATTCACCGAAGTCAGGTCGCCCGGCATCGGCAAGGTTGCCAACGTCGGCGCCAGCCGCAGGTAGTTTGGCCCCAGCTGCTTTTTCCAACTGCTGAGCACGCCGACCACCTGCGGCATCGCATCAAGCTGCACCAGCAGGTTCAGCGTCTGATGTTGCAGCACCACGGCACGGGTGATGTGATCGGGCAGCGTGACCTGGCGGTTGAGCTGATCGGTAACCTGGCGATCCGCCAGGGCGGCGGTGGAAAACAACGCAAGCGCCAACAGCAGGCGCGGGAGAGAGTTAAACATGGCAGTGACCGGTTGACTATCGTTATATAGCTAATGATATAGCGATGAGCATGGCGAAACAATCAGCGAGATCAAGCCTCACGCCATGAGTACAGGAAGAAAAGTGAGGGGGAACGTTGACTAAAGCAGCGCTCCGCCGTAACGCCGGCGGAGCCTGAGAGCGCAAAGAATGCGTGAAAAACGCTTATTGGCCGATAGAGGTCAGCCCCTGACGAATGCCTTCGTCAGCCTGTTGGCACCACGCCTGCAGACCCTGTGGCGCTTCCTTTTCCAACGCAACCACTTTGCCGTCGTCGTTCAGCACATTGCCTTCACGGCCCATCGCTTCACGCTTGTCGCCATCGCGGGTGTCGACACCGCCGGGAATGGCGGCCACGTAGGCCACCATTTTCTTGGCGTTGTCGATGCTGTCCGCTTTCAGGAAACCTTTATCGACGCAGTAAGACATCAGCCCGCTGGTATTACGCGTAATGTCATAGACGTTTTTCAATGCGGCAGGGTCCATCCCTTCGGCGTTAGCGGTGTTGAACAGGCCCAGGGTCGCGGCAATCACGCCGGTCAGAATAGTTTTTTTCATTGTTAACTCGTTTTAATAATGAAGTATTTAAGTTTGAATTATTCACAAAAAGAATGTGAATACCGGTACGGTATAACGACGGCCTAGATTAACACAACCCTAACGCGTTAATAACTGTGATTAAGTTAACCTCTGATAAAATAAAAACGCATGATTGGGTAATAATCCCCGGCTCTGCGCTATTTCTCTCTCGTCAGGCATTATCGTTAAAAATACGAATAATAAATAATTTCATGAAGAGATTATTTTCAACGAAAGCGTTCGTCTCCGCGCCGCGCTTTGCGAAAACCACTGGCATGGCATAGCCTGTTAGAACGCCCCATGGCACAGTGAGAGAGGGCTCACATGCAACAGGCCATCCTGCCGCCGCAATGCGACAACCAGAGCATTCTCGATATCACGATGAATTTATATCTTTATCCGGCGGTGCTTATCGCGCATCGCCTGGGTATATTTGAGTTTATCGCTGAATATCCCCGCACGTTAACAGACATTTGTTTCACAGCGCATCTGGAGAGACGACCGGCTGAAGCCTTGATGACGGCATTGCAATCTTTAAAATTAATTATCCCCATCGGCGGAAAATTGACTCTCGCACCCGAAACCGAAAGCTTTCTGCTAAAAAAGAGCCCTCATTACTTTGGTTACTATTGGGATTTACTGTATGAAAACAGTGAAACCTTCTCGTTAAAAAATATGGAGTGCGCCATTCGGAAAAACACCTCACAGGCCTATGGCGAACCAGAAGTCTTCGCCACGCACGAGTTCGATGCGGAAAAAGCGCGCCAATTCACGCGCGCCATGCACAGCCTGAGCATCGGTTCCGCTTGCGTTTGGCCGACGCGGCTTCCTTTGGCAGCGCATCGCGTGGCGTTGGATATCGGCGGCGCTTCCGGCGCACACGCCATCGGCCTGGTAACTCATTGGCCCGAGCTGATGGGTATCGTGTTCGACCTGCAGGAAATAGGCCCACTGGCGGACGACTACGCCCGGCAATACGGTTTAAGCTCGCGTATCACCAGCTGCTGCGGCGACATGTGGCAAGATCCTTATCCCGCCGCCGATCTGCATGTGTATTCCAATGTTTTCCACGACTGGAGGCCGGATAAAAACCGTTTTCTGGCGCAGAAAAGCTACGACGCGCTGCCCGTCGGCGGGAGAATAGTGATACACGAGGCGCTATTCGACGACGACGGCGGCCCGCCAACTCTCGCCGGTTACAATCTTCTGATGCTCAGTTGGACGACGCAGGGCCGCCAATACTCCGGCAGGGAAATCAGCGACCTGCTGCGCGACGTCGGCTTCACTACGCCGCAGGTGATACCGTCGCTCGGCTACTACAGCATCGTAACGGCGCAAAAACCCCAGGCTTAGCGGTTCACCGAGCGCGCCATGCGGCTGTAGGTGTGGCGCACGCCGCGGATCGCCACGCTGTAGGCGAAGATGTTTTCCGGCAGCGCCAGCCCCAGATAGCCGGTATCGCCGATATGGTGCAGATCCGCCCCGGCCATTTTGCTCATCAGCGCGATCTGCCGCACGGTCTGCACGTCGGCGCCCTCTTGTGAGGTGCCGATCGCCGTCATCGCCAGCGCGCCCTGCCGCTGGGCAAAAGCGATCAACGCCGCGACTTTCTCCTGCGACATGCCGGGAATGGTGCCCGGCGCCGGCAACAACACGATGTCCGCGCCGTTCTCCACGAACAGCGCGATATCCTGCTCGCCGATCAGCTGGCTGCCGCTTTCGCGCACAATGCCGGCGCCGTGCATCTTGCCGGTCACCAGCACCATCTCGTCGCCCACTTCGTCGCGGATCGCTTTCAGCGCGGCGGCGATCGCCTGATTGCTGACGCCGTTGTTCGGGTTGCCGGTCAGCACCACCATGCGCGCGCCGAGCTGATACAGCTTGCGCGCATTCTCGGCGGTGGCGGCGCGGCCCGCCGTCATCTGCCAGAAATCGTTATGTTCGGTGGCGAAGGCCGGATCGACGGCCTCCAGATTCACCCCGATAACCCGCCCGGTCAGCCGCTGCAGCGTGCGCAGCGCCTCCTGCGGCGGCACGTCGGCGGGCAGGCCCGCGATGTGTGGCTGATCGACGTCGAACAGGTTCAACAGCAGCAGGTCGGCGCCCTGGCTGGCCGCCAGTTCGGCGTTGGTGACGTTATTGAGCAGCGGCTGAGTGACCGCAATGGTTTCGCTGACCAGAATGCGTCCTTCACTGGCGCGGATGGCATAGAGCAGATCGGCTTTGCCGATATCGGCCAGATCGCTGGCGCTGCAGTCCAGATAACGTTTCATGAGACAGGCTCCGATGACGTTGGCGGGAATGGATGGTGCCCCTCTCCCACCGCAGTGAAAGAGGGGGAAGACTTACTTCAGCGTAAAGCTTTGCGCCTGCACGTTGTCGGAATCCAGGCCAACGAACACGTTGAATTTACCTGGCTCCGCCTCCCACTTCAGGCTGGCGTTGTAGAACTTCAGGTCTTCTTCGCTAATCGGCAGCTCAACCTGTTGCGACTGACCGGCCTTCAGCGTCACTTTCTTGAAGTTGCGCAGCTCTTTCACCGGCCGGCTGACCGAGGCGGTCACGTCCTGCAGGTACAGCTGCACCACCGTGGCGCCGTCGTACTTGCCGGTATTCTTCAGCGTGACGCTGGCAGTTAGTTTGCCGTTGCGCGCCATCGTCGGGCTGGACAATTTCAGATCCGACAGGCTGAAGGTGGTGTAGCTCAGGCCGTAACCGAACGGATACAGCGGGCCGTTAGGCGAATCGAAGTAGCGCGAGGTGTACTTACCGGGGTTCTCCTTGCCGAACGGCCGGCCGGTGTTCAGGTGGTTGTAGTACATCGGGATCTGGCCGACCGAGCGCGGGAAGGTCATCGGCAGCTTGCCCGACGGGTTGTAGTCGCCGAACAGCACATCAGCCACCGCGTTGCCGCCTTCGGTACCGCTGTACCAGGTTTCCAGCATGGCGTCCGCCTGCTCGCTCTCCCAACTCAGCGCCAGCGGCCGGCCGTTCATCAGCACCAGCACCAGCGGCTTGCCGGTGGCTTTCAACGCGGCGATCAGATCGCGCTGGCTCTGCGGAATCGTAATGTCGGCGCGGCTGGAGGCCTCATGCGCCATGCCCTGCGATTCGCCCACCACCGCCACCACCACGTCGGCCTTGTTCGCCGCCTGCACCGCTTCGTCGATCATCTGCTGCGGCGAACGGGTGTCGAACGCCACCGCCGGTTCATACTCGTTGAGATAGTCGATGATGCCTTTATCCTGCGTGACGTTGGCGCCCTTGGCGTAAAGAATGCGCGCCTTGTCGCCCACCGCCCGCTCCAGCCCTTCGCGCAGGGTGACCGACTGCTTGACCACCCCGGCAGCCGACCAGCTGCCCATCACGTCGCGCTGGCTGTCGGCCATCGGCCCGACCAGCGCAATGGTCGCCTGCTTGCTCAACGGCAGCGTCTGCTTATCGTTCTTCAGCAGCACCATCGTCTTGCGCGCCACCACCCGCGCTTCGGCGCGGTGCAGGCGGCTTTCGGCGTTGGTGTCCTGCGGATCGGAACCCACCGGCCCCAGATGCACATACGGATCCTTGAACAGCCCCATGTCATACTTGGTGTTCAGCACGTCGCGGCAGGCGCGATCGATGTCGCTTTCAGGCACCAGCCCGTCTTTCACCAGACCCGGCAGGTATTTGTCGTAAAACTCGTCGCTCATGCTCATATCGACGCCGGAGGTGATCGCCAGGCGCACCGCGTCACGCGCGTCGGCGGCCACGCCGTGTTTAATCAGCTCTTTAATTGCGCCATGGTCGCTGATGGTGATGCCTTTAAAGCCCCACTGGTCGCGCAACAGATCTTTCAGCAGCCACGGGTTAGCGGTGGCCGGCACGCCGTTCACCGAGTTGAGCGACACCATCACCCCGCCGCTGCCGGCATCCACCGCCGCTTTGTAAGGCGGCAGATAGTCCTGATGCATGCGCAGCGGGCTCATGTCGACGGTGTTGTAATCGCGGCCGCCTTCGACGGCGCCGTACAACGCAAAGTGCTTGACGCTGGCCATCACCGAACCGGGCTTGGCCGGATCGCCGTTCTGGAAACCGTCGACCATCACTTTGGCGATTTTCGATACCAGCCAGGTGTCTTCGCCGAAGCCTTCGGAGACCCTGCCCCAGCGCGGATCGCGGGTGATATCGACCATCGGCGCGAAGGTCATGTTGAGGCCGTCGTCGCTGGCCTCCTGCGCCGCCACCCGGGCACTGAGCGCAATGGCCTCCAGATCGAAGCTGGCCGCCAGCCCCAGGCTGATCGGGAACACCGTGCGCTGGCCGTGCACTACGTCATAGGCGAAGAACAGCGGAATTTTCAGGCGGCTGAGCTGCATCGCCTGATCCTGCATCACCCGGATATCCGGCCGGGTGACGGTATTGAAGATGGCGCCGATCTGCCCGTTGCGGATGCCCTCGCGGATCGCTTCTTTCGGGTTATCCGGCCCGACGCTGATCAGCCGCAGCTGGCCGATCTTCTCTTCCAGCGTCATCTGCTTCATCAAATGGGACACGAAGGCGTCGCGCTGCTGGGCGTGGATGCCCTGCGCTATCGGCGTTTCCTGCGCAAAAGCCGGGCTGAGGGCCAGACCGGACAACATACTCACCACACAAAGCCATTTCATCTTGTTTTATCTCAGGCGTGTTTCCGCCGCCAACGCCGCGGAGTTTAATCGGAGTGAAGAAACAGTTTGCCACACTCTGTTTCATCGCCAAGGGAATTCGCATCGGTAATGTTTACAAAGCATTACAGGTTATCGGCAGGTAATTCTGTAACCGGGCGCGGCTGCCGGCGGCCTCAACCGTCAGAAAATCGATAAGCTGTGTCAACGCCGGCGGCGCCACCGTGCGTTCAGGATAGACCAAATAATAGGCCGCGCCGCTGCTGACGCAGAGCGGGAACGGCGTGACGATGCGTTGCGCCTGAATATCCTCCTCCAGCAGGCACAGATCGCCGATGGCGATGCCGAACCCCTGCAGCGCGGCGCTCATCGCCAGATCGAGGGTATCGAAATGCTGAGCCTTGCCGGACGGCAGCGCATCGGCGCCCGCCGCCTTCAGCCAGCGCAGCCAGTCGCGCCGATCGCGCGTCGGGTGCAGCAGGGTTTGGTCCGTCAAATCCGCCAGCCGGGGCGTCGGCGGCAGAAACGTCGGCGTGCAGACCGGCGTGAGAATTTCATCGAACAGCAGGTGCGCGGTCAGCTTTTTACCCGGCGGCCGGCCGAACACCACCGCGGCGTCAAACTGCTCGGTACTGAAATCCAGGCCGTGCGACACCGAGGCGGTCAGCTCGATGTGCATGTCCGGCCGTTCATTCTGCAGGCGAATGATACGCGGCAACACCCAGCGCATGGCGCAGGTCGGGCATTTGATGCGCAGCGCCCCTGGCGGGGCGGCGGCCCGCGTCAGGGCTTCATCCAACTGCCCCAGCGCCTGCTGCACCGGCGCCAGCAACTGCGCGCCCTGCGGCGTCAGCGCCAGACCGCGCGCCTGGCGGCTGAACAGCGGATAGCCCAGGCGCTGCTCCAGCCCGAGGATTTGCCGGCTGACCGCCCCCTGCGTCAGGTGCAGCTGCCGGGCGGCATGGGTAAAGTTGAGGCGTTGCGCCACCACCACAAAGGTTTTCAACACGTCGAGCGACGGCAGGGATATCGGCATAGCGTGCCTCGATTAGCCATGATCTGAATGCATGGCAAGTATGACAAACTTTCCCTTGTCCGCCTACGCCGGCTGATGCTTAATCGCTCAACACTTCCCTGTTTGCCTGGAGCCCATCATGCAGAGCGCCTGCTCTTCCCGCTCGAAGCTGCCGGACGTCGGCACCACCATTTTCACCGTCATTGGCCAACTCAGCGCCGAACATCAGGCCCTCAATCTGTCGCAGGGCGCGCCCAACTTCGCCGGTGATCCGCAACTTGTCGAGGCAACGGCGCAAGCCATGCGTGCAGGTCATAACCAATACGCGCCGATGAGCGGCGTGGCGGCGTTACGTGCTGCCCTGGCGGAAAAAGCTGAACGATTGTACGGCGCGCGCTATGACGCTGACGAAGAAATCACGGTGATCGCCAGCGCCAGCGAAGGGCTGTACTCGGCGATCAGCGCGCTGGTGCACCCCGGCGACGAGGTGATCTATTTCGAACCGGCGTTCGACAGCTATGCGCCGATCGTGCGCCTGCAGGGCGCCACGCCGGTGGCGATCAAGCTTTCGCTGCAGGACTTTCGCGTCGACTGGGACGAAGTGGCCGCCGCCATCAACGGCAAAACGCGCATGATCATCGTCAACACGCCGCACAACCCGACCGGCGCGGTGTTTGACGAGCACGACATCGAACGCCTGACCGCCCTGACCCGCGACACCGACATCGTGATCCTGTCCGACGAGGTCTACGAGCACGTGGTGTTCGACGGCGATATTCACCACAGCATGGCGCGCTACCCGCAGCTGGCGGAACGCAGCGTGATCGTGTCGTCGTTCGGTAAAACCTACCACGTCACCGGCTGGCGCGTCGGCTATTGCCTGGCGCCGGCGGCGTTGATGGACGAGATCCGCAAGGTGCACCAGTTCATGGTGTTCTCCGCCGATACGCCGATGCAGCACGCCTTTGCCGCCGCGCTCGCCAACCCGCAGAGCTACCTGGGGCTGGCAGCGTTTTACCAACAAAAACGCGATCTGCTGGCCAGCGCCCTGCAGGATTCGCGCTTTGAGCTGCTGCCCAGCCGCGGCAGCTTCTTCATGCTGGCCCGCTTTAGCGGTTTCAGTCACGAAAGCGACAATGATTTCGCCGTGCGCTTGATCCGCGAAGCGAAGGTGGCGACGATCCCGCTGTCGGCGTTCTACAGCGACGGTACCGATACCGGTCTAATCCGGCTGAGTTTTTCCAAAGATAACGAGACCCTGCTGGAAGGCGCGCGCCGCCTGAGCCAGGTGTAATTTTTTGTCCGACCATGGGAAAGGGGCACTGCCTATGAAAGCTCTGAAAACGCTGTTCGCCGCCGGATGCCTGCTGGCCGCCGGCGCTTCGTCGGCGGCGGAAAACAGTCTGCGCTTCGGCGTGGAAGCACTGTATCCGCCGTTCGAATCCAAATCCGCCAGCGGCAAACTGGAAGGATTCGACATTGAACTGGGCGACGCGGTGTGCGCCGCCGCGCAGTTGCAATGCAGCTGGGTGGAAACCTCGTTCGACAGCCTGATCCCGGCGCTGCAGGCACGCAAATTCGACGCCATCAACTCGGCGATGAACGTGACCGAACAGCGGCGCCAGGCGATCGCCTTTACCGACGCCATCTATCAGGTGCCGAACCGCCTGATCGCCAAAGCGGGCAGCGGCCTGCTGCCGGACGCCAAAACGCTGGCGGGCAAACACGTGGGCGTGCTGCAAGGATCGATTCAGGAGATCTACGCCAAAACCCATTGGGCGCCGGCGGGCGTGGACGTGGTGTCGTATCAGGATCAGAATCAGGTTTATCTCGATCTGGCGGCCGGTCGGCTCGATGCCACGCTGGTAATGGCACCGTCGGGGCAAAGCGGCTTCCTGTCGCAGCCGGATGGCAAGGGCTTCGCCTTCGTCGGCGCGGCGGTGCACGACGACAAGATCCTCGGTGAAGGCATCGCCTTCGGCCTGCGCAAAGGGGATGAGGCGCTGAAGAAAAAACTGGACGCCGCCATCGCCAAAGTGAAACAGCAAGGCACGGTGGCGGCGCTGTCGAAGAAGTATTTCGGCGATATCGACGTGACGGTGAAGTGATGGACGGGGGCGGCACCGCCGCCCCCAGCGCGTTTAGCGATCGAACACTGAGCTGTTCAGCGCGCGATCCTGCTGATGACGCTCCAGCGCCAATTCGATCAGACGCGTGATCAGCGCCTGATAGCTGACGCCGCTGGCGGCCCACAGCTTGGGATACATGCTGATGTTAGTGAAGCCCGGCAGCGTGTTGATTTCGTTGATTACCACCTGGTTGTCCGGCGTCAGGAACACATCAACCCGCGCCAACCCGAAGCACTCCAGCGCGCGGAACGCGTTCAGCGCCACTTCGCGAATGTGGTCGCTCACTTCCGGCGCGATCGCCGCCGGCACCACCACCTGAGCACCCTGCTCATTGATGTATTTGGTGTCGTAGGAGTAGAAGGCGTCGCTCAGCACGATCTCGCCGCACACGCTGGCCTGCGGGTCGTCGTTGCCCAGCACCGCACACTCGATCTCGCGGCCGACGATCGCCGACTCCACCAGCACCTTGTGATCGAAACTGAAGGCCAACGCTACCGCCGCATCGAACTCGGCGCGGTTTTCCACCTTGCTGACCCCGACCGACGAGCCCTGGTTGGCCGGCTTGACGAACAGCGGCAGGCCGAGGCGCTCGCTCAGTTGTTCAAACGTAAACCCGACGCGGTTGGCGCGCGTCAGGGTGACGAACGGCGCCACCGCCAGCCCGGCGTCGCGCAGCAGGCGTTTGGTCACGTCTTTATCCATGCTGACCGCCGAGCCGAGCACCCCGGCACCGACGAACGGCATATTGGCCATGCGCAGCAGCCCCTGCAGCGAGCCGTCCTCCCCCAGTGTGCCGTGCACGATCGGGAAGATGACGTCTAGCTGGCCCAGCGCGCCGGCGCTGCCCGCTTCGATCAGCTGCTGCTTTTCCTGGCCCGGGATCAGCGCCACGTTCTTGTTCGAGCGGTTCAGCGCGATCAGCGCCGGGTTTTCGGCGTTAAGCAGGTAGTTGGAGGCGTCATTGATGTGCCACTGCCCCTGTTTGTCGATCCCCAGCAGCGTGACATCGAACTTCTCTTTGTCGATTGCATCCACAATGTTTTTGGCCGACTGCAGCGACACCTCATGCTCCGCCGATTTACCGCCAAAAATCACCCCAACACGTAGTTTAGTCACGCCTTAAATCCTTCTGAAAAATCATGGCAAAAAGTCGTTCATCACAATAAACGCATTGCCTGGCGGCGGCAATCGTTGTTGCCAGAATCTTCTTACGCCACAGAATGCCACATCGCCACCATCCTAAACGTATACACTTCATATATTGTTCATTTATGGAGACGCCGATGGGCATCGTAAAAATTTCAGACGCGCTGCATGACGATCTGCGCCTCGCCAGCCTCACCATGACGCGCTCGATCAACGCGCAGGCCGAGTACTGGATCAAGATCGGCATGCTGGCGGAGTTCCATCCGGAGCTGACCTACCCGCAACTGGTAAAAAAAATGATGAAAGATAACGCGCTGACGCTGAAGGAGATTGTCGGGTGAAACAGATTGTGATTAAAACGCCGGAAGAGATTGCCAAAATGCGCCATTCCGGCGCCCTGCTGGCTAAAGTGTTCGCTATGCTCGATGAGGTGATTGTCGAAGGCATCTCCACCATGGAGATCAACGACCGCGCCGAGGCGTTTATCGTCGAAGAATTGAAGTCGCGCCCGGCCAGCAAGGGGCAGTATGATTTCCCCTATGTGCTCAACACCTCAGTCGACGACGTGGTGTGCCACGGGGTGCCGTCGGCCAGCAAAATCCTGCGTTCCGGCATGATCGTCAACGTGGACATCACGCTGGAAAACGGCGGCTACATCGCCGACTCCAGCAAGATGTACTGCATCGGCCAGGTGACGCCGCTGGCCAAACGGCTGGTGAACAACGTTTATGAATCGATGTGGCAAGGCATTCGCGCGGTAAAACCGGGCGCCACTCTGGGGGATATCGGCCACGCCATCCAGCGGCACGCCGAACAGGCCGGCTATAGCATCGTGCGGGAATATTGCGGCCACGGCATCGGCCGCGACATGCACGAAGAGCCGGCGGTGTTGCACTACGGCCAACCCGGCAGCGGTATGGTGCTGCAGGAAGGTATGGTGTTCACCATCGAGCCGATGATCAACCAGGGCGATCGCCGCATCAAGCAGAAGAAAGACGGTTGGACGGTGGTGACGCGCGACAAAAAATTGTCGGCGCAGTGGGAGCACACCGTGGCGGTCACCGCCGACGGCGTGGAGATCCTGACGCTGCGCGACGAAGAGCGTCAGGCCGGCTATACAGAACGCTACTAAGTCAATAAGCCATTAGCTTATGAACGCAGTATGCCAGCATAGCGAACCCGACTGCACTCACGCCCTTTCTTCTGCCGAGGTTTGTCCAGAAGAAAGGGATACGCCGAACGACGCGGCCTTTACACCTGAAGGCTGCGTTGTTGATTGGGTACAGCGATCAATATGATCGAGTTTGCGATGCTGGAAAACACCAACAGTATAATCAGCATATTTACTGCGCTCACGCCAAGCATTCCCATAATCCAGATGTAGCCTGCAGAAAACGCGATCTGGCAAATCGCCAGTACGGAGCTCGCCAAGCCGGCATTTTGTTTAAACGGCTTAAGCGCCTGGCTCATTAAGACCCCAAATCCCATAGCGAAACTCACGCCAATCATGGCGAATCCAACGAGATTTAAATAGGTGCTCAGGTAGAGCGCCTGCGTAAAGAAAAATACGCAGGCACAGGTTAAAAACAACATCTGAGACAGAAAAAGAACCGTTGTTTGGCCCAACCGAGAAAGCAAGTAAGGCATTAAAAATGAAGTGATCATGCTAAAGCTTGCAAGCACAGCCATCGATATAGAGTATTGCGCGGTAGAAAACCCCATTTGGGTTATTAAAATAATTGGCGAGGTATTCACATAGGTCAAGATCGCTGTGATTGACAGGCAGGTTATGAATAAACGGCTTATAAATAATGATGAGAGCAGACTTTCACCACTGAGGTCTGTTGTTTGATGTGCGTCTTTATTCTTATGGTAGGTTTCATCAAGCCAGACTAAACAGACAAAACATGATATTCCGGCGAAAATGGCCATACCGGTGAAGAGGCTTGGCCATTTGAAATTCATTAACAGTAAATACCCCAGCACTGGGGCGATAACGGGAACAATGCAGGTAATGCCGTTAATCACGGAGAGCACTTTTGAACGCTTATCATCGTCCAGAGCATCCCTCAGAATAGCAAAAGTGACGACATAACAGAAACCGGCACCGACGCCTTGCCAAAACCGAGCAAAAAGAAACTGATCGGCCGTGATAGTCAAGGCTGCGCCATATGAAGCACAGGAAAAAATAAGCGCACCCAATAACGCAATGGGTTTTCGACCAAACCGATCGGAGACTATCCCCGCGATAATCATGGTTGATGCCATACCCGCCAAATAAATTGAAAATGCGGTATGCAGGTCGACGGCAGAAGCATTCAGATCCCTGGCAATATCAGGTAAGCCTACAAGATATAAGTCCACACCCAAAGGATAAATTAAAATTAACATAAGACAGCATGTAAGACATTTACGCATACAGAGTTCCTGACATTTCCAGAGCATAAAAATATAAATAAAACTAATTAAGAAAGAGTCACTAAACCAGAAAAGCCCAATTAAAGGCTACGCACACCTTGTCGTATCACTCCCCTGACAGCGGTGTGTTTTTTATTTTTATGATAAAAATCATAGCCATATGATCACCTGAAGTTTTTTTGATTTGTGCAAGATCCATCGCGGTAGTGAGCATGGTTTTATTTACAAGATAAATCAAGGGCTTTTTAATTACATGCAGGTATTATTGATTTGTAAATTATATCCATTACCATGGTTAAGTATGAATATAAAAAATAACTTTACATTACGTTATGTATTTGTATAATTTTTTCGTGATTTGTAATTAAAAAAATCATTTTATTTACAATTTACCGTGCTCTTAAGCGAGATAGGGATATTGTTATGCCAGGATGGATGATGGCTTTGACTGTGTGAGGGGAATTATCTGCCTCATGGCTTTTACTGCAAACCATCTTTTTTATTTTCGTCATTGAATATATAACCGGCTATCAATCTCGCATGGCAATTCAAAGTACGCATATTCAATGCAGTACAGTTTTTATAATACAGAATTTATATGGTGTTAAATAATAGTGCATAAATATTTTTATTGTTAAGTCACCTCAAAGGAGATAATGTGTGAGGCATTTATCACGGAATGTCAAATTGTCATCGTTAGGGCTAACGCTTGATTTATCTAATTTTAATCTTAAAGATATAATCACAAAAAGTAAGTTCACGATTTACAATCAAGAAATCAGTCCGTATATAGTAAAAAGCATCGCAGAAGAAAATATTCGCAAGCAGCTAGCCAATGACTACAATGTTTACTCCGAATTGTCATGGTTTTCTGAAAGACAAAAATACGGATATTTATTAATGCGTAATTGTTTTTCGACCGAAGCACTTCCCCCTACCCCATGCAATGATGAAGCACCTGATACAAGTTTATGGATTGAACCCGCGTCAACGTTAATGGCCATGCTAGGTGTTACTGGACACACCGTTTCTTCTTACCTGAATGAAATGCAAGGCCGGTTGGCGCATATGGTTATGCCTGCAAAAAACAACGAAAAGTCTTGGGTTCGCTCCACAAAGTCGTTATCTCCACATACTGAGGTCGTCAATGGCCACTGGTCGGAAATGCTGCCTGACGATACCCAAAATCAGATTATTGCTCCTGAGGTGTTTGCACTGGCGTGTTTGAGAAACCCGATTCAAGCGGCAACAACAATTTGGTCATTGGATGACATTCTTAACAATTTAAGTTATGCGACCATAGAACAACTAATGCGCCCTGAATATATCGCCAATAGCCAATCCAGTTTTGACGTTGACTCAAAAATAGAGAATGTCAGTGTTATTGGTGATATCAACGGCAGACTGGTGATTAGATACAGCAATTCTAAACTTGTCGGGATCAACGATGCTGCTAATGAAGCATTGGAAAAACTAAGAAAGCACCTGTCTGATCCTCAATATATCAACAAAGTTGTTTTGCAGCCTGGGGACATCCTCATCATCAACAACAGAATCGCCCTGCATGGGAGAGATAACCTTTCCGGTTCGGCAAATTATGACGGGAATGATCGCTGGTTGATTAGAATGTATGGTTTTTCACATAATTCGTGGAAAAAACTCAAACACCTCCCGGAAAAACAACACGTTGTTTTGGCTTGATTGATAAGGATTAATTAGAATGTTTTCACCATTAGTGGGCAGTGACAGACTTTTAGATGCAAACGGGCACCCTATTCAATTTAGAAAGGGAAAAGGATACCGAATCGAAGATACTCGCGGCAATGAGTATCTGGATTTCGTTTTAGGCATAGGCCCCGTTATATTGGGACACAGCCATCCTGGTTTTAATAAAAAATTGAGTGATGCTCTCTGTTTGGGATTGTCTTTCCCTGGGTTCGGCGAGGTACACAGCCTGCTATCCGACCTGTTTGAAAGTGTCTATGTCGGCTCCAAAGTTATCTCCTTATTTAAAACCAGCTCTGAGGCCGTAACGGCATCGTTCCGCTGCGCAATGATGGAAACCGAGCGTAAAAAGATCCTGAGGTGCGGTTTCTTGGGATGGCATGACGCCCAGCTCTATATGTCGCCGAGCTGGCATGAAGCCTTGGGCAGCGCCAAAAGAAACGATTTACGTTATGTAAAAGGCATGCGCGGTGTCACTGGTGAAGAGGCCGTTTTCAACTGGATTAATGGCGACCTGTCTGAGTTGGATAAACTGCTTCAGGAACATGGAAACGACATTGCCATATTTGCACTGGACGTGTATCAACTGGCGTTCTTCCCCGAAGAGAAGATTAAGTCTGCAATAGAAATGTGCAAGACTTATGGCATAAAAATACTGTTGGATGAAACGAAAACAGCGGGAAGAACCAACCCTGGCGGTTACTTGGCGAACCATCCAGATTTCGATCCTGATTATGTGGTATTAGGTAAGGCGATAGGAAATGGCTTGCCTCTTGCTGTTCTGATCGGGAAACCTGACAGCATTGCCATCTACCGCGAAGCGCGTATTGGTGGAACACACACCAAAGAAATACTTTCCCCCCATGCGGCCCTTGCCGTGGCGGAAATCATGAAAGAGTGCGATGGCTATAATCTGATTTCACAAGCCGGTGGAGCCATCGTGACGACGTTGAATTCCGCCTTTAAAGAAGCCGGAACCGATAATCTATTGATCGCTAAACCACTTTTCAATAACGCCCTTTTTGATCTGGTGTTTAGTCAAGAGCTGGTCAATGACGTTATGTTGAGGGGCCGCTTGAAGAGTGAGCTTATGCGGAATGGTTTGCTGATTATGGAGGGGCACAACTCCTTTGTCAGTCTGGCTCATAGTAACCTGAATCATGACGAGCTATTTTCACTGGCCCATAAAGCGGCAAAAAACTGGCTAGCCGCCATGTAGTTAACGCCTTAGTCGCTAAGCATCGGCTATTTCCCCCTGTTTAAGACATCTATTATGATGCATTTTAATGTTTTATTGGTGACATCATTTTAATTCAAAGTGAGCTTGACGCTATGAAAAATGAAATTTACAGTTTATTGAAAAACTACCAAACCGACTATGAGAAAGAGCAAGAGCACAAGCTGAATATGTTGAGTATTCTGCAAAGCCGAGATGATGTATTATTTGAAACCTCTAAACTTGGGCATTTTACGGCATCCGCCTGGGTATTAAATCATGATAAGACTAAAGTATTGCTGACACTGCATGCAAAGTTAAATCGATGGTTCCAACTGGGTGGGCACATCGAGCGCAGCGATAAAACATTTTTAGACGCCTGCCTAAGAGAGGCGCAGGAAGAAAGCGGTATCCAGAACATAGCGGCTGACGGGGCCTTTGTGATTGATATCGACATACATTCAATACCTGAAAACCCTAAAACCGCAGCCCATCTTCATTATGATATCACCCTGTGTTTGATCGCAGATAAACACGCCGAAACCGCGCTTTCCAAAGAATCGACGAAATTGGAATGGATACCCATTAGTGAAGTCAAATCCATCACCGACGATCCTGCCGTGGTACGCATGGCAGAAAAAACCATGCTGTTATCTTAGCCAATCGGTATATTTTGGGGCGTCAGGCCCCTTTTTCGCCTTTCGTGGTATTTCTCAAGTGCCTTTTCGAGGGCACTTTTACGGGCCGCGTTACCACTAACTAATTGATATGGAATGGAATAGTGAACAAATTGGAATTCAGCGGTTTATTACAAAAAGTTAAAGAGATCGCCTTGTCCTCCTTCTCAATAATTGAAGGCAAAAAAAATGAAGTGACGTTTTTTGAAAAGAAGGATTTCAGCATTGTCAGTGAGGCCGATTTTGAAACTGAGGCGTATATAAGGGAGAGACTACAGGCATTAACCCCTGATATCCCCGTTTATGGCGAGGAGTTAGGCTGTGAGATTGCCAATGACTGTCAGTTATATTGGCTGATAGATCCCATAGACGGCACGACCTGGTATAAGTTAGGCATCCCGGTATATGGCTCTCTCATTGCTTTAGTCAAAGAAGGAGAGCCGGTGATTGGCACCATAGGTTTACCTGCAATCAATACCTTAGTGTATGCCGGTAAAAATGAAGGGTGCTTTATCCATACGGGTGACAATAGTGTCAGGAGATTGTTCACTGATGCGGATCGGGCCGAAGCGATACGGGTAGAACAAGCGACAATAACGGCATCAGGCATCCATGGCACCTCGACATGGCTTGAGAACGGCGACACCCCCTGGAATCTCATTGCTGTGCTAGAAAGTGCGAAACTGTTTAAGTTCTCAGGGGATTGTATCCAGCATGTATCCGTATTCAATGGTTCGTCGGATGCGGCGATTGATACGATAATGAAACCTTGGGACAGTGCGGCCATCATTATTTGTGCCAGAGAAGCCGGCTTCACCGTTATGGATCTCAATGGCAACCAGCAAGGAATATTAACAAGCGGTAATTTGTTAACGGCCAAAAATGCACATTTGGCCAAAGATCTCATTAATCTGTTACAGGCTTGAGCAGCAGGTTCCCCGCAGAACCCCGATTTTGCGCACGCCCTGCGGGGATCCCACCCAGGAACGATATCGCCGCTCTCCTACGCCAAACTAACGTTGCTGATAAGCAATCTGACCGCCGACCAAAAGTAAAAACGCTTCCCCTGAAGCGCCGCCATTGACATATTATTGCCATACGCCACTTCGGCGCCGTAGCTAAAACAGCGGAGATGACAGGGAGACAGGCAGCATGCAGTCAGGCAATCAGGCATTTCTCAACCAGCTTAAAGACATCGTCGGCGGCCCGCAGCTGTTGACCGGCGATCGCAACACCGAACGGTATCGCAAGGGCTTCCGCTCCGGCGAAGGCCAGGCGCTGGCGGTGGTGTTTCCCACCAGCCTGCTGCAGCTGTGGCGCATTCTGCAGGCCAGCGTGGCCGCCGACAAAATCGTCATCATGCAGGCCGCCAACACCGGCCTGACCGAAGGTTCAACCCCCAGCGGCAACGACTATGATCGCGATATCGTCATCGTCAGCACCCTGCGCCTCGATCATATTCAGGTGCTGGATAACGGTAAGCAGGTGGTTGGTTTTCCCGGCAGCACCCTGCATCACCTCGAAAAATTGCTCAAGCCTTACGGCCGCGAGCCGCATTCGGTGATCGGCTCCTCCTGTATCGGCGCGTCGGTGATCGGCGGCGTGTGCAACAACTCCGGCGGCTCGCTGGTGAAACGCGGCCCGGCCTATACCGAAATGGCGCTGTACGCTCAGCTGGGTGAAGACGGCCAGCTGCGCCTGGTGAACCATCTGGGCATTCGCCTCGGCGACACGCCTGAAGAGATCCTCACCCGGCTGGAAAAAGGCGATTACCGCCCGGAGGACGTCGAATTCGGCGAGCTGCGCGCCTCGGATAACGAGTACGCCAGCCGGGTGCGCGACGTCGACGCCGACACCCCTTCCCGCTTCAACGCCGATAAACGCCGTCTGTACGAGGCCTCCGGCTGCGCCGGCAAGCTGGCGGTGTTCGCGGTGCGGCTCGACACCTTCGAGAAGGAAGGCAAAGAGCAGGTGTTCTATATCGGCACCAACGACACCGCGGTGCTGACCGAACTGCGCCGCCACATGCTGAGCCGGTTCGACAACCTGCCGGTAGCCGGTGAATACATGCACCGCGATATCTTCGACATCGCCGAGGTCTACGGCAAAGACACCTTTATGATGATCGACAAGCTCGGCACCGATCAGATGCCGCGCTTCTTCACCCTGAAAGGCCGCATGGACGCCAGCCTCAACAAGCTGCCGCTGCTGCCGCACAACCTGACCGATCGGCTGATGCAGGGCCTGAGCCATCTGGCGCCGAGCCACCTGCCGAAACGCATGAAAGAATACCGCGAACGTTTCGAGCATCACCTGCTGCTGAAGATGGCCGGCCCCGGCGTAGACGAAGCGCAGCGCTACCTGACCGAGTACTTCACCCAGGCCGAGGGCGCTTTCTTCGCCTGCACGCCTGACGAGGGCAAAAAGGCCTTCCTGCACCGCTTCGCCGCCGCCGGCGCCGCCGTGCGCTACCATGCGGTACACGCCGACAAGGTGGAGGATATTCTGGCGCTGGACATCGCCCTGCGCCGTAACGACACCGACTGGTTCGAAACGTTGCCGCCGGAGATCGATAGCCAACTGGTGCACAAGCTGTATTACGGCCACTTTATGTGCCACGTGTTCCACCAGGATTACGTGGTGAAAAAAGGCGTCGACAGCCACGCGCTGAAAGAAAAGATGCTCGAAATCCTCAACCGGCGCGGCGCCGAATATCCGGCGGAGCATAACGTCGGCCATCTCTACCACGCCAAACCGGATCTGCAGGCGTTCTACCGCACCGCCGATCCGACCAACAGCTTCAACCCCGGCATCGGCAAAACCAGCAAACGCAAGGGCTGGGCCGAAGGCCCCCGCTAAACGGCGTACCCCGGCCTGCCGCCGCACCCGGCGCGGGCCTTCGATAAACAACGTTACCTGCGCAGGGTGGCGCTCACCGCTCTGCACGCAGCAGCGAGGAGACGATGAACGCGCCCCCCAGCCCCGCCGTAATGATGCCGATGGGCAGTTCCTGATTGGGGATCAGGGTGCGGCTGAGCATGTCGCCGCCGGTCAGCAGCATCGCCCCCAGCAGGCCGCACATCGGCACGGACAAACGGTGGCGCACGCCCACCAGGCGCCGGGCCAGATAAGGCACCATCAGCCCGACAAAACCGATCACCCCCGTCAGCGATACGAGGAACGCCGTAGACAGCGCGCAGCACAGAAAGGTCTCGGTGCGCAGGCGCGCCACGTTGACCCCCATCGAGTGGGCGGTTTGCTCGCCCGCCAGAAGCGAGTCCAGCGCCCGCCAACGCAGCGCCGTAAACCCGGCCAGCAGCACGAAACTCACCAGCGGAATGACCAGGTTATCCCAACGCGCCAGCCCCAATCCGCCGAGCGACCAGAACAACACCGAGCCGGCCGCTCGCTGATCGCCGGAAAACACCAGGTAGCTGGTGAGCGCGCTGAACAAAAACGAGACCGCCAGGCCGCAGACGATGAGCTGATCGGCGCGCCTGACCCGGCTGACGCGAAACAGGATCATCACCGCCATCGCGGACAGAATGCCGCCGACGAAAGCGGACAGCGGCAATGTCAGCGCGCCCAGCGCATCGCCGAAGCGCGTGATGACCAGCACCGCCCCGGCGGAGGCGCCGGAGGAGAGCCCAAACAGAAAAGGATCGGCCAGTTCGTTGCGGGTGGTGGTCTGCAGCAGTGCACCGGTCATCGCCAGCCCGGCGCCGGTCAGCGCCGCCAACAGAGCCCTGGGCACGCGCAACTGCACGACGATGGTGTCCAACATGCCGGAGAGGGGCGCAGATGAAAACCCCAATGCCGCCATCGTTTGCCGCCATGACAGTACGACGCTGCCCAGCTGCAGGCTCCAGATCATTAACCCGCACAATGCCAACGACGCCAATGCCGCGAGCAGCATAAACCGCCCGGTCGGCGAGTTCATTCGCTAGCCGGCGCGTACAGCGCCCGCGCCAGCTTTTCAACCGCGCCGATGTTGGCCGGCCCCGGGGTCAGCTCCGCATACTGCAGTTTCAGATAACGATGATGCTGTACCGCGGGCGTCAATTTCATCAACGGATGAGACTCGAGGAAACGCCGCAGCGCATCGGCGCCTGACCCGGTCTGATAATCCAGCAGAATGATGAAGTCGGGCTCTGCCGCCGCCACCGCCTCCCAGGACGCCGTCGTCCAGCTCGCCGGCAAACCGCCCATCACGTTGCGGCCCCCCGCCGCCTCGATGATCGCCGTCGGCATGGCGTATCTGCCGCTGGTGAAAGGTTTCTCCTCTCCCGAGTCATAGACGAACACCTTGAGCGGCGCCTGCCCCGCCGGCCTGGCGGGAAGCGCAGCTAACCGGCGCTGCCAGCCCTCAACCAACGCGGCGGCCTCTCGCTGCTTGCCGAAAATCTTGCCGAGCTTCAGCTCGTCGTCATACAGCAGGTTCATATCGACCTTCTGCGGCCGGCCACCGGCCTGTACGCAGCTCTCGCTCAGCACCAGCGTTTTGATGCCGAACGGGGCGAGCTTCTCCGGCGTGACGTCGCCGCCGATCTTCATGCCGTAATTCCAGCCGGCGAAGAAGAAATCCGGCTGCGCCGCCAGCAACGTTTCCAAAGCGGGATATTTCGGTGCCAGTTCGGGAATCGCGCCCATCGCGGCCTTGAAGCCAGGCGTCAGTTTGTACCAACCGGTGATGCCGGTCAGCCCGACGATCCGATCCTGCAGGTGGAGCGCAAAGGCCATCTCAGCCATGTTGATATCGTTGATAACGGCGCGCTGCGGTGCCTGGTTAAAGGTGACCGGCGTACCGCAGCTGTCTACGGTGACGGGAAAACTTTCGGCCGCCGCCGACCTGGCGGCCAGCAGCATAAGCAGGATGAATACGCGTGTGTTCATGTTTCTCTCTGGTTTATCAAGCGCAATGGGGAACGTCAAAAATACGCAGCGTTTTCCCGCTGACGGGATGCGCTACATTGAAACTTTGCATGCCGAACACCGGCAAAATCACCGGCGTTTGCAACACCGCCTCGGGCGAACCGCAGGCCACCTGGCGGCTTTCGTTGAGCACCAGGATCCGATCGGCAAACGCCTCCGCCACGGGCAGATCGTGCAGAACCGCAATCACGGCGATATCTTTATTTTTTACTAACGACAGCAGCGCCGAGCGCCCGGGCGGATCGAGGTGATTGGTCGGTTCATCCAGCAGCAACAGGTCGGGAGACTGCGCCAACGCCCGGGCCAGCGCAGCGCGCTGACGCTGGCCGCCCGAGAGCCGCCCCAGCGGGTGGCGCCTGAGCGGCCCCAGCCCGGTTTCTTCGATGGCCTGGTCAACGATGCGCTTCGCCGCCGCCGGTTGCTCACCAAATGGCAAACGCCCTAAGGCGACATAATCCTCAAGCGACAGCCTTAGATCCGGCAGATCGTTTTGCGCCAGAAAGGCGATGCTTTTGGCGCGCTCCGCCGCCGACCAGTTTGACAAGGCGCGCCCGCGCCAGTAAATGTCGCCGCTGTCTGGCCGCGTTTCGCCGATCAGGGTGCGTAACAGGCTCGACTTGCCGCTGCCGTTAGGGCCGATCACCGCCAGCTTCTCACCGGCGCGGAGCGCGAAATGAATGTTGTCGAGTATCAATGCCCCGCCGTGGCCGGTCAGGCTCACCCCATCAACGTGGAGGATGTCGTGAATTGGGTTCATCATGCATTATTTGTTATATTATAACATATCATTATTTCTATCACGATTGCCCGCCCTCTGCAAAAGCGAATCGCAACGTCTCTTGCCATACGCACTCAGCGCGCAAGCCGGAACAGGGTATCCACTCCGCTGCGGCTTGCTTTTGCGTCAAAATTGCGCCGTTAAAGCAACATAACATATCCTTTAATTAATGATAATGATTTTCATTATCATTAACGTGCCTGCGATTTACGATTGCGTCCCACGGCGAACTTGGTTATGTTTGAAACGGTTAATTTCATTCCCGATGTGCAGGAACCTAAATGACTCACTTTGCGCACAGCACAGATCCCACCAACGCGACCGCCCCGGCCGTCGTTTTGCTGTGTGCTTCCTCCGCTCCACCCGCCGTTTCCTCTGTCGTTTCAGCGGTTGCCGCTTACCCGCCACGCATTGTGGTCGTGCGCTAAGCCAAACCGACTTTTTACCTCCGGCTTATGTTGATCTGTTGCGTTCAGGCGTAGACCGCCGCGCGCGCCGGAGCCTGTAATTTTCACGACAGGTGAAATTGATATGCGATTACCTTCTCTCTGGGCCAATGCCGGCCTGGCTACGCTGTTCGTCCTGCTTTGGAGCAGCGGCGCTATTTTCTCCCGTTGGGGGTTGGAACACGCTTCCGCCTTCGCTTTTCTGTTCTTCCGCTGCGCCATCGCACTGGCGGTGCTGTTGGCTATCGGCCTGTGGCGGCGCCAGTGCCTGCCCGCCCCCGGCACCCGTCGACGCGTCGCGCTGATCGGCGTGCTGATGATCGGCGGCTATCAGATCTGTTATCTGCTGGCGCTGGAACAGGGCATTACGCCCGGGGTGCTGGCGACGCTGCTCGGCGTACAGCCGATCCTCACCCAGTTCATCACCGAACGGCGTTGCGCCGGGCTGCGCGCCTGCGGGTTGGTGCTGGCGTTGGCCGGGCTGACGCTGGTGGTGTACCAAAGCCTGATGGTGGCCAACTTCTCGCCGAGCGGCATGCTGTTCGCCTTTATCGCTCTGGGCTGCATGACCGCCGGCACCCTGCTGCAAAAAGGCATGGCCCAGCCGCCGCTGGCGGTCTTGCCGCTGCAGTACGCTATCGGGCTGTTGATGTGTGCGTTGGCGCTGCCGTTTGAGCCGCTGCGGGTCGACTGGCGGCCTGAGTTCGTGCTGCCGCTGCTGTGGATGGCGGTGGTGATCTCGGTGCTGGCGACTTTCCTGCTGTATCGCCTGATCCAGCGCGGCAACCTGGTGCAGGTCACCAGCCTGTTCTATCTGATCCCGGCGGTCACCGCCCTGCTGGATTACCTGCTGCTCGGCCACGCGTTAGCCGCGCTGAGCCTGCTGGGCATGGCGGGCATCGTGCTCGGCGTGATGCTGGTTTTCCGCTGCGCATAAAAGCAAAAGCCCCCGCGCCGTTCCACCGGCGCGGGGGCGACAACAACTACCGTTAACTCAGAACAACCAGGAACCGTACCCCCACAGCAGCACCGTCACCCCAAGCAGCAGCTCGAGCAGCAGAATGCCGATAGCGAAGGTCGAGCTGGAGAAGATGAACCCTTCCTTACTGTCGATATTCAGGAAGTGCGGGATCCCCAGATTCAGCAGATAGCCCGAATAGCACAGGCCGATAATGCCGACAAACAGACACAGCCAGACGACCGGATAAAGCGCCACCACCCCGCTGAGGAACATCGGGGTCGCCACGTAGCCGGCGAACACCATGCAGCGGTGCAGACTTGGGCGCGATTCATAACGCCGCGCCATCCAGTGAATGACTTTCCCCATGGCCGCTACGCCCGCCAGCATCAGCAGGTAGAAAGCCACGGCGGTATAAAACGCGGTAAACATGTCGAGCCTGATGGCATGTCCCTCGCCGGAGAGCCAGCCCAACTGGGTGGTGCCGATAAAGGCGCAGACCACCGGGATTGCTGCCAAGAGCAACACGTGATGGGTGTATAGGTGCGAGACACTTTCATTCTCGCTTTTGATCTGTTCGAACTCGGCGCTGGGATGCGCCAGAAGTCCCCAAACATGACTGACCATGAGACACCTCCTATCTCGCCGTAGGCCGCGATCGGCGAACGAATTTCACACCTCCGACGGACAGCTACCCGTGCGAGGATTGCGGCCACGGGGCTCTCTCCCCTGTACTAATTATAGTCTTTCGGCGAAAAAACGTGCGGAAAGCGCAACGCCGCGGCGCTTTGTCTTATACTCCCCCCATCAAATCCAGACTGTGAGGAAGGTTATGCCATCCGTTATCACCACCCGCCAGGCGGGGATCGTCGACGTCGACGCCGGGCGCAACGTCACCGTTGTCGAGCCCTGCAATCTGTACGGCTGCCGGCTCGGCGACGATGTCTTCGTCGGCCCGTTCGTCGAGATCCAGCGCCACGTCAGCATTGGCGCGCGTAGTAAAATTCAGTCGCACAGCTTTATCTGCGAATACGTCACGCTCGGCGAAGAGTGCTTTGTCGGCCACGGCGTCACCTTCGCCAACGATCTGTTCAAAGACGGTGCGCCCAATGCCGATCCAGCCAGCTGGGGGCGCACGCGCATCGGCGATCGGGTGTCCATCGGCTCCGGCGCCACGGTCTTGGCGGTGGAGATCTGCAGTGGCGCGGTGATCGGCGCCGGGGCGGTCGTGACCCGCGATATCACCCGCAAGGGGATCTATGCCGGCAACCCGGCGCGCCTGCTGCGGGAGCTGCCGTCATGAACCCGGCCATCCGCATCACGGCCATTGAGGCGTTGCCCGCCGATTATTTGGCCTGCGGCGATTTCAGCTTTACCGTCGCCAGCTACGCCCTGCCGCAGTTCGACAGCCCGGTCGACAGCTGGCCAACCCGCCCGGTCGCGCCGTTTCGCAAACAGTATCCGCTGGCGCCGCTCGCCAACGACGACAGCGTCACCTTCCTGGCGTATCGCCAGAACGAAGCCGTTGGCCATATCACGCTGAGCAAAAACTGGAACGGTTACACCCTGATCGATGAGATCGCCGTCAGCGCTCACGCGCGCCGTCAGGGCATCGCCGGGGCGCTGCTGGACTGCGCCAAACAGTGGGCACGGCTGCAGGAAACCTCAGGTATGATGCTCGAAACGCAGAACAACAATCTGGCGGCCTGCCGCTGCTACCAGCATTACGGGTTTATCCTCGGCGGCATCGATCGTTTACTGTATCGCGCCGAGCCGGAGATCGCCGATCACGAGATCGCACTGTTCTGGTATTTGCCGTTCAATAACGAAATCGGTTACTGATTTATCGGGCCTCATTGAGGTTATGTTTACTTTTTAACCCCTACCATCGGATGAGAACTGTTATCACTTACTATGATAACCCAGCGACACCCATGGAGGGCCGTATGAACAAGAACAAGGTTGTTTTACTGATGTTAGCTATCGCCATGAGCGGATGCGCCGAGCGCCCCACCCCGGCAACGCCGCCGCCCGACGTCACCGTTGCGCCGCCGAGCGTGCAGCCGGAGATGGACGCCAGCACCCGCAGCAAGCTGCGTGAGATCCTCGCGCTGCGCGCCGGTTGGCCCGCCGCTCAGCCACATGGCCGCACCGTCGATTTGATTTCGCGCGAGTTTCTCGGCACCCCCTATCTCGCCAATCGCCTGATCGGCTCGCAGAACACGCCCGAGCAGCTGGTGATCGACTTCCGCGGGCTGGATTGCTTCACCTACATCGATTATGTGGAAGCGCTCAGCACCGCCCGCAGCGAGGGCGAGTTCGTACAGCGGCTGATAGATATCCGCTACGTCGACGGCAAAATCGCCTTCCCGCAGCGCAAGCACTTCTTCACCGACTGGGCGCAGCGGCCGCACAAGGTGGCCGAAGACATCACCGCGCAGCTCAGCCCGCACGCCGTCACCCTCGTGAAAAACCTCAACCAGAAGGCGGACGGCAGCAGCTACCTGCCCGGTTTGCCCAACGTACAGCGCAGCGTGACCTATATCCCCAGCGACAACGTCGACGACAAGGTGCTGGCCCAGCTGCGCACCGGCGATTATATCGGCATTTACACCAACCTGGACGGGCTGGATGTCACCCACACCGGCATCTACGTGATGACCGACAACGGCCCGGTGCTGCGCAACGCCTCCTCGCGCAAGGCCAACATGCAGGTGGTCGATTCGCCCTTTATGGATTACGTGATGGCTACGCCGGGCATCGTGGTGCTGCGTTCGCTCAGCCGATAATCCCCCCGTCGCATAACGGCTATAAGCTATAGCCGTTTATGCTGAACGAGCGTTTGACTTCATCGGCAGTTCAGGCTTAGCTGTAAGAACAAAAAACAACTGATTTTATTGTTCTTTTCAGGGAGACTTCGATGACCTTACGCTGGCGTATCACCCCTCTGGCGGCGGCCTTCGCCGCCGTATTGGCGCTTCAGGGCTGCGATCAAAAAACCGACCAAAACCATATCAAAGTCGGCGTCATCAACGGCGCGGAACAGGACGTGGCGGAGGTCGCCAGACAGGTGGCGAAAGAAAAATACGGGCTGGAGGTCGAGCTGGTGGGCTTTAGCGGTTCGCTGCTGCCGAACGACGCCACCGACAAAGGCGAACTGGACGCCAACGTGTTCCAGCACCGCCCGTTCCTCGAACAGCAAAACAAAGATCACGGCTATAAGCTGGTAGCGGTCGGTAACACCTTCGTCTTCCCGATGGCCGGCTACTCCAAAAAGATAAAATCGCTCAAAGAGCTGCCGGACGGCGCAGTGATCGCTATTCCGCTCGATCCGACCAACCTGGGGCGCGCCCTGCTGCTGCTGGAAAAAACCGGCCTGATTACCCTGAAACAAGGCAAGGGGCTGCTGCCCACCGCCCTGGACATCAGCGCCAACCCGCATCATTACCAGATCATGGAGCTGGAAGGCGCGCAACTGCCGCACGTGCTGGACGATCCGAAGGTCACCGTCGCCGTTATCAGCACCACCTACATCAATCAAACCGGCCTGACGCCGACCAAAGACGGCATTTTCATCGAGGATAAAAACTCACCGTACACCAACATCATCGTCACCCGCGAAGACAATAAGGACGCGCCGAACGTGCAGAACTTCATCAAGGCCTATGAGTCGGACGAAGTGGCCAAGGCCGCCGAGAAAATCTTCAACGGCGGCGCGGTGAAAGGCTGGTAAATTCGGCCACCATCAAGGCGGATTCTGCGTACGAATCCGCAATTTTTCACTTTCATTTGCCGTTTCCTTACGCCACACCTTTCTCTCAACGCAAAACGCCCGCATGCTCATTCCTCCATAACACGGATTGTTCGCAACAAAGGAGTGTATCGATGCCGATCAAATTTTCCCCCAAGGTCGGGGAAATTCTTGAGTGCAACTATGGCAACTACCCACTATCACTCTGCCAACCGCATGAAGCCGGCTTTTATGATGGCCACATTCCGCCAGAAATGGTGAAGAACCGTTTAGTTGTTGTGTTAAATGGCAAAATTAACGGCAATGCCTGCATTATCGTACCGCTGTCGACCACCAGAGATTCGAATAAGATCCAACAAGGGTTGCACATAGAGATCACACGAGAACTCATCGAAGATATGAGATTCTTTCATCCGCAAACGCGTTGGGCAAAGGGCGATCTGGTGCAGCAAGTCAGCCGTCAACGGCTGAGCAGAGCCCGTAAAGAGAGAGGTTTTCTTACCCAGTGTCTGTCACGCGAGCTTGTTGCTGACATCCAACGCGCCGTCATTAAGTCGATCAATGCCCGCAATATGCTGTTCTGACCAGTACGCTGTTGTTGACAAAACAGACAAATCAGGTGAAATTGTCGCCGTAGCCGATAAAGGCCCTTATGCTATACCCTCCCTTTCAGGGACCTGCGAAGCCCAGCCACCAAGCTGGGCTTTTGCCTATCAAGCGCCCACTGATTTCTTATCTTTCCGCTCTTGCCCCCTCAGCCTTTCTACCCTGACCGATGCGCGGCGAACGTTCCCATAGGGTTGTCTTATCTCACCATAACAAAACCCGATTTACCCCGACGGCGGGCGGCGCGCATAATGCCGTTTATCCGCTGATTTTCAAGGTAAACAGACCCGCCATGACGCTCTTAGCCCCCGCACTCAGCCTCCTCGACGCCACGCCGGACGACATGGCCGCCGTGCTGCGTATTTACACCCACCACGTGCTGACAGGCGCGGCTTCGTTTGAAGAACAGCCGCCGACGTTGGCAGAAATGCAGCTGCGGCTGAGCAAGGTGCAGGAAGCCGGCCTGCCCTGGCTGGTGGCGAAAAGCGAAGGCCGTATTGTGGGCTACTGCTATGCCACGCCGTATCGCCCCCGGCCGGCTTACCGCTTTACCGTAGAAGACTCGGTATACATCGCCGAGGGGCAACAGGGTAAAGGCGTCGGCAAAACACTTCTGAGCGCGCTGATCGCCCGCTGCGAGCAAGGCCCCTGGCGCCAGATGCTGGCGATCGTCGGCGACTCCGCCGCCAACCGCGGCTCGCTGGCGCTGCACCAGTCGCTCGGCTTCACCAGCGTCGGGACGTTAAAAGCGGTAGGGTTCAAGCTGGGGGAGTGGCGCGACACCCACATCATGCAGCGCGCGCTGGGCGCGGGTGATAAACAGCATCCTTGAATGCATGGCGACGCGCGATGGGGAGATAGCGTCTATAGTGAAGAATGATTTCATTGAGTTAGCGCCAACCGCGCGCCACATTTAACGGGTAAGGGAGAATCAAATGAAAATTATTCTGTGGATTGTCGCCATCATCTTTATCGTGGGTTTGTTGACGATTACCGGCGTTCTCAAACTGATTTTTTAAAACGCCTCGCCCCTCCCGGGGCGAGACTTTTCATCATGCCTTGAAACGCGCGCGCGTTGCGCCCAGCGCCGACACCACCGCCAGCACTACGCCGCCGGCCACCAGACCGAACGCCACGTTCAACAGCGCCGGAACCACACCCTGCAGAATATGGCCAAACGTCGGCACCACGGTGGTGTACGAGGCCCAGTCTTCGAACAGATGATGTACCGGCGGCAAACCGTGGGTCAGGATGCCGCCGCCGACCATAAACATGGCGACGGTGCCGACGATCGACAGCGTTTTCATCAAATAAGGCGCGGCGCGCACGATGCCGCCGCCGAGGGAGCGCGCCAACGCGCTGCCTTTGCGGCTCAGATACAACCCCAGATCGTCCAGCCTGACGATGCCGGCGACGATGCCATACACGCCGAGCGTCATCACGACGGCGATGCCGCACAAGACGATCACCTGCTGGCTGAAGGTGGCGCCGGCGACGGTGCCCAGCGTGATGGCGATAATCTCGGCGGAGAGCACAAAGTCGGTACGTATCGCCCCTTTCACCTTGCGCTTCTCATAAGCTGCAGCGTCCTCATTGGCGCCGGGCCCGTCGGATTTATCTTCCTGCGCCGGCTTGCCGGGGCTCAGGCTGTGGAACACCTTTTCGAACCCTTCGTAGCATAGGTAGGCGCCGCCCACCATCAGCAACGGCGTAATCGCCCAGGGCGCGAAGGCGCTGATCAAGAGTGCCAACGGCACCAGGATCGCCTTGTTGATCAGCGACCCTTTGGCAACGCTCCACACCACCGGCAGCTCGCGATCGGCTTTAACGCCGGTCACCTGCTGCGCGTTGAGCGCCAGATCGTCCCCCAGCACACCGGCGGTTTTTTTGGCCGCCATCTTGGTCATTAAAGAGACATCGTCCAGCAACGAAGCGATGTCGTCGATAAGGGTAAGTAAGCTACTTCCTGCCAAAATGATTCATCCTTTTCACATTCACTATCCGTTTAGCATAGCGGTAAAGCGTGATGAAAGGATATGGGAGGATATCGGAAAACGCCGGGCGGGCGCTTGCCGCCCGGCGCCGGCGTTACAGCGCTACGCTGCCCAGAATGAAGGTGACGGTAATGACCGACAGCAGCGTCGTCCAGGTGATGATGGAAGCCATCGCTTCATGGTCGCCCCCCATTTGCCGCGCCAGAATATAGGCGTTGCCGGCGCAAGGCACAGCGGAATAGAGAATGGCGATGCTGGCGGGCACGCCGGTGGCGCCAAAATAGTGCACCAGCGCGATGGTAATCAGCGGCATGGCCACCAATTTCAGCACGGTCGCATAAGAGATGGAAACCAATTTGCGGATATGCATGCTGACGATCAACCCTGCACCGACCGACATCAGGCTCAGCGGCGTGGCGGCGTTGGAGAGATAAACGAACAGCTGTTTTAGCGCACCGGTGATATGCAGGTTGCACAGATTCATCAACACCCCGAACAACGCGCCGATGATCAGCGGGTTCTTCGTCAGCGCCAGCAGCGCGCCGCTCAGGCTTTTCTTACTGCCGGTGCCGTAGTGGTTCATCACCAACACGCTCATGATGTTGGTCAGAATGATCATGTACGCCACGAAGAAGCCGGACAGCGCCACCCCCTCACTGCCGAACAGCGATTGCGACAGCGCGATGAATACATAAGAGTTATACCTGACTCCCCCCTGAAAAATGGAGGTAAACAGATCCGCCGATGTATTGAAAAACAGCTTGCCAACGAAAATAATCAACGCAATGGCCAATGTGGAAATAATGGTCGCCACAACGGGATAGAAGCTGTCCGCGCCGCTAAAGTCCGCTTCGCTGATATCCAATATCAACAGCGCCGGAAAAAACAGGTAATAAACGAATTTGTCAGAAAAGCCCCAAAAAACGGCGACATCTTTAACATAAAGCTTTGACAAATAGCCCAGCACAATTAACAAAAAAATCGGCAATATAGAAAGAAAAACGTTCAGCATGAATAATAACCTTAAATCGAGAAAATACGTTCTTCAACCTGATTGAGGTTGCGGTGATTCCACAAGCTTGCCGAAATGAAGACCCGTTGCACCCAGCGCAACGGCGTATCTTTTTCATCGAAGGAAGGCGTAAACTTATCGCGCGAATGCAATGCAAAGCGATTGTCGATGTAAACCAAATCGCCCGGGCAAATATCGATGCCGATGGCGTTTTCTTTCACCAGACCATAGAAACGTTCCAGCGCGGCTTCCGCCCGTGGCGTGCTGGCCGCAATCATGCCGGGATAGAAGACCGCGCTCACATCTGGCAACACGTGGTTTTGCGAGATCAGCGGCACCAGCGCGGTTTCTTCACGCCCGGCCTGAGTGGATTGGCGCCAGCGGTACGGCAGCTTGATGCTGTACAGCGGGCTGGCCAGCGTTTCGACGTCCTCGCGGCTCAGTTGAGCGATCGCCAGACGCGAGTCGGAGATGCGCGTCATCGGGCTGTGCGGATCGCGGCGCACGCCGGCCAACAGCAGGCCCATCGGCGAAACGTTAAACTGCTCCAGGTGTTTCAGGGCCGCATTTTCAATATGGAAGTCCAGTTCAACATCGAATCCCAGACCGGTATATTCTTTTTTAGCTTCGCGTTTAGGGATCAGATTATTGATCAGTTCTTTCCCTTCGAAATACATCGAATAAGGTTCGCCGATGAGCGAAGAGATACCGACCAACAGGTTTTCGCTGATATTACCGGATTTAGCCGAAGGCGTATATTGGTTCGGACAAGGGGAAAAGAACACTTCTTTATCCACCGGCACATTTTTTAAAATAAGATAAGGCCGTGGTTTGATCGACGCTTTTTGCTGGCTTAATGCGGCGCTTAATCTGTGGGGCAAATGGGTGATCATGGTCGAGCGTATGGCGTGAATATAAGCATCGCCGCCGGCGGGATCGTAAGCAATTCTATCTAATGCCGAAAATAACTCGTTTCGTTCCTGATCCGTCAATTGAAAGACGTTTTGGTAATCCATCCTGAGCATTCCTTGACAATAAGAATATCATTAGCAAGCCTAATGAAAGCGGCGGGATGTTAACATTTTGCATTCAAAATCATAAAGATTTATTAACCAGTTTCGTGATCTCAATCACTACTCCTCCGTCCAGTTAATGACGGAGAAGAAGTGTGTAATAAACAAGCAGTTAAATAGGTGCGTCGCAATCGGAGGCGATCGTGAACGCACGCGAAATATGTTGAAGGACCGGGCGATGGGCATCAAATACGCACGATAAATGCGTACTGCCCTCAAGCAAACCAAATGCCACATACACGCTGCCATGCTGTTCGACAAAGCGCTGCATCGATTGCGCATTGAACAACTCGTCCTGGGCTGCCGCCAGCAGCAAAGTCGGTAATCGCAACGCCGCCAATTGCTTTGCCGGGGCGCGCGGCGTCAACGCGTTAGCCATATTGACACTGTATTGGCAGACAAAATCGGGGGAGGTGGCCAGCACGGCCGGGGGAAAATTCAGGCTGACCGCCCGAGATTGCCCGAACCATCGCCCACCGCTGAGCGCATTGGCCACAAAGGGCCATTGGCGCACCTGAGCAAAACGGGCCGCCGCCGTCAGATCGCGGGCTATCCCGGAAAATGGCCCCAGCTCCGGCGCCAGCATGATCAGGCTATCCGCCTGCTGCTCGCAAGGATAACGGGTCAAGTAGTTGAGCAACATCCCGGCGCCGCTGGAATGACCAAGCAGGTGCCTGCGCGCCAACGGAAAACGCAGGCGCATTTCCGCCAGGATGACATCGACATCGCGCCAAATACGCTCAGGCCGCTCAACCGTTCCCCGCTCTCCGGCGGAATCGCCATGTCCGCGAATATCGACCAGGCACACCGCGAGCGTTGGCTCGGCCGCCAACTGGCGCGCCAGGACGTCATACCCGGCAGCGCTGTTAACCCCGCCGCCGTGATACACCACCATCACGTCTTCACTCGCGGCAGTTTGCCGATACAGGCGATAGCTCAATCCCTCAACGCGACCGGACGACATCTCCACGTGCCCGCCCGGCCACTCGCCGTAAGACTTCGCTTGCTCAACATAGCGGTCAAAATCAATCAAAGCGCACCTTTCCATGAATGTTGTCGGTATTGCCCACGGCAGAATTCCCTGCCACCACGGGGGTAAGCATATGAAACAACTGCAGGCACTACCATGCCTTTTGCACGCCCCTGGCGTCAGGGCAGATCGCCCGCCGGCACATTGAGCTGCCAGGAGAGGCCGAAACGATCGTTCAGCCAACCGAAACGGGCACTGAAGCCGTAATCATCGAGCGGCATCAGCACCTTGCCGCCTTCCGCCAGGCGGTGAAAGGCCTGTTCAAGCGCCTCTTCGTTAGGCAAGTTGATGAACAGCGACACCGCCGGGGTGAAGCTGAAGTCATGGCTGATCGGGCTGTCGATGAACACCAGGTTCTGCCGGTCGAAATCGATGGTGGCATGCTTGATCAACCGCCGGCCGTCCGGCGTCGGGTCGTAATGCTGCACCTGCATGAGCCGAAAACGCTCGAACACCTGGCTGTAGAGGTCGATCGCCTGTTGCGCCTCTCCCTGGAACATGACAAAAGTCGACACCTGACTCATAACATCCCCTCCGACAAACGTTGTGGTATTAATGGAGGATAGCGGATTACCGCTAAAGCGGCGGAAAGGAGCAACCATGAGCATCATTCATCGTCTGGCGCAGCCGGACGATCTCAACGGCCTGTTGGCCCTGTATCGCGAGCTGCGTCCGCAGGACGCGCCGCTGCGCACCGACAATGCGCGCCGTGCCCTGCAGCGCCTGCTGGACGATCCGGCGATCCGTCTGGTGGTGGCGGCAAAGGAAGAACAACCGATCGCCACCTGCATGATGGCGCTGATCCCAGGGCTGGCGCACCAGGCACAGCCGTTCGGCGTCATCGAACACGTGGTGACGGCGGAGCCCTATCGCGGCCACGGCGTGGCGCTCGCCATGATTGAATACGCGCTGCAGCTGGCCTGGCGCAAGGGCTGTTACAAGGTGATGCTGCTGTCGGGGCAGCAACGCACCGGCGCGCACCAGCTTTATCTCAAAGCCGGGTTCGACGGCGATCGCGAGCGGGGATTTGTCATCAGGCGGCCCGAGGGCCGATAGCGGCCTGCCGCCAACGGGCAGGCCGCCAGGCGGGTCATTCGGTGGCGTTTTTCGCCAGGCTGGCGTCTTTTTGGCGGCGATAGTCGCGGGCGGCGGCCGGGATCGGCGTCACCTTGCCGGTCTCAATCCAGCTGCGCAGCCGGTTGGCGTCGGCGAAGTGGGTATATTTGCCGAAGGCGTCCAGCACCACCAGCGACACAGAACGGTTGCCGATCACGGTGCGCATCGCCAGGCAGTGTCCCGCCTGATTGGTGAAACCGGTCTTGGTCAGCTGAATATTCCATTTCGGGTTGTACACCAAGTGGTTGGTGTTGCGGAACGGCAGCGTGTAGTTGGGATCCTTGAAGCTGGCCATGCGCTCGGTGGTGGTGCTGAGCTGGCCGATCAACGGATATTGCTTGGTGGCGATCAGCAGCTTGGTCAGATCGCGCGCCGTCGACACGTTGTGGATAGAGAGCCCGGTCGGTTCGACGTAATGGGTATTGGTCATGCCGAGCGCCCTGGCCTTGGCGTTCATCGCTTTGATAAAGGCGTTGTAGCCGCCCGGATAGTGGTGCGCCAGGCTGGCGGCGGCGCGGTTTTCCGACGACATCAGCGCCAGCAGCAGCATATCCTTGCGGCTGATTTCGCTGTTCAGCCGCACCCGCGAATAGACCCCTTTCATCTCCGGCGTCTGGTGGATATCCACCGACAACATCTCGTCGAGCGGCAGGTGTGCGTCCAGCGTGACCATGGCGGTCATCAGCTTGGTAATCGAGGCGATCGGCACCACTTCATCCGGGTTGCGCGCATACATCACTTTATGGGTTTGCATATCGACGACCATCGCGCTGCCGGAAGCCAGCTCCGGCTGGGTGGCGTGCAGAGCGGCGGCGTTGTCGCTGGCCAGCGCGCGCGGCGCAAAGCCTGCGCCCGCCTGCAAAGCGAGCAGGGTCAGAACCAAAACACGTATTTTCACAGGCATTACTCTGAAATGGGGGCTTGAACTCAGCGAATTATATGTGAGGGTGCGGCGCTTGGCACTGGGATTGTAGGGCGGATTTGTGACAAATTCTGTCGGCCGAAAAACGGCACAGCCCGCGGGCGCTCTGGGATGAGCGCCCGCGTAGAAAAAGTTACAGCGCCGGCTGCCACGCCGATTGCGGCAGCAGGTACAGCCCCGGCGTTTGCCGCGCCCCTGCACCGACGATATGGCCGATGCCGGCCGCCATGACCGCCAACGTCACGTCGAAGGCGTTGAGGCTATCGCCATAGCCGGCGGTCAGGTTGAACATCGAGCCATTGGCCAGCAAATAGACCGTCTTCTCATTGAGTTGGTAAGCATTTACATAAGGCATCGGCTCGTGGTGCGGCAGGCTTTTCAGGAAGCCGACGTCGATCTCTTCCGCCACGTGGCCGACGTTGAGGATAAACACGCCGTCCTGCGCCTGTTGCAGATGCTGCGCCGAGAGCACGTTTTTCGCGCCGGTCGCCGTGGCGATAACGTCCGCCTGAGCGACCGCGCTCGCCAGATCCACCACCTGCCAGCCGTCATAACGCGCCTGCAGCGCGCGCGCCGGGTCGATTTCCGCCACCATCACCTGGCCGCCGTAAGCCCTGGCCGCCGCCGCCGTTCCCTGCCCGACCAGGCCGTAGCCGATCACCAGCACGCGCTTTTCGTGCAGCGTCAAATGGGTGGTCTGGAAGAAGGTGTGCCAGGCGGTCAGCCCAACCATGTGCCGGTTATGCAACCCCTCTTTCACCGGCAGATCGTCCCAGTTGAAGATCGGGTAACGCGGCGCCACGCCGTTTAACCGGCTGATGCCCGATCCGGTGGCTTCCAGCCCGGCGACGATCTGCGGGCCGTTCGGCGATTGGTGCAGACGGGTGGTCAGATCCGCCCCCATTTCGCACAGGTGGGTCGGCTGCCAGTCCAGCGCGCGATCGAAAGATTCCGACCACTCGCTGGCGTTCATGTCGCGCCAGGCATAGGCCTGCGCCCCCCGCCGTTCCAGCCAGGCCACCACGTCGTTCTGCACCGTGGTGGGATTGCAGGTAGTCAGGAAGATCGCCGCGCCCTTATCCAGCAGGCCGGCCACCAGCGGCGCCATTTTCAGATCCAGGTGCATATTGCACGCCAACCGCACCCCGTGCAGGTCCGGCAGTGCCGCCACCGCCGCCCGGGTGCGCGGCATATGGCGCATCGCCCAGTTCAATTCACTGTCAAAATCCTGATACATCCGTTGCTCCTCTGGTGTGCCCCGCCGCCAGGCGTGGCAAAAAAGTTATACCGCGCGGCCGAGCCGGCGGATCGCCTGCGGCGACAGGCCAAATACGCGGATAAACGCCCGCCTCATGCGTTCCGGATCGCTGAACCCCACCGAACGGGCGATCGCTTCCAGCGGCTCGGCGCTCTCTTCGATGCGCACCCTGGCCGCCTCGACCCGCAGCTGCTCGATCACCTTGGCCGGCGTCTGCCCGGTTTCAGCACGGAACAACCGGCCGAACTGCCGCTCGCTCAGGCAGGCGGCGTCGGCCAGATCCGCCACCGACAGCGGCAGATGCAAGTGCTCGCGCGCGTACGACAGCGCGGCGCGCATGCGATCCGACGGCGGATTCAACGCCAGCAACAGAGAATATTGCGACTGCCCGCCGGGGCGACGGTGGTACACCACCAGCTGCCGCGCCACGCCCGCCGCTATCGTAGCGCCGAGATCGTCCTCGATCAGCGCCAGCGCCAGATCGATACCGGCGCTGATGCCCGCCGAAGTCCAGATATCGCCGTCACGGATGAAAATGCGGTTGCTGTCGACGCGAATGCGCGGGTAGTTCTGCTGCAAGCGCGCCGCGTGATACCAGTGGGTGGTGGCGCGTTTGCCGTCCAGCAAACCGCAGGCCGCCAGAATAAACGCCCCGGTGCACACGCTGGCGATGCGCCGCGCTCGCCGGCTGTGGGCCGTCAGAAACGCCGCCAACGCCGGTGACTGCGCCGCCATCACATTGCCGCTGCCGCCGGCCACCACCAGCGTATCAAAACGCTCGTCGCCGCACGGCTGCGTGGCGATCGCCACCCCGGCCGAGCTGGCGACCATGCCGCCCTGCGGCGAGATCGCCACACAGCGGTAAGCCGGCGGGTCAGTGAACTGGTTGACGTTATCGAACGCCGCCAGCGGCCCGGCAAAATCCAGCAGGTTAAAACCGGGAAAAACCACAAAACCGATCGTTTTCATGATGGCGCTTTTTGAGGGTTATCTGTCATATCAGCCAAAAACAGGGCGGCTATTATGACCCAGGTCCAACGATAAAAATGAGGCGAATATCATGTCTGAACCATTAGTGATTGTATTTCCCATCTATCAAGGCGTCACTCAGCTCGACTTTACCGGCCCGCTGCAGTTTTTGCGCCACATGCCGGGCGCGGAAATCATCGTCGCCTCGGTAGACGGCGCGGATGTCGAGTCTGAAGGCTTGCACTTCACCCAACTGCGCCCGCTGCCGGAGATCGCGCGCTGCGACGTGCTGTGCGTGCCGGGCGGCAGCGGCTGCACGCAGGCGCTGCAGGATCAGGCGTTCATGCAGCAGATCCGTCGCCTGGGCGCCGATGCCCGCTACCTGACCTCGGTATGCACCGGTTCGCTGATCCTGGCCGCCGCCGGTCTGCTGCAAGGCAAACGCGCCGCCTGCCACTGGTCGATGCGCGACAGCCTGAAGCTGTTCGGTGCCGTGCCGAGCGCAGCGCGCGTGGAACGCGACGGCCACGTGATCAGCGGCGGCGGCGTCACCGCCGGTATCGACTTCGCGCTGGCGCTGATCGCCGAACTGCACGGCGAAGACACCGCCCAGATGATCCAGCTCTATCTGGAATACGCCCCGGCACCACCGTTCGCGGGCGGCACGCCGGAGCTGGCCCCGCCGCATATTTACGCCAGAGTGCAGGCGCAGATGGCGGAAAGCCTGCAGCGGCGCAGAGCATTGGTGGCCCAGATCGCCCAAGGCTAGCGATCGGGCGTATACTTGCCCTTATGCGTCAGTCACATAAGGAGTAAGGAATGACCGATTTGGCCCACTACATTACGGACTACGGCTACTGGGCGTTGTTTATCGGCTGCCTGGCTGAGGGGGAGACCATCACGCTGCTGGGCGGCATCGCCGCCCACGAAGGGCTGCTGCACTGGCCGTGGGTGATTGCGGTGGTGGCGCTCGGCGGCACGCTGGGGGATCAGCTGCTGTTCTTCACCGGCCGCCGGTTCGAAGGCCGGGTGATCTCACGCCTTAAAGGGCAGGAAAAGCGCATCGCGCGCGCCAGAAAGCTGATCGCCTGCCACCCGATGCTGTTCGTTATCGGGGTGCGCTTTATGTACGGTTTCCGCATCATCGGCCCGGTGCTGATCGGCGCCAGCCGCCTGCCGCCCTCGCGCTTCGTGCCGCTTAACATCCTCGGCGCCATTCTCTGGGCGACGATCTTCGTCATGCTCGGCTATTTTGGCGGCCAGGCGATCGAAAGCTTCGTTACCGGCTTCGACAAAAAACTCTCCAGCCTGCTGTTTGTCGCGCTGGCGATCGCCGCCATTCTGCTGGTGCGCTTCTGGTGGCGCAAACGTCACGCGGAGTGAGCAAGCGCACCCGGCGTCAGCTTTTCTGCGGCGCCGTGCGCATCAGCGCCACCAGCTCGCGCGCCGCCTTGTCCAGCGGGCGGTTCTTCTGCCAGATCAAATGCATCGGCAAGCGCAGCTCGTTCTTGGTATTTTTGAATTTCAGCCGCACCAGCCGGCCCTGCGCCAGCAGCGGCTCGGCCAGCGACAGCGGGAAATTCCCCCACCCCAGCCCCGCTTCCACCATATTCAGCGCCATCGGCAGGCTATCGGTGCGCCAGTAAGCCTCCGCCACCTGCGGACGCAGATCGCCGATCGGCAGGTCACGGCTGGCCACCATGATCTGTCGCACGTTGACCAGATCCTCGAGAAACAGCTCGCCCGCAGCGCCGTCCAGCGCCGGATGCTGCGGCGACAACATCGCCACCAGCGATTCCGCGCCGACGAAGTGGAACTGTTCCGCGCTGTTGACGTTCAGCCCGCCGAACGCCAGGCAAACGCCGATGCGCCCCTGGTGCAACATGTGCAACACGTCGTCCTGCGGCGCGCTGAGCACTTCGATGTTCAGCAGCGGATAACGCTGCGACAGCGTTTTCACCGCCGCCAGCAGCCCGGCACCGTTGATATCCGACGCCACGCCGATCGAAAGCGTGCTCTCCAGCCCCTGGGACAGTTCGATGGCGTGCACCTGCAGCTGCTTGAGCTGCCCGGCGATCAGTCGGGCATGCGGCGCCAGGGCCAGGGCCAGCGCGGTCGGCGTCGGTTCGCGGTGAGAACGGTCGAACAAGGCAAAACCGAGCTCCGCCTCCATGTTGGCGATGCCCATGCTGACGGCGGAAGGCACGCGCCGCAGCGCGCGGGCGGCGGCGGAAAACGAACCGCGATCGAGCACCGCCAGAAACAGCTCGATGTTGTCGCTGGAAAAATTCATCGTTCAATCTATCAGTAAAACTGATAGCTCCTGACTTTTTCTATCAATGTGATTGACGTTATCTTAGCCGCCGTCGCCGCAGAGGCAACTAAAAACAGATCGGGAGAAAACAATGCAGGGCGTCAAACGCAAACTGGTGTATGTCACCGCTTATGAAATCATCGGCATGACGATCTCGGCGCTGGGGCTGGCGCTGCTGTCGGGCCACGCGCCGACCAGCACCGGACCGCTGGCGGTGGTGATCACCACTATCGCCGTCAGCTGGAACTTCATTTACAACTACTTATTCGAGTGGTGGGAGAGCCGCCAGGCATCGCGCGCCCGCACCCTCAAGCGCCGCATTTTGCACGCGGTCGGGTTTCAGCTGACGCTGGTGGTGTATCTGATCCCGCTGATCGCCTGGTGGATGGGCATCACGCTGTGGCAAGCGCTGCTGCTGGATATGGCGCTGATCGTCATCATTCCTTGCTACACCTTCCTGTTTAACTGGGCGTTCGACAAGCTATTCGGCCTGCCGGCTTCGGCTTTGCCGGCCGGTGAATCCGCCTGAGAATAACCCTCGTCCTATTCGCCTGCGCACGCCCATCGCTGCGCAGGCGCCACCGCTTTATTTTCCCCCCCCCTTCTCCTCCGAGCCAAATAACCGCCAAATCCCTTTAATTTGCGAGGTAATTATTATTCTGTGATTTCAATCACTTTTATCGTTCGATATTTCCGTGTTGATAATGAGACTCATCTTACTGAATAATATGCGCTTTTGTTTTCAGTTTAAAAAACAAACACACTTGATCACTATTTGCACACAGGTTTTTTTGCCACATTTAACGGGAAACGGTAGCATGCCACGCCGTTATTTAACGGCGGCTGTATACACAATAAACAGCGGAATGATGCCACGACCTCATTCTCATTACGATTGCTGATGGCAATCGATTGCTCTGCAGCTCAGGGCGGAGTTAATCACAGACAGGTAAACAGGACGGATAATGCACTCACAAAACAAGTCGGCGGATGACAAACACGCCGCCAGAAGACGCTGGCTGGACTCCCATGAATCCGGTTACCACAAAAGCATGGGTAAGCGGCAGATCCAAATGATCGCCATCGGCGGTTCGATCGGCACCGGGTTGTTCCTCGGTACCGGCGGCCGTCTCGAGCTGGCCGGGCCGGCGCTGGCTCTAGTCTATCTGGTCTGCGGGATCTTCTCTTTCTTCATTCTGCGCGCGTTGGGCGAACTGGTGCTGCATCGGCCTTCCAGCGGCAGCTTCGTTTCTTACGCCCGCGAGTTTCTCGGCGAAAAAGCCTCTTACGTCGCCGGCTGGATGTACTTCCTCAACTGGGCGATGACCGGCATTGTCGACATCACCGCGGTGGCGCTGTACATGCACTACTGGGGCACCTTCGCCGACGTGCCGCAATGGCTGTTCGCCCTCGGCGCGCTCGGCATCGTCGCCACCATGAACATGATCGGCGTGAAATGGTTCGCCGAAATGGAGTTCTGGTTCGCGCTGATCAAAGTGGCCGCCATCGCGCTGTTCCTGATTGTGGGTGTGGTGTTCCTCGGTACCGGCACTCCGGTGGCGGGCAATACCACCGGTCTGCATCTGATCACCGAAAACGGCGGCATGTTCCCGCACGGCCTGCTGCCCGCGCTGGTGCTAGTGCAAGGGGTGATCTTCGCCTTCGCCGGCATTGAGCTGATCGGCACTGCCGCCGGCGAGTGTAAGGATCCGGCCAAAATGATGCCCAAAGCGATCAACAGCGTGATCTGGCGCATCGGTCTGTTCTACGTCGGCTCCGTGGTACTGCTGGTGCTGCTGCTGCCGTGGAATGCCTATCAGGCCGGCCAAAGCCCGTTCGTCACTTTCTTCAGCAAGCTGGGCGTGCCTTATATCGGCACCGTGATGAACATCGTGGTATTGACCGCCGCGCTCTCCAGCCTCAACTCCGGCCTCTACTCCACCGGCCGCATCCTGCGCTCGCTGGCGATGGGCGGCTCCGCGCCGAAGCTGATGGCCAAGATGAGCAGCCAACAGGTGCCTTACGCCGGCATTCTGGTCACCTGCGGCATCTACGTGATCGGCGTGGTGCTCAACTATCTGGTGCCGTCGCGGGTATTCGAGATCGTGCTGAACATCGCTTCGCTGGGCATTATCGCCTCCTGGGCGTTTATCATCGTTTGCCAGATGCGCCTGCGCAAAGCCATCCGCGAAGGCCGCGCTCAGCCTGTCTCGTTCAGAATGCCGGGCGCGCCGTTCACCTCCTGGCTGACGCTGGCGTTCCTGCTGACCGTGGTGGTGATGATGGCGTTCGACTACCCGAACGGCACCTGGACCATCGCCACCATTCCGGTGTTGGCGGTGCTGCTGACGCTGGGCTGGTTCGGCCTGCGCAAACGGGCGCAGGAAGTGAAACTGGAACAGCAGGCTCACGAAGAACAGAGCCAACGCTAAATCGACAAGCCGCCCTCCGGGGCGGTTTTTTTATCCGTTATAACCGGCCGTAAAACGTCATTCGAGCGCTTTCCGACAGCATCACGCCCGGCTGCGCATTGTAGGCCAGCACCACCAGCATGCGCGTAGCGTCGCCTTCGGTCGGCGTCACCCGGTGCAGGGCATTGCGCCCGCGAAACAGCACCAGATCCCCCTCCTCGATCGCCAGCCGCTTGGCTGCTCGTTCCCCGTCCAGCACCTGCGCAACCCCGGCATAGTTCATCTCGCCGCGGTCGGCGTCGCGCAGCTTCTCCACATATTCGAAACGCCCGCCCGCCGCCGGTTTCTGGATCAGCAGCGTGATGGCGAACGATGAGTTATCGAAGTGCCAACCCAACTCCTGGCCGGCGCACGCGTAATGCAGGTTGATCGACGACAGCCGATCGGCGTAGGGATAGAGCTGCGCCTCATCCAGCACCGCACAAAGGAACTCGCGAAACGCCGGGGCGTCGTACAGCGCGCGCAGCGGCGACTGCGGCGGAATATCCTCGTCGGTAATGCAGCCCTTGGACGACACCACCAGCCGGTTGCGCGCGTGATCGGCCGGCAGCGCGTCGTCCTGCGGCCGCAGATACACGTTGTGCTTGCTGGTGGCGTAAAACGCCGCGTGGTGCTGTTCGGCGCCTTCCAGCCGCACCGTCGCCAGCGCGGCGTCGCGCAAAAATCCCGGCAGCACCAGCGCGCCTGCGCTCTCCAGCGTTTGCCTGCAGCGGGCGCGAAACACGGCGTCGCCAATGGGATGGGCGGACAGATCGATAATATCGGCAAGTTGCGGCATGACGTTCCCCTCGAGTGCGATAGCCGGATGCCTCTCACTGTAGCGAATGGCGCATTGCCGCCATAACAAAAATACGTTATGGATAAGTTAACCAATTCTTAGCGATAACCCTGCCCATGCACTCACCGTCTCGCGCTCGCCTGCCCAAACTGAGCGCCATTCTGGCGTTCGAAACCGCCGCCCGCACCGGCAGCCTGGCCCGCGCGGCGGATGCGCTGGCATTGACCGCCGCCGCCGTCAGCCAGCAGATCCGCCAGCTCGAACAGCATCTGGGCATCACGCTGTTCATCCGCGCCAAAAGCGGCGTCACGCTGACCGAACAGGGCGCAGACTACCTGGCGTACGTTCAGGAAGCGTTTGAAACGCTGCGCGTGGCGCAGCAGCACGTCGAACGCCAGCGCGGCAAGCAGGCGCTGACGGTGTTCGCCCTGCCGGCGTTGGCCTCCAAGTGGCTGAACCCGGCGCTGGACGCCTGGCTGGCGCAATACCCCGACGGCGATCTGCGGCTGCACGCCACCCATGCGGCGGTCGATTTCGCCCATTCGGCGGCGGACTTCGCCCTGTGCTTCGGCGATCAGGATTACCCGCTGCTGGAAAAGGCGCGGCTGTTTCAGGATCGGGTACAACCGGTGTGCAGCCCGGCGCTGCGCGATCGCGGCGACTGGACGCAGCAGCCGCTTCTCCACGTTGACTGGGGCAAGGAGAGCCAGTTTCTGCCGGGATGGCACGAGTGGTTCACCGCCGCCGATCGCATGCCGCCGCCGCGGCGCGGGCTGACCTATAACCTGACTTCACTGGCCATCGACGCCGCCGTGCAAGGGCGCGGGGTGCTGCTCGGCCAGCGGCGGCTGATCGCCCGCGAACTGGCGGAGGGCCGGCTGGTCACGTTGGCCGAACCGGCGCTGCCGCTCAGCAAACCCTACTACGTGGTTTACCCGGCGCGCACGCTGGAAAAGCCCGGCGCGGCGGCGTTTCTGGCCTGGCTGCAAACCCTCGCTCGCCCCGACAATGCCTGAGCCGGCAGCCTAATGTCTGTTGGCGTCAGGCACAACCCTGAACGCTTAATGCCCCCGTTTTAGCCTGTTAATTTATACCTGTCGACCGGGATCGCGAACCGATTCGCCCTGCGGTCGCACTGCCATTTCCCTATGCCGTCGCCTCTGCAATCGCCACATTGCACCGGCCTCTTATTGTCCAAAACGAGGGTTATTCCATGATTTCATTAAATGATTACGCCAACCTGCGCAGCTATGCCGGCAGCGAAACCGCAGTTATGCTCGAAAACCGCTACCACCACGGCGTATTTGCCCGAGACGATGCGGATGTCACCAGCCAGGACAATGGCGTCACCCTGCTCGTCGACGCGCAGAACCGCCGCTGGAAGCGCATCATCAATGACGGTGACTACAGCATCGATTGGTGGCACCTGCCGGGTGACGAACTGGATTACTCTCTGACCATCACCCGCGCGTGCAACTTCTTGCAGGTCAAAGGCGAAGAGTGGTGGCAACTGCCGATCCCGACCACCCCGGCGGGGATCACTCTGGTTGGCCCCGGCGGTGTGCGGCCCTGTAAAACCACCGCCAACCTGAAGCTGTGGAAAAACGCCGTTGATTTTAAAGGCACCATTCTGGATTTCAGCGGCGCCGCCAACATCGAGTGCGTGCGCGTGCAATACTCTCTGGGGGCGCCGGCGATTTATAATCTGCGCATCGTCGGGGCGCCCGGCGCGGCGGCCAACCTACGCGGCCTGTGCGTCTACAGCGATGCCTCAAACATGCACGGCCTGCCGGCCTGCCAACTGCTGGTGCAAAATGTCTGGTTGACCAACCTGTATAAAGGTATTGTCTTTGGCAATAACGCCTATATTCAGAGCTGGCACAGCATCATGGTGCGCGGCTGTTTCTGGCCGATTTGGTCTGAAACCACCGCTAACGCCGGCGAAAAAATCGTCTTCTACAAATGCCTGTTCGGCGACAGCAGAAACTATTATCAGGGGGTGCATGCCCTGGCCTTCCGCGATTGTTCGTTCGACTACAGCGGCTTTAGCAATGAAACCGAACAGTTGGCCAATACCGACTATGGTTTGTTCGACCTTAAAGGCGGCACGCTGGACTTCAAAAATTGCCACTTCGAGTGGGGCAACGCCAATTGCCGCAACTACCGGCCGGTCTTTACCAGCAACAACGGCGGTACGGTAAAAATCAAAGACAGCCAATGGCACAGCGTGATGACCAACAACACCGATGCCGGCAGCAGCGTGCCCTACCAATACGTCGAGTATTTCTACTTCGACAAATCCAGCGACCTGAGCGGAAAATGCTATATCGACGGTTTCGATCTGGTGAACGCAGACATCAAGAAAGGCTGGTCCAACAACCACATCGAGATGAAAAAGATCGTCGCACCCGGTTACGTCAACATGTGGCGCCTGCTCTATCTGGGCGATGGCGTCAACCATCTGCCGGAGCCGAGCTGGAAAGAAAGCGCCGCGCTGGCGTTGAATAACGTCTACGCCTTCGGTGGCGCACGTCTCTCGCAAACGGCGACCGCCGATCTGGCGGTAACGCTGCAAAATGGCGTGCTCACCGCCACCACCAAAACGGCGACGACGGCGGACAAACGCGTCGAGATCTACTTCCCGATCGCGAAAAACGATCTGGTGCTGTGGCGCGCCACGTTGGCCAACCTGAAAGGCCAGAACAGCCTTGATGTCACCATCAGCACCTACCAAGGCAAGTATGCCCTGAGCGGCGATGCCGGCGTCACCCCCCTGCTGGAAAAAGCCTGTCAGTGGCCCCGCACCGGCACGGTCACCCCAACCGCATCGGCAACGATGACCTCGGACCGCATTACCGCGCTCGACGTTGCCGAGTATTTGCCGCTGCCTGAGGGCTACGTCAATTACGCCCGCATCGCCATCGTGCTGAAAAACTTTACCGGCAGCGCCGCTCAGCCCACCTCGGTGGACATCACCCAACTGCTGTGTCAAAAGATCGATATTGTCTCACGCAACCCACATAAATCCTGGTAACCACACAGGCCCCGCAAGGGGTCTGTTTGCCATTAACACGCGGTATAACCGCCGTCGATACTGTAGAACGCGCCGGTGGTGAAACTGCTGTGGTCCGAAAGCAGAAAGGCCACCGTTTTCGCCACCTCTTCCCGCGTCGCCATTCTCCCCATCGGGTGCGAAGCGGCCATCTGCGCCCGCGCCGACGCTGGCAGTGCCCCCATCGCCGGCGTATCCACATAGCCCGGCCCGACGGCGTTGACGCGTACGCCGCGCGTGGCGAATTCCAGCGCCGCCGAGCGCGTCAAGCCCAGCACGCCATGTTTCGCGGCAGTATAGGGCGCGATCCCGGCAATGCCCACCACCCCGTTGGCGGAAGAGAGGTTCACCACCGCCCCGCCGCCGCCGGCGACGATCGCCGGCAGGCCGTACTTCATGCCGAAAAATGTGCCGCTCAGGCAGGTGGCGATCACCTCATGCCAATCGTCGACCGCGTACCGATCGATACCCACCTCGTGCGGGCCGGTGATCCCGGCGTTGTTGACCAGCAGATGCAGCGCGCCGTAGCGCCGCACCGTCTCTTCAATGCCCTGCTGCACCGACGGCGCATCGCGCACGTCCATCCGCAACGTCATCACCCGTCGACCGTCGGGATCGAGCCGCGCGGCGGCGGCGGCGAGAGGCGCGGCGTGGCGGCCGGTCATCACCACCGTGGCTCCGCGCCGAAACAGCTCGGCGGCGATCGCTTCGCCGATGCCGGTGGAAGCGCCGGTCACCAGCGCCACACGATGTTTGAAATCTTGCATAGCCGTTCTCCTGCAATGTTGAACTCCGGGGAACAGGCTAGCGCCGACCAGTGACAGTTTGCGGCAGCAGCGACAGCGCAGCACGGAATGCGCTCACAAATACCGCAAAGCCCGCTATTTTATGCCTACTTTTTCTCATGCGAGACACCCTGTGGATACCCAACGCTACCTGCAGCATATCGGTTTTACCGGCGTCGCCCGCCCTGACCTCCCCACGTTGCAACAGCTGCACCATCGTCACATGCTGAGCGTCCCGTTCGAGAACCTGAGCATTATCTATCATCAGGGCATTCAGCTGGCGCCGGAGGCGCTGTTCAGCAAGGTGGTCGAACGTAACCGCGGCGGCTTCTGTTATGAACTGAATACGCTGTTCGCCCTGCTGCTGCGGGAGATCGGTTTCAAGGTGAGCTTCATCTCCGGCGAGATCCGCGCCCGCGACGGCCATTTCGGCCCGCGCTACGACCATCTGGCGCTGCGGGTGGATCTGGCGGACCAGGCCTGGCTGGTGGACGTCGGTTTCGGCGATTCCTTCCTGACGCCGCTGAAGATCGTCGTCGCCGAGCCGCAACCGCAGGCCAGCGGCACCTTCCACCTGGAGCGGGAAGGCGAGTATTACCTGCTGGAGCGCCGCAACGGCGACCAGCGTTCGCATGCCAAAACGCTGTATCGCTTTACCGTTCAGCCGCGCGAATTGCATGAGTTCGACGAGATGTGCCACTTCCACAGCACCTCGCCGCAATCGCACTTCACCCAACGCCTGGTATGTTCACGGCCGACGGACCACGGCCGGGTCACCCTCAGCGACATGAAGCTGATCGTGACCGAAGATCACCAGCGCCACGAAACGACGTTGCATTCTGAAGAGGAACGCCGCGCCGCGCTGTGGCAGCATTTCGCCATCGATGTGGATCGTTAACGGCGCCGGCGGCGCCCTTTTATTACGATTCTGTTACATCGATTGCATAACCGCGCTTGGCTGATTGCCAGCCCCGCGGCGGCAGGCATCATAGGGTCATGATTCGGCAGCAGAGTGCGAAAAATGATCCGTGTGATACTGGTGGATGACCATGTGGTGGTGCGCTCCGGCTTTGCCCAGTTGCTCAGCCTCGAGGACGATCTCGACGTGGTGGGGCAATACAGCAGCGCGGCGGCGGCCTGGCCGGCATTGCTGCGCGAAGACGTCAGCGTCGCGGTGATGGACATCGCCATGCCGGATGAAAACGGCCTGAGCCTGTTGAAGCGCCTGCGGGCGCACAAGCCGCAGTTCCGCGCGATCATCCTCAGCATCTATGACTCTCCCACCTTCGTGCAGAGCGCGCTGGATGCCGGTGCCAGCGGCTATCTGACCAAACGCTGCGGGCCGGAAGAACTGGTGCAGGCGGTACGCTCCGTCGATATGGGTGGCCATTACCTGTGCGCCGACGCGCTGCGGGCGCTGCGCGGCGGCGAGCAACCGAACACGGCGCTGGAAGCCTTGACCCCGCGCGAGCGCGAGGTCTTCGATCTGTTGGTCAGGGGCGACAGCGTCAAAGAGATCGCTTTCAAGCTCGATCTCAGCCACAAAACGGTGCACGTGCATCGCGCCAACGTCCTGGGCAAGCTGCAGTGCAGCAGCACCATCGAGCTGGTGCATTTCGCCCTCGATCATCAGCTGCTGGCGGGGCATTGATGTCGCCCCGCTTCCGCCCCTGGGTTATCTCGCTGTTTATCCTGTTGGCCTGGGGCAGCGGCTGGCTGATGCTGTGGACGCTCGGTTTCTATCTGACCCACAACGGCAATCAGGCGGTGCTGTTTTTGCCGCACGGCGTCTATCTCGCGCTGCTGATCCTGCTGGCGCGTCGCTATTGGCCCGCCCTGATAGCGCCACCGATGCTGCTGCTGTTCTGGCTGCACGGCGAACGCCTGCTGAGCGGCTACGGTCTGCTGGCCGCGCCGTTTATCACCCTGATCCCGGCGGCGCTCGCGCAACGAGTCTGGCGCCGTTTTCCGCTCTACTGGCAGCGGCTGACGCTGCTGCTGGCTGCGGTGACCGCTGCCTCGCTGCTCAATACCGCCCTGCTTACGCCATTAGTGCCAAGCCCGGCGATGCTGCTCGGCCTGGCGTCGTTTACCGGCGGCGTCTTGCTGACCCCGTTCGTCTACCTGATCTTTGAATTTCTGCGCCAGCAGCACCGTTACCATCTGCTGGGGCTGGACACCACCAACCCGCCGCTACGCGCGTCCTTAATCATCTGGTGCAGCCTGTTTTTCGTTATCGGCATCGGCACGCAGATGGTGCTGTCGCCGGAAATCGAACGCCTGCTGCTGATCGTGGTGTTTCTGCCGAATGTGGTGATGGCGTGGAAGTTCGGCTGGCAGGGCGGCGTATTGTCCGGCCTGCTCGGCAGCATGATGATCACCCTCGCCCGGCAGGTCGGCGGAGGGTTCGGCAATCTGGTCGAGCTGGAGATCTTTCTGGCAACGCAGGCGCTGCTCGGCATCGGCCTGGGCATCGCCATCAGCCGCCAGCAGCACCTGGCGCAAAACCTGCACCACTATCGCCGCCGCCTGGAAGAGGAGCTGGCGGCGCGGCGGGCGCTGACCGAAAAACTGATCCACGCCGAAGAAGACACGCGGAAAAATCTGGCGCGCGAGCTGCACGATGAAATCGGCCAGAACATCACCGCGATTCAAATCCAGTCGCAGCTGGTCAAACGGGCGCGCGATGCGGTGCAAACCCAGGCCGCCGCGAACCAGATAGCCGATCTCGCCCGGCGCATTCATCACTCCACGCGCCAGCTGCTGCGCCAGCTGCGCCCGCCCGCGCTGGACGAGCTGGCGTTCAAAGAGGCACTGCACCACCTGCTGAACGAATTCGCCTTTGCCGAACGGGGCATCCGTTGCCGTTTCGACTACCGGCTGACCGACACGCCCGCCGGCGAGACGGTGCGTTTCACCCTCTACCGGCTGCTGCAAGAGCTGCTCAACAACGTGTGTAAACACGCCAAGGCCAGCGAGGTCGTCATCGTCCTGTATCAACAAGGTGCGCTTTTGCACCTCGAGGTGCGGGACAACGGCGTCGGCATCCGTGCAAACCCGATGCCCGGCTTCGGCATTCAGGGGATGCGCGAACGGGTCAGCGCACTCGGCGGCGAACTGACGTTGGAAACGCAGCGCGGCACGCGGGTAATTGTTAACCTGCCCACAAATTTGCCACAAAGCGCCGGCTAACTAGGAAAAAGTCTTAGCCACTCCAGACTTTCTCTCATCCCCTTTCCCTTTCACCTTCTTATAGTCAGCACCAGGGAGGCGGCTATGCAGGCATCTGAGATCGATCACCGTTACCACACGCTGCGCCCGCGACTGCTGCTGTACATGGTCATCGGGTATGCCGCCTTTTACCTGACGCGCAAAAGCGTGAATTACGTGCTGCCGGCGCTGCAAACGGATTTGGGGCTGGACAAAGGGGACATCGGCCTGCTCGGCTCGCTGTTTTACCTGAGCTACGGCCTGTCGAAATTCGCCGCCGGACTGTGGCACGACGGCCACGGGCAGCGCAGATTTATGGGGATCGGCCTGTTCGCTACCGGCCTGCTGAACCTGGTGTTCGCCTTCGGCGAATCGCTGCCGCTGCTGCTGGTGGTCTGGGCGCTGAACGGCTTCTTTCAGGGCTGGGGCTGGCCGCCCTGCGCGCGGCTGTTGACCCACTGGTATTCGCGCAACGAGCGCGGCTTCTGGTGGGGCTGCTGGAATATGTCGATCAACCTCGGCGGCGCGTTAGTGCCGCTGATCAGTGCCTTCGCCGCCCAACGCTGGGGCTGGCAGGCGGCGATGCTGATCCCGGGGGCCGTCAGCATGGTGTTGGGCATCTGGCTCACGCGGCGGCTGAAAGGCACGCCGCAGGAAGAAGGCCTGCCGTCGGTCGGCCAATGGCGTCACGATCCGCTGGAGCTGCGTCAGGAACAGCAAAGCCCGCCGATGGGACTGTGGCGGATGTTACGCACCACGATGCTGAAGAACCCGATGATCTGGCTGCTGGGCGTCTCTTACGTGCTGGTCTACCTGATCCGCATCGCCTTGAACGACTGGGGCAATCTCTGGCTGACGGAAAGCCACGGCGTCAACCTGCTCAGCGCCAACGCGACGGTGATGCTGTTCGAGGCAGGCGGTCTGCTCGGCGCGCTGTTCGCCGGCTGGGGCTCGGATTTGCTGTTCGGCGGGCAGCGCGCGCCGATGATTTTGCTGTTCACGCTCGGGCTGATGGTTTCCGTCGCCGCGCTGTGGCTGGCGCCGGTGCACCACTACGCGCTGCTGGCGGGCTGTTTCTTTACGGTGGGCTTTTTTGTCTTCGGCCCACAGATGCTGATTGGCCTCGCCGCCGTGGAATGCGGGCACAAAGGCGCGGCCGGCTCCATCACCGGTTTTCTCGGCCTGTTCGCCTATCTGGGGGCCGCACTGGCGGGCTGGCCGCTGTCGCAGGTCATCGAAGGCTACGGCTGGTCAGGCATGTTCAGTTTGCTGTCGATCGCCGCCGTTCTTATGGGTTTATTGCTGATGCCGCTGTTGATGGCGAGCGTTACCACCTCTACCGAGAGAAGGATAAAACAATGAAAAAAACGTGGGTCACTACCCTGATAGCTTCCGGCATCGCGCTGGCGACGTTGAGCGGCGCCGCGCACGCCAAGGGCCGCCTGGTAGTCTACTGCAGCGCCACCAATGAAATGTGCGAAGCGGAAACCAAAGCCTTCGGCGAGAAATATGACGTGAAAACCTCGTTCATCCGCAACGGCTCCGGCAGCACGCTGGCGAAAGTGGACGCCGAGAAGAAAAACCCGCAGGCGGACGTCTGGTATGGCGGCACGCTCGATCCGCAATCCCAGGCCGGTGAAATGGGGCTGCTGCAGCCGTACAAATCGCCGAACCTCGAACAGGTGATGACGCAATTCCGCGACCCGGCGAAGCTGAAAGGCAACTACTCTTCGGCGGTCTACGTCGGCATCCTCGGCTTCGGCGTCAATACCCAGCGCCTGAAAGAGAAAAACCTGCCGGTGCCCAAGTGCTGGAAAGACCTGACCAAACCGGAATACAAAGGCGAGATTCAAATCGCCGATCCGCAAAGCTCCGGCACCGCCTACACCGCGCTGGCGACCTTTGCCCAGCTGTGGGGAGACGATCAGGCCTTCGATTACCTGAAGCAGCTGAACGCCAACGTCTCGCAGTACACCAAGTCCGGCATTGCCCCGGCGCGCAACGCCGCCCGCGGCGAAACGGCGATCGGCATCGGTTTCCTGCATGACTATTCGCTCGAAAAAGAACAGGGCGCGCCGCTTGAGCTGATCTCGCCTTGTGAAGGCACCGGCTACGAAATCGGCGGCGTCAGCATCCTCAAAGGCGCGCGCAACCTCGACAACGCCAAGCTGTTCGTGGATTGGGTGCTGTCGAAAGAGGCGCAGGAGCTGGCGTGGAAGAAAGGCAAGTCCTATCAGATCCTGACCAACACTACCGCCGATACCTCGCCGAACTCGCTGAAGCTCGACGATCTGAAGCTGATCAACTACGACATGGACAAGTATGGCTCGACCGAGGTCCGCAAGGCGCTGATCAACAAGTGGGTCAGCGAAGTCAAGATGGGTAAATAAGCCCACATTCTACGCCTGTTGCCGGGTAAGCCTCATACCTTACCCGGCCTGAACATCCGGGAAACTTATGTCACATACACACGCACTCCATCTCGTGAATAAACGAGATGCGATATCCCTTTGGGTCTTGCTTGGCTGGCTGGCGTTCGCCCTGCTGCCGAGCTGGAGCCTGGATTACGGCCTGCTGGAGTCCACCGGCGAAGAGATCCTCACGGCCTACGGCTGGTCAAATCGCAATATCAGCTGGCTTTGGTGCCTGTTGCCAAGCCTGTTGCTGCTGCGTCCCCACGCCGCGGCGGGCGGTGAACGGCGGCGGCGCCACGCGTTCGACGCCGGCTGGGCGCTGCTGTGCATGGCCTTTATCGTCGTCAGCGCCACGCTGGCGGGACGCGGTTTAGGCTACGCCACCCTGGTGCAGTTTATCGCGCTGGGCGCCATCATGACGCTGGCGCTGACCCGCCTCGAATGGCTGGGCGGCGACCGTTTCGTTATCGGCGCGCTGGTCACCATCGTGGCGCTGATCGGCGTCTTCATCGTTTGGCCGAGCATCGCGATTTTCATTCCGATGTTCACCGACCAGGCGGGCGCCTTCGCGCCGCTGGCGTTTATGAACGTGCTGTCGCAGGCGCATATCGTTCAGGTGATCCTCAACTCCATCGCCCTGTCGATCGCGGTCGGCGCCGGCTGTACCTTCTTCGGCCTGGTGCTGGCGATTTACACCACCCGCATCGCCAGGCGCAGCGCCATTATCGGCCGCATCTTCTCCATCTTGCCCATCGTCACGCCACCGTTCGTCGTCGGCCTGGGCGTGACGTTGATGATGGGACGCTCCGGCTACGTCACCGAGTGGATGGTGGCCTGGTTCGGCCTGACCAACACCAACTGGCTGTACGGCTTTACCGGCATCTGGCTGGCGCAGGTGCTGGCGTTCACGCCGATGGCGTTCATGATCCTCGACGGCGCGATCAAGACCATTCATCCTTCGCTGGAAGAGGCCTCCTACACCCTGCGCGCCAGCCGTTGGCAAACTTTTAACGGCGTGTTCGTGCCGCTGCTGAAACCGGCGCTGGCCAACGCGTTTCTGATCGTGGTGGTGCAATCGCTGGCCGACTTCAGCAACCCGCTGGTGCTCGGCGGCAACTTCGACGTGCTGGCGACGCAAATCTATTTCTACATCACCGGCTCGCAGCTCGACTATCAGGCCGCCAGCACCCTCGGCGCCTTCCTGCTGCTGTTCTCGCTGCTGGTGTTCTGCATTCAGTACCTGTGGATCGGCAAGCGTTCCTACGTCACCGTGTCCGGCAAATCCTATCGCGGCGACGTGCAGCCGCTGCCGGTCACGCTGGTCTGGAGCGTGATGGCGTTGCTGGCAGTGTGGGTAGCCTTTAACGCCCTGCTCTACGGCAGCATTTTCTACGGCAGTTTCACCGTCAACTGGGGCGTGGATTACACGCTGACGCTGGATAACTTCATCAAGCTGTTCGGTCAGGGCATGAGCGACGGCGCGTGGCCTTCGCTGCTCGATACGCTGCTGTACGCCGGGATCGCCGCGCCGATCACCGCCGCGTTCGGCCTGCTGATCGCCTGGATCGTGGTGCGCCAGCAGTTCAGGGGCAAAAAGACCATCGAGTTCACCACCATGCTGTGCTTTGCGGTGCCGGGCACCGTGGCGGGCGTCTCTTACATTCTCGCCTTCAACAGCGCGCCGGTGTACCTCACCGGAACGGCCGCCATCGTGATTATCTCGATGGTGATGCGCAACGTGCCAGTGGGGATTCGCGCCGGGATCGCCGGACTGGGCCAGATAGACAAATCGCTGGACGAAGCCTCGCTCAGCCTGCGCGCCGGCTCGCTGCGCACCATCACGCACATCCTGCTGCCGCTGCTGCGCCCGGCTATCCTGTCGGCGCTGATCTACAGCTTCGTGCGCGCCATCACCACCGTCAGCGCCATCGTCTTCCTGGTGACGCCCGATACCCGCGTGGCCACCGCCTACATCCTCAACCGCGTGGAAGACGGCGAATACGGGGTAGCGATCGCCTACGGTTCAATTCTGATCGTGGTGATGCTGGCGATTATTTTCCTCTTTGACTGGCTGATCGGCGAGGCTCGCATCTCCCGTTCAAAAGCCAAAAACCAGGCGTAATGGAGCGCACTATGAGTCAGAAAAATTTCGTTGAACTGCGCAACGTCTCCAAACGGTTCGGCAGCAACACGGTTATCGATAACATCACGCTCACCATCCCGCGGGGGCAAATGGTGACGCTGCTCGGCCCTTCAGGCTGCGGCAAGACTACCATTTTGCGCCTGGTCGCCGGGCTGGAGAAACCGAGCGACGGGCAGATCTTCATTGATGGCGAAGACGTCACCCATCGTTCCATCCAGCAGCGCGATATCTGCATGGTGTTCCAGTCTTACGCCCTGTTCCCGCATATGTCGCTGGGGGAAAACGTCGGCTATGGGCTGAAGATGCTCGGCATTCCGCGCGCCGAAGTGAAAGCGCGCGTGCAGGAAGCGCTGGCGATGGTGGATCTGGCGGGGTTCGACGATCGCTACGTCGATCAGATCTCCGGCGGCCAACAACAGCGTGTGGCGCTGGCGCGTGCGCTGATCCTCAAGCCGAAAGTGCTGCTGTTCGATGAGCCATTAAGCAACCTCGACGCCAACCTGCGCCGCAGCATGCGCGAAAAGATCCGCGAGTTGCAAAAGCAGTTTGATATCACGTCGCTGTACGTCACCCACGATCAGAGCGAGGCCTTTGCGGTCTCAGACACCGTGCTGGTGATGAACAAGGGGCATATCATGCAGATCGGTTCGCCGCAGGATCTCTATCGGCAGCCCGCGTCGCGCTTTATGGCGAGCTTCATGGGGGACGCCAACCTGTTCCCGGCCAGCTTCGGCGCCGATCATGTCGATATCAGCGGCTATCGCCTGCCGCGCCCCGCGCACTTTGCCGCCGAGGGCGCCGGCACGGTGGGCGTGCGGCCGGAAGCGATCACGCTGAGCGAGCACGGCGAGGAAAGCCAGCGCTGCGTGATCCAGCATGTCGCCTACATGGGGCCGCAGTATGAAGTCACGGTGGCGTGGCATGGGCAGCAGATTTTGCTGCAGGTTAACGCCACTCGCCTGCAGCCCAACGTCGGCGAACAGTATTATCTGGAAATACACCCCTACGGCATGTTTATGCTGGCGGACGCGGCATAATAAGCATCACTCTTAAGCGTTAGAATAACGGTCATTCCGCATGGAATGGCCGTAAATAACCGCCAAAAAGACCGTACTTATCTATTTTTACAATTCCATCCAAGTTCTTGTTCAGCCAAGAAATAAATACATCCTAATCCATTAAAAAATAACCACCAGGGCCACCAAGGGTGATATTTTTATTTAGATGGGGTAAGCTTAATCCCGCAGTCGAAATTATTTAACGGCCAACTCAAGGAGAAATTCATGAGCAACAATGCAAACGCACAGGCGCAGCTGGATAATTTACGTAACGTCGCTTCCCAGCTGAAGGAAATGCGCCACTATGCGCAGTCGAATACCGAGACGCTCTCCGCACATTGGCTGGCCTTCGATCAGGGGGAATGCAAAAATAAGGCATTCGCCGAAGCCATCAACGACCTGTTGAATAAACAGGGTGCCTGCCTGGAAGGGCTGGAAAAAACCATTCAGGATATCGAGATAGAATTAAACCGCCTCGATAAAGCCGCCTGATAATGCCGATTTTAAATAAACCCGCCGCGTGCGGGTTTATTTTTAGCTGCGACAGATGACTCGCGCAATATCCCCTGACGTCGTCAGCGCACGTATTTCGCTGAACAGTTCGGTGGCTTCGTCATATTCTTTACGCAAATACCCCAACCACTGTTTAATGCGCGCCACGTGGTAGAGACCGGTGTCACCCTGCTTTTCCAGATGGACGTATTTTTGCAGCAGTTCCACCACCTGCGGCCAGGGCATGCGCGGTTCGTTATACTTCACCACCCGGCTCAGGTTCGGCACGTTGAGCGCGCCGCGCCCCAGCATGATGGCGTCGCAGCCGGTCGCCTGCAGGCAATCCTGCGCGCTCTGGTAATCCCAGATCTCGCCGTTGGCGACAACCGGGATGCTCAGCCGCTGACGGATCTCGCCGATCGCCGCCCAGTTGATGCGATCCGCCTTGTAGCCATCCTCTTTGGTGCGGCCGTGCACCGTCAGCTCGCTGGCGCCCGCCTGCTGCACCGCATCGGCGATTTCAAAACTGCGGTTCGAAGAGTCCCAGCCCAGACGCACCTTCACCGTGACCGGCAGATGGGCCGGCACCGCCGCGCGCATCGCTTTGGCGCCCTGGTAGATCAGTTCCGGATCTTTGAGCAGCGTCGCCCCGCCGCCGCTGCCGTTCACCAGCTTGGACGGGCAGCCGCAGTTGAGATCGACGCCGTAAGAGCCCAGTTCCACTGCACGCGCGGCGTTCTCCGCCAGCCACTGCGGGTACTGCCCCAGCAGCTGTACGCGCACCTGTGTGCCCGACGGCGTGCGGCTGGCGTGACGCAGCTCCGGGCACAGCCGGTAGAATGACTTGGCCGGCAGCAGCTGATCGACCACGCGCAAAAATTCGGTGATGCACAGATCGTAGTCGTTCACTTCAGTGAGTAACTCACGCACCAAAGAATCGAGAACGCCCTCCATCGGAGCCAATAATACGCGCATGACCAATCCCAGCTAAAAAAGACCCGCAATGATACGGGTGAATGCCCGCGCCAGACAAGCCTCAGCGGGCATTAAAAATGCCGTCAGCCCAGCCGGCGGATCGGTTGGCCGGCGAGGAACGCCGCGATATCCTCGACCGCCTCGGTGAAGTAGGCGCGGTAGTTGTCGTCCGCCACGTAACCCACATGCGGCGTCGCCAGCACGTTGGGCAGCTGGCGAAACACGTCGTCGGCCGGCAACGGCTCCGTCTCGAACACGTCCAGCCCGGCGCCGGCGATCTTCCGCTGTTGCAGGGCGTCCGCCAGTGCCGCCTGATCGACGATACCCGCACGCGAGGTGTTGATCAGGTAGGCGGTGGGTTTCATCGCCGCCAATTCATCACGCCCCACCAACCCGCGGCTGCGATCGCTCAGCACCAGGTGAATGGAGACAAAGTCGCTCTGTTCGAACAGCGCCCGTTTGGACGGCGCCAGCAGGACACCCTCTTGCGCCGCCCGCTCCGCCGTCAGGTTCTGGCTCCAGGCCAGCACCCGCATGCCAAACGCCTGCGCTACCTTGGCCATCTGGCCGCCGATCTTGCCCAGCCCCAGCAGCCCCAGCGTTTTTCCTTGCAGCGTGACGCCTAAGCCCAGCTGCCACGGGCCGTTGTTCCGCAGCCCGACGCTTTCCGGCACGATATGCTTCGCCAGCCCGAGCAGCAGCGCCCAGGTCAGCTCCATCGGCGCGGCCGACCCGCTGGCGGTGCCGCACACCACCACGCCCCGCTCGGCGGCGGCGGCCAGATCGATAGAGGCGTTGCGCATGCCGGAAGTGATCAGCAGCTTCAGCTTCGGCAACCGCGCCAACAGCGAGGCGGTCATCGGCGTGCGCTCGCGCATGATGACCAGAATGTCGCACTCCTGCAGATGCACCGCCAGCTCCGCTTCATCGGTAAAGTGCGAGCTGATGGCCGACACCTCCACCCGATCGGCCAGCGCCGACCAGTCCGCCATTTTGAGCGCCACCTGTTGGTAATCATCGAGAATTGCGCACTTCAATTTCATCTCCGTCTCCTGGAATTAGGTTTAGCCACCGTCCAGCCTAGTACGAAAATGCCGTTCCGCCAGGCAAAAAAAAAGCCGCCCGTATCGGCGGCTTACTCTTTGAGCAATCAGGCTTATTCGGCCGGTTTGCGGCTGCGCGGGCGGCGCGAAGATGGCGCGCCGGAACGACGCTGGCCATCACCCTGCGGGCGGGCGTTACCGTTGCCGTTGCCACGGTTTTCACGCTGGCCGCCGTTACCGTTGCCACTGCGCTGACCGCCGCCGTTACCGGAACGCTGGCCGCCGCCGTTGCCGCGCGGTGCACCGCGCCCGCCACCCTGACGGCCGTTGATGATCGGCTCGGCCTTGATGGTCGGATCCGGATCGTAACCCGGCAGCGCGATACGTGGAATTTCACGCTTCAGCAGACGTTCGATGTCGCGCAGCAGTTTGTGTTCATCCACGCACACCAGCGAGATAGCTTCACCGGTACGCTCCGCGCGGCCGGTGCGGCCAATGCGGTGTACGTAGTCTTCCGGCACGTTAGGCAGCTCGTAGTTCACCACATGCGGCAGCTGGTCGATATCCAGACCGCGCGCCGCGATGTCGGTCGCTACCAGCACGCGAATGCGGCCGTCTTTGAAGTCGGCGAGCGCGCGGGTACGGGCACCCTGGCTCTTGTTGCCGTGGATCGCCGCGGCGGTGATGCCGTCTTTGTTCAGCTGTTCCGCCAGGTGGTTGGCGCCGTGCTTGGTGCGGGTGAACACCAGCACCTGTTTCCAATCGCCTTCGCCGATCATCTGCGACAGCAGTTCCCGCTTACGCTTCTTGTCGACGAAATGCACGCTCTGCTCGATCTGCTCGGACGCGGTGTTGCGGCGCGCCACTTCCACCGAAGCCGGGTTGTGCAGCAGCTTGTTGGCCAGCGCCTTGATGTCGTCGGAGAAGGTCGCGGAGAACAGCAGGTTCTGGCGCTTGGCCGGCAGCTTGGCCAGCACGCGGCGAATGTCGTGGATAAAGCCCATGTCCAACATGCGATCCGCTTCGTCCAGCACCAGAATTTCAATTTTGGACAGGTCAACCGCGTTCTGATGCTCCAGATCCAGCAGACGGCCCGGCGTCGCCACCAGGATGTCGACGCCGCCGCGCAGCTTCATCATCTGCGGGTTGATGCTCACGCCGCCAAACACCACCAGCGAACGCAGGCGCAGGTGTTTGCTGTAGGCATCGACGTTTTCGCCGATCTGCGCCGCCAGCTCACGGGTTGGCGTCAGGATCAGCGCGCGCACCGGGCGGCGGCCTTTGACCGGATGGTCATGCTTGCTCAGCAGCTGCAACAACGGCAGGGTAAAACCGGCGGTTTTACCGGTGCCGGTCTGGGCGCTGGCCATCAGGTCACGACCTTCCAGCACGACAGGGATAGCCTGACGCTGAATTGGCGTCGGTTCGCGATAGCCCTGTTCTTCAACAGCGCGCACAATTTCAGCACTTAAGCCGAGGGTTTCAAATGACATAAAGAGAAAAACTCCAGATCCCCCCTAACCTAACGGTGTTCGGTGCAGTTTCCTGGGAGGATGATCAGACGGGGCATTAAGCATGACCACGAGGGATTGGCACAAACTGCAGTGCACCAAGCGGCGATTGTAACAGAAGTCGCGCAATAAAAAGCACTTTTACGCGTAGAAAGCACAATCTGCCGTAAATTCAGCATTGTCTGAGACCGATCACATAACTCATTGTGGTTAGCGGTTGCGTTTTAGACAATCTGGCATAAAGTTAATCATATGATTGATTAACTTTGAGCGTGACCCATGCCAGCTTCCGTACCTCATCAGGCCGCCGGCCGGGCGCGCGGCGAGCAAACGCGCCGGCAGCTGCTCGCCGCGGCGACCGAACTGTTCGGCGAATACGGCCTGCAGGGCGCCACCACGCGCGATATCGCTCAGCGCGCCGGCCAGAACATCGCCGCCATCACCTATTACTTCAGTTCCAAAGAGGGGCTGTATCTGGCCGTTGCGCAGTCGCTCGCCGATTTCATCCAGCAGGCGTTCGCCCCGCTGGCCGAAGAGGCCGATCGCTTTGGGCAAGAAGCGCCCGAACACCACACACCCGATGCCGCGCTGCGCTTGCTGCAACGCGGACTGCTGGCTTTCAGCGCGCTGATGACTCAACCGCACACGCTGAACCTGAGCAAAATCATGTCGCGCGAACAGCTCGCCCCAACCGACGCCTACCCGCTGATCCACAGCCAGGTGATCGCGCCGATGCACGAGCGGCTGTGCCGCCTTCTGTCTGCCGCGACCGGCATTGACGTGCACGCCACTCGCCTGGTGCTGCATACCCACGCGCTGATCGGCGAGGTGCTGTCGTTCCGCGTGGCGCGAGAGACCATCCGCCGTCAGGCCGGCTGGCAGGAGATTGGTGAAAGTGAAGCCGCGCAGATCGCAGCGGTGCTGAGCGAACATATCGAGATTTTGGTTATTGGGCTGCGCCAACGCCATGGCGCGTAAATTCAGGCAGGGAGTGTTATGAACAAAAAACGTAGTGCCTTGATCGTGTTGCTAATTTTTCTGATCGCGGCCGCCGCTTACGCAGTCTGGCATTACCAACAGCAGCAGGATAAGCCGCTGACGCTGTACGGCAACGTCGATATCCGCACGGTCAACCTCGGCTTTCGCGTCGACGGCCGCCTGGCGTCGCTGACGGTGGATGAAGGCGATGCCGTTCAGCCGGGCCAGCTGCTCGGCAAACTGGACGATGCCCCCTACCGCAACGCGCTGCAGCAGGCCGAGGCCAACGTTGGCAGCGCGCGCGCCAAACTGTCGCTGCTGCAGGCCGGCTATCGCACTGAAGAGATCGCCCAGGTACAGTCAGAAATGGCGCAACGTCAGTCCGCCTTCGCCTACGCCGACAGCTTCCTGAAGCGCCAGCAAGGGCTGTGGGCGAAAAACGCCACGTCCGCCGACGCGCTGGAGGATGCGCGCACCGCCCGCAATCAGGCGCAGGCCAACCTGCAGGCGGCGAAGGACAAGCTGTCGCAATACCGCAGCGGCAATCGCCCGCAAGAGATTGAACAGGCCAAGGCCGACGTGGCGCAGAGCGAAGCGGCGCTGGCGCAGGCGCAATTGAACCTGCAAGACGCCACGCTGGTCTCCCCGTCCGCCGGCACGGTGCTGACCCGCGCGGTGGAGCCGGGCACCATGCTCGGCGCCGGCGGTACGGTGTTCACCCTGTCGCTGACCCGGCCGGTGTGGGTGCGCGCCTACGTCAACGAGACCAGCCTGAACCAGGCGGTGCCCGGCACCGAGCTGGAAATTTACACCGACGGCCGGCCCGACAAGCCTTACCACGGCAAGATCGGTTTCGTCTCGCCGACCGCGGAATTCACGCCGAAAAGCGTTGAAACGCCGGATCTGCGCACCGATCTGGTGTATCGCCTGCGGGTGATCGTCACTGATGCCGACGATGCGCTGCGCCAGGGCATGCCAGTCACCCTGCGCTTCGCCAAACCCTGAGGCCGGCCATGGAACAGGCGCACACCATCGAACTGGAAGGGTTGGAAAAACGCTTCCCGTCGCTTGAAAAACCGGCGGTCGCCAGCCTGACCACCACCCTGCGCAGCGGCGCGGTCATCGGGCTGGTCGGGCCGGACGGCGCCGGCAAAACCACCCTGCTGCGCATGCTGGCCGGGCTGCTGCAGCCCAGCAGCGGCAAATTGCGGGTCGCCGGGCTGGATCCGATCGCCGAGGATCGCCAACTGCACGCGATCCTCGGCTACATGCCGCAGAAGTTCGGGCTGTATGAGGATCTGACGGTAATGGAGAACCTGACGCTGTACGCCGATCTGCGCGGCGTTACCGGCGATCTTCGCCGCCAGACCTTCGAACGGCTGTTGAAATTCACCGATCTGACGCGCTTCACCGAGCGCCTGGCGGGCAAGCTGTCCGGCGGCATGAAACAGAAGCTCGGCCTGGCCTGCACGCTGGTAGGCGAACCTCAGGTGCTGTTGCTGGACGAGCCGGGCGTCGGCGTCGATCCGATCTCGCGCCGCGAGCTGTGGCGCATGGTGCACGAACTGGCCAACGACGGCATGTTGATCCTGTGGAGCACCTCCTATCTCGATGAGGCCGAGCAGTGCCGCGAGGTGCTGCTGCTCAACGAGGGCGAACTGCTGTTCAGCGGTGCGCCGCAGGATCTGACCCAACGTATGGCCGGGCGCACGGTGTTGATCGCCGCGCCGCCCGGCAGTCATCGCGCCTTGCTGCAACGGGCGATCTGCCTGCCGTCGGTCACCGACGGGGTGATCCAGGGAAAATCTCTGCGCCTGATCCTGAAGGAGGGCGAGGATCACCGCCAACTGCTGCAGGCGCTGGATCTGCCGGACGCCGAACTCGACGAGGCGGATCCACGCTTCGAAGATGCGTTTATCGATCTGCTCGGCGGCGGCCCCAACCACCGCTCGGCGCTGGCGGAGATCATGCCGACCGTCAACGGTGAAAGCGGCGAAACCGTGATCGAAGCGGTGCAGCTGACCAAAAAATTCGGCGACTTCGCCGCCACCGATCACGTCGACTTTCAGGTGCGGCGCGGTGAAATTTTCGGCCTGCTCGGCCCGAACGGCGCCGGTAAGTCCACCACCTTTAAAATGATGTGCGGTCTGCTGGTGCCGTCCGAAGGTAAAGCGCTGGTGCTGGGGATGGATCTGAAGACCAGCTCCGGCAAGGCGCGCCAACGGCTCGGCTACATGGCGCAAAAATTCTCGCTGTACGGCAACCTGACGGTGGCGCAGAACCTGAAATTCTTCTCCGGCGTCTACGGCCTGAGCGGCAAGGCGCAACGCGATAAAATCGATGAAATGTCCCGCGCCTTTAACTTCGCGCCGATCCTCGCTCAAACGCCGGACGCGCTGCCGCTCGGCTTCAAGCAACGCCTGGCGCTGGCCTGCGCGCTGATGCACGAACCGGACATTCTGTTCCTCGACGAACCGACTTCCGGCGTCGATCCGCTGACGCGGCGCGAGTTCTGGTTGCACATCAACGGCATGGTCGACAAAGGCGTCACGGTGATGGTGACCACCCACTTTATGGACGAGGCGGAGTACTGCGACCGCATCGGCCTGGTGTACCGCGGCAAGATCATCGCCGCCGGCACCCCGGACGACCTCAAACAGCAGGTGGCGCGCGACGATAATCCCAATCCTTCAATGGAACAGGCATTTATCGAGCTGGTACAGGGCTACGACAAGGAGGAAACGCGGTGAGCGACAACCGATCCCCAATCGACGGCGGCGGCTTCTCCTGGCGCCGGCTGCGCGCGCTGTGCCTGAAGGAGACGCGGCAAATACTGCGTGATCCCAGCAGCGGCCTGATCGCCTTCGTCATCCCGCTGATGTTGCTGTTTATCTTCGGCTACGGCATCAATCTCGATTCCAGCAAACTGCATCTGGGTATCTTGATGGAGCAACAGAGTGAAGACGCGCGCGATCTGGCCCATGCCTTCGCCGGCTCGCCCTATATCGAACCAACCATCAGCGATAACCGCCAGCAGCTGATTCAGCAAATGCAGGCCGGCACGATCCGCGGTCTGGTGGTGATCCCGGTGGATTTCGACCAGCGCATGGCGCGCCCGCATGACAGCGCACCGATCCAGGTGATCACCGACGGCAGTGAACCGAACACCGCCAACTTTGTGCAGGGCTACGCCCAAGGCGTTTGGCAAATTTGGCAGCAGCAGCGCGCCGCCGATAGCGGGAGCAGCGACAAGCCGCTGATCGACGTGCAAATGCGTTACTGGTTCAACCCGGCGGCCATCAGCCGGCACTACATCATTCCCGGTGCCATCACCATCATCATGACGGTGATCGGCGCCATCCTCACTTCGCTGGTGATCGCCCGCGAGTGGGAGCGCGGCACCATGGAAGCCTTGCTGTCCACCCAGGTGACCCGCAGCGAACTGCTGCTCTCGAAGCTTATTCCCTACTATTTCCTCGGTATGTTCGCCATGGCGCTGTGCATGGCGGTGGCGGTCTGGGTGCTCGGCGTCCCCTACCGCGGCTCGCTGCCCATTCTGCTGCTGATAAGCAGCCTGTTCCTCGCCAGCACCCTCGGCATGGGCCTGCTGATCTCCACCCTCACCCGCAATCAGTTCAACGCGGCGATGGTGGCGCTGAACGCCGCCTTCCTGCCTTCGATCATGCTGTCGGGCTTTATCTTCCAGATCGACAGCATGCCGGCCATCGTGCGCGCGGTGACCTACATCATTCCGGCGCGCTACTTCGTCAGCACGCTGCAAACGCTGTTTTTGGCGGGTAACGTCGGCACCGTGCTGGCGATCAATCTGCTGTTCCTGATCGCTTCCGCCGTGGTGTTCATCGGCCTGACGGCCTGGAAAACCCAGCGCCGGCTGGATTGAGGAGAAAGAGCGATGTTTCATCGTCTGTTGACGCTCATCATCAAGGAAATGCAGGCGCTGCTGCGCGATCCGCAAACCCGCGCCATTTTAATCATGCCGGTGATCCTGCAGGTGCTGCTGTTCCCGTTCGCCGCGACGCTGGAAGTCACCAACGCCACCATCGCGGTCTACAGCGAGGACAGCGGCCAGTCCTCGGTGGAGTTGACCCAACGCTTCGCCAAGGCCAAGGCCTTTCAACACGTGCTGTTGCTGCGCAGCCCGCAGGAGATAAAAGCTACCATTGATAACCAACGGGCGCTGCTGCTGATCCGCTTCCCGGCGCAGTTCTCGCGCGATATCGCCGCCGGCAACACCGCGCCGCTGCAACTGCTGCTCGACGGGCGCAACTCCAACAGCGCGCAAATCGCCGCCAACTACGTACAGCAGATCGTGCAGGAATATCAGAACGAGCTGCTCGGCAGCCGTGCCAAACCCAACAACAGCGAGCTGGTGGTGCGCAACTGGTATAACCCGAATCTGGACTACAAATGGTTCGTGGTGCCGTCGCTGATCGCCATGATCACTACCATCGGCGTGCTGATCGTCACCTCGCTATCGGTGGCGCGCGAACGTGAACAGGGCACGCTGGAACAGCTGCTGGTCTCACCGCTTACCACCTGGCAAATCTTTATCGGCAAGGCGGTGCCGGCGCAGATCGTCGCGATGTTCCAGGCTTCAATCGTGCTGCTGATCGGCATTTTCCTGTACCGGATCCCATTCGCCGGATCGCTGCTGTTGTTCTACGCCACCATGTTGATCTACGGGCTGTCGCTGGTGGGGTTCGGCCTGCTGATTTCGTCACTGTGCGCCACTCAGCAGCAGGCATTCATCGGGGTGTTCGTGTTCATGATGCCGGCGATCCTGCTCTCGGGTTACGTCTCGCCGGTGGAGAACATGCCGGTATGGCTGCAGGATCTGACCTGGGTGAACCCGATACGCCACTTCACCGACATCACCAAGCAGATCTACCTGAAGGACGCCAGCTTCGACATCATCTGGCACAGCCTGTGGCCGCTGCTGGTAATCACCGCCACCACCGGCAGCGCCGCCTATGCGCTGTTCCGCCGCAAAATCGCATAAAAAAAGCTCTGCATGTCACATGCAGAGCTTTTTGATCGCCAGATACCTTATAGTTTGAAAAACAAAGGATTTAGCGACGGTTGCCGAAGATACGCAGCAACATCAGGAACAGGTTGATGAAGTCGAGATACAGCGTCAACGCGCCAACGATGGCGTACTTGCGGAAGCCGTCTTTATCATCGGCATTCAGCTGCTCGCCCATCGCCTTGAGTTTTTGCGTGTCGTAGGCGGTCAGGCCGACAAACACCACCACCCCGATGTAGGTAATCGCCCACATCAGCGCGGTGCTCTTCAGCCAGATGTTCACCAGCGAGGCCAGCACGATGCCGATCAGCGCCATGAACAGCATGCTGCCGAAGCCGCTCAGATCGCGTTTGGTGGTGTAGCCGTACAGGCTCATGGCGCCGAACATGCCGGCGGTAACCACGAAGGTGCTGGCGATCGAGCTGTAGGTGTAAACGATGAAAATGCTCGACAGCGTCAGCCCGGTCAGCGCCGAGTACAGCATGAACAGAGAAGTAGCCACCGTGCCGCTCAGGCGGTTGACCATGCCGGAAATCACAAACACCAGTGCCAGCTGAGCGATGATCAGACCGAAGAAAATAAGCTGGCTAGAGAATATAAATGCTTGTAGCTGTTGATTTTGTGCGACATACCAAGCAACGAACGCCGTCAGCAGCAGACCACAAGCCATCCAGCCGTAAACCTGCGCCATGTAGGCCTGAATGCCGCTGTTAGCACGTTCGACGATTGAACCATTAGAGCGTGGATATCGGTCCATGACGGTTACCTTTTGCGTTGTAAACAAGATTCCGAAGCCCCGCGAGCGGGGCTTCGCCTGCTATAAGCGTACCACAGAATATGCCGTGCGAAAGCGGCAAAGGTATTGATTTGTTTCCGCTGTTGACGCGCTATTTAGCCGCTTTTTGCCAGCGCTGCGCCGCCTGACGATCGCTGTCGCGGGCGTCCACCCAACGATCGCCCTGGCCGGTGGCTTCGCGCTTCCAGAACGGCGCGCGGGTCTTCAGGTAGTCCATGATGAACTCGCTGGCGGCGAACGCCATGCTGCGGTGCGCACCGGTCACGCCGACAAACACGATCTCGTCGCCGGGATACAGCGCGCCGACGCGGTGGATCACCGTCACGCGCTGCAGCGGCCAACGGCTGCGCGCCTCGGCCACGATCTCCGCCAGCGCCTTCTCAGTCATGCCGGGGTAGTGTTCCAGCGTCAGCGCGCTGACGTCGTCGCCCAGATTATGGTTGCGCACCTTGCCGGTGAAGGTCACCACCGCGCCGTCGGCGTCGCACTGCGCCAGCCACTGATACTCGTCGCCGACGTTGAACGGCGCTTCGCCCACGCGAATGCGGGTGTTTTCCATGTTTACCCCCCCGTGACCGGCGGGAAGAAAGCCACTTCATCGCCGGCGCGCAGCGGATGGTCCGCCGCCACCAGCGACTGATTGACCGCCGCCAGCAGCTTGCCGGACTCCAGCGCCAACGCCCAGCGATCGCCGCGCGCACACAGCGCCTGACGCAACGCCTCAACGGTGGGATAATCCGCCGGCATCGACAGACCGCCGGTGCCCACCAATTCGCGCACCTGCGCGAAGAAAAGAATATCGATCATGCGTTCACCTTAAAATCGCCGGATTTGCCGCCGCTTTTCGCCAGCAGGCGCACCGGGCCGATCACCATGTCTTTCTGTACCGCTTTGCACATGTCATAGATGGTCAATGCCGCCACCGAGGCGGCGGTCAGCGCCTCCATCTCGACGCCGGTTTTGCCGGTCAGCCGGCAGCAGGTTTCGATGCGCACCCGGTTGTGCTGCGTCTGCGCCTCCAGCTGCACTTCGACCTTGCTCAGCATCAGCGGGTGGCACAGCGGGATCAGCTCCCAGGTGCGCTTGGCCGCCTGAATACCGGCGATGCGCGCCGTGGCGAACACGTCGCCCTTGTGATGGCTACCGTCGACGATCATCGCCAGCGTGGCGGGCAGCATCTCGACGAAGGCTTCGGCGCGCGCCTCGCGCACCGTTTCCGCCTTGGCGGAAACGTCGACCATATGGGCTTCGCCGGCGGCGTTAATGTGGGTTAGCTGTGTCATGACTCAGGGCTTCTTCAAATGGGGCTGGAAGTTGCACGGCCGATGGCGCGCGTCCAACTGCTCTTCGATAATCCGCTCCCAGGCGGTGCGGCAGGCGCGGGTAGATCCCGGCATGGCGAAAATCACCGTGCGGTTGGCCAGGCCGGCCAGCGCGCGCGACTGGATCGTCGCGGTGCCGATCTCTTCGTACGACACCATGCGGAACAGTTCGCCGAACCCCTCCACCTCTCTGTCGAACAGCGGCAACAGCGCTTCCGGCGTGTTGTCGCGGGCGGTAAAACCGGTGCCGCCGGTGATCAGCACCGCCTGCACGTTGTCATCGGCGATCCAGGCGGAAACCCGCGCGCGGATCTGGTAAATGTCATCTTTGACGATGGCGCGATCCACCACCTGATGGCCGGCTTCCTGCGCCGCTTCCTGCAGGTATTGGCCGGAGGTATCCTCCGCCGCGCCGCGACTGTCAGACACGGTCAGTATGGCGATGTGCGCCGCAATAAATTCGCTGCTCGCATGGCTCATGGTTCAATAAGCTCCTATTGGCTGTCAGCCGCCGATAAACGACAGGTTCTGGGTAATCCCGCTGTTGCCCTGATGCAGGAAATGGGTCTGCTTCTTGCTCAGCAGCCCGCGCTGGATGCGCGCCTTCAGCGCGTCGAGCTGGCCGTCGTCCGCCAGCAGATCGCGCAGGGGCACGCCCTGCTCGCCGAACAGGCACAGGTGCAGATTGCCGATGGAAGAAACGCGCAGTCGGTTGCAGCTGGCGCAGAAGTCTTTTTCGTACGGCATGATAAGCCCCACCTCGCCCTGATAGTCCGGGTGGCTGAACACCTGCGCCGGGCCATCGCTGCGGCCGCGCGCCTGGCGCTGCCAGCCCTGCTGCTCCAGCTGCTGGCGAATCACTTCGCCGGAGACGTGGTGTTTGCGAAACAGCTCGCCGCCCTCGCCGGTTTCCATCAGTTCGATAAAGCGCAGCTGAATCGGCCGATCCTTGATCCAGGCGAGAAAGGCGCCGAGCTGCTGGTGGTTAACGTCGCGCATCAGCACTGCGTTGACCTTGACCTTGCTGAAACCGGCGCTAAAGGCGGCGTCGATACCGTCCATCACCTGGCGGAACTTATCCTGACCGGTAATGGCGTGAAACTGGCGCGGATCCAGGCTGTCAACGCTGACGTTGATCGCCGTCAGACCGGCGTCACGCCAGGCGGCGACGTCGCGCGCCAGCCGGTAGCCGTTGGTGGTGACCGCCAGCGTGCGAATGGCCGGGTTTTCCCGCACGGCGGCGATGATCTCGGTAAAATCGCGGCGCAGCGAAGGCTCGCCGCCGGTCAGGCGCACCTTTTCGGTGCCCAGCTCGGCGAACGCGCGGCTGACACGGCGGATTTCATCCAGCGACAGGAAGCTTTTCGGGCTGCCGCTCGGCTTGTAGCCATCGGGCAGACAATAGGTGCAACGAAAATTGCACACGTCGGTGATCGACAAGCGCAGGTAATAGAACTTGCGCTCATAAGCATCAATGAGTTGCGGTACCATAACACCTTTCCAAAGTCGGGAGATGCGAGCGTTTCCCCTCTGCACCCTGGTGGCTGACTTCGCCACGGCCCAGGCGCCATATCGTTCCTGATGAACAACGTAGGCGCAGGGGCTAGGAGTTTGATTTCTCTTTCCGCTACCTTAAGTAGCCGGAACGAAACCGTGGTTTTCAACAGAATTCTAGCGCTAATCGGTAACGATAGCCAACGCGTAAATTCGCTATATAATTGTCTATACAGCGTTTTTAGACGCCGTGTATTCGGGTAAACCATGATAAACATCGCTTGCGCGGACGAATTGACCGGAATCACGCAAATGACACTCTTATCGCGTTTTTACGCCGGATCCGCTACCTTATGCGGGCAGTTCAGCCCCTTTGTAAGGAAATTTATGCGTAATCGTACCCTGGCCGATCTCGACCGCGTGGTGGCGTTAGGCGGCGGACACGGCCTGGGCCGTGTCATGTCGGCCCTGTCGTCCTTAGGCTCACGCCTGACCGGCATCGTCACCACCACCGACAACGGCGGCTCCACCGGCCGTATCCGTCGTTCGGAAGGCGGCATTGCCTGGGGCGATACCCGTAACTGTCTCAACCAGCTGATCACCGAACCGAGCGTCGCCTCGGCGATGTTCGAATACCGCTTCAGCGGCAACGGCGAACTGGCCGGCCACAACCTCGGCAACCTGATGTTGAAAGCGCTGGATCACCTGAGCGTGCGCCCGCTGGAAGCGATCAACCTGGTGCGCAGCCTGCTGAAGGTGGACGCCGCGCTGATCCCGATGTCGGAACAGCCGGTGGATTTGATGGCGCACGATCACGAAGGCAACCATGTTTACGGTGAAGTGAATGTCGATCAGCTGACCCATATGCCGCAGGAGCTGATGCTGTCGCCGCCGGTCAACGCCACGCGCGAAGCGCTGGACGCCATCGCGCAGGCCGACGTGATCCTGATCGGGCCAGGCAGTTTCCTCACCAGCCTGATGCCGCTGCTGCTGCTGGACGATCTCACCCAGGCGCTGCGCCGCAGCAGCGCCAGCATGATCTATATCGGCAACCTCGGCCGCGAGCTGAGCGTGGCCGCCGCGGCGCTGTCGTTAAAGGATAAGCTGACGCTGATGGAAGATAAGATCGGCCGCCCTATGATCGACGCGCTGATCGTCGGCCCGGCGGTGGACGCCAGTGAAGTGCAGGATCGGGTGGTGATTCAACAGCCGCTGGAAGCGAGCGACATCCCCTACCGCCACGATCGCCAGCTGCTGCGTCAGGCGCTGGATCAGGCGCTGGTGGAGCTGGCCGCCCGCCGCTGACCGAATTTAGCCGTCGCGCCCGCGCAGCCAGGGGTTATCGCTGGCCGGGGCGGGATGGCTGACCATATCGATATACAAATCTTCCACCTCTTTGCGCGCCCAGGGCGTACGGCGCAAAAACTTCAGGCTGGACTTGATGCTCGGATCGCTGCGGAAACAGTTGATGCGAATGCGCTCGCCCAGCTCGGACCAACCGTAGTGATCCACCAGTTTATTCAGCAGTTGCTCCAGCGTTACGCCGTGCAGCGGGTCTTTAGACTGGTGTTGGTTCATGTTCGGTACTCTCGCGGTCAGATCGGGCCGCACACCATAACAGCTTTGACGCGGCCGACAAGGAATTTTGACGCCCGCAGCGCAGGCGCCGCCAAACGATCAGGAAATCGCGATGAACTGCTCGCGCAGCTGATGGATTTCGTCGCGCAGCGCCGCCGCCTGTTCGAACTCCAGGTTCTGCGCGTGAGTGTACATCTGCGCCTCCAGATCGCGGATCTTCTGATCCAACGCTTTCGGCGTAAGGTTCTGAAGCTGAGTGCCGCTTTCCGCCGCCTTGCCCTTGCCTTTGCCCTTGGCGCGATTGACCGGTTGGCCGATCTGCAGGATATCGCCGATCTTCTTGTTCAGCCCTTGCGGCACGATGCCGTTGGCTTCGTTGTACGCCTGCTGCTTGGCGCGGCGCCGCTCGGTTTCGCCGATCGCCTTGGCCATTGAATCGGTGATGCGATCGCCATACAGGATCGCCTTGCCGTTCAGGTTACGCGCCGCGCGGCCGATGGTCTGGATCAGCGAACGCTCGGAGCGCAGGAAGCCTTCCTTGTCGGCGTCCAGAATCGCCACCAGCGACACCTCAGGCATGTCGAGCCCCTCACGCAACAGGTTGATGCCCACCAGCACGTCAAACTCGCCCAGACGCAGATCGCGGATGATTTCGACCCGTTCCACGGTATCGATGTCCGAGTGCAGATAGCGCACGCGCTCGCCATGCTCTTCCAGGTATTCGGTCAGATCTTCCGCCATGCGTTTGGTCAGGGTGGTCACCAGCACGCGCTCGTTGATCGCCGCGCGCTTGCGGATCTCGGAGAGCAGATCGTCCACCTGGGTGGCGACCGGCCGCACCTCGACGATCGGATCCAGCAACCCGGTCGGACGCACCACCTGATCGATCAGATCGCCGCCGGATTTCTCCAGCTCATATTTGCCCGGCGTCGCGGAGACATAGATGGTCTGCGGTGCCAGCGCCTCGAACTCCTCGAAGCGCAGCGGGCGGTTATCCAGCGCCGACGGCAGGCGGAAACCGTATTCCACCAGCGTTTCCTTACGCGCGCGGTCGCCCTTGAACATCGCGCCGATCTGCGGAATGGTGACGTGGGATTCGTCGACCACCAGCAGGCCGTCCGCCGGCAGGTAATCGAACAGCGTCGGCGGCGGTTCACCCTCGGCCCGGCCGGACAGGTAGCGCGAATAGTTTTCGATGCCCGAGCAGTAACCCAGTTCGTTCATCATCTCCAGATCGAACTGGGTGCGCTGCGTCAGGCGCTGCTCTTCCAGCAGCTTGTTGTTGGCCAGCAACACCTTGCGGCGGTCCGCCAGATCGACCTTGATCTCTTCCATCGCCTGTATGATCCGCTCGCGCGGCGTGACGTAGTGCGACTTAGGGTAAATGGTAAAACGCGGCACCACCTGCTCGATCTGCCCGGTCAGCGGATCGAACAGCGACAGCCGTTCCACTTCTTCATCGAACAGCTCGACGCGCAGCGCCAGCTCGTCCGATTCCGCCGGGTAAATGTCGATCACCTCGCCGCGCACGCGGAAGGTGGCGCGCTGGAAGGCCTGATCGTTGCGGGAATACTGCAGCTCCGCCAGCCGGCGCAAAATGGAGCGTTGATCGATGATCATGCCCTGGGTCAGATGCAGCATCATCTTCAGGTAAAGATCCGGATCCCCCAGGCCGTAGATCGCCGACACCGACGCCACCACCACCACGTCGCGCCGTTCGAGCAGCGCCTTGGTGGCGGAAAGACGCATCTGCTCGATGTGCTCGTTCACCGACGCGTCTTTTTCAATGAAGGTGTCGGAGCTCGGCACGTAGGCTTCCGGCTGGTAGTAGTCGTAGTAGGAGACGAAGTACTCCACCGCATTCTCCGGGAAAAACTCTTTCATCTCGCCGTACAGCTGCGCCGCCAACGTCTTGTTCGGCGCCAGCACCATGGTCGGCCGATTTAAATCGGCTATCACGTTGGCGATGGTGAAGGTCTTGCCCGAACCGGTGACCCCCAGCAGCGTCTGGTGCGCCAGGCCGTCTTCCAGCCCCTCTTCCAGCTTGCGGATGGCTTCCGGCTGATCGCCGGCCGGTTTGAATTCAGAATGCAGTTTGAACAGTTTACTCATGGCTCGGCTACCCTGTGGAGATGCGCGCGCTCAGGCGGCCAGCCGGCTCTGCGCCGGGCATGGCCCCTAATTATGGAAAGTGTCGGCGATTTGCGCCAGTGCCCATGATACTGGATATAAAACCAGCTTCAAGCGGATTCGTCGCTGCGCCCGGCGTGGCGAGCGCGTCATTGCACCGTGGCGTTACAGTCGGGTGACATTTTTATTGTCAATAACAGATTTATCCCCAGAACTTGCCGCAAATTAACTTATTGATAGCACCGCGGCGAAAAATCATACATAGAAGCGCGAACAATACCCTTGCGTCTTGATTTTAATTAACCTATTGATATTTAATTAATTTAATAAAAAGACGAGAATGCGGACAAAGCGAACAGAACCCGCGTCCGCTCTCGCTTTACAGCGTTTTTCTAAATCTAATACACAAGGTTATCCACAGGAATAGTGGATAACTCTCACCGCCCCGCCCGTGGCGGGAGTTACAGAAAGAAAGCTTTTCGCCCTTTACACTCGCCAAAATGCCTTTTTTAGTTATTTTTTCATAAAAATATCGCTTTGTTTATGCCGATTAATACTAAAAATCCCCATTGCCAAAATCGCATTGTCCCCTTTCGCCCCGATCGTTCTTGACGGCGGCGCAACGCCTTGCACCACGCCCACCTCGGGGAGCACCACAAGAGTGCAAAAAACGTTCGGGTTAACTTCCCCGCGTATTTTCGAGCCGCCGCGGCGCCGCCCGTCAGGCCCGACCGGCGGTTAACAAGACGATAACAACCTGCCATTTTCATCCGACGACAAAACTGGCCTGGGAGTTGCTTTATCTTTCTGCGTGCATACCGGGTGCGGCAGCATAATGCGCTGCCCAGTGCCCCATCCCGGCGTCGCACTATCCTTCGTAAAAGCGCGAGAACGACACCAAGTCGTCATAAGCGTCGCTTTTCACGACATATTGACTGTCATTCCGTCCACCGCTAACCGTGTTCGGGCATCGGACGGACGGCATTTTGTTCCAGGCATTGCCACACTCGGGAAATCAGCCGCCAAAGCGGCCTTTGCAGCAACCCGCCAACGGGTGGAATGGGCGTCGATGAGGAGAATGCCAAATGCTGAGCCTGAGATCGGTCAATCAATTTTACGGGCAGAACCACATCCTGTGGGACATCAATCTGGAGCTGCCGCGCGGCCAGTGCACCGTGCTGCTCGGGCGCAACGGCGTGGGCAAAACCACGCTGGTCAACTGTATCGTGGGGCACTTGCCGGTGGTGAGCGGCAGCATGACCTGGCAGCCGGCGGATGAGCCGCCGCAAAACCTGCTGTTGCAGCCGATGGAGCGCCGGGCCGCGCTGGGCATCAGCCACGTGCCCCAGGGGCGGCAACTCTTCTCGCAGCTGAGCGTGGAAGAGAATCTGCAGGTGGCGCAGATGGCCGTGCGCGGCGCTCCTCGCCGCATTCCGCCGCTGATCTACAGCCTGTTCCCCAACTTGCGCCAGATGCGCGCCCGCCGCGCCGGCGATCTGTGCGCAGGCGCCCAACGCCAGCTGGCCATCGGCCGTGCGTTGGCCCAGGAACCGGCGCTGCTGATCCTCGACGAACCGACGGCGGGCGTGCCGCCTTCGATCGCCGCCGACATCGGCAACGTGATCCGCAGGCTCAACTATGAGTTGGGCATGACCATTTTGTTGGTAGAACATCAGCTGCCGTTCGTGCGCCGGGTGGCGGATCGCTTTTGCCTGCTGGATAGCGGGCGCACAGTGGCGCACGGCGCGCTGGCGCAGCTGGATGAGGCGCTGATCGGCGTCGGTCTGGCGGGACAGGACGGAGGATGAGGGAGCGAGGCTCCCTCATTGAGAGTTTATAACAGGCTGATATCCAGATATTGTCCCAACGGCGCCCGTTCGGCCTGCGGCAGGTGCGGGATTTCGCCCAGCAGCGGCGCCGGCAGCATGCGGCGCAGCGTGGCCAGGTATTCCTGATGCCGTCGCCCCGGCGGTGCCACGTCGTTGGCGATCCAACCGGCCAGCGTCAGCCCCGCCTGTTGCACCGCCTGCGCCGTCAACACCGCATGGTTGATGCAGCCCAGTTTGATACCCACCACCAGGATCACCGGCAGCTGCTCCTGCTGCACCCAGTCGGCGAAGGTGTACTGCGCCGACAACGGAGTAAACCACCCGCCGGCGCCTTCGACCAATACCCAGTCGGCGCGCTGTTCCAGCCGGCGCAGGCCGTCGGACAGCCGCGCCGCGTCGATCGGCCGGCCTTCATCGGCGCTAACGATATGCGGCGAAGTCGGTTCGGCAAAAACGTAAGGGTTCACTTCGTCGTACCCCAGCGCCACGCCGCTGTTGGCCTGCAGCGCCAGCGCGTCGCCGTTGCGCAGCCCCTCGGTGGTCATCTCGCTGCCCGAGGCCACCGGCTTATAGCCGGCGCTGCGGTAGCCCGCCAGATTGGCGGCCTGCAGCAAGGCGCTGCTGGCGACAGTTTTCCCGACCTCGGTGTCGGTGCCGGTCACGAACCAACGTTTAATCACGATAAATCACTCCATAAGCCAGATGATAGCTGAGCGGGAACTGCCCCTGCCGGTACGGGTAAGCCGCCTGCAAAGCGGCGAGACGGCCGCGCGACATCAGGCCGCCCTCGCGTCCCTGGTGCAGATGCGTCGCCCCGATGCCCTTAAGCGAACGCATCAGCGTCATCACGTCCGGGTAATTCAGGGTGCGCAGCTCCGTCACCAGCTCGTGTCGATAGTCGGCGCAGGCGGCGCGGATCTGCGCCAGCGGCAGGAAGGCGTTCACGTGGCGCTCGCCATCCACCTGTTGCCAGGCGTCCCCCAACTCCTGCAGCGATCCCGCCGCCAGCGTGGAGAACAGGATCACGCCGCCGGGCCGGGTGACGCGATACAGCTCCGCCAACGCCGCGGGCAGATCGCTGCACCACTGCACCACCAGGCTGCTGAAACAGATGTCCATCGCCGCGTCGGGCAACGGCACCTGCTCGATATCGCCCAGCAGATAATGGTGCGCCGCCTGTTGCTGGCGGGCGAATGCCAACATCCCTGGTGCCAGATCGAGCGCCGTCACCTGCTTGCCGCGCTCGCGCCACCGGCGGCTGAAATAGCCGGTGCCGCAGCCGGCGTCCAGCAGCCGTTCGCCCGGATGAGCGCTGCCCATCTCCAGTAAGCGCTCGCCAACGTCACGCTGCAGCACGGCGGCGGCGTCGTAGCTGCCTGCCGCGCGGCTGAAAGCCGAGGCGACCGCCTGTTTGTTCACCCTGTCATTGGCTGACGTCATGCAATACCTCCAGCAGACGATCGATATCCTGCGGCTGATGCGCCGCCGTCAGGGTAATGCGCAGCCGCGCGCCGCCCGGCGGCACCGTCGGCGGACGAATGGCGCTCACCCACAATCCGCGCTCGCGCAGCCTTGTCGCCAAATCGAGCGTGCGCTGATTGTCCCCTACCAGCAGCGGCTGGATGGCGGTGTCGGAGTCCGTCAGGGTCAGCGCCAGCGGCGCCGCCCCCTGGCGGAAGCGCCGAATGTTGTCCTGCAGTCGGGCGCGCAGTTCATCGCCCTCTCGAATGCAGGCCAGCGCCGCCTGCAGCGCGCAGGCCTGCGCCGGCGGCATCGCGGTGCTGTAAATCAGATGGCGGGCGAACTGCAGCAGGTACTCGGCGGTCGCCTCATCGCACAGCACCGCCGCGCCGCTGACGCCGAACGCCTTGCCAAAGGTCGCCACCAACAGTTCAGGGCGCACGCCCTGCTGCCAGCAGCTGCCGCGGCCTTGCTCGCCGCGCACGCCGACGCCGTGGGCATCGTCCACCATCAGCCAGGCGCCCGCCGCACGGGTTAAACGATGCAGTTCCGCCAACGGCGCGCCGTCGCCGTCCATGCTGAACACCCCTTCGGTCACCGCCAGCCGCTGCCCGTCGCAGGGTTTGGCCAACAGATCCGCCAATACCTGCGGCTGATTGTGCTGGAAGCGGCGCAGCTCGGCCGGCGACTGCGCCGCCGCCTCCAGCAGCGAGGCGTGGCTGAGACGATCGGCCAAAATGCGATCGCCTTTCTGCATCAGCGCCGCCAACACCGCCTGATTGGCGGCATAGCCGGAAATGAACAGCAGCGCGCGCGGATAACCGAGCCACTCCGCCAGTTGCTCTTCCAGCGCCTGATGCGCCGCGCAAAAGCCGGTAACGTGGCCCGAACCGCCGCTGCCGACGCCGTAACGCTGCGCGCCCTGCTGCCAGGCGGCGATCACCCGCGCATCCTGGCTCAGCCCCAGATAGTCATTGCCGGAGAAATTCAGGTAGAGACGATCGCCAAGCCGGATCTGGCGGCCATTGCCGCCCTCGGTGGCCTGTCGGCGACGGTAGGCGGCGTTCAAACGCCGCTCCGCCAGCGCCTGCTCGATACGTTGTGACCAGCTCATCACGGCGCCGCGTTGTAAAACTCGGCGGTATCGGCATTCAGCAGCTGCTTAGCCAGCACCTGCTGTTGCTGGTTGTCGCCGTGTTCGGTGGCGGTCTGCTGCGGGTTCAACCCCAGCTTGCGGAACAGCTGCAGGTCTTTGTCTTCTTCCGGGTTCGGCGTGGTCAGCAGCTTGCAGCCGTAGAAGATCGAGTTGGCGCCGGCCATGAAGCACATCGCCTGCGTCTGTTCATTCATCTGTTCACGACCGGCGGAGAGACGGACATAAGAGGCCGGCATCATGATGCGCGCGACTGCGATGGTACGGATGAAATCGAATGGATCGACATCGTCGTTATCCGCCAGCGGCGTACCTTTCACCTTCACCAGCATGTTGATCGGCACGCTCTCCGGCGGCTTAGGCAGGTTGGCCAGCTGCACCAGCAGCCCGGCGCGGTCGCGCACCGTTTCTCCCAGCCCGACGATGCCGCCGGAACAGACTTTGATGCCGGCGTCGCGCACCTTGTCGAGCGTATCCAAACGTTCCTGGTAGCTGCGGGTAGTGATGATGCTGCCGTAGAACTCCGGCGAGGTGTCGAGGTTATGGTTGTAGTAATCCAGCCCGGCCTCCGCCAACCGCTCGGCCTGGGTGCCATCCAGCGTACCCAGCGTCATGCAGGTTTCCATGCCCATCGCTTTCACGCCCTGCACCATCTGCTGCAGATAAGGCATGTCGCGCTCGTGCGGGTTCTTCCACGCCGCGCCCATGCAAAAACGGGTCGAGCCGTTCGCCTTGGCCTTGCGCGCCGATTCCAGCACCTGCTCGACCTGCATCAACCGCTCCGACTCCAGGCCGGTTTTGTAGCGCGAGCTCTGCGGGCAGTATTTGCAGTCTTCCGGGCAGGCGCCGGTCTTGATCGACAACAGCGTGCTGACCTGCACCTGACGCGAGTCGAAGTGCTGGCGGTGTACGGTTTGCGCTTCGAACAGCAGTTCAAGCAGAGGTTTATCAAACAGGGCCTGGGCTTGCCCTACTGTCCAGTGAATGCGGTCGGCCATCATGGCGTCTCCAAAACGAAAAAGTGTCGCCAGTTTAAATATTGTGGATATACTGTCAACCAATCTTAATTCAATTTGGTTTACAAGTATGTCCGTGACCGCTTCCGACCTGGCGTTCGACCAACGTCATATCTGGCACCCCTACACTTCCATGAGCCGCCCGCTGCCCTGTTATCCGATCGAGTCGGCCAGCGGCGTCGAGCTGCAGCTGGCCGACGGCCGGCGTCTGGTGGACGGCATGTCCTCCTGGTGGGCGGCGATCCACGGTTACAACCATCCGCACCTGAATCAGGCCGCCAGCCAGCAGCTGGAAAAGATGTCGCACGTGATGTTCGGCGGTATTACCCATCCGGCCGCCATCTCGCTGTGCCGCCGGTTAGTGGAGATGACGCCGGAAGCGTTGCAGTGCGTGTTCCTGGCGGATTCCGGTTCGGTGGCGGTGGAAGTGTCGCTGAAGATGGCGCTGCAGTACTGGCAGGCGCGCGGTGAGCGGCGGCAGCGCATCCTGACGCTGCGCCACGGCTATCACGGCGATACCTTCGGCGCAATGTCGGTCTGCGATCCGGACAACTCGATGCATAGCCTCTATCAGGGCTATCTGGCACCGCATCTGTTCGCCACCGCGCCGCAGTGCCGCTTCGACGAAGAATGGCGTGAAGAGGACATCGCCCCGTTCGCCGCGCTGCTGGAGCAGCACGCCGGTGAGGTGGCGGCGGTGATCCTGGAGCCGGTGGTGCAAGGCGCCGGCGGCATGCGCATCTACCACCCAACCTACCTCAAGAGGGTACGCGAGCTGTGCGATCGTCATCAGGTGCTGCTGATCGCCGACGAGATCGCTACCGGCTTCGGCCGCACCGGCAAGCTATTCGCCTGCGAACACGCGCAGGTGGTGCCGGACATTCTCTGCCTGGGCAAGGCGCTGACCGGCGGTTACATGACCCTCTCCGCCACTCTGACCACCCGCCACGTGGCGGAGACCATCAGCAACGGCGCAGCCGGTTGCTTCATGCACGGGCCGACCTTTATGGGCAACCCGCTGGCCTGCGCGGTGGCGGACGCCAGCATGGCGCTGCTGGCGGAAAATCGCTGGCAGGCACAGGTGAGCGCCATCGAAGCCCAGCTGAAGCAGGAACTGCTGCCGTTAGCGGCGCTGCCGAAGGTGGCGGACGTGCGGGTGCTGGGGGCGATTGGGGTGGTGGAGATGCGCGAACCGGTGGATGTCGCCGAACTGCAGCGCGGGTTCGTCGAGCGCGGGGTGTGGATCCGGCCGTTCGGCAAACTGATTTACCTGATGCCGCCTTACATCATCGAAGCGGAACAGCTCAGCCGCCTGACCGCAGCCGTGGCCGCAGCCGCGCGCTGACCCCTACCAATGCTGGTCCAGATAGCGGGCCAGCAGCCCCAGGCACAGCAGCCAGAGTAAAATGATCATCGCCGCCGCCATGCGGCCGGTGGGATTATCGACGCGCTGTTGCGCCTTCTCGCGCAGCTCGGCCATCAGCGGCTTGGGGATCAGGCGCACCGCCAGCATGATGCCCAACGGCACGATGATCACATCATCCAGATAGCCCAATACCGGAATGAAGTCCGGGATCAGATCGATCGGCGAGATCGCATAGCCGGCCACCAGCAGCGCGATCAGCTTGGCGTACCACGGGGTGCGGCGATCGCGGGCCGCCAGCCACAGCGCATAGATATCGCGCTTGATGCTTTTGGCCCAACGGCGCAGCCAGCCAAACCACGGCGTGCGTTTTTTCAGTGAAATCATGGTTATTTCATATAGGAACGTAAGACGGTCATCAATTGCTCGATGTCTTGCTCACGCTGCTGCGGCGTGGCGTCCGCAGCAGCCAAGTGTTCGCGCACGTGCCCTTCCAGCACCTGCGCCATCAAACCGTTGACCGCGCCGCGCACCGCCGCAATCTGCTGCAGAATAGCAGAACACTCACCGCCGCTTTCCAGCGCGCGCTCCAGCGCTTCGGCCTGCCCTTTAATGCGGCGCACCCGCGCCAACAGCTTCTTTTGATCTCTGATGGTATGACTCATCATTTCCGCCTGATTGTTATTTACTATACTGGGGTATAGTATATTTCAGCACACTACCTTTTGCTGAGGAACTTCACCATGACTTCTCACGCGCCCGCTTTGCGCCGCGAGCACAGCCACGTTTTTGACGATGGTAACCCATTGGCTGAAAGAAACACCAGATGGGCGGTGATACTCACCGCCAGTATGATGGTCATCGAGATAGCCGGGGGCTGGCTGTTTAACTCGATGGCATTGCTGGCCGACGGTTGGCACATGAGCTCGCACGCGCTGGCTCTGGGCCTGTCGGTGCTGGCTTACGGCGCCGCACGACGGCTGGCTAAAGATCGCCGCTTCAGCCTCGGCACCTGGAAGATAGAAGTGCTGGCCGGCTACACCAGCGCGGTGTTGTTGGTGCTGGTGGCAGCGCTGATGCTGTTCCAGTCTGCGCAGAGGCTGATGAATCCCAGCCCGATTCATTACAACGAAGCCATCGCCATCGGTACGATCGGGCTGGCCGTCAATCTGCTTTGCGCTTGGCTGTTGCGCGGCGGCGGCCACCACCATCATCATCACGGGGATGATCACGATGACCATCATCATGACCTCAACCTGCGTTCCGCTTATATCCACGTCATCGCCGACGCGGCCACTTCGGTACTGGCGATCGTCGCACTGTTCGGCGGCAAGCTTTGGGGCGCCGTTTGGCTCGATCCTCTGATGGGCATCGTCGGCGCGATGATGGTTGCCGCCTGGGCCTATAGCCTGATGCGCGATAGCGGGAAGATTTTGCTGGATGCCGAAATGGACGCTCCCGTTGCACAAGAGATTCGTCAAACGCTGGCCACCTCCGGCCACTTGCTCACGCTGACCGATTTGCATTTAGGCCGTATCGGCAAAGGAAAATATCATTGCGTCATCGCCCTGAGCAGCGCCGATCGCGCCCTCACCGCCGACAGGATACGTCGACTGTTGGCCGTTCATCCCGAACTGGTGCATATCACCGTCGAGATCAACCGCCCGTCGCTGGCGCAAGGGCTTGTATTGTCCCACCAAAAAGATCTAGCTTAAGGGCTCTGCTTTTATCGCAACTGGGAGTCACTATGGCTTTTCGTTTGTACAGCAACGATCTGCAGGACGGCGGCAAGCTGCCGCAGCAGCAGGTTTTCAACGGCATGGGCTACCACGGCGATAACCTGTCGCCCCACCTGGCCTGGGACGGCGTGCCGGCCGGCACCAAGAGCTTCGTGATCGCCGTTTACGATCCCGATGCCCCTACCGGCTCCGGCTGGTGGCACTGGGTGGTGGCCAACATTCCCGCCGACGTGCGCGAGCTGCCGCAGGGCGCGGGCTCCGGCAAAGCGCCACTGCCCGCCGGCGCGTTGCAGACCCGCACCGACTTCGGTTCGGCCGGTTACGGCGGCGCGGCGCCGCCAGCGGGCGAGAGCCACCGCTATCAGTTCACCGTGCATGCGCTGGACGTGGAGCGCATTGACGTGGATGAGGGTTCCAGCGGCGCGCTGGTGGGCTTCAACGTCCATTTCCACAGTCTCGGCAGCGCCACGCTGACGGTGATGTTCAACTGAGCCCCCGCCAATAAAAAAGCGCGGTCAACCGCACCGCGCTTTCCACTCGAGTCTGGCTGACAAATTACTTCGCCAGCACGCTCACCCACATCGGGCCTTTGCCCACCGGATAACGCGCCAGCGTGGTCAGCTCGCCGCTGCTCTGGTCAATCTCATGCACCGCGATGTGATCGGATTTCTGGCCGGACGAAATCACGAAGCGGCCGCTGTGATCGATATTGAAACCGCGCGGCTGCGTTTCGGTCGGATGATAGCCGACCAAGCTCAGCGTGCCGCCGTCTTCGGAAACGCTGAAGATGGTCAGAATGCTGGCGGTACGATCGCTGGTGTACAGGAAGCGGCCGTTCGGCGTGATATGAATGTCCGCCGCCCAGCGGGTGCCGTCGAAATCGCTCGGCATGATGTCCAGCGTCTGCGTCACGCTGTACTTGCCGCCGTTTTCCGAAATGGCCAGCACGTCTACCGTGCCATTCAGCTCATTGACGCAGTAGGCGAACTTGTCGTTGTGGTGGAACGCCATATGGCGCGGACCGGCGCCGGCGGCGATATCCACCGCGTCCTGCGCGTGCGGCGTCAGCTGCCCGGCCAGGCTCAGATTGAACAGGCGGATGCGGTCTTCTTTCAGGCACGGCACCAGCACCAGCTGGTTGGTCGGATCGATGTTCGCCGAGTGTGGCGCGTTCAGGCCGTCGATCTGCTGGATCGGCGCCGTTACCACGCCGTCGTGGCCGATCGGGCTGATGCTGGCGCAGTTGCCGCTGTAGGAGGCGGAGAACAGGTAACGCCCCTGCAAATCGGTGGAGATATGGGTCGGGCTGCCCGGCAGCGGCGCCATGCCCGCCTGCTGCAGCGTGCCGTCCGCCTCGATGCGGTAGCTGACGATGCCGAACGCCGGACGCACGCCGACGTACAGGTGGGTCTTGTCCGGATGAAGGGTCATCGGCTGCACCTGGCCCGGCACGTCAACGGTTTGCAGCAGCGTCAGCGCGCCGGCGTCGTCCAACTGCCAGACGTGGATCTGCTGGCTCTCCGGGCTGGCGACATAAACGATTTGCTTCATGTGTTCTCCTTGCAAAGGGTAAAAAGAGGAACCGGTTTCAGGCCGTTCGATTGCCCCTAGCTTACCGCACATCCGTCGCATGGCAACCCTGCTTAGCACCGGAAGCTCACGCGGTTTTCTCCGTTGGCTATCCGGTGTACCATCGGATTAATTTTATGGCTAACGATAACGAGAACCCTATGAGCTACCGCGTCATCGCCCTCGATCTTGACGGCACCCTGCTGGACAACCAAAAACGCATCTTACCGCAGTCGCTGGAAGCGCTGGCGCAGGCGCGCGCCGCCGGCGTCCAGGTGGTGGTGGTCACCGGCCGCCACCACGTCGCCATCCATCCGTTTTACCAGGCGCTGCAAATAGACACCCCGGCCATCTGCTGCAACGGCACCTACCTGTATGATTTTCAGCAGAAGAAGGTGCTGGCCGCCGATCCGCTGGCGAAAGATCAGGCCAAGCAGGTGCTGCAGATGCTCAAGCAGACCGACATTCACGGGCTGATGTACGTCGACGACGCCATGCTGTATCAGGAACCGAGCGGCCACGTGACCCGATCGCTGGCCTGGGCCGAGACTCTGCCGGTGGCGCAACGCCCGACACTGTTGCAGGTCGGCAGTCTGGCGCAGGCGGCCGACGACGCGCAGGCAATCTGGAAATTCGCCACCTCGCATGCCGATATCCCCGCGCTGCGCGAGTTTGCCGACACGGTGGAGAAAGAGCTGGGGTTGGCGTGCGAATGGTCGTGGCACGATCAGGTGGATATCGCCAAAGGCGGCAACAGCAAAGGCAAGCGCCTGCGCCAATGGGTAGAGTCACAGGGATTGAGCATGGATCAGGTGGTGGCGTTCGGCGACAACTACAACGACATCAGCATGCTGGAAGCGGTTGGGTTGGGGGTGGCGATGGGCAACGCCGATGACGCCATCAAGGAACGCGCCGATCTGGTGATCGCCGATAACCTGCAGCCGGGCATTGCCGAGGTGATCCGCACCCGCGTGCTGTAATCTTTTCGCCCTCCCGTCGGGAGGGCCTGCCTTAGCGGCTCTCGCGGCTGATGGACACGCTCTTCACCTGCGCATACAACCACTGCCCAGGGCGGATCGCCAGTTCATCGCGCGCCCACGGCGTAATTCGCGCCCACAGCACGTGTTCGCCGACCGCCAGTTTCACTTCCACCTGCCCGTCCACGTCCAGACACTCGCTCACCTTGGCCGGCAACACATTGCGAATGCTGCTGTTGACCGGCGGTTGCAGCACCAGCGAAACGTCGGCGGCGTTGATGCGGATGCGCAGTTGGGTGCCCAATTCGGCGTCGATGCCGCTGACCCACAGCCGCTGATCGCCAAGCGCCAACGCCGTCATGGCATAACGTTGATGATGCTCGATCACGCTGACGCGCAGCACGCTGCTCTGATCTTCACGCTGCAGCCACGGCCGCAGCGCACTGCTGGCCCAGACTTCTTCCAGCCCGCCGAATGCGCGCACTTCGCCGCGATCCAGCACCATCACCTGCTCGGCCAGGCGCAGGATCTCGTCCAGGCTGTGGCTGACGTAAAGGATGGGGATGTTGACGTCCTGCGCCAACCGCTCCAGATACGGCAATAGCTCGCGCTTGCGCGGCAGATCGAGCGAGGCCAGCGGTTCGTCCATCAGCAGCAGTTCCGGCGCGGTCAGCAGCGCTCGGCCGATCGCCACCCGCTGCTTTTCACCGCCGGAGAGCGTCAGCGGCAGCCGGTTCAACAACGGCCCGATGCCCAGCAGCTCGACAATGGTGTTGAACTGCGCGCGCATGCCGGCCGCCATGCCGTACTGCAGGTTGCCGCGCACCCGATAATGCGGAAACAGCCGCGCATCCTGAAACACGTAGCCGATACGGCGCTTTTCCGGCGGCAGGCACTGGCCGGTGGCGGTATCCGCCAACGTGCGGCCGTTGAGCACGATGCGCCCCTGCTGCAGGCGAGTCAGGCCGCCGATGGCGTTGATCAGGGAGGTTTTGCCCGCGCCGGACAGGCCGAAAATCGCGGTGATGCCCTGCGCCGGTAAATCGGCGCGGACGTTGAGATTGAGATCGCCCAGCTGCTGCGAGAAATCCAGCTCCAGCATTTACACCCCCATCCGTTTGCGGCCCCAGCGGGCCAGCCATTCGGACACCATCAGCGAAGCCAGCGACAGCACGATGGCGATCGCACACAGGCGCGCGGCGGCGGCCTCCGCCCCCGGCGTTTCGATCAGCGTATACATCGCCAGCGGAATGGTGCGGGTTTCCCCGGGAATGTTGGAGACGAAAGTGATGGTGGCGCCGAACTCCCCCAGCGAGCGGGCGAAGGCCAGCACCACGCCGACAATGACGCCGGGCAGCGACAGCGGCAGCGTGATGGTGAAAAACACCCGCCACGGGTTGGCGCCCAGCGTGCGCGCCGCCTGCTCCAGCCGGGTATCCACCGCCTCCAGCGCCAGCCGGATGGCGCGCACCATCAGCGGAAACGCCACCACCGCCGACGCCAGCGCGGCGCCGCGCCAGCTGAAACTGAAGCTGAAACCGAACCAGTCGTACAGCCACTCGCCGATAACGCCGCGCCGCCCCATGGCGATCAACAGCAAATAGCCGACCACCACCGGCGGCAGCACCAGCGGCAGGTGAATGACGCCGTCCAGCAGCGCCTTGCCGGGGAAGCGGCAACGCACCAGCACCCAGGCCATCAGAATGCCGAACGGCAGGCTGCAGACCACCGCCAAACCGGATACTTTCAGGCTCAGCTCAACCGCCTGCCACTCGTACTCACTCAAAATCATTTACGCGGGGTGAATCCATAATGTTCGAAAATAGCGGCCGCTTCCGGGCTCTTCAGATAGGTATAGAAAGCGCTGACCGTCGGATTTTGACGATCTTTCACAATCGCCATCGGATATTCAACCGGTTTGTGGCTGTCTTCCGAGAAGACGCCCACCACTTTCACCTTGTCGCTGGCGACCGCGTCGGAGCCGTAGACGATGCCGAGCGGCGCTTCACCGCGCTCCACCAGCGCCATGGCGCTGCGCACGTTGTTGGCGCGCGCCAGTTTCGGCTCCAATGCGCTCCAGGCGCCCAGGTGTTCCAGCGCTTCCTTAGCGTAGATGCCGGCCGGCACATGATCCGGATCGCCCACCGCCAGGCGGCCGCCGTTGAGCAACTTGGCCCAGTCGGTCTGCTTGTCGATGGCGATCTTATCTTGCTTATCGCTCTTGGCGGCGATCAGCACCAGTTCGTTGCCCAGCAGCGTGTAACGCGTGTCTTTCACCATCTGCTGCTTGTCGATGGCGTAATCCATCCACTGTTGGTCGGCGGAGATGAACAAATCGGCCGGGGCGCCCTGCTCAATTTGGCGCGCCAGCGTCGAGGACGAAGCGAAGGAGGAAACCACCTGCACGTCCTTGCCTTTTTGATACTGGGTGGCGATGTCTTGCAGCGCATTGGTCAGCGACGCGGCGGCGAACACGGTGATCTTTTCCGCCGCCGAAGCTTGAGCCACCAGACCCGATGCCAGAACGATCCCGCCAACCCATTTAGTCCATTGCTGTTTCATTGTTTTTCTCCGCAAGTTAACGTGCATTATCACTCTTCGTTATATAAAAAATAATATAACGTTGCGCGAAAGCTTGTCATGCGGTTTATCGGCAAAGCGTGAGATAACTTGAGGAATGCCCGCCGGGGGATGCCGGCGGGTATCGGGATGGGGAACGGTTAGTGCTGGGTGCGGTTTTCTTTCGAACGCCCCACTTTGGAGAAGACGTTGAACACTTCGCCAAAACCGTAGATCAGGCCGAGAATCAGCGCCATCACCACCGGCACCATCACCACGGCAAACAACAGACTTTTCAATAATTCCAACATGATAGCCTCGCTTAACTGCCCATTGAGCGGCAAATGCCTTTCACCGCATAAGGGTTATTCTAACCCAAAAAATCGACAAAACCGGAGTTATTTTAGCCAGCGGGGTGAAATTGTGATCGGCCAAACGTGCCCTTTCAGCCTCCCTCATCCCGGCGCGGGGTAATAGATCAACGGCGGCGCATAGCCGGCGGGCGCCGCCAGCCTGGCCTCCACACCGTATACCGCGCGAATGTTCTCCGGCGTCAGCGCCTGCCGCGGCGCGCCCGCCGCACAGACCCCGCCCCGCTGCAGCAGCGCGACCCGATCGCAATAACAGGCCGCCAGATTAAGATCGTGCAGCGTCACCACCACGCTGAGTTTCAGCCGCCGCAGCAAGGCCATAAACTGCTGCTGATGGGCGATATCCAGATGATTGGCGGGCTCGTCCAGCAGCAGCCACGGCGTTTGCTGCGCCAGTGCGCGCGCCAGATGCACCCGCTGCCGTTCGCCGCCGGACAGCCGCTGCCAATCGCGATCGGCCAGGTGGCTGATGCCCACTTGCTCCATCGCCTGTTCGGCGAGGCGGCGATCCTCGGCGCCGAAACCGCGCCAGCGGCCGGTATGGGCCAGGCGCCCCAGCAGCACCGCCTCCTTCACCGGCAGCGCGAAGCCGCCGGGGGCGGATTGCTCGAGAAAGGCGATGCGCCTGGCGCGCTCCCGCCCGGAAAACGCGGTAATTTCGCGCCCTTCCAGCCAAACGCGGCCCCCGGCGGCGGGCTGCAGCCCGGCCAGCAGCTTGAGCAGCGTGGATTTACCGCTGCCGTTGACGCCGAGCACGCCGGTGACCTCACCGGGCAAGGCGCAGAAACTGAGATTTTCCAGCACCGTGCGGGCGCCCGTTCGCCAGCTCACCGCCTCGGCGCACAGGCCAGAGCGCGTTTTTTCAATCGTCATGCATTGACCTTCCGATACAGCAACAGCAGGAATACCGGCACCCCCAGCAGTGCGGTCAGCACCCCGACCGGCAGCTCGCGCGGAGCAAACAACGTTCTGGCCAGCGTGTCCGCCGCCACGGCGAACAGCGCGCCGCACAGCGCACTGGCTGGCAACAACAGCCGATGCCGCGAACCGACCAGCCGCCGGGCGACGTGCGGCACCGTCAGCCCGATAAATCCCACCGCGCCGCTGAACGCGACGATCGCCGCCGTCAGCGCGGTGGTCGCCACATACAACAGCAGCTTCAACGGAGCTACCGCCACACCCAGCGAAGCGGCGGTCACGCCGCCGAAAGCCAGCGCGTCCAGCTCACCGGCCCGCAGCCAACAAAGCAGCAGCACCGCCGCCAGCGCCAGCCCGCACAGCCCGACCTGCGGCCAGCGCGCGTCGCTGAACGATCCCAGCAGCCAGAACATCACGCCGCGCGTGGCGTTGGCGTCCGCCTGCCAGAGGGTGATCAGCGAAGTCAGCGCGGAGAGCAGCTGCGTCACCGCCACCCCGGCCAGAATAAACAGCGTGGACTCCCCCTGCAGCGAACGCCCGGCCAGCAGTATCACCAACGCAAACGCTCCCAGCGCGCCGATAAACGCGCCGCCGGACACCGACAGCAGGCCGCCCCCCAGCCCCAATACCAACACCGTTACCGCCCCCACACCGGCGCCGGAGGAGATCCCCAGCACCCAGGGATCGGCCAGCGGGTTGCGGGTCAGCGACTGCAGCACGGTGCCCGCCAACGCCAGCCCGGCGCCGGCCAGCGCCGCCAGCAGCGCGCGCGGTATGCGCAGCGACCAGATGATGCGCTGATACACTTCGGCATCGGTCGCCGCGCCGCCGCTGATGCCGAATACGTCGCGCCACGCGATCGGCGCAGGCCCCGACAAGGTGGCCCCCAGCAGGGCCAGCGACAACGCCGCCGCCAGCAGCAACAGCCACGCCGCCTCACGACCGGGCAGTAACCGCAGGCTCATGCTATTTCCAGCCTGCAATCACATAGTCGTCCAACAGCTGCCATACCGTCCCCACCTCGCTGAAACCGGCCTGTCTGAGGGCCGCAAGCTGGAAACCCACCGGCGTCGGCGGCGGCACCGGACGGCCGGCGAACAGCGCTTCGCGCTCGGCCTGATAAGCGGCCAAGGCCGGCGATTGCAGCGCACCGGCGAACCAACGATCCCAATCCTCGACGCCGTTGTCCCAGGCGCGCTGTTGGGTCTGCTCATCATGCCGCTCCGCCAACGCTTTCAGCCGCGGATGGCGATGGTCATAGCGCTGATGATCGGCATTGAGGAACACGCCGCCGTCGGCCAGCAGCCCGGCGACGTTGCGGAACAGCGCCAGCTGCTGTTCCGGCATCAGCCAGTGCAGCGCTGTGCTGGACACCGCCGCCTGCGGCGCGGGGCCGGACAACGCGGAAAAACAGGCAGGATCCGCCAGATCGGCCTGCAGAATGCGGATCCGATCGCCGTACGCCGCCAACGCGCCGCGCGCCACCGCCAACAGCAGCGGATCGAGATCGATGGCGGTGACCCTGGCCTGCGGAAAGCGCTGCAAAATGCGCAGGCTTAGCGACCCCGGGCCGCAGGCCAGATCCACCACGTGAAAATCCTGGCCGGCGGCCAGCGCCAGCACGTCCAGCTGGGCGTTAAAACGCGCTTCGCGTTCAGCGATGTAGGCCGCCTGCTGGCGATCCCAGGAGTCCAGCAGCGAAGAGAATGAAACGGCAGTCATATCAAGGTTCCTTGTTGGAAAAAGTCGGCACCTGCGGCGGCAACGCCGCCAGGCCCCGAATCAAACGGCCCAGCGCCGCCACGGTGCGGGCGGAAGGGTCCATGTCGTAACCGGGAAGGATCACGTAGCGCCGCTGACGCACGGCGCGCAGCCTGGCGGTCAGCGGGTGATGTTCCAGAAAGGCGATCTTGTCAGCCGCGCTGTCGCCGAGACCACCGCGCGGCAGATCGCCAAGCACGATCGCATCCGGATCGCGCGCGGCGATGACCTCCCAGGACACCGTCGGCCACAGCTCGGGCAGATCGCCGAACAGGTTCTCGCTGCCGACGCCGCGGCTCAGCAAACCTGGCGCACCGCAGCAGCCGGCCACATAGGGCGTCTGCGCGCCGGCATACCACCACAGCAGCCGCAAATGCGGCAGCTGTGCGCGCTGCATCTCAAGCGCCCTCAACTGCCCGCGCAGCCGCGCGATCAGCGCTTCACCGGCGCGGCTGACGTTGAAAATGCGCGCCAGCTCCCGCAGCTCGGTGAAAATGTCTTCGAACGTCAACGCGGCGGCGATCGCGCTTTGCTGGCCGCTGCAGGCGCCGGGAGAGAGGTAGGTGCCGATGCCCCATTCCGCCAGCCGCGTCCGATCGGGCGTTTCCGGGCTGTGCAGCCAGTAATAGCTGGCCGAATAGACAAAATCCGGCCGCATCAGCAGCAACGCTTCCGCCGTGGGCGGCGCCGGGCTGATGGGCGCCCGCAACGCATCGGCCGACACCGTCGGCGCGGGATCGAGCGCGCGGTCATACCCGACCACGCCAATCGCCCGGTCAACCAGCCCCAACGCCAGCAGGTTTTCCAGCGCCGGATTGGCGTAGACCAGCACCCGCTGCGGCGGCTGTGGGTAATCGCGCGTTACCCCGCAATTTTGCAGGCTGACGGCATTGGCGGGCAGCGAAACGCCCCACATCAAGCCCAGGGCATACAGCAGCGAGTAAAACGAATGTTTCACGCCGTCAGAACCTGACCGACACGAAGGTTTCATAGCTGCGCGGCGGCGCGATCAGCGCCTGATCCGGGTAGGTGCGCTGATAGGCGTACAGCTGGTTGGTGGCATTGCGAATGCGAAAACCGACATCGACGATCGGCGTAAGCTGATAGTCCGCCGCCAGATCGAGCGTGGTGTACGCGCGCATCTTGCGCTGATTGGCGTCGTCGTTGTAACTGCTGCCGACGTAGCGCAGCGAAGAAGCCAACCCCAGGCGCGCCGTCGCCTGATAATGCACGCTGAGATTGGCGGTCCAGTCCGGGATATAGGCCGGGCGATTGCCGTTGTAGCTGCGCAGCGGGCTGCCGCCGCGATAGTCGTCGTAGCGGGCGTGCGTGTAGGCGGCGTTGCCGGCCAACTCCCAGCGCTCGTCGGGGCGCAGCACCACGCCAAGCTCGATGCCGCGCGACGTCTGCCTGCCTACCGCGTTCAACGCATCCGGCCGCTGCGCGTCAGGCACAAACAGGTTGTCCTTGCGCAGTTCGTACAGCGCCAGCGTCGCCTGGCCCTTGTTACCCCAGAACTGCCCTTTGGCGCCGGCCTCCCACTGGCGCGCCCGCGTCAACGGCAGGTCGGTCTGCGTTGGGCCGAGGAAGAACAGATCGTTGCCCGGCTCCTGGCCGGTGGTGTAGTTGGCGTAGAGCCTGAGGTTATCGGTCAATGCATAGCTGGGGCCCAGGCTCCAGGTGCTGAACACGTAGGTATGCGCGCGGCTCTCTTCCTGCGGCCCCTGGAAGCGCCAGTCCATGTTCATATGGTTGTAGCGCAGCTGGCCCAGCAACGCTAAACGCTCGGTCAGGCTGAAGCGATCCTCGAGAAAGGCGGCGTACTGGTTCTGGGTGACATGGCGCACCGGCGCGCGTTGGCGGTCAGTACCCTGAGCGAACGACTCTCTGGGCGGCGCGCCGAGCGGCACATCTTCCGAGCCGGGGAAGCCGTTGGAGTAGTACTGGAAATGCCGCTTGCTCAGGTCGAAGCCGACCAGCAACCGGTTATCGAAACCGGCGATGGCGCGATCGAACACCAGCGAACTGCGGTTGCCGATCAGATCGTCGTCATGCGCCAGGGCGCCGAAGGAGTCGCGGTTGACGTCGCCGAGCCGGGCCGCCGCCGCGACGCGAAAACGCTCGACGTTGCGCCATTCGCGAAAGCCGCTGTAGTAATAGAATTGGTTATGCCATTCCACTTCGGGCGTCATAAACCAGTCCAGACCGGCCTGAAATGCGGTGGCGTTGCTCTGGATGCGGCTGTCGGTCAGGTTGTTGTAATTGATGTCGCGCAGCTCGCCGGCGATGCGTCCGTCCAGCAGCGGCGTGCCGTAATAAGGGTTGTTGGTACGATTGAGCATGCGGTCCAGGCTCAGCGTCAACAGCGCATCGTCCGTCAGCTTAAACAGCAACGAGCCGGAAACCCGTTTCTGCCGATCGCGTTCGTCCTGCACGTTGCTGCCGCTGTCGTTGCCGCTGACGTCCAGCCGGTACGCCACCGCATCGTCCACCAGCGCACCGCCGGCTCCCAGATGCAAGCGCTGGCTGCGGTAGCTGCCGAGGCCATAATCGAGCTCGAACGGCTGGCGGCTGAAGGTTGGCCGCCGCGAGATCAGGTTGACGCTGCCGCCCGCTGCGCTCAGGCCGTTCAGCGCCGATCCCGGCCCGCGCAGCACCTCGATGCTGTCGTAATGCGCCGGATCGCCCAGCTGCAGCGTGCTGCCGGGCATTTCTACGCCGTTATACAGCCAGGCGATCGGCCGGAAACCACGGGCGGAAAAGTTATTGGATAACGTCGGCGAGGCCACGCCGGACAGGCCGGTGGCGTGCTCGACGGCGGCGGCCAGCGAGCGGTCGCCCCGCTGTTGGATCGCCCGCGCGCTGATGATGTCGACGCTGCGCGGCGTCTCCTGAGCGGTCAGCCCAAGCTGCGACGCGCTGCGGCTCACGGCGTTCAACGCATCGTAGCGCCCGGCGGGGGACGCCGCCTCCACGGTGAGATGTTCTTCGCATCCCGTGGCATTGCGGGCTTTATCGCAGTCGGCGGCGAAAGCCGACGGCGCCGCCAAGGCGCTGCCGACCCATGCGGCGGCAAGGCATAAAGATTTTCTGGGCGCGCTAAGACGCCGGCGTGTCGTACTCATGTGGAGCATCCCTGTGGTGAAATAAAAACCGGCCGCAGCCGGCGTAAAGCCTTATCGTTTTTCTGTTATGTTATATTATAACAACAAAGCAATACCAGTCTTTATTACCTCGCTCTCCAACGCACTGCGTTTGGCGCTTTGCCGCCAAATCGGCGACAATAAGATTTTTGCCGCCGACAGGATGCGCTATGCAGGCCGAAATTCTTCTGACTCTCAAACTCCAGCAAAAGCTGTTCGCCGATCCGCGCCGCATCGCGCTGCTGAAACAGGTGCAGCACACCGGCTCCATCAGCCAGGGCGCCAAGCTGGCGGGCATTAGCTATAAAAGCGCCTGGGACGCCATCAATGAGATGAATCAGCTGGCGGAACAAACGGTGGTGGACCGCGCCACCGGCGGGAAAGGCGGTGGCGGCGCGCAGCTGACGCACTATGGCCAGCGGCTGATCCAACTGTATGACCTGCTGGGCCAGGTGCAGCAAAAAGCCTTCGACGTGTTGCAGCAGGACGATCTGCCGCTCGACAGCCTGCTGGCGGCCATCTCGCGCTTTTCGCTGCAAACCAGCGCGCGCAATCAGTTTTTCGGCACCGTGATCGAACGCGATCATCAGCAGGTGCAGCAGCATCTGGCGATTTTGTTGAACGACGGCAGCACCCGTCTGACGGCGGCCATAACCCAGCAAAGCGCCGACCGGCTGCAGCTGGCGCCCGGCAAAGAGTTGCTAGCGCTGATCAAGGCGCCCTGGGTGCGATTAAGCGTCGATGCGGCCGATAACGCCGACGCGGATAACGCCCTGGCGGGCGTGGTGGCCGCCATTCAGCCGGGCGCTGAACACAGCGAGGTGCTGGTGACGCTGGCGGGCGGCGAAACCCTGTGCGCCACGTTGACGACGACGGAGCTGCAGCGTCTGCGGCTGAGCGTCGGCGACGCCGTACACGCCCTGTTCAACGCCGATCGCGTGATTGTCGCCACGTTGTGTTAAGCGCAACGTGACGTTGCGTTTTTGTTGATTGACATCCCCCTGCAATGCGCCTATTTCTAAGGCAAATAATTGCAAAAAAAGGAACAGGTGATGTCGTCGTTGCACATTTCGCAAGGTTCATTCCGCTTAAGCGATACCCGCATCCTGACGCTGGACGCGCTGGCGATCCAGGCCGGCGACAGCTGGGCCTTCGTCGGCGCCAACGGCAGCGGCAAATCCGCCCTGGCGCGCGCGCTGGCTGACGAACTGGTTCTGCTGAGCGGCGAGCGCCGCAGCGATTTTCAACATGCGGTGCGCCTTTCCTTAGAGCAGCTGCAGAAAATGGTCAGCGACGAATGGCAACGCAACAACACCGACCTGCTCAGCGCGGACGAAGACGACACCGGCCGCACAGCGGCGGAGATCATTCAGGAAGAGGTGAAAGACGCCGCTCGCTGTGAGCGGCTGGCCGCGCAGTTCGGCATCACCGGCCTGCTGACGCGCCGCTTCAAATACCTGTCTACCGGCGAAACGCGCAAGACCCTGCTGTGCCGGGCGCTGATGCCCGAGCCCGAGCTGCTGATCCTCGACGAACCCTTCGACGGACTGGACGTGCACTCACGCACGCAGCTCGCCGCGCTGCTGAGCGAGCTTTCCGCCCAGGGCCAAACCCTGGTGCTGGTGCTCAACCGTTTTGACGAGATACCGGACTTTGTCAAGCAGGTAGGCGTGCTGGCTGACTGCACCCTGACCAGCCGCGGGCCACGCCGGCAGGTGATGGCGGATGCGCTGGTGGCGCAGCTGGCGCACAGCGAAAATCTCAGCGGGCTGGCCCTGCCGGAGACCGAGGATCCGACACAGAAGATCGCCCTGCCGACGGATCGTCCGCTGATCGTCCTGCGCGACGGCGTGGTCAGTTATGACGATCGGCCGATCCTCAACCACCTCAATTGGCAGGTTAATCCCGGCGAACACTGGCAGATCGTCGGCCCGAACGGTGCCGGCAAATCCACCCTGCTCAGTTTGATCACCGGCGATCATCCGCAGGGTTACAGCAACGATCTGACGCTGTTCGGCCGCCGGCGCGGCAGCGGGGAAACCATCTGGGAAATCAAACGCCATATCGGCTATGTCAGCAGCAGCCTGCACCTGGATTATCGCGTCAACACCAGCGTGCGCAACGTGGTGCTGTCAGGGTTCTTCGATTCGATCGGCATTTATCAGGCGGTTTCGGATCGTCAGCGGCAACTGACCGAACAATGGCTGGCGCTGCTCGGGCTCGACGGCGCCCACGGTGACGCCCCGTTCCACAGCCTTTCCTGGGGCCAACAGCGGTTGGCGCTGATCGCCCGCGCGCTGGTGAAGCATCCGGCGCTGCTGATCCTCGACGAGCCGCTGCAAGGCTTGGATCCGCTCAATCGCCAACTGGTGCGCCGCTTCATCGATGTGCTGATCGGCCAGGGCGCCACCCAGCTGCTGTTCGTCTCGCACCATGCCGAAGACGCGCCGCAGTGCATCACTCATCGCCTCAGCTTCGTGCCCGATGGCGAGGGCGGCTACGGCTACCAACATCAGCGGCTGGCGGCAGCCTCCATCTAGGACGTGGCGGAAACATATCCGGCAACACTTCACCGCAGCACATCACATTTGGCCTTTTATCATAGAAAGAAAGAAGGCCATTTTCTGGAGACGCCATGTCCGCTGCGTTGATTATCATCGACCTGATCGAGGATCTGATCGGGCCCAAAGGGCGCGCCAACCACTGCCGCGAACAGGTGGCGGCGACCCACCTGCTCGCCAACGTCAATGCCGCCGCGGCCTATGCCCGGGTGCGAAAAATCCCGGTGATTTGGGTGCGGGTGGGATTCGCCGACGATTATCACGACATTCCGCCCCACTCGCCGCTGTTCAACCATCTCAAACAGATCGGCGCGCTGCGGTTAAACAGCCCGGGCTGCCGCTGGTCGCCCGAACTGCATCAGGAAGAGAGCGATCTGCAGTTTGAAAAAACGGCGGTGAGCGCTTTCTCCGGTAACAATTTGTTAGCCTGGCTGCGCCAGCATAGGTGCCATCATCTGCTGCTGGCGGGCGTCAGCACGCCGCTCGCCATCGAGAGCACTGCGCGTCAGGCGCACGACGCCGGTTTCCAGGTGACCGTGCTGCAAGACCTGTGCGCGGCCCCCACGCAGGAGATCCACCAGCAAAGCCTCGATACCTTGCAAAACCTGGCCGAAATCACCCGTTCGCAGGCCTGGATGAAAGGCTAACCCGCGTTGTCGCCGGTCGTGTGGGCCGGCAACATGCACAAATCCATCACTGCCCCGACCTTTAGCGTCATTCTGGTGTGCTACTATCCGCTTTAGCGCTCAATTTCGCCATCATCGCACGCCGCAAAGGCGCTGAGCGCCGTGTACATATTTTAAAGGGACATATTATGTGGGGCGTTCTGGCTGCTTCGTTATTTTTCTTGCCGTATAACCGGCTGATAGCCTGGGTGATCCTGGCCGCCTCGGCGGGCATGGGGCTTTATCATGGGGTGCTGACGCCGCTCAGCCTGAGTTATCTGCTGGCGATCGTGGCGCTGGCGGGGTTGCGTCACCATTTTCGCGCGCAACGCAATCTGGCAATCGCGCTGGAAGGGTTGGTGGTCGCCGGCTGCGTGGCGCTGTTCTTGCATCTGGTACCGGGCATCCACAACCAGCTGATGATCGACGGCGAAAAAGCCGGCCCGCTCAGCGCGCCGTTCACCATGTATTACAACTTCGATAAGGCAATGGTGCCTTTCCTGCTGTTCGCCTGCTTGCCAACGCTGTTCAGAACCGATAAAGCGGAAAAAAACGCCGCCTCGGGTTCCTGGATTGCATTGATCGTCAGCGTACCGGCGCTGTTGCTGTTGGCCGTAGCGCTGGGCGGTTTAAAAATCGAACTGCATGCGCCCGCCTGGATCCTGCCGTTCGTGATGGCGAACCTGTTCTTCGTCTGCATGGCCGAAGAAGCGCTGTTTCGCGGCTACCTGCAGCAACGTCTCAGCCAATGGCTGGGCGCCTGGCCAGCGCTGATCGTCGCCGCCCTGGTGTTCGGCGCCGCGCATCTGGCCGGCGGCATGCTGATGGTGATCTTCGCCACCCTGGCCGGGTTGATCTACGGCCTGGCGTGGATGTGGAGCGGCCGCCTGTGGGTGCCGATTCTGTTCCACTTCGGGCTTAACCTGACTCACCTGCTGTTCTTCACCTACCCGCTGTATCAGCACCCTTAACGCCCGACGCCGGCAGAGATCTCCTCTCTGCCGGCCAAGCGGGTGAAAACGCTATCATCAATATCGCACCACAACGTCTCGAGCCACTCAACAATCAGCCTCTGTCCGCAAGTCGGGTGCTTTCCATTGAAGTGTAAACGATTCCATTTTTCGCGTTAGATCACCTTTTTATCGCAGTAGCCATGCTATCTTTTTGCGCATTGTCCTCTCCCTGTTCAGCAACGGGCGTGTCAAGACGGCAGTTGGAAGCGATTACACCCTCGTCGACGCCAAGAAAGGAACCGTATGACGGAATTCAACCCTATCGATCATCCACACCGCCGCTACAACCCGCTGAGCGGTCAGTGGGTGCTGGTCTCACCGCACCGCGCCAAACGCCCCTGGCAGGGCCAGCAGGAGGCAGTCCCCACGGAAACGCTGCCGGCGCACGATCCAGACTGCTTCCTGTGCCCGGGCAACGCACGCGTCACCGGCGATCGCAATCCAAATTACCGCGGTACCTACGTCTTCACCAACGATTTCGCCGCGCTGATGAGCGATACGCCGCCAGCGCCCGACAGCCAGGATCCGCTGATGCGCAGCCAGAGCGCGCGCGGCGTCAGCCGGGTGATCTGCTTCTCTCCCGATCACAGCAAGACCCTGCCCGAATTGACGCTGCCGGCGCTGGAGCAGGTGGTCGCCGCCTGGCAGGCGCAAACCGCTGAGCTGGGCAAACACTATCCCTGGGTGCAGCTGTTTGAAAACAAAGGCGCGGCGATGGGCTGCTCCAACCCACACCCGCACGGGCAGGTTTGGGCCAACAGTTTCCTGCCGAACGAGGCCGAGCGCGAAGATCGCCTGCAGCACGACTATTTCCAGCAATACGCGTCCCCACTGCTGTTGGACTATGCGCAGCGCGAGCTGGCCGCAGGCGAACGCATCGTGGTGAACACCGAACACTGGTTGGCGGTAGTGCCCTACTGGGCCGCCTGGCCGTTTGAAACGCTGCTGCTGCCGAAGGCGGCGGTGCAGCGCATCACCGATCTCAGCGCGGCGCAAAGCCAAGATCTGGCGCTAGCGCTCAAGAAGCTGACCAGCCGTTACGACAACCTGTTCCAGTGCTCCTTCCCCTATTCGATGGGATGGCACGGTGCGCCGTTCAACGGCGCCGACAACCGGTACTGGCAGCTGCACGCCCATTTCTACCCGCCGCTGCTGCGTTCAGCCAGCGTGCGCAAATTTATGGTCGGTTACGAGATGCTGGCGGAAACCCAGCGCGACCTGACCGCCGAACAGGCCGCAGCGCGTCTGCGCGCCGTCAGCGATATTCATTACCGTGAAGCCGGAGCCCAAGCATGAGCCTGAAACCGCTTACCCATTCCCTGTTTACCGAACACTTCGGCTACGCGCCGGCGTTGACCATCCAGGCGCCGGGGCGGGTGAACCTGATCGGCGAGCATACCGATTACAACGACGGCTTCGTGCTGCCTTGCGCCATCGATTACCAAACCGTCATCGCCTGCGCCAAGCGCGACGACCGCCAGATCCGGGTGCTGGCCGCCGATTACCAGAATCAGCAGGATCAATTCTCGCTCGACGATCCGATCGTCAGCCATCCCGATCAGCGCTGGTCTGACTATGTGCGCGGCGTGGTGAAGCATCTTCAGCGCCGCAGCGCCGACTTCGGCGGCGCGGATCTGGTGATCGCCGGCAATGTGCCGCAGGGCGCGGGGCTCAGCTCCTCCGCCGCGCTGGAAGTGGCAGTGGGCCAGGCGCTGCAGGCGCTTTATCAGCTGCCGTTGGACGGCGTAGCGTTGGCGTTGAACGGTCAGGAAGCGGAGAACCAGTTCGTCGGCTGCAACTGTGGCATCATGGACCAGCTGATCTCCGCGCTCGGCCGGCGCGGCAGCGCCCTGCTGATCGACTGCCGCTCGCTGGAAACCCGTGCGGTGCCGATGCCGGACAACGTCGCGGTGGTGATCATCAACTCCAATGTGCAACGCGGGCTGGTGGACAGCGAGTACAACACCCGCCGCAAACAGTGTGAAGAAGCAGCGCGTTTCTTTGGCGTCAAGGCGCTGCGCGACGTCAGCCCCGAACAGTTCGAAGCGCGTCAACATCAGCTGGCTCCGCTGGTGGCCAAACGCGCGCGCCATGTCATCAGCGAGAATGCCCGCACGCTGGCGGCGGCCGACGCGCTGGCGGCCGGCGATCTGCAACGCATGGGGCGGCTGATGGCGGAGTCTCACGCCTCGATGCGCGACGACTTTGAAATCACCGTGCCACCTATCGATAAGCTGGTCGAGATCGTCAAAGCGACGATCGGCCCGCGCGGCGGCGTACGCATGACCGGCGGCGGCTTTGGCGGTTGCATCGTCGCGCTGATGCCGCAGGATCTCGTGGAGACGGTGCGTGCCGCCGTGGCGCACGAGTATCCGCGGCAAACCGGTGGGCTGCGGGAAACCTTCTATGTTTGCCAGGCTTCGCAAGGCGCCGGCCCATGCTGACGGCAACGGCGGCAGCCGCCCCCGATGGGCAGCCTTACCAACTGACGCAGTTGCAAAACGCCGGCGGCATGACGGTGACGCTGATGGACTGGGGCGCCACCTGGTTGTCCGCCGTCTTGCCGCTCAAATCCGGTGAAAAGCGCGAGCTGTTGCTGGGTTGCCGCAGCCCGGCGGACTACCAACGACAGGGCGCCTATCTGGGCGCCACCGTCGGCCGTTACGCCAACCGCATCGCCAACGCCAATCTGTCCATCGGCGGGAAACCCCATGCGCTGGCCGCCAATCAGGGTGCCCACCAGCTGCACGGCGGCCCCGACGGTTTTCATGCCCGCCGTTGGCGCCGGGTGCAGCATGATGCGCAGCAGGTCTGCTATGCGCTGCATTCAGCGGATGGCGATCAGGGCTTCCCCGGCAACCTCGACGTGCAGGTTTGCTACCGCCTGACTCACGACAATCGTGTAGAAATCAGCTATCTGGCGCAGGTCGATCGCCCCTGCCCGGTCAACCTGACCAACCACGCCTATTTCAACCTGGACGGCGCCGACGCCGACGCCCGCGCCCAGCGGCTGCAGCTGTTCGCCGATCGCTATCTGCCCGTCGACGCCGAGGGCATTCCCTGCGCCGGGCTGACGGCGGTGGACGGCAGCGGCATGGACTTTCGCCAGCCGAAAACGCTGCTGCAGGATTTTCTGCGCGATCGCGACCAGCAGCGGGTCAAAGGTTACGATCACGCATTTCTGCTGCACCGTACCTGCGGCGCGCTGGAGTGCCCGGCGGCCCATTTATGGTCCGCCGACGGGCAAGTGCAGATGAGCGTGTTTACCGACGCGCCCGCGCTGCAACTCTACAGCGGTAATTATCTGGCGGGCACGCCGGCGCGCGACGGCGGCAGCTACGCCAACCACGCCGGCCTGGCGTTGGAAAGCGAATTTTTGCCGGACAGCCCGCACCATCCTGAATGGCCGCAGCCGGACTGCTGGCTGCAACCGGGGAACCGCTACCGCAGCGCCACGCATTATCAGTTTTATCCTATCTGACCCGCCACGCCCCTCGCCGTGCGGCCGGGGGCGATTTGTTATAAATGCTTACCTTTTAGCGCTCTCCCCCCGCCGGCACCCACCTTTCCTTATTCCAAAGTGCGCACTACACTCAGGCTACCGTGATAAGCACAACACCTTGTGCAACGTCACAATTTTCGGCCGATGGCGGCCAATCAATAGCTGAAGGAACACCTATGCGTCTGATTACTGCACTTCCATTGCTGGCGGGCTTAATGTTGAGCACCAATCTGATGGCGGCCGACGCGACGACGGCGACGAAAACGCCTTCGCCGGCGCAGGCGGCCCAGCAGAAACGCATGACCGATTGCAACCAGCAAGCATCCACCAAGTCGCTGAAAGGCGCGGATCGCTCTACCTTTATGAGCACCTGCCTGAAATCTGAAGGCACCGCCGCGACGGGCAAAACCCTGACGCCGCAGCAGCAGAAAATGAAAACCTGCAACGCCGACGCCAAGACCAAGAATCTGAAGGGCGACGCGCGTAAAACCTTCATGAGCAACTGCCTGAAAAAATCGGCCTGATTTACCCCACGCCACGGCGCGCACGAAGCGATTTCGGCGCGCCGTTTCTCCCTCGCAGCGCCAGCCTGAACGATTCAGCTTTTTCCTTTCGCCAGCCCTTACTTTGCGGCAAGAAATTGGCTATGGTTAGACACTATCGATTGCCGAGCCCCGGCCCGCGGCAATATAATGATTTTCGTTATCATTGAAATGTCAGATTATTAAGGAGTTAAGCTATGGCTGTAACTAAGCTGGTTCTGGTGCGTCACGGCGAAAGCCAGTGGAACCAAGAAAACCGCTTCACCGGTTGGTATGATGTTGATCTGTCCGACAAGGGCCGTACCGAAGCGAAAGCAGCAGGCAAGCTGTTGAAAGATGAAGGCTTCACTTTTGACTTCGCTTACACCTCCGTACTGAAGCGCGCGATCCACACCCTGTGGAACATCCTCGACGAGCTGGATCAGGCCTGGTTGCCGACCGAAAAATCCTGGAAGCTGAACGAACGTCACTACGGGGCGCTGCAGGGTCTGAACAAAGCGGAAACCGCTGAGAAATACGGCGACGAGCAGGTGAAACAATGGCGTCGCGGCTTCGCGGTGACCCCGCCGGAGCTGACCAAAGAAGACGAACGTTACCCTGGCCACGATCCGCGCTACGCTTCGCTGACCGAGCAAGAGCTGCCGCTGACCGAAAGCCTGGCGCTGACCATCGATCGCGTTATTCCTTACTGGGACGAAGAGATCCTGCCACGCATCAAGAGCGGCGAGCGCGTGATCGTTGCGGCGCACGGCAACTCGCTGCGCGCGCTGGTGAAATACCTGGATAACCTGAGCGAAGACGAAATCCTCGAGCTGAACATCCCAACCGGCGTGCCGTTGGTGTATGAGTTCGACGAGAACTTCAAACCCATCAAACGTTACTACCTGGGCAACGCCGACGAGATCGCTGCAAAAGCGGCGGCCGTGGCGAACCAGGGCAAAGCGAAGTAATTTCGCCCGTTCCCGGTAACGAAAAAGCCCCTGGTTTTCACCGGGGGCTTTTTTATTTCTGCTGTTGCGCCATCGCCTCGTTCACCGCCTCCAGCCGCTCCTGCATCGCCGGATGGGTGCTGAGCCAGGCCGGCAGCGCCCAGCCATCGTTCGTTTCTCGTTCAGGCGCCTGCGCCAATGCGCGGTAGATTGCCGCCATTTCCGCCAGCGAACGCCCCTGCCGCTGCATTTGCGCGATGGCGAAGCCATCCGCCTCGCGCTCCATCCCGCGGGAAAACTGCATCTCATTCACGAAGGACGCGGACTGCAGCAGCGTGTCGCCAATGCCGCTGACGTCGCCGGTCATCCACATCAGCGTCAACGCCACCAGTGACGAGCGCACCAGCATGCGCATCGAGTGGCGATGGGCATGATGCCCCATTTCGTGCAGCATCACCGCCGCCAGCCCATCGTCGTTTTTCGACAACGCAACCAGCCCATCGCTGATCACCAGCGTGCCGTCCGGCAACATAAAGGCGTTTGGCGCACCGGGCGCCGCCATCAGTTTCAGCGACAGCGGCGTGCGCTCCTGGCGCATTTCGGCCGGCATCACCTGCCGGAACAGTTGCTGCAACGCCCGCTGCCGCTCGGCCGGGAGTGCAGAGGGCTTGAAGCCGCTCTGGCTCAAAAACGTCTGCGTGTGTTCGCCCAGCGTCTGTTCCACCGAGGTGGGGATACGCATGGCGATCTCGCTGCTCGCCCACGGCAACACCACGTAAACGTAAGCCACGACCGCCAGCAGCGTCATCAGCAGCGCCAGCGCGACGCCGCGTTTGTGGCGCTCCAGGCGATGCACCCAACCCGGCGGACGGCGCTGATAAAACCAGCGGCGGAAGGCCGCGTCGTCGTCCGGCACAAACCGCCCGCCGCCTTTGAAGGTCAGCGTCAAGGGAATCGTGCCCAGCGCGTCAGAAACGGCGATATCCGCCAAGGGAATGTAGCGCTGCTCATCCTGCCGCTGCAGCGTTACACCCTCGCCGCTTTCGTTCACCAGCAGGCGGGCCGCTTCGCGCGCGGCCCGCCCCGGCAACTGGTAGGCGCCCTGGAGGATCATCGGCGCCTCAGAAACTGCCGCCCAGATCCAGCGCCTGCACCGCCTCTTCGGCCACCGCGCTGTTGGCGGTTTCCTGATGCGCCGTGATGTCCAGCAACGCCAGATCGCCTTCAACCGTCGTGCATTCCGCCAGATAACGGGCGTGGCGCACTTCCGCCACCGGCACCGCGAAACCGAGCGAAAACAGGGTGATCAGGGTATTGGTGATCAGCAGCCCCATATACGGCAGCGTTTGCATGGAAGAACGCAGTTTGATGTTGCCGTTCAACGCCGTCTGGTTAAACAGATAGTTGCGTTGGGCGACAACCTGATAGCTGCCGGCGATCAAGGCACCAATCAGCAGCACCACCATCATCAGCAGCAGGCTGCCAATATTCTCCAGCACCAGCAAATCGGCAGTTTCATTCGTCAATATACCCATCAATACCATTTGGTACAGGGACAGGATGAACGACCCCATGCACACCAGCGCTGCCAACATGAATGGCAGGAAAATGAGCAGGCCGATCAAGGCAAATTTGATAAAGGCCGACTTTTTCAGCTCGGCAATAAACGGCGTGCGGCCGAAGAACAGATTATTGACGTACAGATCGTGCTGCAGTGCGCTAATAATACCGTTGACGGCGGCGAATGCCGGCACGGCCAACAGCAGCGTCAACACCAGCATCAAACTGATGGCGTTGATGCTGTCAAAACCGCTGCCAATGCTGAGTAAAATGATTAAGCCGACATAAAGCCCGATAATCAGCAATAGCGGGCAGAACAGCAACGCCCAATAAGCGCGCCCGGTGCGACAGACATAATTAAAACGCACGCCGCGATAGCTCGACATAATCGCATTGTAGCGCCAGCTGCGGATAACGATCCACGGCAGCAGGGCAAGCAACACCAGCAAAGCCAGCAGCCCCAGCAGCGGCGTCACCGCCAGCAGGATATAAAACACGATGATGCCGCCGATCACCAACAGCCGCCCTTTCAGAATTTGCAGCGGTTGCGCATGGTAATCGAAACGATCGCCGTCCAATTCCGTGTTGCCGTAGAAATAACGACGGCGACGCACCGTCGCCCAGGCGGAATAGATGCCCAGGGTCACGATGGTCAATAATGCGTTGACCAACCAAATAGCGAAGTACTCGCCACCTTTCCCATGGAATTTAATTCTGTGCAGCCCCAGCGGCTGCGAGGTATTGCTTGTCATAATTCTTTCGTCCTGAAAGGAATAGGTCATGCCGCTCCCCACTTATTAGTCATGTGGGGTTTGCGGAATAAAAAATCGTCTTATATAAGCACAATGCCGCGAGCAGTGACAATGACTCTTTTATTAAATAGGAATAATGCGAAGGCGGCTGCTTAATGATTTAATTGGCCTGTTAATTGTAAGCCTTAAATTAGCCGGCGGCAGGGAGGAACACAGTGGCTGGAAAAAACAAGGGCCCGCTGCCGGGCCCTTCTCATATTGGCGATTAACCGCGGCGCGTTTTCACCGCCGCCGCCAGATCGCGCAGCACGGTTTCGGTGTCCTGCCAGCCGATGCAGCCGTCGGTTACGCTCTTGCCGTAAACCAGCGGTTCGCCGCTTTCGAGGTTCTGGTTGCCTTCCACCAGGTGGCTTTCGATCATCACGCCGATAATCGCTTTTTCACCGCCGCCAATCTGCCCGCAAACGTCCGCGCTCACGTCCATCTGCTTTTTGAACTGTTTGCTGCTGTTGGCGTGGCTGAAGTCGATCATCACCTGCGCCGGCAGCCCGGCCTTGCTCAGGCCGGCTTTGACGTCTTTCACATGCGCCGCGCTGTAGTTCGGCTCTTTGCCGCCGCGCAGGATAATGTGGCAGTCGCCGTTACCGCTGGTGTTAACGATCGCCGAGTGGCCCCACTTGGTTACCGACAGGAAGCAGTGCGGCGCGCCGGCGGCGTTGATGGCGTCGATCGCCACCTTGATGGTGCCGTCGGTACCGTTCTTGAAGCCGACCGGGCAAGAGAGGCCGGAGGCCAGTTCGCGGTGCACCTGCGACTCCGTGGTGCGCGCGCCGATGGCGCCCCAGCTCATCAGATCCGCCAGATATTGCGGCGTGATCATGTCGAGGAATTCGCCGGCAGCCGGCAGGCCGCTGTCGTTGATTTCCACCAGCAGTTTGCGCGCCAGGCGCAGGCCGTCGTTGATGTTGAAGCTGTTGTCCATCTGCGGATCGTTGATCAAGCCTTTCCAGCCCACGGTGGTGCGCGGTTTTTCGAAGTACACGCGCATCACCACTTCCAGCTCGCCCTTCAGCTCTTCACGCAGCGCCAGCAGACGCCCCGCGTACTCTTTGGCGGCTTGGGTATCATGGATAGAGCAAGGGCCAATCACCACCAGCAGGCGATCGTCGCTACCGCGTAGGATATTGTGAATTGCGCTGCGGGCCTGGGACACCGTCTTTGCCGCGCGTTCAGTGGCCGGGAATTTCTCCAGCAAAGCCACCGGCGGCAGGAGTTCCTTAATATCATTAATGCGTAAATCGTCGTTTTGGTAATTCATAGCTTTTCCATTCGGTATCGTGGGGTCTTTCGCAGTGCGTAACGGTGTAGATCCCAACAATCTAGCCTGTGAGAATGGCGCTGTAAATCACCTTTGCCCCCCGCCGCTGGAACCGCCAAATTAACAGCAGATTGTGCTGTTTCATCAGGGGAGCGCAGAGCCTCCTTTTTCGCTATGCTAGCGATCGGAATATAAAGTGACCCGAGTTGAACATGCCCTCTCTGTTATTAGTTGATGACCACCCGGTGGTTCATGTCGCACTGGAAGCGGCGCTAATGAAATCATCCCGCCCCTACCGCCTGCAGGCGGCGCAGGACGACGTTCAGGCGCTGGCCCTGCTGGCCGAGGCCGCTTTCGGCCTGGTGATCCTGGATATCGGCCTGCCGCAGGTCGACGGGCTGCAGCTGTTGAAAAAAATCCGCCGCCGCTACCCGCAGCAGCCGATCCTGATCTACACCGCGCAGGAAGCCGAGGTCTATGCGCGCATGGCCCATGCCGCCGGCGCCAACGGTTTCGTCAATAAAGGCAGCTCGCTGGCGCACCTGGTACAGGCGATCGAGCAGGTGCTGGACGGAGAAACCCACTTCCCCGCCGCCGCGCTGACCGAAGAAGCGCCGACGGCGGACGGCGGGCAGCTCACGCCCAAGGAGCTCGAGGTGCTGGGTTTGCTGAGCCAGGGGCTGTCCAATCTGCAGATCGCCGACCTGCTGCACATCAGCAACAAGACCGTCAGCACCCACAAGAAAAATATCCAGCGCAAAACCGGCGCCGGCAACCTGCTGGAACTGGCGGCGGTGTTTAAAGAGCTGGCGCCATGATGCGCCGCGCCCTGCTGCTGCTGTTGCTGTGGTGCGGCCTGGCGCAGGCGGCGGAACCGGTGCGCTATCAGCTGGTCAGCAACCTGAATACCCCCGAGAACATGCTGATCGTCGGCGAGAAGAACCCCTGGCGCGATCGTACGCTGCGCGTCGGCATCATCAGCGAGAACACCAGCCCGTACAACATCATCGTGGACGACGATCTGTACGGATTGAACGCCGACTACCTCGGCTATATCCAGCAGGTGACCGGCATCCGCTTCGCCATTTACGGCTTCGCCGACCTGACGCAGCTGGAGCAGGCGCTGCACGACGGCAAGGTCGATCTGCTGTACGGCATCCCGCAAAGTGAAGCGCTGCACGGCCTGGAAATTTCCCAGCCCTATTACGTCAGCAACCTGCGCGTATTGCGCGATCGCAGCAACGATCGGCCGGTGATGCTCAATTCCGCCAACGCCCGCGTCGCGATCGGCGCGCTGACCGACATGCAGTCCGGCGGCGCCCTGCAGGCGGTGGCGTCACAGATCCAGCGTTACGACAACAACCTGCAGGCGGTCTATTCGCTGCTCAACGGCAGCAGCGACTACTTTATCGCCGACGAGGCCAGCGCCAGCTTTATCATCGACCAGCTGCAGCTCGGCCAGCTCTATCAGATTGAAAGCAACGAGAACCTGGGCAATCTGTCCTTCGTGTTCGCCGCCGCCGACCCACGGCTGATAGACACGCTGGACACCGCCATCGCCGACGCGCCGATGGAACTGATGAACGCCCTGCAGAGCCGCTGGAGTAAAAAGATCCCCAGCTACCTCGACACCGGCAATGCCGATCTGACGACGATGGAGAAAAACTGGGTGGCGAGCCACCGCGTGGTTTACTACGCCGCCATCGAGAACAACTTCCCGTTCGCCTATCGCGGTTCCGACGGCCAGCCGCGCGGCTACGCCATCGATATTCTCAACATCATCGCGCAAAACACCGGGCTGCGTTTCGCGCCGCTGTGGGCGCGCAACGCCGAGCAAGCCGATCAGCTGGTGCAGTCCGACCAGGCCAGCTTCCGCGCCGCCCTGCCGCTGGCGCGCGGCGTCAAGGCGCGCTACGGCGCCAGCATGCCTATCCACCGTTCGCTGTGGGGCGTTTACGTCGGCCAGTACGCCAACGGCATCTCGACCTGGAACGATCTGGCCGGTAAGCGCATCGGTGTGCTGCAGGGCGATTTGGCTCAAGGGCTGGTGCCGGGGCGGGAACAGACCATCAGCTTCGCCGACAGCAAATCCATGTATGACGCGCTGGCCAACGGTCAGCTGGATGCGTTGGTGGATAACGTCATCTCCGCCAACTTTTTGGCGCTGTCGCGCTATTCCGGCGCCATCAAGCTGGCCTTCGCCGCCAACAACATTCCCTATCCGGTGGCCTTCGGCGTACGCCGCGATCAGCCGCTGCTGTTGGCGATCCTCGATAAGAACCTGATGCAGATCCCGGCGGACACTCTGCAATCGCTGCGCGACGAATGGATCGTCGATCGCAGCAACCTGATAGACGCGGTGAACGACAACCGCATGCCGCCGCAAACCACCTGGCTGCTGGCGCTGCTGGCCGCCGCCACCGTGCTGCTGCTGGCGCTGACGCTGCGCCGTTTCATGCTGCAGCGCCGAGAAAAACGCGAACGCGAAGAGCTTGAGCAGGCGCGCCGCCGCGCCGAAGCGGAAAACCGCATGAAGAGCAAATTCCTCGCCACCGTCAGCCACGAACTGCGTACGCCGATGCACGCCATTCTCGGCCTGCTGGAGCTGGAGCTCAAACGCCAACCCGCGCCGGAAGGCCTGCCAGTGATTTACAGTTCTGCCTCTTCGCTGCTCAACCTGCTCAACGACCTGCAGGATCACGCCCGGCTGGAAACCGGTTCGCTGACGCTGGCGCCGAAACCGGTGGCGCTGCGCCCCTGGGTCGCGCGCATTGACGCTCTCTACCGGCCGCTGATCGGCGAACGGCCGCTGACGTTGAGCGTGGTGGCGGATCCGGCGCTGCCGGAGGCGGTGGTCATTGATGGTGAGCGTTTACTTCAGGTAGCTAACAACCTGATAAACAACGCGATAAAGTTTACGCCACGCGGTGCCATTCAGGTCGGCGTCGGCTGGCGCGCGCAGGATGAGCTGCGGGGGGTATTGCATCTGACGGTGAACGACAGCGGCTGCGGCATCGCCGCCGATGAGCTCGGCAAGCTGTTCCAACCGTTTTACCGCGCGCGCGGCGCGCAGCGCATCTCGGTGCAAGGCACGGGCCTGGGGCTGTCGATCTGCAAGGAGATCGTCGAGCAGATGGGTGGCCGCATCGAGCTGCAATCGCAGCCGGGCGTCGGCACCCGTGTCGAGGTAGCGATACCGGTTGAGCTGGGCGGCGCGTCGCCGGTTGTCGCCCCGGAGGAGCGGCCCCTCGCCCTGCCGTCTTCCTCGTTGCGTACCGCGTTGATCGACGATCACCCCACCAATCTGTTGCTGATGGAGCGCCAGTTGCGCCATTTCGGGCTGCAGCCCGCCCGCTTTGAGCAAGGTTATGCGCTGCTGAAGGCCCAGCGTCGTCAGCCGTTCGATCTGTTGTTTATCGACTATAACATGCCGCGCCCCGACGGCCTGACGCTCGCCAGGCTGATCCGGCGCGACGAACAGCGGCTGCAACGCGCGCCTTGCCGCATCGTGCTCTGTTCGGCGGATGTGCAGGAGTTCACCCGCATCCCACCTGCACTGGTGGCGATCGACCACTTCCTGACCAAGCCGATTTCACTGGCGGCGATCGGCCAGATACTGGCTCAGCAACCACAGACTCAGGAGAAAAAGTCAGTCCTTACTGACTTACGGCAAACGCTGGCAGAGATGGCGGATGGCGATCGCGCCATGATGCAGCGGCTGGCGCAGACGCTCAGCGATACGCTACGGCAAGACCGCCAGCGACTCGCGAGCGCCGTCGCCGCAAACGACTGGCAGCACCTGGAGCAGGCTGCGCATCGTATCAAGGGCAGCCTGCTGATGCTGCAGCTGCCGGAAGCCGCGCAGCTGTGCCAGCAACTGGTGGAAACCGCACGCCGGGGCGAGCTTGCCGGCACCGCTTATACTAAATTAGAGGCGTTAGTGGCGCAGATATTGCCGGAGCTGGATGCTCTGCTCACTGCCGCCCCCTCTTTCGCTATGCATAAGGATGAATAATGTCGGACACTCCACACCAACACCTGCCGAAAGACAGTAATAGTAAACGCCTACTGACTGCTTTTTTAGTCACCGCCGTCTTTATGGTGGCCGAAGTGATTGGCGGTCTCTGGTCGGGCTCGCTGGCGCTGTTGGCCGACGCCGGCCACATGCTGACCGATGCCGCCGCGCTGCTGGTGGCACTGATGGCGGTGCACTTCTCCCAACGCAAACCCAACGCGCGCCACACCTTCGGTTATCTGCGTCTGACTACGCTGGCGGCCTTCCTCAACGCCGCGGCGCTGCTGGTGATCGTGGTATTCATCCTGTGGGAGGCGATACAGCGTTTCTTTGAACCGCAGCCGGTGATGGGTACCCCGATGCTGATCATCGCCATAGCGGGGCTGCTGGCTAACCTGTTCGCCTTCTGGCTGCTGCATCGCGGCAGCGAAGAGAAGAACATCAACGTGCGCGCCGCCGCGCTGCATGTGCTGGGCGATCTGCTCGGCTCGGTGGGCGCCATCGCCGCCGCCATCGTTATTCTCGCCACCGGCTGGACGCCGATTGACCCGATCCTGTCGGTGCTGGTCTCCTGTCTGGTGCTGCGCAGCGCCTGGCGGCTGCTGAAGGAAAGCTTCCACGAGCTGCTGGAAGGCACGCCGCAGGAGGTCGATATCGCCAAGCTGCAAAAAGATCTGTGCCTGAACATCCCGGAAGTGCGCAACATCCATCACGTGCACGTCTGGCAGATCGGCGAACAGAAGCTGATGACGTTGCATGCACAGGTGATCCCGCCGCATGACCACGATGGGCTGTTGCAACGCATTCAGGCTTATCTGTTGGAGCACTACAAGATTGGCCACGTGACCATTCAGATGGAATACCGGCACTGCGAGACGCCGGACTGCGGCATCAACCGGGCGCCGGAGCCGAGTGAACACTCACATGCCGAAGCGCACTCCCACCTGGGACATCGCCATTAAACCAAGAGGGCGCCATCACGGCGCCCTCTGCGTTGTCAGGGAGCGGAAGACAACGGATTGGAATGGTTGCGCCCGGCACTCTTGATCCACAGCCAGGAGCCGTTCAGGGCGATCAGCGTCAGAATGACATACTCGAGCGCCATCGCGTACACGCCCTGGTAGGCGAAAATCGCCACGCTGATGACATCGATAACCACCCACAGCAGCCAGTTTTCTACATACTTGCGCGTCATCAGGATCATCGCCACGATGGACAGCACCATCATTGCCGAATCCCAGAACGGGAACGCATCCGGTTGCAGCTCAGGCATCTGTACGTTCAGCCCCAGCCCTTGCATCACCGCCACCGCAATCTGCGTCAGCCAGGCGAACACGCGGTCAATGTTGAAGGTCATCAGGCCGATGCCGATGACGCAAACCGCTGCCCAGGCCAACGCTTTCGGCAGCGGCAGCCAACGGATCTGCAGCTCGGCCTGGTTATCCTGGGTTTGGCGGCTCCAGGCATACCAACCGTAAATATTGGCGCCGAAGAAAAACAGCTGCAGCAGCAGGCTGGCGTACAGCTGGATCTGGAAGAAAATCACCGCGAACAGCGTGACGTTGATCAGGCCGAACAGGTAGTTGATGATCTTTTCCTTGCTGGCGTACCAGATGCACAGCAATCCGAACAGCGTGCCGATGGCTTCGATCCACGACAGATCGTAACCGCCTGCGCCAAGCGGAATATGCACCAGAATATTGCTGGTACTGAAGAAGCTCATGAGGTCATCCTTTTAAACGGTTAAGCGTTGCCTTTAACCTGCATCTTAAGCTGAGCGGCGAAATCCAGCATGCGGTTCAGCGGCACCAGCGCCTTTTTACGCAGCGCGGCGGCCACGTGGATCTCATGCTGTGCGCCCCCCTGCTCCAGCCCTTCGGCAATCGCCTTCAGGCCATTCATCGCCATCCACGGGCAATGTGCGCAGCTGCGGCAGGTCGCGCCTTCTCCGGCGGTCGGTGCCTCGAATAGCTCCTTATCCGGACAGGCCTGCTGCATCTTATAGAAGATACCGCGATCGGTGGCGACGATCAGCTGTTGATGCGGCAATGTTTTCGCCGCCTGAATCAACTGGCTGGTCGATCCCACCGCATCCGCCAGCTCGACCACCGCCTGAGGCGATTCGGGATGCACCAGGATGGCCGCCTGCGGATAGAGCGCCTTCATGCGCCGCAGCGCCTGGGTCTTAAACTCGTCATGGACAATGCAAGCGCCTTGCCAGCACAACACGTCGGCGCCGGTCTGCTTTTGCACATAGCTGCCGAGATGGCGATCCGGCGCCCAGATGATCTTCTCGCCCAGGCTATCCAGATGCTCGATCAGTTCGACGGCGATACTGGAGGTCACCACCCAGTCGGCGCGCGCTTTGACCGCCGCCGAGGTGTTCGCATAGACCACCACGGTGCGATCGGGATGACTGTCGCAAAACGCATGGAACTCTTCTTCTGGGCAGCCCAAGTCCAGCGAGCATTCGGCAAACAGGGTCGGCATCAGCACCTGCTTTTCCGGGCTGAGGATCTTGGCGGTTTCCCCCATGAAACGCACGCCGGCCACCAACAGCGTGGAAGCCGGATGGGCGCTGCCGAAGCGCGCCATTTCCAGAGAGTCCGCCACGCAGCCGCCGGTTTCTTCCGCCAGCGCCTGAATTTCCGGGTCGGTATAATAATGGGCGACCATTACCGCGTTGCGCTGCGTGAGCAGGGTTTTGATCTTCTCGCGATAAAAGGCTTTTTCCGCTACGTCCAGCGGTACCGGTTTCGGCGGGAAGGGATACACCGCCGCGTTGACATCAAACATTTCACTCATCGCTGCAATCTCATGCTAGGCTAGGCGCCTGCCGCGTGAATATCTCCCTGCCGCAACGCCCTTGGTTTTATATACTAAACAAAATACCTAAAATCGCGCGAAAAGTCCGCTGATATTTTCATATTTGCGCACTCAGTGTTTAATGGATTAAAAAACATAGACGTTGACCACGCAAATCGCTGCAGATAATGCCCCGGTGAGAACGTATAGCGTTCAGAGAAGGACGAGATGCAGAACGTTGCGGTGTTGAAACGAGAAAGCAGAAGATTCGGGTGCGGGATTACAGATGCGAAAAAAGCGCCAAAAGGCGCTTTTTCCTGAATTGGTGGGTCGTGCAGGATAACTCGGCCTTTGGCCTCGCCCTTCGGGCCATCACCGGAGTGATGTTGTCTCGCTTTGCGAGACTCGAACCTCTAAGGTTCTCATCCTGACGATTTAACACCTTACTCTTTTAAAGAGTGGTGGGTCGTGCAGGATAACTCGGCCTTTGGCCTCGCCCTTCGGGCCATCACCGGAGTGATGTTGTCTCGCTTTGCGAGACTCGAACCTCTAAGGTTCTCATCCTGACGATTTAACACCTTACTCTATTAAAGAGTGGT